>NZ_BMIG01000003.1 GCF_014641715.1 Polaromonas eurypsychrophila | reverse complement strand
TCTCATCTCCAATTACTGAATTTTCACATCAGCTATGGAGTACGTTTTTCGGGGGCAAGATCACTTTGCCAAAGCTTCCTTCGAACAACCACGGGCAAGGTCTGCCTCCAACACGCGCAGCCTTCGTAATTTGGTCAAGCCCAGGTCCGCTTGGACTGATGCGAGAACTGAGCCGAACGCTTCCTTAGCGTGAGCCGCCCCGACGCCCAGACCAAGCCTATACGTGCCGAAGCATGCTGCAAGAACAGCGATGACAGAAAGTGGGTATGCGAGAGAGCGCTTCATCTGCGGTTTAACTTAACGCATAGAGCAAAACTTGCTCGATAAACTGGCCGTGCTCAATACTCTGGGCCTGCTAAAAACGCTCAAGTTATTGTTTTTAAAAGAATATTCGATCTTCACCGCCACTCCTCAGCCAAATAAATAAGCGCCAAACCCCGCAGCCGCGAGTTTAGGTGTTGCTGGGCGCACCGTGCATCCCTCATTTGGACGGCCCCCATCTTTTTGACAGGCCGCAAAACCCTTTGGAGCGCCATGGAAAACAACATCGACTTGATTTTCATCATTGACTTCCTATAATTTCAGTAATTCCTGAAAATTCAATAAACTAAAACCATGAACCTCGCCCCCCTGACCCAGCGTTTTGTTTTGCATTTTGGCGAAATGGGCAGCCGCTGGGGCATCAACCGCACCGTGGGGCAGATTTATGCGCTGCTGTATGTGTCGCCGCGTGCGCTCAATGCAGACGAGATTGGCGAGGCGCTGGCTTTTTCACGCTCCAACGTCAGCATGGGTTTGAAAGAGCTTCAATCGTGGAACCTGGTGCGGCTGCAACACCTGCCCAACGACAGGCGCGAGTACTTTCAGGCGCCCGAAGACGTGTGGGCAATTTTTCGCACCTTGGCTGAAGAGCGGCGCAAACGCGAGATTGACCCCACCCTGTCCATGCTGCGCGACGCGCTGATGGAGCAGCCGTCCACCAGCGATGACATCCACGCCCAGGCGCGCATGAAGCAGATGCATGACTTGGTCGAACTCATGACCGGCTGGCTGGCAGACGTGCAGAAGATGGATTCGACCACGCTGATCAAACTCATGAAGATGGGCGCCAAGGTGCAGAAGCTGCTGGAGCTCACTGACAAGGTGAGCAGCACGGTCAAAGCCGGGCTGACAGGCCGCGCCGCCGCACCCAAGCTGGCAGCCCCACTGGCCAATAGTCCCGAAAAAAATAACCGGAGTTGATGATGGACGGTCTCGACGCATTCCTGTTGGCCCGCATCCAGTTTGCGGCCAACATCACTTTTCACATCCTGTTCCCCACCATCAGCATTTCGCTGGGTTGGGTGTTGCTGTTTTTCAAGCTGCGTTTTGTCAAAACCGGCCAGCAGCACTGGATGGACGCCTACCAGTTTTGGGTGAAAATTTTTGCACTGACTTTTGCGCTCGGTGTGGTCAGCGGCATCACCATGAGTTTCCAGTTCGGCACCAACTGGCCCGGTTACATGGAAAAAGTCGGCAACATTGCGGGGCCCTTGCTGGCCTACGAGGTGCTCACTGCCTTCTTTCTGGAGGCGACCATGTTGGGTGTGATGTTGTTTGCGCGTGAACGGGTCAGTGAGCGCATGCACACCATCGCTACCCTGCTGGTCGCGGGGGGCACCACGCTGTCGGCCTTCTGGATTTTGGCGCTTAACTCCTGGATGCACACGCCTGCCGGCTTCGAGATGATCAACGGTCAAGCGCATGTGACGAGCTGGCTGGAGGTGATTTTCAACCCGTCCTTTCCCTACCGCTTCACCCACATGATGCTGGCCTCGGGCCTGACCGTGGCTTTTCTGGTGGCGGGTATTTCGGCCTACCGCTGGCTGCGCGATGACAAAACCGCTGAAGTGATGGCCAGCCTGAAAACCGGTGTTTATCTTGCCGCCCTGCTGATTCCGCTGCAGATCATCGCCGGTGACCTGCATGGCCTGAACACTTTGGAGCACCAGCCCGCCAAGCTGGCCGCCATGGAGGGCATCTGGAAAACCGAAAAAGGGGCGCCAGCGATTCTGTTTGCCTTGCCCGATGAAAAGGCCAAGGAAAACCGCTACGAAATCGCCATTCCAAAACTGGCGTCGCTGTACCTGACCCATTCGTGGGACGGTGAGATCAAGGGTCTGGATCAGTTTGAAGGCAAACACCCGCCGGTGGCGCCGGTGTTCTGGGCGTTTCGCATCATGGTTGGCATGGGCATGCTGATGCTGTTGGTCAGCTGGGCCAGTGCCTTTCAGCTCGCACCGTGGAAAAAAACAGCCCCCACGTTCCCCGCTCCGCGTGGTTCACTGCCCCCCGAGGTGGCGCTGCGCCTGCGGGCCGGCGAAGCCAGGCCCGCGGCCCTGGCTGGTAAAGAGGTTGTTCCCCCGCAGGAGCTGAAGCGTTGGCAATTGCGCATGCTGGTGGCCATGACCTTTGCCGGCTGGATAGCGCTGATCGCCGGCTGGTATGTCACCGAGATTGGCCGCCAGCCCTGGCTGGTGACCGGTGTGCTGACCTCGGCCGAGGCGGCATCGCAGGTCCCCGCACCCCGTATTGCGTTGACCCTGGCCCTGTACCTCGCGCTGTATGCGGCACTGATCGTCGCCTATATCTCGGTGGTGTTTCACCTGGCGCGTCACAAGAAACACGCCGACAAGCCCTTTGGCGACGGTAACACCGCCGGCGACACCGAGAGGGAACTCAACGTCGTCAACTACCCGGAAAAGGAAGGAGCTGCCAATGCTTGATCTTGCGCCCGACCTGACGCAGGCCGCCGGCTGGATGCCGATTGTTTTTCTGGTGGTCATGGGCCTGGCAATGCTGGCCTATGTGATTCTTGATGGTTACGACCTGGGCGTGGGTGTGCTGATGCGCCGCGCCAGCGACGACGACAAAGACAGCATGATTGCCAGCATTGGCCCCTTCTGGGATGCCAACGAAACCTGGCTGGTGCTGGGCGTAGGCATCATGCTGACCGTGTTTCCGATGGCGCATGGCGTGATTCTGGGCGCGCTGTATCTGCCGGTGGCTTTCATGCTGATCGGCCTGACCTTGCGTGGCGTGGCCTTTGACTTCCGAGTTAAGGCGCGGGCCGCGCACAAGCCGTTGTGGAACCGCCTCTTCTACACCGGCTCGCTGCTGGCCAGCTGGTCCCAGGGTTATATGCTGGGTTCGCTGATCACAGGCTTTGCATCGACGTGGTGGGTGATGCTGTTCAATGCAGTGATCGGCCTGGCGCTGGTCGCCGCCTACTGCCTGCTCGGTGCGGGCTGGCTGATCATCAAATCCGAAGGTGCGCTGCAGCTGCACGCAGTGCGCTGGGCGCGTGCCAGCCTGCTCTTCACCATGGCTGGCGTGGCCGCGATCTCGATCGCCACGCCGCTGGTTAGCCCCAGCATTTTTGCCAAATGGTTTTCTTTTCCCAACATCGTGCTGCTGATCCCGATTCCGGCCGCGACGGCGGTGTTGTTCGCGGTGATTTACCGCAGCCTGCAGCGCCTGCCGGTGCGTCTTGCAGAGGGCAATGAATATGGCGCCTGGGTCCCTTTTGGTGCTACGGTGGGTGTCTTTTTGCTGGCGTTTTACGGCCTGGCCTACAGTCTGTTTCCGTGGCTGGTGATAGACCGCATCACCATCTGGCAGGCTGCGACGGCACCGGCTGCCATGGGTGTGATTCTGGTCGGTGCGGCGGTGGTGCTGCCCATGATCATTGGCTACACCGTGTTTGCCTACCGCGTGTTCTGGGGCAAAAGCGCGGCGCTCACGTATTGAGCGCGGCCGGCGGGCCTGTTGGCGATAAAATTGTGTTTTTCTCACCTTGCGAGCCCACCCCTCCATGTATATGCAGAGCAACTACAACGCGTCGCTGCAGTCAGCCGACGGACTCACTGCAACACAGCGCGAGTCTGCCGAACAAAAGTTCGTGGAGGTGCTGGAGCACGCGCTGGGAGGCGCATCCGCTGTGCGCGGTGCTTATGTGGAATGGCTGGCCGTTCGCTCCCTGCGCGCCGAAAATCCGGCTGACTTGCGGTCCAGCGAAGAGTTGCAGGCGATTGCCCGCTGGGAGCAGGCCGCTGAGCACGCCACGCGCGCGGTTTTCCGCCAGATGAAAATAGCGGCGCAGAACGCTTTTTTCGAATTGCACGTCTGGAACTCGCGCACGCGCTGACTGTCATCCCGGGCTGGACCCGGGATCCATGCATCAACAACTACCGGCGTGGTCCATGCGCATGGATTGCGAATCAAGTCCGCATTGATAAATCCCTAACGATCGTCATAGCTGATGGAAACGCTGTCGCTCAGTGGCCGCGCCTGGCAGCTCAGCACAAAGCCTTTTTTCACTTCCCAGTCTTCCAGCGTGAAGTTTTTTTCCATGTGAACCTGGCCTGCAATCACCTTGGCGCGGCAGGTGCAACAGACGCCGCCCTTGCAGCTATAGGGCAGGTCCAACCCCGCCGCCAGCGCCACGTCGAGCACGCGTTCATGGTCGTGCATGCGCAGTTCGTACGATTTGCCGTCCAGTTGCACCGACAGGCGGATGGGGCCCGCAACGCTTCCGGATTGCAAGCCATTTTGGCCTTCAGCCCTTTGCTGGCGGGCGTGAACAGCTAGTGAATTGATGGCGTCTGCGGGCTGGACGGAACTCGTGAACCGTTCGCTGTGGATGCGCTCGCGCGGCACCCCTGCGGCCCGCAGCGCCTGCTCGCAAGCCTCAATCATGGCCTCGGGGCCGCAAATGAAAGTCTCGGCGATGCCAGCAGGAGGAATCAGGCTGGCCAGCAACTGGCTGGCTTTGGCCACATCGAGCCGACCATTGAACAGTGCGACTTCCTGCGCCTGGCGCGACAGCAGGTGGATCAAATTGAGGCGCGCCGGGTAGCGGTCCTTCAGGTCCTGCAGCGCTTCGTTGAACAGGATGGAGCTGCTGCGCTGGTTGCAGTACACCAGTGTGAACGTGGAGTCGGTTTCGCCGGCCAGCGTGCTGGCGATGATGGACAGCAGCGGTGTGATGCCCGAGCCCGCGGCCCAGCCCACGCGGTGCACCGCGCCCGTGATGCGCGGCGTGAAACGGCCCTCGGGCGGCATCACGTCCAGGGTGTCGCCGGCTTGTAAGTGCGTGGCCCAGTTGGAAAAAGCGCCGCCTTCAACCGGTTTGATGCCCACCTCGATTTCGCCGCGCGCGGCCAGCAGTTGCGTGCTGCTGCAGATCGAATAACTACGGCGTACCGACTCGGTGTTTATGGTCGCTCTGAGCGTGAGGAACTGCCCTGGATTGAAGCGGTAGAGATCCTGCAGCTCGGGCGGGATCGCAAAGCTGAGCACCACGGCACCTGCGGCTTCGGGTGTGACGCGTGAAATGGTGAGTGAATGGAAGTAGGACATGTGAAGTCAGTTGCCGGTGTTCTCTTGACCAGCCGGGGCCGCGGAACCGGCTTTGCCGGGCCGCAGGCGTATCGCCCCCTCGGGGGGCAGAGAGCTACACGGAGTGAGCGAACGTGGGGGCATCAATAACTTTTGAAGTAGTCGAACGGTTCCAGGCAGTCCAGGCACTTGTAAAGCGCCTTGCAGGCGGTGGAGCCAAAGTGCGAGGTTTCGGTGGTGTTGAGTGAGCCGCATTGCGGGCAGGCCACGGCTTCGGCAGCATGGCGTGGCGCAAAGCGGATGACTTTGTCGCTGCCCGGTACCAGAGTGTGTGGCGGCGCAATGCCATAGCTGCGCAGCTTGGTTTTGGCGGCCGCCGTGATCCAGTCGGTGGTCCAGGCCGGAGCGAGCTGTGTGGTGATGCGCGCGCTGAGCTGCTGCTGCGCAAGTGCCGTGTGGATGTCGTCGGCGATCTGGTCCATGGCCGGGCAACCGCTATAGGTTGGGGTGATGATGATTTCGAGACCTTCATCATCTTCGCGCACGTCTCGGAGGATGCCGAGCTCGCGAATCGACACGACAGGGATTTCCGGGTCGGGCACCGCGTCCAGCGCGTCCCAGACCTGCTGCACCCGGCTGGCGGCCTGCATCACCACCACCACCACCCGTTTGGGGGGGGTGTTCCATAAAAGCTTCCTGAAGCTCGTGGTGAGCGCGAAGCGTTCACCATAGAGCCCGCGGATGGGCGCGCGCCAGCGACTGCATGTCGGCCAGCAGCGGCGCCAGGTGGTCGCTGTGCTGGCCGGTCTTGCCGTGTGGCAGGCTGGCTTGAACAGACGGGCGCAGCAACCCGGCTTCTTTCAGTGCATCGTTGACCAACCCGTCCCATGGCGCTCGCAGCGCCGGCCTATCAGAAGTCCAGAATTCCGCCGTGTAAGGCATTAATTGGTTCAGGGCGGCTTGCGTGCGTTGATGCGACTCGGTCGTGCCGTCACCCAATCGAATCAGCCAATCGCGCGAATGGCGGAAGTGGTAACGCACTTCCTTGAGCGACTTGCCGGCGATGCCTGCAAGCTGCGCATCGTTCGATGCCTGCAGCGCCTCCCACTGCAGCAGCATGAAGGCGCTGTAGAGGAAGTTGCGAACAATCGTCACCGCGTAGTCGCGCTCCGACGTCGCCGAGGCATGCGGCAGTTCGAGCAGCGTGAAGTTGCGGAAGTCGTCGGCATTGCGGAAGTAGGCCAGCGAATCCTCCGAGGCGCCGCCTCCACTGACGGTTGCGGCGTGCTGGTACAACATACGCGCCTGGCCGATCAGGTCCAGGCTCATGTTGGCGAGAGCGATGTCTTCTTCGAGCACCGGCCCGTTGCCGCACCACTCGGCATTGCGCTGGCCCAGCACCAGCGCGTTGTCGGCCAGGTGCAGCAATTGTTTCAGTGAGGCATGGACAGAAGAGGCGACGGCATTCATCACATGTGGCCCACTTCGTCGGGGATCGCGTAAAAAGTCGGATGCCGGTAAATCTTGTCGGCCATGGGCTCGAAGAATTCGGCCTTGTCGTCCGGTTCGCTGGCAGTGATGGTGCTGGACGGAACCACCCAAATGCTCACGCCCTCCTGGCGCCGGGTGTAAACATCGCGTGCCATCTGCAGCGCCTGCTGCGCATCAACCGCGTGCAGGCTGCCGCAATGTTTGTGCTCCAGCCCCTGCTTGCTGCGCACGAACACCTCCCAAAGCGGCCACTCATTTTGCGGGGTAGTCATGCCGCCTCCTTCAGCGCCCGTGCGCGCTGTTTGGCGGCATAGGCCTGCGCCGCATCGCGCACCCACTGGCCGTCGTCATGCGCTTTCACGCGATTGGCCAGCCGCTCTTTGTTACACGGGCCGTTGCCGTTGACAACTTCCCAGAACTCGTCCCAGTCGATGGCGCCGTAGTCGTGCTGCTGGCGCTCCTCGTTCCACTTGAGGTCGGGGTCGGGCAAAGTGACGCCGAGAATCGCAGCTTGCGGCACTGTGGCGTCAACAAATTTCTGGCGCAATTCGTCGTTGGACAGGCGTTTGATGCCCCAGCGCATGCCCTGGGCGCTGTTGGTGCTGGCCGCGTCAGGCGGGCCGAACATCGCAAGCACCGGCCACCACCAGCGGTTCACCGCATCCTGCACCATGGCGCGCTGCTCGGGCGTGCCCCGCATTTGCACCATCAGGCTTTCAAAGCCCTGGCGCTGGTGAAAACTTTCTTCCTTGCAGATGCGGATCATTGCGCGGGCGTAGGGGCCATAAGAGCAGCGACAGATCGGCACCTGGTTCATGATGGCTGCGCCGTCGACCAGCCAGCCGATCACGCCGACATCGGCCCACAGCAGGGTCGGGTAGTTGAAGATGGAGCTGTATTTGGCCTTGCCGGTGTGCAGCGCGTCGAGCAACTGGTCGCGAGAGGTACCCAGGGTCTCGGCGGCGGAATACAGGTAGAGGCCATGGCCGCCTTCGTCCTGCACCTTGGCCAGCAAAATCGCCTTACGCTTGAGTGAAGGTGCGCGCGAGATCCAGTTGCCCTCGGGCTGCATGCCGATGATTTCGCTGTGCGCATGCTGGCTGATCTGGCGCACCAGGGTGCGGCGGTAGGCCTCGGGCATCCAGTCCTGCGGCTCGATCTTCTGGTCGGCGTCGATTTTTTCGTCGAAGCGGGTTTGCAGCGCATCAGGCGCGGCCACCACGGCCGCCAGCGCTGGAGTCGTCCCGTCGGGTACGTCAAGGGATTGGGTGTACATGCTTGTCTCCGGTCGCTGGGGCTCGCTAAAAGGCCAGTCTGGCGTCAGTATATCAATTAACCGACCGTTCGGTCGGTTAATTGCCGATCAGGCTGGCCAGGAGCTTGCGCGCGCCAGGTCAACCAGCAGTGCATCGGCCGAGGCGTAACGCGCCTGCGGGTTCTTGGCCATCAGCCGGTTCACGATCGGTTGCAGCGTCGCATGGGCCGGCGGCAGCGCCGGTGTCTCGGCGTGCAGGTGTTTGGCCAGCAGCAGTTCCAGCGACTCGGCCACAAAAGGGCGCTGGCCGGCCAGCATCTCGAACAGCATCACGCCCAGGCTGTAGAGGTCGGAACTGGCCGTCACCGCGCGGCCGCCGGCCTGCTCGGGGCTCAGGTAATACGGCGTGCCCACCACGTCGCCATGCCGGGTTTGCGTCATGCCCAGGCTTTCGGCCTGCAGCATGGACTTGGCAATGCCGAAGTCGGCCAACGCAATGCTGCCGTCGTTGCGCAGCATGACGTTTTCAGGTTTGACATCGCGGTGCACGATGCCGTGACTGTGGACGGCCGACAGCGCCTGCGCAATTTGCCTGACAAGGGTCAGGGCGCGTTCGCGCGTCATGCCGGGGCCGAACAGCGCGCGCATGTCGCCGCGCTCGAAGTACTCCATGGCGATGTAGGCATGGTCGTCGGTGAAGCCCTGGTCGTGGATGCGGATCACATGCGGGTGGTCGATCTTGCACAGCAGCGCGTATTCCTGGATGAAACGCACTAGGTGCTCCGACGCCGCTTTGCCGCTTGAATCGAGCACCTTCAGAACAATCGGCAGGCCGTCGCTTTCACGCTCGGCCAGATAGACCTCGGTCATGCCGCCTGCGCCGATCTTTTGGGTGATGCGATAGCCCTTCAGGCGCATGGCCTCGCCTTCGCCGTCAAAACGCAGTCCTCTGAGCGCCGCCAGCTTGGACTGTAGCGCGTCCTTGACGGCGCGTGCCGTGATGCCGGAATTGATCTTCACCGCGGCGCTGACTTCGTCCGCTCGTTCTGTCAGGCTGGCCATGCCGTGGATCTTGTCGTCGAGCTGTGTGACCAGCCCGGTGATTTCGACCACCTCCAGCGCGGGCAGCCCTCCGCGCAAGGCGAGGCTGTCGCGCGTCCCGGTCTGTATGCCGGAGCCGGCCTGCGCCAGCACACTGCCGCTGGCCAGCACGGTCCAGCCGCGCTCGCGCGTGGTGGCCTCCAGCCGCGCGGCCAGACCTACGGTGTCGCCGACCGGGGTCAGGTCCTGGTTGTCGTCGGCGCCGATGCGGCACAGGCGGACTTCACCGCCGTGCAGGCCGACGCCGATGGCAAACGGCGGCAGGCCGCGCGCCGGAAAGCGTTGCTCCAGCCAGGCGCGGAATTCCTGGGTGGCCAGGGCCATGGCCAGTGCTGCGGAGATCGCGCGGCGTGGCGCCGGCAGCGGTGAGCCGCTGAGGGTGTCGGCAAACACCGCCATCAGCCCGTCGCCGACAAACTTCAGGTGGCGCCCGCCGTTTTTCAGCACTGGCTGGCTGGTCCGCTCGAAATATTCGGTCAGCAATTGCGAGACTTCGGCGGCGTCGAGTTTTTCAGCCAACGAGGTGAAGTTGCGTATGGTCGAGACCAGCACGGTTGCCTGCAGCGCCTGGCTGGTGTCGCCGCCGGCTGGCGGCAATGCCAGCGCAAAAGCGCCGGCACGCTTGCCGCCAATACTGTCGGCAAACGATGCGCGCAGGCGCGACTCCAGCGCGGCCAGGTCCGAGTTGATGTGATCCTGGACGCGCGCTTTTTTACGGATCTGCGCATCCACGGCGTCCAGCAACTCGGTGCGCGTGAAGGGTTTGGACAGATAGTCATCGGCGCCGGTGGTCATGCCGCGGCGCATGCTGGTACGGTCGTCCAGCGCGGTCAGCAGCACAAAAGGTGTGGTGGCCAGAGCGCTGTCGGCGCGCAACGCTGCCAGCAGCGCAAAGCCGTCCATGCCGGGCATGTTCACGTCCGAGATGATCAGGTCGGGCGCGTGGGCACGGGCTTGTGCCAGTCCGGCTTCGCCATCTGCGGCCGCCAGGGTTTCAAAACCTTCGAGCTTCAAGAGGCGGACGATGTTGCCGCGGATGTCATCGTCGTCTTCAACCACCAGAATCAGTGCCATGGCCCTGTCCTTGCTGCCCGCTGTATCAGCCGCCGTGTTCCAGCGTGAAGCCGGCATTGCGGTCTTGCCCCAGGCGCGCCACCAGTTGCGGAAGGGCCGCTTGCAGGTCGGCCTTCAGCGTGTGCGGCGGGTTGATCACAAACATGCCGCTGGCCGGCAAACCGGGCCGTTTCACGTCGCCCGCTTCGTCGGTGGTCAGCTTGCTGGACTTGACGGTCAGGGTCGCGTTGAGCCAGCTGCGGCCGGCCTTGACTGCCAGGGTTTTCAGCTTGCGCGGCAGATCGTGGGCTTCCGGGCGCGGAATGATCGGGTACCAGACCACATAGGTGCCGGTGGCAAAACGCTTGACGGCGTCGGCCATGCATACCACCACCCGCGCGTAGTCGGTCTTGATTTCGTAGCTGGGGTCGCACAGCACCATGGCACGGCGCGCCGGCGGCGGTAAAAAGGTCCTCAGCACTTCAAAGCCGTCTTCGCGCGTCACGCTGACCTGCCGGCCCACGCCGAGTTGCTCGATGTTGCCGGTCAGCGATTTGAAGTCGGTGGGGTGCAGTTCAAACAGCTTGAGCTTGTCGCGGCCGCTGAGGAACTTCTGCGCGATAAAAGGCGAGCCGGGGTAAATTTTCAGATGGGCCGAGTCGCCGGTTTCTGCAAAAGCCTGATTCAGGCTGCGCAGAAGATCGACGTAATCCTGCAGAGCCGGCGCCAGTACCTCGTTCGCGGGTGTTTTGGTTTTTTTGACTGCTACAGTTTTGATAGCTGGGACCGCCCGTTCGCCATGGGCTGGAGGCGTATTCGGAGCTGAAAACAGGCGAAATACACCGTCTTTGGCCTCGCCGCTGGTCTCGGTGTAATCCCCGTCGAGCCGGTACAGGCCGGCACCCGCGTGGGTGTCAAACACGGTCAGTGCCGTGTCTTTCTGGGTCAGATACTTCATCAACGCGATCAGCGTGGTGTGCTTGAGCACGTCGGCGTGGTTGCCGGCATGGAAGGCGTGGCGATAACTAAACATGGGCCTATGTTAACGGCCGCTACCGCTTTGACCTTTCCAAAGCGCTGGGCAACACGACGGACGGTCGTTTTGCAATCTGCAACACCTTCATGACGCGTGTTGGGCTACGGCCGACCGCCTGCCTTGACGCCAGCGGAGGCCCCATGCCTAATTGGCAACGAAAGTTTCCATTGTCTTTGCACACGACTGCCTTGCCGTCCGGCACGCCTGTTTCCTTGATCACCCATGCGGACGCCCTGGCGCCGGGGACGCGGCTGGCCGAGTTTGAATTGCAGGGCGCGCTCGGCGCCGGTGGTTTCGGCATGGTTTACCAGGCCTTCGACCACTCGCTGCAGCGGCCGGTGGCCATCAAGGAATACCTGCCCGCCGCACTTGCCGGACGCGGGCAGGACGGCGCGGTCATCGTGCGGGATCCGGCAGACCAGCCGGCTTTTGCGGCCGGGCTGCAGTCTTTTGTCGCGGAGGCCCGCCTGCTGGCGCAGTTTGATCATCCGTCGCTGGTCAGGGTGTTCCGCTATCGGGAGGACAACCAGACCGCCTACATGGTGATGCCGCTGTACCGCGGCATGACGCTGCAGGCGGCGCGCACCCAGATGCGCAGCCCGCCGACCGAGGCCTGGCTGCGCAAGGTGTTGTGGGCGGTGCTCGGCGCGCTCAAGACCTTGCACCACGGCAGCGCAGTACACCGCGATGTATCACCCGACAATATTTTTCTGCAGGACAACGGCCCGCCGGTGTTGCTGGATCTGGGCGCTGCGCGTCACGCCATAGGCGGCAAGACGCAGGACCTGACCGACGCCCTCAAGCTCAGTTATGCGCCGCTGGAGCAGCACCCGGGCGCCCCCGAGATGCGTCAGGGACCGTGGACCGACCTCTACGCGCTGGCGGCGGTGGTGCACGGCTTGCTGTGCAACAAGCCGCCGCTGCCCGCCACCCTTCGCGCGGTACGCGACCGCCTGCCGCCGTTTGAGCGTGTGGCGCGTACGGTGCAGGAGCAGTTTGGCCTGACTTACAGCCCGGCGTTTGTGCAGGCGATAGGCCAGGCACTGGCCATTGCGCCGAAGAATCGGCCGCAAACCGTGGCCGCGCTGGTGCAGGCGATGGGGCTGGAAACACCCAACGGCATGTCGCGTTTCGACTGGCGTGGCGAACTGGGTGCCATCTGGGTCCCGCCGGTTTTGTCTGTGCCGCAGCAGGCAAATGCCCAGTGCGTCCGTACCCGTGAAAGCGCCGGTGCCGGCCGACGAGCCGACGCAGCCTTTGCTTGCATCAGCCCGCCGGCGCGACGTACCACGGTCCAGGGTGCGGGCTGCATCGGCACCGATCCAGTCGCCCATGCAGTGGCGCGCCGGCGCGTCTTTGGCCGCCGTGCTGCTGGCTGCCGCGTCGGCGGTGATGCTCATGGGCCAGGGCGGGGAACCTGCGGCGCAAGACGTGGCCTTGGTGGCGCCGACGCCGGCTGTCGTGCCGCAGCCAGAGCCGCCGCTGCTGCTGTCCACCGCGCAGCCGCTATCGACCGAGAGGGCGGGCACGGGACAGAACGATGCGGCGGCTACAGCGTCTCCGGTGCCACCCAGGCGTGTCGTCCGCAGGAAAGAGGCGCTGCCGGAGCCGGCCCCGCCCGACCCGCCGCCGGCG
Organism: Polaromonas eurypsychrophila; assembly: GCF_014641715.1. Classification (GTDB taxonomy): domain Bacteria; phylum Pseudomonadota; class Gammaproteobacteria; order Burkholderiales; family Burkholderiaceae_C; genus Polaromonas; species Polaromonas eurypsychrophila. The sequence continues at coordinate 345,918 of NZ_BMIG01000003.1, read as the reverse complement.
ACCGTGGTGGCACAGCCAGTCGTGCCTCAGCGCTTGGAGCTTGCCGCTGCCGCCACGCCGGGCCTGCCCGATCCGCGCCTGTCATGCGCCGACAGTAGTTTCATCGGCCGGCCCATGTGTATTTACCGCGAGTGCCGGAAACCCGGCATGGCCACGCTGCCCCTGTGTGTGGAAAACAACGTGCAGATGTTAAACACCCGAAAATTCGAGGGCTTTTAGGTCTGGAGCCCTTTCAAAGGGCCTGTTTCTGACCTTTGGGATGCATGGACTGGCGGAAAAACTGCCGACTTTGTATAATCAGGGGCTTCGCAGCGATTGGCTGGCCCCGCGGCGAAGTATCTTTCCCACCTAAGAGGTTTCCATCAGAGAAACACCGACCGTGGAAAAGGGCTGCTCAAACCAACTTTTGAAAAGTAAACCATGACAACTTTCAGCGCAAAACCCGCTGACGTGGTGCATGAGTGGTTTGTGATTGACGCGACCGATAAGGTCCTCGGACGAGTAGCCAGCGAAGTTGCTCTCCGTTTGCGCGGCAAACACAAGGCCATTTATACGCCTCACGTCGATACCGGTGACTTCATCGTCATCATCAACGCAGCCCAGCTTCGTGTCACCGGCGCCAAGTCGACCGACAAGATTTACTACCGCCACTCGGGTTACCCCGGCGGTATCTCGGCAACGAATTTCCGCGACATGCAAACCAAGTTCCCGGGCCGCGCCCTGGAAAAAGCCGTCAAAGGTATGTTGCCCAAGGGCCCGCTCGGTTACGCCATGATCAAGAAACTCAAGGTTTATGGTGGTGCAGAGCACCCGCATACCGCCCAACAGCCCAAAGTGCTTGAAATTGCAGGAGCCGCCAAATGATCGGTGATTGGAACAATGGCACCGGCCGTCGCAAATCCAGCGTCGCCCGCGTGTTTATCAAAAAAGGCACTGGCAAGATCACTGTCAACGACCGGGACATCCAGACCTTTTTCGGTCGCGAAACCTCGATCATGATCTGCAAGCAGCCGTTGCACCTGACCAACCACGTCGAAACCTTCGACATCATGGTCAACGTCCATGGCGGCGGTGAGTCCGGCCAGGCCGGCGCTATCCGTCACGGCATCACCCGTGCCCTGATCGACTATGACACCACGCTCAAGCCGGTGTTGAGCCAGGCCGGCTTCGTGACCCGTGACGCCCGTGAAGTCGAGCGTAAAAAGGTCGGTTTCCGTTCGGCACGCCGCCGCAAGCAGTTCAGCAAACGTTAAGACGTTTCTGCTGTCCCCGAAAAGCCGTCTGGTTTGCGCCTGACGGCTTTTTTCATGGCCTTTCGCTGGAGCGGCGCCGACGCAAACCCTTACCCGCGCTTTACCGGGCTGGGCCCGGCGTGTCGCGGTTGCGGGGTCAACTGCGTGCACAATGCACCTCCCGACATAAAAACGCAGGGTCTGCCTTTGAAGTTTCGCCTGTTTCGCCGCCGTCTGACCATCAGTTCCCCGCGCATGGCCATACGCACCTCCATGCCTTGGCCTCTGCGCTGGGCGATGGGCGCGATGATGCTGGGTTTTTCCGCTGCCATTGCGCTGTGGACCTTTGAACTTGGCGTCAGCATTGCCGGACTGGACAAGGCAGCCAAGCTCGAATTGGGCAAGCTGCGTGAGGAGGTCGCCGAGCTGCGCTCCGAACGCAACAAATCGCAGTCAATCGCCAATATTTCAGGCAGCCTGCTGACGGCCGAGAAAGCCGCGCAGGAAAAGATGGTGGGCCAGATCAAGCAACTGGAGTCGGAGAACCGGTTGCTGCGTGATGATTTGGGGTTTTTTGAGAAGCTGTTGCCGGCTGCCGGTGCCGACAGTGCGGCCATTCGGGGCCTGCAGGCCGAAAAACTGTCGGACATGCAGCTGAAATGGCAGGTGCTGGTCATTCAGCCAGTACGCGATGCGCCGGTATTCAACGGCAAACTGGAGTTGACATTCAGCGGCACGCTGGCCGGAAATCCCTGGACTACCGGATTGTCCGGCGGTGCGCAAACTTTACAGTTCAAACAGTACCGGCGCGTGGAGGGTGTCCTCGACTTGCCGCCCCAAGCCGTGGTACAAACGATTTCAGCCAAGCTCATCGAAGGAACCGTGACGCGTTCCGTGCAAGCCATCAAGTTGTAATGTGGATGTCAAACAGGAATTTCCCCATGTTCGGTAAAAAAGCCCAGCCCTCCATTCGCAGCCTTATCGCCCAAGGCAGTTGCATTGAAGGCAATCTCAAGTTCACCGATGGCTTGCGCATTGACGGTGAAGTGATCGGTGACATTCGCGCCAACGAGGGCAGCCCCAGCATTCTGGTGATCAGCGAGTCGGCCTGTGTCACCGGCCATATTCACGCCGACCACGTCATCATCAATGGCCGTGTAATGGGCCCGGTGCATGCTTCAGAACTGCTAGAGTTGCAGCCCAAGGCAAAAATTCAGGGCGATATCGCCTACAAGGCGCTTGAAATGCACCAGGGTGCCGTCATCTTTGGTCAGTTGCGACCCACTGATCAGGAGTCCGGGGACAAACCCCTGCTGACGCTGGCTGCCAACAACGTCGAGAAGGCCCGCGAGGAAGCGCCGGTCAGCGGCTACGGCCGGCCTTAGGCCCTGTGGGCTTTCAACGCTCAGGCTCGACTGGCTGCCCGGGTCTGTGCGCAAGCGCCATCAAGTCAGCGCCGCCTTTGTGGTTGCTTGAAGTGCGTTACGATGATCTGATTGATTGATTGTGAAGAACGGAGCCTCCATGAGCGCAGTAGCTGAAAACATCCAGACCGAAATGCCCGCCCCTTTTGTCTTTACCGACAGCGCGGCGGCCAAGGTGGCGGACCTGATCGCCGAAGAAGGCAACCCTGACCTGAAGTTGCGTGTGTTTGTGCAGGGTGGCGGTTGCTCGGGTTTCCAGTACGGCTTCACGTTTGACGAAATCACCAACGAAGACGACACCACCATGACCAAGAACGGTGTGTCGCTGTTGATTGACGCCATGAGCTACCAGTACCTCGTCGGTGCCGAGATCGATTACAAGGACGACCTTGAAGGCGCCCAGTTCGTGATCAAGAACCCGAACGCCACCAGCACTTGCGGCTGTGGTTCCAGCTTCTCTGCCTGAGCCATTAGCGCCCACCCAAAGGCCGCCGTGAGGCGGCTTTTTGCTTTCGGGCAGCCGGGAAGTTCAGGCCGGGTAAATCGCTCCCAGCACCCGCAGCCCGGCCGCACCGGTCACACTCGGCAGATTGCCCGGCAGGCCCAGCATGGCCTGGCGCGCCAGCCAGGCAAATGCTGCGGCTTCGACTTGCAGCGGCGGCAGGCCATGCAACGCCGACGATTCAACCCGCAATTGCGGCAAGCCTGCCTGCAGGCGCTGCATCAGGTGCTGGTTGAAGGCGCCCCCGCCACAGACAATCAGCAATTTGCTATCTTTTGCATAGCTGTTCACGCCCACCACACATGGGCTGACAGTGAATTCAGTCAATGTATGTTGGATGTCTTGAGGGCGCGCTTCGGGGAAGGCCGCGAGTTTTTCTTCCAACCAGGCCACGCTGAAAAGATCGCGGCCGGTACTTTTCGGAGGCGGCAGGGCGAAGTAGGGGTCATCGAGCAGGCTGGCCAGCAAGGCCGGGATCAGCTCGCCGGTGGCAGCCCAGGCGCCGCTGGCGTCGAAGGGCTGGCCAGTGTGACGCTGGCACCAGGCGTCCATCAGGGCGTTGCCCGTGCCGCAGTCAAAACCCAGCACAGCGCGTGTGTCTGCAGGCGGCAACACGCTCAGGTTTGAGATGCCGCCCAGATTGAGCACGCATACGGGTTCATCCGGCCGGCCAAACACGCCCTGGTGAAAAGCCGGTGCAAGCGGCGCGCCCTGGCCACCCGCGGCCAGGTCGCGGCTGCGAAAATCTGCGACCACTGGCAAGCCGGTCAGCTCTGCCAGCAGGGCCGGGTTGTTGAGTTGAAGGGTGTAGGCTGCAGAGGCAGGCTGGGAGCTTTGGGGGGCGCTGTGTGGCGGCTGATGCCTGACGGTTTGCCCGTGCGCGCCGACGGCCTGAACCTGGCTGGCCGTGACCCCCTGGGTGGCGCCCAGGCCCAGCAGCGTATTGACGACGCGGGCATACACCACTGCCAGTTGGTTGGCGGCCTGGGCCGCGCGGTGCAGTTCGTTATGACCGGGGGAGTTCAGCGCCAGCAACTCGGCGCGAAAGGCATTTGAAAAAGGCTCGGTAGCCGTCGCAATCACCTGCGGCTTGCCGCCCGAAAAATCGACCAGTACGCCGTCTGCACCATCCAGGGAGGTGCCTGACATCAGGCCGATGTAAATGTTGCCCCCACGTTCGCTCACTGCGTGTAACTCTCTGCCCCCCGAGGGGCGCTGCGCCTGCGGCCCGGCGAAGCCGGTTCCGTGGCCCCTGCTTGAATCAGTCAGCCACCAAAGGGTGCTCGTTTGGTCTATTCAGCCCGCGTCTGTCCAATGCTGGCAGCGGCTTGCAACTGGCTTTTCACGCCGGAAGCCAGTTCGCGGAAGGCGGGCATGGCTGCCGCAGACAAGGGAATGGTTTCACTCTGCTTGGCAATTGTCATGGGGTCCTGGTGTGCACCATTGACGCGAAACTCAAAATGCAGGTGCGGGCCGGTGGCCCAGCCGGTCGCGCCGACCAGGCCAATGGTCTGGCCCTGGCTGACATTCTGGCCCCGCTGCACCGAGATTTTGCTCAGGTGCGCATACACGGTCTCGTGGCCGTTGCGGTGCTTGATGAAAACAACATTGCCATAACCGTTTTGTGCGCCGGCAAACTCCACCACACCGTCACCGACTGTGCGTGCCGGGGTGCCGGTGGCTGCCGCAAAATCAGTGCCCAGATGCGCACGCCACTTTTGCAGGATCGGGTGAAAACGCATGGAAAAACCGCTGCTAATGCGCGAGAACTCGACGGGGGAGCTCAAGTAGGCGCGGCGCAGGCTCTTGCCGTCCAGGGTGTAGTAGCCGCCCTTGTTTTGAGCGCCTGCGCCCTGGCCGGAGGACTGGAACCACATGGCCTGGTGGGTTTTGCCCGCATTGACGAACTCGGCCGACAGCACGCGGCCGGTGCGCAAGGCTTCGCCGTCGGCTTCCAGGGTTTCATAAACCACGTTGAAGCGGTCTCCCTTGCGCAGCGCACGCCTGAAATCAATGTCGCCCGAGAATATCTCGGCGATCTGCACCGCGACGGCGTCAGGAATCCGGGCCTCATCGGTCGCTGCAAACAGCGAGCTCTGGATGTTGCCGCTGGCCAGCCGCGCCGATGCTGCGTAAGGCGCCGTTTCAATGCGTGAGCTCAGGCCCGCGGCGCTGCGCTCGATCACCAGGCGTTTGAACTGGGTTTCATCGTCAGTGGGCCAGCGCATGCTGAGCTTGAGCAGTTGCTGGCTGTCACTGGCTTCGACCGTAACGGCCTTGCCGGGACGGCCTGTCAGGATAAGGTGTGCATTGGCATCGCTGCGAAAAAAAGCCGTGGCGGAGGCATCGTCAATATTCAGGCGTCTGAGCAGGGTGTCGGCGGTATCGCTGCTGCGGGTGGTGTCGGTGCGAAACAATGAGTAGCGAAAATCGCCCAAAACATCGGACTGGCTGTCCGTTGGTAAGGCTTGAACGGCTTCCAGCACCTGGCGCACGGGCAGGTCGGCTGCGTCAGGTGCAAGTGGTGCCACGCCGAACGCGGTCACGCCCGTGCCGAGCAACAAGGCAGCCAATGTGCCTGTGATCCTTCTCGGATGACGGTGAAAAAAATCGGTGACGACCTGCAGGCCGTGAGAGAGATCGTTCTTGATCAAAACTGAAATTCCCTACTTAGAGAGCGATCAGGCAACACAGAGTTGGCCTGTAGCGACGGATGAAGGTGTTGTGCCGCCGGAAAACCTCTTGGACGGGCGACAACTTAGAATTGGTTTGCAATTTATGGGCCAGATGGCCCCTGGCGCCAAACAATGGCAGAAACGCGAGTATATATGTCGGACAACTGCCCGACATGTGAAAAACCCTTATGAATCAAGAGCTTGTTACAAATTTCCCGGTGACGGATCGCGTCAAAGAGGCGCTCGCTGTGACGCTGCGGGGTTGCGAAGAGCTGATTCCGCAGGGCGAATGGCTGACAAAATTGGCACGTTCGGAGGCTACTGGCGTGCCGCTGCGCATCAAATTAGGGCTGGACCCCACGGCGCCTGACATTCATGTCGGCCATACAGTGGTGTTGAACAAACTGCGCCAGTTGCAGGATATCGGGCACACGGTGATCTTTTTGATCGGCGACTTCACCTCCCTGATTGGTGACCCCTCGGGCCGCAACACCACGCGCCCGCCGCTCACGCCCGAACAAATCAAGATCAACGCGCAAACCTATTACAAACAGGCTTCGCTGGTGCTGGACCCCGCCCGCACGGAAATTCGCTACAACAGCGAGTGGAGCGACCCGCTGGGCGCGCGCGGCATGATCGAGCTGGCCTCCAAGTACAACGTGGCCCGCATGATGGAACGCGACGATTTCAACAAGCGCTTCAAGGCCGGCCAGTCCATCAGCGTGCACGAGTTTTTGTACCCGCTGATGCAGGGTTACGACTCGGTGGCATTGAAGAGCGACTTGGAGCTGGGCGGCACCGACCAGAAATTCAACCTGTTGGTGGGTCGCCATCTGCAGGCCGAATACGGCCAGGAGCCGCAATGCATCTTGACCATGCCGCTGCTCGAAGGGCTGGACGGCGTGGAAAAAATGTCCAAGAGCAAAAACAACTACATCGGCATTTCAGAAGACGCCAACACCATGTTTGCCAAGGTGCTGTCAATCTCTGATGTATTGATGTGGAAGTGGTACACGCTGCTGAGCTTCCAAAGTGAAGCCGACATCGCCGCGCTTAAAAAGGAAGTCGAGGACGGCCGCAACCCCAAGGACGCCAAGGTGGCGCTGGCCAAGGAGATTACGGCACGTTTCCATTCTGCCGCCGCTGCTGACGCGGCTGAGCAGGACTTCATCAATCGCAGCAAAGGCGGTGTGCCCGATGAAATTCCCGAAGTTCGCCTTAGTGGGGCCCCGCTGGGCATAGGTGCATTGCTCAAGATGGCGGGATTGGCGAGTTCGAGCGGTGAGGGCAATCGCCTGATCGACGGTGGCGGTGTGCGGGTGGACTCCAATGTGGTCAGCGACAAGGCACTCAAACTTGGAGCGGGGACTTACGTGGTGCAGGTCGGGAAACGCAAATTTGCAAAGGTCGTCCTTGCCTGAGACGGCGCATGCAGCGCCGCTGATTCACCGCGGGCGCGATGTTCCGGAACGGGCGCTGGAAAAAGTGGCGGCTGTGTTTTGTTTGACCGTCGCCGCACGGTTTTCCCAGACACCGAGCGCGTTGTTCGCCTTTACCTGGCGCCCGCCTTTTCCAGCATCCTAATCATCTCTTCATAGCCGCGCGACCTCGCCAGTCGCAGGGGAGTGTTGCCCTGACGGTCGGTCAGTTGCAAGTTTGCACCCGCAGCAATCAGGGCTTGCAGGGTTTTCTGGTGCCTCAGCCCGCCTTCGCCGAGTACCACTGCTTCAATCGCGGCGGTCCAGTGCAGATTGTTCACATGGTCCAGTGGCGCGCCGGCGGCAATCAGCTGCCTGACGACGCCGTCGTGGCCGAGGTGCGCGGCAGCGATCAGCGCGGTGCCGTCGTAGCGGCTGGTGACCTGCCCGGCGCTGGCGCCCAGGGCCAGCAACACCCTCAAAGTCTCCTCATCATCGGCGACCGAGGCAATGGTCACAACGTCGTAGCGGTCTTTGTCCAGCAAATTAAGGCTGGCGCCAGCCTTCACCAGCGCGCCAATCGTGCTCCGCTGTTTCGCGAAAGTTGCCACATGTATCGGCGTGCGGCCGTTGCCATCGCGGACATTGAGATCAATTTTCGTGGCGATGAGTTCTTCAATCCGGGGCACATCGCCATAGTGGGCGGCGGCGTGCAGGCCTTTGTAGGCGGCCACTTCGACGGCATGCGGAGCCATCTGAGCGGCAGCAGGCAGGACCGCCATGGCACCGAGCCCGCAGGCTGCGGCCAGCGCCAGATATATCAGCGACGGGTACAGGCAAAAAGGGAAAGGTTTCATGGCGGGTTCTCCTGACGTTTTCCGGGGCTTACTTCAGTTGGTCCTTGACCTTGTCCAGAGCGGCCACGGCGCACGCTTCGTCAAGGTGGCCACCGGGCGCGCCGCCGACACCGACAGCGCCAATCGTTTCGTTGCCGACTTTGACCGGCACGCCGCCGCCCAGCAGCAAGAAGCCCGGAATGTCGGTCAGGTTCGCGGCAGCGGGGTTTTTCTGCGCAGCTTCCATCATGGCGAGTGTGCTGTTTTTGGCAGAAGCCGAGGTGAAAGCCTTTTGCAAGCTGGCGCTCAGCGTGTGTGGCCCGGCGTTGTCGGCACGCTGCACCGCACGCACGCTACCGGCACGGTCCACCACGGTGACGCCCACCGCATAACCGCTGATGGTGCAGGCCGCGACAGTCGCGCTGGCGATCTGGTTGGCCAGATCAAGAGACATATTTTTTTCAGTGCGCACGCTTTGCGCGGAAGCCGCAGCGGCGACGAGGGACAGGCAAAGGGCCGAAGCCTGAATGATGTGGCGCATGGTGGGTTCTCCTGGGTGTTGTAGCGGTTCAGTCAACCGTGGAAGAACTTTAAAAAAAAGCGGACCTGCCGGCCATGCGTAGCGCTACGCGCGCAGCTCCGTAGAACTACTGTCCCCGGGGCCGCCCGCCGGAGCCCAGCGAAGGCGGTTCCGTGGCATCGACCGATTTTCGGTGCGGACCTATCGACCGTCGGCTTCGTCCACCAGCGTCGCATATTGCCTGATCAGTTGCGCCAGCGACTCGGCTTCGAGCTTGGCGAACAGGTTGGCGCGGTGTGTTTCCACGGTGCGCGGTGAGACATCGAGCGCGCGACCAATTTCCTTGTTGGTCAGACCCGCGACGATGAGGCCCAGCACCTCGCGCTCGCGCGCAGACAGCTGTGTGTACCGCTCCTGCGCGTGCCGGTCGGCCTGGCTGCGCTCGCGGGACTTCACATGCTGGCGCACCGCGTTCTGCAGCGCTTCGAGCAAGGCCTCGTCATCTACCGGCTTCTCGAGAAATTCAGCGGCGCCCGCCTTGAAGGCACGGCGGCACATCTCAACTGTGCCGTGCCCGGTCAGCATGATCACCGGTTGGTCCACGCCCTGCGCCATCAGCGTGTCCAGCACGCTCAGGCCGCTGATGCCAGGCATGCGGACATCCAGAACAATGGCGCCTATGGTCTGGCGGTCAAATCCGGCCATAAAAACCTGCGGATCCGGCCAGGCCTGCACGCGCAAACCCACCGTGCTGATTAGCAGGGCCAGGCCGCTGCGCACCGCTTCGTCGTCGTCGATCAGGTGAATCAGGGGCGACAGGTAGGCGCCCGCGCCGACGGTTCTCATCGTTTGCCTTTGGGGGCTGACGGCGCCAGTGGCAGCGAGAGTCGGAATGCGGCTCCGCGCGGCGCGTGGTGCCCGGCTTTCAGGCTGCCGTCCATGCCGGCGGTCAGGGTCTCGCACAGACTCAAGCCCAGTCCCAGGCCATCCTCCCGAGTAGTGAAGAAGGGCTCGAAGATTCGCGCGAGCACTTCCTCAGTTATGCCGGGTCCGCTGTCTGTCACCGCCATTTCACCCCGTCCGGCGGCAGCCTCTACCGACACTGCCAACTGGCGTTCTTTGACGGGCACCTGTTCCAGCGCCTGCAGGGCATTCATCAGCAGGTTGTGGATGATTTGCTCCAGCGCCACGGGCTCAGCCATCACGGTGACGGACGCGGGCAGCGCATCCCAGAAGAGCAGCACCTCGCGGCGCCGAAATTCCGGCTCCAGCAGGTAAAGCGCACTTCGCACCGCCTGCTGCAGATCGACGGTCTGCAGTTGGGCTGCCAGGTCCGGCCGCTCCACTGCGCGTCGCAAGCGACTGACCACCGCCGAGGCGCGGCGTGCCTGTTCGACTGCCTGCGCCATGGCGCTGCGGATGGTCGGCATATCGGGGGGGACTTCATCGAGCAGGCGCGTAGAAGCCTGGGTGTTGGCCAGCAAGGCGGTCAGTGGCTGGTTCAATTCATGCGCCATGCCGGCGGCCAGTTCACCCAGTGTATTGAGCCGCGCAACCTGGCCCAGCCGCAGCAGCTCTTCTGCGCGCTGTCTGGCGACGCGCTGCCGCAACAGCGCCAGCCAGCCGGCCAGCGCGGCTGCAACCAGCGCGGCCCAACCCAGCATCCAGGACCAGGGCAGTTCGCCCCATCCGATCTGGCGCTGCGCGACAACATCAAAAGGTTGGCTCTCCGCCGCCAGGTTTTTGTGAAAATCGAAACGCCAGCCGCCCTGGCCCAAGCGGCCAGGCTGGAGCACCCAGTCCTGACCTTCGTGCTCAAGCAGCACACGCACCGCACTGGTATCGGGCGCCATCGGCCATTCGCTCCACGGCACGACGGCGCGCAAATCCATTTGCAATGCATAACTGGTTGGCTCGGACGCCAGCACCAGGTGGTAACGGCCTCGGGCGAAGTCGACGGCGGCCAGCGCCGGACGGCGCAGGGCGCGGGACAGGGCTTCTGCCACGCGCAGGCGTTCATCCGGCCAGGATGAGCCGCTGTCGCGCCTTTGCACGGAGAGGATTTGTGGGTAGAGGGCGCTGAGCCGCTGCTCGGGCTGGGAAGCAGGGGCTGCGGGTTGCAGCAGCGCCAGCGTGGCCATCACCGCATCGTGCTGCACCACGCGCTGGCTCAGCAGGCGGTGCACGATGCGTGCGTCGGTTTCAAATGCGTCGCGCTGGTGTGCCAGTTCCATGCGGGCCAGCATTACACAGCCCAGTGCCGTGATCAGCCCCCAGAGCAGGAGCCCGACCCAGCGGTGTTGTTGTGCTTTGCGCATCGCTGCATTTTTGCATAGCGTGCCATGCATCGGGGACAATGGCCTGATGAAGCTCCATACTGAAATCGCTGGCGCCCAGCGCCTGCTCCAGGCCTTGCGGGTCACCATTGCGCTGCTTCCGCCTGACATGGAAGCGCATCTGACGATGAGAGGAGTTTGATGTGATCAGCATGATCCAGCGGGTAAGCCAGGCCCGTGTGCTGGTCGGCGGCGAAGTGATCGGTGAGATCGGTATAGGCTTGCTGGTGCTGCTGTGCGCCGAGCGCGGCGACAGCGAGGTGCAATCCGACAAGTTGCTGGCAAAAATTCTCAAGCTGCGCATCTTCGCCGATGACGGCGGAAAAATGAACCGCAGCGTGCAGGACGTGGCCGGCGGCCTGCTCATCGTCAGCCAGTTCACGCTCGCCGCCGACGTGTCGGGCGGCAACCGGCCCAGCTTTACCGGCGCCGCAGCGCCGGACGAGGGCAGGCGGCTTTACGACTATTTTGTGGCGCAGGCGCGGGCTTTGCATCCCGTCGTCGGGACGGGGCAGTTTGCTGCGGACATGCAGGTGCATCTGGTCAATGACGGGCCAGTGACGATTCCGCTGCGCATTGATCCGCTATCAATTCAGTAGCTGTTTGCGCATACGGGATAAGGGCTGGCGCCGTATTTGATGTTTGATGTCGGCCCACTCCCTGCGTGCTCACGCGGGGATGGCTGACGGGCATAGGAGCCTGGGCGGCAGAAGGAACGTCGGCTGCAAAGCGGCTGCGACGGTCCATTTTTCACCGGCTTTTTGCCCCATAGCTACGGCTATGGCGCTGCAAACCCGGCAAAAACTGTCCTCGCCGGGGCTACTTTTCGCTTCGACGCCTTCTGCCGCCCAGACTCCTACCGTGCCACCCGGTAAGGCTCATCCGCCACCACAAAGTCTTTCTCGGCCAGGGCCTCGTCCATCCAGGCCTTCACGCCGGGCAGGGCGCAAACGCGGCCGATGTAGTCGGTGATGGGGGCTGGCACTGGCAGGCCGTAATTTTTCAGGCGCATGCAGACAGGGGCGAAATAGGCGTCGGCGATCGAGAACCCGCCGAACAGCAGCGGCCCCTTGTGCTGCGCCAGAAGTTCAGTCCACATCGTCACGATGCGCTGCACGTCGCTGCGTACCGCCGGCTGGTCGCGCCACACAATGGTGCCGGTTTGGGACAGGTCCGCTTCGATATTCATCGGGCAAGCGCTGCGCAGCGCGCCGAAGCCCGAGTGCATTTCGGCGCAGACGCTGCGGGCGCGGGCGCGCGCCTGCACATCCTGCGGCCAGAGCTGTTTGGCCGGAAATTTCTCGGCCACGTATTCCGCGATGGCCAGCGTGTCCCAGACCGCAAAACCGTCGTCCACCAGCACCGGCACCCGGCCCCCCGGACTGACTGCCAGCACCGCCTGCTTGAAGCTCGAGGTGGCGGTGAAGGGGTCGGCACCGAAACGCACCATGACTTCCTCGAACGGGATACCTGCCTGCTTGAGAAGCACCCAAGGGCGCATGGACCAGGACGAATAATTCTTGTTGGCGATGTAGAGCTTGAGCACGGGGCCTCCCTTGAAAATGACCGCTTATGCTACTGCGCACTTGCCATCCCATTGATGCGAAAAGGCGCGCCTATTGATGCATGCCCACGCAGTCGTCTAGAACCTTCCCGCGGTCTTGCGTTTGGCCACCAGGTTGCTGCGCAGGCCCCAGCCGCCGGCGTTGGGCCCGAGGTAGCTGGGCGCAATTGCTTCGAGTGCCGCAGGCTTGATGCCCAGCGCCTCCAGGCCCGGCAGGTTGCCGCTGGCGATGTTGGGCACGCTCATCGAATCGAGGTTGTCGCGGCTCATCAGCGGCTCGCCGGGTGCCAGCGCCATCAGGTGGGCCTGCAGCCGGCCCAGCGCCGCGGGTAAAGCCAGCACGAAGCGGCCGCGGCCCTGGTTGATGCCGCTGAAACGTCCCGCCAGCTCGACCAGTTGCTTCAGCGTGAAAACGTCCGGGCCGCAGGCTTCGAAGGTCTGGCCGGCGGTAGCGTGCAGGTGCGCGTCCTGCAGGCAGTGCACGATGGCGCTGGCCACGTCTTCCACCCACACCGGCTGGAACAGCGCGTGGCTGCCGGCCAGCGGGATCACCGGGAAAATCTTCTGCAGTTGGGCAAAGGTATTGAGGAATTTGTCGCCATTGCCGAACATCACGCTGGGCCGCAGCAGGGTCAGAGCCAGCTCCGCATGGTGTAGCACGACCTCGCCCTGGCCCTTGCTGCGCAAATACATCGACGGCGCGGCGTCCGGGTTGCGCGCGTCGGCGCCCAGCGCGCTGACGTGGACCAGGCGTGTCACGCCGGTGGCCGCGCAGGCGCGGGCGATCTTCCGCGGCAGTTCCACATGCGCGCGTTCAAAAGACGGCTGTGTGCCATGCAGGATGGCCACCAGATTGACCACCGCATCGTGGCCGGCCACCAGCCGCGTCAGCGCGGCTTCGTCATGCACATTGGCCTGAACGACGTCGAGCGAGGGCAGCATCTGGATGTCACGGGCGCGGCCTTGCTGGCGCGTCGGCACCGTCATGCGCCATTGCAGTTGCGTGAGTTTTTCGCAGACGTGGCGGCCCACGAATCCAGTGCCGCCGAGAATCAGTATTTTTTTCATAGTCCCTTATTAAACGCTTTCATGTTCCAGGATGCGGAAAATCCGCGGATTTATCTCAATATCGGCTTGCAGTCCATAAACGAGAAGCGTGTATCGCTCCTAAAATTATCGCGCCCAACGCGTGAACAAATGCTCCCTGACGCCCTCGGAAATCTCCCCGGTGTAGGCAGCCACCGCAACAAATCTGGGCATGCCGGCCTACAGGCTTCAGGCGGCCTGCTGGCCATAATCAAGCGCATGAATATTTTTGAAGCCCTTCGCACCAGTCACGAAACCCAGCGCGGCCTGGCCGACGCCCTGATCAAGACCTCCGGTGACAGCAAAGACCGCGACGTATTGTTCAAGGAGCTAAGAACAGAACTTGCTGCCCATGCCGCTGCCGAAGAGCGTTTCTTCTACGTGCCGCTGATTGCGCACGACATGACGCAGGAGCCTTCGCGCCACGGCATTGCCGAGCACCACGAAATGGATGAGCTGGTGGAAAAGCTTGAAAAGACGGATGCCAGCTCACCAGCCTGGATTGCGGTGGCCAAAGAGTTGCACCACAAAATCTTCCACCACCTGAAAGACGAAGAGCAGGGCATTTTCCAGCTGGCCGGAAAGGTCCTGACCGAAGCCGAGAAGCTGTCGCTGGCCAAGGACTACGAGGGCGAGTTTGTCTCGCAGCGCCTGAAAGACTGATCAGTCTTCCGTCTGGATGCGTTGGCGGGGCGGGTCTTCGTCGGTGTTCAGCGGTCGCGGTTTGTCGATCAGCTTGACCAGCACTGGCACGACGGCCAGCACCATCAGTGCCAGAACCGTCGCCAGCACCGCTGTCAGTTCACGGCCCAGACCTGCGGCCACTCCGATAGCAGCGGTCAGCCAAAGACCGGCTGCCGTCGTCAGGCCTTTCACCTCGCCGGCCTTGTCTCCCTTGAGGATGGTGCCCGCACACAAAAAACCGACGCCTGCCGTTAGGCCCTGAATCACGCGGCTCAGGTCGTCCTTTTCCATGCCGAGTTGCTGTGACACCAGCACAAACAGCGCCGCGCCCATGGCCACGAGCATGTGGGTTCGCACGCCGGCCGCCTGCCCCTTGTGTTCACGCTCCCACCCGAGCAGGCCGCCCAGCAGGGCCGCCATCACCAGACGCAACACCACGCGGGTGGTCTGCATCACGTCGTTCAGGTCAGAAAATTCGGAGGCAATGGTGCCGGCAATCTGTTGCCACCAGCTGGGATTCATTCGTGTCTCCTGCGCATGGGAAAGCGTTTAATTTGGTCTGCACGTGTCGTTCGGTGAATAGCGCAAACCTGCAAAGGCCGGGTTTTCCGGGCGATCGTCCTCACGTTTGAAGTGTTTTTGACCTCCGGCCCATGGCAGGTGGTCGTCGTTAGCTATCAAATCAGGAGCGTCCCGGCTGCAACTCAGGGCATCTTTTCGTCCGGCGGAGGTGCCGATGCTTCGCGAGGCCCGACTGTGCCCAGCCGCGCCTTCAGCGACTGCGGCTGGCCGCTGAGCAGGGCAGCGTAGTTGGTGGTGTTGGACAGCACTTTCTTGACGTAGTCGCGGGTCTCGCTGAAGGGCACGTTTTCGGCCCAGATCGCAGCTTCAATCACCGGCCCGTTGCGCCAGCTGCGCGGCCGACCGGGTCCGGCGTTGTAGGCAGCGGCAGCCAGCGGCATGGACCCGCCGAAGTCGTCGAGTGCACGCTTGAGGTAGGCCGTACCGATGATGATGTTGGTGTCGCGGTCGTTGATCTGGTCGGAAGAGAAACCTGTCATGCCGATGTGGCGTGCGGTTTCGCGCGCGGTGGCCGGCATCACCTGCATCAGGCCCGAGGCACCGACGCCGGAGCGCGCGTCCATGATGAAACGCGATTCCTGCCGGATCAACCCATACACATAGGCTGGGTCCAGGCCAATGCCCTGGCTGCGCTGGGTCACAGCGTCGCGAAACGGCATGGGGAAGCGCTGCTCGACGTCGAAGGCAGTCGGCGTACGTTCGCTGGTGTTGATGCAGCGGTCCCAGATGGAGCGGTTGCAGGCAAACTGGGCGGCTGCCAGCAGCTCGCGCTCGTTCATGCCGCCGCGGGTGTGCAGGTTGGTGCTGTAGTTCCACTCGCGCACGCCTTCGCTGCGCAGGCCGATGGCAATCGCGTAGGCACCGCGGTTCAGGCCAGGGTTCAGGCGCGCTGCTTCTTTTTCCTCGGCAGTCGGCGCGGGCGGTCTGGCCGGCAGGGTGATCTTCTGACCCAGCTCTTCGAGCGCGAGTTGCTCGTAAAAGCCGCGCACCGAGGCAATCGACTGCAGCAGGGCCAGCGCCTCTGCGCGTTGTGGCGACACCGCCGCGCTGGCAGCAGCGGCCGGGGCATTGCCCAGCAGCGCGCGTGCCTTCCAGTAAACCCAGACCGGCTCCTTGCGCGCGCCTTCACTCATGGCGTTGATGCCGGCCAGCACCAGCGGCCAGCGCGGCGTGCTGCCGGCGCGCAGTGAGGCGCGCACCTTCCAGCCCAGCATGTCGTCGCTGAGGTCGGTGTCTTTGGTGACCCTGGCGAAATAGCCGACCGAGTCCGTGCTGGCCAGCCGCGTCGCCGCCTGCCGGCCAATGGCGCCCCAGACCCAGTTGCGTTCCTCGTCGCTGAGCTGCGAGCCCCACTTGTCCTCCATGAAGCGCGCTGCGCCCTCGGCATCGGTGCTGGCCAGCTTGACCAGTGCCAGCACAATGATTTCCTTGCGAACCTTGCTGATGGCAATCACCTTGGTGCTCAGGAAGCGCGCCGGGCTGGCAGTGAGTTCGATCACCAGGCTCACAGCTTGTGGCGCGATGATCTCGATCGCATCACGCGCAGCACGCGGCCGGTTCGCTTCTGTCGCGAGCCTGGCCTTGATCCAGGCGTCTTGTGTTGTCAGGTTCCGGTTGCCGATCAGGCGTGAAGCGGCAGCGGTGCAGCCGTCGCTGGCCTCCCGCTGGGCAAACCAGTTCCGGCGGACCTCGTCGGCCAGCTGTGCATCGGCGCCAGGGTTTTTCAGGTGTTCGATCAGCAGTGCATAACAGCGCACATCGCGGTCGTCGCCCATGCGGTAGTTCGGGTATTCAGCGGCAAAGGCAGACCAGTCGCGGCGCTGGCCCAGCAGCAGCAGCCAGTCGTTGCGCAGGCGGTCTTCCTGGTAACTGCCGGCGTAACGCGCCATGACGTCCTGCACCTCCTGCGCGCTGGCTTCACCGAGCCGGGCCCTGATCTCCCAGTAGGCCGCCCACGGCTCCAGCGCATGGCCGCGCGCCTGCGGCAGCAGGGCGGACAGGCGGTTTTTGTCACCGCGTTTGGAGGCCTGGTTCATCTCCACCAGCACTTCGTCGGCGCGCGAAGCGTTGTTTTGCGCCCATGTGGGCTGGAGGATCAAAAAGGACAAGAGGCCCGAAATCAGGGCGGTGACAACAAATTTGGATAGCATCGGTTCATTATGGACAAATTAACTGCGCGAAAAGCGTTGATCGAACAACGCCTGAACCTGCCCGACCGTCTACAGCGCGCCGACCTGTTACAGCGGGTCATGCGGATCTGGCTGGTGGGGCGCGAAGATGCGGTAATCGGCGCCTACTGGCCGATCAAGGGGGAGTTCGATCCGCTGCCCGCGCTGTACCGCTGGCAGGAAGACGCGATTTTAAGCCAGGAATCTGAATCCAATCAGGCCCCAGCCCATGAGGGACGGGCGGAAGCAGCTACAGAAAACATAGCAAACCGCTCGCCCCGCAAAATCGGCCTGCCGGTGGTCAACAAGCTGCACAAGACCCTGACCTTCCACGCCTGGTATCCCGGCTGTCCGATGGAAGAAGATGCCTATGGCATTCCCAAACCCAAGGACACCGAGATCATCGTGCCGACCCTCCTGTTTGTGCCCTGCGTCGGTTACGGGCCGGGCGGTTTTCGGCTCGGCTACGGCGGCGGCTTTTACGACCGCACGCTGGCGACGCTACAGCCCAAACCCTTCACCGTCGGCCTTGGCTACAGCCACGGCTGGCTTCCGGATCTGGAACCCGAGCCGCACGATGTGGCGCTGGATGCCATCCTCAATGACAACGGGGTGGTTTGGCCGGTGTGAGTTTGGTTATGGCTTGTCATCCCGGACTGGATCCGGAATCCATGTTCGCAGACCCCGATCGTCCGGTCTGAGCCTGTTGAGGCCTTTGCAAGCCTGTGCTTCGGTGGATCTTCCAGCAAGCCGGGGGTTGCCCGGCGGCAACTTACTTTCTTTTTTGCGTCGCCAAAAAGAAAGTGAGCAAAGAAAAAAGCGACCCGATGGTCTGGGTCCCTCCGCTTCGCTGCGGGCAGCCTGCGGTGCTCGACGAAAACGGGGTCTCGCTCGAACTCGCTTCGCTCAGACAATCGCTCGCCCTGATCCGTTTTCGCCTGCGCTCCTCGGCCCAGCCCGACGGGTGGGGAAACCAATACCGGACACAAAATCCGGAGACCAATGCGCGCGAAGCGCGCATTGGTCGGGATTCCCCACAGACGGTCATGTTTGCATGCGAGCGCAGCGCACGCGGCCACATGAAGTTCCCCTCCATCGCCCAGCGGGGCGAGGGAGGGGTTAGGGGTGGGAGTGGGGAGGCAGACCTGCTGTCGGACGCAAGCTGCAGCGGCAACGGAAGTGCCTGAGATCAATCAATGTCATCCACCGTGTCCGGATCCGGTACATCGCCAATTGCCTGGCGCGTGAGTGCGCCCTGCACCAGCAGCCAGTCGCAAAAGGCCTTGACCTCCGGCCGCGCCGCACTGCGCGGGCCGACGACGAGCCAGTAGGCCATGGGGGAGTCGAGCCGCAGATGCGGCAGCGGCTCGATCAGGTCGCCAGAGGCCAGGCTTTCGGCGATCAGTGGCAGGCGCGCAAGCACGATGCCCTGGCCGGTCAATGCCGCCTGCACCATCTGGTAGGCGTAGTTGAAATAGAGCCAGCGTTTGCCTTCCAGCTTGGGCGTGCCGTTGACTTCCAGCCAGCGCCGCCAGGTCAGCCATTCCATGTGGGTGGCGTGCGAATCGCCGGCCTCGATCAATGCGAAATTGGCGAGGTCTTCGGGCTTTTTCAGACGCGGGCTGCTTTTGAGCAGCCAGGGACTGGCGACCGGCGTGAGCTGTTCGCCAAACAGCCGGATCGCGCCGGAAGACGCCATGCGGCTGGCCGGACCGTAGCGCAGCGCCATGTCCAGATCCGAGGTGTCCAGGTCGATCGCGGAGTCCGACGCATCAATGCGGATGTCCATGTCGGGGTTGTCCCGCTGGAAGGCTTCCAGCCGCGGGATCAGCCACATCGACGCGAAGGAGGCGAAGGTGGTGAGCGCCACACTTTTGCGGCCCGCACTCTGGCGAATCTGCCGCACCGCGCCGTCGATGCGCTCAAGCGAAGGTGTCACGGCGCGCAGCAAAATGCCGCCGGCCCCGGTGAGTTCGACCGACCGGGTATGGCGGTGAAACAGGCTCAGGCCCACCTCTTCTTCCAGCGCCTGAATCTGCCGGCTCACGGCGGACTGGGTCAGCGCGAGTTCCTCCGAGGCGGCACGAAAGTTCAGGTGTCGGGCCACCGCTTCAAAGGCGCGCAACTGCCCGGCAGAGATCGGCCGGGAGCGCAAATGGGTCTGTGAATGCTGCATGGCGGGTTTTTCGATTCATGCGTTTATGGAATGAATAGCGTAACCCGAAATCATTGGACTGCCAAGCACCGCGCGAGGATCATTCACTTGCCCTTACTGGCTTTTGTTGGAGAAATGCAATGACCACCTCGACCCACTTTCCTCTGCAATCATGGAGCGGCGCTGATGCGTTATCGGGCTGCTGGAAGCTGGACGGCGGGCGAGCGCTGACCTTGCGGCCGACCCAGGCCGGCGTGCTGCGTATTGCCCACGGTCAGGTCTGGATCACCTTCAACAACGCGCATCAGGACGACGGTGTGCGCGGCGGCGATCATTTTTTGGGCGCGGGCGAAGAACTCAGGCTGCTGCCGGGCCAGGTGCTGGTGATGGAGTCCTGGCATGCGGCCAACGCATCGCCCGCTTATTTCAGGTGGGATCCCTTGCCTGCCGCAGCGGGGGTGGCACTGGCCAGCCCGTTCCGGCATGCACTGGCGCAGCGGGCGGTCAGCCTGCCCTGGCGTGCCGGTGTGGCTCAACCGCTGCGCGATTTGCGCGGCGCTTTGGGGTTGGCCGCCGCCGCCTCAGGCCGGCTCGCCTTTGGCTTGACCGGTGTGTTTGGTGCCGCCTTGCTGGTGCTGTTGCCGCGTTTTGTCGTGGAGTTCGCCACCGGCCGCGTCCGCACAGCCTTGGCCGAGCGCGCCTTCAAGGCGCAGGCCAGCGAAAGCCGGGCCCACTGCGCCATCAGTTGAACGGACTCCATCGCGTCCGCGGGCGCGCTGTAGTAATTCAGTTTTATGGCCTTGTCTTTGGCCTCATAGACAAAAGGCTTGCAGCCTGCGGCCTTGAAGAGGCCGCAAGTCTCTGCATCGGCCTTGAGCCAGAGCGTATCGCCGCCGCCGAGGTCGGCCAGCAACGCGATGTGGATGCCGTCGGTGCTGATGCCGAAGCCGCCGAACATGCGGCGGGCTGTGCATGGGCCGGCGCTGGCGAGCAGTTCGCAGCAATAGTGGGCAAAGGACAGGTCCGCAGGCATCACGCTACTTTAGCGCGGCGGCGTGCTTCACAATAGCGCATGGCCCGTCCCAAATCTGCCACCCACGAGCTCCAGCGCGAAGCCATCCTCGATGTGGCTGCCCAGTGTTTTGCGCAGCGCAGCTACATCGCCGCCAGCATGAACGACATCGCGGCCGCCTGCGGCACTTCCAAGGCCAGGCTGTACCACTATTACCGCAGCAAGGAAGCCATCCTGTTCGACCTGCTGGACCGCTACACCCAGCATTTGCTGGTCATCATCGGCCAGACCGAAGCCAGTGCCCAGCGCAAGAATCTGGACGACCGCGCGGCGCTGCATGAGTTGATCCGAAATTTCCTCGACCAATACGAAAGTTCAGCCACGCGCCATGTTGCGCTGCTGGGCGACACCAAGTTTCTTGGTGACGTGCAGCGCGAGCTGATCCTGGACCGGCAGCGCGATGTGGTTTCGGCCATGACGCGTTTTCTCAAACGCGCCTACCCACAGCGCATCACGGCCGCCAACCAGACAGCCGTGACCATGATGCTGTTCGGCATGATCAACTGGACATTCACCTGGATGCGCCCCGATGGGCCTATGAGTTACCGCGCGTTTTCCGAAGAAGTGATTGCCATGCTGGAGCGCGGGCTGGCCTAAGTTTGCCCCCACGCTTGTCACTGCGTGTACTGCGCTGCCCCCCGAGGGGGCTGTGCTCGCTTGGGGCGGCCCTGCGCGGCGCACGGTTGATAGCCCAGTGATTCAACTATACGTAATAAGTTACGTATAGTAGAATCACTAGGAGCCCCACGATCCAGCGCCGGCGCCCGTCCGGCCACTCCACGGAGACCCCATGTCCAAAGCTTTTGCCTCGCAGTCCGACCTCACGGACAAGAAAATCACTTTTGAGCAACTCAGCGCCCATTGCTGGGCCTACACCGCCGAGGGCGACCCCAATTCCGGCGTGATCATCGGTGAAAAGTTCATCATGGTCAGCGACGCGACCGCCACGCCGGCGATGGCGCAGGACCTGATCGCGCGCATCCGTGCCGTCAGCGACAAACCCATCAAATACGTGCTGCTCACGCATTACCACGCGGTGCGTGTGCTCGGCGCCAGTGCCTATATGGCCGAGGGCGCGACCGAAGTCATCGCCAGCCAGGGCACTTACGAGCTGATCGTCGAGCGCGGCGCCGAGGACATGCAAAGCGAGATGGAGCGTTTCCCGCGTCTATTTCGCAATGCCGAAAGCGTGCCCGGCCTGACCTGGCCGACCCTGGTGATTGCCGGCGGCAACCCGGTCAAGGGCGAGGTGCCCGGCAAGCTGGTGATCGACCTCGGCGGCGTGCGCGTGCAGATATGGCACCCCGGCCCGGGCCACACACGCGGTGACACGATTGCTTGGGTGGCGGAGGAAAAAGTGCTGTTCTCCGGTGACCTGGTCGAGTACAACGCCGGCGTCTACACCGGTGACGCCCAGCTTGAGGAATGGCCGGCCACGCTCGAAGCGCTGCGCGCGCTCGGTGCCGAAGCCATTGTGCCGGGCCGCGGCGAAGCCATGAAAGGCGTCGTGGATGTCAACAAGGCGATCGACTACACCGTGCAGTGGGTGCAAACGCTGTACCGCTGTGGCAAGGAAGCCGCTGCCGCAAAGATGGACTTGAAAAGCGCGATGGCGCATACCCGCAAAAGCATGGACCCGATCTTCGGCCAGGTCTTCATCTACGAACACTGCCTGCCGTTTGACGTGAGCCGCGCGTATGACGAAGCCAGCGGGATCAAGAATCCGCGCATCTGGACGGCGGAGCGTGACAAGGAGATGTGGGCCGCGCTGCAAGCCTGATCTCATTGATCGGCCTTGCGCGGATTTCCCTCATTGTTTTGCGCGTCGACCCCCACTGGGGTGGGGCCCCTCGCCAATCGCAAAACAACTCGCCGCGCATCTGGACGGCGGAGCGTGACAAAGAGATGTGGGCGGCGCTGCAAGCCTGATCTCATTGATCGAGCTGGCGCGGATTACCCTCATTGTTTTGCGCGTCGATCCCCACTGGGGTGGGGCCCCTCGCCGGTCGCAAAACAACTCGCCGCGCATCTGAACGGCGGAGCGTGACAAGGAGATGTGGGCGGCGCTGCAAGCCTGACACTCGGCTTAACAGGCGCGCGCTTCAGCTATCCAGATCGACGCTGGGGATGAGCGCCAAAAACTGTGTCATCGCCTGTTTCGCACCTGCCTCTTCGATGCGCGCCAACACGTCCACGTCATCCATCGTGACATAGCCCAGGCTGAAGCGCCGGAAGCGGCGCTCCGCAAGCGGCCCATGGTGCAGTATTTCGACGTTGACGTGGCGCGGGTCGTGCCGGATGCGTTCGATCAGCGCGAGTACCGGCTTGCGCGGCCCCTCAATTTGCTGACAAAAACGCATGCCGTCGAAAACCAGCAAGCCAGTGACACCGGCCGATTCGTTGGCGATCCGGGCCTTCACTGCGATTTGGGAAACAACCTTTACGGGGGAGTCGGGGGACAGGGTGCTGACATAGAGCACCTCGTGTAATTGCAAGGCTTTTTCCATAAGTGGCGTGTAATGTAGCCAGCATGTTGACCCGCAACAATGTCAAAAGACACAGGCGCTAGCTGCACTAATTCGGCACTAGAATTCTGCGTGATCATCTCCCCGCTCTCCTACACCAGTGGGTGCCCGCGGCACTGCAAAGATTGCCGCTTGCGCGCCCTGGACGCCTTCAAACCGGTCACGCCGCAGGAGCTGGACTTCATCCAGGGCTTTCGCAGCGGCGCAGGGTTCGCAGCGGCTGGCAGTTCCATCATTTCTGAGCAAAATCCCAATGGCAAACTGTTCACGCTCTACGCCGGTTGGGCCTTTCGCTACAAAACCCTCAGCGATGGGCGCCGGCAGATTCTCAATTTTCTGCTGCCCGGTGACTTCATCGGTTTGCAGCAGGAGTTTGCCAACGGTGCCAGCCACGGTGTGGAAGCCTTGACCGACGCGACCTTGTGCGTTTTTCCGCGCGATGGTTTATGGGACCTGTTCCGACACTTTCCCAGCCTGGGTTATGACGTGACCTGGCTGTCCGCACGCGAGGAAGGCATGGTCGACGAAAACCTGCTGACCAACGGGCGGCGCAGTGCCACCGAACGGGTGGCCATGCTTCTGATCCACCTGTACCGGCGTGTCAAGTGGCTGGGACTCGCGACGGATGGGTCGATTGAATTCCCGATCAACCAGCAACACATCGCCGACGCGCTGGGCCTGTCGCTGGTGCACACCAACAAGACCTTGCGGCGCCTGAAACAGCTTGGGCTGCACGAGTTGCAGGACGGGCGTCTGCGCCTGCTCAACCCCAAGGCGCTGCATCGCCTGGCCGATTACTACGACCTTCCCATGCGTCAGGTACCTTTGTTGTAGGTCTGCGCTGACATCGCTGCACTGTGCCAGACGACAGTGCAAGCCCCGGTGGTTTTCTAAGCTCAGCTTTCCGTGTCACCGACGCGATGGAACGCAGAAAGCCGTGATGATGAACAACAAAATTATTTTTCGGCCCGGTTTGCTTCAGCAGCAACCGCGGCGGCCGGTCAACCAGCAACAGCAGCAAAGCAGCGGTTCGGGCGACTTCCAGCCTTCGCGCGGCGGGCCAGGCCTCAAGCCTGACCAGGCAGCAGAGCAACGACGTCAGCCGCGTTAAAAATCCTGCGCTGCCAGAGTCCTGAAGTCCTGTGCATACTCCCCCAGCGTCTGGACCGCTTTCGTGCGCTGTGCCAGGCTCGTGCTGTTATGCAGCAGCGCCAGTGTTTTGCAGTTGTCGCGTGTCAGCTTTTCCTGGTAGCTGCGGTAAACCAAATTCGGTGAATTCAAGGAGCGCTCAAAGTAACCCCTGATCGCCGATCTGGCCTGCGCCGCCGTGGCAGTGCCGCCTGCCAGCGGTGCCAGGGTTTGCAGCGCATCCTGCTGGCGGCGTTGATGCTCGGCCAGGGACACGCTGGGGTCAAACACCGACTGCGTGATCTGCCGGCGCAAAACCGCCAGTTGCTTTTCTTCCAGCGAGCCATACAACATTTCAGCGCGGCTTGCAGCTTTTTTAACGCGTTTGTCGATGCGCGACATCGGCGTGCCTTCCAGAAAGTCGCTCTGGTACTCGCGGTTCAGTTTTGAAAATTTACGCTGGAGAAACTTCAATTGCCCGGATGTCAAAGTGCCTGCAAGCTCGGCCACCAGTGGTTCGGCCCGGTTCGAAATTGCCAGCAAGCTGCTGCGGAGATCGTCGGTGGCGCTGCAAACCTGCCCCTCATCCAGGTCACCGGGCAGCAGCCCTTGCCATTTCTTCAGGAAATCACCATAGGCCGGCAACTGGGTGCTGCGGTGCCAGCGCTGGACTTTCACCAGTTCTTCCTTGACCCGGCTGGACTGTGCGTCGCTGAAATCAAAATACCCATCGAGCTGCAGGTAAGCCAGCTC
This sequence comes from Polaromonas eurypsychrophila, assembly GCF_014641715.1. GTDB lineage: Bacteria > Pseudomonadota > Gammaproteobacteria > Burkholderiales > Burkholderiaceae_C > Polaromonas > Polaromonas eurypsychrophila. Next base: position 321,258 of record NZ_BMIG01000003.1, on the reverse strand, counting down.
GTGCGCCTGGTTGTAGGCGAGTTTTACCGCGCTGCAGGCGCCCAGCATGCCGGTCAGCGCCAGCAGACCGGCAAGACCGATAATCCGCAGCAAACCTCCAGATGGCGCCAGACGCGCGCCCCACACACTAGGCACAGGAAATTTCATGGCAACTCCAGTTGATGTCGTCATCATGGCAGCGGGCAAAGGCACCCGGATGAAAAGCCGGCTGCCCAAAGTGTTACACCGTTTGGGCGGTCGTGCGCTGCTGACCCATGTGATTGACTGTGCAGCGCGGTTATCGGCGCGGCGGGCGGTGGTGATCACGGGCCACGGCGCCGCCGAAGTCGAGGCCGCCCTTACCGCAGCGGCGCCTGGCGGCCTGCAACTGGCTTTTGCGCGGCAGGAGCCCCAGCTCGGCACCGGCCATGCGGTGCAGCAGGCCATCCCGCTGCTGGGCGACGACGGCGTCACGCTGGTGCTGTCGGGCGACGTGCCTTTGATGCAGGCCGACACCCTGCAAGCCCTGCTGGCGCAATGCGACGGCCAGCGGCTGGCGCTGCTGACGCTGAGCATGGCCGACCCCACGGGTTACGGCCGCATCGTTCGCGCCGGCAAGGAGCCCTCGGCACAGGTACGCGCCATCGTGGAGCACAAGGACGCCAGCGAGGCCGAACGCACCCTCTCCGAAATCTACAGCGGCATCATGGCGGTGCCGACCCGGCTGCTGCGCGGCTGGCTGGCCCGGCTCGACAACAAAAACGCCCAGAACGAGTACTACCTGACCGACATCGTGAAGTTTGCGGTGGCGGATGGCGTGGCCGTGGTGGCGCACCAGATCACCGACGCCGCCCAGGTCGCTGGTGTCAACAGCCCGGTGCAGTTGGCTGAGCTGGAGCGGGTCTACCAGCTACGGATTGCGACGGCGCTGATGGAGCAGGGCGTGCGCCTGGCGGACCCGGCCCGGTTTGATGTGCGCGGAACGCTGGACTGCGCGCAAGACGTGGAGATCGACGTCAACTGCATTTTTGACGGCGCAGTAACACTGGGCGAAGGCGTGCGCATCGGCGCCCATTGCATGATCGCCAACGCCAGCATCGCCGCTGGCGCGGTGATCCACCCCTTCACCCACATCGATGGGGAGAAGCTCGGTGTACAGGTCGGCGAAGGTGCGCTGGTCGGCCCGTTTGCACGCTTGCGGCCGGGCGCGCAACTGGGCGCCGAGGTGCATATCGGTAACTTTGTCGAAGTCAAGAATGCCAGCCTGGCGAGAGGCGCCAAGGCCAATCACCTGGCCTACGTCGGCGACGCCGTCCTGGGAGAACGCGTCAACTATGGCGCTGGCAGCATCACCGCCAACTACGACGGCGCCAACAAGCATCGCACTGTGATCGAGGCCGATGTGCACATCGGCAGCAACTGCGTGCTGGTGGCGCCGGTGACCATAGGCGCAGGCGGCACCGTGGGCGCCGGCTCCACCATCACCAAAAGCACGCCGCCCGGCACGCTGAACGTGGCGCGGGGCAAGCAGGTCAGTCTGACGAGTTGGCAGCGGCCGGCGAAAGCGCCCAAAGCGTAGCTTTCAAGTGATTCAGGCCTCCGGCCCATGTACATCGGGCGCAATCAGCTATTAAATTCATAGCGAAATGTTCCTTCCATCGCGCATGTTGTTATCCCGGACTTGATCCGGGATCCATGCTTGATAACTCGTGCTGCTGGGATGTGCCAGCAAGCCGGGTCTCACCCCGGCGGGCGACTCACTTTCTCTTGCGTCGCCAAGAGAAAGTAAGCAAAGAGAAGGCGACCCGATGGTCCGGGTCCCTCCGCTTCGCTGCGGGCAACCTGCGGTGCTCGCCGTTAAAGGGGGGCTAGCTCAAACTCGCTTCGCTCAGACAATCGCTCGCCCTGATCCACTTTCGGCTGCGCTCCTCGGCCCAGCCCGGCGGGTGGAGAGAGGGTCAGACCTTTACGAGTCTGTGCGTTCAGATCTCTCTACCCCATGCCCATCGGGCGCAATTAGCTATTAAATTCATAGCGAAATGGGCCTTCCATCGCGTATGTGGTTATCCTGGACTTGATCCGGGATCCATGTTTGATAACTCGTGCTGTTGGGATGTGCCAGCAAGCCGGGTCTCTCCCCGGCGGGCGACTTACTTTTCTTTGCGTCGCCAAAAAACCTAAGGAAAAGAAAGGCGACCCAGATGGTCTGGGTCCCTTCGCTTCGCTATGGGCAACCTGCGGTGCTCGCCGAAAGTGGGGCCGAGCTAGCACTCGCACGCTCAGACAATCGCTCGTCCTGATCCACTTTCGGTTGCGCTCCTCGGCCCAGCCCGACGGGTGGGGGACCCATGCTCGGACAAAATCCGGAGTGCAGGGAGCGCGCAGCGCTTCCTGCACGGGAATCCCAACAGACCGTCATGTTTGCACGCGAGCGCAGCACATGCAGCCAAATGAAGTCCCCCTCCATCGCCCAGCGGGGCGAGGGAGGGGTCAGGGGTGGGAGTGGGGAGTTGAAACTACTGTCCAGAACGAACTACTGCGGCAGCTGTGATGCTATGAATTCAGTAGCTTCTTACCCATGTATCTATTGGGCCAACAGCAATCTCGGCTCAAACTTCGAGCGCTTGACGCTGAAAAACGCCTTGACGTTACGCACATTCGCATCGCTGATAAACAAGCGCTGTGCCAGCGCCAGATAGGCCGGCATGTCGCTGACGTGCACCACCAGCACAAAGTCCGGGCCGGGCGAGACGCGGTAACACTGCTGCACCGCGCTGTCCGGCGTCACGCGGGCTTCGAATGCTTCCTGCCATTCGGTGCCCTGCTGATCCAGCGTAATTTCAACCAGCGCTGTCAGGCCGTGGCTTAACGCGCTGGCCAGCTTGTCGGGGTTGAGAATCGCGATTTCTCGCTCAATCACACCGGCATCCCGCAGGCGCTTGACGCGCCGCAAGCAGGTTGGCGGCGAAATAAACACACGGGCTGCCAGTGCCTGGTTGCTTAGCGAGGCATCGTCCTGCAAGACTTCAAGCAGTTTGATGTCAGTTTCATCGACGTCAAAAATCAATTTTATTCCATAACTTTATGTTGTTTGAAAGAATATTTCAAAAATTGAAGTGCATGAAATTTATACTATATTTTTAACAAAAAATGTAGATTCAAAAAAATATCTTAAGCCTAATATCCGCTCATTGTTTTTCTCTGGAGCAGTTTATGTGCGGCATTGTGGCGTCGGTTTCGACTCGAAATATTGTTCCCATCCTGGTGCAGGGCCTGCAGCGCCTGGAGTATCGAGGCTACGACTCCTGCGGCGTCGCCATTTATGCAGACGGCCTCAAACGCGCGCGCAGTACCTCGCGCGTGACCGAGCTGATGGAGCAGGTCAGTAGCGACAAACTGGAAAGCGGCACCGGCATCGCCCACACGCGCTGGGCCACACATGGCGCGCCTGCTGTGCACAACGCGCACCCGCACTTCAGCCACGGCACGGGCGAAGCGGCGAACAAGCCCGGCAAGGTGGCGCTGGTGCACAACGGCATCATCGAGAACCATGATGAGCTGCGCGCCGCGCTGCAAGCTAAGGGTTATGTATTTTCCAGCCAGACAGACACCGAGGTCATCGTGCACCTGATGGACAGCCTGTATGACGGCGACCTGTTCGAAGCCCTCAAGGCCGCAACGCGCCAGTTGCACGGGGCCTACGCAATTGCCGCGTTTTGCAAGGATGAGCCGCACCGCGTGGTCGGCGCACGCGCGGGCTCACCGCTAATCCTGGGCGTCGGCAAGGACAAGACCGAGAACTTCCTGGCCAGCGACGCGATGGCGCTGGCCGGCGTGACCGACCAGATCCTGTATCTGGAAGAAGGTGACCTGGTGGACATGCAGCTCGGCAAGTACTGGGTCATTGACCGTGAGCACAAGGCCGTGCAGCGCGAGGTCAAGACCGTGCAGGCGCACAGCGGTGCGGCCGAGCTCGGCCCGTACCGTCACTACATGCAGAAAGAGATCTTCGAGCAGCCCCGCGCCATCGGCGACACGCTCGAAGGCATCACAGGCATCACGCCCGAGCTGTTCGGTGACGAGGCCTTCCGCGTCTTCAAGGACATTGACTCGGTACTGATCCTGGCTTGCGGCACCAGCTACTACAGCGGCTGCGCGGCCAAGTACTGGCTTGAATCGATTGCAGGCATCCCGACGCAAGTGGAAGTCGCCAGCGAATACCGCTACCGTACGTCAGTGCCCAACCCCAGGTCGCTGGTGGTCACCATCACCCAGAGCGGCGAAACCGCCGACACCCTCGCGGCGCTGCGCCATGCGCAGTCGCTGGGCATGACCCAGACGCTGACCATCTGCAATGTGTCGACCTCGGCGATGGTGCGCGAATGCAAGCTGGCCTACATCACGCGCGCCGGCGTCGAGATCGGCGTGGCTTCCACCAAGGCTTTCACCACGCAACTGGCCGCCCTGTTTCTGTTGACACTCGCGCTGGCGCAAAGCAAAGGCAAGCTCAGTGATGAAGAAGAAGCCACCCACCTCAAGGCCATGCGGCATCTGCCGGCCGCGCTGCAAGCGGTGCTGGCGCTGGAGCCGCAGGTTATTGCCTGGGCCGAAGACTTCGCCAAGATGGAAAATGCCCTTTTTCTCGGCCGCGGGCTGCATTACCCGATTGCGCTGGAAGGCGCCCTCAAGCTGAAAGAGATCAGCTACATCCACGCCGAAGCCTACCCGGCCGGCGAGCTCAAACACGGCCCGCTGGCTTTGGTGACCAGCGCCATGCCGGTGGTCACTGTCGCGCCCAACGACAGCCTAGTGGAAAAACTCAAGAGCAACATGCAGGAAGTTCGCGCCCGCGGCGGCGTGCTGTATGTGCTGGCTGATGCAGACACCAAAATAGCAAGCGGTGACGGCCTGCATGTGATCCGCATGCCCGAGCACTACGGCGCCCTAAGTCCGCTGCTGCACGTGGTGCCACTGCAATTGCTGGCCTATCACACGGCAGTGGCACGCGGCACCGATGTTGACAAACCGCGCAATCTTGCAAAGAGCGTGACCGTCGAATGACGGGGACGGCGTAATTTCAGCCTTTTCCCAGCGGCGGTCGGCCGAACAGGGTGGAGGCGTTGCTGATCGGTCCAAGCTGCGCAGCCGAACTTAGCAGCGCGGGTGCGAGTTCGTGCATGAGTGCGCTATCCAGCCGTGAGCGTGGTCCTGCAATACTGATCACGCCGATCACTTCCTTGCGACGACATACTGGGGCGGCCATGGCTGCCATGCCGGGCGCGAAGACCTCGTCGATCATGGCGTAGCCGCGCACACGCGCCGCATGCAGAAAACCCAGCAAAGCCTTGAGGGTGGTCGGAGCCTTTGGGCCATACGCCGAAGGCAGGCCGAACCCCTGCCGCGAGACCAGCCCCAGCGCCCGCTCGTCGCTCAGGCTCATCAGCCAGGCGTGACCTGATGCCGTGCAGGACAGCCGCGCATCCATGCCCATGTCGGGGTCGTAGCGCAGCCCGGTTTGCCGCATGCCCTGCGACTTGGCAACCCAGGTCAGGCGGTCGTCATCAATGATGGACAGGCGCACCAGCTCGCCGGAAGTTTGGGCAAGCCGCTCAAGCAGCGGCTCGGCGACATCAACAATGCCCGCGCTGCTCAGAAAGCCCAACCCCAGCGACACCATCTTGAGCGTGAGCACATAGTCGCCCTGTTTGCGCGCCTGGCGCACGTACCCACGCTGCTGCAAGTCTGCGAGCAGGCGGTGGCAGGCGCTGAGTGGAATGTCGAGCTCCGAGGCAAGCAGTGACAGCGGCAAGCCTTCCGGATAGCGGGTCAGGTGTTCCAGCACGGCCAGGCCGCGTTCAAGTGCGAGGTTCATTTTGTAATATGGAATGTGTTTCCAGTTTAGAAACATTTTCCCATCAGGCCAGCAGAATTGCCAGCAATCCAACGAATTGCCCTGATAGCGCACCCCGGAGACAAGCCTTGTTCTGCAATTTCATTTACCTGATTCGTGCCGCATGAGCCGCACCATCTACGTTCTCAACGGCCCCAACCTCAACCTGCTGGGCGTGCGCGAGCCGCAGCTGTATGGCAACACGACGCTGGCAGAGGTGGCGCAGTTGTGCCAGCGCGTGGCTGGAGAGTTGGGGCTGGGTTGCGAGTTTCGCCAGACCAACCATGAAGGCGTTTTGGTCGACTGGGTGCAGGAAGCGCGCGAGAAAGCCGCTGCCGTCGTCATCAACCCGGCCGGTCTGTCCTTTCGTTCTATCCCGCTGCTGGATGCGCTCAAGACACTGGACCAGCCGATTGCCGAAGTCCATGTGACCAACATCCACAAGCGCGACGCACTGTATCAAAGTTCGCTGGTGTCGCTGGCAGCCACAGGCGTCATCTGCGGCTTCGGCCCGTTCGGCTACGAGCTGGCGATTCGAGCCCTGGCCCAGAGTCTGGCGGCTGCGCCGGCACCCTGATTTCACCGTTCCTTCATCACAACACCTCAGGAGACAACCATGAACCATTTCATTGATCGACGCACACTGCTGGGCGCTGGAGGCGCACTCGCTGCCGGCACCATCCTGCCGGCATGGGCGCAGAGCCCGCCCACCATCCGCTTCGCCGCCGTTTTCTCCGACAAGGACATCCGCGCGGAGATGATGAACCAGTTCACCAAAGAGGTCTCCGCCGATTTCAAGGTCGAGATGCACCTGAACTCCACGCTGTTCCGCCAGGGCACGGAGCTGGTGGCGCTGCAGCGCGACAACCTCGAGATGGGAAACATCGCGCCGCAGGACATTTCCAAGCAGGTGCCGGCCTGGTCGCTGCTGACCGCGGCCTACGTATTCCGCGATGCCAACCACCTGAACCAGTTCTTTGCCAGCGAGCAGGGGGCGCAGATGAAAAAGATGGTCGAAGACCAGCTGAAGGTGAAGATCCTGGGCCCCACGTTCTTCGGCACCCGCCACGTGGGCCTGAAGCCGAAGAAAAAGGTCAACACCCCGGCTGACTTGCAGGGCGTGAAGTTGCGCATGCCCCCCGGCGATGCCTGGCAGTTGCTGGGCCGCTCGATCGGCGCCAATCCGACGCCGATGGCCTACGCCGAGACCTACACCGGCTTGCAGACCGGTTCTGTCGATGGCCAGGACAACCCGCTGCCCAACGTCCAGAACATGAAGTTCAACGAAGTGATGTCGCAGATCGTGCTGACCTCGCACCTGGTGGCCTATGACCTGCTCACGGTCAACATGAAGACCTGGAACGCGATGAACCCGCAGAAGCAGCGCGCCTTCCAGGCTGCTGCCGACAAGGCCATCGCCTGGAGCACGGCCGAGCACCAGAAACGCGAGGCCGAACTGGCTGACAGCTTCCGCAAGGGCGGGCTTGACGTTTACGTGCCCAACCTCAATGCCTTCCGCGACTATGCGCAAAAGGTCTACCTGGCGTCCGACGAAGCCAAGGTCTGGCCGGCCGGCATGCTGGCCCAGATCAACGCGATGAAATAGGCCCCGAAACGGCCTTTGGCCGTCTCACTCTCCAGGGGATGCCACCAGCGACCGGCCAAGCCGGTTCTGCGGCGGCGCCGGAATCACATGGCTTGCAGGCGTGCCGGATGGCGCGTCAGTGAAAGGGACGATGATCGATCACATTCTCAAACAGCTCCACCGTTTTGCAGAAGCGGTGGCCGCGACCCTGCTGGCGGTGATCTTTGCCGCCTTCATCATCCAGATCGTCCTGCGCTACGTCTTCAACTGGCCGGTGGGCTGGACCACCGAGCTGTCGCTCGCGGCCTGGCTCTGGCTGGTGCTGTGGGGGGCCGCCTTCGTGCTTAAGGACGACGAGGAGATCCGCATCGAGATTCTCGTCGACCGGATGGGACCGAATGGGAGGCGTGTGCTCGCGGGGCTGGGCGCCTTGTGCGTCATCGTGTTCTTCGGCATGTCGCTCAAGCCCGCGTACGAGTACGTTGCATTCATGAAGGTGGAAAAAAGTTCCTACATGGGCATACGCATGGACTTCACCTATTCGATTTATATCGTTTTTGTCGTCGCCGTCCTGCTGCGCGCTCTGCGCACGCTGGTGCGCGCCATCCGCGGCACATTGCCGGCGCCCCGCGCTCCCGACGCTGCTACCACTTCCGCCATATGAACTTCGCCAGTCCCTTCGCTTTCGCCCTCTACACCATCCTGGGGCTGTGCCTGCTGGGTGTGCCGGTGGGCCACGCCATGATTGCCGGTTCGGTGCTTTATCTCTACATGCGTGGCATGGACATCGGCACCGTCGCCGAGCAGTTGCTCAACGGCACCAACCAGAGCTTCCTGCTGCTCGCCATTCCGCTGTTCATCCTGGCCGCGGCCATCATGAGCAACGGCAGCATCCTCGATCGGCTGCTCATCTTCTGCAATGCAATCGTCGGCCGTTACCGCGGCGGGCTGGCGCAGGTGAACGTGCTGCAGAGCGTTGTCTTCTCCGCCATGTCGGGCAGCGCGCTGGCTGACGCGGCCGGCTCGGGCAAGCTGATGCAGGAGATGATGACGCGCGACAAGAAGTACACGCCCGAATTCGCGGCGGCACTCACTGCGGTGTCCTCGGTGCTTGGTCCCATTCTGCCGCCGTCGATTCCGCTCGTCCTGTATGCGCTGGTTTCCGGCACGTCGATCGGCTACCTGTTCCTGGCTGGCATCCTCCCCGGTATCCTGCTGGGCGCTGTGCAGATGGGACTGATCTGGTGGCAGGCGAAGTCGCGCAACTTCCCCGTGGAGGAAAAGGTCCCCCTGCGCGAGCTGCCGCGCATCACGCGGGAAGCCTTTCCGTCGCTGGTGCTGCCGCTCTTGCTGCTCGGCTGCATGTACACCGGCATCACCACGCCCACCGAGGCTGCCGGCATCGCAGCCGCTTACGCCCTGGTGATCTGCGTCGTGCTGTACAAGCTGCGGTGGTCCGAGTTCTATGATGCGCTGCTGTCCAGCGCCCGCATGAGCATTTCCATCGGCATGCTGATCGCGGGCGCGCTGGTCTTCAACTACGTCATCACTTCCGAAAACATTCCGGCGTCGCTGAGCCAGCAGTTGGGTGGCCTGCAGCTCTCGGCATGGGGCTTCCTGCTGCTGGTGAACGTGTTCCTGCTGTTGCTGGGCGGCTTTCTCGAAGGCTCCACCATCATCCTGGTGATTTTGCCGGTGCTGCTGCCCACGGCCGTGGCGTTGGGCATCGACCCGGTGCATTTCGGGCTGGTGGCGGTGTTCAACATCATGATCGGGCTGTGTACGCCGCCGTTCGGCTTGCTGCTGCTGATGATGATGAAGGTCGCCGATGTACGGATGGGACCGCTGATGCGCGAGGTCTGGCCCTTTCACCTGGTGATGATCGCCGCTCTGGCCGTCTGTACCGTCTGGCCGGACTTCGTGCTGGTGGTGCCGCGGATGGCGGGCTATAGCGGATGACACCAAGCGCAGGCAAGCTGCTGGTCGGCCTGATTGGCTCCGGCATCCAGCGTTCGCTGACGCCGGCGATGCAGGAAGAAGAAGCGCGCCATCATGGGCTGCGCCTGCATTACCAGCTGATCGACCTGGACCAGACCCCGGATCCGCTGCAACAACTGCCGGCCCTGCTGGCCTCGGCGCGCACCATGGGCTTTGCGGGGCTGAACATCACCTACCCTTGCAAACAGGCGGTGCTCCCGCTGCTGGACGGCTTGTCGCCTGAGGCCGAAGCCATGGGCGCCGTGAACACCGTGGTTTTCCAGGGCGGCCGGATGGTGGGCCACAACACCGATGGATCAGGTTGGGCCTGGGGCTTGCGCCGCTCGCTTCCGCAGGCCGATCTGGCTTGCGTGGTGCTGTTAGGCGCGGGAGGCGCCGGCTCGGCGATTGCGGACGCGGTGATGCGCCTGGGCACCGCGCAATTGCGTGTGGTGGATACCGATCTGGCGCGTGCATGCGCGCTCGCCGAAGCACTGAAGACCCGCTTTGGCGACCGCGTGATCGCGCTGGGCGATGCTGCGCAGGCCCTGGCAGGCGCGACGGGCCTGATCCATGCCACACCCACAGGCATGGACAAGTTGCCGGGCATGCCGATTGCGGCTACGTTGCTGCGGCCCTCGATCTGGGTGTCCGAGATCGTCTATTTCCCGCTTCACACCGGCTTGCTGAAGGCGGCACGTGCTGCCGGTTGCTCCACTGTGGACGGTGGCGCCATGGCCGTGGGGCAGGCCGTGGGCGCGTTCGAGTTGTTCACCGGGCTGAAAGCCGAACCGGAGCGCATGGTGCAACATTTCCGGCAACTGCTGGGTGCGCAGGCGGGACATGCAGCACAATTGCTATTAAAAAAGTAGCTGCTTACGCTTGTCCGATATGGGCTGAGAGCATTTTTTATTTATAAGTCGCGCCTGCCCGCCCGGCGTGGCCGCCATATGGTCAGTGGTGATGCCCGTGTTCACCATGCACATGGCGGTGAGCAATCTCTTCGGCGCTGGCGGCGCGCACATCGGTCACGGCCAGAGTGAAGCGCAAGGCCTTGCCGGCCAGCGGGTGGTTGCCGTCGAGCAGCACCGTGTCGCCCTTGATCTTCATCACGTTGAACACGATGGACTTGCCGTCCTCCCCGCGGCCCTCAAGCTGGCCGCCGACCTTGATACCGGGCGGAAATTGTTTTTTCGGGATGGTCTGGACCAGGCTTTCATCGCGCAGTCCAAAGGCGTCCTGCGGCTGCAGCTCCAGCGTGGTCTGGTAGCCGGTCGTCTTGCCAGCCAGCGCTTCCTCGATCTTGGGCAGCGTGTTGCCGTAGCCGCCATGCAGGTAGACCATGGGTGTCTTGCTGTCCTCGATGAGTTTGCCGTCCAGGTCGGCGACCTTGAAGCGCAGGCTGACGGCGGTGTCTTTGTCGATGTTCATAGTGAGCTCAAAGGAAGAAGTGGAGGAGTTGACCGTCATTTTCACCGAAAGGGCAGGCCATGCCCAAAAACGGGAAAGCGCCTACTGCACGGATGGCCGACAGCCAGTATGCTGAGGCAGTTATTTTATTTGCCCGACATCCCCATGAAACTTCCCTCACACCATCCTTCTTTCCTGGCGGCCGCCCTGGCCCTCGCCTATTTGCTGGGTATTCCGGCTTCGGCCCAGACGCTGGCGCCCATCAACGTCACCGCCACCCGGACCGAAGTGCCGCCTTTCGAGGTCCCTGCGTCTGTCGATGTGCTGGACGGCGAGCGTATCCGTGGCGATGGCCGGGCGCAGGTCAATCTGTCGGAAAGCCTGGCACTGGTGCCCGGCCTGCTGGCGCGGGACCGGCTGAACCAGGCGCAGGACATGCAGTTGTCGGTGCGCGGCTTTGGTGCGCGCGCGACCTTCGGCGTGCGCGGCGTGCGTCTGTATGTGGACGGTATCCCGGCGACCATGCCAGATGGCCAGGGCCAGCTCTCGCACATTGACCTGGCCTCGGTCGGCCGGCTGGAAATTCTGCGCGGCCCGTTTTCAGTGCTATACGGCAATTCGTCGGGTGGTGTCATGCAGGTATTCACCGAAGAAGGGCAGGGCAGCCCGGTACTGAGCAGCAGTGTGGCCGCCGGCTCGTACGGCCTGCGGCGTGCCGACATCAAGGCCAGTGGCTCTGCGGGTGCGCTCGGTTATGTGCTCAGCGCCGGGCGTTTGAGCACGAATGGCTTTCGCGAACACAGCGCCGCCGAGCGCGAAGGCGCCAATGTGCGGCTGGACTGGGCGCTGGGCGACGACCGCAAGTTGATCTTGTTGGCCAATACACTGTCGATGCGGGCTGACGACCCCTTGGGCTTGAGCCGCGCGCAGTTTGACGCCGCGCCGCGCAGTGCCGATGTCTCGGCGACCACCTTCAATACCCGCAAAACCGTGCGCCAGAGCCAGGTCGGTGCGGTGTATGAGCAGCGTGTGGACGGCGACAACCAGTTGCGCCTGATGGTTTATGGCGGCGAGCGGGCCACCACACAATTTCAGGCGATTCCAACGGGCGTGCAGGCCAACCCCTTGCACCCCGGCGGCGTGATCGGTCTGGCGCGCAGTTACGGCGGTCTCGATGCGCGCTGGACCACACGCACGGCGCTGGCACAGCGTCCGCTGGAGATTGTCGGCGGCCTGGCCTACGACACGATGAACGAAACGCGGCGCGGCTGGCAAAACTTCCAGGGCAGCACGCTCGGTGTGCAGGGCGCTCTGCGGCGCGAGGAAGACAACCGGGTCACCAGCCTCGACCCCTATGTTCAGGCCACCTGGAAACCGGATGCGCGCTGGACCGTCAACGCCGGTGTGCGACACAGTGTTGTGCGCTTCAACTCGGACGACAAATACATTGTTGGCCTGAATCGCAATGACAGCGGCAGCGTGCGCTACAGCGCCACCCTGCCGGCGGCGGGCGTGACCTATGCCCCGTCGGATCAGTTTCGGGTGTACGCGGCGGCCGGGCGAGGTTTCGAGACGCCGACCTTCAATGAATTGGCCTATCGTTCCCTTGGTACCGGACTTAACTTTGCGCTGCGTCCTTCCCACAGTGACAACTTGGAGACCGGCGTCAAATGGCGGACCCTCCCCGGTGCCGCTACGCGCATGGAGGCGACAGCCGCAATTTTTCACACCGCAACCCAGGACGAAATCGTCACGCAGTCCAATGTCGGTGGCCGCAGCACCTTCCAGAATGCAGGTGCCACGCGCCGCCGCGGGCTGGAGCTGGCGACCAGCATCACGCCTGCGCGTCACTGGCTGGCGCAACTTTCCTACACCTTGCTGGATGCCCGCTACCGCGATGCTTTTGTCTGCCCGGTCAATGTCAACCTTTGTCCGGCGGGCCGGGTCCCGGCTGGCAACCGCATTCCAGGGACCGCGCGCAATACGCTGGCGGCCGAAATGGGCTGGCGGCCACCGACCGGCTGGCGCACAGGTGTTGATGCGCGTTATCTCGGCAGCGTCGCCGTCAACGATGTCAACAGTGATGCGGCGGCATCTTTTGTGACCCTGGGCGCGCATGTCGGCTATGTGCTGGCGCTGGACCGCTGGAACATCGTTGCGACAGCGCGTGTCGACAACCTGACAGACCGCAAGTATGCCGGCTCGGTCATCGTCAACGAGGGCATTGGACGTTATTTTGAACCGGCGGCGGGGCGCAATTACGTGCTTTCGCTGTCGGCCAACTACCGCTTCTAGGGACTCTGGCCCTGCTGGGTTGGAGGCTGTGCGAGGCACAATAGCCGCTTTCTTGCCACCCGATTTTCCGCCCATGCACACCACCGCCCTTGTTCTTTTTTCAGGAGGCCAGGACTCCACCACCTGTCTGGCCCAAGCCTTGTCCAACTACGAGCGCGTCGAAACCGTAGGTTTTGACTATGGCCAGCGCCACAGCGTGGAGCTGCAGGCGCGGCTGGTGGTGCTGCAGCAAATGCGTGCGCAGTTTCCGCAGTGGGCCACAAGGCTGGGTGAGGACCATGTGCTGGACCTGGCGGTGCTGGGCCAGGTCAGCGAGACCTCGCTGACACGCGACATGGTGTTCAAGATGGAAAGCTCGGGCCTGCCCAACACGTTTGTGCCGGGGCGCAACCTGCTGTTCCTGACACTGGCCGCGGCGCTGGCCTACCGGCGCGGCTTGCAGGTGCTGGTGACCGGTGTTTGTGAGACCGATTTTTCAGGCTACCCCGATTGCCGCGACGACACCATGAAGGCCATGCAACTGGCGCTGTCGCTGGGCATGGACAAACGCTTTCTGATCGACACGCCACTGATGTGGATAGACAAGGCCGCCACTTGGGCCATGGCCGAAACCCTGGGCGGCCAGGCGCTGGTGGACTTGATCATCGAACACACCCACACCTGCTATTTGGGCGACCGCGAACACCGCCAGGCCTGGGGCTATGGCTGCGCTACGTGTCCGGCTTGCGAGTTGCGCGCGCGCGGGTTCACAGCTTACGCTGCGACCTTGCGCGCGCGCTGATCAGCGTCGGGTCTCCCGCAGCTCGTAAAGCGCGGGCGCGCCTTCGGGCAGCTTTTCCAGTTCCCACTGCTTGTCATGAAAAGCCGCAACCGCCGGCCGGTGCGCGATGGACACCAGCGCGCCGCCCGCCTGCCTGACCTGCGCCACCAGCCGTTCGTAGAGGGTTTTTTCGGCAGCCTCGTCGAGCGCGCTGGTGGCCTCGTCGGCGAACACCCATGACGGCTTTTTCAGAAGCACGCGTGCAATCGCCAGGCGCTGCTGCTCGCCGCCCGACAGTTTCTGGCTCCAGGCGTCCTCGTCGTCGAGCCGATCACGGAGCTGCGGCAGCAGGGCGTCATGCAGCGCCTGACGCAGGGCCTTGTCGCTGTAGCTGCCGGCCGGCTGCGGGTAGGCCAAAGCGTCGCGCAGGCTGCCATTGGGGAAATAAGGGCGCTGCGGGATGAACATGGTGTTGGCCGGCAGCACGGTGCGGCCGCGGCTGAAGGGCCAGATGCCCGCCAGCGCCCGGAACAAGGTGGACTTGCCGCTGCCCGATGGGCCCTTGATCAGCACTGTGTCGCCGGCTTCGGCGTGCAGCGTCAGACCGGCCAGCAGCACGCTGCCAGTCGGCAGGGCCAGCGTCAGATCCTGGGTGTCCAGTGACCCGGATGAGGTCCGGACTGCTACTGAATTAATAGCTGCTTGCTCTTGCTGTGCGTGGGCTAGCGCCCTAAAACTGTCTTCAAAGCTGGTCAGCCGGTCGGTCGTGGCGCGCCAGGCCGCCAGACTGCTGTAATTGTCGACAAACCAGCTCAGTGAGTCCTGAACCCGGCCGAAAGCGGACGCGATCTGCATCAGTTGCCCGAGCTGGATGGCGCCGCCGAAAAAACGCGGTGCTGCGACGATGAAGGGAAATACCACCGCTGCCTGGCCGAAGAAGTTGGTGAACCAGATCAGGTTTTTCTGCTTCTTGATCAGCGTAAGGTAGTTGGTCAGCACCGTCGAAAAGCGGCTGTCCAGTTGCACCCGTTCGACCGCCTCGCCTTTGTCCAGCGCAATCGATTCGCTGTACTCGCGCACGCGCATCAGGTGGTGGCGAAAGTCGGCCTCGTAGCGCTGTTGCAGGAAATTAAGCCGGATCTGCGGTCGCCCGATGTAGTGCGTGATGATGCTGCCGACCGTGCAGTAGAGCACCGCCATCCAGACCATGAAGCCGGGAATGTTGAAGCTGTTGCCGCCCAGCGTGAAGGCAAACGGCCCCGACAGGCTCCACAGGATGCCGACGAAACTCAGCAGCGTGACCACGGCGTTGAGCAGGCCCATGCTCAGCGAGATGGTGTAGGTGGTGAACAGGTTCAGGTCTTCCTGGATACGCTGGTCCGGGTTGTCCGGTGTGGCCGGCTGCGCGCCCGAAGCCGCATACCGGGCCAGCTCCATCTGGTAGAAAGCGTGGTTGGCCAGCCAGCGCTGCAGGTAGTGCGCGGTCATCCAGGCGCGCCAGCGAATCTCCAGCAACTGCGTCAGGTAAAAGCGGTAGACCGCGATGATGATGAAGGCAAAGGCCAGGTAGGTGAAACGGCCCAGTTGCTCCCAGAACACCGGCTGGTTTTTCTCCTGCACCGCGTCGTAGAAGACCCGGTTCCACTCGTTGAGCAATACCAGCATGTAGACCGCAGCCAGGTTGAGCAGCACGATGGCCAGCAACAAGCCGCGGGCCTTCCACTTTTCTTCGGACTGAAAGTAGGGCCGCGTCAGCGCCCAGGTTTTGCGGCAGAAGTCCTTGAAGGCGGCGAATTTGCCGGACACGGCGGCGGCGGGAGGTGTCGTGACCATGGGTGCTGTCCTTCTTGAGCGGGAGTGAACCAGTGTAGTGCGGCGGCAGGCTGTCGCGCGGGCGATGCGCTGTGGGAGGCGGTAGCGCTAGGATGGTTCCATGAACACACCTCCTTCGCTTGCGCCCGCCGAGGGCAGCATCGACTGCACCGTGCAAGGCCCGCTGCTGCTGATCGCCATCAACCGCCCTGCCAAGCGCAATGGCTTCACGCCGAAGATGTTCCGTGAACTCGGCCAGGCCTACACGCGTCTTGACGACGACCCGGCGCTGCGCGTCGGTGTGTTGCACGCGCTGGGTGAGCACTTCACCGCCGGGCTGGACCTGCCGACGATTGCGCCGCTGATGCAGCGCGGCGAAAAAGCCGTGCCGCTGGGCCTGGTCGATCCATTGAACCTCGGCATGGATGGCTACCGACGCCGCAGCAAACCCATGGTGGTGGCGGTGCAGGGCATCACCTACACGCTGGGCATTGAGCTGATGCTGGCTGCTGACATTGTGGTGGCGGCGGATAACTGCCGCTTCTCGCAACTGGAGGTCAAGCGCGGCATCATGGCCACCGGCGGCGCGACCCTGCGCATGGCCGAACGCGCCGGCCTGGGCAATGCGCTGCTGCATCTGCTGACCGGCGACGAGTTCGGCAGCACTGAAGCACTGCGGCTGAATTTTGTGCAGAAGGTGGTTCCCGCCGGGCAGGTACTGGACGAGGCCTTGCGCATTGCCGACGTGATTGCCGCCCAGGCGCCGCTGGCGGTGGTGGCCACGCGCAACAACGCGCTCAAGGCGGTCGAACACGGCCCACTGGCCGCCATGCAGGATTTCATCACGGTGCAGCAGGGGCTGTCGCGCAGTGAAGATGCGGCGGAAGGCGTGCGTTCGTTTGTGGAAAAGCGGCCGGCCCGGTTCGAGGGGCGTTAGGTTTTATCTGTCATCCCGGGCGTGACCCGGGATCCATGTCGCATGCACCAGCTAAGCTGTTGGTCCGCCGGCATGGATTGCGGATCGAGTCCGCAATGACATCGCATTGGCACTGGCGTCTCAGGACAACTGGTTGGAGACGCCGCTGACCACATGGCCCGAAGGCACATGCTGTGACGCTGAATCGACATGGCCGGTTTGGTCGTCGAAGAAGAAGTCGGGTTCAAACTCGCGCAAAAACTCGCCCTTGGCCAGGCCACCGAGAAACATCGCTTCATCGACCTCGATGTTCCAGTCCATCAGTGTGCGGATGGCTCGCTCGTGCGCCGGCGCGCTGCGTGCCGTCACCAGCGCCGTGCGTATGCGCATGTGTGAAGTGCCGACTTGCTGCAGCCGGTGCAGCGCTTCGAGCAGCGGCTTGAAGGGCCCGGCCAGCAGCGGTTGCGCGGCCTTGGCGCGTTCGTGCGCCTGGAAGGCCGACAGACCGTGCGACTGAAACACGCGTTCGGCCTCGTCCGAAAAAATCACCGCGTCGCCGTCAAAGGCGATACGCACCTCGTTGGGGTGTTTGTCGCTGGCATGCGCCGACTGCGGGTAGACCTGCGCGGCTGGCACACCGGCTGCCAGCGCGTCGCGCACATCGCTCAGGTGGGCTGAAAGAAACAGGTTGGCGTGCAGTGGCTTGAGGTAGCGCCAGGGTGCCTCGCCGCGGTTGAAGGTGCCGCGCTGGATGTTCAGCCCGTAGTGCTGGGCCGAGCGGAACACCCGCATGCCGGAGACCGGGTCATTGCGCGAGAGGATCACGACCTCGACGCGCTGGGCCAGTTTCGAAGTGCCGGCGGGTGCAGGATTTTCCGACGGGCCGCCCCTAGGAAAATCAGCCCCCTCGGGGGGCAGCGAAGTACGCGAAGCGACGAGCGTGGGGGCCAGCTCTTCATCCAGGTTGTCGGGCGCGTCATTGAAGGCCAGCAGCTTTTTGACCAGCGAAAAAGCCACGCCGGGTTTGGCCGGCACGTCGAGCCGATCGAGTTGCAGCTGCATGTAGGCCGCATCCTTCTTGGTGCCGGGCACCGGCGGCTGGACCTTGCCGTCCTCGAACACGCGGTTTTCTTCTTCAAAGTCGAACAGTGCGCGTGATGAGATCGCCACCACCAGTTGTCCGTCGAGCGTTGCTGCCATGTTAGGGCCTATTCACACTATGGATGCAAGTGCGAACATGGTTAAAACGGCACCAATCTAGGCGCGCGACGACGCTCAGCCTGGGCGGCTGAGCTAGGAGTGCAACAACGAGTGGTGCCGTTTTAGCCATGTTCCCTTCGGGTTGCGGCCAAAAAGGCCATGCGCAGCGTTGCAAAGCCTTGCCGGGCGTCAACCCGGCTGCATTTTGCGCCTCGCGCATGACCTTTTTGACTCGCAACGCATTTTGCATCCATAGTGTGAATAGGCCCTACCTTGCGGAGGGTTTGTCCAACGATAGCTCAAGTGTGCGCCATTGCCCGCAGGCCACACCGTCCTGCGGCCACTGGTCAGCGCGGCTGATCTGGCGCACACCGCTTGCCAGCAGCTGTACCGCGCGGATGATGCCGGCGTGGGTGATCCAGACGTGATCGGGCGCGTTGGGCAACTCGTCAAAAGCCTGAGCCACACGCGCCATGACCCCGCCGACGCTTTCGCCGTGACTGCCTACCGCATGATCGGCAAAATTGGCGGTCCAGTCGTCGAACTCGCTGCGCGCAATGTCAGCCCAGGGCCGGCCTTCCCAGGTGCCAAAGTTCATTTCCTGCAGGCGGGCGTCGGTTTTACAGATCAAATCCGGCCGCAGTCCAATCAGCGCCCGTGTAAGCTGCTCGCATCTTTGTAGCGGAGAGGTGCTGATGCAGGCGCCCGCCGGCAACACTGCGGCCAGGGCGTGGGCGCATGCCAGCGTCACCTCGGGGCCGGCCGGCACATCCAGTGCGCCGTAGCAGGTTCCGGGCGTGAACAGCACCTGGGCGTGACGAACCAGCCAGAGTTTCATGCCAAACCGATGGCCAGGCCGAGGTAAAAGGCGATTTCGCAGACCTGCTGCGTGGCACCCAGGCAATCTCCAGTGAAGCCCTGCAGACGCCGCGTGAACAGCCGCCCCATCCACAGCAGCGCGATCACGGAAAAGCTGCAAGCTGCTATCAATGCAATAGCGTCCAGCACATAACTGGCAAGGGCCAGGGCCATGAAACACCACAAAAAAGCGGCGGCTAGGCTGCCCATGCTGATCTGGTCGGCCAGCGGTTTGGACTTGGACGTGGCGGTGTCGCCCACATGCGGCAGCACTCGAATCAAGAGCAGGGGCAAGCCGCGCGAGACGACGTGGGCGGCAAACAGCGCAGCGGGTACCAGCCAGGGATCATGCGCCAGCGCGGCTTCCTCACTGTCCCGAAGCTCGGTTTCAACGGAGCCCAGCAGTGCGATCAGTGCCAGCTTGCAGCCCAGCACCAGCACCAGTGCCAGCGCGCCGAAAGCGCCGACACGCGAGTCCTTCATGATCTCCAGCGCGCGCGGCGCATCGCCGCTGCCGCCGAGGCCGTCGCTGACGTCGGCCAGGCCGTCCTCATGGAAGGCGCCAGTCAGCAGCACCGTGGCGACAGTGGAAAGCGCAGCAGCCACCAGCGGTGTGAACAGGCTCAGGGGCAGCAGCACCATCAGCAGGGCATAGACGGCCGCCGCGACAGCGCCGACCAGCCAGCCAATGCCGGGGAAATGCGCGGCGCTGGCACGCAGCATGGTCGGGCTGTAGCCGACCCAGGCTGCCAGCGCGCCGGTCACCGGAATGCGGGTGAAAAACTGCACGGCGAGCAGGAAATGACGCAGGAACTGGCTCATGGCGTGGCACTGGTCGGAGTTGTCATTGCGGGCTTGACCCGCAATCCATGCTGGATCACTGCGCCTGTTGGTACATGCTGCATGGATCCCGGATCGAGTCCGGGATGACAACGCAGGAAGGGGGACATCACTAAACCGGCCACGACGCCTATATCTCCGTTTTTCCGCTGACTCCGGCCGAATCAAAACTCGCCATCTCGGCCAGAAACAGCGACGCCGACTGCAGCAGCGGCCAGGCCAGAAGCGCGCCCGTGCCTTCGCCGAGGCGCATGTCGAGGTTCAGCAGCGGTGTGGCCTGCAGGTGTGCCAGCAGCAGGTGGTGGCCGCGCTCGGCCGAGCAGTGGCAAAACACCAGATAGTCCTTCGCTGCGGGCAGCAGGGCGCACGCAACCAAGGCGGCGGCGCCGGCGATGAACCCATCGACCAGCACCACGCGGCGCTCGCTGGCGGCTTGCAGCATGGCGCCGGCCATCATGGCGATTTCGAAGCCGCCCAGCGCCGCCAGCACCGCCAGCGGCTCCTGCACATCAGCGTGGTGGGCGAGCGCCCGCGTGAGCACGGACCGCTTGTGGACCAGTTGTGCATCGTCGAGTCCGGTGCCGCGTCCGACCACCTCGCTGATCGGCAGCCGGGCCAGCCGGGCCAGCAGCAGCGCGGCGGGCGAGGTGTTGGCGATGCCCATCTCGCCGAAGGCAACCACATTGCCGGGCAAATCTTTTACCACCGCCATACCGGCGTGTATGGCTTGCACCGCCTGCGCCGACGACATCGCGGGGCCTGCGCAGAGGTTGGCGGTGCCTGCTCCGATTT
This sequence comes from Polaromonas eurypsychrophila, assembly GCF_014641715.1. GTDB lineage: Bacteria > Pseudomonadota > Gammaproteobacteria > Burkholderiales > Burkholderiaceae_C > Polaromonas > Polaromonas eurypsychrophila. Next base: position 300,944 of record NZ_BMIG01000003.1, on the reverse strand, counting down.
TGCGTTGCAGCAGTTGCGGGTGAGCGGCCAGCTCGGCGGCCACGCCGGCATCCACCACCTGCAGCGCAAACCCGTGCTGACGCGCAAACACATTGATGGCCGCGCCGCCGGCCAGCATGTTGCCGACCATCTGCAGCGTCACAGCCTGCGGGAAGGCCGACACCCCTTCGCTGGCGATGCCGTGGTCGGCGGCGAACACCACCATCTGCGGTGCATAGAAGCGGATGGTCTCGCTACGCTGGATCAAACCAAGCTGCAACGCGAGTGTTTCCAGCTGGCCGAGTGCACCCAGGGGCTTGGTTTTGTGGTCGATAAGGTGTTGCAGCCGCGCCGCCAATGCGGCGTCGGCGGTGGCTTCAATCGCGGGCAGGAGAAGGGCTGTGTTGTCGGTCATCGGTGATTTGTTGGAGGCAGGCGGGGCAGAAGCAGGAAGCTCCCGGCGCGCCGGTTGTAGATGGAGGCCCGGAAGGCACCGGCATGATGTGGGGCAGTTTGACGCACCAGCATTCACTGTCCCCGCCGACCATGCCACAGCGGAAACCGACGCCGCAGCGGGAGCACGAGGAGTTGGCTGACACGCCGTCCATTGCTGCAGTCATAACAGGGCTGGGTCAGGCTTGCAGAAACAGCCGGTAGACCGGGTTATCGGTCTCCTCCACATGCGGGTAGCCCAGGGTGTCGAGAAAGGCCTTAAAGGCCTTGTTGTCGGTCCTGGGCACCTGCAGCCCGACCAGGATGCGGCCATAGTCGGCGCCCTGATTGCGGTAGTGGAACAAGCTGATGTTCCAGCCAGGCTGCATGGTGGACAAAAATTTCATCAGCGCGCCGGGACGCTCGGGAAACACAAAACGCAGCAGCCGCTCGTTTTTTGACAGCGCCGTGTGGCCGCCCACCATGTGGCGGATGTGTTCCTTGGCCAGCTCGTCGTGGGTCAGGTCGAGTGCCTTGAAGCCGTGTTTGCTGAAATTGTTGGCGATCTTCGTGCTCTCGCCCTTGCCCTGCGTGGTCAGACCGACAAACACATGGGCCTGGCTGGCATCGCTGATGCGGTAGCTGAACTCGGTCACGCTGCGCGGGCCGCCGGGCAACTCGCCAATCAGCTCGCAAAAACGGCGGAAGCTGCCGCGCTCCTCGGGAATCGTCACCGCAAACAGCGCCTCGCGTTCCTCACCGACCTCGGCACGCTCGGCGACAAAACGCAGGCGGTCGAAGTTCATGTTGGCGCCGCACAGAATGGCTGCGTAGGTTTCGCCTTTGGTCTTGTGGGTGGCCACGTATTGCTTGATGGCGGCCACACTCATGGCGCCCGAGGGCTCGACAATGCTGCGGGTGTCGATGAACACGTCCTTGATCGCGGCGCAGACAGCGTCGGTGTCCACTGTGATGAATTCATCGACTAGTTCGCGGCTGATGCGGAAGGTTTCCTCGCCGACCAGCTTGACGGCCGTGCCGTCGGCAAACAGGCCGACGTCGGGCAGGGTGACACGTTTTCCGGCGCCCACCGACAGCGCCATCGCGTTCGAGTCGCTCATCTGCACGCCAATGACTTTGACCTCGGGGCGCACGGCCTTGATGTAATTGGCCACGCCGGAGATCAGGCCACCGCCGCCAATGGCGACAAAAACTGCGTCCAGCGCGCCTTTGCCGATGGTCTGGATCTGGCGCAGGATTTCCATGGCAATCGTGCCCTGGCCGGCAATCACGTCCGGGTCGTCGAACGGATGCACAAAGGTCATCCCGTTTTTTTTCTCCAGCGTGAGCGCGTGCAGGTGCGCGTCCGAGTAGCTGTCGCCGTGCAGAATCACTTCGCCGCCGAGTGCGCGGACGGCATCGACTTTGACCTGGGGGGTGGTCACCGGCATCACGATCACTGCGCGCGTGCCAAGCTTGTTCGCACCCAGGGCCACGCCTTGCGCATGGTTGCCGGCCGAGGCGCAGATCACGCCCTTCTTGAGTTGAGCCGCGCTCAGGTGCGCCATCTTGTTATACGCGCCGCGCAGCTTGAAGCTGAACACTGGCTGCTGGTCCTCGCGCTTGAGCAAGACCGTGTTGAGCAGGCGCTTGCTCAGGTTTTTTGCGGGTTCCAGGCCGGATTCCACCGCCACGTCGTAGACACGTGCGGTCAGGATTTTTTTAAGGTAGTCGGCCGGTTGAAGGCCAGGCGCCCGGGGGGCAGATGTTTTGCGGGTGGGCAATGTCATGGGGTCACTCTCTGCCTTCGATGATAGTGGGGTTTGAGACCGCGTCGAGAACGCTTCGTCTCGGCGCGTCTGTACGAAGCGCAGTTCAAAAATAAAAAAGCCGCCAGGTCCGAAGACTTGGCGGCTTTTGAGCTTTGAATCTCAAGCTGGCTTAAGCCAGCGTGGGATTAGAAAGCGTGGCGAACGCCGAGGTACAGCTGGCTGGCATCTTGGCCGACGGCGTTGTTAGGCGTACCGTTCAGAGCAGCTTGGGTGTACAGGTTGTAACCGGCTGCGGACTCGTTGTTGATGCGGGCGTAAGACACACCCAGCGAAGTGCGCTTGGACAAGGCGTAGTCGTAGCCCACCGACATCATCTTGGCGCCAGTGTTAGCAACGGTCGTGCCATTCAGCTTGACCCTTTGTGCTTTGGTGTACGTCACCAGGAAGGTGCCAGCACCAAGCGGCACGGTCACAGGGATGGAGAATGCACTGCGACGGCTTTCAGAAGAAGCGCCGCCGATGAGGCCACGGTCGATTTCGGAGCGGTCAAAGGTCAGGCCAACGGTGGCAACACCGAAGTTCCAGTCGACGAACGCAGTACCGGCTTCCTGGTCACCACGCGTTGCGCCAAGGACGCGGCTTTCGGTCTTGGCATCCCAGAGAGACACGCCAGCCTTCAGAGGGCCGTTGCCGTAGTTCAGGCCCAGCTGCATTGCGCGGCCTTTGCCTGCTTCGCCAACGGCGCCTTCAGAGCCAGCGAAGCTGGTGCTGTAGTTCGCCTGAGCCTGGAAACCAGAGAAGTTAGGCGAGGTGTAACGAACGACGTTCTGCGAACGGCTGGTGTTGGCAATCGCGTTGACGCCGCCGTTCACAAAACCGAGCAGTGCGCAGCTGGAAGCTTGCAGAGCAGTAGCGCGAGCGCCGTGCGAGTCAGAGCCTAGGCAGTAGTGAGTGTCGAGCTTGCCCAACTGGATCATGCCCAGGCCGCCGCTCAAGCCGACGAAGGTGTTGCCGCCACCCAGGGGGCTGGAAGTGGGCGCGCCGCCGTTGTCGTCAACGCGGACACGGGTGTCGAGCTGGAAAACAGCTTTCAGGCCGCCACCGAGGTCTTCAGTGCCACCGATGATGAAACGCGAAGAACCGTCAGCAATGGACAGGCCATTGCCATTGCCCGCAGGAGCGCCGGAGTATTTGGTATGTGCAATACCGCCTTTGACGTTGCCGGACAGGGTCACAGAAGACTGAGCGAAAGCGCCAACAGCCGCGAATGCAGCCAGAGCAACTAGGGATTTTTTCATTGCGAGTTTCTCCAAGGTTAAACATAGGGCTCCAGGATTTTGGATCCCCGGGCCAACCTCCATTTAGGAAGTTATACGTATTGCACCAGAGGCCGGAAGCTTTCGCAAAGGAATTAGCCTGCTAAATACATTTCCGTTGCACACCTGCAACAAATCTTTTTGCGGGAGTGGGCAAGCAGCCATGAGGCGCTTGGTCTTTAATAAGTACTACAAAGTGTAGTACATTGATCGCGGCAGCCGCCCAAACCTTTGTGTGATCTTTAACCTTGGTTGTCACTTGATGTCTCACCAATCGATCTCCCTGCGGGAGGCCAACCAGAACTTTTCCCGGGTGATTGCCGCAGTTGAGCGCGGCGAGGTGTTTGCCATCACCCGACGCGGCCACGAGGTGGCCCGCTTGGTACCCTGGAATCACGCTGCAGACGCTGCGCCAGACTCCAGCGCCACGGGGAAAAACCCCTTGGCCGATGCAGCCCTTGCTGAACGCATGCGCAGACTGGAGATCCTGGTGGATAAACTGTTGTTTGCCCTTTCTGAACCCGCCAAGAAGTAGACACGCCATGGACACCCTGATCAACGCCGCTGACAGCGCCCTGCGCACGCTTTTCGCAAAACCGCATGCGAGCCGGAGCTGCCCCACTGTGCCAGGACAAACGTCGGAGCTTTCCGGCGCAGACAAGGCACTGGCCGGCGCGTTGATGCGTGTCAACCATGTCGGCGAGGTGTGTGCCCAGGCGCTGTATGCCTCACAGGCGCTGAGTACGCAAAACCCGCTGCTGCGCCAGCATTTCATCGAGGCCAGCAAGGAGGAGGGCGACCATCTGGCCTGGACCCGCGAACGGCTTGAGGAACTGGGCGCCCGGCCTTCGCTGCTCAACCCGCTCTGGTACGCAGGCGCTTTTGGGCTGGGCTTGCTGGCCGGACGGCTGGGTGACAGGGTCAGCCTGGGCTTCGTGATGGAAACCGAGCGTCAGGTGGAATCGCACCTGGCCCGCCACCTGGAACGCCTGCCTCAGGGCGATCACGCTTCACGCGCCATCGTGGCGCAGATGAAGGACGATGAGGCGCGCCATGCCCAGGAGGCGCAGGGTGCTGGCGGCTTCGACCTGCCCGCGCCCGTGAAGGCCTTGATGCGGGCGTCGGCCAAAGTCATGACGACCACGGCGCATTACATCTGAGGCGAGCCGCTCCTCTTTCGATAGCTGTCCATGCTTGTTGGATATGGGCTGAAAGCCAATTGGACTTGAAATCAGGCTTCGACCAGCTCAAAACTCGTGGTGATGTCGGCGGTCTTGCCCAGCATGATGGTGGCCGAGCAGTATTTGTCGTGGCTCATGGCAATCGCGCGTTCCACGGCGCTGGCCGGAATGCCGCGCCCGGTGACCACAAAGTGCATCTGGATGCGGGTAAATACCTTGGGATCGGTTTCTGCCCGTTCGGAGTTGAGCTGGACCGTGCAGCCGCGCACATCGTGGCGCCCGCGCTTGAGGATCAGCACCACGTCATAGGCGGTGCAGCCGCCAGTTCCCGCCAGCACGGTTTCCATGGGACGTGGCGCAAGGTTGGCGCCGCCGTTTTCCGGTTTGGCGGCATCCGGCGCGCCGTCCATGACCAAGGTGTGGCCACTGCCGGTGGTGGCCAGAAAACGCATTGCCGACGCCGGCGTGCCGGTTGTGCCAGTTGAAGTGTTTGGGCCGGTCCAGCTCACTGTGCATTGCATAAATCGCTATCCTTTAAAACCAGAAATATTTGGATAAAACGCTGTAAATGTTCATTTTTCACAACAGATTATTGCTGCGGTGCAACATGCCTCCGCTATACTGAAATCATCGCACGAACATGCAAATGTTTTCATGCAATGGTTGTCTCCTCCATCCCTGAAAGGGTGGATTTACAGGTCCAGATCGCAAGGTCTGGACCTTTTTTCTTGCCTGAAGGTTTTCCGTAGCTTCGCGCCGCCTTGCAGCACAGACCCAAAAGGTGGGTAGGTGATTTTCAACAGCGCTGCCTATACTCGCGGCATTGTTTTAACCCCGTTCGCACTTGCATAAGTAGTGTGAACAGGCTCCAACCAGGCACGCCAATGTTTTACAGGGCAATAGCAACCGTGTTGACCGCAGCTGCCTTGATGCTGCTGGCAGCCTGTGCGTCGCCGCCCGACTTGCCCGAGGGGCCGGCTACGGCAGGCTTGGCGGCCACGCCGTGGACCCTCGCATCCAGTGCGGTGCCTGACGGCCCGGCCTGGCAGCACTACAAACTGCCGGGCAAGCAGCCCAGCCAGTTCAGCTACGTTCGCAAGGATGGGCGTGACGCCATGTCGGCTAATTCGACAGCTTCCGCCAGCATAGTGCGCCAAGTGGTGCGCATTGAGCCTGACGAACTGCGCAGTGTTCGGTTTTCATGGAAAGTGCCAGAGCTGATCGCCCAAGCCGACATGGCCTTGCGCGAGATGGACGATTCGCCGGTGCGAATTGTGCTGGCTTTTGAAGGTGACCGCAGCAAGTTCTCCGGTAAAAACGCCATGCTGTCCGAACTGGCGCGCGCGCTGACAGGGGAGGAGATGCCCTACGCCACCTTGATGTATGTGTGGTGCAACACGCGCCAGCCAGGCAGCGTCATTGTCAACCCGCGCACCGACCGCATACGCAAACTGGTGGTGGAGTCCGGCACCGGCAAGCTGCGCCAGTGGGTGGACTACGAGCGCAACATCCGCGCCGACTATGAAAAGGCCTTTGGCGAGGCGCCCGGGGCGCTTGTGGGCATCGGCATCATGACCGACAGCGACAACACCCGCAGCACGACCCAAGCCTGGTACGGACCTGTCACCGTGGGGACTTTCGGGCGCATGAAGTAGCTGCAGCGCAGCAGTTAGTGAAGGAAAGCCCTGATGCCGTCCCGGCCCGCTTATTGCATAGTAGCGGTCTTTCAATTGACGAGGAGTTTTCATGAAATTCAAACAGCTTGCCTGGTCTGCGGCCGCCCTTGCGGTGTTTGCTGCCGCACCGGCGTTACAAGCCAAACCTTTCAAATGGTCCAGTGCCAGCGACATTCCCACGCTGGACATCCATTCCCAGAACAATGCCTTGGGTAATGGCGTGCACGCCGCGATTTACGATTCGCTGGTTTATTACAACAGCCAGACCTTCAAGCCCGAAGCCCAGCTGGCAACCGCCTGGCGCGATGTGTCGCCAACTCAAGTACGTTTCACCCTGCGCTCCGGCGTGAAGTTCAGCGACGGCACGCCGTTCACGGCCGATGACGTGGTGTATTCCATCACTCGTGCCATGGCCAAGACCTCCAATTACGCGGTCTACACCCAGGGCATTGACAGAGTGGTCAAGGTCAACGACAGCACCGTTGACTTCATGATGAAAGGCCCGAACCCGGTGCTACTGAGCCAGTTGACCGAGCTGCGCATCATGAGCAAGGCCTGGGCGGAAAAAAACAAATCCGTTGAGCCCAAGGATATCCGCGCCAAGGATGAAACCTACGCGCACCGCAACGCCATGGGAACCGGCCAGTTCATGGTCAAGGAATGGCAGCCCGACCAGAAGCTGGTGCTTGTCAAGAACCCGAACTACTGGGGCACCACCCCTTCGAATGTGACGGAAATCATCTACACCCCGATCAAGTCCGAAGCGACGCGCGTGGCCGCGTTGCTGTCCGGAGAAGTCGATTTGGTGCTGGACCCGAGCCCGCAGGATATGACGCGTCTGCGTGGCAATGCCAATCTCAAGGTGATCGACGGCATCGAAAGCCGGACCATCTTCTTCGGCATGGACCAGTTTCGCGACGAGTTGCCCGGCTCCAACGTCAAAGGCAAGAACCCGCTGAAAGACCAGCGCGTGCGCATGGCGCTGTACCAGGCCATCGACATCAACAGCATCGTGCGCGTGACGCTGCGCGGCCTGGGCCAGGCGACCGGCACCATCGTGGCGCCGCAGGTCAACGGCTGGACCGAAGGCGTGCACAAGCGCTTCCCGTATGACCCCGAGGCTTCCAAGAAGCTGCTGGCCGACGCCGGCTACCCCAATGGTTTCGAGGTGGATTTCGCCTGCCCGAACAACCGCTACATCAACGACGAGGAAATCTGCCAGGCGGTCACGGCGATGTGGTCGCGCATCGGCGTCAAGGCCAAGCTGCGCACCTTGCCACTGGTGACCTACTTCCCGATGATCCAGCGCTTTGAGGCCAGTATCTACATGCTGGGCTGGGGCGTGCCGACCTTTGACGCGCTGTACAGCCTGCAGTCGCTGACGCGCAGCCTCGGCACGGGTGGCGACGGCAACTACAACGTCGGCCGTTACAGCAACCCGCGCATGGACATCATCGTGGACCGCGTGAAGGTCGAAACCGATTTGCCGGTGCGCAACCGCTTCCTGACCGAAGGCCTGCAACTGAGCAATGACACGGTGTCGCACCTGCCGCTTCACAACCAGATCATTCCCTGGGCCATGAAGAAAAATATCGACGTGACACACCGGGCCGACAATCGGCTGGACTGGCGAGTCATCAAGGTCAACTGATTGGCCTGGGTCCGCGAGAAATCAAAAAGAGCCCTCTGGGGCTCTTTTTTTGGACACAAAATAATATCTTTAAACCTAAAGGAAACCCGATGTTGGCACGTTGCGTGCTCTGCTAGCATCGGTTCTCGATTAAAAAACCTGCACGATGTTCGCATTTATTCTCCGTCGCCTGTTCCAGGCTGTGATCGTGATGGTCACGGTGGCTTTTCTGGCTTTCATGCTGTTCCAGTACGTGGGCGACCCTGTGGTGTTTTTGCTTGGGCAGGACGCGCAGCCCGACCAGATCCGTCAGCTCCGCGCTGATTTGGGGCTGGACAAGCCTTTTTTCGTGCAGTTCGGCCACTTTCTGGTCAACGCCGTGCAAGGCGAGTTCGGATTGAGCCTGCGTCAGGGCGCCAAGGTGTCGCGCCTGATTGCTGAACGCTTTCCGGCCACGCTGGAGCTTGCGATGGTGGCGGCCCTGATTGCGCTGCTGATCGGTGTGCCCATGGGTGTTTATGCGGCCTTGCGTCGGGGCACATTTTTCAGCCAGTTGCTGATGACGGTGTCACTGCTCGGCGTGTCGCTGCCGACCTTTTTGATCGGTATCCTGTTGATCCTGGTTTTTGCGGTTGGGCTCGGCTGGTTCCCCAGTTTTGGACGCGGTGAGGTGGTGCAGATGGGCTTCTGGAGCAGTGGCTTGCTGACGCTCAAGGGCTGGCACCACATCGTGCTGCCCGCTGTGACACTGGCCATCTTTCAACTCACGCTGATCATGCGGCTGGTTCGCGCCGAGATGCTGGAGGTGCTGCGCACCGACTACATCAAATTTGCGCGCGCCCGCGGCCTGTCCAACCGCGCAATTCACTTCGGTCATGCGCTGAAGAATACTCTGGTGCCGGTGATGACCATCACCGGCCTGCAGCTCGGCGGACTGATCGCCTTCGCCATCATCACCGAGACGGTGTTCCAGTGGCCAGGCATGGGTCTGCTGTTCATCCAGGCCGTGACTTTTGCCGATATTCCCGTGATGGCCGCCTACCTGTGCCTGATTGCGCTGATCTTCGTGGTTATCAATCTGGTGGTGGACCTGCTTTATTTCGCCGTTGATCCGCGCCTGCGCGTGGGCAATGCGGGAGGCCACTGATGCTGGCGCCCCGCCCCGCCCCGACGCTGAAGGCCAACGGCCGCGTATTTGCCCAGATTACCGAGTTCCATCCGGAGTTGACGGCTTTTCGCCGTGACCTGCATGCCCATCCCGAGCTCGGTTTTGAAGAGGTCTATACCGGGGCGCGCGTCCGGGAGGCTCTTGAGCGCTGCGGGGTGGACGAAATCCACACGGGTATCGGCAAAACCGGTCTGGTCGCTGTTATCAAGGGCCAGCAGAGCGGCAGCGGCCGGATGATAGGCCTGCGAGCCGACATGGACGCGCTGCCGATGACCGAGCACAACGAGTTTGCCTGGAAGTCGTCCAAAACCGGCCTGATGCACGGCTGCGGTCACGACGGCCACACCACCATGCTGGTGGGTGCGGCGCGATACCTGGCCGCCACCCGCAATTTCGACGGGACGGCGGTGTTGATTTTCCAGCCTGGTGAGGAAGGTTTTGCCGGCGCCCGCATCATGATCGAGGACGGCCTGTTTGACCGCTTCCCGGTGCAGGCGGTTTACGGCATGCACAACTGGCCGTCGATGCGACCCGGCACCGTGGGTATCCGCCCGGGCCCGATGATGGCTGCGGCCGACCGCGTCACCATCGACATTACCGGCCACGGCGGCCACGGCGCCCACGCTTACATGACGGTGGACCCGGTGGTGGTGTCGGCGCACATCATCACGGCGATTCAGAGTATTGTGTCGCGCAACGCCAACCCGATCGACAGTGCGGTGATCAGCATCTGCGCCATGCAGGCCGGTGACATGGGCGCCTTCAGCGTGGTGCCTGGCAAGGCCTCACTGGTGGGCACGGTGCGCACTTTCAGCCCCGATGTGCAGAACATGGTGGAGCGCCGGCTCAGTGAGTTGTGCAGCGCCGTGGCCTTGGGTTTCGGCGCCACCGCCTCGGTGCGTTATGAACGCATCTATCCCGCGACCATTAACTCCTATGACGAAGCCGTGTTTGCGGCCAACGTGGCCGAGGCCCTGGTTGGCACCGACCATGTGGTGCGCGACATGGCGCCCAGCATGGGCGCCGAGGATTTTTCCTTCATGCTGCAGGTCAAGCCAGGCGCTTACCTGCGCATCGGCCAGGGCGCCGAAAACGGCGTCGGCAGTTGTTTCCTGCACAACACCCGCTACGATTTCAACGATGACATCCTGCCGCTGGGCGCCGCTTTGCACGCGGGCCTGGTGGAGCAGTCCATGCCTTTACCCGTGTAGCCCCAAGACATTCCCACTCACAGGAGAATTCCATGAATTTCAAGAAAAAAACAGTCCTGGCCCTTATTGGCTCTGCGTTAGCCGCTGCAAGTTTTGTCGCATCGGCCGTCACGCTGCGGATTGGTAACCAGGGCGATGCGCAGTCGCTGGACCCCCATTCGCTCAACGAGTCGCTGCAACTCACGGTGGTTGGCAATGTTTACGAACCATTGGTCACACGCGACCGCAACTACAAGCTGGCGCCTTCGCTGGCCACCGACTGGAAGCAGACCTCACCGACAGTCTGGCGCTTCAACCTGCGCAAGGGCGTGCAGTTCCATGACGGCACACCCTTCACCGCTGACGACGTGATCTTCAGTTACGAGCGCGCCAAGGGCGACGGGTCGGACATGAAAAGTTATGTCGGCCAGATCAAGGAAATCAAGAAAATCGACGACCACACGATTGACTTCGTGTTGAACAACCCCTTTCCCATCCTGCCCGAGTTGTTCACGCAGTGGCACATGATGAGCAAGAAGTGGTGCGAGACCAACCAGGCGACCAAGCCGGTGGATCGCCGCAAGGGCATTGAAAACGCCGCGTCCTTTCGTGCCAATGGCACCGGCCCGTTCCGCGTGCGCGAGCGCCAACCGAATGTGCGCACCACCTTTTCCCGCAACGGCAACTACTGGGGCAAGATCGACGGCAACGTCGAAGAGGTTATTTTCAACGTGATCGGCAATGACAGCACGCGCGTCGCGGCGCTGCTGTCGGGCGAGGTTGACGTGATGGAGCCGGTGCCGGTGCAGGACGTGGCCCGCGTGCAGGCCAACAGCGCGCTCAAGGTGCTGCAAGGTCCCGAGCTGCGTGTGATTTTCCTGGGCATGGACCAGAAGCGCGATGAGCTGCTGTTTTCCAGCGTCAAGGGCAAGAACCCCTTCAAGGACAAACGTGTGCGTCAGGCCTTCTATCAGGCCATTGACATCGAGGCGATCAAGAGTCGCGTCATGCGCGGTGCGGCCACGCCGATGGCCATTCTGTTGCCGCCGCAGGTCAAGGGTTTTGCCCCGGACCTGGCCAAACGCCTGCCATTTGACGTTGAAGCGGCCAAGAAGCTCATGGCCGATGCTGGTTACGGCGCGGGTTTCGAGCTCAAGATGAACTGCCCGAACGACCGTTATGTGAACGACGGCGAGATCTGCCAGGCGGTTGCCGCCAACCTCTCGCGCATCGGCGTGAAGATCAACCTCGAGGCGGAGACCAAGAACAATTACTTCCCGAAAATCCTGCGCCGCGACACCAGCTTCTACATGCTGGGCTGGACCGCCAGCACCGTGGATGCGCACAACGTGCTCTACCCCATCATGTCCACACCCGGTGATGGCGGCCGGGGACAGTTCAACCTGGGCGCTTACAGCAACCCACGCGTGGACGAATTGACTAACTTGGTGGCGTCCGAGACCGACGACAAGAAACGCATGGAGATGATTCGCGAAGCACTGAAGATCCACCAGGACGATGTGGGCCATCTTCCGCTGCACCAGCAGGCCATCAACTGGGCCACGAAGAAAAATATCGAACTGGTGCAGTGGCCCGACAACGGCATGCCCTGGAAATTCGTCAAGCTGAACAAGTAATCTGTTGATGAGAAGCGCGCTTTTCCGGTTCTGGGACGGCGACGTCGGCTACAGCTTTCGCACCTCCCCGGTGGCGATGGCTGCGGCTGCGGTCGCCCTGATCTGTATTTTCTGTTCGGTGTTTGCGGGCTTTGTCGCTCCGCACAACCCGTTTGACCTGACGACGCTGGAACTCAGTGACGCGCGTTTGCCTCCGGCCTGGTCTGACGGGGGCTCGTCCAAATACCTGCTCGGCACCGACGACCAGGGCCGCGACATTCTGTCGGCCCTCATGTACGGTGCACGGGTGTCGCTGGCCGTGGGTTTTGCGTCGGTGGTTCTGTCAGTGGTATTTGGCGTGGGTCTGGGCCTGCTGGCCGGTTTCTACGGCGGCTGGATCGACTCTGCCCTGATGCGTTTGTGCGACGTCATGCTGTCCTTCCCGGCCATTTTGGTGGCTTTGCTGATTGCGGGGGTGGGACGGGCGCTGTTCCCCGATGCCCAGGACTCGCTGGCGCTGGGGGTGTTGATCATCTCCATCACGCTCACGGGTTGGGTCCAGTACGCGCGGACCGTGCGCGGCTCGACCCTTGTCGAACGCAGCAAGGAGTACGTGCAGGCCGCCCGTGTGACCGGCGTCGCACCGCTGCGCATCATGCGCCGCCATGTGTTGCCCAATGTGATGGGGCCGGTGCTGGTGCTGGCCACCATCCAGGTGGCCACAGCCATCATCACCGAAGCCACCTTGTCGTTCCTGGGCGTGGGCGCGCCGCCGACCTCGCCTTCGCTGGGCACGCTGATCCGCATCGGCAACGACTACCTGTTTTCAGGCGAGTGGTGGATCACGGTGTTTCCGGGTGCGATGCTGGTGACGATTTCGCTGAGCGTGAATTTGCTGGGTGACTGGCTGCGCGATGCGCTTAACCCGAGGCTCAGATGACACCCCCGAAGCGGCCTGCGGCCGCCTCTCCCTCGAGGGGGCGCCACCTGCGGCCCGGCAAAGCCGGTTCCACGGTGGCCGCTTGAATTTATCGAGAAGCTCATGAGTCTTTTACAAGTCAAGAACCTGATCGTCGAATTCCCTGGCCGGCGCGGTACGCTGCGTGCGCTGGACGACATTTCCTTTGAAATCGCACCGGGCGAAATCCTCGGTGTGGTCGGTGAATCCGGCGCCGGCAAGTCGCTGACCGGCGCGGCCATCATCGGCCTGCTGGAGCCACCCGGGCGCATTGGCGGCGGGCAAATTTTGCTCGAAGGCCAGCGCATCGACAACCTGCCCTATGAACAGATGCGCCACATTCGCGGCCGCAAGATAGGTGCGATTTTCCAGGACCCGCTGACCTCGCTGAACCCGCTTTACAGCGTGGGCCGGCAACTGATCGAAACCATCCAGGCGCATTTGCCGGTGAGCCATGCCGAGGCGCGGCAACGTGCGATCTCACTGCTGCAGGACACCGGCATTCCCGCCGCCGAGCAGCGCATCGAACATTTTCCGCACCAGTTCTCCGGCGGCATGCGCCAGCGTGTGGTGATTGCCCTGGCGCTGGCCGCCGAGCCCAAGCTGATCGTTGCCGACGAGCCGACAACGGCGCTCGACGTGTCGATCCAGGCGCAGATCATCATGCTGCTCAAAAACATCTGCAAAAAACGCGGCGCCGCCGTGATGTTGATCACCCACGACATGGGCGTGATCGCCGAAACCTGCGACCGCGTGGCCGTGCTGTATGCCGGGCGTATTGCCGAGATCGGCCCGGTGCATGAAGTCATCAATCATCCCGCGCATCCCTATACCGAAGGACTGATGGCGGCCATTCCCGACATCACGCTGGACCGCGAGCGGCTTAACCAGATCGACGGTGCCATGCCGCGTCTGAACGCCATCCCGCAAGGTTGTGCTTTCAACCCGCGCTGCCCCAAGGTGTTCGAGCATTGCCGCCAGGAGCGGCCCGACCTGCTGCCTGCCGGAGCGACGCGCGCTGCCTGCTGGCTGCATGATGTGCCGGTGGGGGTGAGCGCATGAGCACCGTTGCACCACTGGTTCAGGCGCATGACCTGGCCATGACCTTTGACGTGTCACCGCCCTGGCTGAACCGGGTGATCGAGGGCAAGCCACGGGTGATGCTCAATGCCGTCGATGGCGTGAGTTTCGAGATCGAAAAAGGTAAAACCCTGGCGCTGGTCGGCGAGTCCGGCTGCGGCAAAAGCACGGTGGCCAAGCTGCTGGTGGGGCTTTACAACCCGACCCGTGGCGGCCTGACTTTCGATGGCCAGGATGCCCATGCCGCCTTCAAGACGCCGCAAGGCCGACAGTTGCGCAGTCGCATCCAGATGATCTTCCAGGACCCGTATGCCAGCTTGAACCCGCGCTGGATTGTGGAGGACATCGTCGGCGAGCCGCTGCGCGAGCATGGCCTGATCACCGACGATGCCGAGCTCAAGGCCAAGGTGGGCGAGTTGCTCAAGTCGGTCGGCCTGTCGCCGCTGGATGGCCCCAAGTACCCGCACCAGTTCTCGGGCGGGCAGCGCCAGCGCATTTCGATTGCGCGCGCGCTCGCGACCGAACCTGAGTTTTTGGTGTGTGACGAGCCAACCTCCGCGCTTGACGTGAGCGTGCAGGCGCAGGTGCTCAACATCATGAAAGACCTTCAGCGCGAACGTGGCCTCACCTATTTGTTCATCTCGCACAACCTCGCTGTGGTGCGCCATGTCAGCGACCAGGTCGGCGTGATGTACCTGGGACGCCTGGTCGAATTGGCCGACAAGCAGACATTGTTCGCGGCGCCGCGCCACCCCTACACGCGCATGCTGCTGGACGCGATTCCGAAGATGCACGACATCGGCCGAGACCGCACGCCGGTGCAGGGCGAGGTGCCCAACCCCTTGAACCCGCCAACCGGTTGCACTTTCCACCCGCGCTGTCCGCACGTCAACGACCGCTGCCGCGCCGAGCGGCCGCAACTCCTGACGATCCAGGGCGTGAAGATCGCCTGCCATGCGGTGGAAGAGGGCAGGATTTAGTTGCTATTGTTTTTATAGCTGGTGGCGCTTGCTGGTCATGGGCCAGAGCACAGTCTGGTGCAAATATTTAGCGGTAGGGGTTGGCGATGCCGAGCCCGGCGAGAATCTTGACCTCGCGCGCTTCCATGGCTTGCGCATCGGTTTCGCCGGTCTCGTGGTCCCAGCCCTGCGCATGCAGTGCGCCATGCACCAGCAAGTGGGCGTAATGGTCCTTCAGCGTCTTGCGGTTCTCGCGCGCCTCTTTGGCAATCACCGGTGCGCACAACACCAGGTCGGCGGTGACCAGCGGCCCAGCGCGATAGTCGAAGGTCAGCACATTGGTCGCGTAGTCTTTTTGCCTGTAACCGCGGTTCAGCGCCTGGCCTTCGTCGGCACCGACGATGCGCACCGTGATCTCGGCGTCGCTGTCCAGCGCATGGCGGATCCAGCGCGCGACGCTGTGGCGCGGCAGGGCGGCGCGATGGCGTTTGGCGTCCTTGATGTCGCCGAACTGCAGCGACAGACTCAGCTGTTTAAGCGCCATGGTTAAGAGCCATTGCGGCTTTTGGTCCGGCTCGGGCGCGCCACCGGCACCACCACATCGGTGTCATCGGCTCCCGGCGTCTTGGGGGTGTAGCCGTCGTAGGCGTCCACAATGCGCGCCACCAGCGGATGGCGCACCACATCGGCGCTGGTCAGGCGCGTGATCGCAATGCCCTTGACGCGCTTGAGCACACGTTCGGCGTCGATCAGGCCGCTGAGCTGCGTGCGTGGCAAATCGACCTGGCTGACGTCACCGGTGATCACCGCCTTGGCGCCGAAGCCGATACGCGTCAGAAACATCTTCATCTGTTCGGGCGTTGTGTTCTGCGCTTCGTCGAGGATCACAAACGCATGGTTGAGCGTGCGCCCGCGCATGAAAGCCAGCGGTGCGATCTCGATCTGCTGTCGCTCGAAAGCTTTCTGCACCCGCTCGAAACCCATCAGCTCATAGAGCGCGTCGTACAGCGGCCGCAGGTAAGGGTCGACCTTCTGGTTGAGGTCACCCGGCAAAAAGCCGAGTCGCTCGCCGGCTTCCACCGCCGGGCGCGTCAGCACGATGCGCTGCACCGCGCTACGCTCCAGCGCATCGACCGCGCAGGCAACCGCCAGGTAGGTCTTGCCGGTGCCGGCCGGGCCGATGCCGAAGGTGATGTCGTGGGTGGCGATGTTGTCCAGGTACATGCCCTGGTTCACGGTGCGCGCACGCAGGTCGGCACGCCGGGTTGACAGCGCCGCGCTGCCATCGGGTGCGGTGGGCAGCGCGCTGTCGCCGGCCAGCATCAGCTGCACGGTTTCTTCAGGAATGGGCCGGTTTGCCATTTCATACAGCGCCTGCAGCACCTCCAGCGCCTGCTGGGCCTTGGCTTTGGGGCCGTCGATCTTGAACTGCTCAAAGCGGTGCGCAATTGTCACCTGCAGCGCCGCCTCGATGGTACGGATATGGGCGTCCATCGGTCCGCACAGATGGCCCATGCGGGTGTTGTTGGGCGGCGAGAAGGTGTGTCTGAGGATCAAGGCGTGGGGTTTCCTGAAAAGGAGGGGTTCTGCCCGGATTGTCCACCCAATTTTCAGGCGCTGCCCGGCTGATAAGATTTGCCCATGATTGGACGCATCACTGGCCTGCTGGCCGAAAAGAACCCACCGGAACTGTTGGTGGATTGCAACGGCGTCGGGTATGAGGTGCTGGTGCCCATGAGCACCTTTTACAACCTTCCGGCGCTGGGCGACAAGGTCAGCCTGCTGACACATTTTGTAGTGCGCGAGGACGCGCAAATCCTCTACGGTTTTGGCTCGGCCAGCGAACGCGCGGCCTTCCGCCAATTGATCAAGATCTCCGGCGTCGGCCCGCGGACCGCGCTCAGCGTGCTCAGCGGCATGAGCGTCGATGAACTGGCGCAGGCCGTGACCAGCCAGGAAGCCGGCCGCATCATCAAGGTGCCGGGCGTCGGCAAAAAAACCGCCGAACGATTGCTGCTCGAACTCAAGGGCAAACTCGGCGCCGATATGGGTATCACCGTGAGCGTCGCCGACGATGCGCAGTCCGACATCCTGCAGGCGCTGGTGGCCCTCGGCTACAGCGACCGCGATGCGGCGCTGGCTCTCAAGGCGTTGCCGAAAGATATTGGCGTCAGTGACGGCATCAAGCTGGCTTTGAAGGCGTTGGCGAAATAGCATGACCATCCAGACCGACGACTTCGACATGTCGGGCGTGCCGCCTGTAAAGCGGGTGATGTCTGCCGCGCCCGCTTCGCCCAACGAGGAGGCGATAGAACGCGCCCTGCGGCCCAAGCTGTTTGACGAGTATGTGGGCCAGTCCAAGGTGCGTGAGCAGCTTGAAATCTTTATTGGCGCGGCGAAAAAACGCAGTGAAGCCATGGACCATGTCCTGCTGTTTGGCCCGCCCGGCTTGGGCAAAACCACACTCAGCCACATCATTGCGCATGAGCTGGGCGTCAACCTGCGCCAGACCTCAGGCCCGGTGCTCGAAAAACCGAAAGACCTGGCGGCGCTGCTGACCAATCTCGAAAAAAATGATGTGCTGTTCATCGACGAGATTCACCGCCTGAGCCCGGTGGTCGAAGAGATACTGTACCCCGCCCTGGAGGACTATCAGATCGACATCATGATTGGTGAAGGCCCGGCGGCGCGCAGTATCAAACTGGATTTGCAGCCCTTCACCCTGGTGGGTGCCACCACGCGCGCCGGCATGTTGACCAATCCGCTGCGCGACCGCTTTGGCATCGTCGCACGGTTGGAGTTTTACACTGCCGAGGAATTGGCGCGTATTGTCCGGCGCAGTGCCAAGCTGCTGAACGCGCCCATGGACGAAGAGGGTGGCTTTGAGATTGCACGCCGTTCGCGCGGCACGCCGCGCATTGCCAACCGTTTGCTGCGCCGCGTGCGCGACTACGCAGACGTCAAGGGCAGCGGCCACATCAGCCTGGACATCGCCAACAAGGCGCTGGCCATGCTGGACGTGGACCCGCAGGGTTTTGATGTGATGGACAGGAAGTTGCTTGAAGCCGTGATTCACCGCTTTGACGGCGGCCCGGTCGGCCTCGACAACATCGCCGCCAGCATTGGTGAGGAGCGCGACACGATCGAAGACGTGATCGAGCCCTATCTGATCCAGCAGGGGTATTTACAGCGCACGCCGCGCGGACGCATCGCCACGCTGGCGGCTTACCGGCATCTGGGTGTAGCCGCACCGGCAAACCGTCAGGACGGCGGCTCAGACCTGTTCGTGCCCTGATGCTTCGGCAGCCGTCACCGGCCTGGCGTTGAACACGATCAGGATTTGTGCGACGTAGTAGGTGCTCAGCACCCACAGTTGCACCATCGGTAGTGGATACGCAAAACGGTTGGTCGCCAGCAGTGCGTCGCTGAGCATGAAAAAGCCGGCGCCTATGGCCACAGCCAAAGAGGCCTTGTCACGCAGCACTGTGGCCCGGCTGATCGCCTGTGCCGCCATCAGCGCGATCACCACCACATAAGCCGCCACCGCGATACGCAGCACCGGGTTCAGGCCGTCGAACAGAAACGCGTACATCGCGGCGCCTATCGCCAATGTCGCTGCCAGCGAACGCCGGCTGGCAAACCAGGGCGAGCCTTGCCTGAACAGGGCGATGTAAAACAGGTGCGCGATCAGGAAAGCCACCAGGCCCGGAATGAAAAAACCGGGGAACATCAGCAGGCAGTCACCCGCCAGCGAAAACACGAGCGCGGCCAAAAGTATGTGGTCAAATCGGCGACCTGCCCATACCGGTCTTGCACGAATTGCTACTAAAACAATAGCAAGCCCCAGCGCCAGCGGCTTGAACACCCGGTGCGCTTCCAGCAGGCCCAAGGCCGCAGTGGCGGTGGCCAGCACGGCCGCCTCGATCAGCAGCACCTCCAGCATCGACAGCCGGCCCTGCAACAGGCCGCCCACGGCCCACAGGCCGGTGCCCAGGGCGGCCAGCCAGACCACCGAGGGGCCCGGCGCCATGCCATCGGCCTGCCAGAGGAAATAGGCAACCCCCGCCAGCAGGGCGGCAAACTGGACGGCGCCGAACAGCGCCACCGAGCGCTTGATGGGCGGATGGAAATACTCAACACGCGCCATGTCAAAAGCGTCTTTCGGAAAACGCGCTGCCAGGTCTGCCGGCCGCCAGCCCGGCGGCTTGAGCCAGACGCGTATCTTGTCGCCCCAGGTTCGTGCATGCCACGATTCCTTGCCCAGCGCCCAATACACCTCGGCATTGGCCCACAAGGGGTTCCAGCTGTTGAGCGGACTGCGCGTGCCGTAAACACACTTCTCGTCCTCTTCCTTGAAGCTGCCGAAGAGACGGTCCCAGACGATCAGGATGCCGCCGTAGTTTTTGTCGAGGTAGCGTTCGTTGACCGCGTGGTGCACGCGGTGGTTGGACGGTGAGCAGAACCAGCGGTCGAACCAGCCGAGTTTGGGCACGTGTTCGGTGTGCACCCAGAACTGATAGAGCAGGTCGATCAGCGCAACGATGCCGAAGATCAGCGGCGGCACGCCGGCAACCGCCATCGGGACGTAGAAAATCCAGCCAAACAGCGCACCGCTGCTGGTTTGCCGCAAGGCGGTAGACAGGTTGTAGTCCTGACTCTGGTGGTGCACCACATGCGCGGCCCAGAACACAGCGCTTTCATGGCCGGCGCGGTGCAGCCAGTAGTAGCAGAAGTCGTAGAACACCAGCGCGATCAGCCAGCCGTACCAGGTGTTCCAGAACTCCGGGTTGGGGTAAAGCGCAACACTGGAATAAATCGCGGTGTAGATGCCGATGCGGAATAATCGCGTGAACACTGCGCTGACCTGGCTCAGCATGCCCAGACCGATGCTGCTGACAGCGTCGTTCAGCCGGTATGTGTTGCGGCCTTTGGCGTAGCCCCAGGCGAATTCGATGGCGATCAGGACAAAGAATACGGGGGTTGCCAGAACGATGATCTGGCTCGGCGAGAGATTCATGCCGCCATTCTGGCGGCGATCAGGTCAAAGCGCCTCTGGCATCAACCCTGATGATCTGTTCGACCTTGCCGTGCTGCAGGCCGCCACGCACACCGAGCAGGTGATCGTGCAGGTTGACGGTCGGGTCGCAGTGGCCGGGAATCAGCCACACCGTTTCACCGATGGCCGGCAGCAGCGCGCCGCGCAGAATGCCGTGTTCGTCGCCGCCGTTGGCGTAGTCCAGCGGCAACCCGTGCACGGATGGCAGGCCGGAGTCGATGGCATGGCTTTTGTGACCGGCGTCCACCACCGCGTGATCAGCGCAGACACTCATCACCTGGCTTTTGACAAACAGCGCGTGTTCAAAGGCCGGCTGCGCCGGATCGCGTTCATTGCTGGCGTAGTCGCGGTCCATGAACAGGTAGGAGCCGGCCTGCAGCTCGCCGTAGACACCGCTGGCGGCCTCCAGCGAGAAGGTGCCGGTACCCGCGCCGGTGACCAGCGGCACCTCGAATCCCGCTGCCTGCAAGGCTGCTGTCGTGGCCAACACGTGGGCGATGACCTGGGCGATGCTTTCGCCCCTCTCGGCCACGCTGCGGAAATGCTGGGCGCGGCCGTGGTAAGCCTGCAGGCCGCCGAACTGCAGCGCGGGATGGCCTGCTATCTCCGCCGCCAGCGGCACGGCGGCGGCGCCCGGCGCCGTGCCGCAGCGCCCGTGGCCCACATCGATCTCGATGAAAACGCGGATCACGCAGTGTTGACCGTGCACCGCTTTTGCCAGCCGTTGCAGGCCTTCCATGCTGTCCACTGCGATAGCCAGTTGCCCGCCCAGTGCTTCCAGTTCGCGCGCCAGCGCGACCACGCGTTTTAGCTTGAAGGGCGAGACCACCTCGTTGCTGATGTAGATGTTGTTCACGCCCAGCGCCGCCAGCGCTTCGGCTTCCGAGGTCTTCTGCACACAGACACCAACCGCGCCGTGCGCCATCTGCAGTTTGGCAAGTGTGGCGCTTTTGTGCATCTTGGCGTGGGGCCGCAATTTGACGCCATGTTTCGCCGCGAAGGCCGCCATGACGGCCAGATTCCGGTCCATCGCATCGAGGTCGATCACCAGCGCCGGGGTGTCGATGTCGGCCGCCGGGCGGCCCAGAATGTCAGACAGCAAATACATCAGGTGCTCGTTTCGTCCAGGGGTTTGGCATCAGCCTCAAGCTCGAGGTGCTGGGTATCGGCCCAGCCGACCAGGGTGAAGCCATCGGGCGTCCACAGCAGGCGGTTGATGGCCGCATTGCCGAGCGCCCAGGTGCGTGGTGCCTGCAGTTCCAGCCGGGTCGCGGCGCGGTAAAGCACATCGAGTACGCCGCCGTGGCCGACCATCACGATCAACTCACCCGGATGCTGGGCGGCGAGCAGCTGCGCGGTGCTGACCACACGTTCGCGCAACTGCCTGAGCGACTCGCCGCCGCTGGGTGCAAAGTCCGGATCACGCGTGCGCCACAACATGGCCTGCTCGGGCAACGCTGTCTCGATGTCGGCGAAAGTCTTGCCCTGGAACTCGCCGAAATGCCGCTCACGCAGGCCGGGTGTGGGGATCACCGGGACACCGGTGGCGCGGCCGACATGCTGCGCGGTGTCGAACGCACGCCCCAGGTCGCTCGCGTAAATGGCAGTGATGGGCTCGCCAACAAGGGCCTGCGCCAGCCGACCGGCCTGCCAGCGCCCGGTGTCGTTCAGACCGATGTCCAGCTGGCCCTGGATGCGCGTGTCCACGTTCCAGGTGGTTTCGCCATGGCGGATGGCCAGAACGCGTGCGGCTTCACTCACCGCGCAGGCTCCCGACAAACCGCGGACCACGAAGCGCAGGGGGCGTCTTCAGACCAGCCGGGGCCGCGGGTCCGGCTCCGCCGGCCCGCAGGCGCAGCGCCCCCTCGGGGGGCAGAGAGCTACACGAAGTGAGCGAACGTGGGGGCCGCATCACCGCTGTATTTCGATGCTGATCCGGCGCGTTCCGACGGGCGGCACCGGGAAGTTGCGCAGGGCGGCGTCCAGCATGGTGGAAATCACGGGCCCGTCGTCGGCCCAGGGGTCTTCACTGAATGCGCGGGTTTCATAGACGGCGGTGTTGCCGCGCAGCTCGCGGATCACCAGATTCACGTCACGCCGGTAAAGCGGGGACTCCATGCCGACGCCGATCGGGATGCCGAAACCAAAACCCACGCTGCCTCCGCCTCCGCCGATGCCGCTACCGATAAAAATGCTGGACCCGCCGCCGTAGGGGTAGCCGTCCCAGCGCGGGCGCATGATGGGCTGGGTGGTGGCGCTGACCTGCACGCTGAACGCGGCGGCCTGTGGGTTGTGCTGCAGCCCCACTTTGGCCAGCGCGGCCTGGGCCAGCCCTTCGAGCGCCGGCTGGCGTGCATCGGGCGGCTGCTGCGAAAGCAGGCGCTCGAAGCGGTAGCTGCTGCCGGGCGCCGGCGGCGCCGGCATCCAGCGGGAAAAACTGGTGACATCGCTGTTGACCAGGCGCGAGTTAGCGCAACCGCCCAGCAGGCCAACCACAGTTGCTCCAAAAATAATAGCTGTCAGCGCACGTTTCATAGGGCCTCCAGGCTCAATTGGCTTGAAATTACTGAAGCGCCACCACGGCCAGACCGGGCCGCAACGGCTCCGAAAACGCTTCCTCGTCAAAGGCCTTGTCACCGTTCGGGTCCGGCATGCCGGTGCTGCGTATGCCCTTGAAGTCGTGCTGCTTGCCGTCCATCAGGTGTGAGGGCACGACGTTCTGCAGCGAGGTGAACATGTTCTCGACGCGGCCGGGAAACTTCTTGTCCCACTCGCGCAGCATGTTGCCGACCTGCACACGCTGCAGGTTCTGCTGGCTGCCGCACAGGGTGCACGGGATGATGGGGAAATCGCGCACCTGGGCCCACTTGATCAGGTCTTTTTCGGTCACATAGGCCATGGGCCGGATCACCACATGTTTGCCGGTGTCGCTGACCAGCTTGGGCGGCATGCCCTTGAGGCGCGAGGCAAAAAACATGTTCAGGAAAAAGGTCTGCAGCATGTCGTCACGGTGGTGGCCCAGCGCGATCTTGGTGGCGCCCAGCTCTTCGGCCACGCGGTACAAAATGCCGCGGCGCAGGCGCGAGCACAGCGAACACATGGTTTTGCCTTCAGGGATCACGCGCTTGACGATGCTGTAGGTGTCCTGGGTTTCGATGTGGAAAGGCACCCCGAGTTTTTCCAGGTACTGCGGCAGGATGTGATCGGGAAAGCCCGGCTGCTTCTGGTCCAGGTTGACAGCAATCAGCTCAAAATTGATGGGTGCGCGTTTTTGCAGCTTGAGCAGGATATCCAGCATGGCGTAACTGTCCTTGCCGCCGGACACGCACACCATGACCTTGTCGCCTTCCTCGATCATGTTGAAGTCGACAATTGCGCGGCCGACCTCGCGGCACAGGCGTTTCTCGAGCTTGTGCTCTTCGCGCTCTATCTTCAGACCGGCTTTCGCCTCGGCGCCTGCCGCGTCACCGGTCTCGTTGATCACATCGTTCAGTACTGCACTCATGTCGTTTCCATCCATCACTTTCACCATTGCCCGGTCTCGACGCGAATGGCCACTTCGCAGTCGTCAAAAATTTCCAGTTTTGCAATTTTCACACGCACACCCAGCACACCCGGCAATTGCATCAAGCGGTGCGCCAGCTTGCCAATCAGCGTTTCCAGCAGGTTCACATGTTCTGCCCGGCACTCATTGATGATGATCTGCCTCACCTTGCGGTAATCCAGCACATGGTGGATGTCATCGTCGCTGGGCAGCAGCGGCTGCGTACCCAGGTTCAGCTCGGCATCGACCTGTATCGGCTGCGGCGCGGTTTTCTCCTGATCAAGAATGCCAAGGTTGGCGTCGAAACGCAAACCGGCCAGCGTCAGTATCTGGTTGCCACTGGTATTGAACATGTTGGGTATCGGGCTGGGGTGCGTGTGTAGGAAGGCGCGCTCACATCAGTGAGAAATCGCGCTCGAATTTCATCAGGTGCTGACCGCCGTCGACCAGCAGCGTCGTGCCGGTCATCGAGGCGTTTTCCAGCGCGAATTTGACCGTGGCGGCCACATCGGCAGGGTTGGATGAGCGGCCCAGCGGCGAAAGTTTGTGCAGCGCCTCGAATTTTTCTTCGCTGAGCAGGTGGCTGGTCAGGGTCAGGCCGGGCGCCACGCCCACCACACGCACCTGCGGCGCCAGCGCGATCGCCAGCATGGTGTTGGCCGCTTCCAGCGCCGCCTTGGACAAGGTGTAGCTGAAAAAATCAGGGTTCTGGTTCCAGAGTTTCTGGTCCAGCAGATTCACGACCGCAAACCGCCCGGTTTGCTCAGCCACCGCGCTCGCTGCCAGCCGGGCCAGCACGTGGGCGTGCAGCGCCTGCGCCAGCACAATCGCCGCGCCGGCATTGCTGCGCATGTGTTTTTCCAGGGCCGCAAAGCTGAAACTTGCCGCGCCGTCGTGTTCAAAGGTGGAGGCGTTGTTGACCACCGCATCGACCTGGCCGAAATGGCCGATGACTTGCGGCAACAGGCTGTGGACCGCCGTCTCATCCTCAAGATCACAACAAAAGTGGGCTGCAGCCCCTGCCAGGCTTGTGCAGTCAGCTACCGTTTTTATAGCATCTTCTTGCGAGCTGCGGTAATGCACGGCCACGCGCCAGCCGCCCGCGGCCAGCGCGAGCGCGATCTCGCGGCCCAGCCGCCTAGCGGCGCCGGTGACGAGAACAACAGGAGCAGGAGACACAGGTGGCATGGGTGGAGGGTGACAGTGCAATCGCCGACAATCCGGGGGTGACCCCCCCGACCCTGACGACACCCCCTAGTTTAACGAGCGCCCTTGCCGGGCACATCCGTGAGGCCATCGCCGCTGCCGGCGGCTGGATCAGCTTTGACCGCTTCATGGCGCTGGCCCTGTACACGCCCGGACTCGGTTATTACGCCCATGATTCGCGCAAATTCGGCCTGATGCCGGGTTCGGGCAGCGATTTTGTGACCGCGCCCGAGCTGTCGTCGCGTTTTGGCCAGGCGCTGTCGCGGCAGGTTGCACAGGCGCTGCGGGAATCGGCCACTGACGAGGTCTGGGAGTTCGGCGCCGGTTCGGGTGCACTCGCGCAGCAGTTGCTGGGCGCTCTGGGTCCGCAGGTCAAACGCTACACCATCGTCGATTTGTCCGGCACGCTGCAGGCAAGGCAACGCGAGCGCTTGGCGGCATGGGGCGACACGGTGCGCTGGGTCAGCGAGCTGCCCGCGCAGATGCGGGGGGTGGTGGTCGGCAACGAGGTGCTGGACGCCATGCCGGTCCAGTTGCTGGCCCGGCACGATGGAAGCTGGTTTGAGCGCGGCGTGGCCGTTCAGGACGCGTTGTTTGTCCACGCCGACCAACCGACCGCGCTGCGCCCGTCTTTTGAAGTGGTGGGCAACCATGACTACCTCACCGAAATTCATCCGCAGGCGGAAGCTTTTGTCGCCACGCTCGCCGACCGCCTGCAGGCCGGCGCGGTGTTCCTGATCGACTACGGTTTTCCGGAGCACGAGTATTACCATCCGCAACGCAGCATGGGCACGCTGATGTGCCACCGCGGGCATCTGGTCGATGCCGATGCGCTGCAGGATGTCGGCGAGAAAGACCTCACCGCGCACGTCAACTTCAGCGGCATCGCACTGGCCGGGCAGCAAGCCGGGCTGCAGGTGCTGGGCTACACCAGCCAGGCGCGCTTCCTTCTGAACTGCGCGGTGCTGGACGGTATGGAGGACGCGCCGCTGGCCGAACGCGTGATGGTCCAGAAACTCATCAACGAGCATGAGATGGGGGAGCTGTTCAAGGTGATCGCCTTGGTGGTCGATTCACCAGAGCGGCCCTGGGGCGGGTGGCAGGCGATGGGGTTTGCGCGGGGTGACCGAACCCACACTTTGTAGGCTGCCGACGCCGCACCCCCGGCCATCAAGCGTAGCGTTTGCTCCGCAAATTGTTTTTCATTTCCTTGAGCAGCGGCTGCAGCTTCTCACCGCCTATGCGCAGCGCCACACAGGTGGCCAGGATGTCGATGATCATCAGGTGCAGCAGGCGCGACACCATGGGACTGTAGCGGTCATAACCTTCCGGGTGGTCGGCCGCCAGGTGGATGTGGCCGGCCGAGGCCAGTGGCGAGCCGCTGGCGGTGATCACGATGGTGGTGGCGCCGTTTTTGCGCGCAATACTTTCGGCGTCCATCAGGTCGCGGGTGCGGCCCGAGTTCGAGATGATCACCACGCAGTCGCCTGGCCGGAGCATGGACGCGCTCATGACCTGCATGTGGCCGTCGCTGTAAGCGATGGCATGCACCCCGAGCCGGAAAAACTTGTGCTGGGCGTCCTGCGCGACGATGCCCGAATTGCCGGCCCCGAAAAACTCGATGCGATGCCCGGTCTGGTAGGTGGCGGCCAGCGCAGTCGCCGCCTTTTCAATCGCGACCGAGCTGGCGTCGTTGCGGTATTTCAGGAAAGCCGCCACCGTGTTGTCGATGACCTTGACCAGCACATCGCTGGTCTTGTCGTCCACGTCCACGCTGCGGTGAATGAAAGGCACGCCTTCGCTGACGCTGCCGGCCAGCTTGAGTTTGAAGTCCGACAGGCCGTCGTAACCGACGCTGCGGCAAAAGCGGATCACCGTCGGTTTGCTGACATGCGCACGCGACGCCAGCTCCGTCACAGGCAGGTTCGCAAAAGCCCGTGGATCGCTGAGCACCAGGTGCGCTACCCGCTGCTCCGCCGGCGCCAGCGAAGGAATCGACGCTTTAATACGATCAAGCACGGGATAGCCCCCACGGCTCGCATACTGCAGCCCGGTTTCCGAATTGCCAGTCGGGGCCGCGGGTCCGGCTCTGCCGGCCCGCAGGCGCAGCGGCCCCCCCGGGGGGCAGGGAGTTACGCGAAGCGAACGACCGTGGGGGCCACATCAACATTCTTCGCTCCAACAGTAGTCGTCTTTGGCAATCATGGCGCTGGAAGCGCTTGGCCCCCAGGTACCCGCTGCATACGGACGTGGTCCCGAGCTGTCCTGCTGCCAGGCGTCCAGAATGGGTTCGACCCAACGCCAGGCCTCCTCCTGTTCGTCGCTGCGCACAAACAGGTTCAGGCGTCCGTTGATCACATCGAGCAGCAGGCGCTCGTAGGCGCCCACCCGTTCGGTGCCGAAACGCTTGTCGAAGTCCAGGTCCAGTTGCACCGGCGCCAGCGTCTGGCTGGACGCGCGGCTACCTCCCCGGTTGTCCTGACCCTGGGCGAACAGGTGCAGCTCCAGCCCGTCCTTGGGTTGCAGGTTGATCACCAGGCGGTTGCCCGCACCCTGCGGCAACTTGAAGATCGCATGCGGCGTCGGCCGGAAGTTGACTTCAATGTGGGCGTCGCGGTCGGCCAGGCGTTTGCCGGTGCGTATGTAAAACGGCACACCGGCCCAGCGCCAGTTGGCAATCTCGGTGCGCAGCGCCACAAAAGTCTCGGTCCGACTGTCCGGGTTGACGCCAGCTTCCTGCAGGTAGCCGGGCACCGCCTCGCCGGCGATGCTGCCGGCCGCGTACTGGCCGCGCACCACGTGCTGCTTGAGCGTTTCAGGTGTCCATGGCTTGAGCGAACGCAGCACCTTGAGTTTTTCATCGCGGATCGCGTCGGCATGCGCATTGATGGGTGGCTCCATACCGATGGCGCAGAGCAATTGCAATGCATGGTTTTGCACCATGTCGCGCAGCGCGCCGGTGCTGTCGTAGAAGGCGCCGCGTTTTTCAACGCCGAGCTCCTCGGCAATCGTGATCTGGATGTTGGCAATGTTTTCGCGGCGCCACAGCGGCTCGAACAGCGAGTTGCCGAAACGCATGGCAAACAGGTTCTGTACCGATGGTTTGCCCAGGTAGTGGTCGATGCGGAAAATCTGCTTTTCCGGCAATACACGCAAAACGGCTTCGTTGATGGCGCGGTTCGAGGCCAAGTCGTGGCCCAGTGGCTTTTCCAGCACCACGCGGGTTTGCGGGCCGTTCAGGCCAACAGCCGCCATGTTCTCGCAAATTCCAGTGAACAACGCCGGCGCGGTCGCCAGGTACATCACCACGGTCTCGGCCTGGCGGGCTTTCAGCGTGTCGGCGAGTTGCGCATAGTCGGCGGGCTGGGACAAGTCCATGCGCAGGTAATGCAGCAGGGCGGCAAAACGCTCGAACTCGCCGCCGCTGGGGCGTTTGGCGAGCTCCACGCTGTCAAAGCGCGACTGGATCAGCGCGCGGTACTGCGCATCACTCATCGCGTCACGACCCACGCCGATGATGCGCCCCTCAGGCGGCAACGATCCGTGCCGGAAGGCCTGGAACAGCGCGGGCATCAACTTGCGCCAAGTGAGGTCGCCGGTGCCGCCAAACAGGACCAGATCAAAACTCATAATTGAATCGTCATGTAATAAAGTTTCATATTCTGGGCTCATAATCGTAACTCAATCGAGCCCTCCGCTGACAGGCTCCGCCGTAGCCAGACATCTACACTTCGACCATGAACCAACTCGACGCCCTCAAACAGTTCACCACCGTGGTTGCCGACACCGGTGATTTCAAACAGCTCGACGCCTTCAAGCCGCAGGACGCGACCACCAACCCGTCGCTGATCCTCAAGGCAGTGCAAAAGCCTGAGTACCAGCCCCTGCTGGGCGAGACGATGGCGAAATTCAGCGGCCGGGCGCTGGACGAAACCATGGACCGCCTGCTGGTGCGTTTCGGCTGCGAAATCCTGTCCATCATTCCCGGCCGCGTCTCGACCGAGGTCGACGCGCGCTTGAGCTTTGACAGCAATGCCACTTTCACCCGTGGCGAACGGATCATCGAGTTGTACGAGGCTGAAGGCATCCACATTGACCGCGTGCTGATCAAGGTGGCCGCGACCTGGGAAGGCATTGAAGCCGCGCGCCGTCTCGAAGACCGCGGCATTCACACCAACCTGACCCTGCTGTTTTCGTTTTGCCAGGCGGTGGCCTGCGGCCAGGCGAAGGTGCAACTGATCTCGCCTTTTGTCGGGCGTATCTACGACTGGTACAAGAAATCGGCCGGCGCTGCCTGGGACGAGGCCGCCAGGTCTGGCGCCAATGATCCCGGCGTGTTGTCGGTGCGCGAGATCTACAACCACTACAAACATTTCGGCATCGCCACCGAAGTCATGGGCGCGAGTTTTCGCAACATCGGCCAGATCACCGCGCTGGCCGGCTGCGACCTGTTGACCATCAGCCCCGAGCTGCTGGCCCAACTGGCCGCCAGTGAGGCGCCGCTGCAGCGGGCGCTGGACGCCAAAGCCGCCCAGGCGCTGGACTTGCCGGCCGTCAACTTCGATGAAGTGACTTTCCGTTACGCGCTCAACGAGGACTCGATGGCCACCGAGAAGCTGGCCGAAGGCATACGCGCGTTTGCGGCCGATGCGGTCAAGCTTGAAAAGCTCATGTTGGCCGCATGAGTTACGCAGCGAGGGACCCCGGCACGGGGATCGATGCCAAGACGAATGCGGCCGAGCCACCGACGCCGCAACGCCGGAGCATTGCTGGCTGCGCGGAGGTGGCCGCATGCGTGAAGCCCTGATCCGCTGCGACCGCACGCCCGCTTGGGCGGCGTTGCGCGCGCTGTATGCGGCAAACGGCAGAACCTTCGATCTGCGAGAGGCGTTTGCTGCCAACCCTCGACGCTTCACTGACTTCAGCCAGGACGCGCCGCATTTGTTTGCCGACCTGTCGAAAAACCTGATTGATGCGCAAACGCAGACGCTGCTGCTGAAGCTGGCGCTTCAATGCGGGCTGGAGGGCCATCGCGATGCGATGTTCGCCGGTGAAAAGATCAATAGCACCGAAAACCGTGCAGCCATGCACTTTTTGTTGAGAAATCCGGCCTCAGCCCATGCGGGACGGGCGCCCGCAGCTCCTGAAAATATAGCAAACGAACTTGCCCGGATGCACGAGACGCTGAACGCCATGCTGGCTTATGCCGAGCAGGTGCGGCAGGACGCAGCCATGACCGACATCGTGAACATCGGCATCGGCGGCTCCGACCTGGGACCGCAGATGGCGGTGCTGGCGCTGGACGAGTTCCGCCTGTCGGGCAAGCGGATTCACTTTGTCTCGAACATCGACGGCCAGGAGCTGGCCGCTGTGCTGGCGCAACTCAAGCCGCAGAACACGCTGTTCCTGATTGCATCCAAGACCTTCACCACGACCGAGACCATGACCAACGCCGGATCGGCGAAACATTGGTTCGAGGCGCAGGGCGGCACGGACATCGCGCGCCACTTCGCCGCGCTGACCACCAACGTCGCGGCGGCGAACGACTTCGGCATCAGTACCACCTTCGGATTCTGGGACTGGGTCGGCGGGCGTTATTCGCTGTGGTCGGCGATTGGTCTGCCGCTGGCCATCGCCATCGGCGCGCAGGGTTTTCGGGATTTTTTGGGCGGCGCTCACGCCATGGACGACCACTTCCGCAGCGCGCCGCTGGCGCAGAACCTGCCGGTGCGCCTGGGCCTGCTCGATGTCTGGTACCGGAATTTTCACGGTTTCACCAGCCGCAGCATCGCGCCTTACAGCAGCGCCTTGCGCCGCTTGCCGGCCTATCTGCAGCAGCTTGAAATGGAGAGCAATGGCAAACGCGTGGATGCGGACGGGCAGGTTCTGCCATTTGCCACCGCGCCGGTGCTCTGGGGCGAACCGGGCACCAACGGCCAGCATGCCTACTTCCAGATGCTGCACCAGGGCACCGAGGTGGTTCCGGTCGAGTTTGTCGCCATCAAGCGGGTGGCGCGCAGCCTGCCGGGGCACCACAACAAGCTGCTGGCCAATGTGTTGGCCCAGGCCCAGGCGCTGATGCAGGGAAAAGACGATGTGGGCGGCCACAAACATTTCACGGGCAATCGGCCCAGCACCTTCCTGCTGCTTGAAGCGCTGACCCCGGCCAGCCTGGGGGCATTGATCGCGCTGCAGGAGCACCGCGTGTTCGTCAGCGGCGCCATCTGGGGCATCAACAGTTTTGACCAGTGGGGGGTGGAGCTGGGCAAGGTATTGGCGAGCGATATCGAGCAGCGGCTGCAAAGCGGCGACGCGGTGGGCCTGGACGCATCGACTGCCGGCCTGCTGCAGCGACTGCAGCTGTCCTGAAGTCCCGGATTCCCCCAGAAAGCTACTGGGTAATTGGCATGGCGCTGGCGGCTTGTGCCTGAGTCGGAGAGCATTCATTGAGTTTCTTTAACCCATGACCCAGGAGATATTTAATGATCAATCGCCGTGACCTGCTCGTCGGAGGAGGCGCAGCTGCCGCCGCCTATCTGGCCGGATCCTTCGTACCACTGGTGGCCCAAAACGCCCCGAATTTCGGCGCACCCAGCGTCGTCCAAGTGGGTTTTCGCAAGCAAAAGCTCGGCGATATGGAAGTCATCGCGCTGAACGATGGCGTGGTGCGCCGCCCACTGGCGGCCGAGTTTGTGCGCAATGCGCCGCTGACCGAGGTGCAGGAACTGCTGCGTTCGCAGAACCTCCCCACCGAGTATGTCGACGTGCCCTACACGGCGTTCCTGATCGTTGCCGGCAACCGCCGCGTGCTGATTGACACCGGTTTTGCCGACAACGGCCCCGCCACCACAGGCCGCTTACAGGCCAACCTGAACGCCGCCGGTTTCACTGTCAATGACATCGACACCGTGGTGATCAGCCATCACCATGGCGACCACATCAACGGCCTGCGCAGCAAGGCCGGCCAGCTGGTGTTCCCGAAGGCCAGCATCATGGTGCCCACTGTTGAGCACGCCTTCTGGATGGATGACGCCAGGATGGCTGCGGCGCCGGACGCCATGAAGGGCGCCTTCCAGAATGTGCGCCGCGTGTTCGGCGGCCTGGGGACCGACCAGTTGATCCAGTTCCAGGCCGGCCAGGAGATACTGCCCGGCGTGAGTACAACTGCCGCTTACGGCCACACACCGGGCATGGTGACGGTCAGCGCGCAAAGCCGTGGCGAGAAGTTTGCCTATTTGGCCGACCTGACCAATGTGCCCCAGCTTTTCGCCCGAAATCCGGACTGGGCCGTGGTGTTTGACATGAACCCCGAACAGGCGCGCGAGACCCGCCGCAAGGTGTTCGAGATGGTCGTCAATGACAAAGTTCTGGCCGGTGGTTTCCACTTCCCCTTCCCGGCCTTCGGCCGCATCGAGAAGCTGGGAAACGGGTACGACTTCAAGCCGGTGGCCTGACCCTGAGCGTGAAAAAAAGCCTGCGAGGCGCAAGCCCTGCGGGCCTTTTTCTAGCTCCCAAAGTGAGAAGTCCCAGTGGCTCTTTCGCTTCAACGGCTGCGTCTGGCCCGGCGTCATTTCGGTCGAATATCATGTTGCGGGGAATTCGCCCTGCACACTCCTGAGGAGGAGAACACATGAACTTCGGTCAAGCCATCTCGACCTGCTTTTCCAGATACGCCACCTTCTCCGGGCGCGCCGCGCGCCCCGAGTTCTGGTGGTTCTTCCTGTTTCAGATACTGGTCTCAATTGCCGCCTCCATGCTGGGTGACATCGTCGCCGGCCTGGTGTCCCTGGCCTTGCTGCTGCCCGCGCTCGCGGTCGGTGCCCGCCGCCTGCACGACATCGGAAAAAGCGGCTGGTGGCAACTGATCATGCTGACTGTCATTGGTTTGCTGCTGCTGATCTATTGGTGGGTCCAGCCCGGCAGCAGCGACGCTTCCGATTAGTTCGAGCGCTCATGAAAAAACCCGCAGGGCGCGAGCCCAGCGGGTTTTTTTTGTTGATTTGTCCGAAAGCCTTGAAGCCACCGGACGCAGCATGAGGGCTTAGCGCGAGGCGCGGGGTCGCAGACAGTACCAAAGGTACGGCAAGACCCCGCAACGCGGCGATCAGTCCTCAGGCAAGGACCCTTACATGCCCATGCCGCCCATGCCGCCCATATCACCCATGCCACCACCCATGCCGCCGCCGCCAGCGCCAGACTCGTCTTTCGGAGCCTCGGCAACCATGCATTCGGTTGTCAGCATCAGCGACGACACGGACGCTGCGTTTTGCAGTGCGGTGCGGGTCACTTTGGTGGGGTCCAGGATACCCATGTCGATCATGTCGCCATAAGTGCCGTTCTGGGCGTTGTAGCCGTAGTTGCCTTTACCGGCCAGCACCGCATTGACCACAACGCTTGGCTCTTCGCCAGCATTGGCGACGATGATGCGCAGTGGCTCTTCAATGGCGCGCATGATCAGCTTGATACCGGCGTCCTGGTCAGCGTTGTCGCCCTTGATGGTGCCAGCCGACTGCTTGGCGCGCAGCAATGCCACGCCGCCGCCGGCAACAATGCCTTCTTCCACAGCAGCGCGGGTAGCGTGCAGGGCGTCTTCAACGCGGGCTTTTTTCTCTTTCATTTCGACTTCGGTGGCAGCGCCAACCTTGATCACGGCAACACCGCCAGCCAGTTTGGCCACGCGCTCTTGCAGTTTTTCACGGTCGTAGTCGCTGGTCGCTTCTTCGATCTGGACACGAACCTGCTTGACGCGGGCTTCGATGTCAGCAGCGGCGCCAGCGCCGTCGATGATGATGGTGTTTTCCTTGCCCACTTCGATGCGCTTGGCCTGGCCGAGGTCAGCCAGTGTCACTTTTTCAAGTGTCAGGCCAACTTCTTCAGCAATGACCTTGCCGCCGGTCAGGGTAGCGATGTCTTCCAGCATGGCTTTGCGGCGGTCGCCGAAACCAGGGGCCTTGACAGCCACAACCTTCAGGATGCCGCGGATGGTGTTGACCACCAGAGTTGCCAGGGCTTCGCCTTCGACGTCTTCCGAGATGATCAGCAGTGGACGGCTGGACTTGGCAACTTGCTCCAGGGTGGGCAGCAGGTCACGGATGTTGCTGATCTTCTTGTCGTAGAGCAGAACAAACGGGTTGTCCAGAATCGCGGACTGCTTTTCAGGGTTGTTGATGAAGTAGGGCGAGAGGTAGCCGCGGTCAAACTGCATGCCTTCAACGACGTCGAGTTCGCTGTTCAATGATTTGCCGTCTTCAACAGTGATAACGCCTTCTTTGCCGACCTTGTCCATCGCTTCAGCGATGATCCGGCCGACTTCTTCGTCGCTGTTGGCAGAAATGGTACCGACCTGGGCAATTTCCTTGCTGGTGGTGGTGGGCTTGGAAGCTTTTTTCAGCTCTTCGACCAGGGCCGTCACAGCCTTGTCGATGCCGCGCTTCAGGTCCATCGGGTTCATGCCGGCGGCGACGTACTTCATGCCTTCGCGGACGATGGCTTGTGCCAGAACGGTAGCGGTCGTGGTGCCGTCACCAGCGATGTCAGAGGTCTTGGAAGCAACTTCCTTGACCATCTGCGCGCCCATGTTCTGCAGCTTGTCCTTGAGTTCGATTTCCTTGGCGACGGACACACCGTCCTTGGTCACGGTGGGGGCGCCGAAAGAGCGCTCCAGCACCACATTGCGGCCTTTGGGGCCCAGGGTAACCTTGACTGCGTTGGCCAGGATGTTCACACCCTCGACCATGCGTGCGCGGGCTTCGCCGCCGAAAATGACGTCTTTTGCTGCCATGTTTAATTCTCCAGATTCAGTTGATTAATGATGTGTGAAAGGCGAGAAGTTACTTCTCGACAACTGCGAACAGGTCGTCTTCCTTCATCACGAGCAATTCGTCGCCATCGACCTTGACGGTCTGGCCGCTGTACTTGCCGAACAAGACGCGGTCGCCGACCTTGACGGCCATGGCGCTGATCTCGCCTTTGTCGTTTTTCTTGCCAGGACCCACAGCCAGGACTTCGCCCTGATCAGGCTTCTCGGCGGCGCTGTCAGGAATGACGATGCCGGAGGCGGTTTTGGTCTCGTTTTCAACGCGTTTGACAATCACGCGGTCGTGCAGGGGGCGAAGTTTCATGGGAGCTCCTTGTTTGAAACAGTTGGGAATCAAAAAGCACAGCGCGGAACGCAGTGCGTGTGAAATGGCTGGATTGGGCGGCGTTGTTAGCACTCAATACCATCGAGTGCTGATGATAATGCTGTTTTATGACGGTTTCAAGGCTGGCCGCTCAAAAATTCTCCAATCAACCTCCGGCTTGTCCTACAAAACTGAAAGGATGAATCTGACAAACCTTTTTGATGCTCCTTGCCTATAGTTCAGAGAGCTCGCCGATTGCGCGGGAAAACTCATTCTAAGGAAATGCCGATGACTCACTTAAGTATCGAGTTGCCAAGTCGCTTTCAGGATTCCCGCCCTGGCGATTTGCTCGCCAACGAAGATAAAACGCCGGTTGGCTTCGCCAGAGCCTATATAGGGCGTGCTGCTTGGCCGTTTTTGGTGGGCACCAGCAGGTCGACCGACAGCGGCCAGCGCCAAGGTGGACTGGCAGGCGAATCCGGTTTTTCGAGCTGATCCATGAGCAACACCAGTGTTGGTCAGGGGGACGGCCGCGACAAGAACGAAAACGACGTCGCCGTTGGAAAACCCAAAAAAAAGACTTTTGGGGAAGAAGGCACGAACAAAACGCAGCCTGTGCCCGATCCAAAAGCCAAGTCGTCGGACGTACCCGGTAGCGGCAAGCATATGGAACCTTCGCCATATGTCCGCTGATCGCCTCAGACCTTTCAGGCTGCCCAGAAACCACCGTGAGGTGGTTTTTTGACGCCCACATTTTTGCAAGCGTTGCCAGGTTTCGACGTAGTCTCCCGCAACTTTGAGGGTCCGAAAAACTGGTGTTTTTTACACGCAGGCAGACCATTTCCCGCCGTGACCGGTGAAATGTATCACTCCGTTCGGGTGAGTCACCAACTGGTCCAGCCGGTAGACTAGGTCCACCGCCGAGCTCTTCGCGCTGTCGCGGCGTACCCACGAGGGCGATGAACGAGCCAGGTGGCAAAAAAAACAGGCCTAGTTGGCCACTAAGGCGTTTGGCGGCCTGCTTGCACCACATTGGGGTGCCATGGACCGGAGCATGTGCCGGGCGGGGTTTGGTCAGCATAGTCCTGATACACATCGGTTCACTGTAAGGCGATACGTGTGCAAGCCACTGCGAAAGTAGCGAGCGCCGTTGACTCTTCCTGTGATGGAAACCAGACTCATTCTTGGATCAATGCGTGGTATCTTCTTTTGTCAACACCCCTTCCGGATTCTCACAGCATCGCGAGACTTCATGGCCGTTCTCATATTGAGCGCTTTTTTAAATCAGGGTGCGGCGCCTTTAATTGCCCAAGCAGCCACGCCGTGTTCCGTCCTCACCCGCCTTCGGCTGGAAACGCGGGGCGAACATGATGCCGTCGAACGCTTGCTCGATTTAATGGGCACCGGGCTCACACGCGAAGTTTATTGTCGGCGGCTTGAGCAGTTTTACGGCTTCTATCGACCGCTTGAGGCGGCACTGAAAATTCGCTGTGCACTGCCGGGTGACCATGGGGTCGGAGCGACATCGCAACTTGCAACGCTCTTACCCCGGTTGAAAAAAACCACCCGTCTGCAGCGAGACCTCCACTATTTAGGCGTCGAGACTGCAGACCTGCCGCTTTGCAGGAACTTACCGCCACTGGAAACCGAGGCCGAGGTATTGGGCTGCCTGTACGTGATTGAAGGCGCCACGCTGGGGGGGCAGATGATTACCCGGCATGTACGGACCAACATTGACATTACGCCGACCACGGGAGGCAGTTTTTTTGAAGGCTACGCGGCCGACACCGGCAAGATGTGGCAGGCCATGCGGCAACTGCTGGTCAGCGGCGCGATTGACCCCCAAACTGAAAGCGCGATGGTGGTCAGCGCGATTACCACTTTTGCCAGCTTGCGTGGCTGGTGTGCACTGGCTAACACCTGCGCGAAGAATCTGACAGAAAACCACCGAGAGGCAGACCAGCGTGCATGAAAACCTTAGCAGCAACGCACAGAATGTCGAGGCTTTGGTATCAGGGCCCCCAATGACCAGCGCTGCACCGTGGGCCACACAACCTTACAGCATCAAGCGCGACGGCCTCACCCTGGTCAACTGTGATGACGAACCTGTGCGCACCCCCGGCTGCATTCAGGCTCATGGCGCGCTGCTCGTGCTTCGCCAGGCAGACTTGTCGATTTTGCAGGCCAGCGAGAATACCTTGGTGATACTCGGTCGTGCCGCCGCCGAGCTGCTGGGCCAAAGCGTGGCGGCAGTTGTCCAGTCAGCGGGAGAGGTCCGACTGCGAAACGTTCTGGACACCGAGCCGACTGAGTGCAATCCAATTTACGCCTTCACCCTGCCCGCAGGCGAGCAGGTTGCCGCGATGGACGTGACCGTGCACACGCTCGACGGCGTGGTGATGGTGGAGTTTGAAGCCACCGGTCGAAGTCCGTCTACCCAGATCGTCGGTGAAGAGATGCCTGGTCCGAAAAATCAGCCTGACTATTACTCACTTATCAAGAAAACGGTGACCCGCCTCCAAACCATGCAAACGGTGCAGACGTTTTGCCAGGCGCTCGCCGATGAGGTTCGGCTGTTGTCTGGCATGGACCGGGTGATGATCCACAAGTTCCACGCAGATCACCACGGGGAGGTTTTTGCTGAAAGCTGCGGGAGCGATCTGCCGCCTTGGCTGGGCATGCATTACCCGGCCGAAGACATACCAAAACCGACGCGCGACATTTTTACCAAAACCTGGATTCGACCAGTGCCCGACATCAGTGGTGCGCTTGCTGAAATGATGCCGCTTGTGAACCCCGACACCGGCAAGCCGGTGGACATGACGTACTGCGCTTTGCGCGGCGCCTCGATGATGTACGCCGAATATTTGAAAAATATGGGTGTGACGGCCTGCCTGACACTGGCGCTGCGCCGCGACAACCTGCTGTGGGGATTGATTGCCTGCCACCAATACAGCGGCCCGCGCCATGTGCCCTATGAGTCGCGTGCAGCCTGCGAATTTCTTGCACAAGTCGGCTCGCTGCTGCATAAATCCGTTGAAGACCGTGAAAACGCGGCTTACCGTATTCAACTGGAGGAGGTCCATCAGCAGCTGCTGAAAAATGCCGCGCAGGAAGGTGGACTGGCATGCATGACCGATGGCGCGCCTTCGTTGCTGAGTGCCATGCAAGCGGGCGGCGCGGCGCTGTTCCACCGCGAACGATGGTGGCGGGTTGGTCAGACGCCCAGTGAAGTTCAGTTGGAAGCACTCGGTCAATGGGTGGTGCAACGGCTCGATACCGGCTCGCTGGCCCGGCCGCTGTACGCAACGCAATCACTGGCGGCGGACTATCCACCTGGTGCAGCATTTGCTGATGTGGCCAGCGGATTGTTGGCCGCACCGCTGTCGCGCAGTGGCGAGAACCTGATGATGTGGTTCAGGCCCGAAGTGGAAAAAACAATCAACTGGCGCGGCAATCCGCATTACGAACCCAAGGTGACAGGGCCGCATGGATCGCGGCTGACGCCCCGGCGAAGTTTCGAGCTGTTCAGTGAGTCGGTTCATCAGCAGGCCCTGCCGTGGCTGCAGGTTGAGATTGACGCGGCTGCGCGGCTACGTACCTTCATCATGGAACTGGTGATCGAGCGCGCCGAGCAACTGGCTGGCCTGAATGCCGATCTGGCGCGCAGCAATGAAGAGCTTGATGCCTTTGCCTATTTGGCCAGCCATGATCTGAAGGAGCCGCTGCGCGGCATTCACACCTACGCCCACCAGTTGAGCGAATCCGCCCCCGCCGATGAAGGGGAAAAGCGCAAGCTCCAAGCCCTGATACGCCTGACGTTTCGCATGGACAGCCTGCTCGATTCGCTGCTGCATTTTTCACGGGTGGGCCGCGAAGAGCTGACGCTTGAAAACGTCGATCTGAATGAGGCTTTGGCCGATGCGATGGAAATGACAGGCTCTCTCACGGGAAATTGCCGTACGCAGATCGTCGCGCCCCGGGCGCTGCCGCGCATCCTGTGCGATCGTGTTCGGATTGGCGAAGTGCTGGTGAATTTGCTGTCGAATGCGCTGAAGTACAACGATCAGTCGGCCAAGCGAGTCGAAGTCGGCTTCATCGACGCGCATGAATCAGCGCTGCGCACTGGATTTCCCCAAACGACTGACGGGCAGACCGTGTATTACGTCCGCGACAACGGCATCGGCATCGCGTCGCACCATTTCGATCAGGTGTTCAAATTGTTCAAGCGCCTGCATGGCCGCGAAGAATACGGCGGCGGCGCCGGCGCCGGCCTGACGATTGTGCGCAAACTGGTGGAGAGGCATCGCGGCCAGGTCTGGCCTGAGTCGGCGGTTGGTGAAGGAACGACGTTTTTCTTCACGCTGAACCCGGCGCGTGGCAACCAGCATGCCTGAATCACTGGCCGCGCCGATTCCGGTCTTGCAAGACCCGGATGAAGACTTTGACACCCTTCGCGCTGCCGCAGCCGCAGGCGGCCTGGCACGAATTATTTACCGCGTTGCTTCAGGTGGATATGGGTTGGCGGTGCTGCGTGGTGAAGGTGATGTCCAGTTGCCTCTTTGTCGGTCCTTGGTTTTATGAACCTCAATTCTCACTGTGTCGACGGCCGTCAAACCATGGTCGCCACCAAGACTGATGACGGTTTGAATGAAATTCCGATGGTGGTTCTGACGACGTCGGCCAATCCGAAAGACGTGGCTTTTTGCCATCAGGCAGGCGCCAATGCACCATGTCAAGCACGTAGCTATGGCCAGTATCTGCTGCCGCTGGGTTCTTCATTGAATGACTGGTTTGAGAGCGGCACGCTGCATACCGAAACCTTGAAAGTCGATTGATGCTGCACGCCGACAAAGAAATCTTGAAACCCTGGTGCGTCTTCATCATTGACGACAGTCCCGAGGACCGGTCAGAGATTCACCGCATGCTGCTGAGTGGCTCGGAGCGTCGTTTGACATTTGTCGAGGCTGGAACAGGTGCAGCCGGAATCAAAGCGGTACTGGGCGCAGTGCCTCCGCCCGACTGTGTCGTGCTGGACTACAACCTGCCAGACATGGACGCACACGAGGTACTGGCTGCTCTGATAGGCAGCGACGGTATGCCAGTGTGCCCGGTGGTGGTGGTAACGGGCGTTGCCCGTCGGGAAGACGGCCGGCGCGTGCTGCGCGCTGGTGCACAAAACTACATAGGCAAAGACTGGGCCGGCGCGCAAGCACTGACCCGGGCACTTGAAACTGCCTGCGAGGGCTGGGCCATGGCACGCGAACTTCGCCAGGGTAGAGACGCCCTGCGATTGGTGGCTGACCGAGAAACATTCCGCAGAGTTTTCGGCGACGCGGTGCGTGGCCTGACCGACGAGCATGTGATTCAACAAACGGCTTCTGATTTGCTGGGCGCACACCTGCAAGCAAGCAGGGTCATGTCTTTAGAGGTGGCGGGTGAAGAACATGTCGTTGTGGGCCCAAGCTACGTCAGCGACGTGAACCGTATGGCGGGTATTTACAGGCTGGAAGACTATGGCCCGAAGCTGCTCGCCACTTTGCGGTCGGGTGAAAACGTGGTTGTAACTGACATACGCGGCGATGGCGGCTATTCTGAAAGCGACAAATCGGCCTACGCCCAGATGGAAATTGCGGCCAATCTGGGTATTCCCGTTCTGAAAAGCGGCAAACTGGTTGCAGTACTCGGCGTTCACCAAAATGTGCCGCGCATGTGGACCAGCGAAGAAATTGCGATCGCTAAGGAAATTGCCGAGCGCACCTGGGCGGCGGTGGAGCACGCGCGTGCGGATGCAAAGGTGGTTGCCAGCAGGGTTCAGTTGTCGCAGATTGTTGCAATCATGCCGTCGTTTTCGGCTGTGCTGAAAGGCCCTGAACACATCTTCGAGCTTGCAAATCAGTCGTTTTATGACCTTGTGCAGCATGGATCTGAAATTCTCGGAAAAACCTGTCTGGAGGCCCTCCCGGAGCTTGCCACGCAGCCGTTTCCTGATTTGCTCGACAAGGTGTACCTGACCGGTGAAAAATTCGAGGCCGCAGGGATGTCTGTGTTTTTACGGCGCGGGCCACTGGAAGTACAAACTGAAATTTTTGTCGATTTCGTTTACCTCCCGCTGCGTGGCGCTGATGGTCAGGTGTCAGGTATTTTTTGCCACGGTGTAGACCGAACGGCCGAAGTTCGCGCCGCACAGTCGTTGAGCATGCGGGAGCGCGCGTTGCGCAGTCTTGCCGACAACACGCCCGATTTGCTTATGCGTTTCGACCGCCAGCTGCGCCATGTTTTTGTCAACTCAGTGGTTGAAAAAATCACCGGGCGAAAGGTCGAGGAACTGCTGGGCAAGTCCAATCGCGAGATGGACATGCCGGCCTATCCGTGTGACCAGTGGGATGCTGCTATCAACCATGTATTCGAACACGGCTCGCATTCTTCGCTGGACTTTGAGTGGGCAACACCGAATGCCGGCGTGCGTTACTACTCCAGCCGGCTGGTGCCCGAGTTCAACGACGACGGCGGGGTTGAATCTGTGCTGTGCGTCACGCACGACGTTACACGTCGCAGGGCTTTTGAGCAGCAACTGGCTGACCAGGCCCGTAGAAAAGACGAGTTTCTGGCCACGCTGGCGCACGAGCTGCGCAATCCGCTGGCGCCTATCCGCACCGGGCTGCAGGTGCTCAAGCTTGCGCCGGATTTGGCCGTTGTGACACAAATTCTGCCGGTGATGGAGCGGCAGCTTGGTCAGATGGTGCGCCTGATCGACGATCTGCTGGATGTATCGCGCATCAACAGCGGCAAGATAGTTTTGAGGCTGGAGCGGTTGTCGCTGCAAGAGGTGGTAGCCAGCGCATTGGAGGCTTCGCGTCCGCTGATTGAAGCCGCTGGTCATTCATTGCGCGTTGATTTGCCGGCTGATCTGGTCTGGCTGGAGGCCGACCCGACCCGGCTGTCGCAGGTGCTTAACAACCTGCTGAGCAATTCGGCCAAATACACCCGGACTGGCGGCCAGATCCATCTTGCGGCCACGCTGCTGGGCAAAGAAGTTCACATTGCTGTCGCCGACAACGGAGCCGGCATTCCCGAAGACATGTTGTCCAGCGTCTTCGACATGTTTACCCAGATCAAACGCACACTCGACCGGGCCGAAGGCGGCCTGGGTCTGGGCCTGTCGCTGGTCAAAACATTGGTGCAGCTGCATGGCGGCACTGTGCGCGCTGACAGCCCTGGCATCGACCAAGGCAGCAAGTTCACGGTAACCTTGCCGACGGCGACCAGACCTGATGGCCAGCCGGCCTGTGAGGCCAGTAGCCCGACCTCGACAGTGAGTAATGGCCGGCGCATTCTGGTGGTGGACGACAACGTGGACGCAGCGGAGACCATGGTCATGCTGCTGGAGTTGTCGGGTCATGAGGCACGCTCGGCTTACGGCGGCCAGCAGGCGCTGGATGTGGCGCTTTCGTTTCGTCCCGATCTGGTGTTTCTGGATATCGGTTTGCCAGACATGAACGGTTATGAAGTGGCGCGGCGACTGCTGGCCGATCCGGCCACCGCATCGACCAAACTGGTTGCCCTGACAGGCTGGGGCACTGAAGACGACATTCGAAAATCAAAAGTGAGCGGCTTTCATGCGCACCTCACCAAGCCGGTGGAGCATGAGGCCGTAGAGGCCTTGCTGGTTTCACTTCTACCGACGAGGCGGGCTTGATGGTTGGTGCCGGGCTTAGTTCAATCCAGCAGCGGCCCGCAGCGTGGCGGCTTTGTCGGTTCGCTCCCACGTGAATTCCGGCTCGTCGCGGCCGAAGTGGCCATAGGCCGCGGTTTTTTCGTAGATCGGGCGCAGCAGGTCCAGCATCTGGATGATGCCTTTCGGGCGCAGGTCAAAATGTTCGTTGATCAGGGCCGACAGTTTCTCATCTGACATCACGCCAGTGCCTTCGGTATAGACCGTCACATTCATGGGGTGCGCGACGCCGATGGCGTAGGCCACCTGAATCTGGCACTGCTTGGCCAGGCCGGCCGCCACGATGTTTTTCGCCACATAACGTGCGGCATAAGCGGCCGAACGGTCCACTTTGGACGGGTCCTTGCCGCTGAACGCGCCGCCGCCGTGTGGGCAGGCGCCACCGTAGGTGTCCACAATGATCTTGCGGCCGGTCAAGCCGCAATCACCTTGCGGGCCGCCGATGACAAAACGGCCGGTCGGGTTGATCAGATACTTGGTGTCCTTGGTCAGCATACCTTTGGGCAGCACCGGCTTGATGATTTCCTCGATGATGGCCTCAATAAACGAGGCCTTCAT
The DNA here is from genome assembly GCF_014641715.1 of Polaromonas eurypsychrophila. Classification (GTDB taxonomy): domain Bacteria; phylum Pseudomonadota; class Gammaproteobacteria; order Burkholderiales; family Burkholderiaceae_C; genus Polaromonas; species Polaromonas eurypsychrophila. The sequence goes on along the minus strand of NZ_BMIG01000003.1, from coordinate 257,767 downwards.
CTTGTGTTGAGTTTCACTTTGGTCGGGGCTGTGCTGGGTGGACAGCACCACGGTGTCGATGCTGTGCGGCTTGCCGTCCACATAACGCATAGTGACCTGGCTCTTGGCGTCGGGGCGCAGGAAAGGCAGACGGCCGTCCTTGCGCAATTGCGCCTGGCGCTCCACCAGGCGGTGCGCGTAATAAATCGGCGCGGGCATCAGTTCGGGCGTTTCGTCGCAGGCGTAACCGAACATCAGACCCTGGTCACCGGCGCCGGTGTTCAGGTGGTCGTCGGACGCGTGGTCCACGCCCTGGGCAATGTCGTTGGACTGTTTGTCGTAGCAGACCATGACCGCGCAACCCTTGTAGTCGATGCCGTATTCGGTGTTGTCGTAGCCAATCCGCTTGATGGTGTCGCGTGCGACCTGGATGTAGTCCACATGCGCGTTGGTGGTGATCTCGCCGGCCAGCACAACAAGGCCGGTGTTGGTCAGGGTTTCGGCTGCGACACGGGACAGCGGGTCCTGCTTGAAGATGGCATCCAGGATGGCATCGGAAATCTGGTCGGCAACCTTGTCGGGATGGCCTTCGGAGACGGATTCGGAAGTAAAGAGAAAATCGTTCGCCATTGCGTACACTCCATGAAGTTAGTCGGCGCGTTGCCGGCTTGGGGTGCCTCGGCGAACGCTTTAGCAGGTTGGTTTAACGTCGCCCTGCAAGTTGTTCAGTAACTCGGCGACAGCTGCCATTATATCGCTTCACTGCTTTTTCCAGCGCCTGCGCCCCTGTCCTTGTACCCTTTCATGATCCATCTGTTCCGGTTTCTGTCCCACTGGCCGCTGCGCGTTCTGCATGCGCTGGGCGCCGGTCTGGGCTGGCTGGTCTGGTGTTTGAGCCCCGGCTATCGGCGGGAATTTCGTGCCAATGTGGCCCAGGCCGGGCTCGCGTTTGAAGCGGCGCGACCTGGTATTGGCGAGGCCGGGCGCTTCGTGGCCGAATTGCCCAAGCTGTGGATGCGTCCGCCCAGGGCCTCTTGCCTGGGCAATGTGCGTATCGAAGGGCAGGGTCATGTTGCCGACGCCTTCGCTCGGGGCAAGGGTGTGATTTTTTTTGGTCCGCATTGCGGCAGCTTTGAACTCGGACCGCAGGCGTTGGCCGAGCTGTACGGCCCGATCACGGCGATTTACCGGCCGGCGCGAAAACCCTGGCTGGCGCGGCTTGAACTGCTGGCTCGCAGCCGTCCGGGACTCACGGTGGTGCCGGCCAGCCTCAGCGGGATTCGCCAGATGTTCCGCACCCTCAAGAGCAACCAGGCGGTGGCGCTGTTGACCGACCAGGTGCCGCCCGACGGGCAGGGCGTGTGGGTGCCGTTTTTTGGCAAACCGGCTTACACCATGAGCCTGGCCGCGCGGCTGGCGCTGCAAAGCGGCGCGGTCGTGCTGCCGGTCAGTTGTGAACGGCTGGCGCGCGGTCAAGGCTATTTCCTGAAAATCTGGCCGCCGCTGGCTGCGCTCGACAGTCTGCCCAAAAGCGAGCTGTTGCCGGCGGTGACGGTCATCAACCGGGCGATTGAAGCGATTGTGTTGAGTCAGCCTGGTCAGTACCTGTGGGGCTATGCCCGCTACAAGCAGCCGCGCCAGCAGCATGCCGATGAAGGTGCGCCGTGAAGACGCCGCGCCAACTCGCCAGCTACCTGTTCACCCGCAGCGGCATTGTGTTCATGCAATTGCTGGCCGCGCTGCCCCTGCCCGTGGTGCGGGCCATGGGCGTGGCGCTGGGCTGGCTGCTCTATGGGCTGGCGGTTCCGCGCCGCCGGGTCGTCCAGACCAACTTGCTCCTGTGTTTCCCCGAGCGCCTGGAGGCCGAGCGGCACGTGCTGGCACGGCAGACCTTTGTGTTTTTCGCCCAGGCCTGGCTGGACCGAAGCTGGCTCTGGCACGGTCATCCGGAAAAACTCAGGCGGCGCCTGCAGCTCAAGGGCGCGCTGGTCGAACTGGACGGCGAGCAGCCGGTGGTGCTGTTTGCACCGCATTTTGTTGGCCTCGATGCCGGCTGGGCTGCGCTGACACAGCGGGTGCCGCGTGCTTTCACGACCATCTACACCGACCAGGCCAACAAGCTGCTGGACCGCTGGATCCTGCGCGGACGCAGGCGCTTCGGCAACGCGCGCCTGTTTGGCCGGGCCGAGGGGGTGCAGCCCATCATCAGTGCGCTGCGCGCGGGGCAGCCGCTGTACCTGCTGCCCGACATGAACTTCGGGCCGGAAGAGTCGGTTTTTGTGCCTTTTTATGGCGTGGATGCCGCCACCGTACCCTCGTTGTCGCGTTTTGCCAAATTGGGCCGCGCGAAAGTTGTTCCGGTGGTCACGCGTATGACGAGTACCGGTTACGAGGTGGAGGTGATGCCCGCCTGGGCCGACGTACCCTCGGCAGACTTCGTGGCCGACACGGCGCTGATGAATGCACGGCTGCAGGACTACATCAACACGATGCCGGCGCAGTACTACTGGGTACACAGGCGCTTCAAGAGCCGGCCTGAAGGTGAGCCTTCGATCTATTGAAGGCAGACCCAACGCCTTTTCATGCCTTCAGCCCATGCTGGACGGGTCCTGGCAGCTATCAAAAACAGAGCGTCAACTCTGGCTCAAAAAGCCTTGCAGCATGCGGGCGACCAGAGCAGGCTGCTCGTGCACGATCCAGTGCGAGGCGCCCGGAATCTTCTCCAGCTGCATGTTTGGCACATAGGCTTCGAGCCCGGCTATCAGCGCCGGTGGCAGGGCGATGTCGTCCATGGCCCAGAGCACCAGCGTCGGCAGCAACACCGTCAGCAGCTCCGACGGCAAGGTCACCGCAGCGGCGGCCGGATCGTGGGGGCGCGGTGGGCGCAGCGGTGACGCGCGGTAGAGGTTGCAGCCACCGGTCAGCCCGGCGTTCCAGACCGCGCGGTACTGGTCCTTGACGTCTTCCGTCAGCCAGGCCGATACGCCGCTGCCCTGTGGATCCTTGCCATTGGTCAAAAACTGCCAGAGCCGGCGGAAGTCGTCCGCGGCCAGCAGGGCTTCCGCATCGGGTCGGATCAGGAAATTCATGTAGGCGCTGGAGGCCTGCTGCGCTGGCGAATGCTGCAGTTCGCGCAAAAACGTGCCGGGATGCGGCGAATTGATGATCGCGAGTTTTTTCATGAGCTGTGGCATGGTTGCCGCCACGCTCCAAGCGACGGCGCCACCCCAGTCGTGCGCCACCAAGGCTTCGAGCTGACCGCCAGGCGCGATCCGTGCGATCAGCGCCGCGATGTCCTGAACCAGGTGTTTGGCGCGGTAGGCTGTCGCATCCGGGGGCGCGCTGGATTGTTCAAACCCGCGCAGATTGGGCGCGATGCAGAAGTAGCCGCCGTTTTCAGGCTGCGCAAAGTGTTCGAGCAGGCCGTCCCAGACAAAGGCCGCTTCCGGGAAACCATGCAGAAACATCAGTACCGGCCGGCGCTCGTCGCCCGCCATGCGGCAGGACAGGGTGATGCCGTGGGGCAGGGTCAGGAGGCGGGTCTGGATCATGATGCTATGCATTTAATAGCTGCTCACCCAATTCAGTCGTGGGTTGGAGGCAAATTTTCTCAAAAAAAGTAGGGCGGCCGACCCGCCGGCTTTACCCGGCGTCGGGCTCGTCGGCAGGCGCTGCGGCCACTGCAGCCTGGTCGTCCTGTACCGGCGGATGCGCCCACTGCCACAGGTGCTGGGCCACCTCTTCCACGCCTTGCCGCTTCAGCGATGAAAACAGTTTGACATCGCCGCCGCCAGCCTGCAGTCGCACAATGGACAGTGCTCTGGCCGCTTCGGTCTTGTTGAGCTTGTCGGACTTGGTCAGCAGCACCAAAAACTTCAAGCCTTCTCCCACGCGCGGACGGATCACGTCGAGCAGAATTTCGTCGAGCTCGGTCAAGCCGTGGCGCGGATCACACAGCAGCACCACCCCCCTGAGCGTGTCGCGCGTCTGCAAATAGTTGCCCATGACCTGTTGCCAGCGGGCCTTGGCTGCCTTGGGCACCGCCGCATAGCCGTACCCGGGCAGGTCGGCCAGCACCGCGTCCATGACGCCTTGCTTGCCGAGCGAGAACAGGTTGATGCTTTGGGTGCGCCCTGGTGTCTTGGACGCAAAGGCCAGCCGGTTGATCTGGGTCAGCGTGTTGATGCAGGTGGACTTGCCCGCGTTGGAGCGGCCGACAAAGGCGATTTCCGGTACATCCAGCGGTGGCAGGTGTTTGAGCTCGGGCGCGGTGGTCAGGAATTTGGCGGTGTGCAGCCAGCCCATGGCGATCTTCGCCTCGGCAGATTGGGGCACTTGGGCCGCCAGGGCCGCCGCCATTTTGGCCGCCGCCACTTTGGGGATGGGACGCTTGTGGCTGGGCTTCTGCGTTTTGATGGGGGTGGAACGGGGAGATATGCTCATATTTGGGATTGTCCCCCAAGCCATTGTAAAATCAGGAAGTTTTGCGTGAAGTTGCTGTCCCGATGGGGCTTTTTATGCAGCTTGAGGCGCGCGCCGATTGCCAAGTCCACTTTAGAGTCAACTATTAAACCCCCGATATGAAGCCAGTTTCCACTTCGTTGATTACTTGTTTGTTTGCTGCCCTGCTGGCTGTGCCGGCCCTGTCCTTGGCCGCTGGTGAAGCTGCCCCGGCCAAGGTCGCCAAACCAGATCTTGTCAAGGGCGCAGCGACTTATGCCGCAGTCTGCGTGGCTTGCCATGCCGCTGACGGCAACTCGGCCATCGCGGCCAACGCCAAGCTGGCGCAGCAGCATCCCGAGTACCTGGTCAAGCAGTTGCAGGAATTCAAGTCCGGAAAGCGCAAAAACGCCATCATGCAGGGCTTTGCCGCAGCGCTGTCGGATGAGGACATGCGCAATATTTCTTACTGGGTGGCCTCCAAGCCTGTCAAACCCGGCTTTGCCAAAGACAAGGCGCTGGTCGCCCTGGGCGAGCGTATTTACCGCGGCGGCATTTCCGACCGCCAGGTGCCCGCCTGCGCCGGTTGCCACAGCCCGACCGGTGCCGGCATTCCTTCCCAGTACCCGCGTCTGGGTGGTCAGCATGCCGAATACACCGCGACACAGCTAACCGCTTTCCGTGACGGTGGCCGTAACAACAGCCTGCAGATGAATCAGGTCGCCGCCAAACTGAACGACCGCGAGATCCGCGCGGTTGCCGATTACATCGCCGGTTTGCGCTAGGCCCCGGCTGCGTCAGCGCAGCCGCCAGCCAGCCGCCTTTTTGCGGAAATATGGCGCTTTTCAGCGGTTTGTATTGAACCCCGGCCGACTTCAACACTCCATACCAAGGCGGGTCCCGATGAAGGCCCGCCTTTTTTTATTGCAGTCCACTTTGCCCATGGCCCCACACGCATGACAGTTTCCACCCACGGCCTGCGGCTCAAGTCCGGTTCCCACGCCCTGCGCTCCAGCGTGGAGCTGCTGTCATCAATGCGGTTTTCGATCTCGTTGCTGACCGTCATCTGCATCGCCTCGGTGATCGGAACCGTGCTCAAGCAGCAGGAGCCACTGACCAATTACGTCAACCAGTTCGGTCCGTTCTGGGCGCAGGTGTTTGGCGCGGTCAATCTCAACACCGTTTACAGCGCCTGGTGGTTCATGCTGATCCTGGCGTTTCTGGTGCTGTCCACTTCGCTGTGTATTGCCCGCAACACGCCGAAAATTCTGGCCGACTGGAACCAGCTCAAGGAAAACGTCCGAGAGCAAAGCCTGAAGGCTTTCGGCCACCGCGCCGAGCAGGCGCTGGGCGAAGCGCCCGAGACGGCTGCCCGGCGCATCGGCCAGACCCTGGTACAGAGCGGCTGGAAGGTCAAGCTGCAGCAGCGGGACGCGCCCGGTGGCAGCGGCTGGATGGTTGCCGCCAAGGCCGGCGCTGCCAACAAGCTCGGCTACATCGCTGCGCACGGCGCCATTGTGCTGGTCTGTGTCGGCGGCCTGCTCGACGGCGACCTGGTGGTGCGCGCGCAGATGTGGCTCAATGACAAGTCCATCTACACCGGCGGCGGATTGATCGCCGATGTGCCGGCCCGGCATCGCCTGAGCGAGCGCAACCCCACCTTTCGCGCCAACCTGCTGGTGGCAGAGGGCACGCAGTCCAGCACTGCCATCCTGAACCAGCCTGGCGGTGTTTTGCTGCAGGACCTGCCCTTTTCGGTGGAGCTCAAAAAATTCATCGTCGAGTACTACTCGACCGGCATGCCCAAGCTGTTTGCCAGCGAGATCGTGATCCATGACCGGGAAACCGGCGAAAAGATTCCCCATCGCGTCGAGGTCAACCATCCGGCGCACCACAAGGGCATCGAGATTTATCAGTCCAGCTTTGACGACGGCGGTTCCAGCGTCACGCTCAAGGCCGTGCCCATGGCCGTGGGCCCCCAGCCTTCCAGCAAACCGTTTGAAATCCAGGGCACGATAGGCGGCTCCAGCAGCCTGACCAACGGCCCTGAAAAAATGACGCTCGAATACACAGCGCTGCGTGTCATCAACGTCGAAAACTTCAGCGGCGCCGGCAACCTGGGCGGTTCGGGTGCCGACGTGCGCAAGGTAGACCTGCGCCAGTCCATTGACGCGCGCATGGGCGCGGCCAACAAGACCAAAGAGCAAAAAGAGCTGCGTAACGTCGGCCCCAGCCTGAGCTACAAGCTGCGCGACGCGGCCGGCCAGGCGCGCGAATTTCACAACTATATGCTGCCGGTGAAGATGGACAGCGCCGAGTTCACGCCGGCGCTGTTTCTGCTCGGCGTGCGCGAAACACCGGCTCAACCTTTTCAGTACCTGCGCATTCCGGCCGATGAACTGGGCAGCATGGAAGGCTTTTTGCGGCTGCGTCGCGCGCTCGCCGATCCGGTCCAGCGCGAGCGGGCGGTTCAGCGTTATGTGCGGCAGGCCATTGCGGCGGACCGTCCTGATCTTGCCCAGCAACTGGCGGCCTCTGCATCGCGCGCTTTGGTCTTGTTCGCCGGGCCGGACCAGCCCGTCGCCGGTCAGAAACCGCCGCTGGCGGGTCTGCAGGCGATCTCGGACTTCATGGAAGCCAATGTGCCGGAGGCCGAACGCAACCGTGCCGGCGAGGTGCTGGTGCGCATTCTCAACGGTGTCTTGTTCGAGCTGGCGCAAATAACGCGTGAACAAAGCGATCTCAAGCCCCTGCCCCTGGACGACAGAACCCAGGCCTGGATGGCGCAGGCCGTGTTGTCTCTCAGCGACGCCCACCATTATCCGGCGCCCATGACGTTTGAGCTCAAGGACTTCACGCAGGTGCAGGCCAGCGTGTTCCAGGTGACACGAACCCCCGGCAAAAACATCGTCTACCTCGGTTGCGCGCTGCTGATCCTCGGTATTTTTGCCATGCTGTATGTGCGTGAGCGCCGGCTCTGGATCTGGCTGGCGCCGGCTGGCGGCGCAGATGCCGAAAAGGGACCAGAATCTAGCCCAGGCAGTCAGGCGACCATGGCCTTGTCGACCAACCGCCAGACCATGGAAGTTGACAGGGAGTTCGAGATGCTGAAGACCAAACTTTTACAGGTGCCACGATGAACACCACCACGACAACGCTGAGCTCGCGCGGAGCCGACGCGACCACCATCAGCCTGCATGAAGGCTACTTTGCCAAACGCAGTCTGGCCGACTGGATTTTTGCGGCGCTGGTGCTGGCTGGCGGTCTGTTCGCCTTTGCTCGTTACCACGGCTTCATGGATGTGTACGAAAAAGGCATCCTGCTGGGCACGATTCCAGCTGCCATTGCGATGGGCTGGTTCTGGCGGCCGTTGCGCGTGCTGATGGGGGTGGTGGCGCTGTTCTCCTTGCTCGGCATCGCGTCTTACCAGGGTGACCTGGCGCGGGCCGAGCAGGTGTTCTGGCTCAAGTACTTCCTTTCCAGCCAGTCGGCCATCCTCTGGATGAGCATGCTGTTTTTCATGAGCACGGTGTTTTACTGGTTGGGCATGTTCATCCGCCAGCCGGGCGATGCGCTGGAGTCGCTGGGCAGCAAGCTCGCCTGGGTGGCCGTGGGCATGGCGCTGATCGGTACCATGGTTCGCTGGTACGAAAGCTACCTGATAGGCGCGGATGTGGGCCATATCCCGGTCAGCAATTTGTACGAAGTATTCGTGCTGTTCTGCTGGATGACGGCCGCGTTTTACCTTTACTTCGAAGCGCAGTACAAGACCCGCGCCATGGGAGCGTTTGTGATGCTGGTGGTCAGTGCCGCTGTAGGTTTCCTGCTCTGGTACACGGTGGTGCGCGAGGCGCATGAAATCCAGCCGCTGGTGCCGGCGCTCAAGAGCTGGTGGATGAAGCTGCATGTGCCGGCCAACTTCATTGGTTACGGCATGTTCTCGTTGGCGGCCATGGTCGCGCTGGCCTACCTGATCAAGCAGCAGGCGCTTGAGACCCGCTGGTACAAACTGACGCCCCTGTGGCTGCTCGGTGTGGTGCTGTGTTTCGTACCGATTGTTTTCCGTAAATCGCCGGCCGATGTCGGCGGCGGCAACTACTGGGCCGGTTATTTGCTGGTCTCGGGCCTGATCGCGGCTGGCATCCTGCTGGGCCGCAAGCGCATCGCCGCACGCCTGCCGTCGGCCGAGGTGCTTGACGACGTGATGTACAAGGCGATTGCGGTGGGTTTTGCCTTCTTCACCATCGCCACCGTGCTGGGCGCGCTGTGGGCGGCCGAGGCCTGGGGTGGCTACTGGAGCTGGGACCCCAAGGAAACCTGGGCGTTGATCGTCTGGCTGAACTACGCGGCCTGGCTGCACATGCGCTTGGTCAAGGGCCTGCGCGGCACCGTGGCGTCCTGGTGGGCGCTGGTGGGGCTGGCTGTGACCACGTTTGCCTTTCTGGGCGTGAACATGTTCTTGTCGGGGCTGCACAGTTACGGAACCTTGTAGCCCCTGTCTGAATCCTTGTAAGAAGTGGCTGCGTATCCAGACTAACCGTCAAATCCTGACCAAAACGACTACAAGGAAGCAAGATGCTCATCAAGACCCGTGACAGCGGTTTTATTCACCCGGTTTCCAGCGAGATCACGTCCCAGGGCATGTACCAGCAGCGCCGCGACATGATCAAGCTGATGGCCGGTGGCGCAGCCGGTGCAGCTCTGGCTGGCTGGGCAGGGCGAGAGGCGCTGGCGCAGGGCGTGGGCAAACCCGGCAAGCTGGCAGCGCTGCCTGGCGCGAAGTCTGGCGTGGCTGGTGCGGTGACCATGGAAAAAGTCACTGACTACAAGGACTCGACGACCTACAACAACTTCTACGAGTTTGGCACCGACAAGGCCGACCCGGCCAAAAATGCGCATACCCTGGTTACCAAGCCCTGGACCGTCGCGGTCGAAGGCCTGGTCAAGCAGCCGAAAACCTGGGCGATCGAGGACCTGATCAAGCTCAGCGCCCAGGAAGAGCGCATCTACCGCCTCCGCTGCGTGGAGGGCTGGTCCATGGTGATTCCCTGGGTTGGTTATTCGCTGGCTGAACTGATCAAGAAGGTCGAGCCGCTGGGCAACGCCAAATACGTCGAGTTCATCACCCAAGCCGATCCCAAGACCATGCCTTTTGTCGGCTCGCGTGTGCTCGACTGGCCTTATGTCGAAGCACTGCGCATGGACGAAGCGATGAACCCGCTGACGCTGCTGACCTTCGGCATGTACGGCGAAGTGTTGCCCAACCAGAGCGGTGCTCCGGTGCGTCTGGTGGTGCCCTGGAAATACGGCTTTAAAAGCGGCAAGAGCATTGTCAAGATCCGTTTCACTGACAAGGAACCGCGCACCGCGTGGAACAAGGCCGCCGCCAACGAATACGGGTTTTATTCCAATGTGAACCCGGATGTGGACCATCCGCGCTGGAGCCAGGCGACGGAGCGCCGCATCGGCGAGGACGGCCTGTTTGCCAAGAAGCGCAAGACGCTGATGTTCAACGGCTATGAGGCGCAGGTCGGCCAGCTTTACGCCGGCATGGATCTCAAGAAGAACTTCTGATGCATATGGCCCCCACGCTCGTCACTGCGTGTACTTCGCTGCCCCCCGAGGGGGCTTCATCCGCCTTGGGGCGGCCCGGCGGCGGATGAGTGCCGCGCTCAACAAGGCCTTGATGCATGCGGCGGCCAAGCCACTGGTGTTTGCGCTGGCCTTGCTGCCTTTTGCGTGGTTGTTTTACGGCGCCTTCACCAACAACTTGGGTGCCAACCCGGCCGAGCACCTGATACGTGCGACCGGCGACTGGACCCTGCGTTTCCTGTGTATCGTGCTGGCGGTTACGCCGCTGCGCGTGATCAGCGGCACGCCGGCGCTGGCACGCTTTCGGCGCATGCTGGGGCTGTTCACTTACTTCTATGTGGTGATCCACCTGCTGAGCTACGGCTGGTTCGACATGGGCTTTGACGTGCCCGAGATCATCAAGGACATCATTAAGCGACCGTTCATCCTGGTGGGTTTCTCGGCTTTCCTGTTGCTGACGCCGCTGGCCGCCACATCTTTCAACGCCGCGATCAAAAAGATGGGCGCCAAACGCTGGCAGATGCTGCACAAGCTGGTTTACCTGATCGCCAGTTTGGGCCTGCTGCATTTTTTCTGGATGCGTTCGGGCAAGAATGACTTTGCCGAAGTGGCGGTGTACGCTGTGATCCTGGCCGTACTGCTCGGCTGGCGTGTTCGACAATACATGAAGAAAAAACGTATCCAGCCCATATCCACCGGGCGCGAACAGCTATCAAAATAATAGCGATGCAAGCCTGGCCTGCAGTGCCTGACGCCGTTCAGGCGGAGACCTGCTGCTCCTGCCGCATCTGGTCGGCTGCGGTCTCCCGGCGGCGAATCACGTGGACCCTGGTGCCATCGACCAGCAGTTCGGCGGCGCGTCCGCGCGTGTTGTAGTTGCTGGCCATACTCATGCAATAGGCGCCCGCCGACAGCACCGCCAGACAGTCGCCGGCCTGCACCGCCAGCGCACGGTCGCGGCCTATCCAGTCACCGCTTTCGCAGACCGGACCGACCACGTCGTAAGTGGTCTCCGGCCTGTCCGATGCGGGAACGACAGGCACGATGGCGTGGAAGGCCTGGTACATCGCCGGACGCGGCAGATCGTTCATGGCAGCGTCGATGATGCAGAAGTTTTTCTGCTCGCCGGGTTTCAGATAAAGCACCTCGGTCAGACAGACGCCGGCATTGCCGATCAGCGAGCGGCCGGGTTCTATCATCAGTTTTTTGCTGCCGTAGCCGCGCGCGTCCAGCTTGGCCAGCAGCAGTTGCCACAAGGCATCCGCCGCCGGCGGGGTGTCCTGGTTGTAGTTGATGCCGAGGCCGCCGCCAAAGTCGATGTGATCAATGGCAATGCCCGCAGCCTCGATAGCCGCAACCAGGTCCAGCACCCGGTCCATCGCGTCCAGGTAAGGCGTGGTCTCGGTGATCTGCGAGCCAATGTGGCAGTCGATGCCGGCGACCTTCAGGCCGGGCAGTGATGCCGCGTATTGGTAAATGCGCAATGCGTCTTCATGCGCCACGCCGAACTTGTTGCCCTTCAGGCCGGTCGAGATGTAGGGGTGGGTCTTGGGGTCTACATTGGGATTGACACGGATGCTGACGGGTGCCACCTGGCCCATGGCCACGGCCACCTCCGACAGCACATCCAGCTCGGCTTCGCTTTCGACGTTGAAGCAGCCGATGCCGGCCGACAGCGCCAGCTGCATTTCCGCGCGGGTTTTCCCAACGCCCGAAAAAATGACCTTGCGCACATCGCCGCCGACGGCCAGCACGCGTTCCAGCTCGCCACCGGAGACGATGTCAAACCCGCAGCCGGCCTGCGCAAACACCTGCAACACGCCCAGCGAGGAGTTGGCTTTCATGGCGTAGCAGATTTGCGCATCGCGTCCCGCAAAGCCCTGCTGGTAGGCCGCCAGCGCGGCCAGCATGGCGGCTTTGGAGTACACAAACAGCGGCGTGCCGTGTTCTTGGGCCAGCGCATGCAGGCTCGTCTCTTCCAGGTGCAGCCGACCCTGCCGATAGGCAAGCTGGGGGGCACCCGGCAAATCTGTCACCGACGCAGTGGGCGGGTTCGGCGGGCTCATCGCGGTGCCGAGGTAGGCGGCGCGGCGGGTGGCGGCTGGGGGATGTTGGGTGCCTCTACCAGTGCGCCGAGGGTGCTGGCTGGGGTGACCGGCGTGACGCCTGCCGTGGGAAGCGCTTTCGGCGGTGGCGGGAAAAACAGCGGGCCCTTCTGGCCGCAGGCCGTCAGACCGGCTGTCGCGGCCAGCGCAAGGGTGCAAAAGCCATGAGCCGCGACGAGAGCGCGTGCACGGCCTAGAATTTGAGCTCGAATATGTGATCTTGCAAACATGATGGGATTGTAATGACGGACCTGGATTATCTGGACCATGCGGAGGCTGCGCTCAAGGCCATTGAAACGGCCTGCGACTGCATTAACGACGAGACCGATGCCGATGTGGACAGCCAGCGCACGGGCGGCATGATCACGCTGAGTTTTGCCAACCGCAGCCAGATCATCGTGAATCTGCAAAAACCCCTGCAGGAAATCTGGCTGGCCGCCCGCGCCGGCGGTTTTCATTACAAGCTGGTTGACGGCATGTGGCGTGACACCAAGGATGGCAGTGAGCTGTTTGCCGGGCTGTCGCTTTACGCCAGCGAGCAGGCCGGACAACCGCTGGTGTTTGCGGCGCCGTCCTGAAGGCGCTTAGTTTTTGAACAGATCGAGTATCCGTTTTCTCTCATCGCTGGGTGGCGGTGACTGAATCGCAGCGCCGGGCGGTACCGGCTGGCCCTGGACCGGGTTGTCCGCGCCCGTGCCGGGGGCAGGCCTGTCGCTCAGACCGACGCTGCTGACGCCTGAGCCTTTGGCGTATTCGTCGTAAAACCATTCGCCGCCGATATTGACCACCCCCTCGGGCGGCGTGAATTCGGTGACCGGCACGCCCTTGAGCGCATATTCCATGAAGTTGATCCAGACCGGCAGACTCAGGCCGCCGCCGGTTTCCCGGTCGCCCAGTTTTTTGGGCGTGTCGTAGCCCATCCAGACTGCGGCCGTCAGCGTCGGCTGGTAGCCGACGAACCAGGTGTCGATCGAGTCATTGGTCGTGCCGGTCTTGCCGTATAGGTCGGGCCGTTTCAGCGTGGCCTGGGCTTTGGCGGCGGTGCCAGTGCGCGCCACTTCCTGCAACAGGCTAGACATGATGAAAGCATTGCGCGCTTCGATGCCGCGGACCGACTCATCCAGGCCGGGGATCGGGGTTTCAATGACAGTGCGCCCTTTCTGGTCGGTGATTTTGGTGATCAGGTAGGGGTTGACGCGGTAGCCGCCGTTGGCGAAGACCGAATAACCGATGGCCATCTGTAGCGGTGTCACCGAGCCGGCACCCAGCGCCATGGTCAGGTAGGCCGGGTGTTTCTCCGCGTCGAAACCGAACCGGGTGATCCATTCCTGGGCATTTTTCGCGCCGACGGCCTGCAGCACCCGGATGGAAATCATGTTTTTTGATTTGGCCAGCCCGCGCCGCAGGCTCATCGGACCGTCAAAGGTGCCGTCATAATTTTTGGGCTCCCATGGCTGGCCGCCAGTGACGCCTGCGTCAAAAAACAGCGGTGCATCGTTGACGACGGTGGCCGGCGTAAAACCTTTTTCCAGCGCCGCCGAGTAGATAAAAGGCTTGAAGCTGGAGCCGGGCTGGCGCCAGGCCTGGGTGACGTGGTTGAACTTGTTCTTTTCGTAGTCAAAACCACCGACCAGCGCCCGCACCGCGCCGTTGCGCGGGTCGATGGCTACAAATGCGCCTTCGACTTCCGGCAACTGCGTGATTTCCCAGGTGTTTTTGGGCGTTTTGGTGACGCGGATCAGGGCACCACGCCGGATCTTGATATTGGGTGCTGCCTTGTCGGCCAGGCCAGACTGGGCGGGTTTCAGGCCGTCTCCGGTGATTTCAATGATCTCGCTGTTCTGGCGCACCGCGACGATTTTTTTCGGACCGGCTTCGAGCACGATGGCCGACATCACGTCGTCGTTGTCGGGGCTGTCTGCCAGGGCATCGTCAATCGCGTCTTCGGTTTCCTGGGGATCTTTGGACAACTCGATAAACTTTTCGGGCCCGCGGTAAATTTGCCGCCTTTCATAGTCCATGATGCCTTTGCGCAAGGCCTTGTAGGCCACCGTCTGGTCGGCGGCGCGCAGGGTGGTGAAGACATTGAGGCCGCGGGTGTAGGTTTCGTCACCGTACTGGCTGAACACCAGCTGGCGCACGGTTTCGGCCACAAACTCGGCGTGAACCCGACCGGTGTCCGGTCCGGACCGAACCTTGAGCTGCTCGGCTTTGGCTTCTTCGGCCTGAGCCTGCGTGATGAAGCCGTTGTCCTGCATGCGCTCAATGATGTAGAGCTGGCGCGCTTTCGCGCGCTTCGGATTACTCACAGGGTTGTAGGCGGACGGGGCCTTGGGCAGCCCCGCCAGCATGGCTGCTTCCGCGATGCTGACATCCTTGAGCGGTTTGCCAAAATAGGCTTCCGACGCGGCTGCGAAACCATAAGCACGTTGCCCCAGGAAAATCTGGTTCATGTAGATCTCGAGGATCTGGTTCTTGCTGAGCAAGTGCTCCAGCTTGAAAGTGAGCAGAATCTCATAAATTTTGCGGGTATAGCTTTTCTCCGTCGAGAGGTAGACATTGCGCGCCACCTGCATGGTGATGGTCGAGGCGCCCTGGCTCTTGGCGCGGCCCATATTGGCCAGGCCGGCACGGATCACGCCGATGTAGTCCACGCCGCCATGCGAGAAGAAGCGCGCATCTTCAATGGCCAGCACGGCGTCCTTCATTACCTTGGGGATGTCGGCAATCGGTGTCAGGTTGCGTCGCTCCTCGCCGAATTCGCCCAGCAATACGCCATCCGACGAATACACCCGCAAAGGCAGCTTGGGCCGGTAGTCGAGCAAATCGGACACGTCCGGCAGGTTCGGATAAGCCACGGCCAGGGCAACTGCCACCACCAGCAGGACGGACACAGCACCGGCCGCCAACACACCTAGGCTCCACGCGGTGGCTTTCAGCAAGGCGGGCAGCCAGGGCAGGCGATGGGCGGTCGAAGCGCCGGTGTCGGAGGACGGGGAATTTGAAGCCATGGAGGTCTAATGTAAGTGCGCGCCAGCATTATAAAAAATGCATGTTTTTAAAGAATGGGGGGGCGCATCGGGGATTTCAAATTTTGCATTTACTGATAGCCGGTTGCTTGTTCACCAAAAACCGTCAAAACTCGTCAAAAGCGTCAACTTTTGACAACGGTGATAGTAAGCCAAAACCGAAAAATCCTTTGTCGTACAAGGACCTTACTGATAGCATTCAAGTGATTTCTTAAGTTTGCAGTGCTACTTGTTAGCCGTCATTTGGGGACCGTCTTGATCTCTTTGGGATCCTTATTTAACCGTCAATCGTCCGCCTTGCTGGGTTTGGATATCAGCTCGTCAAGCGTCAAGCTGGTGGAATTGAGCCGCGACAAGGCAGGCAACCTGGTGCTCGATCACTGTGCTATTGAGCCCTTGGAGAGGGGCTGGATCACCGACGGCAACGTCGAAAAATTTGACGAAGTGGCCGAAGCGGTGCGCCGGGTGGTCAAAAAGAGCGGGACCCGGACCAAAAATGTGGTCATGGCTTTGCCGGCGTCGGCGGTAATCACCAAGAAAATCATCCTCCCCGGCGGCTTGAGCGAGCAGGAGCTCGAAATCCAGGTCGAAGCCGAAGCCAATCAGTACATTCCGTTTTCCCTGGACGAGGTCAGTCTGGACTTCTGTGTGCTTGGCCCCAGCGCTACCTCTGCGGGTGATGTGGAGGTGTTGATCGCTGCGTCACGCAAGGAAAAAGTCAACGACCGACAGGGACTGGCCGAAGCGGCGGGTCTGAAGCCGGTGGTGGTAGATGTCGAGTCCTACGCATCGCGCCTGGCGACGGCGCGCTTGATAGAAAACTTGCCGAACAAGGGGCTGGACACCATGGTGGCCCTGTTTGAAGTGGGCGCTCTCACGACCAGCATGCAGGTCATCAAGAATGACGAAGTACTGTATGAACGCGATCAAGCGTTTGGCGGTGCCCAGCTGACCCAGTTGATCGTGCGCCAGTATGGCTTTTCTCCTGAAGAGGCAGAGAGTAAAAAACGCAGCGGCGACTTGCCTGATGATTATGGCGTCAGCGTGCTCAAGCCCTTTGTCGACAGCATGGCACAGGAAATCGGCCGGGCGCTCCAGTTCTTTTTTACCAGCACCCCGCACAACAAGGTGGACCACGTGATGCTGGCCGGCGGCTCTTCAGCCTTGCCGGGTTTGACCGATGCGGTAACGCAACAAACCTCATTTGCCTGCATGGTAGCCAATCCTTTTGAGGGCATGACACTCAGCGGCAACATCCGTGAAACCAAGATGAAGCGCGAAGCAGCGTCGTACCTGACGTCCTGCGGCTTGGCCTTGCGGAGGTTTTTCCAGTGATTCTGGTCAATTTACTTCCCCACCGTGAAGCGGCGCGCAAACGCAGGCGCGAGGCTTTTTTTGTGGCATTGGGCATTGCAGCCCTGATGGGCGGTCTGATTTGCGGGGCGGTGTATTCCTGGTATCAAGCCCAAATTTCCGGGCAGCAGGGTAAAAATCTTTTCCTCAAGACCGAGATCACTCGTCTCGAGAACCAGATCAAGGAAATCGCCGGCCTGCAGCAGGAAATTGCCGCGCTACGTGCCCGCCAGAATGCCGTGGAAGATTTGCAGGGTAACCGGAATTTGCCGGTCTACTTGCTCGATGAGCTGGTGCGGCAATTGCCTGATGGCGTGTACCTGACCAGCATGAAGCAGGACAACCAGGTGGTATCGCTGACGGGGATTGCACAGTCTAATGAGCGGGTGTCTGAGCTGTTGCGAAACTTGAGCAACAACAGCCCGTGGCTGACCCGGCCTGAACTGATTGAAATTACCGGCAGGGCGCTTGCGCTCAGCCCCCGGGATCAGCGGCGTGTGTCTAATTTTTCGATGCGAGTGGCTCTTAAACGGGCGACCGACGGGCAAAAAGCAGGGGCTGCTGCCAGCCCGGCGGCGGGCAAGCCCACACCGGCCGCGTCCGCCGCAGGCAAGGGCTGACGGTGTGGTCTGGAACAGGCACTGAACATGGCTAAAGTCAACATCAATTTTGCTGCGATTCAAGATGGCGTGAAAGCACAGTTCGTCGGGCTCAATCCGAACGATCCGCCTTCCTGGCCGGCATTTCCGCGTTATCTTTTGTGCGTTTTCGTGACCGTGGCGGTGGTCGTGGCGTTGTGGTTTGTCTGGCTCAGTACGTCCGATGAAGAGCTGAAGGCCGAACAAGCCAAGGAGCTGGTACTGAGAGAAGACTTCAAGAAAAAACTGGCGCTGGCGGCCAATCTGGACGGTTTGAAAAAACAGCGTGAGCAGGTCCAGCAATACGTCACCCAGCTTGAAAAACAGCTGCCGAGCAAGGCCGAAATGGATGCGCTGCTTTCGGATATCAACCAGGCCGGTCTGGGCCGCAGTTTGCAGTTCGAGTTGTTCCGGCCAGGGCAGGTGAGTGTCAAGGACTACTACGCTGAATTGCCTATCGCGATCAAGGTCACGGGCCGGTATCACGACATTGGGGCATTTGCCGCCGACATCGCGAATCTGTCGCGCATCGTGACCCTGAACAATATCGCGATTTCTCCGCTCAAAGACGGCACGATGAGCATGGACAGCACGGCAAAAACCTTTCGCTATCTCGATCCTGAAGAGATTTCGTCGCAGCAAAAAACCGCTCCTGCTGCAAAAGGTCCGAACAAATGAAACAGCTTCGCATCAGGAAGATAACGTTTCTGCTGGCCGCCCTTGGAAGTTGTTTGGGATTGGTTTCTTGCAGCTCCTCAGAACATGAAGAGTTGCAGCAATGGATGGGTGAACAACGCAGCCAAACCAGGCCCAGGATTCAGCCGCTGCCCGAACCGACCAAGTTTTCGCCGCAGGCCTACACCCAGGAAGGCGCCATCGAGCCCTTTAGCAACCAGAAACTGTTGCAGGCGCTCAAACGAGACTCCAGCCAGGCGAGCTCGAATGCGGCGCTCATCGCGCCAGAATTGAACCGTCGCAAGGAGCCGCTTGAGGCCTTGCCGCTGGATGCGGTGGCCATGGTGGGCAGCCTCATCCGGCAGGGGCAGCCCGTGGCCTTGCTGCGCGTGGACAATTTGCTTTACCAGGTACGGGTTGGCAATTACCTCGGTCAGAACTACGGCCGAATCATGAAAATTTCTGAAACCGAGCTGGCCCTGCGTGAAATTGTGCAGGACGCCGCCGGGGAGTGGACCGAGCGGATGGCGAACATACAGCTTCAAGAGGGATCAAAATGAACAAGAACGCATGCACTACCGGGGCGGGGACGTTGCATCGCGCGTGCGCGCAGCTGTCTGCACGGGCAGTGATCGGTGTGGCCCTGTTGACCGCTTCCTTGCCGGCCGCGTTGTGGGCGCAAGCACCCAACGCCATAGAGTCCGTGACGGGGTCTGTTCAGGGCGGTACGGAAGTGATTCGCATCGACCTGACGGAGGCATTGACGGCCGTGCCGACGGGTTTCACGATCCAGACGCCGGCTCGTATCGCACTGGATTTTCCCGGCGTCACCAATTCCATGGGTCGTTCGGCGGTGGACCTGAATCTGGGTAATTTGCGTTCTGCCAATGTGGTGCAGGCTGGCGAGAGAACCCGTGTGGTGCTCAATCTCAAGGCGTCTACTGCCTACAGCACACAGATTCAAGGCAAGTCCCTGCTGATCACCTTGGCCCCAGTTGCTCTGGTTGCACCATCAGCGGTTGCCGCGCCGGTTTTTGCCGAGAACCGCAACCGCGATACCTTGCCGCTCAAAGACATCGATTTTCGGCGCGGCACCGATGCGTCGGGCCGGATCGTGGTTGACCTGGCGAACAACCAGGTCGGTGTCGATATCCGCCAGCAGGGTCAGACCCTGGTCGTGGAATTTTTGAAAACTGCATTGCCCGAAGGCTTGCGCCGCCGTCTGGACGTGTCGGACTTTGGCACCCCGGTGCAAAGCGTGACAACTTCCCAGTTTGGTGACAAGGTCCGCATGGTGGTGGAGCCCAAAGGCTTGTGGGAGCACAGCGCCTACCAAAGTGACAACCAGTTTGTGCTGGAGGTTCGCCAGCAGAAGGTGGACGAATCCAAGTTGTCGCAGGGGCCAGGTTACACCGGCGAGAAGCTGTCCCTGAACTTCCAGAACATTGAAACCCGCTCCTTGCTGCAGGTCATCGCCGATTTCACCAACTTCAACATCGTGACATCGGACAGTGTCACGGGCGCGGTGACACTGCGCCTGAAGGATGTACCTTGGGACCAGGCGCTGGATATTATTTTGCAAGCGCGGGGCCTGGGCATGCGCAAAACGGGCAATGTGCTGCTGATCGCGCCCAAGGATGAATTGGCTGCGAAGGACAAGCTCGATCTGGAGTCGCGCAATGCAATCCAGAGTCTGGAGCAGGTTCGTACCCAGGACTTCAAACTGAACTATGCCAAGGCGGAAGAGATTGCCAAGGGCTTGTTGGGATCCGGAGCACCGGGCGCCACCAAGATATTGTCGGCTCGCGGCAGCGTGATCTCGGAAACCCGCACCAACCAATTGTTCGTGACCGATATCCCGTCGAAGCTGGAGCAGGTTCAAAGCTTGATTGCCAAGCTGGATATTCCCGTGCGGCAAGTACTGATCGAGGCGCGAATCGTGGAAGCCTCCGATACTTTTGGTAAGTCCCTGGGCGTGAGGCTGGGTGGCCGTCCCTTCACATTGAACGGCAGCCAGAACACCCAGTTTGGCGCGACCTACATCACGCCGAATATCCCGGCGGGTACGGCGGCCCAGTTGGGGTCAAATTTCGGAACGACGGCAGGAGATTTTATCAACCTGCCCGGCGTCGGTCAAAATGGTTTTCCTGCTGCAACTTTCGCTGTGTCTCTCTTCAATTCATCGCTGACCAGGTTGTTGAACCTTGAAATTTCCGCGATGGAGGCCGATGGCAAGGGCAAGATTGTGTCCAGTCCCCGCATCGTGACGGCCGACCAGGTCAAGGCGCTGATCGAGCAGGGCACGGAATTGCCTTACCAGCAGGCTACTTCCAGCGGTGCCACCTCCATTGCTTTTCGCAAGGCCAACCTGAAGCTTGAAGTTACGCCTCAGATCACGCCGGAAGGCAATATCATTTTGAATGTCGACGTGAACAAGGACAGTGTGGGCCGCGCCACCGCCAATGGCTTCGCGATTGACACGAAACACATCCAAACCCAGGTGTTGGTGGAAAACGGCGGCACGGTGGTGATCGGCGGCATTTTCGAGCAGAACGAGCGTGAGGATGTGACCAAGGTTCCCCTGCTCGGCGATTTGCCGGGCGTCGGCAACTTGTTCAAAACCAGAACGCGCACCGCCAACAAGTCTGAACTGCTGGTTTTTATCTCGCCCAAAATGATCAGCAACGGTGCTGCTTTACGCTGACGTTTGCCGATGGGTTAAGGTAACGCAGAGGTGAGCTGCGTAGGCGGGCGGCGCATTGTCCCCTTGAAGCTTTTGTGACTCGGATGTCGCGCGCTATTGGCTTCACCTCCTCTTTCGATGACCCGATCAAAACTGACATGGATGCTCCTTCGAATTCAGTTGCCCATGTCGCCTTCGTCGGCCTTCCCGGCTCAGGCAAGTCCACCGTCGGTCGCCAGCTCGCCCGGCGCGTGGGCTGGCCCTTCCTGGACACCGACCAGGTCATTGAAAAACGCATCGGTCTGTCCATCCGCGAGTTTTTCGAACGCGAGGGCGAAGAACCTTTCCGCGACTTGGAGCAGGCTGTCATTGACGAACTGACCTCAGGCGAGCCCTGTGTGCTGTCCACGGGCGGCGGCGCCGTACTCCGGCCAGCCAATCGCGAGCACCTCAAGCAGCGCAGCCATGCGATCTATCTGCATTCGTCGCCAGAAGACGTTTTTCGCCGCTTGCGCCATGACCAAAATCGGCCGCTGCTTCAGGTGACCGATCCGCTGGCACGTTTGCGTGACCTGTATGCCCTGCGCGACCCGCTGTACCGCGAGAGCGTGCGCTTTGTTGTCGAGACCGGGCGGCCCTCTGTGCCGGCACTGGTTCACCTGATTGCGAGTCAGCTCGAAACATCAGGTCTGGTGCCGGCTCCGCGTAACTGAGGCACGGGCGCGAGGTGGGTGACACCCGGCAAGCCTCGAAGCGAAGCCTCTACACTTGAGGCATGCATGCAAATTCTTCTCCAGCAACGCAGCAGGTACGCATCGACCTGGGCGAGCGCAGCTACCCCATCAACATTGCTGCTGGCCTGCTGGGCGATCCGGCGACTTACCAGAACCTGCCGGCTGCAAGCACCGCCCTGGTCGTGACGAATGCCGTGGTGGCGCCGCTGTATGCCGACGCCCTGCGCAACGCCCTGCAGCCGCACTACAAGCGCGTGCTGCTGGTGGTTTTGCCCGATGGCGAGGTCCACAAGGACTGGCCCACGCTGCAACTGATTTTTGATGCGCTGCTGGAAAATGGTTGCGACCGCAAGACCGTGCTGTTTGCGCTCGGCGGCGGCGTGGTCGGGGACATGACGGGGTTTGCCGCTGCCTGCTACATGCGTGGCGTGCCGTTTGTGCAGGTGCCGACCACGTTGCTGGCACAGGTGGATTCTTCCGTAGGCGGCAAAACCGCTATCAACCACCCCCTGGGCAAAAACATGGTGGGCGCGTTTTACCAGCCCGAGCGGGTGATCTGTGACCTTGATGTGCTGCAGAGCCTGCCGTCTCGCGAGCTCAGTGCCGGACTGGCCGAAATTATCAAATACGGACCGATTGCCGACATGGGTTTTTTCGGCTGGATCGAAGACAACATTGGCGCCCTGCTGGCGCGCGATCCGGCGGCGCTTGCGCACGCGATCCGGCGCAGCTGTGAAATCAAGGCGCACGTGGTAGGTCAGGACGAGCGTGAAAACGGCTTGCGGGCCATCCTCAATTTTGGACACACCTTTGGCCATGCCATCGAGTCGGGGCTCGGTTACGGCCGTTGGCTGCACGGCGAGGGCGTGGGCTGCGGCATGGTGATGGCGGCGCGCTTGTCGCAGCGCCTGGGCCTGGTCGATGACGCTTTTGTGGAACGCCTGCGTGCGCTGATCCAGCGCGCCGGGTTGCCGGTCACCGGCCCGCGCCTGTCGCCTGAAGACAGCGCCGGGCGTTACCTGGCGCTGATGCGCGTCGACAAAAAAGCCGAGGCTGGAGAAATCAAATTCGTTGTGATAGCCGCACCGGGCAGCGCCATGGTTCGCAGCGCACCCGACGCCCTGGTGCGCGAAGTGATTGATGCCAGTTGCGATTGAATGCGACGCGCGATCGCTATTAAAATAATAGCTGATGGCGCATGTCTGATAGGGGCTAAAGGCCGATTTGATGCATAAACCATGACTCTGCTGGCCCCCTACGCCTGTGATCCCGCCGCGTCCCGCGGCCGCCGTTATGCTGAGCCGGCCGCGCCCACGCGCTCCGCCTTCCAGCGCGACCGTGACCGCATCGTACATTCGACCGCGTTCCGCAGGCTGGTCTACAAGACCCAGGTGTTTTTGAACCACGAGGGCGACCTGTTCCGCACCCGCCTGACGCATTCGCTCGAAGTCGCCCAGCTCGGCCGCTCCATCGCCCGCACCTTGCGGCTGAACGAGGACCTGGTGGAAGCCATTGCGCTGGCGCATGACCTGGGCCACACGCCGTTTGGCCATGCCGGGCAGGACGCGCTCAATGCTTGCCTGAAAAGCCACCATCCCGACAGCGCCGGCTTTGAACACAACCTGCAGAGCCTGCGCGTGGTGGATACGCTGGAAGAGCGTTACCCCGACTACGATGGTCTGAATCTGTCGTTTGAGACCCGCGAAGGCATCCTCAAGCACTGCTCGCGCCGCAACGCCCGGCGCATCGAGGCGCGTGAGCCTTGTGGTGTGGCGCAGCGTTTCCTGGCTGCGGCAGAGGGGCAGCCCGTGTCGCAACCGGGCCTGGAAGCCCAACTCGCCAACCTGGCCGACGAGATCGCCTACAACGCGCATGACATTGACGATGGTGTGCGTTCCGGCCTGTTGAGCCTGGCGCAACTGGCTGAGGTCGAGCTGTTCGAGCAGTACAGCCGCGAAACCTTGCTGCAGCATCCGGGGCTGCAGGGGCGCCGCCTGCTGTTCGAAACCATTCGCCGCATGCTCAGCGCCCAAGTCTACGATGTCATGGATGCGACCCGCGCGGCGTTGGACACCGCCGGCGTGGACAGTGTGCATGCGGTGCGGCTGAGCCCGCCGCTGGTGTGTTTCAGCACGGAGATGGCGTTGAAGTCCTCGTCGCTCAAGCGCTTCCTGCTGCAAAACCTCTACCGCCATCCGCAGGTGGTCGAGACCACACAGACCGCGCAGCAGGTGGTGCGCGAGCTGTTTGCCGCTTATATGGCCGATCCGGCCGAAATGCCGCAGGCGCATACCGACCGTTTCGACCGGCTTGAGAGCAGCCCGGTGGCAGGCGCCAGCTCGCCGGCCAAGCCCGAGCGGGTAGTGGCCGACTACATTGCCGGCATGACTGACCGTTTTGCCGCCCGGGAACATGAACGGCTGATCGGCCGCGTGGCCTTCCCCGCTTGAAGCTGATCCATCCCGCCGGCTGTGTGATTGCCGCTGGCGTGGTGGCCGCACTGCACGTCGCCAAATTGCCGCCGGCGCTGCCGGTGTTGCAGCAGCTCATGGGCGTGTCTTTGTTGCAGGCCGGCTTTTTGTTGTCGCTGGTACAGCTCGCCGGCATGGCGCTGGGCCTGCCGGCCGGCTTGCTGATCCAGCGCTGGGGTCCGCGGCGCAGCGTGTTGACCGGCCTGCTGCTGCTTGCCGGAGCCAGTACGCTGGGTGGTGCCGCGCCGACCGCGACAGTCCTGCTGCTGTCGCGCGCGCTGGAAGGGCTGGGCTTTCTGTGTGTGGTGCTGCCTGCGCCTGGTCTGCTGCGTGTGCTGGTGCCTCCCGGTCAATTGAGCCGGGTGCTCGGCGGCTGGGGGGCATACATGCCGCTGGGTGCCGCGCTGGCCTTGCTGGCCGGCCCGGCCGTGATGGCACTGGCCGATGCCGCCTGGGGCTGGCGCCTGTGGTGGTGGGGGCTGTCTGCATTGGCGGTGCTGCTCGCCGGGCTGGTCTTGGTGCGGGTGCCTGCTGACGTGCCAGCAGGATCGCAGCAGGCGGGTGCGGCATCACCCCCTTGGCGCGCCTTGCTTAAGCTCACCTTGCGCTCGCGCGGCGCCTGGTCTGTGGCCCTGAGTTTTGCGATGTATTCGGGGCAATGGATGGCCGTGGTCGGATTCCTCCCGTCGATTTATGCGCAGGCGGGTCTGGCGCCAGCGACCACGGCCTGGCTCACAGCGCTGGCGGCCGGTGTCAACATCATCGGCAACCTGGCTGCTGGCCGGCTGCTGCATCGCGGCGTTGCGCCTGTCGCACTCTTGGCAACCGGCTTTGTGGCGATGGCACTCGGCACGCTTGTGGCGTTCGGCGTAGACGGCCATCCCCAAGTGCAATACCTCGCCGTGCTGGTTTTTTCCATGATCGGTGGGCTGATCCCCGGAACGCTGTTCAGTCTCACGGTCCGGCTCGCGCCTGGCCTGCAGACGGTGCCGACCACGGTCGGCTGGGTGCAGCAGTGGTCTGCAGTGGGGCAGTTCTGCGGGCCGCCGCTGGTGGCTTGGGTGGCGGCCCAGGCCGGCCACTGGCAATGGACCTGGGTGGTGACCGGTGCCTGCTCGGTGGCCGGTTTGTTTTTGGCCTGGCAGATTCGGGCGCTGCTCCATCGGCCATAACTGCCGCCTGCTGTGAGCGGTGTTTGCATGGCCTGCATAGCCTTATGACGTGCTGGCATTCCGCCGCGTCCTTTTCGAGGGGCGAAAGAATTAACCTTCTCCCTTCTTTCAATTGCTTACAAGCGACTGCCACAAATTGCAGCACTCCTCTTGCGAAGCTGGCCACTCTATAAGGTTTGTATGAAAATCAATCGTCGTGCACACATCGCCAGCGCCCTGACAGCGGGCGCAGCAGTTTTCGGTCCTGCCGTGTGGTCTCAAACGGGTAGAGGAGGCCGCAAACTGGTGGTCGGGCAATCTGTTCCCCTGACCGGTGCGGCCGACCAGATCGGCCTGGCCTACCTCAACGGCGCCAAGCTCTATTTCGATGCGATCAATGCCAAAAATGGTGCAGCCGGTTACAAAATTGAGGTCAAAACGCTCGATGACGGCTACAACCCTGAAAAAGCAGCTGCGAACGCCAAACAATTGATCGCTGAGGATGTCGATGCCTTGTTCGGTTTTGTCGGTACAGCCAGTTGCGATGCAGCCTTTGCCGTGGCCAAACCGGCCAACACGCTATTTTTTGCGCCGTTTGCAGCGTCGGACAGCCTGCGTGAAGCTTCCTTGAGCAACGCTTTCCACATCCGGCCGGCGCTGGCCGATGAAGCCTACAAGATGGTGCGCCATTGCGCGACGCTGAACCAAAACCGCATCGCCGTGTTTGCTGAAGACGACGCCATGGGCCGTGCCGGGCTGGCGGCCGTCAACCAGGCCCTGGTGGACTTGAAGCTGCCGCCGCTGGTGGCGAGCGCGTTTTCGCCGCTCAACAGCGACAAGGTTGGTCAGGCAGTGGCCCTGTTGGCCAAGTCGAATGCTCAGGCCATCATCCAGGTCAGCCTGTTCAATACCTCGGCCGCCTTCATCCGGGCCATGCGCAAGACCGGTTTTGCCGGTCAGTTTCTTAACTTTTCGGTGGTGGGAATTGATCCGCTGTTCACGGCGCTCGGTAAGGAAATCAGCGGCGTGATCATCTCCCAGGTGGTGCCGTCGCCGCGCAGTGCGGGCACACCTATCATCAAGGAGTACCTGGACGTGTTGAACCAAACCGACCAGAACCCGAGCTACGAAAGTGTGGAGGGTTATATCGCCGCCCGCACTTTTGCCGAAGGCGTGCGGCGCAGCGCCGCCGCCGGAAAGGTGGACCGTTCGGGACTCCAGAAAGCTTTCGAGTCGGTCACCGACTACGACGTCTGCGGATTCCGCGTGGACCTGCGTGCAAAAAAATATGAATCGGTGCGCCTGGTTGATCTGGTCACCATCACACCCGATGGCAAGGTGGTGCGATAGACAGAGAGTTCGCTGGGAATCGGGGGACAGATCCGATTTATGATGCGTTGGACCACAGCGCATCACCACCATCATGGCTCGTCTCCCCCGTCTCAGCCTTCCAGGTTTCCCGCAACACATCATTCAACGCGGCAACAATAGGCAAGCTATTGCTACCTCCACGGCCGACTACCAAAGCCTGCTGGCGTTAATCGACGACAACGCCAGGAAATTCTCCGTTGCCATCCACGCCTATGTGTTGATGGACAACCACTTTCATTTGCTGGCCACGCCGGACACGGCGGAAGCCCTGCCGCAAATGATGCAGGCCATAGGCCGGCGCTACGTACGTTATTTCAATGACAGCCACGGCCGTTCCGGCACCTTGTGGGAGGGGCGCTACCGCTCTACCGTCATCCAGCCCGAAATTTTCCTGCTGGCCTGCATGGCCTATATCGACCTCAACCCCGTGCGCCATGGCCTGGTGGCTCAGGCGCATGATTATCCGTGGTCTAGCCACGGCCACTATGCCGGTTTGCGGGTGGACAGACTGGTGGCGCCGCATCCGCTGTTCTGGACACTCGGCAACACGCCTTTTGCACGCGAAGCGGCTTATGCAGAAATGGTGCAAGGGGGCGTGGCGGCTGATCGGCAATTGGCACTGACGCAATCCGCGCTCAGTGGATGGGCGCTCGGGGACGCACTTTTTGTTGCCGATTTGCAAACCCGCACACAACGGCGAGTAAGTAGGATGTCGGCTGGCCGCCCCCCTGCGACCAGCTCGTAGACAGTTATTTGAAAAATTTACTGATTTTTATCATGTCCCCAATTAATTTTTTACAATCATTTCTAGTAACTAATAAGAATCTGACCCCAATTATTTGGTTTGGCATTGTTGTTGCACTGCACTATGCTTGTCTATCCCCGTGACATATTACGAAACCCGGCAGAACAGGGTTGGCCGTGCATTTTTGCCGCCACCGCAGTCTGCCATCGACCAGGAGTGCGCCATGACCACGGCTGCTGAAATCAGGCATTTTGAAGAAAACGGTCTTTACAGTCCGGCCCACGAACACGATGCCTGCGGTGTCGGTTTTGTTGCGCACATCAAGGGCCACAAAAGCCATGCGATTGTCCAACAGGGTCTGAAAATTCTTGAAAATCTTGACCATCGCGGCGCTGTCGGTGCCGACAAGCTGATGGGTGACGGCGCTGGCATCCTGATTCAGCTGCCTGACGCGCTGTACCGCGAAGAAATGGCCAAACAGGGTGTCAACCTGCCGCCTCCCGGCGAATACGGTGTCGGTATGGTGTTTCTGCCGAAAGAGCATGCCTCGCGTCTGGCCTGCGAGCAGGCGCTCGAACGCGCGGTACGCGTTGAAGGTCAGGTCCTGTTGGGCTGGCGCGATGTGCCGGTCAACCGTGACATGCCGATGTCGCCGACAGTGCGCAAGAAGGAGCCCATCCTGCGGCAGATCTTTATCGGCCGCGGCAATGACGTGATCGTGCAGGACGCGCTGGAGCGCAAGCTCTACGTGATCCGCAAAACCGCGAGCGCCGCCATCCAGCGCCTGAAACTCACGCACAGCAAGGAATACTACGTTCCCAGCATGTCCAGCCGCACCGTGGTCTACAAGGGCCTGCTGCTGGCGGACCAGGTCGGTACCTACTACCTGGACCTGACGGACCCGCGCTGCGTGTCGGCCCTGGGCCTGGTGCACCAGCGCTTTTCAACCAACACCTTCCCCGAGTGGCCGCTGGCCCATCCCTACCGCTATGTGGCCCACAACGGCGAGATCAACACCGTCAAGGGCAACTACAACTGGATGAAAGCCCGTGAAGGCGTGATGTCTTCGCCGGTGCTGGGCGCGGACCTGCAAAAACTCTACCCCATCAGTTTTGCCGACCAGTCCGACACCGCGACTTTCGACAACTGCCTGGAGCTGCTTACCATGGCCGGTTACCCGATCAGCCAGGCCGTGATGATGATGATTCCCGAGCCCTGGGAGCAACACACCACCATGGACGAGCGCCGCAAGGCCTTCTACGAATACCACGCGGCGATGCTGGAGCCCTGGGACGGCCCGGCCTCCATCGTGTTCACCGATGGCCGCCAGATTGGCGCCACGCTGGACCGCAACGGTCTGCGGCCATCGCGTTACTGCGTGACCGATGACGATCTGGTGATCATGGCCTCCGAGTCCGGCGTGTTGCCGATTCCCGAAAACAAGATCGTGCGCAAATGGCGGCTGCAGCCCGGAAAGATGTTCCTGATCGATCTGGAACAGGGCCGCATGGTCGACGACGAAGAGATCAAGGCCACGCTGGCCCACAGCAAGCCCTACAAGCAGTGGATTGAAAATCTGCGCATTCGCCTCGATGATGTGCAGGCGACGAATGTGCCCGCGCCCACCGACGGAACCAACATGGGCAGTGACGAAGCCAGCGCAACCTCGGCATCAAGCTCCGGCCTGACCGAGTCGCACTCGCTGCTGGACCGCCAGCAGGCTTTCGGCTACACCCAGGAAGACATCAAGTTCCTGATGTCGCCGATGGCCGTCAATGGCGAAGAGGGCACCGGCTCCATGGGCAACGACAGCCCGCTGGCCGTGTTGTCCAACAAGAACAAGTCGCTCTACAACTACTTCAAGCAGTTGTTTGCACAGGTCACCAACCCGCCGATCGACCCGATCCGCGAGGCCATCGTGATGTCGCTGGTGTCTTTTGTCGGCCCCAAGCCGAATCTGCTGGACATCAACCAGGTGAACCCGCCGATGCGGCTGGAAGTCAGCCAACCGGTGCTCAATGTCGCCGACATGCGCAAGCTGCGCGATATCGAGACCTATACCCAGGGCAAGTTCCGCAGCTACACGCTGGACATCACCTACCCGCTGAGCTGGGGACGCGAAGGGGTGGAGGCCAAACTCGCCTCGCTGTGTGCGGAAGCGGTCGATGCGATCAAGAGCGGGAAAAACATATTGATCGTCAGCGACCGCGCCATCAGCCCGGCGCAATTCGCGATTCCGGCCTTGCTGGCGCTGTCGGCCATCCACCAGCACCTGGTCAAGGAAGGCCTGCGCACGACGGCCGGCCTGGTGGTGGAGACCGGTTCGGCGCGCGAGGTCCATCACTTTGCCGTGCTGGCCGGGTACGGCGCGGAAGCGGTTCACCCCTACCTCGCGATGGAAACACTGGCAGAGCTGTCCAAAGACCTGCCGGGTGAGTTGAGCACCGACAAGGCGATCTACAACTATGTCAAAGCGATTGGCAAGGGCTTGTCCAAGATCATGTCCAAGATGGGCGTTTCGACCTACATGAGCTACTGCGGCGCCCAGTTGTTCGAGGCCATTGGCCTGAACCGCGTGACCATTGAGAAGTTTTTCACCGGAACCGCCAGCCAGGTCGAAGGCATGGGTGTGTTCGAGATTGCCGAAGAAGCCCTGCGCATGCACAAGGCCGCCTTCGGCAACGACCCGGTGCTGGCCAACATGCTGGATGCCGGCGGCGAATACGCCTGGCGCGTGCGTGGTGAAGATCACATGTGGACGCCCGACGCGATTGCCAAACTGCAACACGCGACGCGCGCCAACAACTGGAATACATACAAGGAATACGCCCAGCTGATCAACGACCAGAATCGCCGACACATGACCTTGCGTGGGCTGTTCGAGTTCCGCATCGATCCGTCCAGAGCAATCCCGATTGACGAGGTTGAGGCGGCCAAAGAAATCGTCAAGCGTTTCGCCACTGGCGCGATGTCGCTGGGCTCGATCAGCACCGAAGCGCATGCCACGCTGGCGGTTGCGATGAACCGCATCGGCGGCAAAAGCAACACCGGTGAAGGCGGTGAAGATCCGAACCGTTACCGCCAGGAGCTCAAGGGCATCCCGATCAAGCAGGGCGAAACGCTCAAAAGCGTTATCGGCGAAGGCGCGGTCGAAGTCGACCTGCCGCTGCAGGACGGCGACTCGCTGCGCTCGCGCATCAAGCAGGTGGCTTCGGGTCGCTTTGGTGTCACCGCCGAATACCTGGTGTCGGCCGACCAGATCCAGATCAAGATGGCGCAGGGTGCCAAGCCTGGTGAGGGCGGCCAACTGCCGGGCGGGAAGGTCAGCGAGTACATCGGCCAGTTGCGTTATTCGGTGCCTGGCGTCGGCCTGATTTCACCGCCGCCGCACCACGACATCTATTCCATCGAGGATCTGGCGCAGCTGATCCACGACCTGAAAAACGTCAACCCGCGCGCCAGCATCAGCGTCAAGCTGGTCAGTGAAGTGGGTGTGGGCACGATTGCCGCTGGTGTGGCCAAAGCCAAGTCCGACCACGTGGTGATTGCTGGCCACGATGGCGGCACCGGTGCGTCGCCCTGGTCGTCGATCAAACATGCGGGCTCGCCGTGGGAAATCGGCCTGGCCGAAACCCAGCAGACCCTGGTGCTGAACCGCCTGCGTGGACGCATCCGGGTGCAGGCCGATGGCCAGATGAAAACTGGCCGCGATGTGGTGATTGGCGCCTTGCTGGGCGCCGACGAGTTCGGTTTCGCGACTGCACCGCTGGTGGTTGAAGGCTGCATCATGATGCGCAAATGCCACCTAAACACCTGCCCGGTGGGTGTGGCCACGCAGGACCCGGTGCTGCGCCAGAAATTTAGCGGTAAACCGGAACATGTCGTCAACTATTTCTTCTTCGTCGCCGAAGAGGCGCGGCAGCTGATGGCGCAACTGGGCATACGCACTTTTGACGAACTGATTGGCCGCGCCGACCTGCTCGACACCCAGAAGGGCATCGAACACTGGAAGGCCGGTGGACTGGATTTTTCACGCCTGTTCTACCAGCCCAATGTGCCGGCCGACGTGCCGCGCCTACATGTGATGGCGCAAGACCACGCGCTGGAAAAAGCCCTGGACGTTCGCTTGATCGAAAAATCAAAAGCAGCGCTGGAAAAGGGCGAAAAAGTCCAGTTCATCGAAGTAGCACGCAACGTCAATCGCACGGTTGGCGCCATGCTGTCGGGCGAGCTGACTCGACGCCATCCCGAGGGGCTGCCGGACGACACCCTGCGTATCCAGCTCGAAG
This sequence comes from Polaromonas eurypsychrophila, assembly GCF_014641715.1. Taxonomy (GTDB): domain Bacteria; phylum Pseudomonadota; class Gammaproteobacteria; order Burkholderiales; family Burkholderiaceae_C; genus Polaromonas; species Polaromonas eurypsychrophila. Next base: position 226,512 of record NZ_BMIG01000003.1, on the reverse strand, counting down.
GCACGGGCGGCCAGTCTTTCGGCGCCTTCCTGGCCAGGGGCATCACTTTGTACCTGATCGGTGACGCCAACGACTACACCGGAAAGGGCTTGTCAGGCGGCCGCATTGTCGTGCGCCCGAGCATTGACTTTCGTGGTGACGCGGTCAAGAACACCATCGTCGGCAACACGGTGCTCTATGGCGCCACCACTGGCGAGGCCTTCTTTAGCGGTGTGGCTGGCGAGCGTTTCGCTGTGCGCCTGTCGGGCGCTACGGCGGTGGTTGAAGGCACGGGCGATCATGGCTGCGAATACATGACCGGCGGGACCGTCGCCGTGCTGGGCAAAACCGGACGCAACTTTGCGGCCGGAATGAGCGGCGGCATTGCCTACGTATACGACGAAGACGGCCAGTTTGCCAAGCGCTGCAACACCGCCATGGTGTCGCTGGAAAAAGTCCAACCCACCGCCCAGCAGGAGGCCGGCGGCGAACAGGCGCTTTGGCATGGCGGCCAGACCGACGAAGCGCAGCTTCGCAAGCTGCTGGAAGACCACAACCGCTGGACGGGCAGCAAACGTGCCAGGGAGTTACTGGACAACTGGGCAGAAGCACGCGGCAAATTTGTCAAGGTGTTCCCGCTCGAATACAAGCGAGCGCTGGGTGAGATGGCTGCAAAAAAAGCGGCCGCAGCAGCACACGCCCTCGCCGTTGGCAAGCCCGCCACAGCCAAAGCCGCCAAAACCGCAGCCTGAACAAGAAGTATCTGGAGTAGCCACATGGGAAAAGTCACCGGTTTCATGGAATACGAACGCATCGAGGAGGGCTACAAGCCGGTTCCCGAGCGCCTGAAAAACTACAAAGAGTTCGTAATCGGCCTCGATGACGCACAGGCCAACAAGCAGGCGGCGCGCTGCATGGACTGCGGCACGCCCTTTTGCAACAGCGGCTGCCCCGTCAACAACATCATTCCTGACTTCAACGACATGGTGTTCCGCGCCGACTGGAAAAGTGCCATCGACACGCTGCACAGCACCAACAACTTTCCCGAATTCACCGGCCGCATCTGTCCGGCACCCTGCGAGGCCGCCTGCACGCTGAATGTCAATGACGACGCGGTAGGCATCAAGTCCATCGAACACGCCATCATCGACCGCGCCTGGGCCGAGGGCTGGGTGCCGCCGCAGCCGCCGCAGCACAAGACCGGCAAAAAAGTGGCGGTGGTGGGCTCCGGTCCCGCCGGTATGGCCGCTGCGCAGCAGCTGGCCCGCGTCGGCCACGACGTGACCCTGTTCGAGAAAAATGACCGTGTAGGCGGCCTGCTGCGCTACGGTATTCCCGACTTCAAGATGGAAAAAATCCATATCGACCGGCGCGTGACGCAGATGCAGGCTGAAGGCGTGACCTTCCGCACCGGTGTCATGGTCGGCCATGCCAATGACCCGCTGGGCAAGGACTCCAAAGTCACCAACTGGGCTAAGGAAACCATCACGCCCGAACAGTTGCAGAAAGATTTCGATGCCGTGCTGCTGACCGGCGGCGCCGAGGAATCACGCGACTTGCCGGTTCCGGGGCGTGATCTGGCCGGCATCCATTTCGCGATGGAATTTTTGCCACAGCAAAACAAGGTCAACGCCGGTGACAAGGTCAAGGACCAGTTGCGCGCCGAGGGCAAACACGTCATCGTCATCGGCGGCGGCGACACCGGATCCGATTGCGTCGGTACCAGCAACCGCCATGGCGCGGCCAGCGTCACACAGTTTGAACTGATGCCGCAGCCGCCCGAAGAGGAAAACCGCCCCATGACCTGGCCTTACTGGCCGATCAAGCTGCGCACCTCGTCTTCGCATGAAGAAGGTTGTGATCGTGAATTTGCCATTTCGACGAAGGAACTGATCGGCGACGGCGGCAAGGTCACCGGCCTGAAAACCGTGCGCGTTGAGTGGAAAGACGGGAAGATGCAGGAAGTGCCCGGCTCGGAGCAGACGCTCAAGGCCGACCTGGTGCTGCTGGCCATGGGTTTTGTCGCTCCTGTATCCGCCGTGCTGGAAGCTTTCGGCGTGGAGAAGGACGCCCGCGGCAACGCCAAAGCCAGCACCGATTTCACAGGGGGGTATGCGACCAACGTGCTCAAGGTGTTTGCGGCCGGCGATATCCGTCGTGGGCAGAGCCTGGTGGTGTGGGCGATTCGCGAGGGCCGGCAGGCCGCGCGTTCGGTCGACGAATTCCTGATGGGTCACAGCGACCTGCCGCGCTGAAAGGGACAGCCCTCGCAAATCGCCCGGTGGGCGGCTTGACGATCGTGCAGGCTGGGGCCTGCACGGCGCGGGGGCCGGCAGGCCGCGCGATCTGTTGATGAATTCCAGATGGGTTACAGCGACCTGCCGCGCTGAAAGGGACAGCCCTCGCAAATCGCCCGGTGGGCGGCTTGACGATCGTGCAGGCTGGGGCCTGCACGGCGCGAGGGCCGGCAGGCCGCGCGATCTGTTGATGAATTCCTGATGGGTTACAGCGACCTGCCGCGCTGAAAGGGACAGCCTTCGCAAATCGCCCGGTGGGCGGCTTGACGATCGTGCTGGCTGCGGCCTGCACGGCGCGAGGGCCGCCAGGCGCGCGGTCGGTCGATGAGTTCCTGATGGGGTATAGAGACCTGCCGCGCTAGGGTTTGCCTTCGGGCAGTTGCCCAAATGCTATAAAAAAGATAGCTCGTAGTGACCGTGAATAAAGGGCTAGGACCCGATTTGACATACGGGTTCTACGTCGCGAGGCAGTTATCGGTATTTTTATACCGCTTTGCGCGCTGGGTGCCCCTGTTCAACGGGGGGCTTTAGGGGACAAGCCCTCTGTTTTAGCAACTTCATCAGGGCAAACCCTTTATCATTGGGGCCTTTGCAATCGAAGCCTGTACTCTCGCCGGCTTTTTCTTCCCCTCATGTCCGACAGCGTGCCTTCTCCTCTGGTTGAATTCCAACATGTGACCTTTGCCTACCCTGGCGCCACAGGTGATCGTGTGATCCTGAACGATGTCACGCTGTCCGTGCCGCGTGGCAAGGTCACCGCGTTGATGGGCGCTTCGGGCGGCGGAAAAACAACCGTGTTGCGCCTGATCGGCGGCCAGCAAAAGGCCAAGAGCGGCGAGGTTCTGTTCGACGGCCGCGAGGTGGGGCGCCTGAGCCAGACCGAGCTTTACGCGGCGCGTCGCCGCATGGGCATGTTGTTCCAGTTCGGGGCATTGTTCACCGACCTGAGCGTGTTCGACAACGTGGCTTTTCCGTTGCGCGAACACACGTCCCTGACGGAGGAACTGATCCGCGACATCGTGCTGATGAAGCTCAACGCGGTTGGCCTGCGCGGTGCGCGCGACCTCATGCCCAGCGAAGTCTCCGGCGGCATGGCAAGGCGGGTGGCACTGGCACGCGCGATCGTGCTGGATCCGGAACTGATCATGTACGACGAGCCGTTCGCCGGCCTCGACCCGATCTCGCTGGGCACAGCCGCGCAACTCATACGCCAGCTCAACGACACACTGGGCATCACCAGCATCGTGGTGTCGCATGACCTTGAAGAAACATTTCGCATCGCCGACAAGGTGATCATCCTGGCCAATGGCGGCATTGCGGCCCAGGGTACACCCGAAGAAGTGCTTCACTCCACAGATCCGCTGGTGCACCAGTTTGTCAATGCGCTGGCCGAAGGGCCGGTCCAGTTTCATTATCCGGGACCGAGTGAGGCTGACGATTTTGGGTCACAGGCTTCGGTGGGCAAGGAAAAGCGGCCATGAGTATCGTCAACCTGATTGCCGACTTGGGTGACGCCACACGCAGCAAGCTGCGCGAGGTCGGCTACGGCGCCCGCATGATGGCGCGCCTGCTTGCGCTGACCGGGCCGGTGTTCGCGCGTTTTGGCCTGATCCGCGACCAGATCTTTTTCCTCGGCAACTACTCGCTGGCCATCATCACGGTGTCGGGGCTGTTTGTGGGCTTTGTACTCGGCCTGCAGAGTTATTACGCGCTGCAGCGTTATGGTTCCTCGGAGGCGCTAGGGTTGCTGGTGGCCCTGAGCCTGGTTCGCGAACTGGGTCCGGTGGTGACGGCGTTACTGTTTGCCGGACGCGCCGGCACAGCGCTGACGGCCGAAATTGGTTTGATGAAGGCCGGCGAGCAACTCTCGGCGATGGAGATGATGGCGGTCGATCCGGTGCGCCGGATTCTGGCGCCGCGTTTTTGGGGCGGTGTGATTGCCATGCCCTTGCTGGCTGCGGTGTTCAGCGCCGTCGGCATTCTCGGTGGCTGGGTGGTCGGCGTGGTGATGATTGGCGTGGATGCGGGCGCTTTCTGGAGCCAGATGCAGTCTGGGGTTGACGTCTGGCGCGATGTTGGAAATGGCGTCATCAAGAGTTTCGTATTTGGCGTGACGGTGACCTTTATTGCGCTTTTTCAGGGCTTTGAGGCCCAGGCGACCCCCGAAGGGGTAGCGCGGGCCACGACCCGGACGGTGGTGCTGGCTTCGCTGGCCGTGCTGGGACTGGATTTTGTCCTGACAGCCCTGATGTTCAGCGTGTGACTTTTATCACCCCGACAAACCGTTCCACCAATGCGAAAATCCATTTATCTCCATCGATCCGTTCATGCGGAAACCGATGTTTTTCCAAGGAATCCTGATGCAACGCTCCAGAAATGACGTGTGGGTTGGCCTGTTTGTGCTGGCTGGTGCGGCAGCGATTTTGTTTCTTGCGCTCAAGTCTGCCAATTTGCTGACCCTGAGCTTCGACAAATCGTATGCGGTGGTAGCCAAATTCGACAACATTGGTGGTTTAAAACCACGCGCCGCGGTCAAAAGTGCGGGCGTAATTGTCGGCCGCGTCGCAGATATTACGTTTGATGACAAATCCTATCAAGCGAGTGTTAATCTGGCGATGGAAAGCCGGTACGTTTTCCCCAAGGACAGCTCTCTGAAAATACTCACCAGTGGGCTGTTGGGAGAGCAATATATCGGGATTGAGGCGGGTGCTGACGAGAAAAATCTGGCGGCGGGCGACGTAGTCAAGCAGACCCAGTCGGCCGTGGTGCTGGAGAACCTGATCAGCCAGTTTTTGTACAGCAAGGCGGCGGACAGCAGCTCCCCATCGACGACTGCGCCGCCGGCAGGGACCAACGAAAAAAAATGAAAACACGAAACACGATGAAATTTTCCGGCCTCTGCGCTGGCTTGCTTGCTCTTGCATTGCTGCAAGGCTGCGCTACCGGATCTAATCCGCGGGACCCGTTTGAGCCTTTCAACCGCAGCATGAGCCGCTTCAATGACGGCTTGGACGAGGCCATCGTCAAGCCCGTGGCGCAGGTCTACCAGGACGTGCTGCCGTCGCCGGTTCGCACGGGCGTCAACAACTTCTTCGGCAACCTCACCGAAGTCTGGTCCATGGTCAACAACCTGTTGCAGGGGCGTCCGCAGGCGGCCGGCGACAGCCTGATGCGTTTTAGCGTCAATACCACCATCGGCCTGGGCGGCGTGCTGGACTGGGCCACCGAGATGGGCATCGAGCGGCATCGCGAGGATTTCGGCAAGACGCTGGCGCGCTGGGGTGTGGACAGTGGTCCTTACCTGGTGCTGCCAGTGCTCGGTTCCTCGACCGTTCGTGACACTGCCGCGCTGGTGGTGGACACCAAGGGCGACCTGGTGGCCCACTGGCATGACGTGTCCGCCCGCAATTCGCTCTATGTTCTGCGGGCTGTCGACTTGCGGGCCAGCCTGCTGCGCGCCGGCGAGGTGCTGAACCAGGCCGCACTCGACAAATACAGCTTCACGCGTGATGCCTACCTGCAACGTCGTGGCGTCGTGCTGGAGTCCAATGGCGATGCCGAAGAGCGTTATGACCTACCCGAAAAAACGCCTTCGCCAGCACCGGCCCGGTAAAGAAGCTTTACAACTTCATTGCCTTAACTTCACCGGGCGCATGAACCAAAGCGGCAAAGCTGCTGTCCAATCAAGTCAGTCGGCCTCGCGCACACATCACGCAATTCCGCCCGCCATTGTTCCGATTTGAAAGTGAAACCATGAACCGTCGAATTTTTAGCCATGTTGTTGGTGCCTCCCTGTCACTGGCCCTGTTCGCGGGGCTGGCACCCGCGCGCGCAGCGGACGAGGCGCCTGACGCCCTGATCAAGAGGACTTCCACCGAAGTGCTGGACGCCATCAAGGCTGACAAATCCATCCAGTCCGGTGATACCGGGAAAATCATTGCTCTGGTGGACGGCAAGGTAATGCCCCATGTCAATTTCACTCGCATGACTGCCGCCGCCGTGGGCCGGAACTGGCGCCAGGCGACGCCCGAGCAGCAAAAACGCCTGCAAGATGAGTTCAAGACCCTGCTGATTCGCACCTATTCGGGCGCCCTGACCCAGGTCAAGGACCAGACCGTCAGCGTCAAACCGCTGCGCGCTGCTGCGGCCGATACCGAGGTCCAGGTGCGCACCGAAGTGATTGGCCGGGGTGACCCGATCCAGCTCGACTACCGCATGGAAAAAACACCCAACGGCTGGAAAATTTATGACCTGAATGTGCTGGGCATCTGGCTGGTGGAAACCTACCGCACCCAGTTTGCGCAGGAAATCTCCGCCAAGGGTGTGGACGGCCTGATCGCTGCGCTGGCCCAGCGCAACCAGTCCAACATCGCTGCCAAAAAGCCCTGAGCCGGGCCTGAACTGCCGTGTTGCTGCTCCCCGTCCGTTTGACCCACGACCTTGCCGCGTCTGCGGTGGCGGCGCTGGGCGTCATGCTGGCCCGCGAGACCGCCACCGGGGTCGTTGCGGACGCCAGTGCGCTGCAGCAGTTCGACTCCTCAGCGCTGGCCGTGTTGCTGGCCTGCCGCCGCCAGGTGCTGGCGGCCGGCAAGGTGTTTTCAGTCCGCGCCTTGCCGGATCGCCTGCGGCAGCTGGCCGGCTTGTACGGCGTGCAGGACTTGCTGCCAGCCGTTTGACGGGTGGTGGCCGGCCAGGGCAATGCCCTTTTCCCGGCGCGGTCCCGGTGAAGCTGCGGCTTGCACCTTAAAATAGTCGGCTCATGCCAGCCATATCCTTCCATTCTGTCTGCAAAAACTACCCCGGCACCCGCAACCGCTCCGCCCCTGGCGTCAGGGCGCTGGACGATGTCAGTTTTGACATCCAGCCGGGAGAATTTTTCGGCCTGCTCGGGCCCAACGGCGCCGGTAAAACCTCGCTGATCAGTATTCTTGCGGGCCTGTCCCGCGCTACCAGCGGCACCGTGACGGTTCACGGCAGCAATGTGGTGAGCGATTACGCCGCCGCGCGCCGCAAGCTTGGCGTGGTGCCGCAGGAGCTGGTGTTTGACCCCTTTTTCACGGTGCGCGAGGCGCTGCGCATCCAGTCCGGCTATTTCGGTGTCAGGAACAATGACGACTGGATCGACGAACTGCTGGCCAGCCTGGGGCTGTCGGACAAGGCCAGCGCCAACATGCGCCAGCTGTCCGGCGGCATGAAGCGCCGGGTGCTGGTGGCGCAGGCGCTGGTGCACAAACCGCAGGTCATCGTGCTCGACGAGCCGACCGCCGGCGTGGATGTGGAACTGCGCCAGGCCCTTTGGCAATTCATCGCCCGGCTCAACAAGCAGGGCAGCACCGTGCTGCTGACGACACACTACCTCGAAGAGGCCGAGGCCCTGTGCAGCCGCATCGCCATGCTCAAACAGGGCCGCATGGTGGCGTTGGCCACCACGTCGGAGTTGCTTAAAACCGCCTCCTCAAATGTGCTCCGGTTCAAGATTGACAGCGAGTTGCCGAAGGCGATTGCCGACAAGGCGCGCATCACCGGCCGCATCGTGCAACTGCCCGCTCACAATGCCATCGAGATCGAGCATTACTTGAGCGCCATCCGCGAGGCTGGCTTGGTGGCCGAGGATGTCGAGATCCGCAAGGCCGACCTCGAAGATGTCTTCCTCGAGGTGATGGCCGAAAAAATTGGAGCGTCAGCATGACCGGCTGGCAAACCCTCTTCTACAAGGAGGTCATGCGCTTCTGGAAAGTCGGCTTCCAGACTGTCGGCGCGCCGATACTCACGGCCGTCATGTACATGCTGATTTTCGGCCACGTGCTGCAGGACCAGGTCAAGGTCTACGGCACGGTCAGCTACACCGCCTTCCTGGTGCCCGGGCTGGTGATGATGAGTGTGTTGCAGAACGCCTTTGCCAACACCTCTTCCTCGCTGATTCAGAGCAAAATCATGGGCAGCCTGGTGTTTGTGCTGCTCACGCCGCTGTCGCACTGGGCCTGGTTTTGTGCCTATGTGGGCTCGTCCATCGTGCGCGGGTTGGCGGTTGGACTGGGGGTGTTTGCCGTCACCGTCTATTTCGGCCGGCCAGGTTTTGTAGCGCCGCTGTGGATTGTGGTTTTTGCGTTAATGGGCGCCGGTTTACTGGGCGCGCTGGGCCTGATCGCCGGCTTGTGGTCGGAGAAGTTTGACCAGATGGCGGTGTTCCAGAACTTTGTCATCATGCCCATGACCTTTTTGAGCGGTGTGTTTTACTCGATTCATTCCCTGCCACCGTTCTGGCAAACCGTCAGCCACATGAATCCGTTTTTCTACATGATCGACGGTTTCCGCTATGGCTTTTTCGGTGTCAGCGACGTCTCGCCCTGGTTGAGCCTGGCCATCGTTGGCACGGCCTGGCTGGTGGTTAGTGGTATCGCGGTAAATTTGCTGCGCATTGGCTACAAAATCAGAAATTAATATGGCCCCCACGCTTGTCACTTCGTGTACTGCGCTGCCCCCCGAGGGGGCCGCTTCGCCTGCGGACCGGCGGAGCCGGATCCGCAGCCCCGGCTGAAAAAAAGAAGTTGCATCGAGAATATATTGACGATCCGCGTGACCAAAAAATTATGACCAGCGAAGAACTTCAAGCCATCATTGCGGCGGGCCTGCCCTGCGAACATATCGAACTCACCGGCGACGGGCGGCACTGGTATGCCACCGTGGTCTCCAGCGCTTTCGAAGGCCACCGCCTGATTCAGCGCCATCAGCGGGTGTATGCCACGCTGGGCGGACGCATGCAGACCGACGAAGTGCATGCGCTGTCAATGAAAACCTACACACCCGCCGAATGGGCTAATCACCCCGCAGAATAAATACATGGACAAACTACTGATCAAGGGCGGCAAGACGCTGGCCGGCACCGTTGATATCTCCGGCGCCAAAAATGCGGCCCTCCCCGAGCTGTGCGCAGCCCTGCTGACGGCCGAGCCGGTGACGCTGGAAAATGTGCCGCGCCTGCAGGACGTGGCGACCATGCTCAAGCTGATACGAAACATGGGCGTGACGGCAGAGCGCGTTGAAGGCAGCTCGGGCGCTGTTCTGGTCAACGCCGGCGGCCTGAGTTCGCCGGAGGCACCGTACGAACTTGTCAAGACTATGCGGGCCTCGGTGCTGGCGCTGGGCCCGCTGCTGGCGCGTTTTGGCGAGGCGACCGTTTCGCTGCCGGGCGGCTGCGCCATTGGCTCGCGGCCGGTGGACCAGCACATCAAGGGCATGCAGGCCATGGGCGCCGACATCGTGGTCGAACACGGCTACATGATTGCCAAACTCCCGGTCGGGCCTAACGGCCAGCGCGGTCGCCTCAAGGGCTGCAGCATCACGACCGACATGGTCACCGTCACCGGTACCGAGAATTTCATGATGGCCGCCAGCCTGGCGGAAGGTGAAACCATCCTTGAGAACGCGGCGCAGGAGCCGGAGATCGGCGACCTGGCCGAGATGCTGATCAAGATGGGCGCGAAGATCGAAGGTCATGGGACCAGCCGCATAAGCATCCAGGGCGTGGAGCGCCTGCATGGCTGCACGCATCAGGTGGTGGCCGACCGGATCGAGACCGGTACCTTTCTCTGCGCCGTGGCAGCGGCCGGGGGCGATGTGGTGCTGCGCCATGGCCGTGCCGACCACCTCGATGCCGTGATCGAGAAGCTCCGCGACGCCGGCGCCGTGATCACCGCTGGTGACGGTTTCATCCGCGTGCAGGCGCAAGGTCGCATGCAGGCGCAATCGTTCCGCACCACCGAATATCCGGGCTTCCCGACCGACATGCAGGCCCAGTTCATGGCGCTCAACGCGATTGCCGAAGGCGCCAGCAAGGTCACGGAAACAATCTTTGAGAACCGCTTCATGCACGTCAACGAGATGGTGCGCCTGGGCGCAAATATCCAGATTGACGGCAAGTTTGCGATCCTCGAAGGCGTGGAGAAACTTTCGGGCGCCACCGTGATGGCAACCGACCTGCGCGCGTCCGCCAGCCTGGTGATTGCCGGTCTGGTGGCCGAGGGCGAGACCCTGATCGACCGCATTTATCACCTTGACCGCGGCTATGACCAGATGGAAGCCAAGCTGCGCGGCATTGGTGCCGATATTGAACGGATCAAATCATGATCACCCTCGCTTTGTCCAAAGGCCGTATCTTTGACGAAACGCTGCCGCTGCTCAAAGCCGCCGGCATCGAAGTGCTGGAAGACCCCGAAAAATCGCGCAAGCTGATCCTGGCGACGAATCGGCCGGATGTGCGCGTGGTGCTGGTGCGCGCCACCGACGTGCCGACCTATGTGCAGTACGGTGGCGCCGACATCGGCGTGACCGGCAAGGACACACTGATCGAACACGGCGGCCAGGGCCTGTACCAGCCGCTGGACCTGCAGATCGCCAAATGCCGCATGAGTGTCGCGGTGCGTGACGGCTTCGACTACGAGGCCGCGGTCAAACAGGGCTCGCGCCTGAAGGTGGCGACCAAATTCGTCAGCATTGCGCGCGATTTTTTCGCCACCAAGGGCGTGCATGTGGACCTGATCAAGCTCTACGGCAGCATGGAGCTGGCGCCACTGACCGGCCTGGCTGATGCCATCGTCGATCTGGTCAGCAGCGGCAATACGCTCAAGGCCAATCACCTGGTCGAGGTCGAACGCATCATGGACATCAGCTCGCACCTGGTGGTCAACCAGGTCGCGCTCAAGCTCAAGCAGGCGCTGCTTCGGGACATCATCGAAGCCTTTGCTTCCGCCATCGGCAAATCCACCGCTTGAAAACGCTATGAAATTTGTAGCTACCCCCGCCCGACTGTCAACGGCTGACGCCACATTTGATGCCCAATTCACGGCGCGTCTGCACTGGTCGGCCGACACCGACGCGGCCATCGAAAAAGTGGTCGCCGACATCCTGGCCGACGTGCAGCAACGCGGTGATGCGGCGGTGCTGGAGTACACCCGCCGTTTCGACCACCTCGATGTGGCTTCGCTGCAGGCGCTGGAGTTGACACAGGCCGAGCTCAAGGCGGCCTTCGATGCGATTCCCGCAGCACAGCGCGACGCCTTGCAGGCCGCTGCCGCTCGTGTGCGCAGCTACCACGAGGCCCAGAAGAAGGCCAGTGGCGAGAGTTGGCAGTACCGCGATGCCGACGGCACGCTGCTGGGCCAGAAGGTCACGCCGCTGGACCGTGCCGGCATTTATGTGCCGGGTGGCAAGGCGGCTTATCCCTCTTCAGTGCTGATGAATGCGATTCCTGCCCATGTCGCCGGGGTCGGCGAGATCATCATGGTCGTGCCCACGCCGCGCGGCGAAAAAAACGCGTTGGTGCTGGCAGCTGCCTACGTGGCCGGCGTCACGCGCGCCTTCACCATCGGTGGCGCACAGGCGGTGGCCGCCTTGGCGTACGGCACGCAAACCGTGCCCAAGGTCGACAAGATCACTGGACCCGGAAACGCCTACGTGGCCAGCGCCAAAAAGCGTGTCTTTGGCACCGTCGGTATCGACATGATTGCCGGCCCCAGTGAAATTTTGGTACTGGCCGACGGCACAACGCCGGCCGACTGGGTGGCCATGGATTTGTTCAGCCAGGCCGAACATGACGAACTGGCGCAAAGCATCCTGTTGTGCCCCGATGCGGCCTATATCGACGCCGTCCAGGAGGCCATCAATCGTCTCTTGCCCACCATGCCGCGCGCCGAGATCATTGCCAAGTCGCTCAGCGGCCGCGGTGCGCTGATCCACACTCGCAGCATGGAAGAAGCCTGCGCCATCAGCAACCGGATTGCGCCCGAGCACCTGGAGGTCAGTAGCCACGACCCGCAGCGCTGGGAGCCCCTGCTCAAACATGCCGGCGCGATATTTCTCGGCGCTTACACCAGTGAATCGCTGGGCGATTACTGCGCCGGCCCCAACCACGTGTTGCCAACCAGTGGCACCGCGCGCTTCTCCAGCCCGCTGGGCGTCTACGACTTCCAGAAACGCTCCAGCCTGATCGAGGTCAGCGAAGCCGGCGCGCAGAGCCTGGGGAAAATTGCCGCCGAATTGGCTTATGGCGAAGGTTTGCAAGCGCATGCCAGGGCTGCTGAAATGCGGATGAAAAAAGACTGAAACACACGAACTTCGTGTTGCACGAATTTCGTGTTAAAATCTCAAACATGAAAAACGTCACGGTCACGGTCGAAGAACCTGTTCTGAAATGGGCGCGCATGGAGGCTGCCAAGCGCAACACCAGCGTGTCGCGGCTGGTAGGGGAAATGCTAGCCGAGAAGATGCGCAGAACCGATGCCTACCAGCGCGCCATGCACGACTGGCAGACCAAAGACCGGCTTTGGGTCTCAGACGGGCAGGCCTATCCGAAACGCACCGAACTTTATGATCGCTACGCATGAGTGGTGCATCTTTCGGAGTTTTTGTGGATGCCAACATTCTGGTGTACAGCGAAGACGGTTGCGACCCGGTCAAGCAGAAGGCTGCCATTGCATGGCTGAGTTTGCTCTGGCAGCGAGGCATAGGCCGTGTCAGCACTCAGGTTCTGAATGAGTTTTACGTTATAAGCACGCGCAAAATCAAGCCACCCATGCCTGCCGGTGATGCACGCGCGGAAGTTCGGCGCTACGAACTCTGGCAACCCTGGCAGATTGACCATGCCACCGTTGAGTCAGCGTGGGCCGTTGAAAGCCGCTACGGCTTGCACTATTGGGACAGTCTGGTGGTAGCAGCGGCCCAACACATGGGTTGTCGTTATTTGCTGAGCGAAGACATGGCGCACGAGCAGCACTATGGCGACGTTCAGGTGATCAATCCATTCAAGGCCAGCGTCGAACTGCTGGAGCTGACCCAATGAAAGCCTGTCTGGCAAACCTTATTACCACACGCATTCGTCAGGACGTGCAGTCCATGCATGCCTACGCCATCCAGGAATCAACAGGCCTGGTCAAGCTGGACGCAATGGAAAATCCGCACCGGCTACCGGCGGCCTTGCAGGCGCATCTGGGCCAGCGCCTGGGTGCGCTGGCGTTGAACCGCTACCCGGACGGGCGTATCAATGATCTGCGCGAGGCTCTGGCCGAGTACGCCGGCATGCCCGAAGGCTTTGACATCATGCTCGGAAACGGCTCTGACGAGCTGATCTCGCTGCTGGCCATGGCCTGCGATGTGCCGGGTGCCTCCATCCTGGCGCCGCTGCCTGGTTTTGTGATGTATGGCATGAGCGCGCAATTGCAGGGCCTGAAGTTCATTGGCGTTCCCTTGAGCCCCGACTTTGAACTCGACGAAGCCGCCATGCTGGCCGCGATCGCTGAACACCAGCCGTCCATCATCTACATCGCCTACCCGAACAATCCGACCGCCAACCTGTGGGACGACGTGGTGATCGACAGGATCATCGCCGCGGCACCGGGGTTGGTGGTGATGGACGAGGCCTACCAGCCTTTTGCCAGCCGCAGCTACATCACACGCCTGGCTCAGGAGCCGGGGCGCTACGGCCACGTACTGCTGATGCGCACCATGAGCAAGTTTGGCCTGGCCGGCGTGCGGCTGGGCTACATGATGGGACCGAAAGCGCTGATCGCCGAAATCGACAAGGTGCGCCCGCCTTACAACATCAGCGTGCTCAATTACGAATGTGCGCTGTTTGCGCTGGAGCATGCCGATGTGTTTGCCGAACAGGCGCAAGACATACGCGCCCAGCGCACCCTGCTGGTGGACGCACTGCAGGCCTTGCCCGATGTCAAAACCTGGAAAAGTGACGCCAACATGGTGCTGATCCGGGTGGCCAATGCCGCAAAAACCTTTGAAGGCATGCGCTCTTGCGGCGTGCTGGTCAAAAATGTTTCTAAAATGCATCCTTTGCTGGCTGATTGTTTGCGCCTGACCGTCGGCACCGCCGACGAGAATAAGCAGATGCTGGCAGCGCTCAAAAAATCCCTATGACCACCCAGACCGCCCTGGCTCCTGTTGCCCCGAGAACTGCCGAGATCTCGCGCAACACCGCCGAAACCAAGATCACCGTCAAGCTTAACCTCGACGGCACCGGGCAGTCGCGCCTGTCCACCGGCATTGGCTTTTTCGACCACATGCTGGACCAGATCGCGCGCCATGGTCTCATCGACCTGGACATCCATGCCGACGGCGACCTGCACATCGACGGTCATCACACGGTGGAAGATGTGGGCATCACCTTCGGCCAGGCGGTGGCCCAGGCGGTTGGCGACAAAAAAGGCCTGCGCCGCTATGGTCATGCCTATGTGCCGCTGGACGAGGCGCTGTCGCGCGTGGTGGTCGATTTTTCGGGGCGGCCCGGCCTGGAGATGCATGTGCCGTTCAAGAGCGGCATGATTGGCAGCTTCGACAGCCAGCTCGCTTATGAGTTTTTCCAGGGGTTTGCCAACCACGCGTTTGTCACCCTGCACATCGACAACCTGCGCGGCGACAACGCACACCACCAGGCCGAAACGGTGTTCAAGGCCTTTGCGCGCGCCCTGCGCATGGCGCTGGAGATCGATCCGCGTTCTGCCGGCGTGATTCCCTCGACCAAAGGGTCGCTGTAAGGCAAAAAAACATGGCTTTGAGCATTGTTTTAGCCTCCAGCCCATAGCTCACGGGCACAAGAAGCTATCAATTTAATAGCATTTTCCTGTTTTTAATGGCACACACCAACACTGTCGCTGTGGTCGATTACGGCATGGGCAACCTGCGCTCGGTGTCGCAGGCCGTCCAGCATGTGGCGCAAGGCAGCGGCGTCGAAGTGATCGTCACCTCCCGCGCCGAAGAGGTCATGAAAGCCGGGCGTGTGGTGTTGCCGGGCCAGGGCGCAATTGCCGATTGCATGCGTGAGCTGGCCGACTCCGGCATGCTTCCTGCCGTGCTGCATGCCGCAGCGAACAAACCGCTGTTCGGCGTCTGCGTCGGCATGCAGATGCTGCTCACGCACAGCCAGGAAGGACAGCCCGGTGACGGCGACGCCGGCACCGCTGGCCTGAACCTGATTCCCGGCGAGGTCCTCAAGTTTGACCTGGCGGGCCGCACCCAGCCCGACGGCAGCCGCTTCAAGGTGCCGCAAATGGGCTGGAACCAGGTTGACCAGGCGACTGCGAAGGGTGCAGCGCCGCACCCGGTGTGGGACGGCGTGCCCGACGGCGCTTACTTCTATTTCGTTCACAGCTTTTATGCACAGCCGTCGGATGCGCGCCACACTGCGGGTTTTGCTGACTATGGCGCCCGCTTTACGGCGGCGCTGGCACGCGATAATATTTTTGCGACCCAATTTCACCCCGAAAAAAGCGCAGACCACGGCCTCGCCCTGTACCGCAACTTCCTCCACTGGAATCCCTGAGCCCCTGCGCCTGCCGCCGCACGCCTTTTTTCGCCCATCGCTTTTCCTTCCCATCCACCGCTTTGCCTCACTCCCATGCTACTCATCCCCGCGATTGACTTGAAAGACGGCCACTGCGTTCGCCTCAAACAGGGGGACATGGACCAGTCCACCATCTTCAGTGAAGACCCGGCGGCCATGGCGCGCAGCTGGGTCGACAAGGGTGCGCGTCGCTTGCACCTGGTGGACCTGAACGGGGCTTTTGCCGGCAAACCGAAAAATGAAGCCGCGATCAGGAAAATCCTGGCTGAAGTCGGCAGCGAGATCGACGTGCAGCTCGGCGGCGGCATCCGCGACCTGGACACCATCGAGCGTTACCTCGACTCCGGCCTTCGCTACGTGATCATTGGCACGGCTGCGGTGAAAAACCCCGGCTTCCTGCAGGACGCCTGCACCGCGTTTGGCGGCCACATCATCGTCGGCCTGGATGCCAAGGACGGCAAAGTCGCTACCGACGGCTGGAGCAAGATGACTGGCCACGAGGTGATCGACCTCGGCAAGAAATTCCAGGACTACGGCGTTGAAGGCATCATCTACACTGACATTGGCCGCGACGGCATGCTCACCGGCATCAACATTGAAGCCACCGTCAAGCTGGCGCAGGCACTGACAATCCCGGTGATTGCCTCCGGTGGCCTGTCAAACATGGCCGACATCGAGGCGCTGTGCGCGGTCGAAAACGAAGGTGTTGAAGGCGTGATTTGCGGCCGCTCGATTTACAGCGGCGACCTGGATTTCGCCGCAGCGCAGGCCCGGGCTGACGAATTAAATGGATAACCCCCCGAAGCGGCCCTTGGCCGCCTCCCCCCAGGGGGCGCCACCAGCGGCCCGGCAAAGCCGATTCCGCGGTGACCCTGGCCTCAAACCGCTTCGCTGGCCTGCCTGTCTTGCTCGCTAAACGGATTATTCCCTGCCTTGATGTGACCGGCGGCCGCGTGGTCAAGGGCGTTAACTTCGTTGAGTTGCGCGACGCCGGCGATCCGGTCGAAATTGCTGCGCGTTACAACGAGCAGGGTGCCGACGAACTGACCTTTCTGGACATCACGGCCACCAGCGACGGGCGCGACCTGATCCTGCACATCATCGAGGCGGTGGCTTCCCAGGTCTTTATTCCGCTGACGGTCGGTGGCGGTGTGCGCACGGTGGACGACGTGCGGCGTCTGCTCAATGCAGGGGCCGACAAGACCAGTTTCAACTCGGCCGCGCTGGCCAATCCGCAGGTGATCGAAGACGCCTCGGCAAAATACGGCGCGCAGTGCATCGTGGTGGCCATTGACGCCAAGCGTCGCTCCGACGAGGAAGCGCTCACGCGCGGACCGGGCTGGGATGTTTACAGCCATGGCGGGCGCAAGAACACCGGGCTGGACGCGGTGGCCTGGGCCAGCGAGATGGCGCGCCGCGGCGCCGGCGAAATTCTGCTGACCAGCATGGACCGCGACGGCACCAAGGCCGGTTTCGACCTGGCGCTGACGCGCGCCGTCAGCGACGCGGTCAGTGTGCCGGTGATCGCCTCCGGTGGCGTCGGCAATCTGGACCACCTGGCAGACGGCATCCAGCTGGGCGGCGCCGATGCAGTGCTGGCCGCCAGCATCTTTCATTACGGCGAGTACACCGTGCAGCAAGCCAAGGCGCACATGGCGGCGCGCGGCATTCCAGTACGGTTTTAATTTCAAGTCATTTTGAGCTCCAGCCCTTGTCTGGCGGGCGCAAGCAGCTATAAATTTGGTAGTGAGTGCGCATGAACTAGGGTCTGCCTCCCCATTCCAGCCGGGGCCGCGGGTCCGGCTCCGCCGGCCCGCAGGCGTAGCGCCCCTCTTCCTCGTGCAAGGGGCAGCGCTCCGCCGAAAGTACACGAAGTGACAAGCGTGGGGGCTCCACAATCACGGACAATAGAACTATGAAATGGCTAGACGACATCCAATGGGACGACAAGGGTCTGATTCCCGTCATCGCCCAGGAAGCCTCCAGCGGCGACGTATTGATGTTTGCCTGGATGAACCGTGAGGCGCTGCAAAAAACTGCCGAACTGGGCCAGGCGGTGTATTACAGCCGCTCGCGCGGGCGCTTGTGGCACAAGGGCGAGGAGTCCGGCCACCTGCAGACGGTGCACGAGATCCGCATGGACTGCGACAACGACGTGGTCCTGCTCAGGGTGACCCAGCTCGGACACGAGCCGGGCATTGCCTGCCACACCGGCCGCCATAGCTGTTTTTTCAGCCTTTACAAAGACGGCCAGTGGGTGGTGACCGAGCCGGTCTTGAAAGACCCGAAAAGCATCTACAAATAGACGAGAACAAGCCATGACTTCCAACGACTCCCTGCAGCGCCTGGCGCGCATCATCGAAAGCCGCAAGCCGGCCCAGGGCGGCGACCCCGACACCAGTTATGTGGCGCGCCTGCTGCACAAGGGCCCCGATGCCTTCCTGAAAAAAATCGGCGAGGAAGCCACTGAAACCGTGATGGCGGCCAAAGACGTTGACCACGGCGGCGGGACGCCTGAACTCAATGCCAAACTGGTCGGTGAGGTCGCTGACCTGTGGTTTCACAGCCTGATTGCGCTGGCCCATTACGGGCTGTCCCCGGCCGACGTGATCGCCGAACTCGAGCGCCGCGAGGGCACCAGCGGCATTGAGGAAAAAGCCCTGCGCAAGGCGCAGGACCGCGACGCCGCTGAAAAATAGCATCATCCCGCACGCAGCAACAAGGAGAGACCATGAGCGAGACCAACCTGGCCGAGTTCGACACCAAAAGCCCGAACGACCGCATCGTCATGCATGTGCTGTATGGCCTGCACACGCTGGCCTGGTTCAGCGGCGGCATCTTCGCGGTGGTCGCACTGATCGTCAACTACGTGCGCCGTGGCGAGGAGTCCGATGTGCTTTACATCGACCACCACAACTACATGATCCAGACCTTCTGGTGGACCCTGATGTGGCTGGTGCTGCTGTCGCCGCTGTGGCTGCTGTTCATCGTGCCCGGCATGATCGCTTACGGCATCGTCTGGCTCTGGTACCTGTACCGCTGCATCCGCGGCTGGATGCGTTTTAACAGCCAGCGTCCGGCCACCTCGCACCCTGAACTTTGAGTCAATCCCACTCCAGCCGACCATGAGCCAGCCCAGCCACGCCCACGACGACAAATGCATTTTTTGCAAGATTGCCGCCGGAAAAATCCCCAGCCGCAAGGTCTACGAAGACGCCGACATTTTTGTCTTTGACGACATCAACCCTTGGGCCCCGGTGCATTTTTTGATGATCCCGAAGGCGCATGTCGCGTCGATGGCGCAGGTCGGTCTGGCGCATGAGGCACTGCTGGGCCGCATGATGGCGCTGGCACCCAGGCTGGCTGTTGAAAAAGGCTGCAAACCCTACCCTGAAGGTGGTTTTCGCATTGTCATCAACACAGGCGCCGAGGGCGGCCAGGAAGTGCATCACCTGCACATCCATGTCATGGGTGGTCCGCGACCCTGGATAAAGGGTTAGCCCCCACGTTCGCCCACTGCGTGTGGCTCTCTGCCCCCCGAGGGGGCCGCTGCGCCTGCGGGCCGGCAGAGCCGGGCCCGCGGCCCCGGCTGGGTTAAGAGGGCCACCGTCGTTCGCGGGTAAATCCCCACTTGCAACTTGGGCATCACACACCAGATGCAAGCATGCGGTTTATGCAGGGCTATTCGAGCGCGCCACTGCGCAAGGCCTTTAGAATGGTCCTAACCTTGTGCAACATTGCAATTAAAGCTTAGGAGAGAAACATGGGCTCATTTTCCATTTGGCACTGGCTGATCGTGCTGCTGATCGTCGTGATGGTGTTTGGCACCAAAAAACTCAGAAATATGGGCGGCGACCTGGGCGGTGCCGTCAAGGGTTTCAAGGACGGCATGAAAGAAGGCGGCCAGACCGCTGAAGAAAAAGCCGCTGCCGCCGCACCTGCCGGTCAAGTCAGTCATGCGCAGGCCGCCGACAAAACCACGATCGACGTGGAAGCCAAGCAAAAGCTCTAGAAATGTTCGCCCCCACGCTCGCCACTGCGTGCCTGCGGCTCGCTGCCCCCTGCACTCGAAACGGGGCTGGCCTTGCTTGGGGCGGCCCTGCGCGGCGGCCGTTTGCCCCCAAACCCGTCCGCTTGCCTGCTGATCCCGCATGATTGACATCGGCCTGTCCAAAATCGCGCTGATAGGCGCGGTAGCGCTGATCGTGATCGGCCCTGAAAAACTGCCGCGTGTTGCGCGTACCGTGGGCATGTTGCTGGGCAAGGCGCAGCGTTACGTGTCTGACGTGAAGCAAGAGGTCAGTCGCTCGATGGAACTCGACGAGCTCAAGAAGATGAAGGAGTCGATGGAGGGTGCGGCGCGCGACGTCGAGAACTCAATCCAGACCAATACCAGCGACTTTGAAAAATCCTGGGCAGAAACCACTGGCGCGGCCTCCAGCGACGAGTTGCCCGGCATGATCACACTGCCAGAATACAAACACCCGAAGAAAAACTGGCGGCTCAAGACCGGCGCCACCCCGCAGTGGTACAAGGCGCGATCCGGCGTGCGTACCAAGGCGCTGTCGGGTGCGGCCCGCGTGGCGCGTTATCGCCCCCGCCCCAGCACGTCCTCCGGTCAAAACGGCTGATTTCCCTTTTTAACGCATCCACGCGCAGCCCCCGGCGCCCCTTCGCCCCTTTCCCAGCGCAAAAATCCTCATGAGCGACCCCACCACCGACAAGCCCGACGAACTCGCGGGCACCGAGCAGCCTTTTGTGCAGCACCTGATGGAGCTGCGTGACCGGATGATCCGGATCGTGATTGCCATCGGCATCGCGGCTGGTTTGCTGGCCATCTGGCCCGGTCCCGCCGTGTTGTTTGACCTGTTGGCCGCGCCGCTGGTCGCCACCCTGCCTGCGGGCGCCTCGCTGATCGCCACCTCAGTGATCTCGCCGTTTCTGGTGCCACTCAAGATTTTGTTGATGGCCGCCTTCATGCTGGCCTTGCCGGTGGTGCTTTACCAGGTCTGGGCCTTTGTGGCGCCTGGCCTGTACACACATGAGAAAAAACTGGTGATGCCGCTGGTGGTGTCCAGCACCCTGCTGTTTTTTGTTGGCGTGGCGTTTTGCTACTTCTTTGTTTTCGGCCAAGTGTTCAAGTTCATCCAGAGCTTTGCACCCAAATCGATTGTGGCGGCGCCCGACATCGAGGCCTACCTTGGTTTTGTGCTGAGCATGTTTCTGGCTTTCGGCATGGCATTTGAAGTGCCGATTGCGGTGGTGGTGCTGGCGCGCATGAACATCGTCAGTATCGAAAAGCTCAAGAACTTCCGCGGTTATTTCATCGTGCTGGCCTTTGTGGTGGCCGCCATCGTCACCCCGCCCGACGTGGTGTCGCAACTTGCGCTCGCGATTCCGATGTGTATCCTGTATGAGGTCGGCATCTGGGCGGCGCAGATTTTCATCAAGCACACCCAGGCGCCCGACGACGACGCCGAAGCCGCCAAGCCCTGAGTCAAACGCGGGCCAATCGCCAGGCCCGATTCAGAGCCAAATACGGCACTAGCCCATAGCCAGTAACCGCAAACAGCTATAAAAAACAGAGCAAACCCGCTTACGGTCGGCGTGTTTGCGGGCGCTGCCGGGTGCCGGGCACCACCGCCACCTGGTTTTTCTTGTCCTTGCGCAGCAGCCCTACCGGCGCGGACACGCCCGGCTTGAGCGCGGCGACAGCGGTCAGCAGCTCCGACACGGTGCGAACCGGTTGGCCGGCGACGTCCAGAATCACGTCACCGGGCATGATGCCGGCTTGCGCGGCCGGCCCGTTTTGCAACACGCCGGTGATGATCACGCCGCCGCCGTTGAGCGCGCCGGGCTTGAGGCCGAAGGTCTCTGCCAGTTCCGGGCTCAAGTCTTGCGGCTCCACGCCTATCCAGCCGCGCGTGACCTGGCCATCTTTCAAAATACTCTCCAGCACCTGCTTGCCGGTAGACACCGGAATGGCAAAACCGATGCCCATGGAGCCGCCCGAGCGCGAGTAAATCGCGGTGTTGATGCCGAGCAGCCGGCCCTGGGTGTCAACCAGCGCGCCACCGGAGTTGCCGGGGTTGATGGCGGCGTCGGTCTGAATGAAATTCTCGAAGGTGTTGATGCCGAGCTGGTTGCGGCCCAGCGCGCTGACGATGCCGCTGGTCACCGTCTGGCCCACCCCAAACGGGTTGCCGATGGCCAGCACCGGGTCGCCGACCTGCGCGGTGTCGGAGCTGCCCAGCACGATGATGGGCAGCTTGTCGAGTTCGATCTTCAGGATGGCCAGGTCGGTTTCGGGGTCGGTGCCTATGACTTTAGCCTTGGCCCTGCGGGTGTCGTTGAGGATGACCTCGATGTCGTCTGCGCCTTCGACCACATGGTTGTTGGTCAGGATGTAGCCGTTCGGGCTGACGATGACGCCGCTGCCCAGACCGACCTGCGGCTCGCTACTTCCGCCCTGGTCGCCAAAGAAAAATTTGAACCAGGGGTCATCCATATTGGGGTGGCGCGCCGCCGCCTTGCTGGTGTTGATGCTGACCACGGCGGCTGACGCAGCCTTGGCGGCGGCGGCAAAACTGCCGGCTGGCGCGGCGCCGCCTGCCGAGCCTGCGGGCGCCTCAATGACAGAGATGGCATTGCCCAGCGCCTGCCGGTTGACCCATTGCGGCTGCAGGGTGGCGACCACAAAGTAGGCGGCGAGCAGCAGCGTGACGGTTTGGGAAAACAGAAGCCAGGATTTGCGCATGGTGGGTCCAGGAGATAAAGCCGCCGCAGGCTTGGGAGTTCAGGCTTGACGGCAGGGTGTACCCGCAATTTTCGCCCAATTTGCGCGTCTTTTCACCGGCTATGGCTATGGGAGCGGCCATAATTTGCTGCACAACCTCAAGGATTCGCCATGAAAGCCTCCAGCGTTCTCGCCACCATCGGCAATACGCCGCACATCCGCATCAACCGGCTGTTCGGGCCGTCCAGCCAGACGCACCAGATTTACGTCAAGTCCGAACGCAGCAACCCGGGCGGCTCGATCAAGGACCGCATCGCGCTGAGCATGGTCGAAGCCGCCGAGCAATCCGGTGCGTTGAAACCCGGCGGCACCATCATCGAGCCGACCTCGGGCAACACGGGTGTTGGTCTGGCCATGGTGGCTGCCGTCAAGGGCTACAAGCTGGTGCTGGTCATGCCGGACAGCATGAGCATTGAGCGGCGCCGCCTGATGCTGGCGTACGGTGCGAGCTTTGAACTGACCCCGCGTGAAAAAGGCATGAACGGCGCGATTGCGCACGCCAAAGAACTGGTCGCGAAAACACCCGGCGCCTGGATGCCGCAGCAGTTCGACAACCCGGCCAACATCGAGGTGCATGCGCGCACTACCGCAGAGGAAATCCTGGCCGACTTTCCGCAGGGCGTGGACTATTTCATCACCGGCGTCGGCACCGGCGGCCATCTGAGCGGTGTGGCTCAGGTGCTGAAAGCCAAATTCCCAGCGACGAAAGTGTTTGCGGTGGAGCCAGCGGCGTCACCGGTCATCAGCGGCGGCAAACCGTCGCCGCACCCGATTCAGGGCATAGGCGCGGGCTTCATTCCGGTCAACCTGCAGACGGCTTTGCTCGACGGCGTGATCCAGGTCGAGGGCGACGCCGCCAAAGACTATGCGCGCCGCTGCGCTGCCGAAGAAGGCCTGCTGGTGGGCATCTCCTCGGGCGCCACGCTGGCGGCCATTGCGCAGAAGTTGCCCGAGATTGCTGCCGGCAGCACGGTACTGGGTTTTAACTACGACACCGGCGAGCGTTACCTGTCGGTCGAAGGCTTTTTGCCGTGATGGCCCCCACGCTTGTCGCTGCGCGTACCTACGGTGGTGCGCTGCCCCTTGAACGACAAGGAGGGGCGCTGCGCCTGCGGACCGGCAAAGCCGGATCCGCGGCCCCGGCTGAACAAGACCTCTGCGTTGCGTCCGGTGCTTGCTCATGAACCCCGATAGCGCCGCCATTGCGCCGCGCGCGCTGCTGCTGACGGCTTTCGACCAGTTGCTGCAGCCCGAAGCGTTCAAGGACTACGGGCCCAACGGCCTGCAGGTCGAAGGCAAGGCCGAAGTGCGCAAGATTGTCTCCGGCGTCACCGCCAGCCTGGCGTTGATCGAAGCCGCCATTGCCGCGCAGGCCGATGCGATTTTTGTACACCACGGCCTGTTCTGGCGCGGCCAGGACGGCCGGGTCACGGGCTGGATGAAGCAACGCCTGGCGCTGCTGCTGGCGCACGACATCAACCTCTACGCCTACCATCTGCCGCTGGACGCGCATCCGGAGCTTGGCAACAACGCGCAACTGGGCCTGCAGCTCGGCCTGAAGGCGGACCGCTGGTTTGGCGACAACAAGCTCGGTTTCCTCGGTAGGCGCAGCGGCGCCGAAGACGGCTTCGACAGCGCCGAGAGTCTCGTCTCGCACGTCAAAAACGCACTAAATCGGCCTGTGACCCTTGTGGGAAAAGGACCGACAGCTATTAAAAACATAGCGTGGTGCACAGGCGGTGCGCAGGGTTACTTCGAGGACGCCATCGCGGCTGGGGCCGACGCCTTCATCACCGGCGAGATCTCCGAGCCTCAGGCGCATTACGCGCGCGAGATGGGTGTGGCCTTCATCGCCTGCGGCCACCACGCGTCCGAGCGTTACGGCGCGCCCGCCGTGGCGGCGCATGTGGCGGCGCAGTTCGGGCTGGCGCACGCGTTCATCGACATCGACAACCCGGCCTAGCAGCCTGGCCGCGTTTCAGACGGCGGTGCGGCGCTGCCGGACCGGTTGCAGCGCGCGTGCCGGGTGCGAGCGGGCTGTGCGCATGGCGTGCCAGCTGGCGCCAAGTTCGGCGTTTTCCACCGGCACCGCCAGGTGGCTGATCTCGTCGAGCAGCGCGGCGCGCGAACGCATGGCACGCGCGGCCGCCGCCACGCCTTGCACTTCATGCAGGAGTTCGTCCACGTCTTTGCCCGCGCCAGACAGGTGCACCAGACCAACGCCGATGTCGACGCTGACTTTGATGCGCTCGCCGTTGAGTGCGGTCACTTCCAGCGGCTTGCGCAGGCTGGACGCCACGCGCAGCCCCATGGTGCGTATCCAGCGCGGCGAGTGCAGGGTCTCGATCAGCACGATGAAGCAGCGGTCGTAATAACGCCCGGCGGGGTTGACCACGCCGGTGTGGCGCTGCATGCGCCGCGCGAGCTGGCTGTAGATCTCGTTGAGGCCATAGTGGCCGACCTGGGCCAGCAGCCGCTCGGGGTCGAACAGTTGCACCGCCATCAGCGCCCCGTCGCGGCGGGTACGCGACAGGCGGCGCTGCGCACGCACGATTTTCCGCACCGTTACCGCGCTGCTGTAAAGCTGGGTGACCGGGTCGCGCCGCGAACGGGAGTGAGGGTGTATCTGGAGAAGCTGGTGGTTGCGCAGCCATAACAGGCCGGCGATCAGGGACATGCTGACCAGACCCAGCAGGGCCACGCCGGCCTGGCTGGCTGTGGACAGGCGGTTGAGGTCCAGAGCCAACCAGTACAAACCCAGTTGCAAGGGCAAAGTAAGCAGACTTGCAAAAGCCAGCCCCCAGGCGAGGCGGTCGCCGTGCCGGGCTGCGCGCGCGGTCAGCCATAGCATGGCGCTCACAGTCACCATGGTCAGTGCGGCCGACACGGGCAATTGCTGGGGGCGCGGCAACAACAGGCACAAAGGCCCCCCGACCATACACAGCCACGCCATGGCGCGCAAACTGATGTCCGTCAACCGGTCGCGCTTGGCCGACCCCAGCCATTGCCTGCCCCAATAAATGCCCATGGCGCTGCGCAGTGGCCCGATCAACACCTGGGCGATGTGTATCCATGGCGCGCTGGCCAGCGGCAGCGTGGTCTCTGGCAAGCCGTTCAGCAAGGTAAAAAACAGCCAGTACATGCCGAGGTAGATCAGGCTTTGCACGCTGGGGCGGCTGCGGGTGTAAACGGCCTGGGCAGCGGCCAGCAACACAATCAGGCCCATGGAGCCTGTGGCGGCGCTCCAGAGGATGGTTTCGGCCGTATTCATGGCGTTGCCGGCAAACCGCCCGCGGGCAATGCCATTTGCGCGAAAATACCGAAAGAATGCATGTTGCTGCTTCCTTCCATCAGGCTGCCTGTGGCCTGCCTTTTCCCGTGGATGCGGGGCTGGGGCAGGCAGGCATGCAAATCATTATGGGCCGTTCAGATGGCCAGGGGAAGTTATGAAAAACACCAAGTTCCTGTCGGTTCAAGCCGCGAGTTTTTTATGGCAATGACCCGGCCGCTGGCCATCACCATGGGCGATCCGGCCGGTATCGGTCCGGAGATCATCGCCAAAGCCTTTCGCGACGCGCCAGCCGAACTGGCGGGTTGCCTGGTTGCGGGCGATCTGGCCACGCTGCGCCGTGCATCCCAGTTGATCGCTGCTGACGGCGCGCTGGCGCTGCCTGTGGTGCAGCTTGAAGGCGTCGCCGGTTGGCAGGCCGTGCCGCCGCGCTGTATTCCCGTGCTGCAGACCTGTGTGTTGCCGACCCGGGCCGCTTTCGGGCAGGTCAGCGCTGCCGCTGGCAAGGCTGCGGCAGATTGCATTGTCTGGGCCGCCCGTGCGGCGCTGGTGGGCGAAGTGGCCGCCATGGTGACCGCGCCGATTCACAAGGAGGCGCTGGCCCTGGCTGGCGCAGGTTTTGAGCGCTTTCCCGGCCACACCGAACTGCTGCAGGCCGAAGCGGCGGCATTTGCCGGCAAAACCGTGACCGACATGCCGGTGCGCATGATGCTGGCCAATGAGGAGCTTAAGACCGTGCTGGTCAGCATCCACTTGTCCTTGCGTGATGCGCTGGACGCGGTGACTTTCGACAATGTGTTGCAGACCCTGCAGATTGCGCACCGCTGTGTGCGCGGAGCTGCGG
The DNA here is from genome assembly GCF_014641715.1 of Polaromonas eurypsychrophila. Taxonomy (GTDB): domain Bacteria; phylum Pseudomonadota; class Gammaproteobacteria; order Burkholderiales; family Burkholderiaceae_C; genus Polaromonas; species Polaromonas eurypsychrophila. The sequence goes on along the minus strand of NZ_BMIG01000003.1, from coordinate 199,959 downwards.
GCGGCGCGCCGCGTATTGCGGTGGCCGGCCTGAACCCACACGCGGGCGAGGGCGGCCTGTTCGGCCGGGAAGAAATCGACATCATCGCGCCGGCCATCGCAGCTGCCCGCGCTCAGGGCCTGAATGTGAGCGGCCCCTTCGCGCCCGACACCGTGTTTATGCGGGCGCGCACCCCTGCCGGTCAGGCGGGCGAGTTCGACGTGGTGGTGGCGATGTACCACGACCAGGGCCTGATCCCGGTCAAGTACCTCGGTGTGGAGCAGGGCGTCAACGTCACCCTGGGGCTGCCGCTGGTGCGCACCAGCCCGGACCACGGCACGGCCTTTGACATTGCTGGTACCGGCGAGGCCGATGCTTCCAGCCTGATCGCCGCCGTTCGTATGGCGCGCAGCCTGGCCGTTTGAATCACTCCTGACTATGTGCCGAAAAGGCCTCCAGCCCTTATTTGGCGAGCGTAAGCAGCTACTAAATCAATAGCGATTGCCGTGTCTTCGCAAGCAGGGGCCGCGCGTCCGGCTTTGCCGGCGCGCAGGCGCCGCCCCTGGAAGGGGGAAGGCGCTACACGCAGTGAGCGTCCGACAGGGTGAACCTACTTCCTCAAGCTGTCGCGAATCTCACGCAGCAGCATCACGTCTTCGGGCGTGGCCGCGGGCGCGGGTGGGGCGGTCGGGGCTTCTTTCTTCAGGCGGTTGATTTGCTTGATCATCAGGAAAATGATTAAAGCCAGGATGGCGAAGTTGATGGCGACAGTGATGAAGTTGCCATAGGCAAACACCGGCACGCCGGCCTTTTTCAACGCGTCCAGCGTGGTGACGGTTCCCGCCGGAACATTGCCCAGCACGATGAACAGGTTGGAAAAATCGATCTTGCCGATCACCGCGCCGACCAGCGGCAGGATCAGGTCGCTGACGACGGAATCGACAATCTTGCCGAAAGCCGCACCGATGATGACGCCGACCGCTAGGTCGACGACGCTGCCCTTGACGGCAAACTCCTTGAATTCCTGCATCATGCCCATGGCGTACTCCTTTTTGTTGCCAGATGAATATTTTTTAACTGCCACGCCGCAGGCGGGCCGGCAGCCGGATTATCTTCGTTGCTCTGGCTTTCGCGCCAGCTCTTTGCGCTGGTGTTTCCCGCTGTTTTAGCGTGCTGGCTTGTGCGTCAAGCCGCCGTGAGGGTGCCCGAAGGCAGTCTCTGGCTTGAAATTGCTTTGCGCGCTCCGTTACAATGCCGGGTTGACCCCAACGCACTCCTTTTTAGGTTTTCAAGCCCTGTTCTTGTAGGACACCCATGACCGAAGCTAGTCTCAAGGCGCCGCTCAGTGCGCCGATTGATAAAGATAAAAGAAACTGGATAGTCACCACTTGTGCCGTTGGTGGCGCGGGTGTGGCGGCTGTCGCTGTGCCGTTTGTCAGCACCTTCCAGCCGTCCGAGCGCGCCAAGGCCGCTGGTGCTGCCGTTGAGGTGGATATCTCGGCGATGAAACCGGGCGAAAAACTGACCGTCGAGTGGCGCGGCAAGCCGGTCTGGATTGTCAAGCGTACGCCTGAGCAACTGGCTGGCCTGCCCAAGCTGGACTCGCAACTTGCTGACCCCAAATCCGAGCGCAACCCTGGCGACCTCACGCCTGAATATGCGCGCAACGAAGGCCGTTCGATCAAGCCCGAGATATTTGTGGCGGTCGGCATCTGCTCGCACCTGGGTTGCTCGCCGATCGACAAATTTCAGATCGGCGGACAGCCTTCATTGCCTGATGACTGGGCCGGAGGCTTTCTTTGCCCCTGCCATGGTTCAACCTTCGACATTGCTGGCCGCGTTTATAAAAACAAGCCCGCACCAGATAACCTGGAAGTGCCGCCCCACATGTACCTGTCAGATGCCAAGCTGCTGATTGGTGAGGACAAAAAAGCCTGAAGCTTTGCTGGACCAGGCGGCCGACCGATTGATGCGCCCGCCCAAGTCCTCCACCGACTAGCAAATAGGACCCCTTATGGCTGAATTCAAAGAACTATCCCCCGATGCGCCGGCTGCTGCCAAGTTGATGAACTGGGTTGACAACCGCTTCCCCGCCAGCAAGCTCTACAAAGAGCACATGAGCGAGTATTACGCGCCGAAGAACTTCAACTTCTGGTACGTTTTTGGCTCGCTGGCACTGCTGGTGCTGGTGATCCAGATCGTTACTGGCATCTTCCTGACCATGCATTACAAGCCCGATGCCGCACTGGCTTTCGGCTCGGTCGAATACATCATGCGCGACGTGCCTTGGGGCTGGCTGGTGCGCTACATGCACTCCACCGGCGCCTCGGCATTTTTTGTGGTGGTCTACCTGCACATGTTCCGCGGCCTGATCTACGGCAGCTACCGCAAGCCGCGCGAGCTGATCTGGATTTTCGGCTGCGCGATTTTTCTGTGCCTGATGGCCGAAGCCTTCATGGGCTATCTGCTGCCCTGGGGCCAGATGAGCTACTGGGGTGCCCAGGTGATCGTCAACCTGTTTGCAGCAATTCCCTTCATCGGCCCCGACTTGGCGCTGCTGATCCGCGGCGACTACGTGGTGGGTGATGCAACACTAAACCGCTTCTTCGCCTTCCATGTGATTGCCGTGCCGCTGGTGCTGCTCGGCCTGGTGGTCGCACACCTGATCGCGCTGCATGAAGTCGGCTCCAACAACCCCGACGGCGTCGAGATCAAGAAGTACAAGGACGCCAGTGGCAAGCCGCTGGACGGCATTGCCTTTCACCCCTACTACACGGTGCACGACATCTTCGCCGTGAGCGTGTTCCTGATGGTGTTCTCGGCAATTATTTTCTTTGCGCCTGAAGCGGGGGGTTACTTCCTGGAGTACAACAACTTCATCCCGGCCGACTCGCTGAAGACGCCTTCGCACATTGCGCCGGTCTGGTACTTCACGCCGTATTACTCGATGCTGCGTGCCATCACCAGCCAGATGATGTATGCGCTGGTCGCCTGCGTGCTGGTCGGCGCCGTGCTCGGTGTGCTCAAAGCCAAAATCGGCGGCTTGTTCAAGGCCGTCATCGTTGGCGGTGCAGTGGTGCTGGTCATTGCGATGTTGATGTTCGATCCGAAGTTCTGGGGAGTGGTCGTCATGGGCGGCGCGGTCATCATTCTCTTTTTTCTGCCCTGGCTGGACCACAGTCCGGTCAGGTCGATTCGCTACCGTCCCGACTGGCACAAATACATGTACGGTATTTTCGTGATCAATTTTGTGGTGCTCGGCTACCTCGGCATCAAGCCGCCCTCGCTGATCAATGAGCGTGTGTCGCAGATTGGAACCCTGTTTTACTTCGGTTTCTTCCTGCTGATGCCTTGGTGGAGCCGCCTGGGAACCTTCAAGACACCGCCTGATCGCGTGACTTTTGCTGCCCACTGAGCCGGAGATTCTGACCATGACGAAAACATTGAAACAACTGGCGCTGGGACTGGTGGCCGTGCTGGCACTGGCCGGCAACGTGGCGCATGCGGCAAGCGAAGGCATCGCCTGGGACAAGGCGCCCAACAAGACCAACGACCTGGGTGCCCTGCAAAACGGCGCCAAGCTGTTTGTCAATTACTGCCTGAACTGCCACTCCGCCGCATTCATGCGATACAACCGCCTGACCGACATCGGCCTGACCGAGCAACAGATCAAGGACAACCTGCTGTTTGCCACCGACAAGGTGGGCGAAACCATGAAGGCTGCGATTGATCCGAAGCAGGCCAAGGACTGGTTTGGCGGCAACCCGCCCGACCTGACCGTGATTGCTCGCTCCCGCGCCGGTGCGGGCGGCTCTGGCGCTGATTACCTCTACACCTATCTGCGCACCTATTACCGCGACGACACCAAGGCATCCGGCTGGAACAACCTGGCATTCCCGAGCGTGGCCATGCCGCATGTGCTCTGGGAGCTGTCAGGCGAACGCAAGCCGCTCTTTGACGTGAAGGAAGAGCATGGCCACAAGGTGCAGGTCTTCAAGGGCTGGCAACAAGTCACGCCCGGCACCCTGAGCCCGCTGCAGTATGACCAGGCCATGGCTGATCTGGTCGGTTACATGCAATGGATGGGAGAGCCGGCCCAGAACACCCGTGTCCGGGTCGGTGTCTGGGTGCTAATGTTTCTGCTGATGTTCACCTTCATTGCCTGGCGCCTGAACGCTTCGTTCTGGAAAGACATCAAGTAATTTTTTTCGCCGGGACTCGTTTCCCGGCACCTTCTGGAGTGGATGCCTTCACCGTATCCACTCCTTTGCATTTAGGAGTTCGCAACCATGATGGTCCTTTATTCAGGCACGACCTGCCCGTTCTCGCACCGCTGCCGTTTTGTGCTGTTTGAAAAAGGCATGGACTTCGAAATCCGCGATGTGGACTTGTACAACAAGCCGGAAGACATCAACGTCATGAACCCTTACGGCCAGGTGCCTATCCTGGTCGAGCGTGACCTGATTCTTTACGAGTCGAACATCATCAATGAGTACATCGACGAGCGTTTTCCGCACCCGCAACTGATGCCCGGCGACCCGGTGGACCGCGCGCGCGTGCGGCTGTTTTTGCTGAACTTCGAAAAAGAGCTGTTCGTTCACGTCAACATCCTGGAAGCCCGTGCCTCCAAGGGCAATGAGAAAGCGCTGGAAAAAGCCCGTTCGCACATCCGCGACCGCCTCACGCAGTTGGCCCCGGTGTTCCTGAAGAACAAGTTCATGCTGGGCGACAATTTCTCCATGCTCGACGTCGCGATTGCGCCGCTGCTGTGGCGCCTGGACTACTACGACATCGACCTGTCCAAGAACGCGGCGCCCTTGCTCAAGTACGCCGAGCGCATCTTCTCGCGCCCAGCGTATATCGAAGCTCTCACACCTTCAGAAAAGGTGATGCGCAAGTAAGCGCAATTGCAGCGACCCTGATGAACGCGCTCGACTCCACTTCGACCCGCCCCTACTTGATACGGGCGTTGTACGACTGGTGTACCGACAACGGGCTGACGCCCTATGTGGCGGTGGCCGTGGATGAAACCGTTCAGGTGCCGCGTGAATACGTCAAGAACAACGAGATCGTGCTCAACATCAGTTTTGACGCCACCAGTTCGCTGAAGCTGGGCAACGACTTCATTGAGTTCAAGGCGCGTTTCGCCGGCAGTGCCCGCGAAATCATGGTGCCCATCGCTCGCGTGATTGCCATTTATGCGCGTGAAAACGGTCAGGGCATGGCGTTTCCACTGGCCACGCCGGCTTCGGCCCTTGCGCAGCCAGTCCATGATGGCGAAGGGCATTCCTCCCAGGAACTGCCACCGCCCGACACAGCGACTGCAGAGCCCACAGTCGGGACAGGGCCCGAGGCGAAGATCGTACAATTGGTTCCTGCAAACCTTACCGTGTCGGCGCGTGAAGACGATCCGGCGCCACCCGAGCCCCCCAAGCCAACGCAAGGCAAACGGCCTTCGCTCAAACGGGTGAAATAAACAGGTCACGTAAAATAGAGTTTGTGCCGCTTTAGCTCAGTTGGTAGAGCAACCGCCTTGTAAGCGGTAGGTCGTCAGTTCGAATCCGACAAGCGGCACCATTTCCCTGCATTCATCCCGGCCCTTGCCGTCGGCACGCAGAACTATCACTTCGATAGCAGCTACTTCAAACCGCGCAAGCCTCTAGCGCATGGCTGTATTGGTAAATACTACTTTTTGGCTATTAGTATCTTCAGCCGAATTGAGGTAACCTTCCAACCTTTGCCAATCAGGCGCGACTGGATCAGCGGCAACAACTGGCGGACTTTGGCAGCGGCGGCATTGCTGCTGACCAGCAGGCACCAGACGTCCTCATTAATCGGGCCGGCCTGAACCGCAGGGCGCAGGGCTTCCGGGATCAGCGACTCAATGGCCTTGAGCCGGTCATTGGATTCCTGGACAAGCCCGGCCAGCCGCGCCAATGAGGGCGAGTTCTCGACAGCCTGGCTGAAAGTGACAGCCCCATGGGGGCGGGGTGTGGGATTCACGGCAGTGGGCTCAGTTCAAGGAGTTGGATACGTGCATTTGATTATCACGGATGCGTGGCTTGCCAAAAGCCGTGCTGTTTATTTAAGTGGCACCCGGCTTGTGTTGGTGGGTTTTGTAGCGGCACTGGCATTGATGCTGGTGGCCGCTGGCATGTACCACTGGGTCTTTCTCAAAGGCGCGCGTGAGGGCTGGCCGCTGATCGGCTCGCTGGTCAAACTCGTGGTGAAGGACGAGTTCGAGCAGCGTGATCGCTTCATGCGTGAAAACCTCGATGTCATGGCCAAACGCCTGGGTGAAATGCAGGCCAAGATGATGCAGCTTGAGGCGCTGGGCGAACGAGTATCAGGCCTGGCTGGCGTCAATCCCAATGACATCAAGACCCAGCCCGGTCGCGGCGGTGTGCTGGTGACGGGCCGCTCCCTCACCATGGAAGAATTGCAGGCCACGCTGGCTGACCTGGACAGGCTGACCGATCAGCGCGTGGACCTGATGACCGTCATGGAGTCCCGCCTGTTCGATCAGAAAATCAAAAAAATGATGGTACCCACCCAGCAACCGGTACAGACCGGCATTCTTGGCTCGTCGTTTGGCTGGCGCATTGACCCTCTGAACGGCCGTTCCGCACTGCACACCGGGCTGGATTTTCCGGCCGAGCCCGGCACCTCGATCCTGGCGGCTGCGGGCGGCGTGGTGGTCACCCAGGAATACCACGCTGCCTACGGCAACATGGTCGAGGTCGATCACGGCAACGACCTGGTCACCCGCTACGCCCATGCCTCACGGGTGCTGGTCAAGAAGGGCGACCTGATCAGGCGCGGCCAAAAAATAGCCGAGGTAGGCACCACCGGGCGTTCGACCGGGCCGCATCTGCATTTTGAAGTGCTGGTGCAGGGGGTGTACCAGGATCCGCAGAAGTTCCTGACCGCCGGCCAGAAACTGCCTCAGGCCCCGACAGTGGCCATCGCCCAGTCACCGGCCGCGCAGCCTGCCCAGATACCGCGTCCGAAGTAGCAGCGCGGCAGAGGTAAAATCTGCGTTTGGCGCGTAGTTGAACAAACCGCGGGCGCCCACACTTACGTCGATACTCAATAAGGGATTTCGGCCGCACTGCCAGCTCACCGGGGCTGCCAGCGCGGCCTCGCATTTATGGCTTCCAATATCCTGACCAAACTCTTCGGCAGCCGCAACGACAGGCTGCTCAAAACCTATCGCAAATCCATAGAACGCATCAATGCGCTGGAAGCACCGCTTGAAAAGCTCGACGACGTTGAGTTGCGCGCCAAAACCCGGGAATTCATAGACCGCGTGGCCACCGGCGAAACCCTGGATGCGATCCTCCCCGAAGCGTTTGCTGTGGTTCGCGAAGGCAGCAAACGGGTGATGAAGATGCGCCACTTCGATGTGCAGATGCTGGGCGGCATGGCGCTGCACAACGGCAAGATCTCCGAAATGGGCACGGGCGAAGGCAAGACATTGACCGCCACGCTGCCGGTTTACCTGAATGCGCTGACCGGCAAAGGCGTGCATGTCGTGACCGTCAACGATTACCTGGCTAGCCGGGATGCGCGCTGGATGGGCCGGCTCTACAACTTTCTGGGCCTGACCGTCGGCATCAACCTGCCCAACATGCCGCGCGAGGAAAAGCAGGAAGCCTACCGCTGCGACATCACCTACGGCACCAACAACGAATACGGTTTTGACTACTTGCGCGACAACATGGTCTACGAAGTGGCCGACCGGGTGCAGCGCGGCCTGAACTTTGCCATCGTCGATGAGGTGGACTCCATCCTGATCGATGAAGCCCGTACGCCGCTGATCATCAGCGGCCAGGCCGAAGACCACACCGAGATGTACCTGGCGATGAACAAGGTGGTGCCCTTGCTGACCCGCCAGGAAGGTGAGGCCGACCCGCGCACCGGTGAAGGTGTCATTAAGCCTGGCGACTTCACGCTTGATGAGAAGACGCAGCAGGTGTTCCTGACCGAGCAGGGCCACGAGAATGCCGAACGCATTTTGTCCAGCATGGGCATGATTCCCGAGAATTCCACCCTGTACGACCCGGCGAACATTTCGCTGATGCACCATCTGTACGCCGCATTGCGGGCCAACAACCTCTATCACCGTGACCAGCACTATGTGGTGCAGGACGGCGAAATCGTCATTGTTGACGAGTTCACGGGACGCCTGATGTCGGGCCGGCGCTGGAGCGAAGGCCTGCACCAGGCAGTGGAGGCCAAGGAAGGGGTGCAGATCCAGGCTGAAAACCAGACCATGGCGTCGATCACCTTCCAAAACTACTTCCGCCTCTACGGCAAGTTGTCCGGCATGACCGGCACCGCCGATACCGAGGCCTACGAGTTCCAGGAAATCTACGGACTGGAAACCACGGTGATCCCGCCGAACAGGCCCAGCCGCCGCGGCGACCAGCTAGACCGCGTCTACAAGACTACGCGCGAAAAATACGAGGCGGCTATCAAGGACATCCGCGAATGTCACGAGCGTGGACAGCCGGTGCTGGTGGGCACGACCTCGATTGAAAATTCCGAGATCATCGACAAGCTGCTGGAGGCGGAGAAGCTGCCGCACCAGGTGCTCAACGCCAAGCAGCATGCGCGTGAGGCCGACATCGTGGCCCAGGCCGGCCGTCCCGGCATGATCACGATTGCGACCAACATGGCCGGCCGCGGCACCGACATCGTGCTTGGCGGTAATGTGGAAAAGCGCATTGAGGCCGTGGACGCGCTGGAGACCTCTCGCGAGGACAAGGACGCTGAAATTTTGAAGCTGCGCACCGAATGGACGCAGGAGCATGAAAAGGTCAAGGGTCTGGGCGGGCTGCGCATCATTGCGACGGAACGCCATGAATCGCGCCGCATCGACAACCAGTTGCGTGGCCGCTCCGGCCGCCAGGGCGACCCCGGGTCTTCACGTTTTTACCTGAGCCTGGACGATCCACTGATGCGCATTTTTGCCGGTGACCGGGTCCGCGCCATCATGGAGCGGCTCAAGATGCCGGACGGTGAAGCGATCGAGGCCGGCATCGTGACCCGCAGCATCGAGTCGGCGCAGCGCAAAGTGGAGGCGCGCAACTTCGACATCCGCAAGCAGTTGCTTGAATACGATGATGTGTCCAATGACCAGCGCAAGGTGATTTACCAGCAGCGCAACGACATCATGGACGCAAGCAGTCTGGCCGAGCAGATTGCCTCGCTGCGCGCAGGCTGCTTCACCGACCTGACCCGGCAATACATTCCGGCGGAAAGTGTTGAGGAGCAATGGGATATTCCAGGCCTGGAGAAAGTGCTGCGCGATGAATGGCAGATCGAGCTCTCACTGCAGCAGGAAGTGGAAGCGGCGAGCGCGATCACTGACGAAGACCTGCTGGAAAAGGTGATTGCTGCGGCCGATGCAGCTTTTGCCGGGAAGGTCGAGAAAATTGGGGAAGAAAGTTTTACCCAGTTCGAACGAATTGTGCTGCTGCAAAGCATAGACAAACACTGGCGCGATCACCTGAGCGCGCTCGACCACCTGCGTCAGGGTATTCATCTGCGCGGCTACGCCCAGAAGCAACCCAAGCAGGAGTACAAACGCGAAGCCTTTGAGCTGTTCGGTCAACTGCTCGACAGTGTCAAGAATGAAGTCACCAAAATCCTCATGACGGTCCAGGTGCAGTCGGGCGAGCAGCTCGGGCAGGCCGCCGAGGAAATGGAAGACCGGGCAGAACGTATCGCCAATGTGACCTACACGGCGCCGACGGAAACCGGAGAAGTCGAAACCACGGTGGATGAGGAATCGCTGCGCTACAAGCAGGCCTTGCCTGCTGGCGCGGTGCCGCGTGTCGGCCGCAACGATCCCTGCCCCTGCGGCTCCGGAAAAAAATACAAACTCTGCCACGGGAAGCTGAACTGAACCCGGCCCGCGGCCCGTCATCTGGAGTCAAGAAACATGGCTGTCAATCTGCTCGCCACGCCCGCTGCTGATCTGTATCCCGTGCCCGGCGTGCGTTGGGGCATCACTGAAGCCGGCATACGCAAGGCCGGGCGCAAAGACCTGTCGGTGCTGCTGCTCGATGAAGGTGCTTGCGTAGGCGCAGTCTTCACGCAGAACCGCTTTTGCGCCGCACCGGTGCAAATCTGCCGCGAACACCTGGCCAAAAATGGTGGCAAGAGCCTGGGCATACGCGCCATGCTGATCAACACCGGCAACGCCAATGCAGGCACTGGCGCGGACGGCCTGAACCGTGCGCAGGCGAGTTGCATCGCCCTGGCGCGGGAACTGAATATTGCCCCTGAGCAGATCCTGCCGTTTTCGACCGGTGTGATCATGGAGCCTTTGCCGCATGACCGCATTGCCGCCGGCCTGCCTGCCGCAGTGGCTGATGCGCAAGCGTCACACTGGGGCAAGGCCGCCGAAGCCATCATGACCACGGACACCGTGGCCAAGGCCTTCTCCCGCCGCGTTACCTTGGGCGGCGCGAGCGTCACGATCACCGGCATCAGCAAAGGCGCCGGCATGATTCGCCCCAACATGGCGACCATGCTGGGTTTCCTCGCGACCGATGCCTTTGTGGCGCAGGGGTTGATGGCGCAACTGGCCACCGAACTGGCCGAAGGTTCCTTCAATCGCGTTACGGTGGATGGCGACACTTCGACCAATGACTCCTTCGTTGTGATGGCTACCAACCGCGCCAAACATGCGGAGATCACCTCGCTGGACAGCCCCGATGGTCAGGCCCTGAAGGCGGCCATGCTGGCTGTGGCGCGTCAGCTCGCGCAAGCCATTGTGCGCGACGGTGAAGGCGCCACCAAGTTCATCACCGTCCAGGTCGAGGGCGGCAAAACCGCTGCGGAATGCCGGCTGGTGGCTTATGCGATTGCGCATTCGCCGCTGGTCAAGACGGCGTTTTTTGCCAGCGACCCGAATCTTGGCCGCATCCTGGCGGCGGTCGGTTATGCTGGCATCGCCGATCTGGATCAGACAACCATCGATCTCTATCTGGATGAGGTGCTGGTGGCCAAAAACGGCGGCCGGCATGTTGACTATGTCGAAGCCGATGGCCAGCGCGTGATGAAACAAAGCGAAATCACCGTGCGTGTGTCCCTGGGCCGGGGCCAGGCCACGGACACGGTATGGACCTGCGACCTGTCCTACGACTACGTCAAGATTAACGCAGACTACCGCAGCTAAGCTGCTGAGCCATCGCCCCATGAACGAGCAATTTGAACGCCTGATGGTTCGCGCAGAGTCCCTGCTGGCGCGCATTGAGTCGGTGCTGCCGCAGCCGCTGTCGGCGCCTGACTGGAGCGCCTCGGTCGCCTACCGCTACCGAAAGCGCAGCTCCGGCCATGGCTCGCTCGAACCTGTGCGACACATCGGCAGCATGAATTTGACCGACCTCAAGGAAATCGAGGACCAGAAAGAAAAAATCCGGCGCAATACCGAGCAGTTTGTGAGCGGCAAACCCGCCAACAATGTGCTGCTGACCGGTGCGCGCGGCACCGGCAAGTCTTCGCTGATCAAGGCCTGCCTCAACGAATACTCGGCGCGCGGCCTGCGCCTGATCGAGGTCGACAAGGCCGACCTGACCGACCTGCATGACATCGTTGATGTGGTCTCTGGCCTGAACGAAAAATTCATCGTGTTTTGCGATGACCTGAGTTTTGAGGAGGGTGAACCCGGCTACAAGGCGCTCAAATCCATTCTCGACGGCTCGGTCGCGGCCGCCACACCCAATGTGCTGATCTACGCGACCAGCAACCGGCGCCACCTGCTGCCGGAATACATGACAGAAAACCTGACCTACTCTCGCAGCGAGGATGGCGAGGTGCATCCCGGCGAGGTGGTGGAAGAGAAGATTTCGCTGTCCGAACGTTTCGGCCTGTGGGTCAGCTTCTACCCCTTCAGCCAGGACGAGTACCTGACCATCGTCGCGCAGTGGCTGTCGTCGTTCGGCGTGACGCCTGACGCCATCAGTGCGGCCAAACCGGCATCGCTGGTCTGGGCGCTTGAGCGCGGCTCGCGCAGCGGCCGTGTCGCCTACCAGTTCGCGCGCGACTACGCCGGTCGTGACAGCGAGCAGCGGCCGGTCACCGCAGCGCCCATCGCCGCGTATGAACGTCCGGGTGCGGCGTCCGACCCCGGCGACCAGGCGGCTGATCACGCCACATGAGCGTGCTGGTCGCCGACGGTGATCGCCCGCGCGAGGGCGGTGCGGATCGCAAGGTGGTGGATGTTGCGGTGGGTGTGCTGCTGCGGTCCGACGGCGACTTCCTGCTGACCTCACGACCACCCGGAAAAGTCTACGAGGGTTATTGGGAGTTCCCCGGCGGCAAGCTGGAGGCCGGCGAGACGGTGGAGCAGGCGCTGCGCCGCGAACTGCATGAAGAAATCGGCATCACCATAAGCAAGGCCCAAGCCTGGAAGGTGGAGCTGGTGGACTACCCACACGCCCTGGTGCGGCTCAATTTCTGCAAGGTGTTTGACTGGACGGGCGAGTTGCACATGCGCGAGGGTCAATTGTTTGCCTGGCAGCGCTTGCCGGTCCAAGTGAAGCCGGTGCTGCCGGGCACGCTGCCGGTGCTGCTGTGGTTTGCCGAGGAGCGCAAATTTTCCGGGCTGACCCACACCCGGGTTTGAAACATGCTCTGTTATTGATAGCTACTATCGCTCACCAGATATGGGTTAGATGGCTTTTTCATCAAAAATTCAGATGAAATGGCCGAATTTAAGCGTGCCGTGTTGCTGCGCCGCACAAATGGCCTCAAGATAGCCTTGCTACCCGTTCTGCTGGGAGCTGAATTTGAGGATTTGTCGCTATGCCTGACCCTGCTTTCAGTCACACCGCCGGCACTGCCACTTACCACTTTCATGATCTGAAAGACTTGCTGGCAAAAGCCTCGCCGCTTCGATCGGGGGACGTGCTGGCCGGTGTGGCCGCAGCCACCGATGAAGAGCGCGTGGTGGCGCAGATGACGCTGGCGGAGGTGCCGCTGGTCCGGTTCCTCAACGACACCGTGATTTCCTACGAAGACGACGAAATCACCCGGCTTGTCATTGACAGCCATGACGCGGTCGCCTTTGCGCCCATCCGCCACCTGACGGTGGGCGACTTCCGCAACTGGCTGCTCAGCGATGCAGTCGACAGTGTTGCCCTGGCGGCTGTAGCGGCCGGCATCACGCCAGAAATGGCGGCGGCCGTCTCCAAACTCATGCGCAACCAGGACCTGATTCTGGTGGCGCAAAAATGCCGCGTGGTCACGGCGTTTCGCAACACCATCGGCTTGCCAGGGCGCTTGTCCACGCGGCTGCAGCCCAACCACCCGACCGATGACGCGGCCGGTATCGCGGCCAGCCTGCTTGACGGCCTGCTCTACGGTAGTGGCGACGCGGTGATCGGCATCAACCCGGCCACCGACAACCTGCCGCAAGTCATCCGGTTGATCGGCATGCTGGACGACATCATCCAGCGGTATGCCATTCCGGCGCAATCGTGCGTACTCACCCATGTGACCAACACACTGGAGGCGATTGAGCGCGGTGCGCCAGTGGACCTGGTGTTTCAGTCGATTGCCGGAACCGAGGCGGCCAACCGCAGCTTCGGCATTGACCTGAAACTGCTGGCCGAGGCGCAAAGCGCTGCCTTGTCCCTGGGGCGCGGCACAGTGGGCAACAACGTGATGTATTTTGAAACTGGCCAGGGCAGCGCCTTGTCGGCCCAAGCGCATCACGGCCTGGACCAGCAAACCTGTGAAGTGCGGGCTTATGCGGTGGCCCGCCAGTTCAAACCGCTGCTGGTCAACAGTGTGGTGGGATTCATCGGACCGGAATATCTGTACAACGGCAAGCAAATCATTCGTGCCGGGCTCGAAGATCATTTTTGCGGCAAGTTGCTGGGCTTGCCCATGGGCTGCGACGTTTGTTACACCAACCATGCCGAAGCCGACCAGAACGACATGGACGTGCTGCTGACTTTGCTGGGCGTGGCCGGCTGCACCTTTGTCATGGGTGTGCCGGGGTCTGACGACATCATGCTCAACTACCAGAGCACCTCGTTTCACGACGCCTTGTATGCGCGCAGAGTGTTGGGCCTGCGCCCCGCGCCAGAGTTCGAGGCCTGGCTGGAAAAGATGCAGATCACGGGTGCGAGCGAGGGCGGGGGGCCGGTGCAACTGGCGCATCAGGTGCCGCCGGCATTTCGTGACGCGCTGCTGCGCTTGAGCTGAACCGGATGAACACATGAAGCCGCCGCCCCCGTCCGTGCTTGCCAATCCCTGGCAAGCACTGCGCCAGTTCACAGCCGCGCGAATCGCGCTGGGGCGGACGGGTGTCAGCCTGCCGACCCAGCCGCAGTTGGCGTTTCAACTGGCCCATGCGCGGGCGCGCGATGCGGTGCATCTGGCGCTGGATGTGCCGCAATTGCTGAAGGATCTGGAAACTGCGCAGCTTGCCCGCGCCGATACTTGCCTGGTGCTGGACAGTGCGGCGAGTGACCGCCTGCAGTACCTGCAGCACCCCGACAAGGGGCGACGTCTGGACGATGCCTCGCGTGAGCGCCTAAGGGCTTTGCCGCAGCCGCCAGACGGAAGGCGCTGTGACATCGCTTTTGTGATCGCGGATGGCTTGTCGGCTCTGGCGATTGCACAACATGCCGTGCCCCTGCTGGACGCCGTGATGCGGCTTATCGCGGCGGAACACTGGGTGCTGGCGCCGCTGACCGTTGTCAGACAGGGCCGGGTGGCGGTGGGCGACGAGGTTGGCGAGTTGCTGGGTGCCCGGCTTGTGGTGCTGTTGATTGGCGAGCGTCCTGGGCTGAGCTCACCTGACAGCCTGGGCATCTACCTGACCTGGATGCCGCGTGTGGGGCTGACGGATGAGCGCCGCAACTGCATATCCAATGTTCGCCCCGCCGGCCTGTCGCATGAGGATGCCGCAGCCAAAGCGTTTTACCTGGTGTCGCAGATGCGCCGACGGCAGTTGTCGGGTGTCCGGCTCAAGGATGACAGCGCTGTTGATTCCGGCCTGCAGGGCGTGGCGCGTGGCAATTTTCTGCTGGAACGGGATTAGCTGAAGTCCCACTGTTTTTTGGCGCCAAGCACCGCGTCGGGGTAGGGCGCCTTGCCACGCGAGCCGTTGTAGCGGCCCAGACCCATGAAGAGATCGCCTTTTTCACGGTCCAGGTAGTGGCGCAGGATCACGCAACCAAAACGCAGGTTGGTCTGCATGTGGAACAGCTTGCCGGCATCGCCGTCGCCGATCACGCGTGTCCAGAAGGGCATGACCTGCATGTAGCCGCGCGCGCCGACACGGCTGACGGCGAATTTACGGAAGTTGCTCTCCACCTGAATCAGGCCCAGCACCAGCGCCACGTCGAGCCCGGCGCGTTTGCTTTCGTACCATACGGTCTGCAAAAATTCCTTGCGAATCTGCCACTCCGGTTTTTTCTTGTGCAGCCTGTCGCTCATGGTGCCCAGCCAGCGCAGGTAAGCCAGCCGGCTCTCGGTGTCGCGAAACTCGGGAATCGGCGGCGCCTGGCTGGCAATGGCCGAACTCAGTGCGGTGCGCACCGAGTCGATCAGCGGCTCTTCAATTTGCCCGCCAGCGTTGACTTGCTCTGAAATAAATAGCAGAAAAGCCCCGGCCGACAAGGACTGGAGGCATATTCTCCTTGCAGGGCTGGCGGGGTCGGACGCCACTGCCCTCATGCGGCCAGTTTGTCCTTCAAAAATGCAAAAACCTCGCCGACCGCTACGCTGCTGGCGGCCGTGTCGCGACGGTGCTGGTATTCGATCTGGCCTTCCTTGAGGCCGCGGTCGCCGAGGGTGACGCGGTGCGGCACGCCGATCAGTTCCCAGTCGGCAAACATCGCACCCGGACGTTCGCCCCGGTCATCCAGGATCACGTCCACGCCGGCAGCAAGCAATTCGTCATGCAGCTTCTCGGCCGCGGCTTTCACGTCGGGGAAACGGTCCGGGCTGATCGGGCAGAGCACCACGGTGAAAGGCGCAATCGCGTCGGGCCAGATGATGCCGCGTTCATCATGGTTCTGTTCAATCGCAGCGGCCGGCAGGCGCGTGATGCCGATGCCGTAACAGCCCATTTCGAGAAACTGTGGCTTGCCGTTTTCCCCGAGAAAGGTCGCGTTCATCGCCTGGCTGTATTTGGTGCCGAGGTAAAACACATGGCCGACCTCGATGCCGCGCTCGATGGCCAGCACGCCCCGGCCGTCGGGCGAGGCATCGCCGGCGAGCACGTTGCGCAGGTCTGCGACGAGTTCGGGCTCAGGCAGGTCTCGGCCCCAGTTGACACCGGTGATATGAAAGTCAGGCTCATTGGCGCCGCAAACCCAGTCTGCCAGCGCCGCGACTTCGCGGTCGGTGACCAGCCTGACCGGCTTCTTCAAATTCAGCGGGCCGAGGTAACCGGGCTTGCAGCCGAAGTGATCCTCGATCTCCGGCAAGGTCGCAAAGCGGAAACCCGCCAAGCCTTCGACCTTGCCGACCTTGACTTCATTCATGTCGTGGTCGCCGCGCAGCAGCAGCAACCAGACCTGCGTCTTGGCGACTTTGCCAGCCGCGTCGAGTTCGTCCGTGGCCAGCACCAGCGACTTGACCGTCGACGCCAGCGGGATGGCCAGCAGTTCGGCCACCTCGCCGCAAGTGGCCTTGCCCGGTGTGGCCGTTCTTGTCATGGGCTGCGCGGCCGCTTTTCGCTCGCCCTGTGGCGCCAGCGCTTCCGCTTTTTCCATATTCGCGGCGTAGTCGCTGTCCGGGCAGTAAACGATGGCGTCTTCGCCGGTCGCAGCGATCACCTGGAACTCTTCGCTGAGGTCACCGCCGATGGCGCCGCTGTCTGCCGCCACCGCGCGGTAGCTCAGGCCAAAGCGGTCAAAAATCCGACGATAGGCCTGCGCCATGATCTGGTAACTGGCTTTGGCGGCAGTCTGGTCGCGGTCAAAACTGTAGGCGTCTTTCATGGTGAACTCGCGCCCACGCATCAAACCAAAACGCGGACGGCGTTCGTCACGAAACTTGGTTTGGATCTGGTACAGGTTTTTCGGCAATTGCTTGTAGCTGCGGATGTCCTGGCGCATCACGTCGGTGATGACTTCTTCACTGGTCGGCTGGACCACAAAATCACGGCCATGGCGGTCCTTGATGCGCAGGAGTTCCGGCCCCATTTTTTCAAAACGGCCGGTCTCCTGCCAGAGCTCGGCGGGCTGGATCACCGGCATGCTCATTTCAACAGCACCGGCGCGGTTCATCTCTTCCCGCACGATGGCTTCTACCTTGCGGATCACGCGCAGCCCCATGGGCATGTAGTTGTAAATGCCGGCACCCAGTTTCTTGATCATGCCCGCCCGCATCATGAGCTGGTGGCTGACCACCTCGGCGTCCGCAGGCGCTTCCTTGAGCGTGGAAATGAAGAACTGGGATGCTTTCATGGCTTGTTTTTCTGGGCTTCGTGAAGTTTTTGGGACGACCGTCCCGGCGTGCGCTTGGCTCTGAGCATTCTGCTGTGCATAATGGACTCAGTTTAAAAAATTTGAGGTTTGATTATGCTTGACCGGGACGGCTTTCGGCCCAACGTCGGCATCATCTTGCTCAACCAGAGAAGTCAGGTTTTTTGGGGCAAGCGCATACGGACTCACTCCTGGCAGTTTCCGCAGGGTGGCATTGACCGGGGCGAAAATCCCGAGCAGGCCATGTTCCGCGAATTGCACGAAGAAGTGGGGCTGATGCCGCAACATGTGCAGGTGCTTGCCCGGACCCGGGACTGGTTGCGCTATGAGGTGCCTGACCGGTTTATCCGCCGCGATGCGCGCGGACATTACAAAGGCCAGAAACAAATCTGGTTCCTGCTGCAACTGGTCGGCCACGACTGGGACCTGAACCTGCGTGCGACCGATCATCCGGAGTTCGACGCCTGGCGCTGGAACGACTACTGGGTGCCCCTCGACGTTGTTGTTGAATTCAAGCGCGGTGTCTACGAAATGGCATTGACAGAGCTGTCCCGTTTTGTGCCGCGCGTCGACAACCGTTTTGATGCCAGGCCGGATCACCGCAATCGCTATCTGCGTGGTGGCATGCGCCAGCGTGATCCAGGCGAAGCTGGCAGCGGCGAGCAGAGTCTGCATTCGACCGGGTTGCCGGGTGCCTCGTTTGAACTGCCGCCAGGCGCTACTTTTGAACCGGATCCGCAAACCAGTTTGGCGGCCGTTTCCCGAAATAAAAATCATGATCTCTAAATCGCTGGTGATGATGTGTCTGCTGAGCCTGTCAGCCGGGGCCTGGGCGCAACGGGACGCCGAACTGGCGGACTGGAAGGAAGAAGCGGTTGCGCCGCCGCCGGCTTTTGATACGGGAAAACTGCTGACTTTTGATGTGTCCCAAGCCTCATCGCTGACCTATGGGGTGGACCCGGCCACCCTCCGGATTTCGAAAGACGGCGTGCTCAGTTATGTGATGGTCGCCACCAGCGCCAGCGGCGCACGCAACATTCTGTATGAAGGCCTGCGCTGCGTCACTGGCGAGGTCAAGACCTATGCGCGCTACAGCCCGTCCGGCGCATGGACTCTGGCGGCCCAGCCTGAATGGCGGTCGCTGTTCGGCAACATGCCTTCCAAACATGCGCTGGCATTCGCCAGGGCTGGCGCTTGCGATGGCGCGGCACAGGCCTCCTCTGTCAACGAGATCACCCGTCAGCTCAAACTCAACCGCTTCAGTCGTTTTAGCTGGTGAGCACCAGATTGGTCCGATGGACCATCTCGGCTTCGCCCGTGTAGCCCAGCAGCTTTTCGAATTCCGTTGAAGGTTTGCGGCAAATCAGTCTGGCCTCTGCGCTGGAGTAGTTGGCCAGGCCGCGCGCGATTTCGCTGCCTGCGGCGTCATGTACCGCGATCACATCCCCGCGCGAGAACTCGCCCTGCACAGAGACCATGCCGATGGGCAGCAAGCTTTTGCCTTCGTCACGTACCTTGACGGCGGCGCCCGCATCGACCGCCACCGAGCCGCGCAGTTGCAGGTGGTCAGCCATCCATCGTTTGCGTGCCTGGTTTTTCGGCGTCTGGGCCAACAGCAGGGTGCCGATGGACTCGCCTTGCGTCAGGCGGATCAGGGCGTTCGGCTCCCGCCCCCAGGCGATCACAGTGGAGGCGCCTGAACCGGCCGCCCGCTTGGCTGCCAGGATTTTGGTGATCATGCCGCCTTTGCCAATGCTGGAGCCGGTGCCGCCCGCCATGGCTTCCAGCGCGGGGTCGCCGGCTTTGGCTTCACTGATAAACCGCGCGGCGGGGTCCTTGCGCGGGTCGGCGCTGTACAGGCCTTTCTGATCGGTCAGGATGATCAGGGCATCGGCGTCGACCAGGTTGGCGACCAGTGCGCCGAGGGTGTCGTTGTCGCCAAACTTGATTTCGTCGTTGACGACGGTGTCGTTTTCATTGATCACTGGCACCACGCCGAGCTGCAGCAAGGTCAGCAGGGTGGAGCGGGCATTGAGGTAACGCTCGCGGTCGGCCAGGTCGGCATGGGTCAGCAATACCTGGGCGCTGCCTACGCCGTTGTCGCGCAACTGGCTTTCGTAGACCTGGACCAGGCCCATCTGACCGACGGCGGCCGCTGCCTGCTGCTCATGGATGGCCTTGGGCCGCGTGGCCCAGCCCAGGCGTTTCATGCCTTCGGCAATCGCGCCGCTGCTGACCATGATGACCTCGCGGCCGCTTTTGACCAGCACCGCCAGTTGCTGGCACCACTGGCCGATGGCCGCGGCGTCGAGGCCACGTCCCTCATCGGTGACCAGGCTGGAGCCGACCTTGACCACGATGCGCTTGGCATTGAGAAGAACCTGGGAACCTGTTTTTTCTTGCATGTTCTGGTGGTTTTAGTGCTCCAGACCCTGTCGGGTGGGCGTAGCTAGCTATGAATATCGTAGCAATCGAAGCCGAAAGCGTCTCAGGGCGTGTCAGGCCCGCCTGGCAAGTCGACGAATCGCGGGTCGATCTCTTCCGGTTCCTGCTCGCTTTTCTGGACGCTCTTGACGTGCTGGTAAATCGTCTTGACCAGCTGCTCGCAGCCTTCGCGCGTCAGGGCAGAAATCTCGAACACCGGGCCCTTGAACTTGAAGCGTTTGACGAAATCCTTGACCAGGGCGGCGCGTTTGTCGTCGTCCACCATGTCCAGCTTGTTGAGAACCAGCCAGCGCGGCTTGTCATAAAGCGCCGCATCGTATTTCTTGAGCTCGCCGACAATGGCCTTGGCTTGCGCGACCGGGTCCACGCTGTCGTCAAACGGCGCCATGTCCACAATGTGCAGCAACAGGCGGGTGCGCTGCAGGTGACGCAAAAACAGGTGACCGAGGCCGGCGCCTTCGGAGGCGCCCTCAATCAGGCCGGGCAGGTCGGCGACCACAAAACTCTGTTCAGGCCCCACGCGCACCACGCCCAAGTTGGGATGCAAGGTGGTGAAGGGGTAGTCGGCAATACGTGGCCGCGCATTGGACACGGCAGTGATGAAGGTCGATTTGCCCGCATTGGGCATGCCCAGCAGGCCGACGTCGGCCAGCACCTTGAGTTCGAGCTTGAGGCTTTTGCGCTCGCCGGGCCAGCCGGGTGTCTTGCTGCGCGGCGCGCGGTTGGTCGAGCTTTTGAAGCGCAGGTTGCCAAAACCACCGTCGCCGCCTTTCGCAATCAACAGTTCCTCGCCGGGCACCAGCAGTTCGTACAAAACCTCGCCGGTTTCAGAGTCGGTCAGGATGGTGCCCACCGGCATCTTGAGCATAATGTCGTCGCCCTTGGCACCAAACATGTCCGAACCCATGCCATGTTCACCGTTGCGCGCTTCGTGGCGGCGAGAAAAGCGGAAATCTACCAAGGTGTTCAGGTTGATATCGGCCACCGCATACACATG
Source organism: Polaromonas eurypsychrophila (assembly GCF_014641715.1). Taxonomy (GTDB): domain Bacteria; phylum Pseudomonadota; class Gammaproteobacteria; order Burkholderiales; family Burkholderiaceae_C; genus Polaromonas; species Polaromonas eurypsychrophila. Next base: position 179,076 of record NZ_BMIG01000003.1, on the reverse strand, counting down.
ACCGCCGCGTCCACCATCGCCGCCGTTGGGCCCGCCGAATTCCTTGTACTTTTCGTGGCGAAACGAGACGCAGCCGCTCCCGCCATCGCCCGCAGCGATGTCAATATAGGCTTCGTCAACAAATTTCATGGTGTGAGGGGCGATCCGACCGCAGGCGCAGCCGGACAACACAAGGATAGTTTACAAATGCACAAATAGGAAAGGCCAAAACAACGAAGCCCCGACCAAGCGGGGCTTCGATGCCATCGAAGTGATCAGCTTACGCTGGTGTCACATTGACGGTGTGCTTGCTCAGCGCGCCTTTGATGGCAAACGAGACCGAACCGTCCACCAGCGCAAACAGGGTGTGGTCCTTGCCGATGCCGACGTTGACGCCCGGATGGAACTTGGTACCACGCTGGCGCACGATGATGCTGCCTGCGTTGATCACTTCGCCGCCAAACTTCTTGACACCCAACATCTTGGGCTGCGAATCGCGCCCGTTTCGCGTAGAGCCGCCGCCTTTTTTCTGTGCCATTTTTCAATACTCCTTGGTGAGTCCTGGTACTTCTGTGCTTAACCGACGATGGCGCCGATTTGCAGTTCAGTGAAGTTTTGCCGGTGACCCTGGCGTTTTTGGTAATGTTTGCGACGACGCATTTTGAAAATGCGAACCTTGTCGTGCCTGCCCTGGGAAAGGACAGTAACCGTAACGGTAGCGCCGGACACCAAGGGCGTACCAACCGTGATTGTGCTGCCGGTTCCGACAGCCAATACCTGGTCAATAACGATCTCTTGGCCTACGTCCGCAGCAATCTGTTCTACTTTAATTTTTTCACCCGTAGCAACTTTGTATTGTTTGCCACCGGTTTTTATGACCGCGTACATGTGAGACCTCGTATGTGAGTTTTGCGGACGGATTTCCACAGAGCCCTCTATTCTAGCACGGGACACGGAAAACCCGCGTTGCCGCCTGTCCGGACTGACGGACAACCGGGCGTCGGCTGCAGGCTTCCTATAATCTGGTCAACCTCTTGTCTGGACCGCCTTGACTGTCAATTCTTCTAGCACGACCGCTGCGCTGGCCCTGATTGCCGGCGACATGCAGGCCATGGACGCGGTGATCACGCGCAGCCTCAGCTCCGATGTGCCGCTGGTAAGTCAGGTGTCGCAGCACATCATCGCCGCTGGCGGCAAGCGCTTGCGCCCCGCGTTGCTGCTGCTGATGTGTGGCGCGCTTGACTATCGCGGCGAGCAGCGCTTCAACCTGGCGGCTGTTGTGGAATTCATACACACCGCGACCTTGCTGCACGACGACGTGGTTGATGAATCCACCCTGCGCAGGGGCCGCGCGACGGCCAACGCCTCGTTTGGCAACCCGGCCAGCGTGCTGGTCGGCGATTTTCTGTATTCGCGGGCCTTCCAGATGATGGTTGATGCTGGCGACATGCGCATCATGCAGACCCTTGCCGAAGCGACCAATATCATTGCCGAGGGCGAGGTGCTGCAACTGATGAACATGCACGACGCCGGTTTGTCGGAGGACGGCTACCTGCGGGTAATCCGCTCCAAGACTGCCAAGTTGTTCGAAGCCAGTGCGCGGCTGGCAGCCTTGCTGGCAGGGGCTTCGGCTGCAGTTGAGCAGGCTTGCGCAGACTACGGACAGGCGCTGGGCACAGCTTTTCAGGTGATTGACGATGTGCTGGATTACGACGGCGATGCAGCCGAGATGGGCAAAAACCTGGGAGATGACCTGCGGGAAGGCAAGGCCACCTTGCCCTTGATCATCGCCATGCAGCGCGGCACGGCGGCAGAGCAGGGCATGATTCGCCATGCCATTGAGACCGGCGGAACCGAGCGCCTGGCCGAAATTGTGGCCATCGTCAGGCAAACCGGTGCCCTGCAAGCGACCCGCGATGCGGCAGCCTCTGAAGCGCAGCGGGCAATCCAGGCGCTGGCGGTCCTAGGACGCAATACCTACAGCGAGGCCTTGCTAGAATTGGCTTCCCAGCTGCTGCAGCGCCGTTCATGACGCCGGATCGGGATAGCTGTCAAGGGTAGCTCAGCCTGGTGGAGCGCTACGGTCGGGACGTAGAGGCCGGAGGCTCGAATCTTCTCACCCCGACCATCCGTCGCCTGTTCCCATTCACGTTTGCGGCTTCGTTGTCGTCGTTCCAACACCGGGGCGGTGGTAACGGCCATTTCGATTTACATCCCCCGAACCATCAACGATGATGTCAATTTTGTCAATTTGAGGTAGATTCGTAAATTATGGCCGCTCTCGATACCGTCATCAATGCACCCGCTTTGCCCGGTTTGGGACGGGCGCTGGTGATGGCTGGCAAGCTCGGGCAAAAAGCGGCAGAAGACATTTTTCGCAAGGCTCAAAGCGGCCGAACCAGCTTCATCGCGGAACTGACCGGCTCTGGCGTTGTATCCGCGTCAGATCTGGCGCACACCATGTCCACGGCGTTCGCGGCGCCCCTGCTCGACCTCAGCGCCATTGATACCCAGCGCCTGCCCAAGGGCCTGCTGGACGCCAAAATTTGCCAAGCCTATCGCATTGTTGTCTTGAGCAAGCGCAGCAACCGCTTGATTGTTGCGACGGCGGACCCCTCTGATCAGGAGGCGGCTGAAAAAATCAAGTTTTCGACCCAGATGGGCGTGGATTGGGTTATCGCCGAATACGACAAGCTGTCGAAGTTGGTAGAGGCATCGGCCACCACGGCATCCGAGGCGATGGAAAGCATCATTGGCGATGACTTCGAGTTTGACGAGTCCACCGCCGAGGCGGCCAGTGCCGACAGCGGCGACACCGGCGTATCGGAGGTTGAGGATGCGCCCGTCGTCAAGTTTTTGCACAAAATGCTGCTCGATGCCTTCAGCATGCGCGCGTCGGACCTGCATTTCGAACCCTATGAGCACACCTACCGCGTGCGTTTCCGCGTCGATGGGGAGTTGCGCGAGATCGCTTCGCCGCCGGTCGCCATCAAGGAAAAGCTGGCTTCCCGCATCAAGGTGATCTCCAAGATGGATATCTCTGAAAAGCGGGTGCCGCAAGACGGGAAGATGAAGCTCAAGATCGGACCGGATCGGGTGATCGATTTCCGGGTCAGCACCTTGCCGACCATGTTCGGCGAAAAAATCGTGATCCGTATTCTGGACCCGAGCAGTGCCAAGCTGGGCATCGATGCGCTCGGTTACGAGCCGATCGAAAAGGAACGCCTGCTCAATGCGGTTCAGCGACCTTACGGCATGGTGCTGGTGACGGGCCCCACCGGTTCGGGGAAAACCGTGTCGTTGTACACCTGCCTGAATATCCTGAACAAGCCGGGTGTGAACATATCGACGGCCGAAGATCCGGCCGAAATCAACTTGCCCGGCGTCAACCAGGTCAGCATGAACGACAAGGCGGGCCTGACTTTTTCAGTGGCCCTGAAAGCGTTTTTGCGCCAGGATCCGGACATCATCATGGTCGGCGAGATTCGTGATCTGGAAACTGCGGAAATTTCCATCAAGGCGGCGCAAACCGGCCACCTCGTGTTGTCTACTTTGCATACCAACGATGCGCCCGCCACGCTGACCCGGCTGCGTAACATGGGCATTGCGCCCTTCAATATTGCATCCAGCGTGATTCTGATCACCGCCCAGCGGCTGGCGCGCCGTCTGTGCCCCAACTGCAAGGCGCCGGCGGACATCCCGCGGGAGACCTTGCTCGACGCCGGCTTCGAGGAAGACGATGTTGATGGCTCCTGGACCCCGTTCCGTCCGGTTGGGTGTTCCATGTGCAACAGCGGCTACAAGGGCCGCGTGGGTATCTACCAGGTCATGCCGATCACGGATGAAATCCAGCGGATCATCCTGCGCGATGGCAGCGCCCTCGAAATTGCCGAACAGGCTGCCAAGGAAGGGGTGAAAAGCCTCAGGGGCGCAGGTTTGCAAAAGGTCAAAACGGGGATGACCTCGCTCGAAGAGATTCTGGGGTGCACCAATGTCTAGGCCCGCCACGTTACCCCTGCCCGTCCGGCGCGGGAAACGCCCCGGGCTTCAATCATCCTGTCCGCACTAGTAAGAAGGCAACATGGCAACAGCAACATCCAAAGCCATCAAGGAATTTGTCTTTGAATGGGAAGGCAAGGACCGCAATGGCAAGCAGGTCAGGGGTGAGACCCGTGCTGTCGGCGAAAACCAGGTCAAGGCATCGCTGCGTCGGCAGGGGGTGTTCCCGACAAAAATCAAGAAGCGCAGCATGCGCTCCGGCAAGTCCATCAAGCCCAAGGACATTGCCATTTTCACGCGGCAGCTGGCGACCATGATGAAGGCCGGCGTGCCGCTGTTGCAGTCGTTTGATATCGTTGGACGCGGCAATCCCAATGCCAGCGTGACCAAGCTCCTCAACGATGTGCGCACTGACGTGGAAACCGGCACTTCGCTCAGCGCTGCTTTCCGCAAGTACCCTCTGTATTTCAATGCGCTGTACTGCAATCTGGTGGAGGCCGGTGAGGCCGCCGGTATCCTGGAGGCGCTGCTCGATCGGTTGGCGGTTTACATGGAAAAAACCGAAGCCATCAAATCGAAAATCAAGTCCGCGTTGATGTACCCGGCTTCGGTCGTGGTTGTGGCCTTTGTGGTGGTCGCCGTGATCATGATTTTTGTGATCCCTGCATTCAAAGAGGTTTTCAAGTCATTCGGTGCGGATCTTCCCGCTCCTACGCTTTTTGTGATGGCCATCAGCGAGGTTTTTGTCGCCTATTGGTGGCTGATTTTCGGCGGTATCGGTGGCGGTATTTACTTTTTCATGCAAGCCTGGCGGCGCAATATAAAGATGCAGCGTGTGATGGACCGTGTCCTGCTGAAAGTGCCGGTGTTTGGGGTGTTGATCGAGAAGTCGTGTATTGCCCGTTGGACCCGCACGCTGTCAACCATGTTTGCTGCGGGTGTGCCCTTGGTCGAGGCGCTGGATTCGGTCGGCGGTGCATCGGGCAATTCGTTGTATGCCGACGCCACAGAAAAAATCCAGCAGGAAGTCTCCACCGGTACCAGTTTGACGGCTGCGATGGGCAATGCCAACCTGTTCCCGACCATGGTGTTGCAGATGTGTGCGATTGGCGAGGAGTCCGGCTCGGTCGATCACATGCTCGGAAAAGCCGCCGATTTTTATGAAGCCGAAGTCGATGAAATGGTCGCCGGCCTGTCTAGCCTGATGGAGCCCATCATCATCGTGTTTCTTGGTGGTTTGATCGGTGGCATTGTGGTGTCCATGTACCTGCCGATCTTCAAGCTCGGCCAAGTGGTTTGATGTCAGGGCTGGTGTCCGGTTGGCATGCGGGTTTCGACGCCGCTTTGGCCGGGATTTTCGGGCTGTTGATCGGCAGTTTCCTGAACGTTGTTATTTACCGCCTGCCAAAAATCATGGAGCGCCAGTGGGCGCTTGAATGTGCCGAGATGTCCGGCTTCACGGCGCAGAACACGGCAGCCTTCAACCTGTTGATGCCGCGCTCGCGGTGTTCGAGTTGTGGCCATGTGATTGCCTGGTATGAAAACATTCCGGTTTTGAGCTACCTCTTTCTCAAGGGGCAATGCTCGGTCTGCGGCACGAAGTTCGGCTTGCGTTATCCCCTGGTGGAGCTCGCAACGGGCGGTTTGTTTTTTTTCTGCGGATGGCGATGGGGTTTGAGCTGGACCGGTCTGGCCTGGGGCGGCTTTGCGGCGGCTCTGGTGACGCTCGCCATGATCGACTGGGATACCACCCTGCTGCCGGATGACATCACCCTGCCCCTGCTCTGGGCTGGCCTGATTGTTGTCGTACTGGGCTGGAACCCGGCCATCAACCTGAGCCAGGCCTTGTGGGGCGTGGTGGCCGGCTACCTGTCGCTGTGGCTGGTCTACTGGGCGTTCAAGTTGGTGACCGGAAAAGAAGGCATGGGTTACGGGGACTTCAAACTTTTCGCGGCGCTGGGGGCCTGGTTTGGCTGGTCGGCCCTGGTGCCCATCATTCTGATGGCTTCGGTCATAGGCGCGCTGGTCGGAATTACGATGAAGTTTTCCAGTGGCTTGCGTGAAGGGGGTTACGTGCCCTTTGGCCCGTTTCTGGCGGCCGCGGGTTTGACGGCAATGGTGTTCGGCCCCCAGGCCATTCTTGGCGTGATCGGCCTGTAGCAGCATGCCTGCCTTGCGCGTGGGCCTGACCGGCGGCATTGGCAGCGGCAAAAGCACGGTGGCCGGAATGCTCGCTGAGTGCGGCGCAACCATTATCGATGCCGATACGATTTCGCGCCAGACCACCGCGCCAGGGGGGGCGGCGATTGCCCTGATTGTCCAGGCGTTCGGTGCCGACCTGGTGACGGCCGGCGGTGCACTGGACCGTGATCACATGCGTCAGCTGGTTTTCAGTGATCCAGACGCAAAACGCCAGCTGGAAGCCATCATCCATCCGCTGGTGGGTGTGGAAACCGCTCGCCAGGCGGCGCAGGCGCAGCAAGCGGGGCAGGCCTGCATCGTGTTTGACGTGCCCCTGCTGGTGGAGTCCGGTCGTTGGCGCCAGCAGGTGGACCGGGTACTCGTGGTGGATTGCAGTGACGAAACCCAGATCAGCCGCGTGATGGCCCGCAGTGGCTGGACGCGGCAGATGGTTGAACAGGTGATGGCGGGGCAGGCCAGCCGCATGCAGCGGCTCGCTGCGGCAGACGTTTGTATCGACAACGATGGGACGGTCTCGCTGGGCGCGCTGGCGCTGCTGGTCCGGCAGGCGGCGCAGCGCTTCGGGCTATGATGGCTAACCCTCCCGCTGAAAAAGATATATCGCAGTGATTCTTTACGAATATCCCTTCAACGAACGCATTCGCACGTATTTGCGGCTTGAGCACCTCTTTCACCGCCTCGGCGAACTGGCCGCGCGGGACCATCCGACCGACCACCACTACGCGATCACCACCATTTTTGAAGTGATGGACGTGGCGGCCCGCGCCGATCTGAAAACCGATGTGCTCAAGGACCTGGACCGGCAAAAACACCTGCTCAATGGTTACCGCGGCAACCCGGCCATTTCCGAAGCGGTGCTTGATGAAGTGACGGGCCAACTCGACGAGTGTTTTGTCACCCTGACCGGCCTGCCGGGCAAGGCGGGCCAGTCGCTGACTGAAAACGACTGGTTGATGAGCATCCGCAGCCGCATCGGCATCCCGGGTGGCACCTGCGAATTTGATCTGCCAGCCTATTTTGCGTGGCAGCATTTTGATGCGATCACGCGGCAGAAGGACTTGCAACGCTGGATTGCCACGCTGGTGCCGCTGGCCGAGTCGATTCGCATGTTGCTCAAACTGTTGCGTGACTCTGGCCTGCCGCAAAAGGTGGTGGCGACCGGCGGGCAGTACCAGCAGACCCTGCCGCAGGGCCGCACTTTCCAGTTGCTGCGCCTGCGCATTGACCCGGGGCTGGGGCTGATCCCCGAAATCAGCGGCAACCGCCTGATTGTTTCCGTCCGCCTGATGCGCCATGAGAGCGACGACCGCTTGCATTCTTCGACCGACGATGCGGCTTTTGAATTGACGCTCTGCTCCTGATCGCGACAAAGGTTCAAGCTGGAGTTCAAGATGACTTCTGACCTGCCACAACCCAAGATCGTGGTCTGCCCCGCCTGTAGCGGGCCCAGTGTGTTCGGGCCGAACAACCGTTTCCGCCCTTTTTGCAGTGAGCGCTGTAAAAATGTCGACCTGGGCGCCTGGGCCAGCGAGAGTTTTCGCATGCCGGCCGACGCGCCGCCGGATGACCAGGTGTATGGCGACGCGAAATTGCAGTAGCGTTGTTTGTGCAGGCAGGCGGCAACGACCGCCAACTCAGGGAGCTTGAAATGACTCGACACTCTTTTTTCCGGCGCGGGACACTTGCTGCTGCGGGCATCGCGATGTGGCTGGGACTGTCAGCCGCGCCTGGCCTTGCCGCCACCGACACGGCCAAAAAGGGTGCCCCTGCAAAGAAACAGGGCAACACCAAATTCATGCCAGGATCAGAGGAAACCCGAAAAGAGCGTGCGACGCGGCTCAAGCGGGAGTGCAAAGGGCGGGTCAACGCAGGCGCCTGCGAAGGCTACACGAACTGAGGCTGCAGGCTGGCCAGTCTGCAACGGCGGGAGCTCCGGCTCAGGCGGCTGGTGTGCCGAGGACCTGCTGCAACTCGCCGTTTTCGTACATCTCCATCATGATGTCCGAGCCGCCGATGAACTCACCCTTCACGTAGAGCTGGGGAATCGTTGGCCAGTTGCTGTATTCCTTGATACCGTTGCGGATGTCCGGGTCTTCGAGCACGTTGACCGTGGCCGGTTTGTCCACGCCGCAGGCCTTGAGCACCTGGATTGCGCGGCCCGAAAAACCGCATTGTGGAAACTGCGCCGTGCCTTTCATGAAAAGCACCACGTCGCTGGATTTCACGATCTGGTCTATGCGTTGCTGGGTATCACTCATGTTGGATCCTTGGAAGGTGTCACGCCGTTGCCGCGCGGATCAGGTCGATCTGGCGGCCGTCCATCTGCAGATGGATTTCAACGGCGAAAAATCAATGCCTGATTATCCCGCTGTTTGCGGCGTGCTGCGTGCGCCCGGCCAGCATCCCCCGGAACAGCGGCGGATGCCTGCCAGATCGGTGCGGCTTTGCACCTTGCCAAAGCCGCGCTGGACCAGCAGTTCGCGCACGGCCGCAGCCTGGTCGTAGCCATGCTCCAACAGCAGCCAGCCATGTGCGTGCAGGTGGGCAGGCGCCTGATCGATGATGGTCCGGAGATCGTTCATGCCGTCCGGCCCGGCAGTCAGAGCGCTTTGGGGTTCGTGGGTCAGGGCAGACAGATGCGAATCGCCATCGGCTACGTAGGGCGGGTTGCTTGCGACCAGGTGAAAGTGTCCGCTTACATTTTCAAACCAGCTTCCCTCGATGAAATGGATAGCCAGCCCAAGGCGGTTGGCATTGGCGCTGGCCACGGCGAGGGCGTCGGTGCTTGCATCGACGGCCGTGACATCCAGCATCGGCCGGGTTTTTTTAAGCGCCAGTGCAATTGCGCCGCTGCCGGTGCCGAGGTCCAGCACACGCGCGCCGGTCGGCATGCCGGATGCGGCCAATTGCTCAAGGGACCAGTCCACCAGGGTTTCGGTGTCCGGGCGCGGCACCAAAACGCGGCCATCAACCTGGAGTTGCAGACCAAAAAACTCCTTGCTTCCGACGATGTAGGCCAGCGGTTCGCCGGCCGCGCGGCGCAGGCTCAGTTGCCGGAAACGGCTGGCTGCATCCTCGGCCAGGGTATCGCCGTCATGCGCCAGCAGCCAGCCCCGATCACTGTCGGGCCGGCCGAGCGCGTGCAGCAGCAGCAACTGGACATCCAGGCGCTCCAGCCCCAAGGACTGGGCCGCAGCCAGCGCCTGGCTGCAAGTGGGGGTGTGTGACAAGGCTTGGTTAAACATTCATTTGCTATCAAATGAGGAGCATCTTACAGATGCGGGACAAGGGCTAGAGGCCGATTTGATTCATAAAATACAGCATTCAAGCGTTCGAGGCCGATTCCAGTTCGGCCAGCAACTCCGCCCCGCGCGCCACCTGCAGCGCGGTCACCACGTCATCCATGTCGCCTTCCATGATGGACAGCAGCTTGTACAGAGTGAGGTTGATGCGGTGGTCGGTGAGGCGGCCCTGGGGAAAGTTGTAGGTCCGGATGCGGTCGCTGCGGTCGCCGCTGCCGATCAGGCCCTTGCGCGTGGCAGCGTCTTTGGCTGCGCGTTCCGATCGATCTTTTTCATGGATGCGCGCGGTCAGCACCTTGAGCGCCTGCGCCTTGTTGCTGTGCTGGCTGCGGCCGTCCTGGCATTCGGCGACGATGCCAGTCGGCAAATGAGTGATGCGCACGGCCGAGTCGGTCTTGTTGATGTGCTGGCCGCCGGCACCGCTGGCGCGGTAGGTGTCGATGCGCAGATCCGACGGGTTGATCTGGATGGCGACCGCTTCGTCGGGCTCGGGCAGCACCGCGACGGTGCAGGCGCTGGTGTGGATGCGGCCCTGGGTTTCGGTGACGGGAACGCGCTGCACGCGGTGGCCGCCGGACTCGAAACGCAGCTTGCCGTAGACCCCCACGCCGAGCGCGTCGTTGGCGCCGTCCACGCGAATCACGACTTCCTTGTAGCCGCCGAGCTCACTCGGCGATTCGCTGATGATCTCGACCGTCCAGCGCTTGCGCTCGGCAAAGCGCGAATACATGCGCAACAGGTCGCCGGCAAACAGCGCTGACTCGTCGCCGCCAGTACCGGCGCGAATCTCGATGAAGGCCGGGCGCGCATCGTCCGGGTCTTTCGGGATCAGCATCAGCTGCAGCTCGTCGTCCAGGGATGTGATGTCGGCCTGCGCGACGGCGATCTCTTCTTCCGCCATCGCGGCCATCTCGGGGTCGTCTTTCGCTTCGGCCAGCAGGGTCTGCGCGCCGGCCAGGTCGGCTTCGCGGGCCGTCATGCGCTGGTACTGGCCGACCACGATGCTGAGCTCGGCATGTTCGCGCGTCAGGCTGCGAAAACGCTCCATGTTGCTGACCACGTCGCTGGCCGACAGCAACGCGTCGAGCTCATGCAGGCGGAAGATCTGGCGGTCCAGGGTCTGGCGGAGAAAGGGTTTCATGGGAGAAAACGCGCGGGGGAAAAACGATGGTGAAGGGGCGTCCGACCAGCGCCGGTAGCGGGAGGGGCCAGCGGGCGCGCCGGCTGGTCGGGGTCACAACGCCGCTAACGCTCTTTGTTTTCCGCGGACAGGCCGCCGCGCAGAAACAGGCGCGACACCGTATGCGCGGTGGCTTCGCGGCTGTCGGCGTCGCCGGTGTGCAGTTCGGCCAGCGCGCCATGCAGCATTTTTTGCGTCAGGCCGCGTGACAGCGCCTCCAGCACGGTGTCGACCGACTCGCCGCGTGCCAGAAGCTTTTTCGCACGCGCGATTTCGGCGCCGCGCCATTCGTCGGTTTGCGCGTTGAGCTGCTGGATCAGCGGCACGGTGCGGCGCTGGCCCAGCCAGTGCATGAAGTTCTGCACACCGGCATCGATGATGACCTCGGCTTGGGCCACAGCGGCCTGGCGGCTGTCCTTGCCGGTCTGCACCACGTGGGCCAGATCGTCCACGGTGTAGAGGTAGATGTCGGGCAAGGCCTTGACCTCTGGCTCGATGTCACGCGGTACCGCCAGGTCCACCATGAACATGGGCCGGTGTTTGCGCAGCTTGACCGCGCGCTCCACGGCGCCCAGGCCGATGATGGGCAGGGTGCTGGCGGTGCAGCTGATCACCGCGTCGAACTCGTGCAGGCGGCTGGGCAGATCGGCCAGGCGCATGACCTCGGCGCCGAAGCGGCTGGCGAGTTTTTCGCCGCGCTCCAGTGTGCGGTTGGCAACCGTCATCGATTTGGGATTTTTGGCGGCGAAGTGGGTCGCTGCCAGGTCAATCATTTCGCCGGCGCCGACAAACAACACGCGGATGTCGCTCAGGTCCTCGAACAGCTGGCCGGCCAGCCGCACCGAGGCTGCCGCCAGGCTGATGCTGTGCGCACCGATTTCGGTGCTGCTGCGCACTTCCTTGGCCACCGAAAAGGAGCGCTGGAACAGCTGGTGCAAGGTGCTGCCCATGGCACCGGCATCTTCGGCCGCGCGCACAGCGTCCTTCATCTGGCCGAGGATCTGCGGCTCACCCAGCACCATGGAGTCCAGTCCGCTGGCGACGCGAAACGCATGGCGCGCGGCTTGCCCACCCTCCAGCGTGTAGGCATGGGAGCGCAGCAGCGCTGGCGAGACGCCGCCGTGATGCGCCAGCCATTCGAGCGTGTGGTCCAGATCGGACCGGTCGCTGGCACAGTAAATTTCTGTACGGTTGCAGGTCGACAGCAGCGTGGCTTCAGGTTGCCGCGCCAACGACTCGCGCAAACCCTTCAAGGTCGGCTCGATTTGGTCCATGGCGAACGCAAACCGCCCGCGTAAATCGAGTGGTGCAGTGTTATGGTTGATGCCCAAGGCCCAGACTGACATTGCCCGATTATAAAATTGATGGCAAGGGTCGGTGCTGACATTCTTTCAATCCCCTTGATACACGGCAAGCCGGCCGGAAATCCGCTCACAGGCCATGACCGCACTCAATCTGATCAACCAATGGCTCAATTTTGTGGCGCCGGCCGCCTGCGTGGCGCTGCTGGTGGTGCTGCTGGCGCGTATCTTCTCCGGATTTTTAAGATCAAAAAGGCCTCTGGCCCATACCCTGTGGTCGCAAGCAGCTATTATTTTTATAGTGGGTGTGCTGTTGTCGCTGACCGGTCTGGTGCTGTTCGGCCGGGACGGCAAGATGGCCAGTTATGCCTTGCTGGCCGTGGGCGCGGCCAGTTGCCAGTGGGGCCTGTTGCGCGGTTGGAAAGGCTGAGGCCCAGGCCGCTAGCGTCCGTTCAGGCATCCTCGCCGTAGTCATGGTCGGGGTGATTCATCACGTCGAGTTTCCAATAGCCCCGACCGACGATCTGCTTGCGGCTGACACCGAGCTCGCTGGTCAGTAGCGTGCGGATGCGCCGCATCGCCGCCGCTTCGCAGGCCAGGTAAATTTGGGTATCCGGGGCGATCGGCGGCAAGGCGCGCAAGGCCTTTTCTGTTGGCAGGCCGGCCGCGCGATGGTCGGTGCCGCGGGCCAGCCAGGTCACGTCCAGCTGCGCCGGGCTGTGCAACATACGTTCCTCGGCGGCGGCGATCACTTCCAGCAGGACCTGTGCACGCGCTGTTACAGGCAAGGAAGCCAGAATGGTCTCCACCGCCGGTAGCGCGCTGTCGTCGGCAATCAGCAAGTGGTGTGGGGCGTCGGCATCCAGCGCGTAGCCGGGACCCGGCCCCATCAAAAACAGCGCCTGCCCGATACTGGCCTGCGCCGCCCAGCTTGAGGCGGGGCCTTCACCGTGCAGCACAAAATCCACGTCTATTTCCAGGGCTTCTGGCCGGAGGGCCAGAGGCGTGTAAGTGCGCATTGAGACGGCGCGCGGCCCGTCCGGCAAAGGCCGAACCGGCTCGGTCTGCCCCGGCTCCGGAAAAATCAGCTTGATGTAGCTGGCCGGACCACTCGCTGCAAATCCTTCGAGTTCGGCGCCGGTGAGCGTGATGCGCCGCATCGCTGGGCTCAACACCTCGATGCGGCTGACCTCGACACGGCGCGGAGGGCGGCGCTTGCGTGGCGCAGGAGTAGACGCTTCAGTGGGGGAGACGTCGGGCAGGGGCGGTGTGTTCGTCAAGAAAGGCTTTCGACAGATGGGCGGATGAGAATAATTGTCATTTATTTCGGGTGGACTGGCAGGCTGTAGGGACAAGCCACCAAAACGCTGTGCCCAGGCTGGTTCATGGGTGAAGTAAAGTGTCAGGCTGCGCTGGCGCCATGCGTGTCTCCCCGTCAAGCCGCTTCTTTTTAACCCCCTCCCCCCAGACCCATGACCACCTTCGGCACCCCCCTGTCCCCCCACGCAACCAAAGTCATGCTGCTCGGCTCAGGTGAGCTCGGCAAGGAGGTGCTGATTGCGTTGCAGCGTCTGGGCGTGGAGACCATCGCGACCGACCGTTATGACAATGCACCAGGCCAGCAGGTCGCCCACCATGCGCGCACCATCACCATGAGTGACCCGGCGCAGCTCAGGGCGCTGATTGAAAAGGAAAGGCCGCACCTGGTGGTGCCCGAGATCGAGGCGATTGCCACGGCCATGCTGGAAGAGCTCGAAGCCGCCGGCATTGTGCGTGTGGTGCCCACTGCGCGCGCCGCGCGCCTGACCATGGACCGCGAAGGCATACGCCGGCTGGCGGCCGAAACCCTGGGCCTGCCGACCAGCCCTTATGTCTTCTGCGACTCACTGGACGAGTTGCAGGCTGCCATAGCCACCAAGATCGGTTACCCCTGCGTCGTCAAGCCAGTGATGAGTTCGTCCGGCAAGGGCCAGAGCAAGATCGCCGGGCCCGATGACATCCAGGCCGCCTGGGACCATGCGATGGCCGGCGGCCGCGTCAGCCACGGCCGCGTCATCGTCGAAGGCTTTATCGACTTCGACTACGAGATCACCCAGCTCACCGTGCGCGCCAAGGGCGCCGACGGCCAGATAGAAACCCATTTTTGTGAGCCGATTGGCCATGTGCAGGTCAGTGGCGACTATGTGGAGAGTTGGCAGCCGCAGCCCATGGCCGCGGCCGCGCTGCGAAAAAGTCGCAACATCTGCAAGGCCGTGACCGACAACCTGGGGCTGGGCCATGACGGCCAGCCCGGCGGTCTCGGGCTGTTCGGCGTGGAACTGTTTGTCAAGGGTGACGAGGTCTGGTTCAGCGAGGTCAGCCCCAGGCCGCACGACACTGGCATGGTGACAATGTGCACGCAGTGGCAAAACGAGTTCGAATTGCATGCCCGCGCCATTCTCGGCCTGCCGGTGAACACCGCGCTCAAGAGCCCCGGCGCCAGCGCCGTGATTTACGGCGGGGTCGATGCGCAGGGCATCGTGTTCGACGGCGTGGCCGACGCGCTGCGTGTGCCCAACACCGACATCCGCCTGTTCGGCAAGCCCGAGAGTTTTGTCAAACGCCGCATGGGTGTGGCGCTGGCTTTTGATGCCGATGTGAACATCGCACGCGACAACGCCAAGCTGGCGGCATCACGCGTCAAGCCGCACGTCGTCTGAGAACGAGCGCATGTATTTTCCGGAACTCGTCAACCTGCTCGGCTGGGCCAACGACTCCACCTTGCGCATCCTGCTGGTTGCAGCCGTGGCAGTGGTGCTGGCCTTGCTGGTGCATGCAGCAGGTTCAGCGCTGTTGCTGCGTCTCACACGCTTCATGCCGGTGGCCGCCGTGGTGGCACAGCAGTCCAGGGCGCCGGCCCGGTTGCTGCTGCCCTTGATCGCCTTGCAGGCGGTGTGGCAGGGTGCGCCCGATGACCTGCCTATGATTGGCGGTATTCGCCACGGCAATGCATTGTTGCTGTTGCTGGTACTGACCTGGCTGGGGTTGCGCGCCATTCGTGGCCTGGCCCAGGGCGTGATCGCCAGGCATCCGGTCGATGTCGAGGACAACCTGCAGGCGCGCCGCATCCATACCCAGACCCGCATGCTGGCGCGCACCGCGATGTTTGTGGTGCTGCTGGCGGGTCTGGCGCTGATGCTGATGACTATTCCGGGCGCACGCCAGTTCGGCGCCAGCCTGCTGGCTTCGGCTGGCGTGGTTGGGCTGATCGTGGGTATTGCGGCGCGGCCTATTTTCAGCAACCTGATTGCCGGGCTGCAGATCGCGCTGGCCCAGCCGATCCGGATGGACGACGTACTGGTCGTTCAGGGTGAGTGGGGTCGCGTCGAGGAAATCACCGGAACTTACGTGGTGCTCAAGATCTGGGACGAGCGCCGCCTCATCATTCCGCTGCAGTGGTTCATTGAAAATCCCTTCCAGAACTGGACGCGTAAAAGCGCCAGCATCATAGGCACGGTTTTCCTGTGGGTAGACTACCGCATGCCGCTTGCGTCGCTGCGCGCCGAGGCTCAGCGCGCCTGCGAAGGCTCGCCTGACTGGGGACCAGCGTCTTTGCAAGCTGCAGGTCACCGAAGCCGGCGAAAGTGCGATCCAGCTCCGCCTGCTGGTCACCTCGGCAAGTTCAGGCCAGAACTGGGACCTGCGCTGTAGCGTGCGTGAAGCCCTGGTCGATTTCATGCAGCACGAGTATCCGCAGTACTTGCCGGTGACGCGCGCTGAGTTGAGCGCGCCACGGCCTGAAAAGCTTTCTCCATTGGATTGAGGCCTCTCTGCGTGGTGTCGCCCCGTGCGATGATTACGGGCATCACAAAACGTGATACTTGAACCCAAAGAGGAGTTGCATGGAACTGCGCCAGTTGCGTTACCTGGTCCGCGTGATCGAGCTTGGCAGCATCAGCCGCGCCGCGTTGGACCTGGACCTGGTGCAGTCGGCGTTGAGCCAGCAAATCAGCCGGCTGGAAAGCGAGCTGTCGACCCGCCTGCTTCAGCGCAGCCCCAAGGGCGTCACGCCCACCGAGGCCGGGTTAGCGTTTTTCCGTGAGGCCCAGCTCGTGCTGCGCCACGCCGAGCAGGCGGCGCGCGCGGCGCAGCAGTCGCGGCTGTCCGGCAGTGTCAGCGTGGGCATGGCGCCTACCACCGCTGCCGTGCTGGGCCTGCCGCTGATCCGCGCCATGCGCGAGCGTTATCCCGATGTACGTTTGCACATGGTTGAAAGTCTGTCGGGGCACCTCACAGGCATGCTCAATGCGCGTCAACTGGACCTGGCCGTGCTGTTTGACCCCCGCGCCGGGCGTCGCTGGAGTGTGATGCCCTTGCTGGAGGAAAAGCTGTACTTGATCCAGTCGCGGCGGACCCTGGTCGGCAAGCCCACTGCGCGCATCAGTATCGCGCAGCTGGCCGGCAGGCCGCTGATACTCCCCACCGGCCTGCATGGCCTGCGCAGTACATTGGAAAGCGCTTTCGCTCGTGCCAAATGCAAACCCACGCTGGTGGCTGAAATTGATTCGCTGGCCATGCTGATGGACGCGGTCGATGGGGGGCTGGGCTGCACGCTGCAGCCCTGGGCCGCCGTCAGCCGCTTCGCAGATGCCCAGGAGCGCTTCCATCTCACGGAAATCACCGATATGCTGGCAAGCCGCGTGAACTCTCTGTGCAGCTTGTCGGACGACGAACTCTCGCCCGCCGGGCTGGCTGCACGTGTGGTGCTGAGCGACTGTGCCAGAGAAGCCGTGCGTTCGGGCCGCTGGGTCGGCGCGCGACTGGTCGGCGTTTGAGCGTTGGTCATCACGTTTTGTGATGGCCGTCTGTCATCCGATGTCTTTCACGAAAGGCGTTTCAGCGCTAGATTTCTGTGGTCCTCCCTTCAGACATCGCGACGAGGACGCACCATGGATGTGCAATTGGAGATAAAACAGCGTTGGTCACCGGCACCGGCACCGGCACCGGCACCGGCATCGGGCGGGGCATTGCGTTGGTACTGGCCGCCCAGGGTTTGAAGCGGGCCACTTCTGCACGTCGTGTCGCGCTGCTTGACGAGGTGGCCGAGGACATCGTCAGCCGTGGTGGTCACAGGCCGGTGGTCATCGCGTCCGAGCTGTGTGTCGAGGACGCCGCCAAGACCCTGACCGATGCCGCCCTGGCCGGCCTGGGCAGGGTGGGCATCCTGGTCAACAGCGCCGGCGGCTCGCGCTCCTTTGCCGAGCTGCATGTCAGCGAAGACCGCTGGCAGGAAGCGATCACCTTGAACTTTTACCGCCTCCGTCAGGTGGCGTAGGCGCTGCTGACCAGATGATCGCCCGCAACTGGGGTCGCATCATCAACATCACCGGCAAAAGCGAACCTGACCACGTCAATGATGCGTTCTGCGCCAAGGCAGGTACCCACAGCTGGGCCAAAGGCCTGAGCCGCATGGTCGGCAAGAACGGCATCACGGTCAACAGCATTCCGCCGGGGCGAATTCATTCGGAGCAGATCTTGCGCAACTACACGCCCGAGTACCGCAAGTGGCAGTGCGACAACGAAATCCCGGTGGGCCGGTACGGCGAACCGGAAGACCTGGTCAACCTGGTTTGTTTTCTGTCCTCGCCGCTGGCCAGCTACATCACCGGTGCGGTAATTCCGGTGGATGGGGGTTTGCGCCGATACCAATTTTGAATCGCCGGGAATAGACTGGGCCAACTTTATCGATTGGAGTTTCTGTCATGTCCACTGCTTTCCCGACCCGGCGTCGTGCCCTTCAGACGGCGGGGCTTGCCGCCTCCATGGTGGCCATGCCCTCGCTGTTTGCGCAAACCGCCTGGCCGTCCAAGGCGGTGCGGTTTGTCGTTCCCTTTGCGCCGGGCGGCACCTCTGAAATTGTCGCCCGATCGGTGGCTGCGGAACTCAGCAAGCAGCTTGGGCAAAGCGTTTATGTCGAAAACAAGCCGGGCGGCGCGGGCACTGTCGCGATGCAGGATGTGGCCAAGTCGACGCCAGATGGTCACACCCTCATCCTCGGACATGTGGGCACGCTGGCGGTCAATCCCTACATGCTCAAGAGCCAGACCTATGACGTCAACAAGGACTTCATCGCGGTCACGCTGCTGGCGAAGGTGCCGAATGTGTTTGTCATTCACCCCGATGTGCCGGCCAAAAATTTCCAGGAGTTTGTGGCGTACGCTAAGAAGAACCCCGGTCAGCTCAACTACGGTTCCGCCGGTAATGCCAGCGCAGGCCATCTCGCCATGGAATACCTCAAGCTGGTGACGGGCATGTTCATCACCCACATCCCTTACCGCGGCACCGGCCCCCAACTGACCGACTTGCTGGCTGGGCGCACACAGGCTTCGTCCGCCGGTATGCCAGCGCTGGGCGCGCACATTCGCAGCGGCAAGCTGCGCGCCATTGCGGTTGGAACCCAGCAACGCATCAGCCAGCTG
Source organism: Polaromonas eurypsychrophila (assembly GCF_014641715.1). Taxonomy (GTDB): domain Bacteria; phylum Pseudomonadota; class Gammaproteobacteria; order Burkholderiales; family Burkholderiaceae_C; genus Polaromonas; species Polaromonas eurypsychrophila. The sequence continues at coordinate 160,655 of NZ_BMIG01000003.1, read as the reverse complement.
CCCGATGTGCCCACTGTGGCCGAGATGGGTTTCAAGGACTTCGAGACTTCCCAGTGGTACGGCATCCTGGTACCTGCGGGAACCCCCCCGGACATCGTGAAGCGTGTGCAGGAAGAGTCGCTCAAGGCCCTCAAATCTTCGGCTGTGACGGAACGTTTTGCTTCTGACAACGCCGTCGGCGGTGGCGGGCCTTCAGCGGAGTTCGCGTCCTTCATCACGCGTGAACAAAAGATATGGAGCGACATCGTCAAGCGCGCCAACATCAAGGCCGATTGAGCTGCCGCATCATCGGTCAGTACAACAGGTCGACCCCTTCCCAGGCACCGGACACCACCAGCTGCCGGATGGTTTCCTTGAGTTCGGCGCGCACTGCGGCCGCTGCCGGTGAGAGCCGTTCCGGCACCACCGAATACAGATAGTTTTGCCGTTTCATGTTGGCGTCCGAAATGGGCAGGCAGCGCCAGCCCTCGCGCAGCTGGCCGGCCAGCAAGCCAGCGGCCATGGGTTTGATGGTTGCCCCCATGCCCTCGTACACACAGGCCATCAGCAGCGACAGTGAGTCGATCTCGGCCACCACCTGTGCGCTCAGGTTGCGCTGTTCGAACTCGGCGGTGATGCGCCGCCTCAAGCCGTGGATACCGGTCGGCAAAATCAACGGCAACTGAGCGGCTTCGGCGATACTGAGTTTGACGCGTCGCTCGGCCACCAAGTCGCTGTGGGTCGGCAGCAGCACAAACAACTCCTCTTCGACCAGCGGGTCGGCCGGCAGCTCGGGAATGGCGTCGCGCCCGAACAGAATCACCAGATCCAGCTGGCCCAGCTGCATCATCTGCCGCAGGTGTCCGCTCATGCCCTCGACCACGTTGAGCACGATGCCGGGGTATTTCTCGCGGATCCTGCGCACAAAAGGTACGCCCACGGCGCAGATGGTGGTGGCAGCCAGGCCGACCGACACCATGCCGTGCACTGTGCCGGCCTCCTGGCGCGCCACCGACAGCGCCTGGTCCAGCTGGCGCAGCATGAAACGCGCATGGTGGTGTAGCGCCGTGCCGTTTTCCGTGGGCGTGACGCCTTTGGAGGTTCGGATCAGCAGCGGTTTTCCCACCTCCGCCTCCAGCTTCGCGAGCTGCTGGCTCAGCGCCGGCTGCGCAATGTAAAGCTGCCGCGAGGCCTTGGCCAGACTGCCACTTTCAATGATTTGCACAAAGTACTTGAGTTGTCTGAGGTCCATGAAGGGTCTCCGGGTTGTGATGCCGAGAGCATATAAGAAATAGCTATAGCCCATCTCGGAAAACGGTATTTTCCCTTTGTCATCCATTTTCCTAAAATTCGCAGGCCAATAGAAATTTGGCCGCTTCGGTCAATACATAAGGAGACAAAGACATGGAACAAGACAACAAGGCTGGCGTGGCCACACTGCAGTCCTTGCAGCGACGCAATGCATTGAAAGCCGGTGCCGCGATCGCCGGTGCTTCCGCCCTGGGCTTGCCGGCGCTGGTTGCCGCGCAGTCCGAAAAAATCAAAATCGGGCACCTGACCCCGCTGACGGGTTTCCTCGGTGCACTCGGTGACTACGCCGTGCAGGGCATCAAGATGGCCGCCGAGGAAATCAACGCCGCCGGCGGTGTGATGGGTCGCCAGCTTGATGTCATCAGCGAGGACTCGGTCAACCCGCAGACGGCTTCCAGCAAAGCGCAGCGCATGATAGAGCGCGACAAGGTGACGGTGCTGATGGGCGAGATCAACTCCGCCTCGGCCCTGACCATCGCCCAGGTTGCTGCGCGCAACAAGATTCTTTTCATGAGCATAGGCGCGCGTTCGGACGCCTTGCGCGGCAAGGACTGCAATCGCTACACCTTCCACGTCGACATCCCGGTGACGGTGATGGTCAATGCCGCCGGCGAGGCCTTGCTGCGCGAGGGTTTGGTCAAGGGCAAGAAAGTCTACGCCCTGACCTCCGACTACCTGTTCGGCCACGACCTGTCGCGTCAGGCCAAGCGATTTTTCGCGGCCAATGGCGGCACAGTGATCGGTGACGAACTGGTGCCGACCGACCTGACGGACTTCAGCGCGCAACTGCTCAAAATCCGCCAGGCGAGGCCCGACTTGATCGCCACCAATCTGGGCGGCAACCAGGTGACCAACTTCGTCAAGCAGTACGCCGAGTTCGGGCTGCAGTTCCCGGTGGCCGGCTTCAACCTGAACACGGCCGACGCCTGGGCCGCCGGCGAGGGCAACCTCGGTGGCATCTGGCCGACGGTCTGGCACCATGAGATCAAGACGCCGGGCTCGCAAGCCTTCGTCGAGAAATTCACCAAAAAATATGGCCGCATTCCCGAGAACCATGCCTGGATCGAGTACATCTCGCTCAACATGATGGCCCAGGCCATGACCGCCACCAAGTCGACCGATACCGACAAGCTGATTGCCTATTTCGAGTCGGAAGCCCAGTTCGACGTGCTCAAGTTGCGCAAGGCTTACTTCCGCAGTTGGGACCACCAGCTGATGCAGGAGGCTTACCCCTTCACCGTCAAAGCCAAGGGCCAGGCCAAGCACAAGCAGGACTTCCTTCAGTTCGGCGACGCCGTGCCGGCAGCGAACGAATCGCTGGAAAAACTGGCTCCGCCGAAGTCGGAGAGTGCTTGCAAGATGTAAGCAAACTGAGCGTGATTGGACCGGTCGCCGCGCGCGATGCCGGCTTCAATCCGGGCCGATAGCGGCCGTACCGCAACCCGAAAGTATCGAAACATGAAAGCGCGCCTTCGCACCCATGGCGGTGTTGCAACCCTTGCGAAGGCGTCCAGCCTTCGCTACGGCTTGCGCCTTGCCCAGGGCATGAAACCATCACTTTCATTTTGTTCCGCTACTTCCGTGCTGCAGTACCTGCGGCGTGTCTTCTAACTCCCTCTGGATTCTCATGGAAATCGTGTTTTTTCTCGAACAGGTCGCCAACGGCCTGGTACTCGGCGGGTATTACCTCCTGCTGGCGCTGGGGCTGTCTTTGATCTTCAGCGTCGGCGGCATTGTCAATCTGGCGCACGGGGCGTTTTATGCGCTGGGTGCCTACCTGTCACTGGAGGTCATCAAGTACACCGGATTCGCCGGCAGCATTTTCGTCACGCCTTTGCTGGTGGGTCTGCTGGGCATCCTGTTCGAACGCTACCTGCTGCGCCGTTTCTACACGGCCGACCCCATCCTCAGTCTGCTGGTTACCTTCGGCTTGGCTCTGGTGGCCGAGCAGGCGCTGCGCATGATCTGGGGCTCAGCCCCGCTGCCCTCGACCATGCCGCCCGAATTCAAGGGCAGCGTGATTCTGGGCGATTTCTTGTTCTCCAAATACCGGCTCTTCATTCTGGGCGTGGTGACCGTGGTGATGGCCGGCATCTGGCTGCTGCTCCACAAGACCTCCTTCGGCCGTGTGGTGCGCGCGGGCGTGCAAAAACCTGACATGGTGGCGGTGCTGGGCATCAAGCTGCAACCGTACATGACCGTCGTCGTGATGTTGGGTGTGGCTACCGCCGCGCTGGGCGGCGTGTTGTTCGGACCGATTGCCATCGTACATCCGGCCATGGGCATGGAGATCATGACGGTGGCCTTCGTCGTGGTCGTGATCGGCGGGCTGGGCAGCTTCTGGGGTGTGGTGCTGGCGGCCTTGCTGGTGGGTGTGGTGCGCGGCATCACCACCCACTTCCTGCCGGCCGCCAGTGAGGCCTCCATGTACGTGCTGATGTTCCTTGTGCTGATGTTCCGGCCGCGCGGCCTGTTGGGTGAGCGCATTGAGCGCTTCGAGTGAGAACGATGTGAACGGATACCATCAATGACTGCTTTCCTGAATACGAAATACCGCTTCCTGTTGATAGCGGCGGCCAGCCTGGTGTTGCTGCCCATCGCTTTCCAGCTCATCGGCCTGACTCTGGATGCCGCGACCGTGGTGGTCATTTTTGCGATGGCAGCCATGGGCCTGAACCTGCTGGTCGGCTATACCGGTCTGGTGTCTTTCGGTCACGCCGCCTGGTTCGGCATCGGCGGATACGCCGCCGCGCTGGCCCAACTGCACTGGTTCAAGGGCCAGATGCTGCTGCCCTTTGCCTTCTCCATCCTGTTCACGGCCGCGCTGTCGCTGATCGTCGGGCTGCTGATCCTGCGCCGCCGCGGTGTCTACTTCTCGCTGCTGACGCTGGCCTTGTGCGCCCTGACCTTTGCAACGGCCTTCCGCTGGACCAGCCTGACCGGCGGTGAGGGTGGCCTTGGCGGGATCGAGCGCGGTACCCTGGGCCCGCTCAACCTGGACGACCACCTGACTTACTACGCGCTGGTGGCTGTCATCACGCTGGGCGTGGTTTACGCTTTGCAGCGTGTCGTGCGCTCACCCTTCGGCCACGTGCTGGTGGCGATCCGCGAGAATCAGCAACGTGCCACCTTTCAGGGCTATGACACCGACCGGTACAAGTTGCTGGCCTTTGTGCTGTCGGCCACAGTCACCGGACTGGCTGGGGCCCTGATGGTGTTTTTGCACCGGCTGGCGGCTGCTGAATCCACCGCCGTGCACTTCTCGGGTGAGCTGCTGGCCATGGTGGTGATAGGCGGTATGCACACCTTTCTGGGCCCGGCCTTGGGTGCGCTGTTCTTCCTGCTGTTTCGCGAGCTGTTTTCCATGTGGACCGACAACTGGCTGCTTTATTTCGGCCTGATCTTCGTCGGGTTCATCATCTTTTCGCCGGCCGGCCTGAGTGGCATCGGGGCCAAGTTGCACAAGCGCTTTCGCCCACCGCCGGAGGATGGCGCGGCCATGAGCAAGCGGAAAATTTATGAAGGCCTGCCCTTGCCCGCATTCCTGCGTCCGGCGCGCCGCGAAGGTGCCGTGCTCGAGGCGCAGGGAATCAGCAAGCGCTTCGGCGGCATCCAGGCGGTGCGTGACAACAGCCTGAGCGTCGAGGCGGGGCAGATCCACGCGCTGATCGGTCCCAACGGCGCCGGCAAGACTACAACCTTCAACCTCATTTCCGGCATGTTCATGGCCGATACCGGCACCGTGCGCCTGCATGGCAAGGAGATCCAGTATCTGCCGCCCGAGCAGATTTGCCGACAGGGCCTGGCGCGCTCCTTCCAGATCACCAACCTGTTCCAGGGACTGACGATTTACGAAAACCTGCGTCTGTCCCTGCAGGCCCAGCATGCGGCGCGTTTCAATGTCTGGCGCGACATCGACAGTTATCCGGAGATCCATGCCGAGACCGCTGAACTGATGAAATTCCTCGGTCTCGAAGGCATGGAAGAAGTCGGCGGCGGTGACCTGTCCTATGGCGGCCAGCGGCTGGTCGACCTGGGCATCGCCCTGGGCTCCAAGCCGAAGGTGTTGCTGATGGACGAGCCGCTGGCGGGCCTGGCTGCGGCCGAGCGCGAGCGTGTTTCACGCCTGGTGACGACGATTGCCAGCAACATTCCGGTGCTGATCGTCGAACACGATATTGATCGCGTGTTGTCGCTGTCACACCGCGTCACGGTGATGAACCAGGGCGAAGTGCTGATGAGTGGCTCGCCCGACGAGGTGCGTAACGATCACCGTGTGCAGGAGATCTACACCGGGACCGGCACGCCCCCGGTGACGGGCCGTTCCGGGGTGGCCTCGGACGACCGTCCACTGGTGCTCGATTTCTCCAAGGTCAACGCCTTCTACGGCAAGAGTCACATCCTCAACGACGCCAGCCTGCAGGTGCGAGAGGGTGAAATCGTGGCGCTGCTGGGGCGCAACGGTGCCGGAAAATCAACCTTGCTCAAGGCCCTGACCGGCCTGCTCAAACCCGCATCCGGCAAGGTCGACTACGCGGGTCGCAACATCGCCGGCATGGGTGCGCCGGACATTGCCCGGCTCGGCATCGGGTATGTGCCGCAGGGCCGCGGCTTGTTTGCGGGCATGACGGTGGCTGAAAACCTGGCGCTGGGCCGGCTGGCCCGCGCCACCGATGGCAGTCAGGGCATCGTCTGGAGCGAAGCGCAGATCCTCGAATATTTTCCGCGCCTTAAAGCGCGCATGCATGTAGCGGCGGACTACCTGTCCGGCGGTGAGCAGCAAATGGTGGCGGTCGCGCGCGCCTTGTCGGGCAACGTCAGGCTGCTGCTGCTCGATGAACCGTTTGAAGGCCTGGCCCCGACGGTGGTGCAGGAGCTCTTCACCGTGTTCGACAAGCTGCGCCAGCATGTGTCCATCGTGATCGTCGAGCACAACCTGGACCTGGTGCTGGCGTTGTCAGACCGCGTGTATGCGCTGGAACGCGGCGCGGTCTTCCACGAGGGTCCGGCACAGCCCCTGCTGACTGACCTGGACTACCGCAAGAAAATCCTCTGGCTTTGACCCATGACAACACGCAACCCAGCACATCACTCAACACAGGATCAATCATGACCACACCCAACGCCATGAAAGGCAAGGCGCTCGTCGAAAAGATGGCTAATCTCCCATGGAAGGAGTATCCGGGGCACTTTGGAGGCGCACTGTCGAAGGCGCTTGCCGCGCCCGAAAACACCGGAAGCAGCCGCATCGATTTCCGCATCTCCCGTTACGCACCGGCCGCTTGTGTGGGCGAGCATGTACACAAAATCCAGGAGCAGGTGTATTACGTGCTGGAAGGCGAAGGCGTGCTCACGCTGGACGACGAAAAACACCTGATGCGACCGCATGACTATGTGTATGTGCCTCCCGGCATTCGCCACAGCTTCACCAACACCGGCTTGTCCGGCCTGGTTTTCCTGGTGATCACCACGCCGGCCGACGACGAAGGGGGGACGCTTTGATGACGCCTCAGATCAAGCTGGTGGCAGACGTGGAGCAGCAGGCCTGCGCACGCCTGCTGGTGGACGGTTTATGGGTTGATGGTGAGGGTCCCGAGGTACCGGTATACGACAAGTACCGCCTGCAGCCATTTGCCACAATCACTCTGGCCGATGCCGCGCAGGTCAGGGCGGCAGTGGATGCCGCCCATGCTGCATTTCGCCGCGGCGGGCCAGTGGCTTATGAGCGCGGGACTGTGCTTGAGCGAGCTGCGGTGCTGATGGACCAGAGGCTGGATGACTTTGTCCGAACCATGCAGCTGGAAGCCGGCTTTACGGCCGCGGATGCCGCCGGCGAGGTTCGCCGCTGCATCCAGACGCTCAAGCTGTCGGCCGAAGAGGCTCGTCGTCTCGCCGGCGACGTGATCCCGCTCGAAGGCGCGCCCAACCAAGCTGGCCGGCTGGCCTTCACGCTGCGCGTTCCGCTCGGTGTAGTCGTTGCGATCACGCCCTTCAACTCGCCGCTCAATACCGTCACGCACAAGGTGGCGCCGGCATTTGCCGCGGGCAATGCTGTGATCCTCAAACCCTCCACCCACACGCCGCTGACGGCCTGCAAACTGGCGCAAGTGCTGCTCGACGCTGGCATGCCGAGCGGCTTCCTGTCGGTGCTGCACGGTAGCGCCGAGGTGGTCCAGTGGCTGCAGAACGACGAGCGTATCCGCTTCTTTGCGTTTACGGGTAGCACCGAGGTGGGCCGCAAGATCCAGCAGGCGGCCGGCCTGCGGCGCACGCAGATGGAGCTCGGCTCGATTGCCTGCACCATCCTGTGCGAGGATGCGCAACTCGACGCGGCACTGCCAAAGATTGTCAATGCCGGCTACCGCAAGGCCGGCCAGGTGTGTACCTCGGTGCAACTGCTGCTGGTCCACGTATCGCGGCTTGCCGAGGTGGAGTCGCGCCTGTCGGCCCTGGTCAAGGCGCTGCCCTTCGGTGACCCACATGATCCGGCCACGGTGGTTGGCCCGGTCATCAGCGAAGAGGCCGCGATCCGCATTGAGGGCTGGATTGAAGAGGCCGTGACCAGCGGTGCGACCTGCCTGGCTGGCGGCGCACGTGAAGGCGCGGTGGTGCCTCCGACGCTGCTGACCAACATCAGCAACGCGATGAAGGTTGGCTGCAGCGAGATTTTTGGACCGGTGGTTTGCATCGCCCCGTTCAGCACGCTGGATCAGGCGATTGAACGCGTCAACGCCACGCCCTTCGGCCTGGCCTGCGGCATCTTTACCAATCGGCTCGGCGACGCTTTTGCCGCGGCGCAACGGCTGGAAGTCGGTGGCGTGCATATTAATGAAACATCGAGTTCACGCGTGGACCTGATGCCATACGGCGGATCCAAGGACAGCGGCTTCGGCCGTGAAGGGCCACACTACGCGATTCATGAAATGACCGAAGAGCGGATCGTGACGTTCACGACCTGCTGAAACAACGGAAAACGCAAGAAAATGGAAATCTGACAATGGCAAAAATGAAAGGTGGCGAACTTATCGCCAACTACCTCGTACAGGAAAAAATGCCCTATGTGTTCGGCATTTGCGGCCACGGTAACGTCGGCATCCTGGATGCGCTCTACGACGTGCGCGACAAGATCCAGCTGATCTCGCCGCGCCACGAACAATGCGCCGGCCACATGGCCGACGCCTACTTCCGCGTCAAGCACAAGCCGGTGGCCACGCTCACCTCCACCGGCCCGGGTTCGGCCAACATGGTGATGTCGCTCGCGACAGCGCTGTCGGACTCCTCGGCCTTTATGGCCATTACCTCCAACGTGCCGACATCGCAGCACAACCGCGGCCCGTTCCAGGAACTCTACGCGCACAACCAGGCGGACTTTGCGCAGGTGCTGCGGCCGGTGGTCAAGCGCGCGTTTCAGCCGACCCGGGTCGACATGCTGCCGCTGGCTCTGCGCCAGGCCATGGACACTATGGTCACGGGCCGCCCCGGTCCGGTGAACCTGGACATTCCCTACAACGTCTACCAGGAAGAAGCCGACGTGGAGCTGCCGCAGGCATCGGCCCTGCACTGCGCGCACCGGCCGGGTGCCAGCGATGCCGATGTGGCGGCCACGCTGAACCTGTTGGTTGCGGCGCGCAAGCCGGTGCTGTTCATCGGCCACGGCGCGACCCTGTCCGAAGCCGGTGCGGAAATCACCGAGTTCGCGCAGCTACTGGGCATTCCCGTGATCACTTCGCCCAACGGCATGGGTTGCATTGCTGGTGATCATCCTCTGGCGCTGGGTTTCATCGGCCGCAATGGCGCTTACCCGGCCAACGAGGCCGGCCGCCGTGCCGATCTGGTGATCACACTCGGAACCCGTTTTGACGACCGCAGTTCATCAAGCTGGCAAGACGGTTATTCGTGGAACTTCCCCAAGACCCAACTGGTGCATGTCGACATTGATCCGCAGGAGCTGGGCCGCAACTATGTGCCCACCGTGGGCATCATTGCCGACATCCAGGTGTTTGTGCGGCAACTGCTCACCGCGCTTGCAGCACGCGCGGACATCACCGCCGCAGCATATGCGCCGTGGCTGGGCCAGGTGCAGGGCTGGCAGGCCGAGTGGGAGACCTTTGTCCGCCCGCATTTCGGCGACTCGACCAACCCCTTACGGCCTGAATTCGTGGTGGGCACGCTGCAGAAAGTGTTGCCCGAGGATGTGATCCTGTGCCTCGATTCCGGCGTGCATCACAACTGGTTCATGCAGTTCTGGAAAGCACGCCGACCACAGAGCATGCTCAATAGCTGGGGCTACTCCAGCATGGGTTTTGGCGTGTGCGGGGTGCTGGGCGCGCAACTCGCGGCACCCGACCGACCCTGCGTCGCTGTCGTCGGTGACGGCGGTTTCACCATGGCGCCTTACGTGCTTTGCACTGCGGTGGAATACAACCTGCCGGTGGTCTGGATCGTCTGGAACAATTTTGCCTGGGGTGCCATTCGCGACCTGCAGTATGGTCTGTTCAATGGCCGTGAGATCGGTACCGCTTTCTACAAGGGCCAGACCGGCGAGCGCTACAACCCTGACTTTGCCGCCTGGGCGCGTGCCTGCGGCGCCGATGGAACCACCGTGACGCGGCCGCAGGACCTGGCTGCTGCGGTTGAACAGGCGCTGAAAAACCGACGCCCCTGCCTGATTGATGTCCATGTGGACGCCGATGTGCGTCCACCGTCCACCGGCACCTGGCAACTTCCCCCGATTCCCTACAAGGAACCGGTTTTCGGCAAGCCTTGGGTGGCCTGACGCGTTTTCATTCACGACTTTTAAGGATTCACATGAGCAACAACATCGCCCTTGTTTTTGGCGGCACCCGCGGCATTGGCGCGGCCTGCGTGCAGAAACTGGCAGAAAGCGGCTATGACGTCGCCTACACCTATGTCACCAGCGCGCCGGATCTGCCGGAAAAAATCGGCGGCGCCCGCACCCGTGGTTATGCCGTGGATATCTGCGAACCGACGCAGGTTGAGCAGGTGTTTGCCGATGTGGCGCGCGATTTTGGCGCTGCCCCGCACTGTGTGGTGGCCAACGCCGGCATCAATGTACCGCCCGGCCCGATGGCGCAGTTCAAGCCGGAGGACTTCCGCAAGCTGGTCGAGGTCAACATCGTGGGTGCTTTCAATGTGCTCAGTGCTGCGGCCAAACATGTGGCGGACGGCGGCAACATTGTGGCGCTGACGACGTCCATGGTGCGCATCGGCGTGCCTGGTGGTGGCCCCTACACCGCCACCAAGGCGGCGGTGGAAAGCCTGGTGCGTTCCATGGCCAAGGAACTGGCGCCGCGCAAGGTGCGTGTTAACGCGGTTGCGCCCGGACCGGTGGACACCGACTTGTTCCGCGCCGGCAAGAACGACGAGGCCAAGGCCCGTTCCGCCGCTATGAGCCCGTTCAATCGCATTGGCACGCCCGACGAAGTGGCCGAGGTTGTGAGTTTCCTGGCGTCCGACAAGGCGTCGTGGGTCCATGGGCAGGTGATCCAGCCCAACGGTGGCATGGTCTGAACATGCGCTTGCGCCTGGCGGTCTTCACCAAAAATCTGACCAACCCGGCTTATGGCGCAGCCCGCCTCGGCGCCGAGCGTGCAGCAGCTGCGCTGGGTGCCGAGGTGCTGCACTTTGTGCCAAAAAAGGGGGATGACCCGCAGGAGCAAATTGAACTGGTTGACCAGGCGCTGGCGCTGCTTCCCCGGCCGGATGCTTTCGTGTTCTCGCCGGTGCATGCCAGCAAGGTCGATGCTGCGGTGCGGCGTATCGCGGCAGCGGGAATTCCCATGGTCGGGTTTGTCAATCCGATCGATGCCGCGACTATGGTGAGTTACGTGAGTTCGGACGACTACCGCCTTGCCCTGGCGATAGCAAATTACCTGTTCAGTCACCTGCAGGGCCACGGGCAGGTACTGATCGTCACCGGACCGGTTGATTCGGTCACCAGCCTGGCGCGCTTGCGGGGATTCCGAGACGCCGCGAGCCAGCACCCCGGCATCACCATCACCGGAGTCATCGCAGGCGACTATGTGCGGGACTTGGCGCGCGAACGTACCGCGCAGTGGCTGCAGGCCAACCCCGGTCCGCAGGCCTGCCTGGTCGCCAACGACATCATGGCCATCGGCGTGCTGGACGCGCTCGATGCCGCCGGACACAAAGCGGCGGTGGTTGGCGTCAACGCCATTCCCCAGGCCGTTGCGGCTATCGCCGCAGGCCGCATGCTTGCCACGGCCGATTTCAACGCCATGCAGATCGCCTGCCTTGCTGCCGAATGCGCCGTGCGCCACCTGCGTGGCGAGGAGGTACCCGTCACCATCGAACTGCCGGTGCAGATCGTGGACGGCGGCAACTACCGGCAGTGGGACCAGCCCTATGCGCAGCGACCCGTGATAACCCTTGAAAAACTGAGGAGCAAGACATGAAAAGATCATTCCTGAAAAGCCTGGGCCGCAGCGTGCTTGCCGCGACGCTGTTTTGCTGCGGCGCGGCCATGGCGCAGGACTATCCCACCCAGTCGATCCGCCTGGTGGTGCCCTTCCCGCCGGCCGGTGTCGCCGACATTCTGGGCCGCATGGTCTCGCAGCGGTTGGCGACGCCCTATGGCCAGTCGATCGTCGTGGACAATCGGCCAGGTGCCAGCGGCCACCTGGGCGCGCAGGTGGTGTCCAAGGCACCGCCGGACGGTTACACCCTGATGGTCGGTACCATTGGCATCCATGCGGCTTACGCGAGTTACAGCAAACTCAACTACTCGCCCGCTTCAGAACTGCAGCCGATCATGATTCTCGGCGAAGCTCCCAACATCGTGCTGGTGCCGGCCAACTCGCCGTTCAAGACTTTTCCGGAACTGCTGGCCTTCGCCAGGGCCAACCCCGGCAAGCTCAACTATGCCTCGGCCGGCCCGGGTTCCTCGGTGCACATGGTCACGGCGCTGTTCGAACTCGAAAGCGGCACCAGGATGAATCATGTGCCCTACAAGGGCAGCGGTCCGGCACTGATCGACCTGATCGGTGGGCAGGTGGACCTCATGTTCGACAACATGTCGTCCAGCGTGCCGCATATCCAGAGCGGCAAACTACGGGCACTTGCCGTGACCAGCGCCAAACGTAATGCCAACCTGCCGAATGTGCCCACCATTGCCGAGTCGGGTGTTCCCGCTTATGCCGGCACCTCGTGGTGGACGCTGGCCGCGCCGGCGGGCACCCCTCCGGCGGTGATCGACAAGCTCAACCGGGATGTGCTTCGCGTCGTGGCCACACCGGATGCGCAAAAACAACTGGCCGCCCTGGGCGTCACCATCACGCCAAACACCCCCGCCGAAGCGCAGGCCTATTTCAAGTCGGAAACGCAGAAGTGGGGACGTGTGATCGAAGCGGCCAAATTGAAGCTGGATTGATCTACATCTAGGAGACAAAAAAATGGTTGAAAAATTCCTGCATCCCATGCTCGCCCTGGGCCTTTGCGTGGCCCCGTTCCTGGTGTCCGCCCAGGACGCCTACCCTTCGAAACCCGTCAAGTTGGTGGTGCCTTATGCGGCGGGCGGGCCGGCTGACCTGCTGGCGCGATCCGTGGCCGAGAAACTGGGCGCCCGTCTTGGCCAGCCCGTGGTTATCGAAAACAAGCCCGGCGCCGGCGGGCACACCGGTGGCGAACTGGTGGCTCGGGGTCCGGCTGACGGTTACACCCTGGTGTTGGCTACCATCGCCCACAATGGCGCGGTCGCGCTTTACCCCAAGCTGCGCTACGACCCGATGAAGGAGTTAAAGCCGGTGATCCTGCTGGCCGAGGCGCCCAGCATCCTGATCGTCAAGCAGGACATGCCGGTCAAGTCGGTGCAGGAGTTGTTGGCCCTGGCCCGAAGCCAGTCCGGCAGACTGACCTATGGTTCGGCGGGCAACGGGTCAGCCATGCACATGGCGGCCGAGCTGTTTCGCTACATGACAAAGATCGATTACACGCACGTGCCTTACCGCGGCGGAGCGCCGGCCATGGCCGACCTGCTGGGTGGCCAGATCGACATGCTGTTCGAGAGCCTGGGCACGGCGCATCCGCACCTCAAGAGCGGTAAAGTGCGTGCATTGGCCGTGACCGGCACCAGCCGCAGCGCCAGCCTGCCAGACGTGCCTACGGTGGCCGAAGCCGGTGTGGCCGGTTACTCGTCCGTGCCGTGGTACACCATTTCAGTGGCCAGCGGTACGCCCGCATCCATCGTCAGCAGGCTCAACAGCGAGATCAACGCCGTGATCAAGGCACCGGACCTGGCGCAGCGCTGGGATGGCTTGGGCATCGTACCGCTGGGCGGCAACCCGGCCGATGCGCAAAAGCGCAACGAGATCGAGACCACCAAATGGAGCGCCGTGATCAAGGCTGCCAACATTCAGCTGGATTGAGCGGGCGGACATGACGCAATTGGAGGAAGTTCATGACGTGGTGGTGGTTGGCGGTGGCGGCGCCGGACTGGCAGCGGCCATCGAGGCGCGTGCGGCCGGCGGGTCGGTGTTGTTGCTTGAGAAAAACGCCGCACTGGGCGGTTCCACCGCCTGGTCCATCGGCTCGGTTAGCGCTACGCAGACGCCGCATCAAAAAAAACGCGGCATCGTCGACAACCCGGCGGACCACTGGGCCGACATGCCCGGTTTTGCCGGCGAGCTGGCTTCGCGAGACAACAACGAGCTGCGTCGCATCCTGTGTGACGGCATGCCCGACACCTTTGCCTGGCTGCTGGACTCTGGCGTGCGTTTCATGGGCCCCATGCCCGAACCACCGCACCGCCAGCCGCGCATGCACAACGTGCTGCCCAACTCACGCTCCTTCATCTACCACCTCGAGCGCCGCGCCCGCCGAGCCGGGGTAGTCATCCGCACCGGCATGCAGGTCACGGCCATCGTGCAGAAAGACGGGTGCATCACCGCCGTGGATGCCGAAGGCGAGGGCAGCAAGTGGCGCTTTGTGGCGCGCGGCGGCGTGGTGCTGGCCGCCGGTGACTTCACCAACAGCCCGGCGCACAAGGCGCGCTTCATGGGTTCGCAGGAGGCCAAGGTCGAAGGTGTCAACCTGACCGCCACAGGTGACGGCCAACGCATGGCCGAGGCGCTGGGGGCGCGCATCGTCAACGGTGACCTCGCACTCGGTCCCGAAATCCGATTTATCGCACCGGCCACCGAAACCCTGATGCGGCGCCTGCCGCCCTGGCGCTGGCTGGCCGTTTTCATGGAGTGGTCGCTGGACCATCTGCCGGCCGCTGTGTTGCGGCCTTTCATGATGAAGTTTTTGACCACCGCGCTGGCGCCGTCCACCGCGCTGTTCGACGGGGGCGCCCTGCTGGTCAACCAGCGCGGCGAGCGCTTTGGCGACGAGCTGGACCGGCCCGCATGGCGCCTGCCTGACCAACCCGGAAAACTGGCCTACATCATCATCGACCAGGCCCTGGCCAGCCGGTTCTCAAAGTGGCCCGATTTTGTATCCACCGCGCCCGGCATCGCTTATGCCTACATTCCCGACTACGCTACAAACCGGCCGGACGTGTATACCCAGGCGGTGACCCTGGGCGCACTGGCGCACAAGCTGGGCATGGACCCGGCGGCGCTGGCGCACAGCGTGTCGTCGACCGGCCGCCAGCCGCTGGGCGCGGGCCCGTACGTGGCCCTGGGTCCGGTGCGTTCGGTGTTTGTACACAGCGAGGGCGGCCTGATGGTGGACACGCAGCATCGCGTGCTGGACGCCGGCGACCGACCTTTGCGGGGGTTGTACGCAGCAGGTTCCACCGGTCAGGGCGGTCTGCTGCTCAAGGGCCATGGGCATCACCTGGCGTGGGCCTTTGTCTCGGGCCGGCGGGCCGGGCGATTTGCTGCGCAGGCCGCCGGCGGGGACAGCGTGTCAGGAGGAGGGGCGGACGCCAGGTATCACGAATCGTGATGCCCTCATGCCGCCGGCTCCCTGTGCGTTTTCTCTTGCCGCCCGTATATTCAACAGCTTGTGTGGCCAGCCCCTGACCCGCCTGGTTTTTCTGATGGAGATGTTCCCACGATGCTTGATGTTTTGGTCATAGGCGGCGGTAACGCGGCGCTGTGCGCGGCGCTGATGGCGCGGGAGGCGGGGGCTTCGGTGTTGCTGCTGGAATCGGCGCCGCCCGAGTGGCGTGGCGGTAATTCGCAACACACGCGCAACCTGCGGTGCATGCACGATGCGCCGCAGGATGTGCTGATCGAAGCCTATCCGGAAGAGGAATACTGGCAGGATCTGCTGAAGGTGACCGGCGGGCTGACCAACGAACACCTCGCGCGGCTCACGATCCGCGCATCCTCAGAATGCCGCGACTGGATGCGCAGCCATGGCGTGCACTTCCAGCCGCCGCTGTCCGGTGCGCTGCATGTAGCGCGTACCAACGCGTTTTTCATGGGCGGCGGCAAGGCACTGGTCAATGCCTACTACCGCAGCGCTGAAAAACTCGGTGTGAAAATCCGCTACAACGCCGCGGTGGACCGGCTCGACATCCGCGATGGCCGCTTCGTCGCCGCGCATACCGGTGATGAACGGATTGAAGCCCGGTCTTGTGTGCTGGCTGCCGGCGGTTTTGAGTCCAACCGCGAATGGCTGCGCGAGGCCTGGGGCCAGAATGCCGACGGTGAATGGCCGGCCGACAATTTCCTGATTCGCGGTACGGCCTTCAACAAGGGCGTCCTGCTCAAACACATGCTGGATGAACACCATGCCGACAGCATCGGTGATGCCACCCAGGCCCACATGGTGGCCATCGATGCGCGCTCGCCGATGTACGACGGCGGTATTTGCACCCGCATCGATTGCGTCTCGCTGGGCGTGGTGGTGAACAAACAGGCCAGGCGTTTTTACGACGAGGGCGAGGATTTCTGGCCCAAGCGGTACGCGATCTGGGGCCGACTGGTGGCGCAGCAGCCCGGCCAGACCGGTTATTCCATCATCGATGCCAAGGCCGTGGGCCGCTTTATGCCGCCGGTGTTTCCCGGCGTCAAAGCCGACTCTCTGCCCGAACTCGCCCGCAAGCTCGGCCTGGACGAAATCACTTTCATGCAAACCCTCAATGACTACAACGCGGCCTGCCGCATTGGCACTTTCGACCACACTGCGCTGGACGACTGCCACACCGAAGGCGTATTGCCAGCCAAAACCCACTGGGCGCGGCCGCTGGATACCGCGCCGTTTTATGGATACGCGCTCAAGCCAGGCATCACCTTCACCTACCTGGGCCTGAAGGTCAACGACAGTGCCGCTGTGCATTTTGGCGGCCAGCCCAGCCCCAACCTGTTTGTCGCCGGCGAGATGATGGCCGGCAACGTGCTTGGCAAGGGTTACACGGCCGGGGTTGGCATGTCGATTGGTACAGCGTTTGGCCGGATAGCCGGCACCCAGGCAGCGCAAGCCGCTATCAAAAGTGGAGTGCATCTTGCTGCATCTTGAAGCCCTGACCCGCGACGCCCGCGCACTGGCGCTTGGCGAGATGCCACTCACACCTTACGAAACCGAGGTCGGCCGGCAACTGCAGATTTGCAATGCCTGCCGCTATTGCGAAGGTTTTTGCGCCGTGTTTCCGGCCATGACGCGGCGGCTGGAGTTCGGCAAGGCCGACATCCACTACCTCGCCAACCTGTGTCACAACTGTGGCGCCTGTTTCCATGCCTGCCAGTACGCGCCGCCCCACGAGTTTGCAGTCAACGTGCCGCAAGCCATGGCCCAGGTACGTGGCCAGACTTATGCCGACTACGCCTGGCCACCTGTCCTGGGCGCGCTGTACAAGCGCAACGGCCTGACTATGGCCATGGCGCTGGCCGCCGGGTTGGCGCTGTTCCTGGTGCTGGCGGTAGGAGTCAATGGCACCCTGTTGCACGCGCCACTGGCCGGCAACTTCTACGCGATTTTTCCGCACAACCTGCTGGTGCTGATGTTTGCGCCCATCTTTTTGTTCGCCGTGCTCGCGCTGGGACTGGGCGTACGCAAATTCTGGTGCGATGTTTCGCCCGGCCAGGCCACAGGTGCCGCTGTCACCGAGGCCAGCCTCAATGTGCTGCGCCTCAAATACCTGGACGGCGGGCATGGCGAAGGCTGCAATGAAAGCGATGACGCTTTCACGCTGTGGCGTCGGCGTTTTCACCACTTCACCTTCTATGGCTTCATGCTGTGTTTTGCCGCCACTTCGGTGGCCACGCTGTACCACTACCTGCTGGGTTTGCAGGCGCCCTACGCGCTGACCAGCCTGCCGGTGTTGCTGGGAACGGTGGGCGGCATCGGCCTGCTGATCGGCCCGGCCGGCCTGTTCTGGCTCAACCTCAGACGCCATCCCATGCATGGCGATGCTGCACAGAAACCGATGGACCGTGGCTTCATCGCGCTGCTGTTTTTTACCAGCCTGACCGGCCTGGCCTTGCTGGCCTGGCGCGACACCGGTGCCATGGCGCTGCTGCTGGCGGTCCATCTCGGCGTGGTGATGGCCTTGTTCCTGACCCTGCCGTACGGCAAATTCGCCCACGGCATCTTCCGCAGCGCGGCCCTGCTCAAGTGGGCCATTGAAAAGCGCCAACCCAGCACGCTGAAGCTGGGCGACGACTGATACGGCATTTGACCCGGAGAAACATCATGCAAGACGACCGCAGCCTCAAAATTGAATCCATTAAGGGCCGTTGCTCGCCCGCCGAATGGCAGGCCCGCGTGGACCTGGCAGCCTGTTATCGGCTGGTAGAAATTTATGGCATGTCGGACATGATGGCCAACCACATCTCGGCGCGTGTGCCCGATGAAGACGGGGCTTTTCTCATCAACGCCTACGGCATGATGTACGAGGAAATCACCGCGTCCAGCCTGGTCAAGATCGATCACGACGGCAACATTCTGGCCAAGCCTGATTTCGGCGCGCTCAACTACGGCATCAACAAGGCCGGTTATGTGATCCACAGCGCGGTGCATGAGGCCAGGCCGGAAGTGGCCTGCGTGATCCACACGCACAGCTGGGCGTCCATGGCGGTGTCCTCGTTGCAATGCGGACTGCTGCCGATCACCCAGACGGCCATGCGTTTCCTGAAGATCGCCTACCACGACTATTGCGGCGTGGTGCTCAACCTCGACGAGCAGGAGTCGCTGGTGCGCGACCTTGGCGACGGGGAGGCGCTGATCCTGCGCAACCACGGCGTGCTGACGGTGGGCCGCAGCATTGGCGAGGCCTTCAACTGGATGCACCGGCTCGAGCTGGCCTGTCGCTCCCAGCTCGCGGCGATGGCCTGCAACAGCCCCTTTGTTCCTGTTGCCCAGCCTGTGCTGGAGGAAACCTGGAGCAACTACCAACCTGGCACGCGCCGGCCCTACGGCTTGATGGAATGGCCCGCGCTGCTGCGCAAGCTGGACCGGATGGACCCGACTTACCGTGATTGATCAACTGCAGAAGAGAACTGAACGCAGATTTAACAACCAAGGAGAGATCAATGAACGCAGATCACACAACCATGTTCAATACCCCGGTGGGGAGCCGCCGTCAGCTGCTGGCCACCGCCGCAGGCATGGCAGCCGGCTTTGCGCTGCCTGGCCAGGTCTTCGCGCAGGCCGGCTCAGCGCCGTACCCGAACAAGCCGGTTCGGGTGGTCGTCGCCTTCACGGCCGGTGGCACCACCGACATTCTGGCCCGATCAGTGGGCCAGAAGCTGACCGAGCGCTGGAAACAGCCCTTTGTCATCGACAACAAGCCGGGGGCGGGCGGCAACATCGGCACCGAGCAGGTGGTGAGGGCCGCGCCCGACGGCTACACACTGATCGTCAACTCGGTCGGCCCGATTGCCGTGAATCCGTCACTTTACAAGCGCATGAGCTACAACCCGCTGACCGATCTGGTGCCGGTGGTTCAGATCGCCGATGTTCCGAATGTGCTGGTGGTCAGTCCGTCCATGCCGGTGCAAACGTTTGAGGAGTTTGTGGCGTATGCCAAGGCGAAACAAGGCCTGAGTTACGGGTCCACCGGCACCGGCACCTCCGCGCATCTGTCGGGCTTCATGCTTGGCAAACGCATCGGCGTCGACCTCCTGCATGTTCCCTACAAGGGCGCGAATGCGCTGAACGATCTGCTCGGAGGGCAAATCAACTTCATGTTCGCCACGATCCCCTCGGTGATCAGCCAGATCCAGGCCGGCAAGCTGAAGGCGCTTGCCGTGACCAGTGTCAAACGCTCGCGGTCCATGCCGGACGTGCCAACGGTATCCGAACGCGGCTTTCCGGGTTTTGTAGCTGGCTCCTGGTTTGGTTTTTTTGCGCCCAAGGGCACACCGCTGCTGGTGGTGGCCCAACTCAACCGCGCGGTCAATGAGGTCCTGCCTTCGCTTGAAGCGCAGATGATTCGCGAAGGCGCCGATCCGGTGGGCGGCACGCCCGAGCAGTTCAGCCAGTTTGTCAAGAAGGAGCACGAAAAGTGGAAGCTGGTGGTACGCCAGTCGGGCGCAACCTCGGAATGACGCTGGCCGCGTCCGCGCCTGTGCGCATTCTGCTCTCGGCACCTGCGGCGGCCGGGCTGAAGGGGCGGATCGCGCAGGTGCTGGGCGAGCGGCCCCATGCGCTGGTGCTGGCCGAAAAACTCGCTCCCGGCGATGACTTCGACCTGGCTTTTGTTTCGCGCGATGTGACTGGCCAGTCCACCAAACATGAGGTGCTGCCGGCGACGCAGAATTTTTACGATTTGTTGAGAGGTGGGACCGGCCTGCAGTGGGTCCACATCCACTCAGCGGGCGCGGACCGGCCGATTTACTCCGAACTGCGGGCGCGCGGTGTCCAGATAAGCACTTCGTCCGGCGCGAATGCCGAGGTGGTGGCGCAGACCGCGCTGGCCGGCTTGCTGGCGCTGGCCCGGCGCTTTCCGCAGCTGATGGCCGCCCAGCAGGCGCGCCGCTGGGCGCCGCTGGTGCGTGAGGGCCAGGCGCCGCGCGACCTGGCGGGCCAGACGGCGGTGATCGTCGGCTGGGGGCCGATAGGGCGGCGCATTGCGGCCTTTCTGCGCTTGCTCGGCTTGCGGGTCGTGGTGGCGCGCCACAGCTCCGCGCCAGCGCCCGAGGAGGGGGTCGAGATGGTGGGCCTGGCGCAACTGCCTGCCGTGTTGCCGCACGCCGACTGGCTGCTGTTGGCTTGCCCGCTGACGCCGCAGACACGCGCTCTGGTGGACGCCCGCATGCTGGCCCTGCTGCCGGCCGGCGCCTGTCTGGTCAATGTCGCGCGCGGCGAGGTGGTGGTAGAAGCCGACGTGATCGCGGCCCTGCAATCCGGGCAACTGGGCGGGGCCTACCTCGATGTGTTCGAGCATGAGCCGCTGGACAGCGCCTCACCGCTGTGGAGCCTGCCCAACGTCATCGTCACGCCGCACTCGGCCGGCCACTCCGACGGCAACCAGCAGCGCGTCAGTGCGCTGTTCCTGGCCAACCTGGCGCGCTGGCATGCGGGTCAGCCGCTGCAATACACTGTCGCCTGAAATACAAGAGAAATTGGCCTCCAGCCCATACCAGGCAAGGGCGAATAGCTATTAAAACAATAGCGCAGCTGGTCGCTTTCAGCGACCGCTTATTGAAATGCCACCTCTGAAAAACTGCGCAACTTGCGGCTGTGTAACTGCGTCGTGCCCTGTTCGCGCAGCAACTCGATGGCGCGCATTCCGATACGCAAATGCTGGTCCACACGTTCGCGGTAGAAGTGGTTCGCCATGCCCGGCAGCTTGATCTCGCCGTGCAGCGGCTTGTCGCTGACACACAGCAAGGTGCCGTAGGGCACGCGGAAACGGAAACCGTTGGCCGCAATGGTGGCGCTTTCCATGTCCAGCGCGACCGCGCGGCTCTGGCTGAAACGGCGCTGCGGCTGGTTGCCAGGCAGCAGCTCCCAATTGCGGTTGTCGGTCGAGGCCACGGTGCCGGTGCGCATGATGCGCTTTAGGTCCGGTCCTTCAAGCCGTGTCACATCCTTGACCGCGCGCTCCAGCGCCACCTGGATCTCGGCCAGCGCCGGAATCGGCACCCACAGCGGAAGTTCCTCATCGAGCACATGGTCCTCGCGCACATAGCCGTGCGCCAGTACATAGTCGCCGAGCTGCTGGCTGTTTCGCAGGCCGGCGCAGTGGCCCAGCATGATCCAGGCATGAGGACGCAGCACGGCGATGTGGTCGGTGATGTTTTTGGCATTGGCCGGGCCGACGCCGATGTTGACCATGGTGATGCCGCTGCGGTCCGCGCGCATCAGGTGGTAGGCCGGCATCTGCGGCAGGCGCGGCGGTGCCATGCCAAGTTCATCGCCTGCGATGGGCGGCAGGCCAGCGCGCCGCGTGACCACGTTGCCAGGCTCGGCAAAAGCGATGTATTCACTGCCGGGATTGGCCATCTCCTCGTGGCCCAAGCGCACGAACTCGTCGATGTAGAACTGGTAGTTGGTGTACAGCACGAAGTTCTGGAACCAGTGCGGCGAAGTTCCTGTGTAGTGGCGCAGGCGCTGCAGCGAATAGTCGACACGCGCGGCGGTGAACAGCGCCAGCGGCTGCGGCTCACCGGGACTGGCCTCGTAAGTGCCGTTGGCAATGCCGTCGTCCATGGCGGCCAGGTCCGGCAGGTCGAACACATCACGCATCAGCATGCGGCGCGCGGCGCTCAGACTGCCCTCGATATGGTCGTGTTCGGCAAATGAGAAGTGCACCGGAATTGGCTGGGTGCTGGTGCCCACCTCCAGTTCTACCGAATGGTTTTGCAGCAGCAGCCGGAACTGCTCCAGGTAGTAGTTGCCATAGAGGTCGGGCCGGGTCAGCGTGGTCTCGAAACGGCCGGGGCCGGCCACAAAGCCATAACTGAGTTGCTCGATGTCGGGCGTCTCAAGGATGGCGCGGGCAACGGTCTCGGTCTGCACGCGCACAAAGGGGTAAAAGGCCCGCACATGGCCGGGCAGGGTTTCACCAGCCACGTAGCGGTGCATGGCGCTGCGCAGGTGGGCGATCTGCTGGTCATAAATCAGGCGGACTTGCGCCAGCGCGGCGACAGGGTCGGTATAGCGGGTGGGCGCGATGAAGACGGGCAGGTAAGGCATGGACATATTGTGCCGCGCTGGCCAAAACGCGAGTTTTGGCGGCCACTGACACGAAACCGACACATTGCGACCCTAGATTCAATGGCAACACCACCTGGAGAGACCATGGACGCTGCCATTCGAATCAACACGCTGAGCAAGACATTTGGCAATGGCCGCAAGGCGCTGCAACAGGTCGACCTGAGTATTGCGCCAGGCGAAATGGTGGCGCTGATCGGGGCTTCGGGTTCGGGAAAATCCACCCTGCTGCGGCACATGGCGGGCCTGATGGCCGGCGATTCGACCGGGCAGGGCTCGATTGTGATCCATGGCCGCACGGTGCAAAGCAATGGGAAAATCGCCGCCAACATCCGCTCCGTGCGTTCCGGCATCGGTTTTGTGTTCCAGCAGTTCAACCTGGTTGGCCGCCTGCCGGTGCTGGTCAACGTGTTGGCCGGCACCCTGCACCGGGTGCCGATGTGGCGCAGCCTGATCCGCTGGTTCACACCCGAAGAAAAAGCCAGGGGCATCGAAGCCCTGCGCCGGGTCGGTATTGCCGAATGTTTTGCCCAGCGCGCGTCCACCCTGTCGGGCGGCCAGCAGCAGCGCGCCGCGATTGCACGCGCGATGGTGCAGGGCGCCAAAGTGGTGCTGGCCGATGAGCCGATTGCCTCGCTGGACCCGGAGTCCTCGCGCAAGGTGATGGACATTCTCGCGCGCATCAACCGCGAAGACCGCTGCACGGTGGTGGTGTCACTGCACCAGGTCAATGTGGCCATGAAATACTGCGCCCGCACCATCGCCCTGCACCAGGGCAAGGTGGTGTACGACGGCCCCTCCGTGGGCCTGACGCCTGCCGTGCTGCGCGACCTGTACGGCGCCGAAGCCGACGACATCCTGTCCCTGGGCGATGCCATCTCCAGCCTGGAAGACAAGGTCAAACCGGTTCCCCACCTGGCCTGGCCGACGCCGATGGCGCAGGCTGCCTGATCTCACCTTTGCATACCCACCTTTTCAAGGAATTACCATGATCAAAAATCTATTGACCGGACTGGCCGCTGCGGCGCTGCTCGTGCTGGCGCCCGTCCATGCGCAGGACCTCAAGGAGATCAACTTCGGCATCATCTCCACCGAGTCGTCGCAAAACCTGAAGTCCGACTGGCAGCCGCTGATCGACGACATGCAGAAAAAGACCGGCTACAAGGTCAATGCCTTTTTTGCGCCTGACTACGCCGGCATCATCGAAGGCATGCGCTTCAACAAGGTGCATGTGGCATGGTTTGGCAACAAATCAGCCATGGAGGCCGTGGACCGCGCCAATGGCGAAGTGTTTGCGCAGATGGTCAACGCCGACGGCACCCAGGGTTATTACTCGCACCTGATCGTGCACAAGGACAGCCCCCTGAAGAATCTGGACGACGTGCTCAAGAACGCCAAGAGTCTGTCTTTCGGCAATGGCGATCCCAACTCCACCTCGGGTTTCCTGGTGCCCAGCTACTATGTTTTCGCGCAAAACAAGATCGATGCCAAGACAGCCTTCAAGGTGTCGCGAGGCGCCAACCACGAAAGCAACGCCCTGGCGGTCGCCAACAAGCAGGTCGATGTGGCTACCAACAACAGCGAGAATCTGGACAAGGTCAAGGACAAGTTGCCCGAAAAATTCAAGGATATTCGCGTGGTCTGGACCTCGCCGCTGATTCCGCTGGACCCGCTGGTCATGCGCAAGGACCTTCCTGCCGTCACGCAGCAAAAGCTCAAGGACTTTTTCTACACGTATGGCCAGGGCGGCCAGCAGGAAAAAGACGTGCTGATGAGAATCTCCAAGCTGTCGGCCTTCAAGCCTTCCACCAACGCCCAGCTGATTCCGATCCGCCAACTTGAATTGTTCAAGGAACGCAACAAGTTCGAGGCCGACGCCAACCTGCCTGGCGCCGAAAAGCAGGCCAAGGTCGCCGAGATTGACCGCAAGCTCGCCGAGCTGGCCAAGAACTGAGCGGCGCTGTGAGTACCACTGCGCGCCTGCCGGTGCCAACGCCGCCTGCGCTGCCGGACATGCCGCGCACCAGCCTGCTGGGCCTGATGGCCTGGGGGGTGTTGCTGGGATTGCTGGCCCTGTCCTGGCAGGGCGCCGACATGCGCCCGCTGGACCTGCTGCGCGACTCCGGCAACATGGCCGAATACGCGGCCAGTTTTTTTCCGCCCAACTTCAAGGAGTGGCGCAGCTACCTGCATGAGATGGTGATCACAGTGCAGATCGCCTTGTGGGGCACGGCTCTGGCGGTGGTCTGCGCGGTACCGCTGGCGCTGCTGTCGTCCGCCAACATCGCGCCGGTCTGGGTGCGGCAGCCGGTGCGTCGGTTGATGGATGCGGCGCGCGCCATCAACGAGATGGTCTTTGCCATGCTGTTCATTGTGGCCGTGGGGCTGGGGCCGTTTGCCGGCGTGCTAGCGCTCTGGATCCACACCACCGGCATCCTGGCCAAGCTGTTTTCGGAAGCCGTGGAGTCGATTGACCCGCAGCCGGTAGAAGGCATACGCGCCACCGGCGCCAATGCGCTGGAGGAGATCCTCTACGGCGTGATTCCTCAGGTATTGCCGCTGTGGATCTCCTACACGCTGTACCGCTTCGAGTCGAACGTGCGCTCTGCCTCGGTGGTCGGCATGGTGGGGGCTGGCGGCATCGGCGTGGTGCTGTGGGAAATCATCCGCGGTTTCCAGTACGCCGAAACCTGCGCCGTGATGATCATCATTGTGGTCACCGTCAGTGTCATCGACCTGATCTCGGCACGCATACGCAAGGCGCTGGTTTAGAAGCGGGCAACATGGCGTTGACACTTGATGAGATCACGGAGCTGTTCCATACGAACGGAGCGGTGCAATACGGGTCCGAGGCCGTCACCCAACAACAGCACGCGCTGCAGTGCGCGCAACTGGCCGAGCAGGCGGGAGCGACGCCGGCGCTGATCGCGGCGGCGCTGCTGCATGACCTGGGACATTTGCTCGCCCCCGAACAGCGCCCAAAATCTGTGGGAGTGGACGACCTGCACCAGTTCATGGCGCTGCCGTTTTTGCGAGATGTGTTTCCGGATGCCGTGTTGGCACCGATACGCATGCATGTGGATGCCAAGCGTTACCTGTGCCAGGCAGACCCGGGCTACTGGGCTGGCCTGTCGCCGGCTTCCCAACGAAGCCTGGCGTTGCAAGGCGGGCCTTTCTCGGCGGAAGAAGCCGCGGCCTTCATCGATCAGGCGTTTGCCGCCGATGCGGTGGCGCTACGGCGCTGGGACGATGGCGTCAAAATTCCGGAGGCTTCAACGCCCGACTGGACACACTATGCCGCTGTGCTTCAGCGCGCCCGCTGCGTGGGCCCCGCGTCTGCCGACAGGGTGGATTCTTCCAGGTAGTTTGCAAGCTGCCGGCCAGCGTCAGCCAGCTCGCCGTCGTTAAAAATCACACAGTCGGCGGGCATGGCGTCGAAATCCGCGTTGCGTTCCAGGCGCCGTGCCACCGCTTCGGCGCTGTCGCGGCCGCGCCGCAACAGGCGCTGGGCCAGTGCCGTCGGCTCCGCAGTGATGTGAAGCACAAGCCGGTCGGGCGAAGCTGGCAAACCATTGACGTGCTCGCGTGATCCGTTGACGATCACCAGGCATCCCGCCCCGACGGCTTCGTCATAGTGCCTGGCGATGCCATATGAGAAGCCGTGGGCCCGCCAGTGCCAACTCAGGCCACCCGCCTGTGCCAGCGCAGCAAAAGCCGCTGGCGTCAGCGCATCGTGGTCGGAGCCCGCGTGCACAGGACGGCTGACGAAGCGCCGTGTGAAGACGATGTCGCTCCGGGCCGCAAGCGCCTGTTGTGCATACGCGATCACGCTGTCCTTGCCCGAACCAGACGGCCCGCAAATAAATACCCAGGCGCCGGTCTTTTGCGCGGTGCTCATGCGCGCAAGCGGATGTCGATGACGCGCTGAAACGGCGCCCCGGGTTTTCGTTCGACAAACAGACAGAGCCGGTCCAGTGTCAGGGGAGCCTCCAGATTGAGGCATGCCACGTCGCGGGCAAGGACCTCGCTGACGCGTTCGGCTGCCGCCATGTCGACCGGCCCGGTCAGCGTCATGTGGAAGCGAAACCGCTCCAGCACATGCGGATAGCCATGCAACGCCAGCAACTCTCTTTCACGCGCATCAAGTCCGGCACTTTGACGGCGGGCGAGTTCCGCCTCGCTCAGTGGCGCCCGCAGGTCGTCCAGGTCGGTGACGCAGGCTGCAGCCAGCGACTGCAAACCTTCCGGCGCAGCCTCGGGGACCAAAGCCATAAAGTTGCCCAGATTGGCTAGCTTTAGGGGACCCAGTGTCACGGATGCCAGCGTCTGTGCAAGACGGCCCAGGCGCGCGACCACGTCGGCCTCGTCGTGGCCGGCCGAAAGGTGAAAAGGGGCTTTGAGCGTGGCGTGAAATCCATAACGACGCGGCTCGGCCGTAATGCCTGTCAGCTCTGCGGGACTGATCCCAAGCGCCTCAGGCTGAGGCCGTTCGGTGTCGCCGTGTTCATCGCGGCCGAGCCAGTGCGCACCGAAGGTCCACCAGGCAGAGTGTTTGGCCGGCGAAAAATAAATCGCGTAACGCGCACTCATGCGCTTTCTCCTGCGTCCCGACCGGCGCTGACCACCAGTTGCACCCGGTCACCGCAGAAAACCGTCTCGCCATATTTGATGGGCCGTCCGTCCATGTCCACGTCGAGACACTCGACACTCAGCACCGGTCGGCTGGTGGCCTGCTTGAGCAGGCGTGCGGTTTCATCGGAGGGCATTTGTGTGGTGATGCGGCTTTCCGCGCGCACGTAGTCGGCGACACCGAAATGTCGCAGGATGTCCGTGGTGCTGGTTCCGTCGTTGAGCATCTCCAGCAAGCCGGCAAATCGTGCGGCGGGGTAGTACGCGGTGGCCAGCGCAATCGGCTGGTTGTTGGCTTCGTCCAGCATCTCCACCATCAGCACCTTGGTCCCCTTGTCCAGCCGGAGTTCGTGTGCGGCACGCTCCGGGGCAGTCATTTCGCGGGCGGTCAGCAACTGTTTGCTGGGAAGCAGTCCCTGGCGCTGCAGGTTCTCGCTGAAGCGGGTCCGGCGCGATAACACGTAGTCAAGCAGCTCGTGCTGGACAAAGGTGCCGCGTCCCGGCTCGATGCGCACCAGGCCATCAAGCTGCAGGGCCGCGACAGCCTGGCGAAGGGTGTGGCGGTTCACGCCAAAACGTAGCGAGAGTTCATTTTCACTGGGCAGACGGCCGCTGGCGGAGAAGGCGCGGTTGCGGATTTCCGTGCTCAGTGTGTCGGCAATCTGCTTCCACACCGCCACGCCGCTGCGTCTGCCGGGAGCGCTGGGAAAAGTACGTTCGCTTGTCATCATTTGGTCATGTTGTCCGGTTGAACTAGGCTTCTCTTGCATTCGATGTGCAGCTTTTCTTGCACTGCTGTCAACTCTAGTGACTGATTTAGACATCTGTATGACAAACCAGGCTGATCATGAAAACCAGGCCGCCCGCAAGCGCTGGCTGGGCGTGTTGTCGCGTGCCCGACGGGACGAACTGGAGCAGGCGCTGACGACACTCGGCGACCTGCCACCCGTCGAACATGTCCGGCCGCCCGAGCCGGGCATGGTCATGTTGCGGGGCCGGGTCGGTGGCACCGGCGATGCCTTCAACCTCGGCGAGGCCACCGTCACGCGTTGTGCGGTACGGGTGGGCGCCGGTGCGCTGGGCGTCGGCTACACGCTGGGACGCGACCGCCGCAAGGCCGAGCTGGTGGCACTGTTCGACGCGCTGCTGCAGGACGAGACGCGCCAGGCCCGGCTGCAGCGCGACTTCATTGCGCCCATGCAGCAACGGCAGGCGTTGCAGCGCGAGGCCACGAGCCGTTCGGCCGCCACGTCCAAAGTCGAATTTTTTACCTTTGTGCGGGGTGACGCATGAATCAGCAGCAGCCACTGAGCTCCGGTTTTGTCGACCCGGTGCACGAGGCCCAGGCGGCTTTCCGGGGTGTGCTGGAGGCGCTCTCGCGGCCGGGACAGCCCAGAGTCATCGGCCGTCCGGTCCCCGGTCTTGGCCTCGGCCCGGCGATGGCGCACCTGTTGCTGGCGCTGAGCGATGACGATACACCGGTCTGGTGGCAGCAACCTGAAAGTGCCGCTGACTGGCTGCGTTTTCATAGCGGCGCTACGCTGGCGGACTCGCCCGAACAAGCGACTTTCGCGGTGATCGCTGACGCTGCTGCCATGCCCCCGCTTTATGCATTTTCGGCGGGGTCTGTGGAGTTCCCGGAGCAGGCGGCCACCTTGCTGATCGAGGTTGCGTCCATGAGCGATGGCCCGGCGGTGGAATGGCATGGCCCAGGCATACGCGAGATGCAGACGGTTCGGCTTGCCGGCCTGCCCGAAAGTTTCTGGACCCAGTGGCAGGCCAACCATGCAGCCTTCCCGCAAGGTGTGGACATTGTTTTTACCTGCGCGGATACCGCGCTGGGTTTGCCGCGCACCACCCGTGTACGCCGGTTGGAGGGAATTGCATGAACCCCCGCGCTCACATTTGTTCGCTGCCCCCCGAGGGGGCGCAGGCCGCCTTTGAGGCGGCTCGTCAGGAGGCCTAGCCATGTACGTTGCAGTCAAGGGCGGCACCGCCGCCATCGAAGCCTCCTGGCGTCTGCTGGCTGCGCAGCGCCGCGGCGACACTACGCTGCCGGCCCTGTCGGTGGCGCAGATCCGCGAGCAGTTGCCGCTGGCGGTGGACCGTGTGATGTCGGAAGGTTCGCTCTACGACCCGGAGCTGGCCGCGCTCGCGATCAAGCAGGCCAGCGGTGACCTGGTCGAGGCGATTTTTCTGTTGCGCGCCTACCGCACCACCTTGCCGCGTTTTGGTTACAGCCTGCCCATGGACACCGCACGCATGCAACTGGAACGCCGGGTCTCGGCGACCTTCAAGGATGTTCCCGGCGGCCAGGTGCTGGGCGCTACTTACGACTACACCCAGCGCCTGCTTGACTTTGCCCTGCTCGCCGAAAACGACGATGAGCTGCCGCAGCACACGCCCGCCGAACCAGCGCAGACCTTGCCGGACAGCATGCCACGTGTCAATGAACTGATGGCGCGCGAGGGCCTGATGGAAACCCCGCAGCCAGGCGCGCAGGCGCAGCCCGGCGACCTGACGCGTGATCCGCTGATGTTCCCGGCCGATCGTCCGCTGCGCCTGCAGGCACTGGCGCGCAGTGACGAAGGCTGGCTGCTGGCGCTGGGTTATTCCACCCAGCGCGGTTATGCCAACAGCCATCCGTTTGCCGGTGAAATCCGGCGCGGCAAGGTCGCGGTGGAAATCCAGGCCGACGAACTCGGGTTTGCCATCGACATTGGGGACATCGAGTTGACCGAGTGCCAGATGATCAACCAGTTTGCCGGTAACCGGGAGCATCCACCGCAGTTCACCCAGGGATACGGCCTGGCCTTCGGCGGGGCCGAACGTAAAAGCATGGCCATGGCACTGGTGGACCGGTCGCTGCGCGCGCGCGAGTTGGGCGAACTGGTGACCTCTCCCGCGCAGGACGAAGAGTTTGTGCTGTCGCATGCGGACAGCCTTGAGGCCTCCGGTTTTGTGCAGCATCTGAAGCTGCCGCATTACGTGGACTTCCAGTCCGAGCTGGAACTGGTGCGCAAGCTGCGAGCCGCCCACGCGCAGGAAAAGCAGACCGACCAGGGGGAAACAACCCCTGGGCAGACGGTGACCACGATACAGAAAGCCGCATGATGGACGAGAACTACAACTTCGGCTTTCTGGACGAACGCACCAAGAAGATGATCCGGCGCGCTATGCTAAAGGCCGTGGCCATCCCCGGCTATCAGGTGCCTTTCGGCTCACGCGAAATGCCTTTTGCCTACGGCTGGGGCACAGGCGGCGTGCAGGTCACCGCCAGCATCATCGGGCGCGAGGATGTGCTCAAGGTGATCGACCAGGGCGCCGACGACACGACCAATGCAGTCAACATCCGGAGATTTTTTGCGCGCACCACCGGCGTGAAAACCACCGAAAAAACGACGGAAGCCAGCATCATCCAGACCCGGCACCGCATTCCTGAAACCGCCCTGAAGGAAGGCCAGATCATGGTCTACCAGGTGCCCATGCCAGAGCCGCTGTTTCGTCTCGAACCACGCCGCCACGAAACCATCACCATGCATGGGCTGGCCGAGTACGGACTGATGAACGTGAAGCTTTACGAAGACATTGCCCAACTCGGCGCGATCTCCAAGACCTACGACTACCCGGTGCTGGTCAACGGGCGTTACCTGACGTCGCCCTCGCCAATACCAAAATTCGACAACCCCAAGATGCACATGAATCCGGCGCTGCAAGTTTTTGGGGCCGGGCGGGAAAAACGCATTTACGCGATTCCGCCTTACACCGCTGTGCGCAGCCTAGATTTCGAAGACCACCCGTTCGAGGTGCAGCGCTGGGACCATGCCTGCGCGTTGTGCGGCGCGGCCGACAGCTTTCTCGATGAAATGATTGTGGACGACGCAGGCAGTCGCCTGTTTGTCTGTTCGGACAGCGACTACTGCGGCGAGCGCCGCGATACCGGGCACACCGGGACGCAACAGGCGGTGCAGATGCCCGATGTGCTGACGCGAGCCGGTGTGGAGGGCGCACGATGAACAGCGATCTTCTTCTGTCTGTGCGCGGCGCCGGCAAACAGTTCATGCAGGCAAACCGCCTGCGCTGGGCCTGCCGCGATGTGAGTTTTGACCTTTACCCCGGCGAAGTGCTGGCGGTGGTCGGTGAATCCGGTTCCGGAAAATCGACTTTGCTGCGCCTGCTGGCCGCACGCCTGGCCTGTGACGCCGGCTCGGTGCATTACGACGTGCGGGAGGAGGCCGGTGCCGCCGGCGCTGCGCCCGCCCGCAGCGCAGCCGGTTTGGTAAATCTCGCGAATCTGTCCGAGGCTCGCCTGCGCTGGCTGGCTCGCACAGACTGGGGTTTTGTCGAACAGCACGCACGCGATGGATTGCGCATGAATGTCTCGGGTGGCGCCAACATCGGCGAACGCATGATGGCCCTGGGCAGCCGCCACTACGGCAAGCTGCGCGGTCAGGCACTTGACTGGATGGAGCGTGTCGAGCTTGACGTGGACCGTATTGACGACCTGCCTGGCACCTATTCCGGCGGCATGCAGCAGCGCCTGCAGATTGCGCGCAACCTGGTCACACACCCGCGGCTGGTGTTCATGGACGAACCGACAACCGGGCTTGATGTGTCGGTCCAGGCGCGCTTGCTCGACCTGCTGCGCGATCTGGTGGACCAGCTCCAGCTCGCGGCGGTGATCGTGACCCATGACCTGGCGGTGGCGCGCCTGCTGGCGCACCGCATGCTTGTCATGAAGGACGGACAGGTGGTCGAGCAGGGGCTGACCGACCGCGTTCTCGACGACCCGCAGCACGCCTACACGCAATTGCTGGTGTCCTCGGTGCTCACCCCTTGAGGCCACCCCTTCGACATTCCTCACGCGATCCCATCATGACTGCCCTGCTTGAAACCACCCAACTTTCAAAAACCTTCACCCTGCACGGTCGCAGCGGGCTCGAGCTGCCGGTCTTTTCTGGCATAGACCTCAGCGTCCTTCCCGGCGAATGCCTGGCGCTGACCGGCCATTCCGGCAGTGGCAAAAGCTCCTTGCTGCGCTGTCTGTACGGCAACTACAGCGCCAGCGCCGGCGAGGTGCGTGTGCGCCACGACGAGGCATGGGTCAGTCTGTCGCATGCCGAACCTCGCGAGGTGCTGGAAGTGCGGCGCCGCACGCTGGGTTATGTGTCGCAGTTTCTGCGCGTGATACCGCGTGTCTCCACGCTGGATATCGTGGCCGAGCCGCTGCGCCGGCTCGGTGTGGCGGCCGAAGAGGCACGCGACCAGGCCGCGCAGTGGCTGGCGCGCCTGAACCTGCAGGAGCGGCTGTGGCATTTGCCGCCCGCGACTTTTTCCGGCGGTGAGCAGCAACGCGTCAACATTGCACACGGCCTGATCGCCGGCCAGCCGGTATTGCTGCTGGACGAACCGACCGCCTCGCTGGATGCAGACAACCGCGCCGTTGTGGTGGACCTGATCCGGGCTGCGCGTGACCGGGGCGCGGCCATCATCGGAATTTTTCACGACGACGAGGTCCGCGAAGCGGTGGCGAGCCGCTGCTTTGACGTTGAACAGCATCGCCCCTCCCACTGAACCGGAAATCACACATGACGCAACGCATTATCAAGAACGCCAGGATAGTCACCGCCAAGGAGGAATTCACCGGTTGCATGGTGATCGAGGGCCCAAACATCCAATCCATAGACAGCGGCGATACCTCTGTGGCAAGTGCTGAAGACTGGGCTGGCGACTGGCTGCTGCCGGGCCTGGTTGAACTGCATACCGACAACCTCGAGAAACACCTGGTGCCACGCCCCGGTGTGTTGTGGAATGCCCATTCGGCCACCGTCATGCATGACGCCTTGTGTGCCGCCGCCGGCATCACCACGGTGCTCGATTCCATCGTGATCGGCGACATGGACCGCGGCGGCGCCCGCAGCCAGACCCAGCATGTCTCCATCCAGGCGCTGCACGAGTGCCGGGGTGAAGGCCTGCTTAGGGTGGAGCATCTGCTGCACCTGCGCTGCGAAATTTCGGCGCCCGACATCGTCGAGGTTTTCGAGCGCTATGCCGACGACTCGCTGCTGGAGCTGGTCAGCGTGATGGACCACACGCCGGGCCAGCGCCAGTGGCGCGACCTGTCCAAATACCGGCGTTATTCCGAGCGTTACGGCCGCTTCGACGATGCGCAGTACGAGGCGCTGGTGGCGGAACTCACGGCGCACCAGTTGCGCTACGCCATCCCGAATCGCGCCGCCGTGATTGCCGCCAGCCATGCGCGCGGCTTGCCGCTGGCCAGCCATGACGACACCGAAGTCGGCCATGTTGAACAGGCCAGCGAGGAAAACATCGCTATCTCGGAATTTCCGACCACGGTGGCAGCGGCGCAGGCGGCACGTGATGCGGGCATTGCCATCGTGATGGGCGGGCCCAACCTTGTGAAGGGCGGTTCGCACTCGGGCAATGTGTCGGCGGCCGAGCTGGCCCGGCTCGACCTGCTGGACATCTTTTCTTCTGACTACGTGCCTGCCAGTCTGCTGCAATCGGCCTTTCTGCTGTGCGAAACCGCAGGCTGGAGTCTGCCGAAAGCCGTCAACACCGTCACCCGCAACCCGGCCCACGCGATTGGCCTGACCGACCGCGGCGAGCTGGCGCCCGGCCTGCGCGCCGACCTGATCCGCGTGCGAAAAAGTGGCGGCATGCCCATCGTGCGTGGCGCCTGGCACTTGGGAGAACGGGCTTTCTGACGTGTCGGACGCGGCGATGCGTGTGTCAGCCGGACGCCTACATGCGATCTGGCTGCTTGCTGACTAGCCGAAATTTCAAGTCTCTCCTACAGTCACAGCCATCCACACATCGCTGTGCCACGGACTCATCCCAGGAGCTACCATGAGAATCGATACCCCGCTTGCCAATCCGTTTGCGCTGATGATGGCGCCCCAGCAGGTGCTGGAGGCGATGGAGAAATCGGATTCACTGCGCCGGCTGCAGCATCAGGTGTTTCACCCGCTGGACACGCGTGCCGCCTTCCAGGCCGATGCCGATCTGGCTGCTTTTGATGCGGCGATTGAACGCGCCAACATCGTGCTAGCGCCAGAGTCCGACGAGGCCGCCTAAGCCTTTGAAGCCGGCGCGGCCTTCACCGGCTCGCGCATGGTGACAAATTCTTCTGCCACTGTCGGGTGAATGCCGATGGTGCTGTCGAACACGGCTTTGGTGGCGCCGGCCTTCATCGCCACCGCAAAACCCTGAACAATCTCGCCAGCATCCGGTCCCACCATGTGCAGGCCGACCACGCGGTCGGTCGCATCGTCGACCAGCAGTTTCATCAGCGTGCGTTCGCCACTGCCGCTCAGGGTGTGCTTGAGCGCCTTGAAATCGGCGCGGAACACCGTGACCTGACCGAATTCCTTGCGCGCGTCGGCCTCTGAATAACCGACCGTGCCGACATTGGGGTGCGTGAACACCGCCGTCGGCACAAACTCGTAACTCATGCTTCGCGGCTTCTTGCCGGCGGCAGCACCCAGCAGGTGATCCACCACCACCATGGCCTCGCCGAGCGCCACCGGTGTGAGCTGCAGGCGCGCCGTCACGTCGCCGAGCGCATAGACAGAGGGCAGCGAGCTCTGGTAGTGGCTGTTGACCTCGATGGCGCCTTTGGCATTGAGCTTGACGCCGGCGGACTCCAGGCCCAGGCCGCTGGTGTTGGGTACGCGCCCGGTGGCGTAAAGGACGGCGTCCACAGCGAAGGCCGCGGCGCCACCCTTGATCTCGACCGTCAGACCATCGGCGGCTTTTCCGATGGCGGCGACTTCGGCGCCGAACTGCAGCCGGACGCCGGACCTGGCCATCTCGACGGCGACAAAGCTGCGCACGTCATCGTCGAAGCCGGTCAGCAGTTTTTCGCCGCGGTGCACCTGAATCACTTCGGCACCCAGGCCGTTGAAGATAGAGGCGAACTCGCAGGCGATGTAGCCGCCGCCGACGACCAGCAGACGCTTCGGAAAAGGCGCCAGGTCGAACATCTGGTCCGAGGTCACGATGTGTTCGCGCCCCGTCACGGCCGGCACCGTCGGTGTACCGCCGGTGGCGATCAGGATGTTTTTGGCGGTGAAGGTTTTTTCATCGACCTTGACGGTGTGACCGTCCACCAGCGTGGCCCAGCCGGTGATGATGGTGGCACCGGCGCTGGCCAGCAGGCCTTGGTAGATGCCGTTCAGGCGGGTGATCTCCTTGGCGCGGTTCGTCTTGAGCACCTCCCAGTTGAAAACCGGTGCTTCGCCGGCCCAGCCGAAACCGTGCGACTCCTCGAAGGATTCGGCATAGTGGGCGGCGTAGCTATAAAGTTTTTTCGGGATACAGCCGACGTTGACGCAGGTGCCGCCCATGGCCGCCACCTCGGCCAGCGCCACACGCGCCCCACGTTGGGCCGCCATGCGCGCGGCGCGCACACCGCCACTGCCGCCGCCGATGACAAACAGGTCAAAGTCAAAAGTTTGCATATGTTTCTTTACTGGAGTTCTGCCTGAGCATGCCTGCAGTGGCTTGAACCCGCATTGTGCGGGATATTTGTTATAAAAATGATAGCTGCTTGCGCCGGATAGATAAGGGCTGGAGCCTGATTTGATGCTTGGCTGCGCGCTCATCGGACGCTGGCTGTACCGGGCTTCAATGCGCCTGTGCATCCTGGCCGTAGTGGCTTTCGGCCAGTTCCCGCGTCAGCTGCACGACAAAACGGCTCAGCCGGGTCGCCGGCCGGGCCCTGGGAACCGCCAGTACCAGGCGGTTGCGGATCACCGGCGCATAAATCGCGGCAATGGATGGTGGCGCGCCGTGGGTCCATTCGCGCAGTGAGCTGGCCGGCAGCACCGTGGCCGCCACGCCGCGCGCCACCAGCGACAGCACGGTCTGGATCGAGTCGACCTCGGCCACCACCTTCAGCGTCAGGCCTTTGGGCTGGGCTTCCTTTTCCAGCAACTGGCGCAGCGCGTTGGGCCGGCTTGGCAGGACCAGCGGAAGGGCAGCGACTTCGGCCAGACGCATGCGCGTTGGCAGAAGGGTGGTGGCCATGAGCACCAGCGGCTCACGCACCAGGGTTTCCATGTGCAGCAGCGGCGAGGCGGGCGGGTCAAACAGCACGGCGACGTCGAGCCGGCCGGCGACCAGCCATTCGCGCAGGCGAATGCTCAGGCCTTCGGCGACGCTGATGGCGGCATCGGGAAACTCGCTGCGAAAACGCTGGACCATGTCCGCAGTCATCGCATGCGCCACGCGCGGCGGCAGGCCGATGGTGATGCGCCCGCTGGGTGTGAGCTCCCGTTCGCGCATGTCCACGCGGGCTTTTTCCGCCAGCTCGAAAATGCCGCGCGCGTGGACCAGCAGCGCCAGCCCGGCTTCGGTGGGCTCCACGCCGCGGCCGGTGCGTGTGAACAGGCGCTGGCCGGTCTCCTGCTCCAGCAGGGCGACCTGCTGGCTGAGCGCGGGCTGCGACATGTGCAGCGCCGCCGCGCCCTGGCTGAAGCTCCCGGCTTCTGCGACGGCGACAAAATATTCAAGGCGGCGCAGATCGATGGCGGGCTCCGGATTGTCAGGGCAGAAGTTTAGTCCAATGGTTTATTAAATAACTGATATTGATAAAAGTGTTGGATAAAAACGGGTGTTCCCGACCAGAATAGGCGCATGTCCCAAGCTGTTTTGACTTACATGCGCAAGCCGTCCACACCCAGGCTGCACTTGCCGCCCGGCGCCTGCGATGCCCATGTGCATGTGTTTGGCCCGGCTGCGGCGTTTCCCTTCTCCCCCGACAGTGCCCTCGCGCCGGCTGATGCGTCCAAGGAAACGCTTTTTGCGTTGCACCGGAAATTGGGCATCACACGCTGCGTGATCGTGCAGTCGCTGGTGCATGGTTTTGCCAACGGCGTGGTCGAGGACGCGATACGCGCAGGCGGTGGACGTTACCTCGGCGTGGCGCTGGTTCCGCACACCGTCAGCGATGCCGAGCTGCATCGCTTGCAGGCGGCCGGCTTTCGCGGCGTGCGGTTCAATTTCATGAAGCATCTGGGGCAGGGCGCCACACCGGCGCAGGTGGTCGCGCTGACGCAGCGCCTCGCGCCTCTGGGCTTGCACCTGCAGGTGCATTTCGAAAGCAGCCTGATTCATGAACTTGCGCCGGTGCTCAAACAGTCGGCCGTGCCGGTGGTGATCGACCACATCGCGCGGGTCGATGCGACGCTCGGCGAGAACCATGCTGATTTCCGTGCGTTGTGCACGCTTCTTGAAGACCCCCGCTTTCATGTCAAGGTCAGCGGGGTGGACCGCGTGTCTCCGGGTGCCCCGTATGCCGAGGGTGTGGCGCTGGCGCGCCACCTCCTGCAGGAGTTTCCGGAACAATGCTTCTGGGGCACCGACTGGCCGCATCCCAATCACCACCATGTCCCTGACGACGGGCAGCTGGTGGACTTGCTGGCGTTGATCGCGCCGACCTTGCCGGCCCTCGAGGCATTGCTGGTGCGCAACCCGCAGCGGTTTTACAGGTTTGAGGCATGAGCGGCGCGGCTGTAGCCGGACGCCTTCAAGGTCAGGTGGCGCTGGTCACGGGGGCCGGCTCGGTAGGCCCGGGCTGGGGCAATGGGCGCGCCATTGCCGTGCGTTTTGCGCAGGAAGGCGCACGCCTGTTCGCGGTGGACCGCGACCTTGAACGCTTGCAGGAAACCGTGCGCCTGGTCGAAGAGGCCGGCGGCGAGATCACCACCGCGAGCTGCGATGTCACGCAACTCGATGCGGTGGCTGCAGTGGTAGCCCAGTGTCTGGAGCGTTTTGGGCGCATCGACGTGCTGGTCAACAACGTGGGCGGCTCAGCGGCGGGCGGGCCGGTCGAGCTGAGCGAGGAAGCCTGGCAAGCCCAGATGGACCACAATCTAAAAAGCGTCTTCTTGACCTGCAAACATGTGTTGCCGGGCATGGAACGTCAGGGTAGCGGGGCGATCGTCAACATTGCGTCCACTTCCGGCACGCGCTGGACTGGCGCGGCCCAGGTGGCCTACGCTTCGGCCAAGGCTGGCGTGATCCAGTTTTCCCGCGTGGTGGCGGTTCAGTATGCCAAGGCCGGCATACGCGTCAACACCGTGGTTCCGGGCCAGCTCTATACCCCCATGGTTGATGTGCGGCTGGCTAAACAGCGCACCGGCGGTGACGTGAGCGCGCTGCTGGCGCAGCGGCAATCGCGTATTCCGCTGCCCTTCATGGGCGACGGTCGCGACACCGCCAACGCGGCACTTTTTCTGGCTTCCGGGGAAGCCCGCTTCATCACTGGCACCGAGCTGGTGGTTGATGGGGGTATGTCTGTTCGTTGCGATTGATCAATAGAAGGAAAATGACTATGAGACAAAAAACTTTTCAGCGCCGGTCCGCTCTCGCTCTTCTGACCGCTACAGTGCTGGGTGTCGGTCTGCCGGCTTTGGCCCAGGGAAAAATAACCCGGATCGTGGTGGCGTTTCCGTCCGGTGGGCCCGTGGATTTTGTAGCGCGCGCCATTGGCGAGCAGCTCGGCAAGGAGCTGGGCCACCAGGTCATCGTGGAAAACAAGGCAGGCGCCAATGGCGCGATTGCGGCGGAATATGTGGCGCGCTCGGCGCCCGACGGTCAGACCCTGTGGCTGACCAGCGTGGGCGCGGTGGCCATCAATCCGCCGTTGTACGACAAGTTGCCGTACGACCCGGTGCGTGATCTTGCGCCGGTATCGCTGGTCGTCAACAACGTCGAACTGCTGGTGGTTAATGCCACCAACCCAGCCAACACCGGTGCCGAGTTCGTCGCCAATGCCCGACAGCAATCCAAAGGTGCGACCATGGCCTCGTCGGGCATAGGCAGCGTGCCGCACTTGGCAATGGAACTGCTGGCCGACGCCACCCAGGCCAAACTGCTGCATGTACCCTACAAAGGCGCGGCACCTGCCATCACGGACGTGGTTGCCGGCCATGTGGATGGTTTCTTCGGCGACATTCCCGGTCTCATTGGTTTCGTCAAGGCCGGCAAGCTCAAGCCGATTGGCATCGCGGCCGCCAAGCGTCATCCCCTGCTGCCTGAAGTCAAGACTTTCGACGAGATGGGTATCAAGGGCGTGGACTCCGACAACTGGTATGCCCTGTTTGCGAGCAAGGCCACCCCGGCTGCCGACATCGAGCGTCTGAATGGCGCGGTGCGGCGCACTCTGGGCAATGAGGCTGTCGCAGCCAAGCTGATGGCGTCGGGCGCCGTTCCCGCAGCGTCCAGTCCGGTCGAGCTGGCCACCCTGCTCAGGAACGACACCGCCAAATGGGCCCGCGTGATCAAGGCCAAGAACATCAAGCCCGAGTGAGAACTTGGCACCGCTCCACAACGCCC
The DNA here is from genome assembly GCF_014641715.1 of Polaromonas eurypsychrophila. Taxonomy (GTDB): domain Bacteria; phylum Pseudomonadota; class Gammaproteobacteria; order Burkholderiales; family Burkholderiaceae_C; genus Polaromonas; species Polaromonas eurypsychrophila. Next base: position 121,283 of record NZ_BMIG01000003.1, on the reverse strand, counting down.
GATTGCGCTCATGAGAATTGACCCTGTCCTTCCCGGCAGCCGCCCAGAACTGGCCACACTGGAAGCAGTCATTGCGGCAGAGCGCGGCCGCGTCTCGCCGCTGTACCAGGTGCTGCTCAACAGCCCTGCCATGGCACAAGGCTGGGAGCAGTTGTTAAGCGCTGTGCGCAATCGCAGCAGCCTGGCGGCGGATCTGCGCGAAATGGTAATTTTGCGTGTGGCAGTGCTGAACCGGGCGCTCTACGAGTTCGATGCGCATGTTCCGCATGCGCTGAAAGCCGGTGTCCGCGAGGAAAAAATTGCGGCACTGCGCGAGTTGGCAATAGACCCCATTTTTTCCGGTATCGAGTGCAAGGTCTTGCTGCTCACCGACGCCATGACCCGGGACATCGATGTGCCGGCGCCCTTGTTCGAATCGGTCCAGGCCGGTTTGACTGCGCAGGCCATGATTGACCTGACCGTCACCATCGCGGCCTATAACATGGTGTCGCGGTTTCTGGTGGCCATGCGGATCGGGCATTGACGATGGCTGTTCCAACCGACGTTGTGCTGGTGCAGGCGGCCGTGCCGTCTCAGGTGGTGGCCGACATGATGTGTTCCGGTGTCTGGCTGGCCGGTTTTCCATGCCTGGCTGGTGCACAGTTGCATCCCGTCTGGTCGGGCACTTCTCAGATGTTGTACCTATCCATCGCGTTGCCGGAACCGCGGCCGGTGAACAGAGCCAACCTGGCTGAATTGGAATCGGCCTTTCAGCGCAACTTTCCTTCGGCCTCCGGCGTTCGTACATCGCGCCTGTCGCGCATGTTTGACATCCTTGGGGCGTCCAGCGGCGAGTTGCCTGCTTTCCACTACGTGGTGGAGACTGATCCCGAGACTGGCTGGGCTGAAGAAATTGCCCGCTGGTACGACAACGAACACATGCCCGGGCTTGCGGCGGTGCCGGGCTGTGTGCGTGCCAGCCGCTACCTCAACCATGACCACGGCCCGCTGTCATATGCCTGTTATGACTTGGTGACCCAAGAGACGCTGGGCTGCGATGCGTGGCTCGCGGTCCGCAACACCGACTGGAGCAGCCAGATGCGGCCGCACTTCACCAACACGCGGCGCACCATGTTTTCTTTGGCCGGTCGCCTTCTGGACTTGCGCCAGCCATCAAAGTAGGGGCTTCGTAGCAAAGGTTGGCAACGCTTTGTGGAGACTGGCGTGACGGTGGTACAGCACGTTCATGGCTGGCTTCAGTAACTGGAATGCCCGCGAGTTTGGGTGCCAGCCAAAGCGCGGCGAAGGAGGGCGTGGTGGTGACCGCCACTGATCCCCTGTCGACCGCCAGCAGGCGGTTCCAGCCGAGGCCAGTTGCGCCAGCGATACGCGGGCCTTCGCATAAACCTCGCGCCCTTGCCGTGTCAGGCTCAGCCCCTTGCCACTGCGCAGGAACAGCGCCGTGCCCAGCGCGTCTTCCGGGGATTTGATTTGTTTGCAGACCGCCGACTGCGTGATGCACAGCTCCTCGGCTGCGGCGGTGAAGCTCAGCTGCCGCCGTCGATGACAAACAGGTCGAAATCAAAATTTTGCATAAAAGGGTCTGTTGGTGCGGAACAGAAGGTTGCAGCATGCCTGTAGCGACTTGAACCTGTGCGGCGCGGAGACTTCAGTACAAAAAGGATAGCTGAAGGCGACCGCCACATCAGGGCGTGGGGCTGTTTTGCTGTCAAGGCAGAGGCGCGACCGGCCGGGCGGGCAAACACCGTTTGTTTTCGGCAGAAAAAGCCCCAGACTGGGCATGTGACACCGCGTCGCGTTTGCAAGCCATCTTTCCATGACTTCTGTTTCTGCCTCCTCCCCTGCATTGGCCGTCGAAGTCGATTCGTTCAGTAAGGTCCTGCTTGTCGGTGGCTTGGGGGTGGCCCTGGATTTTCTGAACACGCGCACGGGTTACCGCTTCACCTTTATCTACAAGTGCGAACTCCCCCATGCCCGGCGTGTCATGGTTCATGACCGTGAATTGCTGTACATCCCCAGTCGCGACCTGGTGCCGGTGACGCAAACGTTTTTTGAATTCATGTTGATCGAGCCGGTTTTCGTCACCGCCGATGGTCTGGTGGACGAACGCTGCTGTGTGCATCCCGGCCGCAAACATTTCCGCGGCTTTTGCGGCATCCAGCTGTTTCACTCTGATGGAAGGCATTTTGGCTGGCTGGCCCACGCTAATCCGGGCCCGGTGCCTGTGCCCACTGGAGAGGTCGAATTTCTTCATCTCGTTGCGCCCGTTCTGATGCAGGTCCTGGAGACGATGGTGCCGGACAAAGGCTGACATGCCGGGTCAGTCAGGCTCTTGGAGCCGAAACTCCCGCAGTTCATGTCGAATCCAGTCGATGAAAACCCGGGCGCGCATGGGAAGCAGGCGCGCATGGGGATAGACCACACTGATGGGGCGGGGCGGCGGCTCAAAATTTTCCAGGATGATGCGCAGCTGTTTGCTTTTCACGAAGGGCGCGACCTGATACGAAAAAAAGCTGCCGGGACCGATGCCGGCGGCGCAGGCGGCCACTGCGGGTGCATTCTGGTTGAATTCCAGATTGCCGCTCACCGCCAGCCGCAGTGGGCGGCCACGGACGTTGAAGGATCCCCAGGTCGGTGCATGGTCGGTGACACGCACGCAGTTGGCCTTGAGCAGGTCCCTGGGATGGCTTGGCGTGCCGTGGCGCCGCAGCCAGGCCGGGCTGGCCACCACGACGTGACGGATATGCCTCACGGGTTGCGAAATCAGGGAGGAATCATGGAGTTCGCTGATGCGGATGCCCACATCGATGCCTTCTTCAAGCAGGTTGACCACGCGGTCCGCCAGCACCATGCTGCAACGCGAGTCGCCGGACCCCCGCCGCCTGCTGCTGCACGCACAGCCACTGGCGGGTGACCCGCTGCAAAGCACGCTGACGGACGGCGCGCCCTTGGACATGTTGGGCATTGAGCCGCATACACGACGGCGCAACCGGATGAACGGGGTGGTGCAGGGCGTGACGCAGACGGGATTTCAGGTGTGCGTGAGCCAGAGTTTTGGCAATTGCCCCAAATACATCCAGGCTCGCCAGCCGGTGTATGTGAGTGGTCAGCAGCCGCACAAGCCTCTCCTTCATGACTCCGCCGGGCTTGATGGGGCGGCGCGGCGCCTGGTGGAGGCAGCCGACACCGTGTTCATCGCCACCGCCTATGCTGGTGACAGCGTGCAGGCCGGGCAGGCCGGCGGCGTGGATGTCTCGCACCGCGGCGGCAAGCCAGGCTTTGTGCGGGTCGATGCCGACAACACTCTCACCATGCCGGACTTCCTCGGCAACTTATTCTTCAACACCCTGGGCAACATGGCCGTCAATCCCCGTGCCGGCCTGCTGTTCATCGACTTCGCCAATGGCGATTTGCTCTACCTGGCGGCAAGCGCCGAGATCGTGTGGGACGGACCCGAGCAGGAAGCTTTCGACGGTGCGCAGCGCCTGCTGCGTCTCAGGGTGCAGACGGTCAGGCGGCTGCATGCCGCGCTGCCTTTGCGTTGGGGCGCGGCGGAACCCTCCCCGGCACTGGACGCAACCGGCGTCTGGCAGTAGGTCGTCACTTATTGAGTCGCTTCAGCCCATGGCTTCCCGCGCAAATTCGTGCTCCAGCCAGGCGCGAAATTTCTGGACTGCCGGCCGCTGCGCGCTGTGGACCGAGGTCACGATGCGGTAACCCAGGCCCGCCACCGTATGGCCGGGCAGGACGACTTTCAGCTGGCCGCTGCCCAGCAGCGGCAGCACCAGAGGCGTGCGCCCTATCGCGATGCCAGCGCCTTGCACGGCAGCGGTCAGCACGTGTTCGTACTGCGAAAAATACAGGCATGGCTGCCGGGCCGACTGCTTGAGGCCGAGCCGCTGGTACCAGGCTGTCCACGACATCCAGGAAAAGCGGGTGGCCGGATCGTGATACACCAGCAGCGGCGTGTGCAGAATGTCGGCGTCGCAGTGGATGCGCGCCGCGATGGCCGGCGCGGCGACCAGCAAGGCTTGCTCCTGCAGCAGGGGCGGAGGGCCTTCGCTGTCGGGCAACACAGGGCTCAGCCGCACGGCTAGGTCCATGCCTTCGCGCTCCAGGTTTACGCGCGCCTCCGAGGCGTCCACGCGCACGTCAATGGCGGGCTCGAGCAGCTGGAATTTCGCAAGCTTGGGCGCCAGCCACAGCGCGACGAATGAGGGTGTGGTGGTGACGGCCACCGACGCCCGGTCGACCGCCAGCAGGCGGTCCACGGCCGAAGCCAACTGCGTGAGAGCCGCTCGGGCGGTCTCATAAAGCTCGCGACCCTGCGGCGTGAGACTCAGCCCCTTGCCGCGCGCAGAAACAGCGCCGTTCCCAGCGCCTCTTCCAGGTTTTTGATCTGTTTGCTGACCGCTGACTGCGTGATGCACAGCTCCTCGGCCGCTGCCGTAAAGCTCAGGTGCCGCGCCGCCGATTCAAAGCCGCGTATCGCGTCCAGCGACATGGCGCGCAGCGCATGGGAAGAAGAAGGACTCAGCATGGCATGAATGGCAGGAATACCCCGGATGACAAACCATCCGGCCGCGCGGGCCGGTACGAGGGAAGAATCAAACCACACTTTTTAAGGAGACCACAATGCTTGCCCCGCTAACCCTTCAAGCCCCGCTGACGCTCGGGCACATCCCGAAACCCCTGCGTCTGCGGCGCGGTCAGGTCCTGACCTGCACCGGCGGTTGCCTCTGGATCACCAGCGATGCGCTTGCCGGACGCGGCCCGGACAGCGACGTCGTGCTGCACAGCGGCCAGTCCTTTGTCACGCCGCAAGCCGCGACCTACTTTGTCAGCGCCCCGCTCGGTTGCGGCGTCCTGTCATTTTCATCCCCCGCTACCTTTGCCCGAAACTCCCTGGAGGCAACATGCTGATAGAAACCGAGCGCCATGGCCAACATGTGGTGCTCACCCTGAATCGCCCCGACAAACTCAATGCGCTGAGTTATGAACTGATAGACGAGCTCATGGACAGACTCAATGCCCTGGAGCGCGACGACGGCGTGCGTTGCCTCGTGCTGACGGGGCAGGGCGACAAGGCCTTCAGCGCGGGCGCCGACATCGCAGGCTTTGCGCCGGACGTCGCCGCATCGCCCGAGGCCGCATACCGCAACTTCGTCCTGCGCGGCCAGGCCATGACGCGGCGCATCGAGAGTTACCCGAAACCCATCATCGCGGGTGTCAACGGCATCGCTTTCGGCGGCGGCTGCGAAATCATGGAGGCTTGCAGTCTGGCGATTGCGGCGGAACACGCGACTTTTGCCAAGCCAGAAATCCGGCTCGGTTTTCCGCCGCCATTTGGCGGCACGCAGCGCCTGCCGCGCCACATCGGGCGCAAGCGCGCCAACGAGATGATCCTGACCGGCGACGCCATCAGCGCCGAGGAAGCCCTGCTGATCGGGCTGGTCAACCATGTGGTGCCGGCCCATGAACTGCTGCCAGCCTGTCTGCAGATGGCCGACAGCATCGCCAAAAACTCCGCCGTGGCCGTGACGGCCGCCTTACGCGCCGTGACGCGCGGGCTCAATGCGTCCATCGACGAGGGCCTGGCCATCGAGGCGGCGCAGTTCATGGTTGCGGTGGCTTCACCGGATGCGCGTGAGGGCACTGCCGCCTTCCTGGAAAAGCGCCGGCCGGTGTTCTGCCACCAGTGAGGGCAGCGCCTGTCTTAGCCCGGGGCGCCGGCGCCGCTGCGCGCACGCCGGTAGTGGCTGGCCCATTCGATGCTGGCCACACAAATGGCCAGCCAGGCCGTGCCTGAGGCAAAGCCGGCCAGCACATCGGTGGCAAAGTGAACCTGAAGAAAAATCCGGCTGCAGCCCACGCTGAAGGCCGTGGCGGTGGCCAGCAGCACCAGCGGCAGGCTCGCGCGCCAGGCCAGCGCCGTCGGCAGGCTGCGTATCAGCACATAGGCCAGCATGCCGTAGAGCACCACCGAGCCGGAACTGTGCCCGCTCGGAAAGCTCCAGCCCTCGGCCTGGATCAGGCCGCTCTCATGCAGCGGCCGGGTTCGGGCAAACAGCGCCTTGAGCGTGGTGTTGAGAAGGGCATTTCCGCTCACCGCCAGCACCCAGGCCAGCGCCAGCCAGCGCCGCCCGCGCAGCAGCAGTGCGGCGGCCACCACGATGCACACCACGCTCAGCGTCGCGGTGTCACCGAGCCGGGTGATCCAGGCAAAGGCCTGCAGCGCCCAGGCGGCGGTGTGTTCACGCACCGCATCGGAAAATAGCTGGTCGAGCTGGCCGGCGCGCTCACCGTCCCCCAGCTCCTCGGCGATCCCGGCAAACAGGGCCGCGCCGCCGACCAGCACCGCAAAACCTGTGGCCAGGCGGATCATTAAATAAGCGCCGGGGCTCAGGGTGCGGGTGTCGCGCGGCAGCGCATACCGCTGCGCCAGCCACCACAGCGTGGCCGTCAGCGGCAGCAGCATGGCCAGCAGCAACGCAAACAGCAGCAGGGCGTGGACGCCAAGGCTTTGGACCAGGGCGGCGGGAAAGTCGTTGTCAGGCATAAAGTTGGTGGGAGGCGACGGGCAAAAGGTGCCGTCTGCCCATGGCACCAAGCTTAAAGCCTGCGCGTGCGGCCTGCCCCGGCGGGCGTTCTACAAGGCTGGTTGAAAGCCCGTAGCTATGAATATGATAGCTGCTTGCGCTGTCTGAATATGGGCTGGAGATCAATTGTGCTTGTAGCGGAGTCGGGACGCTGCGGCCCGCTGCCGACGCTGCGCAAGGTCTCCCGGCAGCCATTGGAGCGGCGAAAAACCCTCAGCGCCGATAATCGACCCATGACTTCTTCCCCTTCGACTTCCGCCGCAGCAAGTACTGATTTCAGTTCACTGCCGCTCAACCCTGCGATGCAGGCCAATCTGCAGACCCTCGGTTACCTCGCCATGACGCCGATCCAGGCGGCCAGCCTGCCGCTGGCGCTGGCTGGCAAAGACCTGATTGCGCAGGCCAAAACCGGCAGCGGCAAAACGGCCGCCTTTGCGATTCCACTTCTGGCCAACCTTAATGCGCGGCGTTTTGCGGTTCAGGCCATGGTGCTCTGCCCGACACGCGAACTGGCGGACCAGGTCGCCACCGAGATCCGGCGCCTCGCGCGGGCCGAGGAAAACGTCAAAGTGGTCGTGCTGTGCGGCGGCGTGCCGCTGCGCAATCAGACCGCCAGCCTGGAAAACGGCGCCCACATCGTGGTCGGCACGCCCGGCCGCATCATGGACCACCTGGCCCGCGGCCACCTGACACTGGAAGCCATGAACACCCTGGTGCTCGACGAGGCCGACCGCATGCTGGATATGGGCTTTTTCGAGGACATCGTTACCGTCGCCAAACAGTGCCCGAAAGAGCGCCAGACCCTGCTGTTCTCTGCAACCTACCCGGAAGGCATCGCCAAACTGAGCCAGCAGTTCATGAAGGCGCCGCAAACCATCAGGGTAGAGGCCCAGCACGAAAAAACCAAAATCCAGCAACGCTGGTACCAGGTGCCCGACAGCGACCATGACGAGGCCCGACTCGGCGCGGTGGCCCAGGTGCTGCGTCACTTCCGCCCGGCCAGCACGCTGGCGTTTTGCAACACCAAGTCGCAGTGCCGTGCGCTCGTGGCTTATTTGAAGGAACAGGGCTTTAGCGCGCTGGCGCTGTTCGGCGAGTTGGAGCAGCGCGAGCGCGATCAGGTGCTGGTGCAGTTTGCCAACCGCAGTTGTTCGGTGCTGGTGGCCACCGACGTGGCGGCGCGTGGCCTGGACATCGCGCAACTCGCGATGGTCATCAACGTGGACGTGACGCCGGATGCCGAGGTGCACATCCACCGCATCGGCCGCACCGGCCGTGCCGACGAAGAAGGCTGGGCCATCAGCTTGGCCAGCATGGACGAGATGGGGTACGTCGGAAAAATCGAGGTGCTGCAAAAAACCGAATCCGAATGGTACAAGCTGGGCGAACTCACCTCGGCCAGCAACGAGCCGCTGCTGCCGCCCATGGTGACCCTGCAGATCGTCGGCGGCCGCAAGGAAAAAATCCGCGCAGGCGACGTGTTGGGCGCCTTGACCGGTGATGCCGGCAACATCCCGCCCTTCACGCGAGAACAGGTCGGCAAGATCAATGTCAACGAGTTCTCGACCTATGTGGCGGTGGACCGCGCGCTGGCCAGCCAGGCGCAGCTAAAACTCGCCAATGGCGGCGTCAAGGGCAAAAGTATCAAAGTGCGCTTCATGGATGAGGTCTGAGCCGTCTGGCATCAAATTGTGCTCCAGCCCATGATGGACGGGCATAAACAGCTATAAAAACAGGAGCGGTACACGGATTGCCGCTCTGCTGTAGGCGGATGTGCTGCGCTTGCGTCAGGCGCGGTGGCGGCTTGGCATGAGGCGCTGGCGCGACTTGCCGGCGCGGTCATTTTCTTTCCTCACAATCAACCGTCGCGGGTGACGCCCGGCCTTGGACGCTGCTGCGGCCTTCGCCCCTCATTCTTTTTCCATTTGCAGCCTGCGCCCGCCGGCTGAAGCCCCCCCTTCAGGAAGCACCCCATGGTCAGGCTCAAATTTTCAATAGAACTCGCTTACCAGGTGGCCGACGCCGGCTGTGACTTTGTGTTCAACATTCATGCGGCGCAGACGCGTCAGCAGGTCGTGGTGTATGAGACGCTGGGCATCAGCCAGGTGTTGCAGCCCGACATCTACACCGATGCCGTCAGCCACAACCGCTACCTGCGCTTTCACGCTGCGCCCGGCCCGCTGACGGTGAGCTACGCGGCCACGGTCGATGTGCACCACTACCGTGAGTTGCCCGACAACCTGTCCGAGATTGGCGTGCTGCATTTGCCCGGCCAGGTGTTGCCTTACCTCTACCCCAGCCGTTATTGCCAGTCTGACCGGTTGCACCGGCTGGCGGTCAAGGAATTCGGACACCTGCGCCAGGGCTACAGCCGGGTGCAGGCGATCCGCGACTGGGTTAATCAGCGTGTGACCTTCACCCCCAACAGCTCGACCGGCACCACCACAGCGGTGGATACGCTGATCGACGAGGCTGGCGTCTGCCGCGATTTCGCGCATCTGATGATTGCGCTGTGCCGGGCGGTCAACATCCCGGCGCGTTTTGTCAGCGGCATTGACTACGGCGCCGACCCGGCCCTGGGGCCGACCGACTTTCACGCCTATGTGGAGGTGTATGTGGGCCACCGCTGGTATCTGTTCGATCCCTCGGGTACGGCGATTCCCATGGGGTTTGTGCGTTTTGCCACAGGCCGCGATGCCGCGTCTGCTGCGTTTGCCACGATGTTTGGCGGTGTCAGTTCTTCAGCGCCGGTGATCAGCATCGAGGCGTTACCCGATGACAACGGCAACCTGGTTCTGCCTGAACATCTTGCCGAAGCCTTGTCCACCGCCGGCCTGGAAGATTAGACCTCCACCTTCGCTCACTGATCTTCCGTTTTCCCCGAGCTTGTAGAAGAATGCCCCCCCGGGGGAGCCGTGCTTGCTTGGGCGGTCCTGCTGCGTCCCGCGATCAATTTACTGTTGTCGTTGCAGCGCGCCGGCGCCGCTCCAGATACGCCTGCACCTCGCCGACCACACCCTTGCGGAAGGCCAGCACGCAAATCACAAAAATAACGCCGATGATGACGGTGACCCAGGAGCCGACCTTGTCAGCCAAAAGATTTTGCAGCGAGATCACGATGCCGGCGCCGAATACCGGGCCAAAGAAGGTGCCGACGCCGCCCAGCAGCGTCATCAGGATCACCTCACCCGACATTGACCAATGTGCGTCGGACAGCGTGGCAAAACCCATGACCAGGGTTTTCAGCGAGCCGGCCAGACCAGCCAGTGCGCTGGAGAGCACAAAAGCGAGCAGCTTGTAGCGGTCCACCTGATAGCCCAACGAAATCGCACGGGGTTCGTTTTCGCGGATCATCTTGAGGACCTGGCCAAAAGGCGACCGCACGATGCGCGAGATAAAGAGAAAGCAGGCAACGAACACTGCCACCACCAGGTAATACATGGCGGTGTCCGACTCCAGCGAGATCAAGCCGAACAGCGCACCGCGCGGCACGCCCTGCAAGCCGTCTTCACCGCCGGTAAAGGGCGCCTGCAGGCAGACGAAATACACCATCTGTGCAATGGCCAGCGTGATCATGGCGAAGTAGATGCCCTGGCGCCGGATGGCGACCGCGCCGACCAGCAGCCCGATCAAGCCGGAAGCAATCACACCGGCTGCAATGCCGAGTTCGGGGGTCCAGCCCTGGGATTTGATGAACCAGCCCGTTACATAGGCAGCTGAGCCGAAAAACGCAGCGTGGCCAAAAGACAGCAGGCCGGTGAAGCCGAGCAGCAGGTTGAAAGCGGCCGCAAAAATGGCGAAACACAGCAGCTTCATCACGAACACCGGGTAAAGCCCGATCATGGGAGCTACCAGCGCCAGGGCGAGCAGGGCGATGTAAGTGATGCGAATGAGTTTGGCGGCTTTGGACATCGGAGTTTGGTGGATAGTAGGAGCGGTGGCTGTGCTCATGGCTCAGGCCTCCTTGCCGAACAGACCCGCAGGCCGGAACATCAGCACAATGACCATGATGACGAACACCACGATGTTCGACGCTTCCGGATAAAACACCCGCGTCAGCCCTTCGACAATGCCCAGGCCGAGGCCCGTCACGATGGAACCCATGATGGAGCCCATGCCGCCGATCACCACCACGGCGAACACCACGATGATCAGGTTGGAGCCCATCAACGGGTTGACTTGGATGATAGGCGCGGCCAGCACGCCAGCCAGCGCAGCCAGCGCAGCGCCGGCGCCGTAAGTCAGCATCACCATCATGGGCACGTTGATGCCGAAGGCCTGAACCAGGGCGGCGTTTTCGGTGCCGGCCCGCAGATAGGCGCCCAGGCGCGTGCGCTCGATCAGGTACCAAGTGCCCAGGCAGACCACCAGCGAGACCAGCACCACCCAAGCGCGGTAGTTCGGCAGGATCATGAAGCCCAGGTTGGTTGCACCCGAGAGCAGTTCCGGCACGTTGTAGGACTGGCCGGATGCGCCATAAATTTCGCGGAATACGCCCTCGAAAATCAGCGCCAGGCCAAAGGTCAACAGCAGGCCGTACAGCGGGTCCAGCTTGTACAGATGCTTGAGGAAAAGCCGCTCGATGACCACACCGAGGGCGCCCACCGTCAGCGGCGCCAGAATCAGCGCCGCCCAGTAATTGATGCCGAACTTGTCGAGCATGATCCAGGCGGCAAACGCACCCAGCATATACAGTGCGCCGTGCGCAAAATTCACAACGCCCAACAGACCGAAGATCACGGCCAGCCCGAGGCTGAGCATGGCGTAAAACGCACCATTGACCAGGCCCAGCAGCAGCTGGCCCAGAAATGCTTGATGGGGAATACCGAAAATTTCCATGGAAGCCCGTCAGTTCACACAACAACAATACATCACAACAGGAAAGTGAAAAGTGGCCGGTCGCGCATGCGGGCGGCCACTTCCGGACTCAGATTACTTTTTGATCAGCGCGCACTTGGACTCGGCGACCGTGGTGAAAGCCTGGTCGCCGGGAACCTTGGCGACCATCTTGTAGTAGTCCCATGGCGTGGTCGACTCCTTGGGCGACTTGACCTGGTACAGGTACATGTCGTGAATCATGCGGCCGTCGGCGCGGATCTGGCCCTTGTTGTAGAAGTCGTCGATCTTCATGCCTTTGAGGGTAGCCATGACCTTGTCACCGTCGGTTGTGCCGGCAGTTTGCACGGCCTTGAGGTAGTTCGTCGCGGCCGAGTAGTCGGCAGCATGCAGGCTGGAAGGCATGCGCTTGTATTTTTCGAAGAAGCGTTTGGCGAACTTGCGGGAAGCGTCGTCCTGGTTCCAGTACCAGCTGTCGGCCAGTTGCAGGCCTTCCGTGTTGGACAGGCCCAGGCTGTGCACGTCGTTAATGAAAACCAGCAGACCGGCGACCTTCATGGTTTTGTTGATGCCGAATTCCTTGGCCGCCTTCATGGCGTTGGTGAAGTCGCCGCCGGCGTTGGCCAGACCCAGCATCTGTGCCTTGGAGGTTTGTGCCTGCAAAAGGAAGGACGAAAAATCCGAAGCGTTGAGTGGGTGGCGCACGGTGCCGGCCACTGTGCCGCCATTGGCCTTGACCACGGTTGAGGCATCGGCTTCGAGCGAATGGCCGAAAGCGTAGTCAGCCGTCAGGAAAAACCAGTTCTTGGCACCAGCTTTCACCAGTGCACCGCCCGCCACCTTGGCCAGCGCCACGGTGTCGTAAGCGTAGTGCACGGTGTAGGGAGAGCAGGCCTCATTGGTCAGGCGAGCTGAGCCGGGGCCAATGGCGATGAATGGGCGTTTCTTTTCCTCGGCGACCTTGGCCATGGCCAGTGCCGTGCCCGAATTGGTGCCGCCGATGAGCATGGACAGGTTGTCCTTGTCCATCCACTCGCGGGCCTTGGAGCTGGCCACGTCGGCCTTGTTCTGGTGGTCAGCGCTCAGCACTTCGATCGGACGATTCAGCACTTTGCCGCCAAAATCCTGTGCTGCCCATCTGATCATTTCGGCGCCGGCCGGGCCGTCGATGTCGGCATACAGGCTGGACATGTCGGTGATGAAGCCGATCTTCACCGGGCCGGTGTTCTGGGCGGATGCGGCAGCGCCGAATCCGATGGCCAGTGCGGCGACGAGGGTCTTGAGTTTCATGGGGTCTCCTTGGGTTGTGGTCGAAAGCGGAAAACAGGTTAAGGATGCACCGGGCGGTTGTCAGACACCGAGGTATTCCTGCAGCATGCCCATGTTCTGGGTCAACTCGTTCTGGGCAAACTGTTTGACGATGGTGCCGTGCTCCATCACATAAAAGCGGTCGGCCAACGGCGCGGCAAAACGAAAGTTCTGCTCCACCAGCACGATGGTGTAACCCTTGGCCTTGAGCGTGAGGATCATCTCGCCGAGTTTTTGCACGATGACCGGCGCCAGGCCTTCGGAAATTTCATCTAGCAGCAGCAGGCGGGCGCCGGTGCGCAAGATGCGCGCGACCGCCAGCATCTGCTGCTCACCGCCGGACAGGCGTGTGCCGGGGCTGGACGCACGCTCTTTCAAATTGGGGAACATGTCGTAGATCTCGGCCAGACTCATGCCGCCCGGCGCGATTGTCGGCGGCAGCATAAGGTTTTCTTCAGCCGACAGGCTGGCGAAAATGCCGCGTTCTTCCGGGCAATAACCGATGCCCAGGCGCGCGACCTTGTGCGGGGCCAGCTTGATGGTTTCCTCACCCTTGATGCGAATGGATCCCTTGCGCGTTCCGGTCAGGCCGACGATGGCGCGCATGGTGGTGGTCCGGCCGGCGCCGTTGCGGCCGAGCAGGGTGACGACTTCCCCCTCGTGCACCGTCAGATTGACGCCATGCAGCACATGCGACTCACCGTACCAGGCGTGCAGGTCTTCGATCTTCAGGAGTTCCTTCGACATCAATGGGCTCCTTGCAGCTCTGTGTTGGCACTGCCCATATAGGCTTCGATCACCAGAGGATTCTTCGACACCTCGGCATAAGGCCCGTCGGCGATGATGGCGCCGCGTTGCAGCACAGTGATGCGGTCGGCAATCGAGGCCACCACATTCATGTTGTGCTCAACCATCAGGATGGTGCGGCCGGTTGATACCTGTTTGATCAGCTGTGTCACGCGGTCCACGTCCTCGTGCCCCATGCCCTGGGTCGGTTCGTCGAGCAGCATCAGTTCGGGCTCCAGCGCCAGCGTGGTGGCCAGCTCCAGCGCGCGCTTGCGGCCGTAGGGAAGGTTGACTGTCAGCTCATCGGCAAAGTCCTGCAGGTCGACTTCGGCCAGCAACTGGCGAGCGCGTTCGTGCAGATGAAACAGCGTGCTTTCGGCTTTCCAGAAATGAAACGAGGTGCCGAGGTTGCGCTGCAGCGCCGCACGCACGTTCTCCAGCACCGTCATGTGCGGGAAAACGGCCGAAATCTGGAAGGAGCGCACGATGCCGCGCCGCGCCGTCTGAGCCGGCTGCTCGGTCGTGATGTCGGTGCCGTTGAAGAGGATGGTGCCGGACGTCGGGTGCAGGAATTTGGTCAGCAGGTTGAAGAAAGTGGTCTTGCCGGCACCGTTGGGTCCGATCAGCGCGTGAATGTGTCCGCGCTGGACTTTCAGGTCTACCTGGTTGACGGCCACGAATCCCTTGAATTCCTTGGTCAAACCCCGCGTTTCAAGAATGAACTCCGCTGACAAATTGCTCTCCGGCTATTGAAGTTGCATGGACGAACGCACGGGCACGCCACAAGAGGATTGGATGCTAACGACTTGCGATGGCTGGTGCCAGCGGGTTAGGACTTAGGTAGTTTTACCTGCCTTGTAGTGATGCGGCGAACTACAGTTTGAGTCGCACTGTGCTGGCGGCTGCGATTGCGCAATGCGGCCGCTGCTTTTGCAAGAAAAGTGTAAGCAAAAAGATGCTGTTGAGCCACCTCGACATGGCCGCCATGCGCCAGCGGCTCAGCGCGCGTGGGTCACCCCGCCATCAACCACCAGCGTGGAGCCCACCACATAGTCGCCAGCACGCGAGGCCAGGTAAATCGCCGCACCAGCCATGTCGGCGTCTTCACCGACGCGACCGGCGGGAACCCGGGCCGCCACCGCCTCGCCATGGTCGCGCGCGTCCTTGTTCATGTCCGAGGCAAACGCGCCCGGTGCGATGGCGGTCACGACGATGTTGTCCTCGATCAGGCGCAATGCCATGCGGCGCGTGAGCTGGATCAGGCCGGCCTTGCTGGCCGCGTACGAGTAGGTTTCCATCGGGTTGACCGAAATGCCGTCGATTGAGGCGATGTTGATGACCTTGGCCGGCCGCTGTGCTGCCGCCTTGCGCAGCAGCGGTGCCAGCGCCTGGGTCAGGAAAAAGGGCGTCTTGAGGTTCAGGTCTACCACCTTGTCCCAACCGCTTTCCGGAAAGTCGTCAAAAGGCGCGCCCCAGGCCGCGCCGGCGTTGTTGACCAGGATGTCGAGCTGGCTTTCGTGTGCCGAAAACGCGGAGACCAGTGCGGCAATGCCGTCCGGGGTGGACACGTCGGCGGGCAGCGAGACGCAGTGGCCCTGGCTGGAGAGCTCTTTCGCGGTCTGGTTGCAAGCGGCGGCCTTCCGTGCCGAAATGTAAACGCGCGCGCCCTGCGCCAGAAAACCTGCGGCAATCATGCGGCCTATGCCGCGCGAGCCACCTGTGATCAGCGCGGTGCGGCCCTGGAGGGAGAAAAGATCTTTCATGGGTGAGTTCCTTGTCGTGGAAGGCCGGAGGGCGGCCTGGATGCGGCGCAGCTTAGCGCGGATGGTCATGCCTTGAGGTCACCTGTGTGTCTCAGGCCGGCGAAACTGGCCCAAGGGCGGTGCCCTGCCGGTTTTATGAGAAAAATAGGCCTGTAGCCCATACCCAGTGGACGTCAATAGCTATCAAAATAGGAGCGACGCACGTCAGGCGTCTCCGCTCCTGTGAACCGCAAGTCCCGAATGCGGGTTTCTCCTACAGCGCGGCCCCGGCACTGCGCTAAGGTAGGTGTCCAGCAAGCGCAAAGGAGCCAGCATGCGATTGGATATTTACCGCCGTGCCGAATCGGGGCACCGTTTTTCCTATTTGGCCGTGCCCGAGGGCCGGCTCATTCCTGAGGAAGCCACCAACACCGACTGGGAGACCGAGGCACGCGGGCTGGAAGGCGGTGCCAATGCCGAGCAACTCAGCAAATATGCGATTGCCGGGCTGGAGCAGCAGATCAGCGAAAAAGGCTATGCGATCACCAGTATCCATGCCAGGGTCGACGCCGGCGACTGAGGGGACGGCCGTTCAGGCGTCTTTGGCGCTGTCAGCGACGGCTGCCGCAGTGCGTAGCTTGTCTTTTTTGCTGGGGCGTTTGCCCTTGACGCCACCCGTTGAGGGCGCGGCGCTTTCAACAGGAGGGCTTATCGCGGCTTGCTGCGGCTCGAAACCTTCCACCTGCTCCAGCGGCAGACTCACGCCCTGGCGTTTTTCGATCAGCCGGAAATGCGTCTCGGTGTCGGCGCTGACAAAACTGACTGCCAAGCCGCTTTCACCGGCGCGCCCGGTGCGACCAATGCGGTGGATGTAATCCTGCGCCGAGCGCGGCAGGTCGTAATTGACCACCACCGGCAGTTGCGCAATGTCGATGCCGCGCGAGGCGACGTCGGTAGCCACCACCACCTTGAGCCGCGAGGCCTTGAAGTCGGCAAGCACCTGCGTGCGTTTGCCCTGGCTGAGTTCGCCATGGAAGGGTTCGGCATAAATCCTGGCCTTGCGCAACTTGTCTGCAACAATTTCGGCGGCATGTTTGGTGGCGACAAACACCAGCACCCGGCGCCAGGCGTTTTGCGTGATCAGGTGCCGCAGCAACTGCGTGCGCCGGCCCGGGTCCACCGCGATCGCGCGCTGCGTGATGTCCGGTTCGCCCTCGGCTTCGGCCGGCGCATCAATGTGCACAGGCTCGCGCAGCAGGCGCTGGGCCAGCGCCTGTACGGCGGGAGGGAAGGTTGCCGAGAAAAACAGGTTTTGCCGCTGCGCCGGCAGCAGCGCGAGGATGCGGCTGAGCTCATCGGCAAAGCCCAGGTCCAGCAGGCGGTCAGCCTCGTCCAGCACCAGCGCCGCCACGCCAGAGAGGACCACCGCGTTGTGGTCGGCCAGGTCCAGCAGCCGGCCGGGCGTCGCCACCACGATGTCGGCGCCGCCGCGCAAATTCATCATCTGCGGATTGATGGACACGCCGCCGAACACGACGGCGACCTTGAGCGCCTGCGGAAGGTGCTGGCCCAGGCTGCGGATTTCTCCGCCGACCTGCGCGGCCAGTTCGCGCGTGGGCACCAGCACCAGCAGGCGCAGACGGCGTGGTTTCTCGCTGGGCGCCTGCTGCAGCAACTGCAGCAGCGGCAGCGCAAAGGCGGCAGTTTTGCCCGAACCGGTTTGCGCCGAGGCCAGCACATCGCGGCCCTGCAGCACGGCTGGAATGGCGGCCGCCTGGATTGCGGTGGGGGCGAGGTAAGCCCGGGCGCTGACGGCGCGCAGCAGGGCGGGGGACAAGCCCAGGGAGGTAAATGGCATGAACAGGGCTTCGTGAGGAGGCGAGAGCCGGATTCGGCCCCGCAGTCGCCCAGTTTAAGCCCGCCAGACCCGGTGCTCCGGAGGGCAAGCCGCATAATCGACCGATGGCGAACCGGCTCATTTCAGGGGCCGGTCAAAAATCGACTTCAAGGCATCTGTGAAAAAGACATTCAAGCTGAACATCGAAGGCAAAAACCGTGAGCGCGTGCTGGACGCGGTCAAACACGACATCCGAAAATACGTCAAACGGCAGCGCCGCGTCGCCTTGCCCAAGGGCGTGGACTTCTGGGACTTTGACTGCCGCTTTGGCGCCAGCGAAGAAACGGCGGCGGTGGTGCATTTCGCGACCATCCTGCCGCTGGTCGATGCCGCCGCCAAAGACGGCGCCGACTCTTTTTACCTCGAGCTGCTTGCCAAAGAGGGCCGGCGAACGCACCGACCTCGTCCGCTGGACGATGAGGGCGGCGGCGGTGACGCGAATATGCAGGACCCCGAAGCCGGCGAATGAGCCTGCAGTTTCTCAACTTCGACTTCAGCGAGGACCCCGAGGGCGGGGGCACTTTCGACGCCATGGCCTCGGTGCGGTCAGCCCAGCTTGCTGCTGCGCGCGCTGAGATCGCTGAAGTTCTGGACTGGGCTGAAACAGCGTTTGCGGGGCAGCGTGCGCCCCTCGACGAGGGCGGCGAGTGGGACGTCGACCTGCAAGAGCACGCCGATGCGGCATCACCGCCCTGGCATGTACTGACTTTGTCCATCAGCGGCAGCGCGGCCTTTTGCGCGGCGTTTATGCAGCGCTTTGGCCTGGACTCGGACGACTGACGGTTTTTCTTCGCGATTGCCGGCCGAGCCCATGGCCTACTCTCACATCGTGAAAGCTCCTACTTCGGCGTGTAAGAAAATGTGACACACTTTTAGGAGCCAATTTCGGCTTCAAGGACCTCACGCCATGACTTATTTTTCATCCAAAACCCGCATCGTGACACTGGTCATTGCCACCCTTTTGCTCGCGGGGCCCGCGTTGTCAAAGGAAAAGGACGATGACGACAACCGTGGCAAAGGCAACGGTAAACACGCCCAGAAGGCAGAGGGAAAACAGCAAAAGCATGAATTCAAGGAGCAAGACAAGGCCGCCAAGCGGGAGCGCAAGGACATCCAGCCCGGCACCTACTTCAACGATCAGCAGCGTACGGTTGTGCGTCAGTACTACGTGCAAAACTACTCAAACGGAAAAAAATGCCCTCCAGGGCTGGCCAAGAAAAACAATGGCTGCATGCCCCCAGGCCAAGCGCGCAACTGGGTTGTGGGCCAACCGATACCACGCGGCGTCACGACTTATTCCGTGCCTCAACCCGTCATTTTGCAGCTACCGCCCGCGCCTTACGGCTATCGCTATACCCGCATTGGTGGCGACATCGTGTTGGTGCAGCAGCAGAACAACCTGATTGTGGACATTATTCAGGGCCTGCTGGGCGGCTGAATCAGGGAGATAACCGGGTTAGTCATGCTGATTGAAGCATGAGAACCCTGGCCAGCTCCTGCGGGTGCGATGGCCGGAGCAGCAGTTTTCACCTCACTCACACAGCGCAATTTTGTTGGTGTTCACACCCCCTGGCTAGGGGGCCAACCCAGCGCGTCGAACACCCGCATCGCGGCCCAGGCATCGTTGGCGGCATAGACCAACTGGCTCTCGCTGAGCTGGCGGTTGGCCCAGTTGGAGGTGGTGGCTTTTTTTGATTTCAGGAAACGGCGATTGAACAGCACCGCCACGGCACCACGCACGCCGATCTCTTTCGCATAACCCTTTTTGCGGAACACTCCATTCAGGTCAAGCACATTGCGCGGCTCCACGCCCAGCGTCCGCCGGATCTGCGTGTGGTCGCCGGCCAGGCCGAAGCCGACTTTGGTGATGTGCTCGGCTTCCAGCAGCGCCGCGACGATCGCGCGGCAGCGCACATCGAAAAGCTGGAACACCCAGGCCCTGTCCAGCGTGGAAAGTTGCACCACATGCGGGCCCTCGGAGACCTGGTCGCGGAAAAAAGTGGGTTTGGATTCGGTGTCGAAACCGAGCGCGCTGCAGGATGACAGGAGTTTCCAGGCGTGGTCGGCCTGCGCTGCCGTGGCGACCAGCACGATATCTGCCAGGCCCAGTCGGTCCAGCGGCTCCAGCAGCGCGAGTTCATCGCGCGTCGGTGACGCAAACTGCGGCATAACCTGCGCCTCAGGCCTGCGCCGACATGCTGGGAATGGTGGTGGCCGGGGGCGTGTTGCGGCTGCGGCCGCAGCGCACGATGCCGTCGATCATCACCATGCCGACACCGGGGATGTCGCCGCGTTGCACGCTGTCGAGCAGGTCGCGGCCGGCCGTGTGCTGGGCGCGGTCCATGAACACGAAGTCGGCATCGCGGCCGACCTCGATCAGGCCGCAGTTGAGCTTGCGGATACGCGCCGTGTTGCCGGTCGCAAAACAAAAGGCCAGTTCGGCCGGGATGTTGCCCAGGCTGGACAGCAGCGAGATCAGACGCAACATGCCGAGCGGCTGGACACCGGAACCAGCCGGACCGTCGGTGCCCAGGATCACGCGGTGCGGGCATTTGAGCTGCAGCGCGGCCTGTGCGGCGGCAATCGCGACCTTTTCGTTGCCGTTGTGCACGATTTCGATCGCGCGCGAGGATTTTTCGCAGAGCTCGCAGACATGCTGCTCCGACAGCGCCGTGTGCCCGCCGTTGATGTGGCCGATCACATCGGCATCGGCCTCCAGCACCACGTCCTTGTCGATCAGACCGGAGCCGGGAATCGACGGGCCACCGGTGTGGATGGTGCTCTGGATGCCGTATTTGCGCGCCCAGGCCACCATCTCTTTGGCCTCGTAACCTGCCTTGACCGAGCCCAGGCCGACCTCGCCGAGCAGGCTCACGCCAGCCTCGGCGAGTTCCTTGAAGTCCTGCTCGACCATGCCTTTTTCAATGACGGGGGCACCGGCCAGCACCTTGACGCCGCCGGGCCGGAAGTTGTCGAAGGCGCGCTGGGCCGTGATGGCCAGCGCCTTCAGGCCGACGATGTCCTTGGGGCGGCCTGGCAGGTGTACCTCGCCGGCCGAGATCATGGTGGTGACGCCGCCGTGCATGGTGGAATCGATCCAGCCGATCTGATTCTGGCGCGGCGTCCAGTCGCCAAACACCGGGTGCACGTGGCTATCGATCAGGCCGGGCGCGACGCAGGTCTGGTGCGCGTCGATGGTGGTCTGGGCATGCGCCATGTCGCAGTCCTTGGCCTTGCCGACGGCCACGATGATGCCATCGTTGATGACGATGGTGTCGGCGTCCAGGATCGGCCGGTCGATGTCGCCCGACAGCAGCAGGCCGATGTTGGTGATGACAACTTTGCCGGACTTGCCGCTTGCTGCTGCTTCTGCCATGGATGTCTTTCGAGAGGGATTCAGGGGTTCAACATCACGGTGCGCAGCACGGTGCTGATGATGAAAGCCTGCCACTGCGCCAGCGCTTCCGGCGTCTGCAAGTCTTCACCGAGGAAGGCCGACAGTGTGTGGCGATTGGAGATATAGAAGTAGCCGGTTGCCGCGATCAGCAGGTAGACGTTGCGTGCGGAGACATCGGCACGAAACACGCCCTGGCTGGCGCCGCTTTCAAGCAGCTGGCGGATGATGGCAATTGCCGGTGAGGAGTAGTCACGGGCGCGCGCCGACTTGGAGATATGTTTGCCGCGGTGCAGGTTTTCGGTGTTGAGCAGCGTGATGAACTCCGGGTTCTTGCTGTAGTAGGTGACGACAAAATTAATCACGTCCTTGA
This sequence comes from Polaromonas eurypsychrophila, assembly GCF_014641715.1. GTDB lineage: Bacteria > Pseudomonadota > Gammaproteobacteria > Burkholderiales > Burkholderiaceae_C > Polaromonas > Polaromonas eurypsychrophila. Next base: position 100,348 of record NZ_BMIG01000003.1, on the reverse strand, counting down.
GCGACTCCACCGGCTGCGCCAGATCCAGCGTCAATTCCAGTTCGGCATCATTCATGCGCCGGTACATGTCTTCCAGCACTTCGATGAACAGGCCTTCTTTGCTGCCGAAGTAGTAATAAATCATCCGGTCAAAAGACTTGGCCGACTGGGAGATTTTTTCCACGCTGCCGCCTTCGTAGCCGTAACGCGCAAACACCTTGGTGGCCGCACGCAGTATGTTGTCGCGCGTGGTCTGCGCCGCCTGTTCGCGCACGCCCGGCCGTTTGGCTGACGCGAGTCGGGCAGCTGGGGTGCGGGTTCGCGCGGGCTTTGCAGTTTTCGCGGTGCTGACAGGTTTGGCGGTCATGTCGTGATCAGTGTTTCCGAGGCGGGAAAGCCTTGCCTTATTGTTCTGCGAAGGCCCGCTCGATCACAAAGTCGCCAGGCTTGGAGGTGTTGCCCTCATGAAAGCCTTTTTGCTCCAGCATGTGTTTCAAATCCTTGAGCATGCCCGGGCTGCCGCAAATCATCACGCGGTCGCTGGCCGGGTCGAGCGCCGGCAGATTCAGATCGGCGAACATCTTGCCCGTTTCCATCAGGTCAGTGACACGGCCCATATTGCGGTAACTTTCGCGCGTGACGGTCGGGTAGTACAGCAATTGCCTGGAGACCAGCTCGCCAAGAAATTCGTGTTGAGGCAGGTGTTCGACCACCAGGTCGTGGTAGGCCAGCTCGTCGGCCTGGCGCACGCCGTGCACCAGCACCACCTGCTCGAAACGCTCATAGGTCTCGGGGTCGCGGATGATGCTCATGAAAGGCGCCAGGCCGGTGCCGGTGGACAGCAGGTACAGGCGTTTGCCGGGCAACAGGTAGTCGATCACCAGCGTGCCGGTGGGCTTGCGCCCGACGATGATCTTGTCACCGACCTTCATGTGCTGCAGGCGCGAGGTCAGGGGGCCGTCGGCCACCTTGATGCTCAGGAATTCGAGGTGTTCCTCATGGTTCGGGCTCACGATGCTGTAGGCGCGAAGCAGCGGTTTGTCGTTGACGCGCAGGCCGATCATGGTGAAGTGGCCGTTGCTGAACCGCAGGGAGGTGTCGCGGGTGGTGGTGAACGTGAACAGCTTGTTGGTCCAGTGGTGGACGGACAAAACGGTTTCTTCGTTGAAAGCGCTCATGGTGATTGCAGGTTGGAAGTTGGTGATCAGGTGGGAGGGGCCAGCAGTGCGGGGTCCAGGCCCGAAAGCTTACCGGCTTTACCCTGCCATTGTGCCGCCTCTGGAGAAGGGGCGACGCGTCTGGAGATGGTTGGCCACTGCCGGGACAGCCGGGCATTGAGTCCCAGGAAGGCGCTGAACTCGCCGGGTATGTCCGCATCGGCATAAATCGCGTTGACCGGATACTCGGGAATGCAGACCGCGCAGTCAATACCCTCGCCGGGGTCAATGATCAGGAATTCGGGCCCTTCCCGGAAGCAGTCCACGGGACAGACATCGACACAATCGGTGTATTTGCATTTGATGCAAGGGTCGGTTACGACGTGGGTCACAGCGGTCCTTTGGCAGTGCAGGTCCGGGGAAAACCGTCCGGGCAAATGTCAATGTGCCACACTAATGTAGTGAACGCAACATTAAAATTCAGTAACCACAACATTTTTGAAATAAATTTGTAATTGCCGTGGAAATGCTATTGCGCCGGAAATTTTCACGCGCTACATTGATTTCAAATGTAGTAAATGCAACATATAAATTAAGTGTGCACTACATTTGCGTGATGCACCACGATGGCATGCGACAAAGAGGCGAACACGATGACGGAACACACCAAAACGGACGGCTTGCCTGGCATGGAAACGCCGGCTTTTGGCCAGGCGCTGGAAAAAGCCAGACCGCGCAACGACCGCATGAACAGTGAAAAAATCGAGTGCAATGCCTGTCCCGTGTTGTGCCAGATTTCCGACGGCCGCACCGGCGCATGCGACCGTTATGCGAATCGCGGCGGCACCCTGATCCGTGTGGATCCCGTACTGCTGCTGCGGCGTTCGCTGTCGGAGGCTGAGGCGAAGGTGGTTGCCTTTGCAGGTCGTGTGGCGCCTGCCCAGGCTGCAGAGGCTGCCGAAGAGGTTCTTCCAACGACCTGGCGCGGCGATCTGCTGCTGGCCGACGAGGTGTTTGTCACAGGCGTCGGTTCCTCGACCACTTACCCCGACTACAAGCCCGCGCCCTTCATCGTGTCCTCGCAGGTGAACGGTGTCGACATGGTCACGGTTGTCACCGAAGGCATTTTCAGCTACTGCAGCCTCAAGGTGAAGATCGACACCGACCGTTTTCTCGGCGCCGAGCAGGCCAATGTGCGCTGCAAGGGCGAAGTGGTCGGCCATGTGACGACGGCGGAATACGGTTCGCAGATGCTGTCGCTGGGCGGCGTGCACCACCTGACCGGCGGCAGCAAGAAGGAAGGCCGTGTGACCATGGACATGATGCAGTCGCTGGGCAACAAGAAGGCGGTGGAGTTCACGATTGATGGCGGCTCGCAGATCGTGATTCAGGCCGGCCGCGCACCGATTGTCAACGGTGTGGAAGAGCGGCGCATGCGGGTCGGCTGTGGCTCTGCGACCATTGGTATTTTTGCAAAACAACTGTTTGGCAAGCTCGACGAGGTGGTGGTGGTGGATGACCACATCACGGGTGTTCTGACCGAACACCAGGCGGGCCGGTGCCTGGAAATGCGCTCTTCAGGCATCAGGATGCGCGGGCGCAAATCGACCCCCGGCCGCTACTTCCAGGTCGCCAATCCGGGGACCGGCTGGGGCGGCACCGACATCGCCGAGCCGCTGTCCATCATCGAAAGCTGGGATGCCGATACAGCCTGGCCGGGTTTGCGCCTGCTGATGACTTCCACTACCGGGGAACACGCGAGCTGGTATGTGCTCAATGAGGACCTCGTGGCTGTTGAGCAGCACATGCCAGCCGAGGTGCGACTGGTTGTCGAGCGCATTGGCGAGAACTGCGAGCCATCCCTGTCCACGGTGCTGTTCCTCGGGGGCGCCGGAGGCAGCCTGCGCGCTGGCGTCACTGAAAACCCGGTGCTGCTGACTCGGGCCATCAAGAATGCGCTGGTCAATGTCACCTGCGGCGGCGCGCCCGCCTATGTCTGGCCGGGCGGCGGCATCACTGTGATGGTCGATGTCATGCGCATGCCGGACAACAGCTTTGGCATTGTGCCCACGCCAGCCATTGTGGCGCCCATCGAGTTCAGCATGAAGCTGGAAGACTACCGTGCGCTGGGTGGCCATATGGACCATGTCCGCACGCTGGAGGATGCGCTTTCGCGCGGTGCCTGGCACAACGAAGGTGCGCCGTTGTCATTGCAATGGACGGCTTTGCCAGCCGCCAACCCCTGGCCGCTTGCGCGTCCTCCCCTGCTCGGCTGACCAGGGCCTGTTCACACACCTCGACATGGACGCCCAGCGCAAACGTTTACCGGATGGCCGCTGGCATTTGCAGCATGGCCCCATCGATATCGTGATCGGTGCCAGTGGTGATGCTTCGGCTGTCCAGGGTGCACACGAGGATGCATGGCTGCGCTTTCGCAGCATTCTGGGGGAACTCGTGGAAGAGCTTGCGCTGCTGCAGTGTCCGGTGCAGGGCAACTGCATGCTGCGGGGCCCGATTGCACGGCGCATGTGGAATGCCTGCCAACCCCATAAAAGCAGTTTCATCACGCCGATGGCGGCGGTGGCTGGATCCGTTGCGCAGGAGCTTATTGCATGTTATTCGGCTGGTGGCGTGGCGAGGGCCTGGGTCAACAACGGCGGTGACATCGCGTTGCACCTGGCGCCGTCTCAATCTGTGCGCATCGGCCTTTACGCGGACATGGCACGCCTGAACCTGGACGAGTTGCGCGGCGGTATCCGCACGGACGGGCAGTTTGAAATTTCCAGCTTGCTACCGGTGCGCGGTGTGGCCACCAGCGGCTGGCGCGGCAGGAGTTTTTCACTGGGGATTGCCGACAGCGTGACGGTGCTGGCACGCACGGCGTCCGAAGCCGATGCGGCCGCCACCGTCATTGCCAATGCCGTCAACCTGTCCGATCCCCGCATCCAGCGCCGCCCGGCGTGTGAAATCAAGGACAACGCCGACCTGGGAAGTCTGCCGGTCACGATAGGTGTTCCGCCGCTGGAGCCGGCGCTTGTGCAACAGGCTTTGCGCGCGGGTCTGCGGTGTGCGCAGGCCCTGCGCGCAGCCGGCCTGATTTGGTCGGCCGCGCTGATTTGTCAGAATCAGATCGCCAGCACCGATACTTCGGCCATGGGAGCGCTCGAAAACCACCACAGCAACCAGCAAGCTGGTTCGGTATTTGCTTAATGAATCAGATGGACGCACAGAGATGATTGAAATACGACGAATCTTCACGCACGTGGAGCAGATCCGGCACGAATTCGGGCCCGTCGCTCCCGTGCCGCTGCTGCGCGGCGCCATCGGTGTGGTGCTGACCAATCCGTTTGCCGGGCGGTATGAGCCCGAGATCCTGCCGATGATGGCGGCGCTGGACCCTGTGGGGCTCACGATGGCGCGCAAGCTGCTCGCGGCCATGGACGTATCCACGGAGCGCATCGAAGGTTACGGCAAGGGCGCCATCATTGGTGCGGCCGGAGAGCTGGAGCATGGCGCGTTGTGGCATGTGCCGGGTGGCTACGCCATGCGCGAACTGCTGGGCTGGAAGGGTGATGCTGCGGCTTATGCCAAGGGGCAGGGCGAAGAAAAATCAGTGCGACCCGGCAATGCCTTGTCCATCGTGCCCTCGACCAAGAAAGTGGGCGGGCCCGGCGCGGCGCTGGACGTGCCGATGACCAACATCAATGCCGTCTACGTGCGCAGCCATTTTGACGCGATTGAAGTGCGCGTTCCCGGCGCGCCGCGTGCGGATGAAATTGTATTCATCCTGGCGATGAGCACCGGTCCGCGCATTCATGCGCGTGTCGGCGGCCTCGCTGCCGGCGCGATCAGCAAATGGGACGGGTTGCGCTGAAGCGCCGCCGCCATTGCAACATACAAGGAAAACACATGACAGCTAACATCCGAAAAATAATTGTTCAGGTCGACGAAATCCATCTGGAAATGGGCCAGCCCGTGAGTCCGCCGACGCGCAGGGCGCTGGCCATGGCAGTGATCGCCAACCCTTTTGCCGGCGTTTACCAGGAAAACCTGGACGAACTGATCTCGATGGGTGAAGAGCTGGGCGCGCTGCTCGGAAAAAAATGCGTTGAGGCGCTGGGTATCTTACCGGCCCAGGCGCAAAGTTACGGCAAGGCCGCCATCGTCGGCGAGGCCGGCGAACTCGAACATGCTGCGGCCATCCTGCACCCAAAATTGGGCGCGCCCCTTCGCCTGGCTGTGGAAAAGGGGGCGGCGCTGGTGCCATCGAGCAAAAAACGCGGCGGACTGGGAACCGCGATTGATGTGCCGCTGGGTCACAAGGACGCCGCTTTTGTGCGCAGTCATTTTGATGCGATGGAGGCCCGTGTGGCTGACGCGCCGCGAGCCAATGAAATCGTGGTCGCTGTCGTCGTGACTGACAGTGGCCGACCATTACCGCGCGTGGGCGGACTGCAGATCCACGAAATCAGGGGCGAAGACGGGCTTCGCTAAGACCGGACCTTTCCAGTTATAAACCGATCCACGACAGGAGTTTTTATGAAAATGCAATACAGAGTGCTGGGCACCATGACTTATCTGGGTCTGCTGGCTTCGCTGGTGACAGCGCAGGCGCAAGGCGTGATCAAAATCGGCGAGGTCAACAGCTACAAGGCGCAGCCCGCCTTCCTCGAGCCCTACAAAAAAGGCATGGAACTGGCGGTCGAGGAAATCAATGCGGCTGGTGGCGTCAATGGCAAGAAAATCGAGTTGATCACACGCGATGACAACGCCAACCCGGGTGATGCGGTGCGGGTGGCTGAAGAGCTGATCTCGCGCGAAAAGATCGACGTGCTGACCGGCACCTTCCTGTCCAACACCGGCCTCGCCGTGGCTGACTTAGCCAAGCAGAAGAAGTTTTTTTTCCTCGCGGGTGAGCCGCTGACCGACAAGATGACCTGGCAGGGCGGCAACCAGTACACCTTCCGTCTGCGTCCCGGCACTTACATGCAGGCCGCAATGCTGGTGCCCGAGGCTGCCAAGCTCAAGAAAAAACGCTGGGCCATCGTGTACCCCAACTACGAATACGGCCAGTCTGCGGTGGCGGCCTTCAAGCAACTGCTGAAGGCGGCGCAGCCCGATGTGGAGTTTGTGGCCGAGCAGGCAACGCCGCTGGGCCGGGTCGATGCCGGCAGCGTGGTGCAGGCGCTGGCCGATGCCAAGCCCGATGCGATTTTCAACGTCTTGTTTGGCGCTGATCTGTCAAGGTTTGTGCGTGAGGGCAATACGCGTGGCCTATTCAAGGACCGCACCGTGGTCAGTGTGCTGACGGGCGAGCCCGAGTACCTGGACCCCCTTAAGGAAGAAACGCCGAATGGCTGGATCGTCACCGGTTATCCGTGGCATGGCATCCAGACGCCTGAACACAAGGCCTTTTTCCTGGCCTATCACGCCAAGTACAAGGACTATCCGCGCCTGGGTTCGGTCGTCGGTTACGCCATGATCCATTCTGTCGCCGCTGGCGCCGCGAAAGCCAAAAGCACGGAATCGGCCAAGATGGTGGCCGCATTCAAGGGCCTGCAAGTCTCGACGCCCTTCGGCAAGATCACCTACCGCCCGGAGGACCACCAGTCGACCATGGGTGCATTTGTCGGCAAGACCAAAAACGAAAACGGCAAAGGCGTCATGGTGGACTACACCTATTTCGACGGCGCCAAGTTCCAGCCGCCTGCAGCCGACGTGAAGAAGTCGCGCGCCACCGACTGAGCAACCCGACCCGCATAAAGCACTACGCTCCATCGCCGCGTGGTGCGCTGTGTCGGGCTCCAGAGGATTATTGAATGAGTTTTTCAGGCTTCATCGTCCAGTTGCTCAATGGGCTGGCCGGCGCGTCGTCGCTGTTTCTTGTCGCTGCGGGCTTGTCGCTGATCTTCGGAGTCACGCGCATCGTCAACTTTGCACACGGCTCGTTTTTCATGGTCGGGATCTACATCGCCTACACGCTGGTCGAGAAACTTGGCACCGGTTTTGGCTTCTGGCCCGCGCTGTTGCTCGCCGCCGTGGCGACCGGCATCCTGGGCGCGTTGATCGAGATGGTGCTGCTGCGCCGCATCTACAAGGCACCCGAGTTGTTCCAGTTGCTGGCCACCTTTGCGCTGGTGCTGGTGATCAAGGACCTGGTTCTTTATTTGTGGGGGCCTGACGAATTGCTCGGCCCGCGCGCGCCCGGCCTGTCGGGTGCGGTGGAAATCCTGGGCCGGCAGTTTCCGAGCTACGACCTGTTCCTGATCGTGGTGGGTCCTGTGGTGCTGTGCCTGCTCTGGCTGCTGCTGACCCGTACGCGCTGGGGCACGCTGGTGCGTGCCGCCACGCAGGACCGCGAGATGGTCAGTGCTCTGGGCGTCAACCAGGCCTGGCTGTTCACTGCCGTGTTTGCGTTGGGCGCCATGCTGGCCGGCCTCGGCGGTGCGCTGCAACTGCCGCGGGAGCCGGCCACGCTGGAGATGGACCTGCACACTATAGGCTCGGCTTTTGTGGTGGTGGTGGTGGGCGGCATGGGATCCATTCCCGGCGCTTACGCGGCCGCACTGCTGATTTCCGAAATCAAGGCTATCTGCATCTGGCTCGGTGTCGTCGACATTTTTGGATACAGCATCTCCTTTTCAAAACTCACGCTGGTCGCGGATTTTCTGGTCATGGCCATCGTGCTGGTGTGGCGGCCCTGGGGCCTGTTCGGTCGGCCGCAGGCACCGAGCCGTTATGTCGGCATGCAGGAGGAGCCGCTGCGCAAGAGCAGCCGCACTTACGTCATCGCGGCCGCCGTGTTGGGCCTGGTGCTGGCCGCGATGCCCTTCTTCACGGTCAATTCGCCCTACACCACAGTGTTGATGATTGACCTGCTGATCGCCGCGCTGTTTGCCGCCAGCCTGCACTTCATCATGGGCCCTGCCGGCATGCATTCCTTCGGCCATGCCGCCTACTTCGGACTCGGTGCCTACGCTGCGGCCTTGCTGGTGCGCAGCAGCGGCATGCCAATGGAGCTCGCGCTTGTTGTTGCGCCGTTGGTGGCGGCCATTGGCGCGTTTGTCTACGGCTGGTTCGCGGTGCGGCTGTCGGGTGTCTACCTCGCCATGCTGACGCTGGCGTTTGCGCAGATCACATGGGCCATCACCTACCAGTGGGATTCCTTCACCGGCGGTAGCAACGGGCTAACCGGTGTCTGGCCGTCGGAATGGTTGTCTGACAAACGCATGTATTACTGGCTCACGCTGGCACTGGTGGCCGGCGCGGTGTTGTGGCTGCGCCGCGTGTTGTTTTCGCCCTTCGGTTATGCGCTGCGCGCAGGCCGTGATTCGGTGCTGCGTGCCGACGCCATCGGCATAGATGTCAAGCGCATGCAGTGGACCGCTTTTGTCATCGCCGGCGCTGCGGCCGGTCTGGCCGGATCGCTTTACGCATTTTCCAAAGGCAGTATTTCTCCCGAGAGCCTGAGTGTCGGCAAATCGGTGGACGGCCTGGTCATGGTGCTGCTGGGCGGCATCCAGACGCTGGCTGGCCCGGTGGTGGGCGCGGTGACTTTCACCTGGCTGCACGACACGGTGGCGCGCAACACCGACTACTGGCGTGCCATGCTGGGCGCCATCATCCTGCTGCTGGTGCTGCTGTTCCCGCAAGGTATTGCCGGCTCGGCCAAGCTGCTGTTTGATCGGCTTCGCAACAAGGCTTCCAGCACAAAAACCGGCGAGGTGAAAGCATGAGTACACCCTTGCTCCAGGTCAGTAACCTCGGCAAGTCCTTCGGCGGCGTCAAGGCGGTGGACGGCATCAGCTTTGATCTCCATGCGGGAGAACTATTGGCGTTGATCGGCCCCAACGGCGCCGGCAAGACCACCACCTTCAACATGGTCAATGGCCAGTTGCCTGCGGGCCAGGGCTCCATCCTGCTCAACGGCCAGGAACTGGTGGGCCGCGCACCGCGCGCGATCTGGCGCCTTGGTGTGGGCCGCACCTTCCAGATCGCCGAAACCTTTGCCTCGCTGACGGTTGTCGAAAACGTGCAGATGGCGCTGCTGTCGCATGATGGCAGGTTGTTTTCCATGTGGCGCAGCGCGTCCGCTTACAAACGCGATGAGGCGCTGGCCCTGCTGGAGCAGGTCGGCATGGCCGCGCAGGCGGACCGGCCCTGCAGCGAACTGGCTTATGGCGACGTCAAACGTGTCGAACTGGCGATTGCCATGGCCAACAGCCCGAAACTGCTACTGATGGATGAGCCCACGGCCGGCATGGCGCCGCGCGAGCGCAATGCGCTGATGGCCTTGACCAAACAACTGGTGGTCGACCGCGGCATGGCGGTGTTATTTACCGAACACAGCATGGACGTGGTGTTTGCCTATGCCGACCGCATGATTGTGCTGGCGCGCGGCAGGCTGATCGCCCAGGGAAAACCGCTGGAAATTCGCGATCACCCGAAAGTGCAGGAGGTGTACTTCGGCAGCGGAAAGACCTTCGAAAAAATTGCGCAGAAATCCGCGGAGATCAGTGGCGTGACAGGAGAAACAGCATGAGCCGCCGGGCCGTTCCCAAGGCGAATACCGTAGCTCGCAGAGCGGAGGTTATTCAATGAGCGCGGACATCCTGCTCGACGCCAAAGGCCTGTCGGCCTGGTATGGCGCGGCCCAGATTCTGTATGACGTGGACCTGCAGGTGCGGCGCGGCGAGGTGGTGGCGCTGATGGGCCGCAACGGCGCCGGCAAATCGACCACGCTCAAGACGCTGATCGGCATGCTGGCCAAGCGCAAGGGCGCAGTGAGCTTTTTGGGGCAGGACATTTCCAGAAGCGAGTCACATGTGGCGGCTCGTCTGGGTCTGGGTTTTGTGCCGGAAGACCGCCGTGTCTTCACCGACCTCACGGTGCTGGAAAACCTCGAAGTCGGCAAACAGCCCGCCCGGCACTGGCCAGACGGCGCAGCCGCTCCGGTGTGGACGCCCGAGCGCCTGTTCAAGCTGTTTCCCAATCTCGGTGAAATGCCGGACCGGCCTGGCGGCCGCATGAGCGGCGGCGAGCAGCAGATGCTGACGGTGGCCCGCACGCTGATGGGCAACCCTTATCTGGTGCTGCTTGACGAACCTTCCGAAGGTGTGGCGCCCCTCATCGTCGAGCAGATGGCGTTGATGATTCTCGAGCTCAAGTCGCAAGGCGTCAGCATCCTGCTGTCCGAGCAAAACATGCATTTTGCGGAGCTGGTGTCGGACCGGGCCTATGTGCTCGAAAAGGGCCAGATCCGCTACGAGGGAGCGATGGCCGAGCTGTCGGCCAATGAAGAGATCAGGCGCGCCTATCTCAGCGTGTAATTTTCCCGTGTCGTTCTTTCACCTACTTCAGGAGATCGCATCATGCAGACAGCTCATCGCAGAACCCTGTTGAAAGCCGTGTACGGCGCCGGCCTTGCGGCGGCGACCGCCTCCCTGTCCTTTGCCGCAGGCCGGATCAAACCCGACGGCAAAAGCGCGCTGATTGTGGTGGATGTGCAGAACTGTTTCGTGACCGGCGGCACCTTGCCGGTCAAAGGCGGCGAAGAGGTGGTTCCGGTGATCAACAAGCTGGCCGCGGCTTTCGAAAACATCGTGGTCACGCAGGACTGGCACACCAAAGGCCATGCCTCATTTGCCAGCACCCATGCCGGTAAAAAACCGTTTGAAGTCAAGAAGCTGGCTTACGGCAACCAGGTGTTGTGGCCCGACCACTGCGTGCAGGGCACCGAGGATGCGGCCCTGCACAAGGACCTGGCGCTGCCGACGGCGCAGTTGATTGTGCGCAAGGGCTACCACCAGGAGGTGGACAGTTATTCGGCCTTCACCGAAGCCGACGGCAAGACGCCGACCGGCTTGGGCGGCTACCTCAAGCAGCGCGGGATCAAGCGCGTGTTCGTAACCGGGCTGGCTACCGACTTCTGCGTGGCATGGACGGCCATGGATGCGCGCAAGGCTGGCTTCGAGGTTTATGTGATTGAAGACGCGACCCGCGCCATCGACCTGAACGGCTCGCTGGCGGCGGCGTGGAAGCAGATGACAGCACGTGGCGTCAAACGCATCCAGTCCACCGACTTGGCCTGAAGCCTGCATTGAGGCCACGCTTGCGCGCGCATCCATGAGCTTGCAGGTGGTCACCCTCAGCGTTAACGGGGTGGAGCAGACTGTGCCTGTTTCGGTGCAGGCCAGCCTGCTCACCGTGCTGCGCAACGACCTGTGCCTGAACAGCCCCAAGTACGGCTGCGGCCTCGGCGAATGCGGGGCCTGCACGGTGCTGGTGGATGGCGTGGCGGCGAGGTCCTGCGTGATCCCGGCGGCTCACGCGGGCGGTCGGGCCGTCACCACCCTCGAAGGGCTGGGTTCGGCGGGCCGCCTGCACCCGGTGCAGCAGGCTTTCATCGACGAACAGGCGGCCCAGTGCGGTTACTGCCTGAGCGGCATGATTGTTATGACGGCCGCGCTGCTGGCGCGCAACCCGGATCCGACGGACGAGGAGATACGCCGTGAGCTGTCCGGCAACCTCTGCCGCTGCGGCACCCATCTGGAAATCCTCAAGGCCGTGAAACGCGCGGCGCATGTAATGCGCAGCGCAAGCGAAGCCTCGTCATGAGACTGCGCGCCGCCATCCCGCTCACGCGCGCCGGCTTGCACGCCGCCGGTGGTGTGCTGCTGATCACGCGTGAACCGCCGCCGGCCCCGCCACCTGCCCCCGGCCAACCGCCGCTGGTCACGGCCAATCCGCTCGAAGGTGCAGAAATCCTGCTTGCGGTCTGGGACGACGGCAGCGTGACGGCGCTCAACGGTCATGTGGACCTGGGCACCGGCATACGCACGGCGCTGGGCCAGATCGTGGCTGAAGAGCTCGACGTGGCGCTGGGCAGCGTCCACATGGTGCTGGGCGACACGGCCAGTGTGCCGAACCAGGGCGCCACGATTGCCAGCACTTCGATACAGATTCATGCCGTCCCGCTGCGCGCCGCCGCAGCACAGGCGCGCGCCTGGTTGCTGGCCCGCGCAGCCCAACAGCTGGCCGCCGAGTTTTCCGCATTGCGTGTGCGCGATGGGGTGGTCAGCGTGGTGGATGAGGATGCCCGCGCCGTGGCCTATGGCGCGCTGGTCAGCGGCCAACATGTCGATTTGATGCTGACCCCTGACGCCCCGCTCAAGCCGCCGGAAGACTACCGCATCGTTGGCACCAGCCAGCCACGTGTCGATATCCCCGCCAAGGCCACCGGCGCGCTGACCTTTGTGCATGACATGCGGGTGCCCGGCATGCTGCACGGCCGCGTGGTGCGCCCGCCTTACGCGGGCGCGGACCACGGCGACTTCATCGGCAACACGCTGGAAGCAGTGGATGAGTCATCGATCGCGCACATCCCCGGCATACGCGCCGTGGTCGTGATCCGCGATTTTGTCGGCATCGTTGCCGAGCGCGAGGAATTCGCCGAGCAGGCGCTGCGCGAACTCAAGGTGACCTGGAAACCCTGGCCCGGCCTGCAGAAGCTCGACGACCTGGAACAGGCGATTCGCGCCAACCCTTCGACGCAACGCAGGCTGGTCGATGAAGGCGATGTGGACGCGGCGATTGCCGGCGCGGCGCAGGCCATGGCGCGCAACTATGTCTGGCCTTACCAGATGCACGGCGCCATTGGCCCGTCCTGTGCGCTGGCCGACTGGCGAGAAGTGCCCCCACGCTCCCCCACTTCGTGTGGGTCGCTGCCCCCCGAGGGGGCTGGCCTTGCTCGGGGCGGCCCTGCGCAGCGGCCCACGCCCCCACGCTCCCCCACTTTGTGTGGGTCGCTGCCCCCCGAGGGGGCTGGCCTTGCTCGGGGCGGCCCTGCGCAGCGGCCCACGCCCCCACGCTCCCCCACTTTGTGTGGGTCGCTGCCCCATGAGGGGGCCGTGTCCCGCCTTGGGAGCGGCCCAGCGCCGGGACCTCATCTAACCGTCTGGGCCGGCACGCAGAACCCGCATGTGTTGCGCGCCGACCTGTCGCGCCTGATGGGCCTGGCCGATATGGCCATTGACGTGGTGCGCATGGAAGCGGCCGGCTGTTATGGCCGCAACTGCGCCGACGATGTGGCCGCCGACGCCGCCCTGCTGTCGCGCGCCGTCAATGCGCCGGTGCGGGTGCAGCTCACGCGCGAGCAGGAGCACGCCTGGGAGCCCAAGGGTGCGGCGCAGCTGATGCAGGTGCGTGGCGGTCTTAATCAGGACGGCTCGGTCGCCGCCTACGACTTCCAGACCTCTTACCCCTCCAACGGCTCCCCGACGCTGGCGCTGCTGCTGACCCGGACGATAGAGCCGGTGGCGCAGGCCTTCGAAATGGGCGACCGCAGCGCGCGGCCGCCCTACGACTACGACAACCTGCGCATCAGTGTCAACGACATGGCGCCCATGCTGCGCGCGTCCTGGTTGCGCGGTGTGTCTGCCCTGCCTAACTCCTTTGCGCACGAGTCCTATATTGACGAACTCGCGACCGCGGCCGGTGTCGATCCGGTCGAGTTCCGCCTGCGTTACCTCAGCGAGCCGCGTGCCGCCGAGCTGGTCCGTGCGACCGCCGAGCGCGCGTTATGGAAGAAACACACGCAGCCGCAGCAACAGGCGACTGATGCCGATGGCACTTCGGATATCGTGCACGGCCAGGGCGTGGCTTATGCGCGGTATGTGCACAGCAAGTGGCCTGGCTTTGGCGGTGCCTGGGCTGCCTGGGTGGCCGATGTGGAGGTCAATCGCAAGACAGGCGAGGTCCATGTCCGGCGCGTGGTGGTCGGCCATGACGCCGGCATGATGATCAACCCGGCCGGCGTCCGGCACCAGATCCACGGCAACGTGGTGCAGACCACTAGTCGCGCGCTGACCGAGCAGGTGGCGCTGAACCCGGTCAACAACACGGTCGCCGCGCTCGAATGGGGCGCGTACCCCATCCTGAATTTCCGCGATGTGCCGGTGATCGAGGTGGTGACCATGGCGCGTCCTGGCGAGCCGCCCTTGGGCGCCGGCGAGTCGGCTTCGGTGCCGGGCACAGCGGCGATTGCCAATGCGATTTTCGACGCGACCGGCGTGCGGTTCCGTCAGCCACCGTTCACGCCTGAGGTGATTCGCGCGGTGCTGAACCCGGCGCCCGACAGCGAACCGGCGCGTCTGCAGCCGGTCCCTGAACCCGGCAGCGGCCAATTGCCCGCAACGGCCGTCTGGCCGCGAAACCGGAAAACCTGGGTGCGCGGCGGGGCGGTGCTGGCCAGTGTGTTCGGTATCGCCGCCGCGCTGCTGGGTTGGCGCTCGGCCATCGCGCCTGTTTTTTCGCCTGTCGTGGCCGGTGGTTCGTCGATTTACACCGCCGCCACCATTGAGCGAGGCCGTCAACTCGCCGCTCCGGGCGATTGCGTGGTCTGCCACACCGCACCCGGCGGTGTTCCCAACGCGGGCGGCCTGGCCATGGAAACGCCCTTTGGCAAGGTAGTGACCACCAACATCACCCCCGATGCCCAGACCGGCCTTGGCCTGTGGTCCTTCAGCGCTTTCCAGCGCGCCATGCGCGAAGGTATCTCGCGTGACGGCCACCATTTGTATCCGGCGTTTCCCTACACGGCCTTTGCCAAAACCAGCGACGAGGACCTGACGGCGCTGTATGCGTACCTGATGGCGCAGCCGGCAGTGCGCTCCGAGCCGCCTGCCACCCAACTGGCCTTTCCGTTCAGCGTGCGGCCGCTGATGGCAGGGTGGAACGCGCTGTTTCATGATGCCGCACCCTACCCGCCGGACCCGACCCAAACCGTCGAATGGAACCGGGGCGCCTACTTGGTCAATGGCCTAGGCCATTGCGGCGCCTGCCACACGCCGCGCAATGCCTTCGGCGCCGAGCGCAGCGGCAAAGCCTATTTGAGTGGTGCCATGGTGGACGGCTGGGAGGCGCCTGCGCTGACCGCGCTGTCGCGCGCGCCGGTGCCGTGGACCCGCGACCAGCTTTACAGCTACCTGCGCACCGGCCATTCACCGCAGCACGGCATCGCCGCCGGACCGATGGCGCCAGTGGTCAGGGAGCTGGCTGCCTTGCCCGACGCCGACATCCGTGCCATGGCGTCCTACCTGGCTTCGTACAACGCGCCGCTGACTGAATCCGAAAGCGCGGCGCGCGCGCTGCAGGCGATGGCCGCTGCGCAGAAAACCAGCATGACCTTGCCGGGCCCCGGTCAGCGCCTGTTCAACGGCGCCTGCGCCTCCTGCCACCATGACGGCGACGGCCCGACGCTGCTGGGCGCCAATGTGCCGCTGGCGCTCAACAGCAAGCTGCACAGCGAACGGCCCGACAATCTGGTGCGTGTGATCCTGGACGGCATTCGGGAGCCGGTGTCGGCACAGGTCGGTTTCATGCCGGCGTTTCGCCACAGCTTGAGCGATGCACAAATCGCCGAGCTGGCGAGTTACATGCGCAGCCGGTATGCGCCGGGACGGGCTGCCTGGGACGCGCTGCCGGCGGTGGTGTCACGATTGCGCCAGGAAGCTATCAAATAAATAGCTGTTTGCGCCCGCCCGTCATGGGCCGGAGGCATTTTTTGCTTAAAAATCCCAATTTCGTGATTCGGACGATCAGGCGACGGTTTGCACGCCCAGCCACTGCGCCAGCACCTCGGCCGTGTGTTCGCCCAACAGCGGCGGCGGGCGCCGGTAGGCCACTGGCGAACCGGACAGGCGGATCGGATTCGCCACAAGCGGCACGCTGCCCGCCAGAGTGTGCGGCAGCGTGATCTGCAGGCCGCGAGCGATCACTTGCGGGTCGGCAAACACCTGGTCGATGTGATTGATCGGCCCGCAGGGTACACCCGCCGCTTCCAGTGCGGCAATCCAGTCGGCAGAGCTGCGCATCACTGTTGCCTGGCGCAGCAGCGGAACCAGCACGGCGCGGTTCGCCAAGCGCTGCGCGTTGCTTGAAAATCGTTCATCGCTGGACCAGTCCGGGTGGCCGGCCACCGTGCAGAATCTGGCGAACTGACCGTCGTTGCCGACCGCCAGGATGATGTCGCCATCCGCGGTGGGAAAGGCCCGGTAAGGCACGATGTTCGGGTGCGCATTGCCCATGCGGCGCGGCACCATACCACCGGCCAAATAATTGGAGGCCTGGTTGGCCAGGCAGGCAATCTGCACGTCCAGCAGCGCCAGGTCGATATGTTGTCCCAGGCCGGACTTTTCACGTTCGGCCAGCGCCGCCTGCACCGCAATCGTCGCATAGAGACCGGTCATGATGTCGGTCAGCGCCACGCCGACTTTTTGCGGCCCGGCACCCGGTTCACCGTCGGGCTGGCCGGTCACACTCATGAGCCCGCCCATGCCCTGGATCAAAAAGTCATAACCGGCGCGTGCCGCATAGGGACCGGTCTGGCCGAAGCCGGTGATCGAGCAATAGACCAGGCGCGGGTTGGCTTCTTTCAGGCTGGCGTAATCCAGGCCGTAGCGCTGCAGCCCGCTGACTTTGAAGTTTTCCAGCAGCACATCAGCCTGTTGCGCCAGCGCGCGCACCTGGGCTTGGCCTTCGGACGTGGCGGTGTCGATGGCGACCGAACGCTTGTTGCGGTTGGCACAGAGAAAATAAGTCGCTTCCGTGGTGTTGTGGCCGGAGGCGTCCTCCAGGTAGGGCGGGCCCCAGGCGCGGGTGTCGTCGCCGGCGCCGGGCTTTTCGACCTTGACCACATCGGCGCCCAAGTCGGCCAGCAACTGCCCGGCCCAGGGGCCGGCGAGCACGCGCGACAGGTCCAGCACCCGCACACCGGTCAGCGGCGGCGGGCGCACATCGGTAGCGCTCATCGGATAACCTTCGCCTTGCCGGCTTCGGTATTTGCCTTGGGAACGGCCCGGCGGCTCATGACTTCAGGAAAACGCCGAGATGCCGGTGATGCCGCGGCCCAGGATCAGCGCATGCACGTCGTGGGTGCCTTCGTAGGTGTTGACGACCTCGAGGTTGACCAGGTGCCGCGCAACGCCGAACTCGTCGCTGATGCCGTTGCCGCCCAGCATGTCACGCGCCATGCGTGCGATGTCCAGCGCCTTGCCGCAGGAGTTGCGTTTCATGATCGAAGTGATCTCGATCGCGGCCGTGCCTTCGTCCTTCATGCGGCCCAGGCGCAAACAGCCCTGCAGGCCCAACGCGATTTCGGTCTGCATGTCGGCGAGTTTCTTCTGGATCAGCTGGTTCGCGGCCAGCGGGCGGCCGAACTGCTTGCGGTCCATCGTGTACTGGCGTGCCTTGTCGAAGCAGTCCTCGGCCGCGCCCAGCGCGCCCCAGGCGATGCCGTAACGGGCGGAGTTCAAACAGGTGAACGGGCCCTTGAGGCCGCGCACTTCCGGAAACGCGTTTTCTTCGGGGCAGAACACCTCGTCCATGACAATTTCACCGGTGACGGAGGCGCGCAGGCCGACCTTGCTGTGGATGGCCGGCGTGCTCAAGCCCTTGCTGCCCCTGTCGAGCACAAAGCCGCGAATCGCGCCTTCGTCATCTTTGGCCCAGACCACAAACACGTCGGCGATCGGGCTGTTGGTGATCCACATCTTGTTGCCGGTGAGGGAGTACCCGCCGGCCACCTTGCGCGCACGCGTCAGCATGCCGGCCGGGTCGGAGCCGTGGTTGGGTTCGGTCAGGCCGAAGCAGCCTATCCATTCGCCGCTGGCGAGTTTGGGCAGATATTTCTGTTTCGTCGCCTCGTTACCGAATTCGTTGATCGGCACCATGACCAGCGAGGACTGCACGCTCATCATCGAGCGGTAGCCGGAGTCGACACGTTCGACCTCGCGCGCCACCAGGCCGTAACAGACGTAGTTCAGGCCGGCACCGCCATAGGCTTCGGGAATGGTTGCGCCCAGCAGGCCAAGCGCGCCCATCTCGCGAAAAATCGCGGTGTCGGTTTTTTCGTGGCGGAAGGCTTCGAGCACGCGCGGCGCCAGCTTGTCCTGGCAGTAGGCGGCTGCCGATTCGCGCACCATGCGTTCGTCGTCGCTCAGTTGCTGGTCCAGCAGCAACGGATCGGCCCAATGGAAGCTGGCTTTTTTGGTGGAAGTGCTCATGACGGTCTCCAAAGGTGGGGAAGATGCTCTGTGTGCGAAAATCGCAACTCAGGCGGTCAAAAAATTTGGCCTTGTCCTCAAGCATACGATGCGCCGCCCTCCGGCGCAAACCATGATTTGGCACAGACCTGTGCCTAAAGAGAACTCTGAAACCTGTCATCAGGAGCTGACATGCGGCGCAACATTCCTTCCACCACGGCGCTGGCCTTGTTCGAGTCCGCCGCACGTCACCAGAGTTTCACCCAGGCCGCTGAGGAGCATTCGCTCACGCAAAGTGCGGTCTGCCGGCAGATTGCCGGGCTCGAAGACTTCCTCAGCGTCAAGCTGTTCCGGCGTACCAAACGCGGCGTGTTGCTGACTGAGGCCGGGGCCAGTTATGCGCGCAATGTGCGCTCGCGGCTCGACGATGTGGAGCGCGACACACTCGACATGATGGCGCGCGGCGGCGCGGGTGGCGCGCTGGAACTCGGCGTGCTGCCGACCTTTGCGGCCCGCTGGCTGGTACCGCGGTTGGCGCGTTTTCACCGCCTGCATCCTGACATCACTGTTCATCTGTCGTCGCGCACGCGGCCTTTTTTGTTTGCCGACACCGCGCTGGATGCGGCGATCTGCGCGGTGGAGGCCGGCTGGCCGGGCACCGAGTCCTGCTTCCTGATGGACGAAAGCATTGTCGCCGTCGGTAGCCCGGCGCTGGTCAGACCGAAGCGCACGCTCAAGGCCGCCGACTTCGCCGGCCTGCCGCTGCTGCAGATGAGCACCCGGCCTTATGCCTGGCGCCAGTGGTTTGCCTCGCTGGGGATGGCGGTGGAGGGCGACCTGGCCGGTGCGCGTATGGAGCTGTTTTCCATCACCACCGAAGCGGCCATCCACGGTCAGGGGCTGGCGTTGATCCCGCGCTTTCTGATCGAGGACGACCTGGCGCTGGGGCGGCTGGTCGAACTGGTGAAACATGTATTTGTCAGCGACCGGCGTTATTACTTCATCTACCCCGATCAGAAGTCGGACAACACGGCTCTCACGCTGTTTCGCGCTTGGCTGGAAGAAGAAGCCCTGCTATACCGAAGCGCCGCGCCTGCCGCATGAAGGCTTGGCTAGCGGGGCGTCGCCATGCGGCCCTGCTCGCGCCGGTTCTGGGCCTGCTCGCGCAGCGCGCGCTGGCCCGGTGATTCGCTCTCCTGGCGTATCCGCTGGTCGTCCTGGCGGGTCTGCTCGCGTTGCTGGCGCCATACCTCGCGCTGCATCTGCTGCTGGTCGCGCCAGACGCGCTCCTGGTCGCTGAGTCCGGGCGGCGCGGGCACCCAGGTGCCGTTACGCTGCGCCTGCTCACGCAGGGCGCGCTGGCCCAGCGACTCCTGGCTTTGGCTCAACTGCGCGTCCTGCTGCCGCGTCAGCTCAAGCTGGCGGCGTTGCTGCTCGCGCTGCAGTTGCCACTGCTCCCACTGCAGGCGCTCGGTCTCGCGATCCCTGGGCTGACCGTTGCCGCTCCAGATCTCGGTGCGCGTGGTGACCGTCGGAAACTGCGCGTGGGCGGACTGCAGCGTGCCCGCGCACAGGCTGACGAGCAGCACGGCGCTGGCTGCGTAAAAATGGCGGCTCAGGTTCAGGGCTGGGTACATGGCATGTCTCCGTCAGTCGCGCCGTAGCGCGTGAATCAACTCGTGGATGACTCACTGTACGCAAAGCGAAAAACATTGGCCAAGGGTTGATTTTCCCTGGAAGCCGTTTTGCCAGGTTTTGTGCATCAAATCTGGCTTTAGCCCATACGCAGAAAGAGCAAGCAGCTATAAAAAATATAGCAGATTAACAACACTCAGTGATTATGAGAGGATTGCCACCATGCAAGATTTCTGGCCTTCCAGCGGTTTCAGCCGGCTCCAGCGCAACCCGCGCGGCTGGCTGCCGCCCACCGACGATTACCTGCGCCTGTTCCTGGGCCGTCCCGAGCTGGCGCTGCTGCCCGAGTCCTGTGCGGCCGAGCAGGCGCTGCACGCTGACCTGCAGGCCACGCCGGTGCGCTCTGTGAGCGAGGATCAACTTCTGGCCCTGCAGGACGCTGACGCACGCGAGAGTTACGGCCTGTTCCTGCGCTTTCGCGACGGGCTGCTGGACGCCGGCACGCTGGAGGCCTATTACCTGGGCCTGTTCCGCAGCGGCAGCATCAGCATCCCGCCGCTGTTCATTGACCTGCTCGCGCAGGCCATCGTCCGCAACCTGCTCGACGATGTGACTGATGCGTATGAAGTGCGCGCCGCCGAGATGTTGTTTCGCCCGCAGCGCATCTCGACCGAGGACGGGCAGGTGCTGGCCGGCGACCGCGACCGGCTCGACATGCTGAATGACCACGGCGGACTCGGCGACTTCGGGCGTTTCCTGGCGGAAGCCAAGGCCCCGCTGCGCAGCATCGAGATGCAGGTACTGTCAGACAGCAATGCCCCCGATTATTGGCCCGCCAGCGAGCGGCACAGCTTCCTGCTGGATCTGACGCACGAAATCAACAACGACCTGAGCCACGGCCTGGTGTTGACCATGACACGCGCGCGCTCCGGTCTGAAAGCACTGGCGCGTGTGCTCGAGAAATGGGTGCAGCATTTCCTTGGCGTAGCTGTGACCATCCGGCCACTGCAAAAAGTTGATGACGAGGCCTGGCGCTGGCATGTGGGCCTGGACATCGATGCGACCGCGCTGCTCAATGATTTGTACGAAGGCCGCGAGGTGGAGGCCGAACGCATGCAGCGCCTGCTCAGCCTGTTCCGGCTGGACTTTGAGCAGCCGCAGGAAATGCGCGCCGACGTGGCCGGCAAGCCGGTTTACCTCGGCCTGATGATGAATGCCGACCGGGTGCTCAGGCTCAAGCCGCAGAACCTGCTGGTCAACCTGCCGCTGCGTGCGCCGGTGTAATTGACATGAAAACCGTGCGCTTGCCCTCCGGTGAAGCTGTCCCCGCGCTGGGCATGGGCACCTGGCGCATGGGTGAGGCGCCGGCCTTGCGTGCGCAGGAGATCGCTACCCTCCAGTTGGGGCTCGAACTCGGTTGCAGCCTGATCGACACTGCAGAAATGTACGGTGAGGGCCTGGCGGAAGAACTCGTTGGTGAGGCCCTGCAGGGTCGGCGTGACAACGCCTTTGTGGTCAGCAAGGTATATCCGCACAATGCGTCGGCGGCCGGCGTGGTCGCCGCCTGTGAGCGCAGCCTGCGCCGCCTGAAGACCGACCGCATCGACCTCTACCTGCTGCACTGGCGCGGATCGGTGCCGTTGACCCAGACGCTGGCGGGGCTGGTGGCGCTGCAGCAGGCCGGCAAGATCCGCCACTACGGCGTGAGCAACCTCGATCTGGCCGACATGCAGGAGTTGTGGTCTTTGCCCGGCGGGCGCGATGTGCAGACCAACCAGTTGCTCTACAACCTGTCGCGCCGCGGCATCGAATGGGACCTGCAGCCCTGGATGCGCGAGCGCCGGCTGCCGGTGATGGCCTATTCGCCGATGGAGCAGGCGCGTTTGCTGCGCCACCGTGGGCTCGCAGCTTTTGCGCAGCGCCAGGGCATGACTTCGGGCCAGGCGGCGCTGGCCTGGCTCTTGGGGCAGGGCGACGTGATCGCCCTCCCCAAGACCAGCGATCCGCAGCGCCTGCGCGGCAACGTCGCTGCCGCAGGCCTCGTGCTGGATGTCGCACAACAGGCCGAACTCGACGCGCTGTTCCCGCCACCGACGGGGTCGTCGGCACTGGAAATGATCTGAATTTCAGCGCGGGCGGACGGGCCGAATCGGGCCCGGGCCCAGCCGCCGTCCCGGTGGCTTAAAATAACGGGTTCTGCCATTTTTCCAACCCGGAGCCCTCCATGCCCAAAAGAATCCGTGTCGAAGCCGACATCTGTGCCCCCAAACCCGTTCCTGCACCCGGCATGACCCGCACCGCCGGCCGTGGCCAGAAGATCAGCCTTGAGCGCGGCAGCTGGACCCGCAGCAAAAAGAACCCCGGCAAGCGCCCGCACAAAGGCGGTTAAGCCCTCAGGCGCCCCACTTCCATCGTGATTCACTGATGGGGGTGTATTTGCAGCAAGCCTCGCCCCGCGGGGCTTTTTGCTGCACGCCGGCAGGGCGGGTCTGAGGCCGTGGCCGCTTACACCTTTGTCCTGCTCGCCGGCTTTGCCGCTGGCTTTCTGAGCGGTGTCATCGGCACTGGTTCGTCGATTCTGTTGCTGCCGGTGCTGGTGCATAACTTCGGGCCGAAGCAGGCGGTGCCCATCATGGCCATCGCGGCGGTGATGGCCAATTTGTCGCGTGTGCTGGTCTGGTGGCGCGAGGTTGACTGGAAGGCGGTTGCTTCTTATGCCGTCACCGGTGTGCCGGCAGCGGCCCTGGGCGCACGCACGCTGCTGGCATTTCCACCTCACGTCATCGAGATATCGCTGGGTATTTTTTTTCTGGCGATGATTCCGGTCCGGCACCTGCTGGCGCGCCTGCAGTGGAAGACCACCCTATGGCAGCTCGCGCTGGCCGGCGCGGT
The DNA here is from genome assembly GCF_014641715.1 of Polaromonas eurypsychrophila. Classification (GTDB taxonomy): domain Bacteria; phylum Pseudomonadota; class Gammaproteobacteria; order Burkholderiales; family Burkholderiaceae_C; genus Polaromonas; species Polaromonas eurypsychrophila. Next base: position 77,643 of record NZ_BMIG01000003.1, on the reverse strand, counting down.
CATCGGCTTTCTCACCGGCATCGTGTTGTCCACCGGACCGCTCAGCGTGCCGGTGTTTCTGGCCTATGGCCTGGTCAAGGGCGCTTTTTTGGCGACCGAAGCCGCCAGTTCGTTGTTCATCTACATCAGCAAGGTGGTGACCTTCCGCGAGTTCGGCGCCTTGCCCGCTGACGTGTTGCTGCAGGGGCTGATCGTCGGTTTATCCCTGATGGCGGGGACTTTTGCAGGTAAGGCGCTGGTGCTGAGCATGAGCGCTGCTGCGCATGGGTATGTGCTGGATGGGTTGTTATTGATGTCGGGATTGGCCTTGCTCGCGGCGGCACTCACTTGATGGCGAGAATGGATTTGTCATCCTGGACTTGATCCAGAATTCATCTATTGCTTCCTCGTATTCCGCAGGGCGCCAACAAGCCGGGTCTCGCCCCGGCCGGCGACTCACTTTCTCTTGCTTCGCCAAGAGAAAGTAAGCAAAGAGAAGGCGTCCCGATGGTCCGGGTCCTTCCGCTTCGCTCCAGGCAACCTGCGGTGCTCGCCGAAAACGGGGTCGAGCTCGAACTCGGCTAGCGCCTCAGACAATCGCTCGCCCTGATCCGTTTTCGGCTGCGCTCCTCGGCCCAGCCCGACGGGTGGGGAATAAATCAATGCGGGGGACAAACATCCGGAGCAGAAGAAGCGCGCAGCGCTTCTTCTGCGGGAATCCCAACAGTCGGTCATGTTTGCACGCGAGTGCAGCGCACGCGGCCAAATGAAGTCCCCCTCCATCGCCCAGCGGGGCGAGGGAGGGGCTAGGGGTGGGAGTGGGGAGTCAGACCTACTGTCCAGTAAGGACCACGGACGCAGCGAGATGCCGCGAGAGGTGTTTAAGCTATAAATCGCTTTCTATGAGAAAAAAGTATCTCTAGCCCATATCTGGCAAGCGCCACCAGCTATCAAATAAATAGCAAATTACATGTTCCGCCGATACTGCCCACCGACCTCAAACAGCGCATTGGTGATCTGCCCCAACGAGCAGATACGTACCGCGTCCATCAGCACTTCGAACACATTGGCATTGGCGATCACCGCCTGCTGCAGGCGCTTGAGCATGGCCGGGGATTCGGCAGCATGTTGGGCGTGGAATTCATTCAGGCGTTTGAGCTGGTTCTGCTTTTCCGCGTCGGTCGAACGCGCCAGTTCCAGCTTGTCCTGCACCGCGTCGCCATGCGGGTTGCGGAAGGTGTTGACGCCGATGATGGGCAGCCCTCCCGTGTGTTTGAGCATCTCGTAATGCATGGACTCGTCCTGGATGCGGCCGCGCTGGTAGCCGGTTTCCATCGCACCCAGCACGCCGCCGCGCTCGGCGATACGTTCGAACTCCAGCAACACGGCTTCCTCCAGCAATTCGGTCAGCTCCTCGATGATGAAGGCGCCTTGTGAGGGGTTCTCGTTTTTTGCCAGGCCCCACTCGCGGTTGATGATGAGCTGGATCGCCATCGCGCGGCGCACCGATTCCTCGGTCGGCGTGGTGATGGCTTCGTCAAACGCGTTGGTATGCAGGCTGTTGCAGTTGTCGTAAATCGCAATCAGCGCCTGCAGCGTGGTGCGGATGTCGTTGAACTGGATCTCCTGCGCGTGCAGGCTGCGGCCCGAGGTCTGGATGTGGTACTTGAGCTTCTGGCTGCGTTCGTTGGCGCCGTATTTCTCTTTCATGGCCACGGCCCAGATGCGGCGCGCAACGCGACCCATCACGGTATATTCAGGGTCCATGCCGTTGCTGAAGAAAAAGCTCAGATTGGGCGCGAAGTCGTCGATGTGCATGCCGCGCGCCAGATAAGCTTCGACGAAAGTGAAGCCGTTGGACAGCGTGAAAGCCAATTGTGAGATCGGATTCGCACCGGCTTCAGCGATGTGATAGCCGCTGATGGAGACGCTGTAAAAATTGCGCACCTTGTGGTGCACGAAGTACTGGGCGATGTCGCCCATCACTTTCAGGCTGAACTCGGTTGAGAAAATGCAGGTGTTCTGGCCCTGATCTTCTTTCAGGATGTCGGCTTGCACCGTGCCGCGTACGTTCTCCTGCACCCATTCGCGGATTTTCTCTAGCTCGGTCGGCGTCGGGTCGCGGCCGTTGTCCTTTTTGAACTTGCCAATGTTCTGGTCGATGGCGGTGTTCATGAACATCGCAAGAATCGTCGGCGCCGGACCGTTGATGGTCATGGACACTGAGGTACTCGGATTGCACAGATCAAAGCCGTCGTACAGCACCTTCATGTCGTCCAGCGTGGCGATGGACACGCCCGAGTTTCCGACCTTGCCGTAGATGTCGGGGCGCAGGGCCGGGTCGTTGCCGTACAGCGTGACCGAATCAAATGCGGTGGACAGGCGCTTGGCGGCCATGCCTTCGGACAGCAGCTTGAAACGGGTATTGGTACGGAAGGCGTCGCCTTCTCCGGCAAACATGCGCGTCGGGTCCTCGCCCTCGCGTTTGAAGGCGAAGGTGCCAGCGGTGTAGGGGTAGCTGCCCGGCACGTTGTCCAGCATCAGCCACTTGAGGATTTCGCCGTGATCTTCGTATTGCGGCAGCGCCACCTTGCGGATGGTGGTGCCCGACAGCGATTTTGTTGTCAATGCCGTGCGGATTTCCTTGTCGCGGATTTTCACCACGTATTCATCGCCCGCATAGGCGGCCTGCATGTCGGGCCACTGGACCAGCAGGGCGCGGGCGTCACCATCCATGCGGGCCTTGCGGTGGCCTGCGAGGTCCAGCGCCGCCTCGGCGGCCGGTGCCCGGCCCGGTTTGTCGATCTTGAGCATGGCGGCAGCGGCTTTGAGCTGCTGCACCTCGCGCGCGAGCTGGGCCTGGGCGCGGGCGCGTTTTTTGTAGCCGCGCACCGTGTCACTGATCTCGGCCAGGTAACGCGTGCGGGCCGCCGGCACCACCGGTGTCTGGTTGGTGCTGTGGCGCACATCGGCGTGTGGCAGGGTGCCTTCGGACAGCTTCAGGCCGAGCCCGGCCAGGCGCGGCTTGAGTGCCTGGTACAGCGCGGTGACGCCGTCGTCGTTGAAGCGGGCCGCCATGGTGCCGAAGACCGGCATCTGGTCGGCCGGTGTGGTCCAGGCCTCCTTGTTGCGTTGCACTTGCTTGGCCACATCGCGCAGGGCGTCGAGCGACCCCTTGCGGTCGAACTTGTTGATCGCGATAAATTCTGCGAAGTCCAGCATGTCGATTTTTTCGAGCTGGCTGGCCGCACCGAACTCGGGTGTCATTACGTACATGGGCACGTCCACATGTGGCACGATGGCGGCATCGCCCTGGCCGATGCCCGAGGTCTCGACCACGATCAAATCGAAGCCTGCGACCTTGCAGGCGGCGATCACGTCGGGCAGGGCCTTGCTGATTTCTGAGCCGAAGTCGCGGGTAGCCAGTGATCGCATAAACACGCGTTGTCCGCCAGCCCATGGATTGATGGCGTTCATGCGAATCCGGTCGCCGAGCAAGGCGCCACCGCTTTTACGGCGAGAAGGGTCAATGCTGATGATGGCTATGCGCAACTGGTCGTTCTGGTCCAGCCGAAGGCGGCGTATCAACTCGTCGGTGAGCGATGACTTGCCAGCACCGCCGGTGCCGGTGATGCCCAGTACCGGTATTTTTTTGGTGGCGGCTTGTGTCCTTACGGCCTCGAGCAGCGCGAGCTCGGCTTTGTCGTTTTCAAGGGCGGTGATGAGCTGGGCCAGCGCCCGCCAGGCCAGCTCGCCATGGCCTTCAATCGCCTGAATGTTCGCTGGGGCGAAACCGGTCAGGTCCTTGTCGCAGCGCATGACCATCTCGCCGATCATGCCGGCCAGGCCCATTTTCTGGCCGTCTTCGGGGCTGTAGATGCGGGTCACGCCGTAGGCCTGCAGTTCGCGGATTTCAGGCGGCACGATCACGCCGCCGCCACCCCCAAAGACCTGGATGTGCTCGCCGCCGCGGCTTTTGAGCAGGTCCACCATGTACTTGAAATACTCGACATGGCCGCCCTGGTAGGAGCTGATGGCAATGCCCTGCGCGTCTTCCTGCAGCGCGGCGGTCACGACTTCGTCGACGCTGCGGTTGTGGCCCAGGTGAATCACCTCGGCGCCCATGCCCTGCAAGATGCGCCGCATGATGTTAATGGCCGCGTCATGCCCGTCAAACAGCGAGGCGGCGGTGACAAAACGCACCTTGTGCGTGGGACGGTAGTTGGCAAGAGCCTTGTATTCGGCGGAGAGGTCGGTCATGGCGGGATCTTTCGCGTGGATTTTTTCAGGTGATCACCAGGCCCTGGAGCGCGGGATCGCTGGGGGGATAACGCAGCTTGAGTTTTTTCAGGGTGTCGCGCACCACAGTGGCAATCATCAGGTTGCGGTGTGTCTTGGAATTGGCAGGCACGATGGTCCAGGGGGCGTACGGCGTACTGGTGGCGCGCAGCAAAGCCTCATAGGCCTTCTGGTAGTCATCCCACTGCTTGCGCACCGCCAGGTCGCCCATGCTGAACTTCCAGTGCTTGGTCGGGTCGTTGATACGCTCCTGCAGGCGTCCGCGTTGCTCTTCAAACCCGATATGCAGCATGAATTTCAGGATCACGGTGCCGGTATCGCTGAGCAGGCGTTCGAAGTCATTGATGTGCTGGTACCGCTGCCGGGTTTGCTCGGGCGTGATCCATTGATTGACAACGGGCACCAGCACATCTTCATAGTGGCTGCGGTTGAAAATCATGGCTTCGCCCGCACCCGGCATCACTTTGTGGATGCGCCAGAGGTAGTCGTGAGCCTTTTCGTCCTCGCTGGGTGCTTTCCAGCCCAGGGTGTGCACACCCAGCGGGCTGGTACGGCTGAACACACTGCGTACCGTGCCGTCTTTGCCCGACGTGTCGGTGCCCTGCAGCACCACCAGAAGTTTGAAGCGCCTGTCGGCATAAAACAGGTCCTGCAGGGCGTCCAGCTCCATCGCCAGCGCATCGACTGCAGCCTTGTCGCTCTCCTTGTCGCCAGAAGACCAGGGCTTGGCAGCAGGATCCAGCCGGGCCAGGGAAAACCGGGAAGCACTTTTCCCCGCAGGAGCTTGCCAGTTCGCAAGCGTGTGGGCGGCTGAGCTCTTGTTCGCCATGCATGTCTCCTGTAGGCTGCCTGCATTTGATTGACGTTTACGTAAACGTCAATCTTACTGCTTTTCCAACAAAAAAGGGGCGCTTGCGCGCCCCTTGAGAAGGTTCAAGGCCATTTTGGCCCGCTTGATCAGCCGTACAGGTATTTCGGCAGCCACAGTGTCAAACCCGGCCAGATGTACATGAACACCATGCACAGGATCACGATCAGCATGTAGGGCATCATGCCCGCGAAAATCTGGTTGATCGTCACATGCGCCGGAGACACCCCTTTCAGGTAGAAGGCCGACATGGCCACCGGCGGCGACAGGAAGGCCGCCTGCAGGTTGACGAAGACCAGCACGCCCCACAGGATGGGGTCTATCTGGAAATGCGCCAGCAGCGGCAGGAAGATCGGCACAAAAATCACCAGGATCTCGGTCCACTCCAGCGGCCAGCCGAGGATGAAGATGATGGCCTGCGACAGCAGCAAAAACTGCAGTGGCGACAGGTCCATCGACAGTACCCATTCTTCCACCACGCGCTGACCACCCAGCAGGGCAAACACCGCCGAAAAGAGGGCCGAGCCGACAAACAGCCAGCACACCATGGAGGTGGTCTTGGCGGTCAGGAACACGGCTTCCTTGATGCGCTGGAAGTTAAGGGTGCGCGCATGCCAGGCCATCAGGAAGGCGCCGGCCGCCCCGACAGCAGCAGATTCGGTGGCAGTGGTCAGGCCAAACAAAATGACTGCCAGCACCATCAGCGTCAACAGGGTCAGTGGCATAACGGAGGACACCAGCATCCGGAGGATTTCAAACTGCTCGGCGTCGAAGCGCCAGTAATACCAGGCGAGCAGCAGAAGCGTCAGGCCGCAGGCGATCCAGAAGCCGGTGTAAAACGCCTCGGGTACAGATGCAGTCTGCGGTGCCGGCGCGCTCGGGTCGCCCAATTGCTGCATGGCCGTCTCGCCACCCTCCTTGCCGCCGGCAGGAGTCTGAACATCCGCCGCCCCGGGGGGAGCCTCCAGTCCGCCGTCACTGGACAGCTCCTTGAGGCCGCCTTCGGCAGGGGGCTCCTGCAAACCGACAGAAGCCGCCGGCGGCTCTTGTACGCCGCTTGCAGCAGGTTCTGCCAGGCCAGTACCGGGGGGGGGGGCCGCCACATCGACACCCGCTCTGGCTGGCTGCGTGACCTGGGCGGCCATGTTCGCGTTGTTGTCTTCCTGGGAGTGAATCACCACGTACCACCAGACCGCGCCCAGGGTCCCTGCCGCCAGCGCCAGCGGCACCAGCGCCGTCACCAGGCTGCGCAGAAGCAGTCCCCAGGTGATGCGCATGCCGTCCACACTGGCCTGCAGCGCCTTGCCCGGCATGGCTACCGCGCTGGCGAGGGCCGGCAGCATGCGGCGCGAGTAGGCGTTGGAGAGATGGCTCAACCAGGGCGGCACCGGAACCTGTTGCTGCTCGGGCGGAAGCCGGGGTGCGATCTTCGGGTTGATCAGCACCCAGCCAATGATGTAGACCAGGTACAGAAACGCCAGGAAGAAGCCGGGAAACATGGCCGCGGCATACAGCTTGACCACCGACTGGCCGGCCACGGCGGCATACACAATGATCATTACCGACGGCGGGATCAAAATGCCCAAGGTGCCGCCGGCGGTAATTACCCCAGCCGCCAGGCGCGTGTCATACCCCGCATTGAGCATGGGCCGCATCGCGATCACACCCATCAGCACCACCACAGCACCGACCAGGCCGCTGGCAATGCCCCAGAAGGTGCAGATGATCAGTGTGGTGACCGCCAGCGAGCCAGGCACGCTGCGAAAGGCCAGTTGCACGCTGTGAAACATCTTGTCCACCAGCGCGCCGCGTTCCATCACATAACCCATCAATACAAAAAGCGGGATGGATAAAAGCGTTTCGTTGGTCATCGCGCCAAAGGCACGCTGCACCATCAGATCGAAAATCCGGTTGTCCAACCAGGAAGCTGTGGGGTCGTAAAAAGCGACATAGCCAAACAGCATGCCAAGCCCCATCAGGGTGAACGCTGTTGGAAAACCCATCATGATGACGACCACGATGAGGCCGAGCATGGTCATGCCAAGTGCTGCGTTACTCATGATCAGCCCTTCATCCCTTTGGATTTTTCGATGGCCAACTGACGTGCCTCCTCATCGACGTATTCGCTGGCGGCGAGTTGCTGCGCAACGACATCAGACTCTTCCGCGTCCTTCAGGCGCGGTGTCCACTCGCCGGTCTTGATACACACCAGACAGCGAATGATTTCGGCGATACCCTGCATCAGCACAATCGCGCCGGCCATGGGAATCACAAACTTGAACGGGTAAAGCGGTATCGGGTCTGCATTGAAAGTCTGCTCGCGCATGGCCAGGGAGTCCCCAAAATAAGTCCATCCGGCCCAGGTGAGCGCTGCAATGCCGGGAATAAAAAACAGGAAGTACATGACGAAGTCCACCGTCGCCTGTGTGCGCGGTTTCATGTTGCCGTAAAAAAAATCGCCGCGAACATGACCATCGTGGGCCAGGGTGTAAGCACCACCCAGCATGAAGAGCGTGCCGTAAAGCATGTTGTTGACGTCGTAAATCCATGCGGTCGGTGCGTTCAGCGCGTAGCGCTTGAAAACTTCGGCGCAGACCAGCAGCATCAATACCACGATAAGCCAGGCTGCAGCCTTCCCGACCCAGGTGCTGATTTCATCAGCGGTATAAAGAACGCGTTGGATACTCATAAAAACACCTGCTCACCCCTTTTTGGCGCTGCACAAAATAAAACCAGCCACCCAGAAGAACCGGATGGCTGGGTCATCAGGGAAAGACTGGTATCAGGCTTTCTTCTTGCCGAAGTAGTGGTTGTAGGCCATTTTGAAATCGACCATGTAGTCATTTTGCCACTGGCTGGCGCGCGCCGCAAAGGCCTTCTGGGAGGCCAGCACTTTGACAAACAGCGGATTGTCCTTGCTCTTTTTCTCGATGGTCTTGTCCCAGGCTTCGAGTTGCGCACGCAAGATCGCATCGGGTGTTTTGTAGAACTTGATGCCAGCTTTCTTCAGCTCGATGTAGTCCTGGGAATTGCGCTCAACCGCTTTCCAGCTCATGTCTGCACTAGCCGCCTGAACGGCGTAGTCGATGATGGACTTGAGTTCGGGCGCCAGGGCGTTGTACTTGCCCTTGTTGAACAAGATTTCAAACTGCTCGCCACTCTGGTGGAAGCTCTGCAGCATGCAGTTCTTCACCACATCAGGAAAGCCCAGAATACGGTCGGAGGTTGCATTGTTGAATTCTGCAGCGTCAATCAAGCCCCGGTCCAGTGCTGGCACAATTTCGCCGCCTGGCAGCGGGTTCACCGCCATGCCCAACTCGGTGAAAATGTCCACCGACAGGCCGACGGTGCGGAACTTCAGGCCCTTCATGTCGGCAACTTTGGCAATCGGCTTCTTGAACCAGCCCAGGGGTTGTGTCGGCATGGGTCCGGTGAGGTAGGACACCACGTCCATGTTGATCGATTTGTAGATCTCCTCCAGCAGCGCCTTGCCGCCGCCGTAGTTGTGCCAGGCCAGCACCATGTTGGGGTCCATGCCGTAAGCCGGGCCTGAGCCCCACAGCGCCAGCGCTGCCTGCTTGCCATAGTGGTACGCGACCACGCCATGACCGCCGTCCAGCGTGCCCTTGTTCACGGCTTCCAGCAACTGGAACGCGGGCACCACGGCACCGGAAGGCAACACTTCGATCTTGAGTTTTCCGCCCGCCATGTCATTGACTTTTTTGGCGAAGTCGTTGGCGTATTCGTGGAAGATATCCTTGGCTGGCCAGGTGCTCTGGAAACGCAGAGTGGTGGTGGTCTGTGCGGTAGCCAGCATAGGTGCGGACATGGCACCGGCACCCGCGGCGACAGCGGCGCCCTTCAGCAGACTGCGGCGGCGAGGGGTTGTGATATCTGTCATGGCGTGTCTCCTGTTGATGATTGAAAGTTAGCAAGCTATCTTTCGCGATTGGCGCCCTGCATGAAAGAGGGTTTTTACCAACGAGTCGCCGATGATTGCATCCAATTGGGGTGAAACTGTTTATCAGTGCCCTGTTTGAGTAGCAACTGTCAGCATTTCGTCAAGATTCCGAGATCGCATTTCATATTGTCTGGAAAGCGCGGTGCGGCGCTCTGGCAGTAGCTCGGATTTTTAGCCCTTTTGGCCTCCAGCCCACGGCGGATTAAAGGCAAGCAGCTATAAAAAAAGGAGCAGATAACTGCTCAGGAGATTGCAGGGGTGCGCTTTGTCGGTTGGCGCGGCTGAACGCTTGCGGCGGCCTAAACTTGGCGTCACGCTTGTGTAGTTTGCCGACGGCCATCGTGCCCCTGCCTGAACCTGGAATTGCCATGAAACCGCTCCAACTTTTTGACCCTGCTTCCAGCACCTACACCTATTTGTTGTTCGATCCAGTGACGCGCGAGGCTCTCATCATCGACCCGGTGGATCAGCAACTGGAGCGCGATCTCGCCGTTCTTCGGGACCAGGGGCTCAAGCTGCGGTGGACGGTGGAAACGCACGCCCATGCAGACCACATCACCAGCGCCGGGCAACTGGCCGAGCACACAGGAGCGCAGACGGTGGCACCGGAAGCTTGCGGCATTGCGACTGCCGCACGTCAGCTCAAGGATGGCGACACGTTGCGGGTGGGCGGCGAGCAGATCACAGTGATACACACACCCGGCCATACCGCCGGCAGCGTCAGTTATCTTTGGCGCGAGCATCTTTTTACTGGCGACACCCTGCTCATCAATGGGTGTGGTCGCACCGATTTTCAGTCGGGCAGCGCTCAGGCGCTGTACAAGAGCATCACGCAACGGCTGTTCACTTTGCCGGACAGCACCATGGTCTGGCCTGGTCACGATTACCAGGGCCGTACCCATTCCACGATCGCTGCGGAGAAGGCTGGCAATGTGCGCATTGCCGGCAAAAGCCTGGCGGAGTTCGTGGCCACCATGTCGCAGCTTCACTTGCCGCGTCCGGCGCGCATGGACGAGGCACTGCCAGCGAATCAGAACTCGGGCCTGGGCAGGGGCCGACAAGATGCCGACGGCGCCTGCTTGTTGCAGGTCCAGCCCGCCCAGGCGTATGCCGGCAATGTGTCGCCCGAGCTGGCTTGCCAGTGGTGGCAGGCCGGCCAGGCGGTGCTGATTGATGTGCGCAGCGATGCCGAGCGCGAATGGGTCGGTTTTGTGCCGGGTGCGGTGGCGCTGGCCTGGAAGCAGTGGCCCGGCATGGACATGAATCCGCAGTTCGACGAAGCCCTGAAGGCCGTCGTGCCAACCGGCGGCAAGGCGGTGATGTTGTGCCGCAGCGGAGTGCGTTCAATTGCGGCTGCCAAACGCGCCACCGAGCTGGGACTGGAGGCCTACAACATCCTCGAAGGTTTCGAGGGCGACCCGGATGCCGAGGCGCGCCGCGGCACGCGCGGTGGTTGGCGTTTTCGTGGCTTGCCCTGGCGGCAAAATTAGGCCCCCACGTTCGCTCACTTCGTGTAGCTTTCTGCCCCCCGAGGGGGCGCATTTTCCCTTGGGACGGCCCGGCGGGAAAACCAGACCCCCAAGCTCTCCACTGCGTGTGGTCGCTGCCCCCAGAGGGGGCGCTGCGCCTGCGGGCCGGAGGAGCCGGACCCGCGGCCCCTGCTTGAAAAAACAGGATTCGAGATTGCGAGACAGCGCGGCATGGTTCACATAAACTGGCCGCATGAACCATGACAGCCTGCTCAAACGCATCGAGTCTAAACGCGACGAGGTCGTTGCCCTTACCCAAGACCTGGTGCGCATTCCGACGACCAATCCACCCGGCGACGCCTACGAAGCCTGTGCCCGCATGCTCGGTGAGCGGCTGGCAAAACGCGGTTTTGCGGTGGAATATATCCGTGCCACAGGCGCTCCGGGGGACCGCGACTCACACCCGCGCATCAATGTGGTGGCACGCTACGAAGGTCAGCCCGGCGGGGAGTGTGTTCACTTCAACAGTCACATCGATGTGGTCGAAGCCGGCTCCGGCTGGAGCAGTGACCCCTTCGGTGCCGACATCCGGGACGGCAAGGTGTATGGACGCGGCACCTGCGACATGAAAGGCGGGCTGGCCTCCAGCGTGATCGCCTGCGAGGCGATTCTCGAGGAAGGCCTGCCGTTCGCCGGCGCGCTGGAAATTTCAGGCACAGTCGATGAAGAGTCGGGCGGTTTTGCCGGCGTGGGTTACCTCGCCGAGCGCGGTTACTTCACCAAACCCCGCGTGCACCATGTGATCATTCCCGAGCCGCTCGGTGTGGACCGCATCTGCCTGGGCCACCGCGGCGTGTGGTGGGGCGAGGTCGAAACCCTGGGCCGCATCGCCCATGGCTCCATGCCTTTCCTGGGCGACAGCGCCATCAACCACATGAGTGCTTTCATCCATCTGCTGGAGACGCAGTTGCAGCCGCGCCTGTCGCAGCGCCACACGGCCGAGCCGGTGGAGCCACCCGGCGCCCGGGTCAGCACGTTGAACATCAACAGCCTGCATGGCGGCCAGGTCGAGCAACTGTTCTCCATGGATGCCTTGGACCGACCGACCGGCGACTTGCCTTCGCCGGTGGTGGCGCACTCCTGCCGCGCGGTGCTGGACCGCCGCTTCATTGCCGAGGAAAACCTGGAGACTGTCAAAGCTGAAATCGTGGCCATGCTCGAAGAGCTCAAGCACAGCCGGCCAGGTTTCAACTACGGCATCAAAGACATCATGAGTTTTGTGCCGACGGCGACGCCGAGAGACGCGCCGGTGGTGCTGGCCACTGCCCGGGCGATTGCCCGCGTGCTCGGTCGCGAAGCCAGCTACATCTCCAGCCCCGGCACTTACGACCAGAAACATATCGTGCGCACTGCCAAGCTTGACGCGTGTATTGCCTACGGTCCCGGCATTCTGGATCTGGCGCACCAGCCGGATGAATATGTGGGTATTCAGGAACTGGTGGACAGCGCAAAAATCATGGCGCTGGCCGCATTGAGTCTGACCCGAGGCGCGCGTGATGCATGACGCAAGTAATACAAAAGAATCTCATTTAGGCACGCATTAACTTTAATCGCCAGTGCTGACTCGCTATCCCTGTCAATATTGACAGGGGTTCCAGTCTCAAATTTGTCGATTTCATTTTCAATGGTGTTACTTTTTCACAAGGTAACTCCATGCAACTTGAAATCCTCGACATTGTTCCCGTCCGTACTGTCACCAAATCGACTATCAATCCCGGGCTTTCCGCGCATTTGCGGCAACGTATTGCACGCGAATTCACACCACGCTGGCAAAAGCAATGGGGCGGAAAATTCGTGCTTCACGGCAAAACCGCGGGTTCCGATTCGGTGCGTCTGGACGGCAACGACTACCTCAGCGTGACAGGTCATCCGGACATTGTTGGCGCCCAGGTGGCAGCCTTGCGGCATGACCGCGAGTTCGTGATCCAGTCCGGGGTGTTCGTGCATGGCGAGCATCCGGCCCGGTCGCTCGAAAAATCCTTGGCCAACTGGGTTGGAAAAGACGATGGTTTTATCTGCCAGTCGGGTTATGCGGCCAATGTGGGCTTGCTGCAGGCGATAGCCGACGCGCAAACACCGGTCTATCTCGATACCTTGGCGCATACCTCGCTTTGGGAAGGGGCCCACGCGGCACGTGCCCCGGCCCATCCCTTCCGCCACAATGACCCGGCGCACCTGGAGCGTATGCTCACCCGCCACGGTGCCGGGGTGGTGGTGGTGGACTCCGTGTACAGCACCACAGGCGCCCTGTGTCCGCTGCGCGAGATGGTGGAGGTCGCAGAACGCCATGGCTGCATGATTCTGGTCGATGAGTCACATTCGCTGGGAACCCACGGCCCGGGCGGTGCCGGCTTGTGCGCGGAACTCGGGTTGACCGACCGGGTGCACTTCATCACGGCCAGCCTCGCCAAGGCTTTCGCGGGACGCGGCGGCTTTTTTACCGCCCCGGCCGACCTCCGCTATTACATCCTCAGTTCAAGTTATCCGAACATTTTCAGTTCCTGCCTGTTGCCCTACGAAATTGCGGGCCTGAATGCGACGCTCGCCGTGATCGGCCAGCGCGACGAGCAGCGCCACCGCCTGCGCGCCCACACTCTGAGGCTGCGCGCCAGCTTGTCCGACTTGGGTTATCCGATTCACCAGGGAACCGAGCAGATCATTTCGCTGGAGGCCGGCACCGAACCCGACACCATGGTGCTGCGCGATCATCTGGAAGATCGTGGGGTGTTTGGCGCCGTGTTCTGCGCGCCGGCGACCAGCCGCAACCGCGCCATGGTGCGACTAACACTGCATGCGGCGCTGACAGACGCCGAACTCGGCCATGTGGAGGCGGTGGCGCGCGAGGTGGCGCCGCTGGTCAAGCCCTGGGACTGGCCAATCGCCAGACGGGCACGTGCTGCCGGATCAAGCGGCAATCAGCTCGCGGGTTAGGGATAGTTCGCATCTGCATTTATGGTGTGAACGGCCCCTAGTCCTGCACCGTGCGGGGGCCGTTCTTCTTGAGCCACTTGGCGTAACCGGTCCATTGCCGCTCGCTGGATGGAAGTTCCAGCGGGAACATCGCGGCCAGCATCGAGCCTTCGTGCCCAATGGAAAAGGCGGGTGCCATTCCGGGCGGGCCCGTCCTTTTCAGGGCTTGTTGCAGCTCCAGATCCACCAGTTGTTGGCCGTTTCGGATGTCGGCTGCGCAGTTGGCGTCCATACCCTGAGATTCGGCCAGTTCAGCCAGCTCTGCCAGCCCGGAAGCGGGCTCCAGTTGCAGCCAGCTCACAAGTCCTTCCGCGTTCATGCCCAGGATGCCGAAGGGCTCACCAATCACCACATATTCGACCCATTGGTCGGTGGCCACGCTGGTAAGTTGACGGGCTACCGACGGCACCTGCAGCAGCGCCTGTTGCGGTTGGGTCAGCGCCGCACGCCAGGTTTGGGTGTGTCGCAACTGGGGCCGGTCCAGCATGCGCTGCACCATAGATATCAGGTGCTGGGAAATGTCAGGCGTCTGCTTGGCGATGAATTGGTCAATCAACCCGCGGTTGAAAGCACTGACCGCAACATGTTCGTCTGCCTGACCCGTAAGCAACACCCTGCCACCCGGCCAATCGGTCAGTTCTGACAAGGCCTGCAGGCCATCCATGCCCGGCATGGCGTAGTCAAAAACACATACATGGGTGAAGCCATAAGGGTCGGAGCGCGTCGACCAATATTGCAGGATTTGCGGGATCAGTGGGCTGCCGGCGCGCCAGTTGTCGATGATCTCCTGCTGGGCCCAGGCGTCGGCCTCCCACTGCGGCGGTTCCTGCTGCAGCTGGTTGATGCAAGTCCGAGGCCTCAAAAACAGCCTGATATGCCAATGCCTGGGCAAGACCATGGCGAGCATTTCCAGGTAGTCGGGGTCATCGTCAAGAAAAACGACGGCGCCAGGGCGATGAAACAGAGGGAAACTCATGGCGTGAAGATGGTGAAGGATTACCTGAGGACGGGAAGATCGATGATGAAAATGGCGCCACGGCCCAACTCGGATTTGACGCGGATGGAGCCGCGTGCACTTTGCACAACCTGTCGGCAAAACGCCAAGCCGAGGCCATGACCCGTGCCCCGGTCGGTGGAGAAAAACGGTTCGAAAATCCGCGCCTGCAATTCCGGCGCGATACCGCAACCCTGGTCGGTGATGATGATGCGTCCGGACCCGTTCAGCACGCCGACTTCAATGCGCAGGTTGCCGGGTTTTGATGCTGCGCTGCTGGCCGCCAGCGAATGAAAGGCATTTTTCAGGAGGTTGTTGACGACCTGGGAGAACAGCCGGTAGGACGATTCAAAGGAAAAGTCCTTGCGCAGTACCAACACCACGCTTTCGCGTTCGCGCAAGCTTCTGTAAGGGTAGTCCTTGACCACATTGCGCAGCAATTCAGCGGCCATCACCGTTTCCTTGTGGATGGGCAGGCGCATCAGACGCGCATTGGCGATCTGTGTGTCGATCTGCTGGTTCATGTTGCGCACCAGGGTGTGCAGCCTGACCACCAGTTGCTCCAGCCGCTGTTCGCCGCCCGCCTCCTTCAATGGCTGGCTCTCGTTGCGCACAGCGTCCCCGACCAGGGACATGGTCGCGAGCGGCGTTCGCAGCTCGTGCGCCATGATGCCTATGGTGGTCAGGGTGTGCTGCAGGTGGTCCCGGCGCAGGTTGGCCGACGACAGGCCGAGCAGCAGGGCGCTGGCCCAGCAAAAAGCAATCACTACCGCGTTGATCGCAAACTGCTGCTCACTCATGGGCGGCACGACCGGTCCCAACCAGACAAACAGGGCCCTGGCCCCCAACAAGCCGCTGACGATGCCTACCGTGGCCACGCGCCAGTCAGTCACATGGTAGTAAATCAACACCATGGCGCAAAAACTGGGGAGCCAGGCCGTATTGCCGTTGTTGCAAAAATACATCCAGCTAAAAAAAAGCGGAAGTTGCGTCCAGAAAACAAAGGTGAAAATGCGCGCGGAAAGCTTGCTGGAAGGGTCGTTGGTAATGCTTTCGGAAATGAGCAGCAAGCCCAGCGTGCCCATGGCGGCGCGCAGGCCGGGATTCTCATAGGGCTGTGGCAGCCAGTGGCCCCAGATCCAGCCAAACAAGGGGTGTCCGACCAGCGTGAAGATGCCGAGCCAGCGCAGACGCCATGGTGAGGGGTGCAAAATAGGAACCAGCTGTTCGTGAAACAGCTCGGCCCGGATTCGCGACAGCAGTCGTCCCCAGGCACCGGGAAAATTCCACAGCGTGCGCACCCATTGTTTGAGCCTTGCAGGCACTCCTGAAGCCATGAAGAAATCTTGGAACATATCTCGGTACATTGTCACAGTTCTGGGGCGTCGCTGAGCATGCGCCTACCTGTCAACTTTGACAGTGTCGTACTGGACGCCATGCTGAGCGACTGGATTTCGGCCTTGCGCGAGTTCGCGGTTGAAGCTGTGGTGGTGCTCGGTCCGGACCCCTATGGCCAGCGTCCGGACCGGCTGGTGGCAGCGGTTCATCCGCCGCGCTTTATGGATGCTGCCTCGGCCTTGGCCGACAGCCAGGACTTTGGCGCGCCGTGGCGGGAATCGGATGCTCCGATGGTGGCCTGGCAGCATATTGGCAACTCGGACACGGGCCGCGACCGCTGGCGTCTGTTGTGGCTGGCCCACGGTTTCCAGAGCGTGGTACGTGTTGAGTTCCCCCTGCCTTCGGGGCGCGCCTTTGAATGTTTCATGCTGAGCCCGCGCCAGTTTCATGACCGGGCTGAGGCGGCCGCTCTGGTCTGGTCGGCGCTCAATATCTGGCCCTTGTTCAAGCGCACCATGGCCGCCGCCAGCAGCCCGCTCAGCCCGCGCGAAAGCGAATGTCTGGCGCTGGCTTTCGAAGGCTTGACCGCGCGCCAGACAGGCGAGCGCTTGCGGTGCACCGAACGTACGGTCAATTACCACATGGCCAATGCCATGGCCAAACTCAAGGTGGACAACAAGATGTCGGCGATTCAGCGCGCTTGCTGGATGGGCGTGATCTAGGGAGCCCCGCGGCTTTGGGTATCCAATGTTTCCCTGTGGCTTGAATATTGCCTATGAACTATGGTTACATTACGCAAACAGCCCGTGTGATTGCAGTCTGGCTGTTCCACCTCTTGTTTCTAAGGAAAATTCGTCATGAAACGTCGCTCCCTTGTTGCCCTGGCCGCTTCCACGGCGGTGATCTCTGCCTTGCTGCTTCCGGCCTTTGCCCAAGCCCAGGGCAAGACGCTCAAAGTGGTGCCGCACTCGAACATCACCATTCTGGACCCGGTCTGGACCACGGCGTTCGTGACCCGCAATCATGGGTACATGATTTACGACACGCTGTTCGGCACCGACCTGGAGGGCAAGGTCAAGCCGCAAATGGTGGACACCTACAGTGCGTCCAAGGACAACAAGGTCTGGACCTTCACGCTGCGCGATGGCCTGGAATTTCATGATGGCAAGGCTGTCACCAGCGAGGACGTGGTGGCATCGCTCAAGCGTTGGGCCAGCCGCGACAGTTTTGGCGGGGTCATGGCCAAAAGCGTGGCCAGTTATGAAACGCCCAATGCCAAGACTTTTGTCATCAAATTCAACCAGCCTTTCGGCGTAATGCTTGAAGCGCTCGGCAAGCCTTCGTCGAACGTGCCTTTCATCATGCCGGCGCGCATCGCGGCCACGCCGGGCAGCGAGCAGATCAAGGAAAACATCGGCTCCGGACCCTATAAGTTCGTCACGGCCGAGTACAAACCCGGTGAAAAACTGGTCTATGTCAAGAACGACAAATACACGCCGCGCAGTGAAGCGCCCAATGGAACAACAGGCGGCAAAAACGTCTATCTGGATCGCGTGGAATGGATCATCATCCGTGATCCGCAAACCCAGTTCAATGCACTGATCGCCGGCGAGGTGGACATCATCGAACAACCCGCTTTTGAGCAGTACGCCTCGCTCAAGGCGGCCAAGGACGTCCAGATTGTGGACGCCCAGCCGGCCGGTCTGCAGTACATCTTTCGCTTCAACCACCTGCACGCCCCGTTCGACAACGTGAAGATCCGCCAGGCGGCTATGGTGGCCATGGGCCAGGAGGCCTTCCTGAAAACCCAGGTCGGCGCGCCTGGCATGTACAAGTTCTGCAAGAGCATCTTTCCCTGCGGCACACCCTATGCCAGCGACAACGCCGGGATTTACACCGGCATGGCCAATCCGGCCAAGGCCAAACAGATGCTGGCCGAGGCCGGTTACAAGGGCGAGCCTGTGGTGCTGATGCGGCCGACCGATCTGGCCTCGATTGCCAAGCTGCCGCTGGTGGCCAAGCAGCAGCTTGAAGCCGCCGGCTTCAAGGTGGACATGCAGCAGTCCGACTGGGCTACCTTGCTTGCCCGCCGGGCAAAGAAGGATGCACCCGACAAAGGCGGTTGGAACGCGTTCATGACGGCATGGACCGCCGGCGACATCCAGAACCCGCTGACCATGGCCATGCTCAACGCCACCGGTGACAAGGGCTGGTTCGGCTGGCAGGACGACAAGGTCATCGAGGACCTGAAGGTCAAGTTCGCCCAGGCCAGCACCGAGGCTGAGAAGAAGAAACTCGCCGAACAACTGCAGCTCCGCGCGATTGAAACGGCCTCGCATGTGCACCTGGGTCAGTACAACAATCCGGCCGCGCTGCGCAGCAACATCTCCGGTCTGGTGCCTGGCGGCGCGCAGGTGTACTGGAACATCAAGAAGAACTAGTGCCCCCACGCTTGTCGCTTCGCGAGCCTTCGGCACTCCGCTGCCCCTTGCCCGAAACAGAGGGGCGCTGCGCCTGCGGCCCGGCGAAGCCGGTTCCGCGGTCCCCGCTAATAAGGAATGGGCCCGCACGCGTGTCGCTTGAAGCTGTCGAAGGGTGTACCCAACCGATGCCGAGCGGAAGAAACTCATGCTGAGATTTTTGCTGCAGCGCCTGCTCGCCACCATCCCGGTGCTTCTCGTCGTGGCGGTCGTGGTTTTCCTGATACTGCGCTTGACGCCCGGAGACCCGGCGGCGGTGATTGCCGGCAACAATTCGACCAATGAAGACATCGAAAAAATCCGCGAGACCCTGGGCCTGAGCAAACCGCTGCTGGTTCAGTTCTGGATATGGTTCAGTGGTGTGCTGCAGGGCGACCTCGGTTACTCCTTTTATCTGAACAAACCCGTCACCGAATTGATCGCGCAGCGGCTGGAGCCCACGCTCAGTCTGGCGGTGGGCACCCTGGTCCTGGCGGTGCTGGTAGCGGTGCCGCTGGGCACCATCGCCGCCTGGCGCATGGGCGGCTGGCTGGACCGCCTGCTGTCGGGCTTTTCAGTAGCCGGATTTTCCATTCCTGTGTTTGTCACCGGGTACCTGCTGATTTACGTATTTGCAGTGCAGCTTGAATGGTTTCCGGTGCAGGGTTACCGGCGCTTGTTCGGCAGCGACGGGCAGGGCGCTTGGCCCTGGGCGCGCCAGTTGGTGCTGCCCTGGATCACGCTGGCCATGATTTATGTCGCACTGATTGCCCGCGTTACGCGCGCCAGTGTGTCCGAGGCCCTGACTGAAGATTACATTCGCACGGCGCGCGCCAAGGGGCTTGCTGAATTCGCGGTGTTGATGCGCCATGCACTGGCCAACGCGGCGGTGCCCATCGTGACCGTGATCGGCATCGGCGTGGCGCTGTTGATCGGCGGCGTGGTGGTGACCGAGACGGTGTATTCGATTCCTGGCCTGGGCTCGTTGACGGTGGATGCGGTGCTGAACCGTGACTTTCCGGTGATCCAGGGCCTGGTGCTGTTTTTCAGCCTGCTGTATGTCGGCGTCAACCTGCTGGTGGATGTCAGTTACCTGTTTCTGG
Organism: Polaromonas eurypsychrophila; assembly: GCF_014641715.1. Taxonomy (GTDB): domain Bacteria; phylum Pseudomonadota; class Gammaproteobacteria; order Burkholderiales; family Burkholderiaceae_C; genus Polaromonas; species Polaromonas eurypsychrophila. The sequence continues at coordinate 58,143 of NZ_BMIG01000003.1, read as the reverse complement.
ACCCGAGGATCCGTTACTGATGCAGGCCCGGTTGATGCTTTTGCAAAGGCTCTGGCGCAACAGTGCCTTCCGTTTTGGTGTGACGGTGCTGGGCGTACTGCTGCTGTTGGCCGCGCTGGCGCCGGTACTGGGTACGGTAGACCCCGCCGCCATGGATTCGGCCAACATCAATACCGCTTCGGGCGTGCGCGGGGAGTTCGCGCAACTTGACGGCACGGTGGTCCAACACACCTTCTGGATGGGCGCCGACAACTTCGGTCGCGACATTTTCAGCCGCGTGCTGTACGGCACGCGCACCTCCCTGCTGGTGGCAGCCTTCACCGCGACGGTGGCCATCGGTGTGGGTGCCCTGCTGGGCATGCTGGCAGGTTACTTCCGCATGGTGGACGCGGTGCTGATGCGTTTCATGGATGGGCTGATGGCCATCCCGGCGATCCTGCTGGCGATCGCGCTGGTGGCCGCGCTGGGCGCGCAGTTGTGGACGGTGGTGGTGGCCATCGCGATCCCGGAGATCCCGCGCGTCACGCGCTTGGTGCGCTCCATGGTGTTGACCCTGCGCGAGGAACCGTTTGTGGAGGCTGCCCGTGCGCTGGCGACCCCGACGCCGGTGATCCTGTGGCGGCACATCCTGCCCAATGCGATGGCGCCACTGATTGTGCAGGGCACCTTTGTGGCCGCATCAGCGGTCCTGACCGAGGCGATCCTGAGTTTTCTCGGGCTCGGTCTGCCCGCCGACATCCCGACCTGGGGCAACATCATGGCCGAAGGGCGGGTGCAGTTCACCCAGTACCCGGGCAATGTGTTGTTCCCGGCGCTGTTCCTCGTGCCCACTGTGCTGGCGATTAACCTGCTGGGTGACGGATTGCGCGATGTACTCGATCCGAAATTTTCAAAACGCAGCCCATGAATACAGAGGCAACTCCCGTTCTCGTCATCGACAAGCTGCATGTGGCCTTGCCGGCGGGCAGTGACCGTGCCTATGCCGTCGAAAACGTCAGTTTGAACATCCGCCCGGGCAAGACGCTGTGTATCGTGGGGGAGTCTGGCTCCGGAAAATCGGTCATGGCCACCGCCGTGATGGGACTGCTCGCGCGTGAGCTCAAGCCCGGACCGGGTGCCATCCTTCTGAACGGGGAATCGCTGCTCGATGCCAACCCCACGCGCCTGCGCGCGTTGCGCGGCCAGGCCATGGGCATGGTGTTCCAGGAGCCGATGACGGCGCTCAATCCGGTGATGAGCTGCGGCGATCAGATTGACGAGTTGCTCAGGGTACACACCGACTGGAACGCAAAGCGGCGCAGTGAGGCGGTTTCCGACATCGTGCAGCGCGTCAAGTTGCCCGAGCCGGAGCGCATGTTGCGCAGCTACCCGCATCAGCTTTCGGGTGGTCAGCGCCAGCGCATCATGATTGCGATGGCGGTGATTTTGCAGCCGGCCCTGCTGATCTGTGACGAGCCGACCACGGCGCTGGATGTCACGACGCAAAAGGAAATCCTCAAGTTGATTGCAGAGTTGCAGGAGGACCAGTCCAGCGGCCGCCGGCAGGCCTGTGCCGTGTTATTCATCACGCACGACATGGGCGTCGTGGCCGACATTGCCGACGAGGTGCTGGTAATGCACCAGGGGCGGGCGGTTGAGTACGGCACGCGCGATGCCGTGCTGCGCAACCCCCAGGCCGATTACACCAAAATGCTTCTCGCTGCGGTGCCTGGCATGACGCCGCCGCCGGCGCGACCGGCGCCGCAGGGCCTGCCGCTGCTGCGCGGGCGGGACGTCAGCAAGACCTATGTTGCCCGCGACTGGCTGGGCCGCCAGCGTCTCACCCATGCGTTGCAAGCCGCCTCAGTCGCAGTCTCTGCCGGCGAAACTGTTGGCGTGGTCGGCGAGTCCGGGTCCGGAAAATCCACGCTGGCGCGCTGCCTGATCCGCCTGATCGATCCGACCGGCGGCCAAGTGCTGTGGAGCCAGCCAGACCAGGGCGCGGACAGCGCGTTGATTGATGTGGCCAGCTTCAAGGAAGGCCAGCTCCGGCCCTTGCGCAGCCAGGTGCAGGTGGTGTTCCAGGACCCGAACCGTTCGCTCAACCCGCGCCGCAAGGTCGGCGACTCCATCATCGAAGGCGCTATCAATTTCGGAGCTACCCGCGCAGAAGCGACAGTACTCGCCGCCCTTTTGATGGACAAAGTCCGGCTGCCTGCCGAGGGTCTGCAGCGTTACCCCAGCCAGTTTTCGGGCGGCCAGCGCCAGCGCATCGCGATTGCGCGCGCGTTGGCCTGCCGGCCCCGCGTGCTGGTCGCCGACGAAGCCGTCAGCGCGCTTGATGTCAGCGTGCAGGCGCAGATCCTGAGCCTGCTGCGCGAAATCCAGGCCGAACTCGGTCTCGGCCTGCTGTTCATCACCCATGACCTGCGTGTGGCCGCCCAGTTGTGTGACCGGGTCATCGTGATGTACCAGGGGAAAATTGTGGAAGAAGGGCCGACGGCCGAGCTGTTTGCCCACCCCCAACATGACTACACGCGCCGGCTGCTGGCCGCCGCGCCCGGAGCCGCCTTTTGAAAATCCTTGTTGCCGGCTACCAGCACGAAACCAATACCTTCGCCCCCTCCAAGGCCGACTGGGCGGCCTTCAACCGTGGCGATGATTTTCCTGCTTTTATCCATGGCCGGGCCATGCTCGACAAGCTCACCGGCGTCAATCTGCCGATGGGCGGCTTCATTGATGCCGCAAAAATCCGAGGCTGGCAGCTTGTGCCCAGTAGCTGGTGTGGCGCATCACCGTCGTCCTATGTAACGCAAGATGCGTTTGAGCGCATGAGCGCGTCCGTCATGGCAGACGTGAACAAGGGCGGCTTTGATGCGGTCTACCTGGACCTGCATGGCGCCGGCGTGGCAGAGCATCTGGACGACACCGAGGGCGAACTGATCACGCGCATCCGCCAGGTGGTGGGCAAGGACATTCCCATTGTGGCCAGCCTGGACCTGCATGCCAACGTGACACAACGCATGTTGCAGCAAGCCGATGCGCTGGTGTCTTACCGGACCTACCCTCACATCGATATGGCTGGGACCGGTGAGCTGGCGGCGCAATTGCTGGCACGACGCATTAAAGTGGGCCGCAAGGAGCCGCTGCGCTACCGGCGCCTGCCGTTTCTGATTCCGCTGAATGCACAGAGCACCTGGATGCAGCCTGCCGCAGCTCTCTACGACGCCTTGCCGGAGCTGGACAAACATTTCGGCACCTGTCTGAGTTTCTGCATGGCTTTTCCGGCGTCCGATTTTGATGAGTGCGGGCCCATGGTCTGGGCGCATGGTGAGCATGCGTTAGAGGCGGTAGACCGTCTGTTTGCCCTGGTGGCTGAGCCGACGCAGTGGAAACTCGAATTCCTGTCTGCCCACGATGCGGTGGCGCAATCGCTGGCGCGGGCCTCCCAGGCGCACAAGCCGCTGGTCATTGCCGATACGCAGGACAATCCGGGTGCGGGCGGGGACAGCAACACCACTGGCCTGCTGCATGCGCTGTTGCAGCAGGACGCGGGAAAAAAATTCCCCGACCAGATTGCCCTGGGGTTGATGTTCGATCCGCAAGCCGCACGGGCCGCTGCCGCCGCAGGGGTGGGGGCGACCATTTCGATCACGCTGGGGACGGCCGTGCCCACATTCACCGGCCAGCACAGCGATCCGCCAGTGACAGGCGAGTTCAGGGTACGTGCGCTCAGCGACGGCCAGGTGACGATTAAAGGGCCGATGATGACCGGGATGGCGGTCACGCTCGGGCCTTGTGCCTGCCTGGAACTTGACGGCGTGCAGGTGGCCGTGGTCAGCGGGCAGATGCAGATGCTTGACCGCGAACTGTTTCGCATGGTCGGCATTCATCCTGAAGCCCTGAAGATCATCGTGGTCAAAAGTTCCAACCACTTCCGCGCCGACTTCACACCGCTGGTAGCCGACGCCCAGACCGACATCATCGTGGCCAAGGCCGCAGGGCCGATGGCCGCCGATCCGGCCGACCTGCCGTGGAAAAATTTGCCTGCTTCAATGCGGCGCAAGCCCTGATTTGAAGTTCCAGGTTTTTGGAGTATCCGATGACGCTTTCCGGCCCCCGCACCGATCTTGCCGACTGCACCGCCACCGAGCTGCTGCAGCTTTACCAAACCGGTCAGGCCTCACCCTTGGATGCCGCCCGCGCCGTGCTGGCCAGGATTGACGCACAGAATCCACAGCTCAATGCGTTTTGCCTGGTGGCGCACGAATCAGCGCTTCAGGCCGCTCGGGACAGCGAAAAACGCTGGCAGCAACTTCGCCAGGGCGGCGCGCCCTGTGGCGATCTCGACGGCGTGCCAGTCTCGATCAAGGACATCATCCTGACGCGCGGCATGCCGACCCTTCGCGGCAGCCGGACGGTCGATGCCGACCAGCCCTGGGACGTGGATGCGCCGGCCACGGCCCGGCTGCGCGAAGCCGGCGCAGTGATTGTTGGCAAGACCAACACCCCGGAGTTCGGCTGCAAGGGCGAGACCAATTCACCGCGCACCGGCATCACGCGCAACCCCTGGGACCTGTCGAAAACGCCAGGTGGCTCCTCGGGTGGGGCGGCAGCCGCCGTGGCTTCCGGCATGGGCCCGCTGGCCCTCGGCACCGACGGCGCCGGCTCGGTACGCATCCCGGCAGCCTTCTGCGGCAACGTCGGTCTCAAGCCCAGTTTCGGCCGCGTGCCTGCCTATCCCTTGTCGCCTTTTGGGTCGGTGGCGCATCTGGGGCCGCACAGCCGCAGTGTGTCTGATGCGGCGCTGATGATGAATGTGCTGAAAAAGCCCGACGCGCGCGACTGGACCTCGCTGCCGTCAGACGGTAGCGACTACCTGAACGGGCTTGAGGATGGCATTCGCGGCTTGCGCATCGCCTGGTCGCCGACACTGGGGTACGCCAAAAATGTATATCCCGAGGTCGCCCGTTCGGTGGCGCAGGCCGTCGCGCAACTGTCTGAGCTGGGCGCCCATGTTGAACAGATCGACCCTGGCTTCGAGGATCCGCTGGAGATCAGCACCGGGCTGTGGTTTGCGGGTGCCTGGACGGTCTGGAACACGCTGTCGCCGGCGCAGCAGGCGCTGACCGATCCGGACTTCCGCGACCAGGCGCTGCTGGGCGAAAAACTCAGCCTGCTCGACATCCAGCGCCTGCATTTGCAGCGCGGTGCGCTCGGCTCGCTGATGCGGCAGTTCATGCAGCGTTTCGACCTGCTGGTCACACCCAGCGTCGCGGTGCCAGCCTTCAGGGCGCGGCCGGCCGGGCACACGCCCATGGACCCGGTGGCCATGCTGGGCTGGACGCCGTTTTCCTACCCATTCAACTTGACCCAGCAGCCTGCCAGCACCGTGCCCTGCGGGCTGACCTCCGATGGTTTGCCAATCGGCCTGCAATTTGTCGGGCCGATGTTCGGCGATGCGCTGGTGCTGCGCGCCTCGCGGGCCTACGAAGCGGCGCGGACGGGCACGGTGGACTTTACGCGGCCAGTGACGCCGCGCTGAGTGCCTACACCGGCCTGTTCCGGCCTTTAAGGGAATCCTCCCCGCGGCGGGTGTCAGAACCTGTTCATAATCCTGTCACATGACTTTTTTAGCACTCGACGTGGGCAACACCCGCCTGAAGTGGGCCCAGTACGAGGCCCCGGTCGCGGGCTCACGGCTGTTGGCCCATGGCGCTGTGTTTCTTGAAAACATTGACAAGCTTGCCGACGAGGAGTGGGACGAACTGCCTGCGCCCTCGCGCATTCTTGGCTGTATCGTGGCCGGCGACGCGGTCAAGCGCCGCGTGATCGAACAGATGGAACTTTGGGACGTCGCTCCGCGCTGGGTGATCCCGAGCGCCCAGGAAGCCGGCGTGACCAATGGTTATGACCATCCGGCGCGCCTGGGTGCCGACCGCTGGGTCGCGATGATAGGGGCGCGGCACCGGCTGCTGGCCCGGGGCATCCAAAAGCCCTGCGTCGTGGTGATGGTGGGCACGGCAGTCACCGTAGAGGCTATAGACGCCTCCGGAAAGTTTCTTGGCGGCATCATCTTGCCGGGCCACGGCATCATGCTGCGTGCGCTGGAGTCCGGCACCGCCGGCCTGCATGTCCCGACCGGTGACGTCAGGGATTTCCCCACCAACACCAGCGACGCGCTGACCAGCGGCGGCACCTTCGCCATTGCCGGCGCCGTTCAGCGCATGGTGGAGAACACCACGCGGCATTGCGGCGAGGCGCCTGAATGCATCATGACTGGCGGCGCGGGCTGGAAGATGGGGCCAAGCATGTCGGTGAAGTTCGAATTGGTTGAGGGCTTGATTTTTGATGGCTTGCTGGAGATTGCTTCGCGGCGGTTTCCGGTCGAGCTTTGATGTTTGTGCCTGCATGTTGCGACTTGCGCTGCGGCCTGGTTGGTGGGATAAACTGGTTTTGTAGCTGGGCGTCACGCCCGGCCTGATTGCAACCCGTTTTCAACCTGTTTTGGGAGCCCGCCATGGACAACACCAGCAAAGACAAACTGATCACCGACATGAAGCTCGTTCTTGCCGATGTGGAGGACCTGCTCAGGGCCGCCACCGCCGCCACAGGCGAGACGGCCGCCGCACTGCGTGAGAAAGCGGCAGGCAAACTCAAACTCGCGACCGAAAAACTCACCGGCTTGCAGGAAGCGGCGCTGCTCAAGGGCAAGGAAGCCGCGAAGGTCACCGACGAGTATGTCCACGCCAACCCGTGGAAGGCCGTCGGTATTGCCGCTGCGGCCGGGTTTCTGGTCGGCCTGCTGGTCAATCGCAAGTAGTCCCGGCAAGCATCGAGACCCTGCCGCATGAACCCACCCGAAATCAGCACGCCGCCGCGCCTGCTGGCTTCACTGCGCCAGCTCGCACTGACCGCTCTGGCCATGGCGCATACCCGTTTGGCGCTGGCGGGCGTCGAGCTGGAAGAAGAGTTGCAGCGGCTGCTCGGCCTTTTGCTGAGCCTGCTGGGCTTGCTCGTGTTCGGTCTGGTCGGCGTGCTGACGGCTACCTTGATGGTGGTGTGGGCTGTCGATGCGGCCCAGCGTGTGACCGTGCTGGCTTGTTTTTCGGCGGCCTACCTGGGCCTGGCGGGTGGGTTCGCATGGCGTGTCCAGCGCATGCTGGCCAAGCGGCCACCTTTCCTGCAAGCCACGCTGGCAGAAATGAAACGGGACCGCGAGGCGCTGCAGGCTGAGTCGACCGGCTACATGCCGCGCGGCAAAGATACCCATGAGTGATGTCGCCAGGCAGAGGGCCATGAGAAAGCAGTTGCTGCTGCTGCGCTCAGCCACCGAGCGTGCTGAACTGGTCCACACTCTCCATGCAGTGAGGCAGTCGGCGACCGTGTTCGGCAAAGCGGCACCGGCTTTGGCCATCGGCCGGGGCTTGCCGCTGGCCCTCGGCTTGCTCAAACGCGCCTCACTGCTCAGGCCTCTGCTATCTCTGGCCCTCGCTGGTGCGCGCAGGCCGGCGCTGCGTCACGGGGCCCTGGCTGCAGGCGCAGCCTTTGTGGCATGGAAAGGCTGGCAGTGGCTGGCCGGGCAGCGTGCGCAGGCCAATGCCAACACCGCGATGCCGACCGATGATGACAGCGCTCTGCATCCCGATCCCGGTGCTCCTGAATAGATAGCTGCTCACGTCCGTAGGGTATGGGCCAGAGGCCAATTTTATCAATATAGCAACGCGATCAAGGTCAAACTTCGAGATTGTCGATCAGTCGCGTGCTGCCTAGCCTGGCCGCGCCCAGAACGACCAGTGGCGTATCGGCATCGCCGTCGTCAGGCGGCAGCAGGTCCGCGCGGCGGCGCACGCTCAGGTAGTCGGGCTTCCAGCCGCGCGCGGCCAGGGCCTGCATCGCGGCGTCTTCCAGCGTTTCCCGTTTTGCCATGCCTTGCGTTTTTACGGCCTGACCCAGCCCCTGGAGCGCGCGTGACAAGGCCACCGCTTCGCTGCGCTCCAGCGCATTGAGGTAGCCGTTGCGCGAGGACAGCGCCAGGCCGTCGGCCGCACGCAGGGTCTCTCCGGGCACGATGGTGATGGGCAGCGCAAACTGCTGCACCATGCGCCGCACGATCATCACCTGCTGGTAGTCCTTCTTGCCGAACATCGCGATACCCGCCGGTTTGCCAGCGAACACGCAGGCAAACAGTTTCATCACCACGGTGCTGACACCCACAAAAAAGCCAGGACGGAAGTGCCCTTCCAGAATGTCGGCAAGTTCGGCCGGCGGCTGCACCTTGAAGGTCTGCGGCTCAGGGTAAAGGTCGGTCTCGCGCGGCGCAAACAGCACATCGCAGCCGGCGGCACGCAGCCGGTCGCAGTCGGCCTCCCAGGTGCGCGGGTAACTGTCGAAGTCTTCGTGCGGCGCGAACTGCAGGCGGTTCACAAAAATGCTGGCAACGGTCACGTCGCCCAGCGGCTTGGCCTGATCCACCAGCGCAATGTGGCCGTCGTGCAGGTTGCCCATGGTGGCCACAAAAGCCGGGCGCTGGAACGGTGCCAGCGCGGCGCGCAGGTCGGTGATGCTGTGGACAATTTTCATGCGGTGTGAAGCTCGTGTTCAAAAGGGGCGACTATAAAAGCCGGAAGCGTGGGAGCGAGATCTTCACCAGCTGGGGCCGCGGAACCGGCTTCGCCGGGCCGCAGGCGCAGCGCCTCCTCGGGGGGCAGCACAGTACACGAAGTGACAAGCGTGGGGGCACTATTTCTACCAGGCGTGAAGTGCGTCGACCGGAAAGCGCTGTTGCTTGACTGCCTGCACATACGCCTGCATTGCGCCCTGCACGCTGTGCGCCTCGGTCATGAAGTTATGCACGAACTTTGGCATCTTGCCCAGGTTCATGCCCAGCATGTCATGCAGCACCAGCACCTGGCCGGCGGTGCCCACGCCGGCACCTATGCCTATGGTCGGGCAGTGCGTAAGTTCTTTGGTCAGCGCTGCAGACAGCGCCGCCGGCACCATCTCCAGAACCAGCATGTCCGCTCCGGCGTCCTGCAGCGCGTGGGCTTGCGCCTTGAGTGCGGCTGCCGCCTCATCGCTCCGGCCTTGCACACGGTAACCGCCGAGTGCATGCACGGTTTGCGGCGTCAGGCCCAGATGCGCGCAGACCGGAATGCCGCGTTCCACCAGGAAGCGCACAGTCTCGGTGGTCCAGCCGCCACCTTCGAGCTTGACCATGTGGGCGCCGGCCTGCATCAGCACGGCGGCGCTGCGCAGGGCCTGTTCTTTCGACTCGTGATAGCTGCCGAAGGGCAGGTCGGCTATCAGCCAGGCGGTGGCCTGCGCGCGGCGCAGGCCACGAGCCACACACTCGGTGTGATGCCGCATGGCTTCGAGCGTCACACCGACCGTGCTGCTCAAGCCCTGGCAGACCATGCCGAGTGAGTCGCCGACCAGGATGCATTCAACACCGGCGGCATCGGCCACCGCCGCAAAGGTCGCGTCGTAGGCGGTCAGCATGGTGATTTTGTCGCCCTGAGCATGCATCTCGCGCAGGCGCGGCAGGCTCACCGGTTTGCGCGAGGCGGCCGGTGACGAAGCGGGCAGGGTGCCGTAGGGGCTGGCGGATGCGACTGTCATGGAACCTCCTGTTCAGTTGGCGGCCAGGGTGGGGCGCGGCTGCAGCGGAACGGGCATCGCAGGCCCGCTTCTGCCGCGCTGCAAGGCCTGCTGCAACTCTGCTATCGCGGCTTCCGGCGAGACGGCCGCGGTGATGGCGCTGATCACCGCCACACCAGCGGCACCGCACGCGGCGGCTTCTTCCATCCGTGCCACGTCCATACCGGCAATTCCGACAACCGGCGTGGGCAGCAACTTGCACCAGTAGGCCAGGTTGCCGTTGCCCTGCGGTATCCAGGGCATGGCCTTGGCCTGAGTGGGGTGAACAGGCCCGCAGGCGATATAGCTCGGCTGCAACGCCCAGGCGCGGCACACTTCCCAATAGGCGTGGGTGCTGATGCCCAGACGCAGGCCGGCCTGGCGGATGGCGGCCAGGTCGGCGATGTGCAGGTCTTCCTGGCCCAGATGCACGCCGTACGCGCCCTCTTCGATGGCCAGTCGCCAGTGGTCGTTGATGAAGAGTTGCGCGCCGGCGGCTGTGGTGGCGTCGATGCTCTGGCGGATTTCCTGGCGCACCATGGCGCGGTGTTGCTGCCCTTCCGCGTCCTTGATGCGCAACTGCACCGTGCGCACGCCGGCGCTCACTACGCGGGTCACCCAGTCAGCGCTGTAGACCACCGCATACACGCCCAGGTCCGCATCGCTGAGCGCTGCAAAGCCGCTGACGCTGCTTGCATGCGGCAGGCTGAAAAACGGCAGATTGGAACTGCGCTGTGCAAAGTCGGGTCGCGGCTGCAGCAGCCCCGTTCCCGCGTGCTGGCTCAGGGCGTCGTTTCTCGTCATCCAGGCCATAACAATGGTTTCCATGGCCACAAAACCGCGCGCCAGTGCTTGTGTGGCGGCGTCGGCGAAGATTGTGTCCGCCTCGGGATGGGGTTTGTGCGGCCCTGGTGTAGACGACGGGCTCAGCCAGCCGCTGGCCTGCGGTGTGTCGGCGTAGTCGACGCCGTCGCCGGTGATCACAACCGCCTCGCCAACGGCGACGCGCAATCGCGCTGCGGCCCGCATCACGGCCTCGGGGCTGTCCAGCGCGGAGACACGCAGCAGCTTGGCGGCTTCGTTGTGACTCAGGCAGAGCAGGGCCGGGCCCGGCGAAGCGCTGGTTTGATCGAGGCGCTGCTGTATCTCCTTCAGATTGACAGCAAAAGTCCAGACCGTACGATTCATGACGGCGCTCACAATACAAAAGGCCGGCCTGTCACCGGTGTGGATGCGACCGCCATGTCCTGTTGCGCCATGATGCCCGCCTCATACGCCAGGCGCCCGGATTCGATGCCAAGCTTGAAGGCGCGCGCCATCTGCACCGGGTCGCGCGCATGGGCCACGGCCGAGTTCAGCAGCACTGCGTCGTAACCGAGTTCCATGGCCTGCACCGCGTCGGCGGGGGAACCGATACCAGCGTCCACGATCAGCGGCACACCGGGCAGGCGCGCGCGCAGCGTGCGCAGCGCATAGGGGTTGACCAGGCCCTGGCCGGAGCCAATCGGCGCGCCCCAGGGCATCAGGATGCGGCAACCGGTGTCCAGCAGGCGCTGGCAGCTGACCAGGTCGTCGGTGCAATAGGGGAAAACTTCAAAGCCGTCGCGTGCGAGTTCGGTGGCCGCCGTGATCAATTCGAAAGGATCGGGTTGCAGCGTGTGCTCGTCGCCGACCACTTCAAGCTTGATCCAGTGGGTGCTGAACAGCTCTCGCGCCATTTGCGCCAGGGTGACGGCCTCGCGCGCGCTGCGGCAGCCGGCGGTGTTGGGCAGCAGGCGGGCGCCGCTGTCCCGAATCATTTTGTAAAAGTCATTCTGCGCGCTCGCGCCGCCGGACGCCATCTGACGCTTGAGCCCGACGGTGACAACTTCAGCGCCGGATGCCGCAATCGCCTCCTGCAAAACCTGCGGTGAAGGGTAGCTGGCGGTGCCGAGAAAAAAACGGCTCTTCAGCTCGGTGCCGGCGATGGAAAAAGTCATCGCAGTGCCCGCACGGCCCCCTCGGGGGGCAGCGAACGAAGAGAGCGTGGGGGTCGTCATTGATTAGCCTCCAGTGATGGCTTGAAAGGTAAAAACGGCGTCGCCCTCTGCGAGAAGGGTTTGCGCACGCGCATCGCGCGCAACAAACTCGCCATTGACAGCGCTGGCAAAAGCAGCGGGCGGCTGGCCGTTGGCCGCCAGCGCATCGGCCAGCGTGCTGGCGGCCGGCAACTCCCGGGTTTCGCCGTTGAGGGTGATGGTGATGTCGGTCATGTCAGGTCCTTGAGCGTTTGTTCCACCAGCGCCGGTGCGATCAGCCAGCCGTGACGAAACAGGCCGTTGATGCGCACCAGGCCAGGGGACTGTTCAACGCGCGGAAGATTGTCGGGCAGCGCGGGGCGCAGATTGGTTTCAGAATGAATCACGCGCGCTTCCGCAAGTTCGGGAATGATGCTGTGCGCTGCTGCCAGCAGTTCGACCGTGCTGCGCAGCGAGATTGGCGAGCGGTCTTCGCTTTCGATCTCGCTGGCGCCGACCACGATGTGCCCGCCTTCACGCGGCACCAGGTAGACGCGGTGGCGCGGGTGCAGTAGCCGCACTGGCCGCTGCAGTTGCACGCCGGGCGCATGTAGCCAGATGATTTCGCCGCGCACGCCGCGCACGTCCCGCGTAAAACCGTCGCTCGGCGAGCGCTCCGCCGGCGGGGGCCGTGCGCCGGTGCCGCGCACATCAAACACGCAGTCCAAGGTGTGCAGTCCTTGCCGCGTGTGGATTTCGCCAGCCTGCAGGCGCTGCACCGTGACACCCCAGTGAAAGTGCGCGCCCGCCGCAGCGGCCGCATCGGCCAGCGCCGCCATGGCCTGGACGCTGTGGATCTGCCCTTCATGCGGCAGCAGCCAAGTGTGGACCGCGCCGTGGATCGCGGGTTCAAGTTCGCGCAGGGTTGCCGCATCGAGTACCTGTGGCGTATGGCCGAGTGGCGCCTTGTGCTGCAGCAGGTCAACCACGCGGCGGGCCGCTCCCTCGTCGCCGCGGTGCGCCACCAGCAGACTGCCGCGACGGTGCATTTCGACCGTCTGGCCCAGCGCGGCCACGATGCCCGGCCACAGTTCCAGCGAACGCAGGCCGAGCGCAAAAACGTTTTCATCGGCCGACTCCAGCTCGGCCGTGGGACTGAGCATGCCGGCCGCCGTCCAGCCGGCGGCGTACACCCCTGAGGCCGGTGCTTGCGGGCCGGGCGCCGGATCAAAAACCTCGACCGAGTGGCCGGACGTGGCCAGCTCGAAAGCCAGCAGCCGCCCCAGCAAGCCTGCGCCTGCGATACCAATATGCATGGATGTGTCCGCCCTTGTCAGCGTGGTTTCAGAGTTTCTGGATGGGGATGTAAATTTCGCTGCCGCCGTCGCGGAACTCGGCCGATTTTGCCTGCATTCCCTGTGCCAGCGCCGCAGCCTCGTCCAGGCCCTGCCGTGCTGCAAACTCGCGTACCTCCTGGCTGATCTTCATCGAGCAGAATTTTGGCCCGCACATGGAGCAGAAATGCGCGACCTTGCTGACTTCCTTGGGCAGGGTTTCGTCATGGAACTCACGCGCCGTGTCCGGGTCCAGCGAAAGGTTGAACTGGTCGTGCCAGCGAAATTCAAAGCGCGCTTTGGACAGCGCCTCGTCGCGCGCACGCGATGTCGGATGCCCTTTGGCCACGTCCGCCGCATGCGCGGCAATCTTGTAGGCAATGATGCCCTGCTTGACGTCATTGCGGTCCGGCAGACCCAGGTGTTCCTTGGGCGTGACGTAACACAGCATGGCGGTACCGTACCAGCCGATCATGGCCGCACCGATGGCGCTGGAGATATGGTCGTAACCCGGCGCAATGTCGATGGTCAGCGGACCCAGCGTGTAAAACGGCGCTTCGTGGCAGTGTTTGAGCTGCTCCTCCATGTTGGCCTGGATCATGTGCATGGGCACATGGCCGGGGCCTTCGATCATGGTCTGCACGTCGTGCTTCCAGGCGATTTTTGTCAGTTCGCCCAGCGTGCGCAGTTCGGCAAACTGGGCTTCGTCGTTGGCGTCCGCGCCCGAGCCGGGCCGCAGGCCATCACCCAGCGAGAAGCTCACGTCGTAGGCCTTCATGATTTCGCAAATGTCTTCAAAGTGCGTGTACAAAAAGTTCTCTTTGTGGTGCGACATACACCACTTGGCCAGGATGGAGCCGCCGCGCGAGACGATGCCAGTGCGGCGCTTGGCTGTCATCGGGATGAAGGGCAGGCGCACGCCGGCGTGGATGGTGAAGTAGTCCACGCCCTGCTCGGCCTGCTCAATCAAGGTGTCGCGGTAAATTTCCCAGCTCAGGTCTTCGGCGACGCCGCCTACTTTTTCCAGCGCCTGGTAAATCGGCACCGTGCCAATCGGAACTGGCGAGTTGCGGATGATCCAGTCGCGGGTGGTGTGGATGTTTTTGCCGGTGGACAGATCCATGACGTTGTCTGCGCCCCAGCGGATGGCCCAAACCAGTTTTTCAACCTCTTCTTCAATGCTGGACGTGACCGCCGAGTTGCCGATGTTGGCGTTGATCTTGACCAGGAAGTTGCGGCCTATGACCATGGGCTCGACTTCGGGGTGGTTGATGTTGGCCGGAATGATGGCCCGGCCGCGCGCCACTTCGTCGCGCACAAACTCCGGCGTGACAAATTCGGGCAACTGCGCGCCCATGGGGTTGCCGCGCAGGCGCTGGTTGCGCTCGGCGTCGCTCAGGTACTCGGCCATCCATTCACGCTTGGAGTTTTCGCGCAGCGCGATGTATTCCATTTCGGGCGTGATGATGCCGCGCCGCGCGTAGTGCATCTGGCTGACGTTGGCGCCGGCCTTGGCGCGGCGCGGTGTGCGCTGCAGGCCAGCGGCCTGTGCGCGCAGGGCGGCGATGCGCTGGACTTCGGGGTCCGACGGGTCCGTGCGATCCTCGCGGCGGGAGTTTTCCCCCACGCTTGTCGCTTCGCGTACTTCACCGCCCCCCGGGGGGGCCGTGCTTGCTTGGGGTTGCCCGGCGCGGCGCACACCGTCATCAACGGCTTGTGCCGCGCGGCCGGTGTAAATCTCGGTGTCGCCGCGTGCATCAATCCACGGCGTTCGCATCGCCTCCAGCCCCCGCCGCACGTTGATATCGGCGGTGGGATCGGTGTAGGGGCCGGAGGTGTCGTACAGCGTGGCGGATTCGCCGTTGCTCAAGGCGACTTCACGCATGGGCACGCGAATACCGGCGTGGATCTGGCCTGGCACATAAATTTTTCGTGACGCGGGAAACGGCTCGCGTGTCAGGGACAGCAACTGGGCAAATTTATCAGGGGCGTTCATCGGTGCATCCTTTGCTTGTGTGGGTACACAAAAATGCTCCGAAGGTGTGGCCAGAACCAGCGTTGTGGGTGTGGTCAGTGACTGAAAACCAGGGGCGCTTGCAGTCAGCTCTTCTTACGTCGGTACGAACCGATTCAAGTTCACGGGTTTGGGTTTGGCCATCTCAGCGACCCGACCAACATGGTCGGGCTGCACCCCGGAGCAGCGCAATTGTAATCCACCATGCGCTGATAGCCCGGCACCGCGCCAGGAGCAGCAAGCCTATTTGATGGGGTCGCCTGCCGGCCCGGCAAGCTTGCTATCCGGACTTTTCGCGATTTGTGCCTGCTGGTTGTTGACGTCGTACGACCCAAAAACTTCCTGTGCTGTCCGGGTCTCCGGAAGAATGTAAACAACGCCATTGGTGCCGGTAAAGGCGGGGCTAACCACTTTGTCGTAAAAATTGACTGGCACGTTGATGCAGCCGTAGGAGATGCGGTTGTCCTTCGGTGATGCGCTTTGCAGACGTTGCGCGCGTTGCTCGCTGGGTTTGCCCTTGACGACCCGGTGCAGCGAGAGGGCTGTACTGTAATCAATCCAGAGGAATTCCTGGCCATGCTTATCGCGACCAAGCGACACTACGAAACGTCCCGCAGCTGTCGTGCGCTCCTCGGGGAGAATGCTGGATATTTTCCGGTCACCGATGCCGGGTGCAGAATCGTCGCCACGCGCCAGACCAAGCAACGCTGGCGCAGTGCCTTGCAGCCGACCGTTGGCATCAAACATCAGCACTTTGGCATGGACCTTATCCACAATCATAAAGGGCATGCCCTGGTTGTCTCCGGAGTCGACAATCCAGTCGGCGACGTGCGAGGCCTCCGGGGAAGCACGCTCCTGCCCAAAGTGGGCGCGCTTAAGGCGACCGCCCTGGACGCGTTGCGTTTGATGATTGGAGGTGGCTGACGTAGATGGCTCTGCAGAGATCAGGCTCGGGCTGGGAAGCCGCTCGCCATCCTTGGCGGCAAAGGCTGGCGAGAGAGAAAGACTTGCTGCCAGTAGGGCCAGCCGAAGTCCAGGGCCTGCGATGCCTGTGCGTCCAAGGCCGTGCAGGGAAAACTTTGAACGCTGCCAGCCCACCCCGAGACTGCGCCCCCTTCTTTTCGGGGCGCTTCTCATGTCCTCATCACGTCTAGGCGAAACGGGCACCCCCAGACCGGCCGGTTCCTGTGCTTGATTAGTCACTTGTGGTGAAGTCCCGTGGTGATCAGTTACGCGTCGGTTTGGACACATACGGAGGCGCGACGTAGGGTGGAGGTGGCTGTATCAATGGTATGACCGTGGGGGCAATCACCTCTTCTTGCTTGACTACGAAAAAGACGTCGCCAGCGTCGGAAGCAAAGGTCGGCATCAGGCCGGGCCGATACGACGCAAAAGTTGCCAGCACTGGTGCGGCCAGTTCAATATAAGGAAGTTCTCCACCGACATCCGCGATGACACCCGGGAAGACACCCGGGATGACACCCGGGAAGACACCCGGGATGACACCCGGGATGACACCCGGGATGACACCCGGGATGACACCCGGGATGACCCGCGGCGGCACCGCTGTCCAGGTCGCCGGGGCCAGACAAGCTTGCAGGGTGGGATAGCTCACTCCGGTCGGCGGATTCCAAATGTTGGCGAAGTCCCATCCGATGTAATTGCCTTGAATCCTCATGTTGGCGGTGGTCATTCCCACACCGCCTTGGCTGTTAGGTTGCCCGGACGTTTGGGTATCCCAGTAACTGTTACTGACCGTGCCAGGGCCAGCGATTTTCAGTCCAACCAGGCCACCGGTTGTGGCGGGGACCCCGGTTACCTGCCCCGCAGAGTAGCTGTTAGAGATGTTGCTGGTACCAGCTATCCATCCCACCAAGCCGCCGACGTTGGCGCCAGCAGTGAATACTGATCCAGTAGCGTAACTGTTGCTGGTGTCGCCGGTGCTCCAGCCCAGCAGCCCGCCAACATAGGCTCCCTGAGTCCTTACGGCTCCGGTAGCGTAGCTTCTGCTGGCGTCGCCGGTGATCCAACCCGCCAGTCCGCCAACGTAGGCGCCGGAGCTCGTCACTGGCCCCGTGGCGAAGCAGCAGGTGATGTTTCCGGTGATCCAACCTACCAGCCCGCCGACATAGTCGCCCGTGGCGTCGTTCCTGCCTGTGGTGGAGCTGTTGGTGATGTTGCCCGTGCTCCATCCTGCCAGTCCGCCGACGTAGCTGGCACCCACCACGTTTTGCTTGGAGTGGCTGTTAAAAATGTCGCCGTTGATGTGTCCAACCAAAGTGCCGACGTAGCTGCCGCCCGTCACGCTGCCGCCAGAAAAATTCACATTTTTCAACATGGCGCCGGGCGTGTTGACGACGTAACCGAATAGGCCCACGTTATCCGTCAACGGGCGCGCAATCGTGAGTCCCGTGACGGTATGGCCCAGTCCGTCGAAGTTTCCGGAGAAGGGGTTTGCAATCGTGTTGCCCACCGGATCAAAGCCGCCGCCCCAACCACTGGTCGCGGTGGCGTTGATATCGCTGCCCAGAGCATAGTTTCCCGCCCGATTGCCGTTCATACCCTGCAGGTCGGTGGTGGTAATGCTGCCTTGTCCGCCTAAATTAGTGAGGACGGTGTAATTGACCGGCACGCCATTAAAACCTAGTTGGGTGGTGAAATTCGGACCAGCGGGAAGATTGATCGGTGCCAGCACGTTGTATGTGGCCACGTTACCAGTGGCGACAGCTCCCTGGCCATAAAGCAGCGACAGGCTGGCGGTACCCGATCCATTCATGGCGGTATTGATATTGATGTTGCGCTGAGCGTTAAGGGTCAGCTTGTTGGCAGACCAATTGACGGTATCGGCGACGTTGATGTCACCATTGACGCCGGCGGCGCCAGAGCTGCTCATGATGATGACGTTGTTGTTGATAAGGTTGGCGCTGAGTTGTGCGCCAGTGATATCACCTCCCGTTGCGGCGATGGTGTAATCCGCCGGGTCGATCAGCCAGGTACCGGTCAGCCCCAGGGGTGCGGCGGTGGTGACTTTGACGTCGTTCGGAATTTTCACATTCGCAGCGGAGGTCTCAATAAAGCCGCCGTTGCCGCCGTTAGGGGCGCTGGCGTCCAGGGTGCCGCCCACACTCATGGTGCCGCTTTGCATGTCGCCCAGAAGCAGGATGGTGCCGTTGCGGTTCTCGATGGTCTGAGCCTGAATCACGCCGGTGTTGTTGACTGCGGTTTTCAGCAGGTCGCCTGCCGCTTGCGCCGTCAGCAGCACGCGGCCGCCATCGGCTTGTATCATGCCGCCGTTCTCCACCAGGGCGTTGACCGCGCCCTGGGCCACTGAAACATTGAGCAGACCGTCGCCAATTACGTCCATGGTGATGGCGTTGCCGGCTGCCAGCACCACCGAGCCCAATTTGGCTGAAATGACCCCCTGGTTGCTGACGCTTTTACCCATCAGGGCCACATAACCGCCATCGGCCGCGTTGATGCTGCCCTGGTTGACGACCGTGCCGCTTCCGGCGTCCGTGAAGGCATAGTTGCCTGCCATGAAGTTCGAGTCGGTGATACGCAAGGTGGAGGCGAGCAGCCCGCCCACGTTGACCGATGCGCCGCTACCGAACAGGATGCCGTTGGGGTTGAGCAGGAAAACTTTGCCGTTGGCAGAGAGGCTGCCCATGATGCTGGAAGGATCAGCGCCCAACACGCGGTTCAGGGCCACCGAACTGCTGTTGGGTTGTACGAACTGCACCGTTTGGCCGGCGGCGATGCCGAAGCTCTGCCAGTTAATCACCGCGTTGGCCGTCGACTGGGTGATGGTTGTGGCCGATGCGCCGCTGGCGATGGTGGCAACCCCTGCCGCAACCACACCGCCTTGGGGCAGGGCGTGAACGGACGCTCCAAAGGTGAGCATCAGGCCGGCTGACAGGGCGTTGATAACGAAGCTCACTGCGCCGGCGCGCCCTGTTGTGCGCGACGATTTTTTCTTGCCCGCGCTGCTGGCACTTTCAGATGCAGCGACAAAGGTGCCTGAGCTGTCGTTCCAGATAGATTGGTGAATGCGGTTCATGGGTGGGTCCTTAAATGCTGTGTCAAATCCGTGCCGTGTCGGCTCGTCGCGATCAGAAATATTTGATGGCCTGGATCCAGAATCGACCCGATTTGTCGGGCGCTGAAATTGCGTTCTCGTTCCCGAGCTTGCGGGCGTAGTACGCTCTGACCAGGAAATTGTCAGGTTCGCCCCAGCTAGCGCCAACACCGTAAGCGCCCAAATTTCTCTGGTTGTCCCCGGCTACCCACGGATTTTTGTGAAGGGTGACGCTGCCGCCATCGACGAAGCCGATCAGGTGCACCTGCCCTGGATAGCTCTGCGCTGTGTTGGGAAGCAGCAGGCGGGCTTCCAGGTTCACCAGGTAGCCTTGGTCGCCCAGGGCTTCACCCACAGGATAGGCCCGCACACCGTTCATGCCGCCGAGTTCCATCTTCTCCGAGGAGTCGAGGTTTTTCGAAGCGACCTGGCCGCTGATGGAGGCGTAGAGTGACACGACATTCGTGACGCGTTGCAGCCGTGTTGCGGTGAAGCTGAGCTTGTTGTAGGAGCCGTTGCTTCGGGCGCTTGCCGCATCGACGGCCAGCGCCGCCGGCGTCTGGATGTCGAGCTTGCCGGCCGACAAGGTCAGCGAATAAGCGCTGATGCCGCCGCCGCCCAGGTTGTCCCTGTGGTTGCCATAGAGGCTGGCCAGCACCACGTCTGCCCGTTTGTCGGTGACCGACGGAATTGAATCCACCCTGTCCTCGAAGGTTCGGGCTTCGTAAGCGAGCTGGACGTAAAGGTTGTCGTTGCGCGTGCGGATCAGCGGATAGATGCCGTAGATGCTCGCCACCTCCGCCGTGCCGTTGGCCTGCAGGGGTTTGAACTCCTTGCCCAGTTCATACTCAAGCCGGCTGTAAGAGACGCCGGCTGTCGCTTTACCGAATGGCACCTGGTAAGACGCACGGCCATAGTTCAGCCCCGAGCCCGTTGTAACGGCGCGCACGCTGGCCACGTCGCCCAAGCCCAGCGGATTGTTGAGGTTGACGGTCGCCCCGACGCGGTACTCGCCGGTATAGCGGTTGCCTGCGTTGTCGGCGTCTATGCTGCCGCTCACGCGTTTTCCCGGCGTGACGTCAACAATCAGGTCGGAGCTTCCCGGGACGGCGCCTGGAACCAGCGTCGATTTGACATTGACGCCGGGCGTGTCGGAGAGCAGCAGCAGGCGGTGCTCCAGCGGGTCGTTGGTGATCGGGTCGCCGCTGTTCAGGCCGCCCAGCAGGCGGTTGGCTTGAGCATCGGAAAGGTTGGTCTGGTTGCGCAGGATGATCTTGCCGTATTGACCTTCGCTGACTTCGATGGTGACGGCGTTGTCCGTTATTTGCTGCGCGGGCAGGTAGGCCCGGGCCACGAAATAGCCGTTCTTGGCATAGTGCGTCGTGATCTTGGACGCCATGCCGCGCAGGTCGGTGAGCGTGAGTTCGGTCCCTGGCGTGAAGCCCGTGATCGCAATGAGATCAGCTTCGGTATAGGCCTTTGCACCGGTGACGCGGAGGCTGCGAACCAGGATTTTCGCCTCGTCAACGCCGGGGAGAACCGGCGCCGTACCTCGTTCGATGCGAATTTCGGGCGGCGCCTTCTGCAGCACGGGGGCCGCGGGAATCTGCTGCATCTGGCTGCCGGCTGTCGGCGGTTGCTGGGCATACAGACTTTGGCTCAGGGCCAGAAGTGCCAGCGGCAGGAGTTTGATTTTTACAGGAAGCCGTCCCTCGGCGGAGAAAATATCGCTTACCCGGCGGCGACGTGGTCGCGTGAAGTGAATTTCACTGGGTAGGTTGGGGAGCATTTTTTTCATGGTGGGTACTTTTTTTAATTGCAAGTGGAGCATAAGCGTAAAGAGAGTAATAAGCTGTAGGAGGGCAGGACTTGTTGCCTCCCTGCACACGCGGCGTGATTTCGAACAAGCCCAAGTCGGTCTCAGTTTACCGATTCGTTGAGGGATGCGACTAGGGTTATTACCGGGCAGATACTGCGCGAGACTTGCCTCTTATCGGGCGTCGTCGTTCGGCCCATGTAACTTCATGCCAGCGCTGGGACTGTTGTGGCAGAACCACGAACCACGAACCACGAACCACGAATCGGCAAGGCGCAAGACTCTGCTGCCCGGTCGCCGCGGAGCAATAGTTACTGTGCAAGGTGGGCTGAACCGGCGCAGATCTTGTGCCGCAACTCATTCAGGCCGGCGTGTAAGCCAAGCGCACATAGATGGGCGCATAGGCCTCGGCCTGGGTCACGTCGGTCAGGCCTTCCTTGGACAGTTCGAGCAGGGCGATGAAGGTCACCACCAGCACCGGCATGCCGCGGGCCGGGTCGAACAAGTGCTCGAACTCGACAAACTTCCGACCCTGCAACTTGCGCAGCACGATGCTCATGTGCTCGCGCACCGAGAGTTCTTCACGGCTGATCACATGGTGCTGGACCAGCTTGGCGCGCTTGACGATGTCGCGCCAGGCCTCCTGCAGATCCACCACGGTGACATCGGGGAAACGCGGCTGCAGCGCCTGCTCGACATAGACCTGGGCACGCAGGAAGTCGCGGCCGTACTGCGGAATTTCGTTGAGCTTGTGGGCGGCCAGCTTGATTTGCTCGTACTCCAGCAGGCGGCGTACCAGTTCGGCGCGCGGGTCTTCCGCTTCCTGGCCGCCGGCCACCTTTTTCGGCGGCAGCAGCATGCGCGACTTGATCTCGATCAGCATGGCCGCCATCAAGAGGTATTCAGCGGCCAGTTCGAGGTTGGTGCTGCGGATTTCATCCACATAGACCAGGTACTGGCGCGTGACCGCCGCCATCGGGATGTCCAGAATGTTGAAGTTCTGCTTGCGGATCAGGTACAGCAGCAAATCCAGCGGGCCTTCGAAGGCTTCCAGGAAAACCTGCAGCGCGTCGGGCGGGATGTACAGGTCCTGCGGCATCGCAAACAACGGCTCGCCATACAGCTTGGCCAGCGCCACCTGGTCGACCACGCCCGGCATGCCGGGCAGCGTCAGTACGCCAGTGGGCTGGCCGGGCTCGGACGGAGAGGGTGGCAGTTCGGTGATGCTGGACATGGCGATGTGGCCGGGGCTCAGTCGCTATCAAAAAAATAGCTATCAGCGCCTGCACAGCATGGGCTGGAGGCCTTTTTGACCATGAATTGAGGCCTATTTGCTGTTCGGGTGGCCGCTGGTGCCGTAGACATAGGGCTGCTGCGCAACGGCGGCGTCCAGGTAGTCGGCCTGCTCGGTGAGATCCAGCTTCTTGTCCCACCAGATGGCGCGCCCCTGGCGCTGCTCGGCCTCCAGCGAGGGCTTGTTGGCCTTGAGTTCTTCGATGAAGCTGGTGACTTCCGAGGTGTAGTGCGGCCGGGCGAAGATGGACATGGGATTAAACTGCCTTAAGCTGAAGTTTGCTGATTTTACCGGGGACCGCCATGCACCTGCCTTTTTTTGCTTTCCCCGGGAAAGCGGCGCCGGCATCCCTGCCTTTCACAAGGTGGCTCGTTGTCATGGGATTGTTATCGGCCCTGTTGGGTCTGGTGGGTTGCGACCCTCAGCACATTGCGCTATTGGAGGAGGGCGTGGCCACCGAGGCTGACGTGCGCACGAAGTTCGGCGAGCCTGAAAAGATCTGGAGTGCCGCCGACCTCGCCGGCAACCCCTTTCCGGGCGCCGCAGCCCAGCCCGGCGCACGTACCCTGGAGTACAACCGCCAGCCCCAGGGCCAGGTCAACTACATGATCACTATCGGCCCCGATGGAAAAATGAGCGCCCTGCGCCAGGTCTTGACACCGCAGAACTTTGCGCTGGTGCTGCCCGGCATGCCCATGGAGCAGGTGCGCAAGATGCTGGGCAAGCCGATGAAAATCACGCCGATGGCCCTGAAGCGAGAGACCCATTACGAGTGGCGCTACAGCGACGGGCCGAACACGCCGCGGATTTTTCGGGTCGAGTTCGACAGCGACCTGAGGGTGCTGCGGACCGGGTCGGTGCCCGACGAAAGCCAGCCGGGCGTCAATGGCAACGTGACCTGAAGCGCCAGAACAGGGTTAAATCGGCCTCCAGCCGTTTCGTTACCTATGCAAGTAGCTATCTAATTAATAGCGTTTCAGGCTTCGTCGATTTTGGACAGAAAGCCGGATCGCTCCATCACGCGGCGCGGCTGCGCGTTCAGGCCGGACATCACCAAGCGGCCTTCGCGCAGCACGATGGCCTTGTGCAACTGCCCCAGCACATCGAGGCCCGAGGCATCCAGCGACTGCAGCGATTGCGCATCAAGCCGCACCAGCAGGCCGCGCGGCGCGCTTTCGACCGCAGACAGAATGGGATCAATCTTGGCGACCGCACCAAAAAACAGCGAGCCGTAGAGCTGGAAGCAGATCGACTCGTCGCTGCGCGCGGTTTCCACCACCTGGAACAGGCTGCTCATGCGCCGCACAAACAGCACGCAGGCCAGCAACAGCCCGACCTGCAGCGCCACCGTCAGGTCGAACACCACTGTCAGGAGGAAGGTGCCCAGCATCAGCAGGCGGTAATGGCTGCTGTACTGGCGCATCAGTACAAACTCGTGCCATTCGCCCATGTTCCAGGCCACATAGAGCAGGATGCCGGCCAGCACCGCCAGCGGCACATGCATGGCCAGCGGCGCGGCGGCCAGAACGATCAGCACCAGCATCAGCGCATGCACCAGCCCGGCGACGGGTGAGGTGGCGCCGGAGCGCACGTTGGTCACGGTGCGGGCGATGGTGCCGGTGGCAGGCATGCCGCCGAAAAAAGGCACGACAAAATTGGCCACGCCCTGGGCCATCAGTTCCTGGTTCGGGTCGTGTTTGGGCAGGCCCGAGAGCTGGTCGGCCACACGCGCGCACAGCAGCGACTCCACCGCGCCCAGCATGGCAATCGTCAGCGTGGGCGCAAACAGCAGGCGCACCGTGTCCCACGAAAAGTCCGGCAGCGCAAACGGCGGCAGCGCGCGCGGGATGCCGCCGAAACGCGAGCCTATGGTTTCGACCGGCAGGCTCAGGAAAAAAGCAAACGCCGTCAGGGTGACCAGCGCAACGATGGGCCCCGGCACGCGAGACGCCGCGCGGGTGGCCCGAACCAGTTGCACACCTTCGACCGCCTGAACCACCTTGACCAGACGCGCCGCCAAACCCTTGCCAACCGTATCACGCGGCGCAAAAAGCTTGGGCCACAGGATCAGCCCCAGAAAACACACCAGTCCCAGGCCCAGCGCGTAGGCGTTGAAGGAGTCGAGGTTACTGCTTATGGCCTTGATCTGCGAGAAAAAATCCGCAGGCATTTTGGCGATCTCCAGGCCCAGCAGCTCCTTGAGCTGCGACAGCGCAATCAGCACGGCAATGCCGTTGGTGAAGCCCACCACGATGCTCACCGGCACATAACGTACCAGCGTCCCCATCTTGAGCAGGCCCAGCAAAAACAGCAGTACGCCGGCACAGGCCGTGGAGATCAGCAGGTTGGGCAGGCCATAGCGCTCGACAATGCCGTAGACGATCACGATGAAGGCGCCGGCTGGCCCGCCGATCTGCACCGCCGAGCCACCCAGCAGGGCAATCAGGCCACCGGCAATGATGGCGGTCCAGATGCCGGCTTGGGGCGACAGGCCCGAGGCAATGGCAAAAGCCATGGCCAGCGGCAGGGCCACGATGCCCACCGTCAGGCCGGCGCCCAGGTCCTTGCCGAAGCGCTCACGCGTGTAGCCGTTAAGGGCAGAGAAGATGCGGGGGCGGAAGGGGGCAAGGTACGCAGGCAGATTCATCGGAAAATTCAGATTGTCTGAGCCCTGCATTCTGCAAATGTGGGATGGTCAGGCGGCAAGCCACTTGTTAAAGTACGAGATGGCCTGGTGACGCAGGCCGGATTTTTTACTATCGATGTCTATCTTAAGCCGCTGCCCCGTTTTTCATGTACCTTTTTCTCCATCGGCTGATACTGACTTTTCCTTGTCCTGAACTGCGCAGCAGTGTGGCCAGCCGCCGCGGCGTGGGGCTGCTGCTGGCGGCTGCGCTGCTGGTGCTGGCCGCGCCGATTCAGGCGTCGCACGCCAGCTCGCAGGGGACCTGGCAATGGATTGGCCCGCACGGCAATGGCCTGGTCCTCATTGATGCCTCCGGGCAGCAGACGACCCACGAAATATGGCAGCGCTTTGAGCGTGGCGAGGGCTCGGCGGCCCAGCCTGACCGCATCATGCCGACGGGCGGGCCGGCTTCGATGTGGTACCAGCTCAGTCTGCCGGCAGTGATTGTTCCCACCTCCCGGGTGCTGGCCGTGCCGCACCCCGGCATGAACCGGGTCGAGTTGTACCGCCCCAGCGAGGAAAGCAACTGGCATGCCGAATATTCGGGCGACTCGATCGCGGTAGCCCGCTGGCCATTGCATTATTTGCACCCGGCTTTCGAGTTTGTGCAGCAGCCGGGCGAGATCCGCCCGACTTACCTGCGCGTCCAGCACAGCCACCCCATCAATGTGCGCTGGACGCTCTGGAGCATGCGCGACTTCCAGGAGTCCAGCAAACGCTGGCATTTGCTGCTGGGGGCCTACCTCGGGCTGGTGGGGCTGGTTATCTTGCTTTGCGTCGTCAACGCCTACACCTGGCGCGACTCGATTCATTCTTATTACGCCGCTTATGTTGCTGTCATCGCCGTCGGGCAGATGTCCTTGACCGGTCTGGCCGGCGAATACTTTTGGCCGCGCAACCCGTGGTGGAACGATGCTGCATCGAATGTGCTGCCGATGGCCGGTGCTGCGCTGGGCCACCTGTTCATGCGTGAACTGGTGGTCGAACGTGGTGCCCCCTGGGCCAGCAGACTGATGCTGGCCATGGCAGCGGTGGGCAGCGTGCTGGGTTTGTGTTTTGTATTTATTGGGCGTGATCCGGTTTTTGCTTTCTCCGGCCCTTACTACATCGCCAGTTTTATCGTGTACCTGGGGGTCGCGCACTGGTACGCCTGGCGCATTCCGCGTGTGGGCCTGTGGATACTGGCCGGCATTGTGGCGGTGCTGGCCGGCTCGGTATTCCCTATTTTGCGCAACATGCAACTGGTGCCTTTGTCGTTCTGGACCCAGTATGGTGCGCAAATTGGCGCCGCTGTCGAGATCCCGCTGCTGCTGATTGCGTTGTACCTGCGCAGCCGCGAGCGGCGCGACAACCAGGTGCGGGTGGGCGCGCTGTCGCGGGTTGACCCACTGACCGGCGCGGCCAACCATCGGGTGATGCTGGCACGGCTGGAGCACCTGCTACACCACCAGCAGCGCGACCCGGAGGCCGGCGTCGTGCTGCGTGTGCGGATCGGCAACATTCAGGAAATACGCGCCGAGTATGGCCTGCAGGTCGCGCAAACCGCGCTGGTCCATGCAGGCGCCTGCGTCACTCACGTGGTGCGCGAGGGCGACACGGTGGCGCGCCACCGTGACGGTGATTTTGTGGTGATTCTTGAAGGCCATTTCACGCGTGATCAGGTCGCCGAGATCGGCCAGCGGCTGATTGCACGCGGACTGGCGCCCAGTGACATCCTGCCGCCGGGCACGGTGCTTCAACTCAAGGTGGCGGTGGCGGCCACGCCTTTCCAGGCCCAGGGCGTGGCGTTGTTGCTGCAGACTTTGGAAGCGGCAGTCAGCGAACTCGCGGCCCGGCCGGGCAAGGCCCTGCGCTTCGTGGTCTGAACTGCTCTTATCTGACCCGCATGCCGGGCTGGGCGCCGGCTACCGGCTCCAGCACATAAATGCCGGGCTGCGCCTTGTCATCGGCATGGCTGGCGGCCAGCACCATGCCCTCGCTGACGCCGAACTTCATCTTGCGCGGCGCCAGGTTGGCCACCATTACCGTGTGTTTGCCGATCAGATCGGCGGGCTGGTAGGCAGAGGCGATGCCACTGAAGACGTTGCGCATTTTTCCTTCGCCCACGTCCAGCGTCAGGCGCAACAACTTGGTGGAACCTTCGACGGCTTCGCAGTTGACGATGAGCGCGATGCGCAGGTCGATCTTGCTGAAGTCGTCGATGGTGATGGTGGGGGCCAGTTCTTCGCCGCCCGGCGCTATGGATTCGATAGCTGCTTGCGCTTTTTCCGTATGGGCTGGAGGCTCAAACAGTGCATCGAGTTGTTTGATGTCAACGCGTTGCATCAGGTGTTTGTAATCGCCGATCACATGGCCCCTGCCCAGACTGGCTTCGGCGTCTGCAAAACCCAGGGGCCCGGTTTTCAGGAAGTTTTCTACTTCCGAACCCAGGGCCGGCAGGACCGGCTTGAGGTAAACCGTTAGCAAACGGAAAGCCTCGATGCAAACCGTGCAGACATCCTGCAGGCGGGCATCCATACCGTCCTTCCTGGCGAGTTCCCAGGGCTTGTTCTGGTCCACATAGGCGTTGACCCGGTCGGCCAGCAACATGACTTCGCGCAGCGCCTTGGCAAATTCCCGGTTGTCATACAGCGCCGCAATGGGGTCCTTCTGGTCGGTCAGTACGGACAGCAGGGCGTCGCCATCGGCGGAAATCTCGCCAAGCTTGCCGTCAAATCGCTTGGCGATAAACCCTGCCGCGCGGCTTGCAATGTTGATGTATTTGCCTACCAAATCACTGTTGACCCGCGCCATGAAGTCATCGGCATTGAAGTCAATGTCTTCATTCTTCGCATTGAGCTTGGCCGCCAGGTAATAACGCAGCCATTCGGGGTTCATGCCCAGGCTCAGGTACTTGAGCGGGTCCAGGCCGGTGCCGCGGCTCTTGCTCATCTTTTCACCGTTGTTCACTGTGAGGAAGCCGTGCACAAAGATGTTGTCCGGCGTCTTGCGGCCACTGAAATGCAACATCGCCGGCCAGAACAGGGTGTGGAAGGTGACGATGTCCTTGCCGATGAAGTGATACTGCTCCAGACCCGGCGCCGCCATGTAGTCGTCGTAGCTTTCGCCGCGTTTGTCGAGCAGGTTTTTCAGTGAAGCCAGGTAACCCACCGGCGCGTCCAGCCAGACATAAAAATACTTGCCAGGTGCGTCAGGAATTTCGATGCCAAAGTAGGGCGCGTCCCTGGAAATATCCCAATCGCCAAGGCCTTCGCTTTGGCTGCCGTCGGGATTGGTGCGAACGCTGAACCACTCCCTGACCTTGTTGGCCACCTCGGGCTGCAACTTGCCGTCCTGGGTCCATCTCTCAAGAAATTCCACGCAGCGCTGGTCAGACAGCTTGAAGAAAAAATGCTCTGAATTTTTGAGAACAGGCGTTGCGCCCGACAAAGCTGAATAGGGGTTGATCAAGTCCGTAGGTGCGTACACCGCGCCGCAGTTTTCACAGTTGTCGCCGTACTGGTCCTTGGTGCCGCACTTGGGGCAGGTGCCCTTGATGTAGCGGTCAGGAAGAAACATGTTTTTCTCGGCATCAAAAAACTGCTCTATGGTTTTCGTCGCTATCAGACCGGTCTTCTTCAGGTCGAGGTAAATTTGCCGCGCCAGTTCGTGATTTTCTGGCGCGTCGGTGGAGTGCCAGTTGTCAAAGCTGATGTGAAAGCCATCGAGGTAGGGCTTGCGGCCGGCGGCGATGTCGGCCACAAACTGCTGCGGCGTCTTGCCGGCTTTTTCGGCGGCAATCATGATCGGCGCGCCATGCGCGTCGTCGGCACCGACAAAATTGACCGCGTGACCCTGCATACGCTGGAAGCGCACCCAGATGTCGGCCTGGATGTACTCCATGATGTGGCCGATGTGGAAGTTGCCGTTGGCGTAGGGCAGGGCGGTGGTGACAAAAAGGCGGCGCTGGGACATAAGGGGGGCTTCGTGGCTTTTGAGGCTAACCGGCGATTTTAAGTCGGCGGGCTCAACCGGCGGCGGCAAGTCCCCATGGCCCCCCTGTTTGGCCTGCGGCGTTAGACTTGGCTGCAATCCTGTCGGCCCCGGCCACCTTGTCAGAATCAATCGGAGACTTTTCCCCATGGCAGTAGAACAACAGGCCATCCTGAACGCCCTGCAAGGCGTGCTGGATCCCAATACGGGCAAGGATTTTGTCAGCACCAAGGCGCTGAAAAACCTGCAGATAACCGGCGACGATGTGGCCTTTGACGTGGAGCTCGGCTACCCGGCCAAGAGCCAGCTTGCCGGCATCCGCAAGCTGCTGATCGCGGCAGCCAGGGGCGTGGCCGGCGTGGGCAATGTGTCGGTCAACGTCAGTTTCAAGATTGCCAGCCACAGCGTGCAGCGCGGCGTGCAGTTATTGCCCAACGTCAAAAACATCGTGGCGGTGGCATCCGGCAAGGGTGGCGTGGGCAAAAGCACCACCGCCGTCAACCTTGCGCTGGCCCTGGCCGCAGAGGGTGCCAGTGTGGGCCTGCTCGACGCCGATATTTACGGCCCGAGCCAGCCAATGATGATGGGCATCGAAGGCCGTCCCGAAAGCGTCGACGGCAAAAACATGGAGCCGATGGAGAACTACGGCATCCAGGTGATGTCGATTGGGTTTTTGGTGGCGCAGGACGAAGCCATGATCTGGCGCGGCCCCATGGCCACCCAGGCGCTGGAGCAGTTGCTGCGGCAGACCAACTGGCGCGACCTGGACTACCTGATTGTTGACATGCCGCCGGGCACCGGCGACATCCAGCTGACGCTGAGCCAGCGGGTGCCCATGACGGGCGCGGTGATTGTCACCACGCCGCAAGACATTGCGTTGCTGGATGCCAAAAAAGGCATCAAGATGTTCGAAAAAGTGGGCGTGCCGATTCTGGGCATTGTTGAAAACATGGCGGTTCACATCTGCAGCAACTGTGGTCACACCGAACATATTTTTGGTCAGGACGGTGGCAAGAAGATGGCGGCCGATTACGGCATGAGTTACCTGGGTGCGTTGCCACTGGACATGCAGATTCGTCTGCAGGCCGACAATGGTCGCCCCACCGTGGTGGCCGACCCCGACGGCGAAGTCGCCGGCATCTACAAGGCTGTGGCGCGCCAGGTGGCGATCACCATTGCCGCCAAGGCGAAAGATTTTTCCGCCAAATTTCCGACCATCAAGATTTCCAAAGACACTTAAAACTTGTCCGCTTCGCTGGCAGGCGGCGGAGATGAACCCCGCGCTTCCAATGCCCTTTCATCGGGTGTGCGTCAAAGGTGTTGCGCCCAAATGCACATGAAGACCGCCGTACACTGCGGGCATGTCTGAATTTGCCTTGCAGTCTCCCGGTGTCAATGAGACCGTTCGTCGCCCCTGTGTGGCGGTGGCGGTCATCATGCGCCGCGAGCGCATCGACAACCGGTGGCAACCCTGGCGCTGGTCGCTTGCCGACATCGTGCCCCAGGAAGACGGCTTTGGTGCGCAACCGCGCCTGTTGCTCAAGGACGAGCACGAGGAGCGCTGGTTGCACCCCGGCTTCAAGGTCGAGCTTTTCACCGACGACGCGGAGGGTTATTACCTCAACGTGTCCACGTCCCAGCCCTGTTTTTGGGTGGTGTGGCGCATGGAAGAAGAGCCCGCCTTGGCCGAAGAGCCGGTTGCCGTGCCGCAGATCGTGACGCTCAGCTATCACGATGCCGGGCGCTGGCTCGACGCGCAGGAAACAGTGGAGCAGGTGGCTGCGCCGCGCGAGGTGGTGGAGTGGGTGCAGGCTTTTGTGGGTGCCCATTACGTGCTGGAGGCCAAACGCCGTCAACGCCCGCAAAGCTTCAAGCCACTGCAGGACAGGTTTGGCAATCCGGCGCGCGTGAGCACCGACAAGAAGTTTGGAGGCGGTGGCCATGGCTGAAGAGTCTCCCGGATTTCTGGGCCGTTGGGCGCGCCGCAAGACGGACGTCGCGCAGGGCAAGCCGCTGGCCGACCCCGTGCCGCCTTTGCCGACAGTGCCCACGCCGATCGCGGTTCCAGCGGCAGTTTTGCCACAGGGCGCGGTGACGTCAGCACGGGCGCCCGTGACCGAAGCCGCCAGCGGGCCTGAAAAAATCCTGTCGCTTGAAGATGTAAAGCTGTTGAACAAGGACTCGGACTTCAAACCCTTCATGGCGGGCAACGTTGGCCCTGAAGTGCGCAATGCGGCGATGAAGAAACTCTTTGCCGACCCGCATTTCAACATCATGGATGGTCTCGATATCTACATCGACGACTATTCGAAGTCCGATCCCATTCCCGAATCCATGCTGCGGCAGATGACCAGTTCGAAGTTTCTCAAGCTGTTCGACGCTGAAGAAGAAGATGCGGACGCTCAGAAAACCCCTGAGGCTGCCTTACCGCGGGAAAATGCGAATTTTCCTGCGGATCAAACCGTGGCACAGTCCTATGAAAGTCCAGACATAAGCCCTCCGGACCTGCTCCACCCCGACCATTCGAGCCAACTCGAGCCAGTGCCTGGCTCCGGCGCCAGCCAAGAAGACCATGCCCACACTGATTTGCGACTGCAACCAGACCATGCCGCTCCAGCCCCAGACGCTGGGCGCAGCACTTAATGAAACCCTGACCCTCCATTCGGCGCTGTGCAGGCGCGAGGCGGGTGCCTTTCAGAAAGCGGTTCAGTCGGGCGATGACGTCATCGTCGCCTGTACCCAGGAAAAACGTCTGTTCGCTGAAGTTGGGCAGCAAACGGCTGGCGCCAGCTCGGTGGTTAAATTCGTCAACATCCGCGAAACCGGTGGCTGGAGCAGGGACGCTGCGCGCGCCATGCCCAAGATTGCCGCCTTGCTTGCGGCGGCATATCTTCCGGACGCGGAGCCTGTGGCCACGGTGACCTACAAAAGCACGGGCCGGCTGCTCATCGTTGGCGTGCTGGACCAGGCCGAACAGGTGGCGGCGCTGGTCGCCGACACGCTGGACGTGACCATTTTTGCGTGCGGTGTTTCCCCTCAGCCGCAGCCCGGCTTTCCCGTCCAGGAACGCAAGTACCCGGTCATCAGTGGCGACAAACTCAGTCTCACCGGCTGGCTCGGTGCCTTTGAAGTCAGGTGGGACAAAAGCAACCCGATTGATCTGGATTTGTGCACTCGTTGCAATGCCTGCGTTGCCGTGTGCCCCGAAGGGGCGATAGACCTCAGCTACCAGATCGACAGCAACAAGTGCACTTCGCACCGCGATTGCGTAGCTGTCTGCAAGGTGGCCGGCGCCATTGACTTTGGCCGCGAGCCCCAGCCGCTCAGCGAGGCTTTCGACCTGGTGCTCGACATGGGGGCAACACCGCTGGTGGCGCTGCATGCGCCGCCGCAAGGCTACTTTGCCCTGGAGGCGTCGCAAGGCCTGGCTTCTCCTGGCCTGCTGGCGACGGTGGTCAAGCTGCGTGACCTGGTGGGTGAGTTCGAAAAGCCCAAATTTTTCGCTTACAAACAAACACTGTGTGCCCACAGCCGCAACGAAACCATCGGCTGCAATGCCTGCGTGGATATTTGTTCCGCAGGCGCCGTCAGCAGCCAGAAAGAGCGCCAGCAGATTATTGTCAACCCCAACCTGTGCATAGGTTGCGGCGCCTGCACCACGGTTTGCCCCACCGGTGCGTTGACCTATGCCTACCCGCGCGCCAGCGAGCAGGGCGTGCGCATCAAGACCTTGCTGGCCACCTATGCCAAGGCCGGTGGCCGCCAGGCTGTGGTGTTATTTCACAGCCAGGGCAGCGGTCAGCAGGCTGTCGAAGCGCTGGGCCGCGCTGCGCAGTTGCACAAAAATCTGCAGGGCATGCCCGCCAACATCATTCCCCAGGCCTTGTGGCACACCGCGAGTGTGGGACTGGACCTCTGGCTCAGCGCCATTGCATTTGGGGCATCCCAGGTGGCTGTGCTGGTGACCGACGAAGAGGCGCCCGCCTACTTGGCGGGACTGGCGGAGCAAATGGCGGTGGCCCAGGCTGTGCTCCATGGCATGGGCTACACCGGCCTGCACTTTCACTTGCTGCAAGGGTCTGGTGCGCCAGACGTCGCGGCGCTGGCCGCGCTTGATGCCAGCCTCAAAAAGCTGGCTGGTCACCAGCCGGTGGTCCCGGCGGCAGCGGCCCGGTTTGCGGTAGCCCAGGAAAAACGCAGCACGTTGGACATGGCGCTGGACCACCTGATGACGCAGGCGCCAATGTCTTTGCCTGAGCAGATAGAACTTCCGGTGAAGGGCTCGCCGTTTGGCAGCCTGCTCGTCGACAAGCAGGCCTGCACGCTGTGCCTGAGTTGTGTCAGTGCCTGTCCGGCCAGTGCGTTGCAGGACAACCCGGAGCGGCCCCAGCTCAAGTTCATCGAGAAAAATTGCGTGCAGTGTGGCCTGTGCGCCACGACTTGTCCGGAAGATGCCATCACGCTGGCGCCGCGCTTGCTGCTTACACCGCAACGAAAGGAAGCGCGGGTGCTCAACGAGAGCCAGCCCTACCAGTGCATACGCTGCAGCAAACCTTTCGGTACCCTTAAAGCGATTGAATCCATGCTGGGCAAACTTGCGGGCCACGCCATGTTCCAGGGCGCGGCGGCAGAGCGGTTGAAGATGTGCAGTGACTGCCGCGTCATTGACATCTACTCGGCCGACAACGAAGTCAAGATCACCGATATCCGCTAGGGCCTGTTCCCACTATTGATACAAGATGCGTTGCGAGTCAAAAAGGTCATGCGTGAGGCGCAAAATGCAGCCGGGCTGGAGCCCGGCAAGGCTTTGCAACACTGCGCACCGCCTTTTTGGCCGCAACTCGAAGGGAACGCGGTGAAAACAACGCCACTCGTTGTTGCACTCCTAACCCAGACACCCAGTCTGGGTGTCGTCGCGCGCCTTGATTGGCGCTGTTTTCACCGCGTTCGCACTTGTATAAACAGTGTGAAAAGGCCCTAACCCCCGTATTGCCATGACCCTGCCAGCCCAACTCCTGTCGTCAAGCCTTGACGAAGAAACCGCCCGCGCCGAAGTTTATGGACTGCTGGCAGCGCTGTATTACGCGCCGCCTTCCGCAGAGCTGCTGGACAATCTCCGGGTGGCTGTGACCGAAGCGCCCGCTGCGGGGGCTCTGCTTGAAGCGCCGTGGGGTGAGCTTGTAAAAGCCGCGCGAAATTTGTCGCACGAGGCCATCGCCAGAGAATACGATGTGTTATTCGGCGGGGTTGGCAAGCCTGAGGTTTACCTGTTTGGTTCTCACTACCTCAGCGGGTTTCTCAATGAGAAACCACTGGCCGCCCTGCGCACCGATCTCGACGCGCTGGGTCTGGCGCGCGACGATGCCATGTCCGAGACCGAAGACCATCTGGCTTACCTGTGCGAGGTCATGCGTTACCTGATTGCGGGCGAGGATGTGGAAGTTGCCAACCTGACGCGCCAGCGCGAGTTTTTTGCACGCCATCTTCAGCCGTGGCTCAGCATGTTGTGCGACGCAGTTGTCGCCCATCCGAAGTCAGATTTTTACCGCAGTGCGGCAGGATTTACGCAGGTTTTTTTCAGCGTTGAAGCGCAAGCTTTTGACATGCTGGTCTGAAAATAGCGGTCTGTTTTCTCAAAATGAAACAGTTTTGTCCGATAGGTGTTATTGAGGTCAAAGCTAAGTTTACTTATCTTCCCCTATCGTTTTCCCTTAAGAGTACGCTTGATAGAGATACCGTCTTGCCGTGTAAGTAGGAGTGACGTAAAGTAGGCATGCCAATCATTTCATAGCAAGCTTCCTTGGAGACAAACATGCAGGACAGCCAGCCAAAACCCTCGCGCCGGGGTTTCTTTTTCGCCGCCGCCGCCACGGGCGCGGCCGCAGCAGCGGTGGTCGCGCTCCCCCGCATGCAGGTTTCGGAAGCTTCAGTTCCAGAGTCCAGGCCAGCCCCTGAAAAAGGCGGCGGTTACAGCCTGTCGGAACACGTCAAGCACTATTACCGCACCACTCGCATCTAGTCTCAAGCCCATCCCGGTTTCATTCTTACGGAGAGCTTCATGCTGCTCACGAAAAAATCCCACGGTATTCACGGTGATCAGGCGCAGCGCGCAGGGTCTGCACGTTTTGTTCAAAGCCTCGCGCGTGGCCTGTCCAATGCGCTGCCCACCATGGACCGCCGCGCCTTCCTGCGCCGTTCCGGCATGGGGGTCGGCGTCGGTCTGGCCGCCACGCAGTTGACGCTCGTCAAGAAAGCCAACGCTGCGACGCCCGGTGCCGGTGACGGCACCGGGAAAATCGAGATCAAACGCACGGTGTGTACACACTGCTCAGTCGGTTGCGCAGTCGATGCGGTGGTTGAAAACGGCATCTGGGTCAGGCAGGAGCCGGTGTTCGACTCACCGATCAATCTCGGCGCGCATTGTGCCAAGGGCGCGGCCCTGCGCGAGCACGGCCATGGCGAATACCGCTTGCGTTATCCGATGAAACTGGTCAATGGCAAGTACCAACGCATCAGCTGGGACACGGCACTCAATGAGATCACCGCCCGCATGCAGGAACTGCGCAAAACCAGCGGCCCGGACTCGGTCTATTGGGTAGGCTCGTCCAAGCACAACAACGAGCAGGCGTATCTGATGCGCAAGTTCGTCAGCTTCTGGGGCAGTAACAATTGCGACCACCAGGCGCGCATTTGTCACTCCACCACGGTGGCCGGTGTTGCCAACACCTGGGGCTACGGCGCCATGACGAATTCGTACAACGACATGCAGAACAGCAAGTGCGCCCTGTACATCGGTTCCAACGCCGCCGAGGCGCACCCGGTCAGCATGTTGCATATGCTGCATTCGAAAGAGACCGGCTGCAAGATGGTGGTGGTGGACCCGCGCTTCACACGCACCGCCGCCAAAGCCGATGAATTCATCCGCATCCGTTCCGGCTCCGACATTCCTTTCTTGTTCGGCATGCTGTATCACATCTTCAAGAACGGCTGGGAAGACACCAAGTACATTAACGACCGTGTCTATGGCATGGACAAGGTCAAGGAAGACGTGCTGGCCAAGTGGACACCGGACAAGGTGGAAGAAGCCTGCGGTGTGCCGGAAGCCAAGGTCTATATGGCCGCAGAAATGATGGCCAAAAACAGGCCATCGACAATTGTCTGGTGCATGGGCCAGACCCAGCACACGATTGGCAATGCCATGGTCCGCGCCTCTTGCATCCTGCAGTTGGCCTTGGGCAATGTGGGCGTGTCGGGCGGCGGCACCAATATCTTCCGTGGCCACGACAACGTGCAGGGCGCCACCGACGTCGGTCCCAACCCCGATTCCTTGCCCGGCTACTACGGTCTGTCCGAAGGTTCCTGGAAGCACTTTGCCAAAACCTGGGGCGTTGATTTCGACTGGATCAAGGGCCGCTATGCATCGCCCGCCATGATGGGCAAACCCGGCATCACGGTGTCGCGCTGGATCGACGGCGTGATGGAGAAAAACGAGTTCATTGATCAGGAGTCGAACCTTCGTGGCGTGGTGTTCTGGGGCCACGCGCCCAACTCGCAGACCCGCGGTCTGGAGATGAAACGCGCCATGGACAAGCTGGACCTGCTGGTCGTGATTGATCCTTACCCGTCCGCGACTGCAGCCATGGCCGCGATGCCTGGCAAGGCCGAGGACCTCAATGCCAACCGTGCGGTGTATCTGCTGCCGGCGGCCACGCAGTTTGAGACCAGTGGCTCGGTGACGGCTTCCAACCGCTCCATCCAATGGCGCGAAAAAGTGATTGAGCCGCTGTGGGAAAGCCGCAGCGACCACATGATCATGCATCAGCTGGCGGAAAAATTCGGTTTTGCCAAAGAGCTGTCCAAGAACTACAAGATGCAAAAGGTCAAGGGTATGGACGAGCCCGTGCCCGAGGACATCCTGCGCGAGATCAACAAGACCTGCTGGACCATTGGCTACACCGGCCAGAGCCCCGAGCGGCTGAAGGCGCATATGCGCAACATGCACCTTTTTGACGTCAAGACCTTGAAGTCCAAAGGCGGCAAGGACAAGGAAACTGGCTACGACACTACGGGCGATTACTTCGGTTTGCCATGGCCGTGTTACGGCACACCGGACATGAAACACCCCGGTTCGCCCAACCTCTACGACACTTCCAAACATGTAATGGACGGCGGCGGCAACTTCCGCGCCAACTTTGGCGTTGAGCGGGAAGGCAAAACCCTGCTGGCGGAAGACGGTTCACACTCCAAGGGCGCAGACATCCAGACCGGTTATCCCGAGCTTGACCACCTGCTGCTCAAAAAACTCGGTTGGTGGGATGAGTTGACCGAGCCGGAAAAAGCGGCTGCGGAAGGCAAGAATTGGAAGACCGACTCGTCGGGAGGCATGATCCGCGTGTTCATGAAGGGCCATGGCTGCCATCCTTTTGGCAATGCCAAAGCACGGGCTGTGGTCTGGAATTTCCCCGACGCGATCCCCCAGCACCGCGAGCCCTTGTATGGCAACCGGCCTGACCTGATGGTCAAATACCCGACACACGACGACAAGAAAGCCTTCTGGCGCTTGCCGACGCTGTACAAAACCATCCAGCAGAAGAACATCGCCGACAAGGTGCATGAAAAGTTCCCGCTGATCATGACTTCCGGTCGGCTGGTCGAGTACGAAGGTGGCGGCGAGGAAACCCGCTCCAATCCCTGGCTGGCCGAGTTGCAGCAGGAGATGTTCATCGAGATCAATCCCAAGGTGGCTGCCGATAAGGGCATACGCAACGGCGAACGCGCCTGGGTCAGCACCCCCACCGGCGCGCGCCTCAATGTTCAGGCCATGGTGACAGAGCGTGTCGGTCCGGACACGGTTTTCATGCCTTTCCACTTCTCTGGACGCTGGCAGGGAGCGGACATGCTGGCGTATTACCCCAACGGCGCGGCGCCCATCGTGCGCGGTGAGGCCATCAACACCGCAACGACCTATGGTTATGACAGCGTGACGATGATGCAAGAGACCAAGACAACGGTATGTAATGTGGAGAGGGCTTGAATATGACCCCCACGCTTTTCACTACGTGTAATTCGCTGCCCTCCGAGGGGGCTGTACTTGCTTGGGGCGGCCCTGCGCTGCGTACGGAGAAAACATGGCACGCATGAAATTTGTTTGTGATGCAGAGCGTTGCATTGAATGCAACGGTTGCGTCACCGCCTGCAAAAATGAAAACGAAGTCCCCTGGGGTGTAAATCGCCGCCGCGTGGTTACCCTTAACGACGGTGTGCCGGGTGAAAAGTCGATCTCAGTGGCCTGCATGCATTGCAGCGACGCACCCTGCATGGCAGTGTGCCCGGTCAACTGCTTTTACCGCACCGAGGAAGGTGTTGTGCTGCATGACAAGGATGTCTGCATCGGTTGCGGTTACTGCTCCTATGCCTGCCCGTTTGGTGCACCGCAGTTCCCGTCGCAGGGCACTTTTGGTGTGCGCGGAAAAATGGACAAGTGCACTTTCTGCGCCGGCGGCCCCGAGGTCAATGGCAGCCAGGCAGAGTTTGAAAAGTATGGCCGCAACCGGCTTGCTGAAGGCAAACTGCCGGCCTGTGCTGAGCAGTGTTCAACCAAGGCCCTGATTGCAGGCGATGGCGATGTCGTCGCAGACATTTTCCGCAATCGGGTGGTACAGCGTGGCAAAGGCGCCGAGGTCTGGGGCTGGGGAACAGCCTACGGTGCCAAGCAGGCGGGCCAACCACCTGCCAATGGAGCCAAATCATGATGCGCCTTGTACTGATCGCCGCTGCTGCGCTGGGGCTGGCCGCCTGTGGCGACAAACCCCAGACCTCTGCTGGCGTTAAAAGCGATGTCCCGGCGTTTCAAAGCGTCACCGGCCCCGGCAATGCCTACAATGAGCCGGGCTGGAAAGCGGGCGACAAGACCGCCTGGGAGCAGCAGCTCAAGACTCGCCTGCAAAGCGGGCAAAACGAATACAACCGCGTGAAGTAAGGGAGTTCTCATGCAACGCCCATCGCGAGTCCTGGCCGCTCTGGTTTTTATCGCCCTCGGGTGGTCGGCTGCCGTTTCGGCGCAGACGACGGCAGCTCCGGCGGCCGCGGCTGTGGCGCCCGCGCCTGCCGCTGCTACGGCCGGCATCCAGAGCCAGAATATTTTTCAGGTCAAGCCGGACGCCAGCGCCGACCCGAATTACGCCAGCCAGACCAATGGCGAACGCGCCAAGGTCCAGCCGGGCAACAACGCGCCCATGTGGCGCCAGGTGGGTGCCGGTGTCACCGGGGTCAGCAGCCTGCCCAAAAGTGAGGCCCCTGAAGCCGGCAACCTGATCCAGCCTTTTGTGCAGTACCCCGGTTCGCGCCTGACCAATGCGGGCGAGGCCTGGCGCCAGGTTCGCAACAACTGGATCATTCCCTACGGTGGTTCCTTGTTCCTGATTGTGGTGCTGGCCATCGCGATTTTTTACTTCACCAAGGGCAGCATCAAAAACCATGGTGCCGACACAGGCCGCAAGATAGAGCGGTTTACGCCGTTTGAACGCGCGGCGCACTGGTCCAATGCCATCGCTTTCTCCATCCTGGCGATTTCCGGCCTGGTCATGGCTTTCGGCAAGTTTTTCCTGTTGCCTGTGATGGGCAGCACACTGTTCGGCTGGCTGACCTATGTGCTTAAAACAGCGCACAATTTTGCCGGTCCGCTGTTTGCGGTCTCGCTGGTGGTTGTGTTTTTTACTTTCCTGCGCGACAACTGGCCGCAAAAAGGCGATCTTCAGTGGCTGGCCAAGGGCGGCGGTCTGATCTCCGGGGATGAGCCCGCGTCCAACCGCTTCAATGCGGGCGAAAAACTGATTTTCTGGGGGGGTGTCTTTTTCCTCGGCATTATTGTCGTGGCCTCGGGCCTGGTGCTCGACAAGCTGCTTCCGGGCCTGATTTACGAGCGCGGGACCATGCAGGTTGCGCACATGGTGCATGCGGTCGCCACTGTGCTGATGATGTGCATGTTCCTCGGCCATATCTATTTGGGCACCATCGGAATGCAGGGCGCCTACAAGGCTATGCGCACCGGTTATGTGGACGAAACCTGGGCCAAGGATCATCATGAATATTGGTATGACGACGTGAAGGCCGGCAAGATCCCCGCGCAGCGCAGCGAACCCATCCCGCCCGGTCAGACCGTCCAGGTTTAAGGAGACAATTCCATGAAGCGCATGAAAAAATTTCTGATCACTGTTTGCCTCGCAGGCCTGCCTCTGCTGTCCCTGGCCAAATTACCTGCCCTGAGCGACGAAGCCAAGGCCAAAGCCGCCGAGGCTGCGGCCAAGGCAGCGTGGGCTGGCAAGGTGGACGGCTACTTGCTGTGCAAATCGCTGGACAAGGTCGCTGCCAGTTATTACAAGACCGCCAAAGCCGCCGGCAAAGAAACCAAGCCGCCGACAGCAACCCCCCCGTGTGCCGACCCGGGTGCATTTGCGTACACGGCGCCTGAAGCAGTCAAACCGATTGAAGCCGCAGGCGCGCATTCCCCGGCTGCTACTGCCGTAAGCCCTCCCAGCACCAAGCAACCTGATGCGGTGGTAAATCCTGCCAAAAAATCCTGAAAATTTCCAGGCGCTGACCAGGGCCGACCCGCAAGGTGTCGGCCTTTTCTTTTTGTTGTAGTCTTCTGTGATGTCCCTGTCTTCAATGCCTCACCTCACGCGCGCGCAGGCGCCGCTGACCTGCGAGATCGATGCCGTCAATGAATACGGTGAGTCGCACAAAATCGCCATCCCTGCTGAGCGCGCCCTGACGGTTTACGTCGACAAGCGAGAGCTGGTGACGCTGATGACCCTGGGCGCTCACCCCGAGCTGCTGGTGCTTGGTTACCTGCGCAACCAGCGCCTCATCAGGCAGGTGGGCGACATCGAGTCCATCACGGTGGACTGGGATGTGGGCGCTGCTGCGGTCAGGACGCGACACGGCATCGCCGACATTGAGGAAAAAACCGCCAAACGGGTGGTCACAACGGGTTGCGGGCAGGGCAGCGTGTTTGGCGGCCTGATGGATGAGGTCGACCAGATTGTTCTGCCTGCCGATGCGCAGATCACACAAGGACAGCTCTACGGGCTGGTCAACACCATCCGGCTCAAGGAGACCACCTACAAGTCGGCCGGCTCGGTGCATGCCTGCGCGCTGTTTGCGGTGACGGCCGATGAGCCGGAGATGCTGCTCTTTGTCGAGGACGTTGGCCGCCACAACGCCATTGACACCATTGCCGGCTGGATGTGGATCAATATGGCCCCCACGCTCAGTATGGCCCCCACGTTCCCCACTGCGTGTGATTCGCTGCCCCTTGCACGGGAAGAAGGGGCGCTGCGCCTGCGGCCCGGCGAAGCCAGTTCCGCGGCCCCGGCTGGTGAAGAGGGGGGGGCTCTGGCAGGCCTGGTGTTTTATACGACCGGCCGCCTGACCAGTGAGATGGTCATCAAGTCGGCGCAGATGGGTGTGCCGATTGTGGTCTCGCGCAGCGGCATCACGCAGATGGGCCACCAGGTCGCGCAGGCGGTCGGGCTGTGCGCGATTGGCCGCGCCACCAACAAGCGTTTTGTCTGTTATTCCAGCGCGCAGCGGCTTCATCTGCAGCCCGAACTCGCCGGGCCGAAAATACGCGCGTCTGCTGGGCCGGCTTGAAGAAGCGCCAAAGTGCCATGGCATGATGCCGCCATGCACGATTCCGACCTCCAGGCCACGCTGCCCGGCATTCCTGAACCTCTGACCGACACTGCCCGCTCTGACCGGCACACATGGGCCGGTCTGTCCACAGCGCGCTGGCTGGCGGAGGGCCTGCGAAGCGCATTTTTCCAGGCGCCCCGGGTCGGCGGCCATGCCCCGACGCCCGCGCAGGTGCTGATGGTGGCCGCGTTGGTGTCGGTGCTCGAGATCACGCTGTTGCGTCTGGACATCGCCGGACCCGCGCGATTTGATGTGCAGGCCTGGCTGTCCAGCTGGTGGTCCACGGGCCTGGGTGTGGCGCTGGCCTGGTGGGCATTCCCGAAAATGTCTGGTGTCGCGGACCCGGCAGGCAGCAGGTCCGGGCGACCCCGCGGTATTGCGGCATTTTTTGTCCTCTGGTTGGCCGCTTCCCTGCCCAACCTGGTACTGGGCCAAGCCGTGATCGGTGCGATAACTCAGGGTTGGGTCAGTGCTGCGGTGTTTGAGCAGGCCTGGTTTTACTGGGCGCTTTATGGCGTATTCACCGCATGGTCGCTGGCAGTGACGTGGGTACTGATTGCCCGCTTTGCCGGGCTGGGTTGGCGTGCCTTTGTGCTCATGCTGGCCATGATGGCCGCAACCGGCCTGAATCTCTGGCAATTCGAGGCGCGCGCCTGGGTCAGCGACCCTGATCTCGCCGCCCGGGCCGAGGACACGCGTCCGCGGCTGCGCCTGTCGCAGGAAACCCTGGAAGCGCAGCAGGCGCTGTGGCAGCGCATGGTCGCCGCCATCGCACCGGAGCGTCCCGGAGTGACCGATGTTTATGGCCTGGTGTTCGCGCCCTATGCGGCAGAGGACGTGTTCCTGCGTGAGAGCACCCTCGTCAGCGCTGTGCTGGCCGAGCGTTTTGACGCCCAGGGCCGGGTGATTCATTTGTTGAACCATGCCGGCACCGCGACAACGCATCCGTGGGCGACGACGCTGAACCTGCAGCGCGCCATAGAGGCCCTGGCCCAGCGCATGGACCGCGACAAGGACCTGCTGGTGGTCTACATGACCTCACACGGCGCGCGAGACTTCAAGCTCGCCGCTTCGCACTGGCCGCTGGAAGTGCCGCCACTGAGCCCGACCGAATTGCGCGCCGCGCTGGACCAGGCCGGCATTCGGAACCGCGTGATCGCTGTGTCTGCCTGTTATTCCGGTGGCTGGGTCAATGTGCTGGCCGACGACCACTCGTTGGTCATGACCGCGGCCGACGCCACCCACACCTCTTACGGCTGCGGCCAGTTGTCGGAGCTGACTTTTTTCGGCCGCGCCGTGTTTGACGAGCAATTGCGCAAAACCCGCTCCTTTGAGAAGGCTTTTGCTGCCGCCGTTCCCGTGATCCAGCAGCGCGAAATCGAGGCCGGCAAAACCGACGGATTTTCCAACCCGCAGATCAGAGTGGGCGAGAAGATCAAGCCTGTGCTGCAGGCACTGGAGCAAAGGCTGACCGGGCGTTGAGCCTAATACTGGCGTAATTGAGCGGCGGTTACCGCTGCTTCATGAACACCTTGCCGCGCCGCCCTTCGCTTTTCACCTGCGCCTTGGCTTTGGCCGGCTGCAGCACGCCAGCCGCTTTCGAAAAGTAAACCGCTATTTCGTGCCGACCGGGGTGGGCGCACGGCTGCTTGGCATGAAGGTGCCGGCCCGGCGCATCCAGGAGTTCGGCTGGTGCCAGTCCGGGAGCCATGCAGGCGTACAGCTCGCGGCCACGCCATCGCAGTATTTTTCCGGGCGCAGCCTGAACGACCGACACAACACGCTTTGGGCGTCGTGGGTGATCCAGAGCGGCGACCAGCAGATTTTCGACAGCGGCGATTCCTGTTATTTTCCGGCTTCCGTCAAATTGGCGAGCGTTTCCCGAACATCGCCCTCGCATTGATGGAAAACGGCGCT
Organism: Polaromonas eurypsychrophila; assembly: GCF_014641715.1. Taxonomy (GTDB): domain Bacteria; phylum Pseudomonadota; class Gammaproteobacteria; order Burkholderiales; family Burkholderiaceae_C; genus Polaromonas; species Polaromonas eurypsychrophila. Next base: position 14,724 of record NZ_BMIG01000003.1, on the reverse strand, counting down.
TACGACAAAGACGGGCCCAGCGTGCACATGACGCCGGAGGAAAGCATCCGCGCTTTCCAGGATTTGCGGGCCAAAACCCTATACAACGTGCACAAACACACTTTTGATCTGGCCTTCCATCCCTGGCGTGAGCCCATGGACAGGCTGGCCGAACTGGCGGCCAGGCAGGGGATTGACCTTCCAATAGACCCGGCACCGGCACCCACGCGACAAACCCGTCCTCGCCGAAAGGGCGCGAGCTTTGCGTTAAGGTTCGTTCATGAGCCCACTTTTCCTCAAACTCGGCTGGCGCACCCTGCTGCGTGATTTGCGTGCCGGCGAGCTGCGCCTGCTGATCGTGGCCGTCACCCTGGCTGTTGCTGCGCTGACAGCCGTGGGGTTTTTTGCCGACCGGCTCAAGGGTGGCCTGCAGCGCGATGCGCGCCAGCTGCTCGGTGGTGATGCGGTGTTGCGCAGCGACGGCGTGACGCCCGAGGTTTTCGTCGCCAAGGCGCGCAGCCTCGGCTTGCAGGCGATTTCGACCGTGACATTCCCGACCATGGGCCGTGCGTTGGAGGCAGACGGCGGTGCGAGCAAGCTAGTGGCCTTCAAGGCCGTGCCCGAGGGCTACCCCTTGCGCGGCAATGTCGTCGTGGCTGAAAGCATCGAGGGCGCCGGTGCGGTCACGCGCGAGATACCGGCGTCAGGCACCGCCTGGGTCGATGCGTCGCTGCTCGATGCGTTGAGCTTGCGCCTCGGCCAGACCCTGCTGATGGGTGACGCCAGCTTCAAGCTCACGCGCGTGATCGTGCAGGAGCCGGATCGGGGCGCGGGCTTCATCAACTTCTCGCCACGTGTCATGGTCAACAGCGCCGACCTCGCTGCCACCAAACTGATTCAGCCGGCCAGCCGCACCAATTACCGCTTCGCCGTGGCCGGCAGCGAGGCGGCGGTGAAGAGTTATGTGCAGTGGGCCACGCAGGAGATCAAAATGGCCGACGTGAGGGGAGTACGCCTTGAGTCGCTCGAAAGTGGTAGTCCCGAGATGCGTCAGACGCTGGACCGCGCGGAAAAATTTCTCAATCTGGTGGCTTTGCTGGCTGCACTGCTCAGCGCCGTGGCGGTGGCCATTGTGGCGCGCGGGTTCGCTGCAAAACACCTCGACGACTGCGCCATGCTGCGTGTGCTGGGCCAGCCGCAGCGCACCATCGCGCTGGCCTACACCTTCGAATTTGTGCTGGCCGGCATGATGGCGAGCGCGCTTGGCGTGCTGATCGGCTACGGTGTGCATTACGGCTTTGTGCTGTTGCTGGCCGGCCTGGTTGAAACCGTGCTGCCGGCCGCCACCTTCTGGCCGGTGGCTTTTGGCATGGGTATGGGTTTGACCCTGCTGCTGGCCTTCGGGCTGCCGCCAGTGTTGCAACTGGCACAGGTGCCGCCGCTGCGCGTGATCCGACGCGACGTCGGCAACCTGCGGCCGGCCTCGCTGGCGGTCCTGCTGGTCGGCATATTGGGTTTTGCGGCCCTGCTGGTGGCGGCCAGCAGCGACCTCAAACTCGGCTTGATCGCAGTCGGCGGGTTTGCTGGCGCGGTGCTGGTGTTTGCAGCCAGCAGCTATCTGGCCGTGCGCTTGCTGCGCGCCAGCGTCAATGAGGCCACCGCGCCGCGCTGGCTGGTGCTGGCCACTCGCCAGCTCTCGGCGCGCCCCGCCTATGCGGTGGTGCAGGTCAGCGCGTTGGCGGTTGGCTTGCTGGCATTGATGCTGCTGGTGTTGCTGCGTACCGACCTGATCAGCAGTTGGCGCAATGCCACGCCGCCCGATGCTCCCAATCGTTTTGTCATCAATGTGCAGCCGGAGCAAGGCGAGGCGTTCCAGAAAGCGCTGCGTGACGGCGGAGTGAGCAAGTTCGACTGGTACCCGATGATTCGCGGCCGCCTGGTAGCGGTCAACGGCAAGGCCATCACGCCTGACGACTTTGCAGATGACCGCGCTAAACGCCTGGTGGACCGCGAGTTCAACCTGTCCAACAGCAGCGACATGCCTTCGCACAACAAGGTGGTGGCTGGGCGCTGGACCGCCGATGAAAACGACGCCATCAGTGTGGAAGACGGGATTGCCAAGACGCTGGGTCTCAAGCTCGACGATGCCTTGAGCTTTGACATTGGCGGGCAAATCAAGGTCACAAAGATCAGCAGCCTGCGCGCAGTGGACTGGGGCTCGATGCGCGTCAACTTTTTTGCGATGTACCCGGTGGCGCAACTCGCCGACGTGCCGGTGTCTTACATCAGCGCCTTTCGCGCGCCCGAACGGGTGGCGGCAGTTGCTGGCCAGCCCACTCCGCGCAGCTTCGACAACGAGCTGGTCAAGGCTTTCCCCAACATCACCAACGTCGACATGAGCAGCACCATCGCCCAGGTGCAGCGCGTGCTTGACCAGGTGATTCGCGCGGTCGAATTTTTGTTCGGCTTCACACTGGCTGCCGGTCTCGTCGTGCTGTTTGCGGCGATCACCGCGACGCGAGAGGAGCGCGCGCGAGAGTTTGCCATCATGCGTGCCGTCGGTGCGCGGGCCTCGCTGCTGCGCCAGGTGCAGCGCGCCGAGCTCGCCGGTGTCGGCCTGTTGGCCGGTTTTCTCGCGTCCATCGTGGCGCTCGCGGTAGGCTGGGGCCTGGCGCGTTTTGTCTTCAATTTCAACTGGACCGGCTCCTGGACGGTGCCGGTGTTGGGCAGCCTGGCAGGCGCGGCGCTGGCGCTGGCGGCGGGGTGGTGGGGCTTGCGCTCGGTGCTCAACACGCCGGTGGTTGAGACCTTGCGCAAGGCACAATAAGTTTTCCCTGCCTGTCATCTCGGACTCGATCCGGGATCCACGCCGCATGAACCACCAGCCCAGCTCGCGGCGCATGGATTGCGGATCAAGTCCGCAATGACAAGTCCTTTTGAACTTCCCTCTCAGTAACATGCAAATCGAAGAAAAACCACCGGGCACACCGCCGTTCGAGACTCCCTTCGCCTGGATAGGCGGTGAAGAAAAAGTCAAAGCGCTGGTAGAACGTTTTTACGACCTCATGGACCTGGAGCCCGCCTACAGCGCACTGCGCGCCGCGCACGGGAGCGAACTGGTCAATGCCAGGCAGCGCCTGTTCTGGTTTTTGTGCGGCTGGTTGGGTGGGCCGCAGCATTACACCGAGAAATTCGGCCACCCCAAACTGCGCCTGCGCCACATGCCTTTTGCCATCGGCATCCTGGAGCGCGACCAGTGGCTGGCCTGCATGGACCAGGCTATGGGCGAGACCGGGGTAGATGAAGAATTGCGCACCCGGCTGCGCGCCTCGTTTTTCCAGACCGCAGACTGGATGCGCAATTCCCCGGCTTGACTTTCCAATCATGACGACGCCTGTCGCTATTAATTCAGGAGCTATCCATTCATACCTGGTATGGGCTGGAGGCACTTTTCACTTATAAAAATGACAAGAAATTGAGCGCTAGTTTGGATGGAGGCAGATTTTATGAGCCCAATAAGCCTTCAGCCCATAGCCAGCGTGCATGACCAGCTATTCAATCAATAGCGGTTTGACGGCACTTAACTCTGCGCCAACAGCACCACCAGCGCCCCCGCACCGCCTTCGGCCGGCCGTGCCTGCACAAAGGCAATGACCTCGGCTTTCTGGATCAGCCAGCTTTGCACCCGGCCTTTAAGCACCGGCGTTTTGCCGGGCGAACCCAGGCCCTTGCCGTGCACCACGCGCACGCAGCGCAGGCCGGCCTTGTGCGCTTCGCGGATGAAGGCCGACAGCGCATCGCGCGCGTCCTCGCGGCGCAGGCCGTGCAGGTCGAGCTGGCGCTGGATGCTCCAGCCGCCACGCCGCAGCTTGCGCACCACGTCCGGTCCCATGCCGGGCCGGCGAAAGCTCAGTGCCTCGTCGGTGTCGAGCAGGCTTTCTACGTCGAAGCCGTCGGAGATGGCTTCGCGCATCACCGCCAACTCGTCGCGCTGCTGCTGAACCGGAATCGGCGCTGCCTGCACCTGCGGAAGTTTTGCACGCTGGCCCGGAAGGTGTTTGGCGGGCAATGCCTTGACGGGACCGATGGCGCGCGAGAACAGTTCCTTCTCAGCTTTCGCTTTGGCAGCCGCGGCCGCGCGTGCCGCTTTGAGTTCGGCTTCTTGGCGCGCACGCGTCTCGATTTCGAGCTTGACGGCTTTTAGCCCCTTCAGATCCTTGATGACGGGTGTTTTGGCGGGCATGGTTTCAGAGCAATCCGAGTTCGGCCATGGACACGGCCTGCGTGCTGGTCACGACAAAATGGTCGAGCACGCGCACGTCGACCAGCGCAAGCGCGGCCTTGAGCGTTTGCGTCAGCGCCTCGTCGGCTCGCGAAGGACGCGGCTCGCCGCTCGGGTGGTTATGTGCCAGCACCACGCTGCCAGCGTGCAATGCCAGCGCGCGCACCACCACTTCACGAGGGTAAACCGAGGTTTGCGTCAGCGTACCGCGAAACAGCTCTTCCAGCGCAATCAGCCGGTGCTGGCTGTCGAGAAACAGCACCGCAAAAATTTCATGCGGCCGGCTGCCTAGCTGCAACTGCAGGTAGTCGCGCACTGCCTGCGGTGTGCTGAACAGGGGCTTGTCCTGCAGTTGCCGGACCAGTGCACGGCGGGCCAGCTCCAGCACTGCGACGATTTCGGAGCGTTTGGCCGGCCCCAGGCCCTTGATGCGTTTCAGATCTTCCGCGCTGGTGTGCAGCAGTCCGGCCACACCACCAAAGGTGTCCACCAGCTCCTGGCCCATCTGCAGCGCATTTTTCCCGGGCAGCCCGGTGCGCAGCAGCAGCGCCAGCAACTCGGCGTCGCTGAGCGCGCCCGGGCCGCGGGCCAGCAGCTTTTCACGGGGGCGGGCGTCTTCAGGCAGGTCTTTGAGCAGCATGGCAGGTTTGGCCTATCCGGTGGGTAAAACACGGTGACAGCAGCAGTATCAGGGCTAAGCGGGACCGGTTTTCCGTGTCCGGACAGCACTTTCTACAATGGGGGCAGTTTACAAAATAGTTGTTGCCCGAAAGTTTTATGCCCACCGTGGAAACATCCGCCCCCGCCCTGGTCCAGCCCGGCTCGTTTTTGACCCTGCATTACCGCATGGCCGGGGCGGACGGCGCCGACATCATCAACACCTTTGGCGGCAAACCCGCCACCTTGAGCCTGGGCACGGGCGAGTTGTCGCCGGCCATCGAACAGCGCCTGCTGGGCTTGCCAGAAGGCACGCGCACCAGCTTCGCGTTGCCGGCCGGCGAGGCTTTTGGCGAGCGCAACCCGGATCTGCTGCAATGGGTGGCGCGCAAGCTGCTCAATGAGTTGGGCGACCCCAACGAGAAATACAGCGTCGGCGACGTGGTGCAATTCCCGACGCCCGACGGGAGGGGCCAATACGCCGGCGCGGTGCAGCAGGTCAAGGCCGAGGGCGATTCGGTGAAGTTTGACTTCAATCACCCGCTGGCGGGGCAGCCGGTGGTGTTCGAGGTTCAGGTGATTGGGGTTTTATGACTGATCCTAAAAACCGCAGCGCGGAAGGACAATTTTCCGACGGGCCGCCCCTAGGAAAATTAGCCCCCCTGGAGGGCAGCGTAGTACGCGAAGCGACAAGCGTGGGGGCCAACACATCCCCGCAAGAGATCATTTTGGCCGAGCCGCGCGGCTTTTGCGCCGGCGTGGACCGTGCGATCGAAATTGTCGAACGGGCGATCGGTAAATTCGGTGCGCCCATCTACGTGCGCCATGAGATCGTGCACAACACCTATGTCGTCAACGAGCTGAAAGGCAAGGGCGCGATTTTCATCGAAGACTTGGGCGACGTGCCGCCCGGAGCGACGCTGGTGTTCAGTGCCCACGGTGTCAGCAAGGCCACCGAGCGCGAGGCCGAGCGGCGCGGCTTCCGGATTTTTGACGCCACCTGCCCGCTGGTGACCAAGGTGCATGTGGAAGTGGCCAAGCTCAACAAGGAAGGCTACGAATTCATCATGATTGGCCACAAGGGCCATCCCGAGGTCGAAGGCACCATGGGGCAGCTGGACAGCGGCATCCATCTGGTGGAAGACGTCGCCGACGTGGCGCGCATCCAGCCAGCCCAAACCGACAAACTGGCGGTGGTCACGCAGACCACGCTGAGTGTGGACGACGCCGCAGAGATCAGCGCCGCCGTCAAAGCGCGTTTCCCGAATGTGCGTGAACCCAAGCAGCAGGACATCTGTTACGCCACGCAGAACCGGCAAGACGCCGTCAAGGTGATGAGCCCGCAGGTCGATATCCTGATCGTGGTCGGCAGCCCGACCAGCTCCAACAGCAACCGCCTGCGCGAGTTGGCCGTCAAGCTGGGCACCGAGTCTTACATGGTGGACGATGCCAGCGAGCTGAAACCTGAATGGTTTGAGGGCAAAAGCCGGGTCGGCCTGACGGCTGGCGCGTCGGCCCCGGAAATCCTGGTCAAGCAGGTGATCGACCGTATCAAGGCCCTGGGTGCCGTGTCGGTGCGCAAAATGGCAGGCATCGAGGAGACCATCAAGTTCCCTTTGCCCAAGGGTTTGCGCATGGACGGCCCGGCGCTGGACAGCGACCTGCACGCCGACGCCTGATGGCTTTGCTCCTGAACTGATAGCTGCTTGCGCCCGTTCTTTATGGGCTAGAGGCCTTATTCGCTCATAAAATTGCGCATGTGGCCGCAGCGCCTGGGCGCGCCGCCGCACAAATACAATCAAGCCATGTTAGACATCAACCTGCTCCGAAAAGACCTGCCCTCGGTCGTCACGCGTCTGCAAGCCCGCAAGAGCCCGCAAGCCTTTCTGAATGTGGAGGCATTCCAGGCACTGGAAGCTGAGCGCAAGACGCAGCAGATCCGCACCGAAGAATTGCAGAACCTGCGCAACACGCTGTCCAAACAGATCGGCCAGCTTAAGGCCAAGGGTGAAGACGCCGCGTCGGTGATGGCGCAGGTGACGGCCTTCAAGGCAGAACTCGACAGCTGCGCCGTGCGCCTCGAGGTGATCCAGAACGAAATGCAATCCCTGCTGCTGGCGGTGCCGAATCTGCCGCATGAGAGTGTGCCGCCTGGCACGGGTGAAGACGGCAATGTCGAGGTGCGCAAATGGAGCCCGGTCGAAGGACCAGGCGGTGAGCCGTCAGCCTTTGCGTTCAAGGTGAAAGACCATGTCGATGTCGGCCAACCGCTGGGACTGGACTTTGAACTCGGCACCAAACTGACAGGCTCGCGTTTTACCGTGATGCAGGGTCCGCTGGCCCGCCTGCATCGCGCATTGGCGGCCTTCATGCTCGATGTGCAAACGGCCGAACACGGCTACACCGAGTGTTATGTGCCTTACATTGTCAACGCCGATTCGCTGCGCGGCACCGGCCAGTTGCCCAAGTTCGAGGAAGACCTGTTCGCCGCGAACAAGGGCGGCCAGGAAGGCGAGGCGGAAAATGCTGCGCTGTACCTGATCCCCACGTCTGAAGTACCGCTGACCAACTTCATGCGCGACGAGATCGTGCCCGAGGCCAAGCTGCCGCTCAAATTCACTGCGCACACACCCTGCTTCAGGTCGGAGGCCGGCAGCTACGGACGCGACACGCGCGGCATGATTCGCCAGCATCAGTTCGACAAGGTTGAGATGGTGCAGATCGTGCACCCCGATCAGAGCTACGACGCGCTCGAAGCCATGACCGGCCACGCCGAGGCGATTTTGCAGAAGTTGGGCTTGCCGTATCGCGTGATGCTGCTGTGCACCGGCGACATGGGTTTTGGCGCGACCAAGACCTACGACCTCGAAGTCTGGCTGCCTGCGCAAAACACCTACCGCGAGATCAGTTCCGTCTCCAACTGCGAAGCTTTCCAGGCACGCCGCATGCAGGCACGTTTCAAAAGCGCCCAGGGCAAAAACGAATTCGTCCACACCCTGAACGGCTCGGGCCTGGCGGTGGGACGCACGCTGGTGGCGGTACTGGAAAATTACCAGCGCGAAGACGGCAGCGTTGCGGTGCCGGCTGTCTTGCAGCTCTATATGGGAGGCATGACGGTGTTGACGCCCGCATGAAAGAACGCTGGTTCCTGATTTTCAGCCGGGGCCGCGGAACTGGCTTGACAGTCCGCAGGCGCAGCGCCCCCGGGGGCAGGGGAGCCACACGAAATGAGCGACCGTGGGGCTGTTAGAATAACGGCTCCACACTGGAGAGGTGGCAGAGTGGCCGAATGTACCTGATTCGAAATCAGGCGTACCGCAAGGTACCGTGGGTTCGAATCCCACCCTCTCCGCCAAGAACTGGTTTTATGTAGTCCAACATAGACCCCCAAAAGCCCCGCAAGCCCAGTGTTTACGGGGCTTTTTTGTTTTCTGCCGTCCGGTATGGGGTATTGCAAGCCGGGTAAGTTTGGGGGTATCTTCGGGGGTATCGGCTCAAAAAGTTGGGGGTATTCTCCAAAAAAGGCCGTTTGGAGCCTTCCATGCCCCTGACAGACACCGCCATCAAGAAGGCCAAACCCGGCCCCAGCCCGGCCAAACTGAGCGACGGCAAGGGCATGTACCTGTTGGTGACTGAAAGCGGCTCAAAGCTGTGGCGCTGGAAGTACCGGGCGGACGGCAAGGAAAAGGTCATGGCCCTGGGTTCTTACCCGGATGTGTCGCTGGCACAGGCGCGGGAGGCGATGGGCGCGGCGCGCAAGCTGCTGGCGACGGGTAGCGACCCGATGGCGCAGCGCAAGGCTGAAAAGCTGGCCAAACAATTCGCAGCCGAAAACTCGTTTCAGACCGTGGCCCTGCTGTGGTGGGATCAATGGCGCAGCGCCAAAAGCCCCCGCCATGCCGATGACGTGCATAAGCGTTTGAAGGCCGACGTGTTCCCGGCCATCGGCAAAAGACCCATATCCGACATTCAAGCCCCCGAGCTGGTAGCCATGGTCAAGGCCATCGCCGCGCGGGGCGCTCTGGACATTGCCAAACGGGCTTTACAGACGTCCGGGCAGGTGTTCCGCTATGCCATCGCGCATGGGCTGGCGCAGCGCAACCCGGCGACCGACATCAAGCCTGCAGACATCCTGGCATCGCGCAAAGCGGGTAACTACGCACGGCTTGACGCAAAAGAGCTGCCCGAGTTGCTACGCCACATGGAAGCCTATCAAGGCGCGCCAGTCACGCGGCTGGCGATGAAGTTGATGGCGCTGACGTTTGTGCGTACCTCTGAGCTGATAGGCGCGCGCTGGGCTGAATTTGACCTGGAGGCCGGGCGCTGGGATATTCCGCCTGAGCGTATGAAGATGAAAACCCCGCATATCGTGCCTTTGTCATCGCAGGCGGTAGCGGTTTTGCAAACGCTGCAATTGGTTTCAGGGCATGGGGCTTTGCTGTTCCCCGGTGAGCGCGACCATGAAAAGCCCATGAGCAACAACACCATCCTAAAGGCGCTGGAGCGCATGGGCTACAAGGGCAGGATGACTGGGCATGGCTATAGAGGCATCGCTTCAACCGTTTTGCATGAAATGGGCTTTAACCATGCCCATATCGAACTGCAATTGGCGCATCAAGAGCGTGACCAAGTGAGCGCGGCCTACAACCATGCGACCTATCTCAAGGAGCGCGCAAAGATGATGCAGCATTGGGGCGACTATCTGGAGAACTGCACCACAGGCAAGGTGCTGACATTCAAACGCAAGGCAGCTTGAATTAACGGTTTTGCCAGTCCTAGGCTGATCCCCGAAAACCCGTTTCCCTGACGGGCTGGACTGGCTCCTTATCAGGGGCGTGGGGGACGCAGGATGATTGATATTCTTGACAAGTACCAGTTGTGCACTCTGAGTGGTAGGCCGTATTTAGTTGAAGGTGACCTCGGTAGCATCGAGTCCCGTGAGTTTTTACAGTTTCTTGGCGAGGTATACGCGACAGCGTTGGTCGAGGCCGTCGGGTATGCAACATCGGGCATGGACAGCGCGGGCGCGCAGCGATTGTTTAATGAAGCGCTCGATGCGGTGCGCGAAGTTGACTTCGGTGGCGATGTTCCCTACGAGGAAGGACTGATGCCGCTGGCATTTGCAGCTTGGGGCTTGGTGAAACTCGACCAGCTAGTTTCCACTCTGGAAAGCGAAGGAGTTTCATACAAAGCTATGCAACTTTTTGCCAGCGTCAATGATGCACACGCTGAAGCATGGGGAGGCTTGGCATGGAAGTCTGAGCGGAGTAGCTTCGCGGCTTTAGGTGGTAGAAAGAAAAATGAGCGCTATGTGGCGGCCCGAGACTTCGTTGCATCTGAATGGGGGCAACATCGCCATGCGTATTGTCACAACAAGTCAGCTTTCTCTCGCGACTATGTGAAGCGTGTGAAGAACGAGCTGGATGTAAACATCACCGAAAAGCAGATGCGCGAGGTGTGGCTGTCGGACACCCTGACTACTAGCAACCCGGACGGGCTTCCAGTAGACGGGGAATGACTTTCTCAGCTTGCACAAACATGATTCGATCCATGCCAGCCACTACGGCGCTGGTCAACAAAGGACGAATCCAATGGCATCAAAATGCACGGTTCCGGGCACCGACCAAAAGCCCCACTACGCACGCGCCAAGGCGGCATGCGCGCATTTCCAGATAGCCCGGTCAACCCTGTGGCAGTGGACAAAATCCCGCCATGGTTTCCCGCAGCCCTTGAAGGCTGGGGAAAAAGTGACCCTGTTCGACATCAACGCCATCGACGCTTTTCTCAAAGCGCAGGCAGTGAAGTAAGGGGGCAAGCCATGGAAAAAAATAAGGCCACCTCCCCCGAAAAGAAAGCGGCCCTGGAAGCTATCAGGGCAGAGTTTAAAGGCACGGCCACCGACACGCAATGCGCGCGGCTTCTGGAGGCGCTGGCACGGTTTCCCGTGACCACGTTTGAGGCCATGCGCTTCCTGGACGTGTACCACTGCCCCGCGCGAATATTGCAGCTACGCAAGGCCGGGCACCGCATCGTGACGCACTGGCAGACCGTCGTGACCGAGGGCGGGGAAAAGCACCGTGTTGGTTTGTACACGCGGGAGGGCATGCAATGAACACGCCTGACGCGGTACACAACGACCTGGACTTGCCCACCGGGCAGCGTGAGCGCAAAGCCTATACAACGCTGGCGGCGCAATTCGCCTTGATCGGCATAGAGCTGATAAATGGCGACCCGGAGGTAATCGGCCAGACGCCTTACTACGCAACCCGCTATGGGCTTTGGAAGCCACTGGAAAGCCTGGACGCAGCGCGCGACTACCTGGCCAAGCGCATTAAGGCAGGCCGTGAGCAAGAGCTACAAGCACAGTAAGGACAAGCGGGACGGGGATCGCTACGTGGCCTTACCGCATGTGGTGATTGACAGCCCTAGCTATCGCGCCTTGGGGTACGCTGCGCGCGCCTTGTTGCTTGATATTGCACGCCAGTACACGGGCAGCAATAACGGGCGGCTGGTGGCCTGCGCAAAGTACCTCAAGCCGATGGGCTGGCGAAGTCACGACACGGTTTCGCGCGCGCTGACGGAAGTCAAGGACGCGGGGCTGTTGATTGAAACCCGCATGGGTATGCGGCCTAACCGCGCGGCCTGGTTTGCACTGGGTTGGTATGCCCTGGACGTGACGGACGGCATAGACCTTGATCCAAAAACCTATCGGACGGGCCAGTACCGGCTCGCGGCGCTTAACCCGAAGGTCGGGGTAGGCAGGGTATGAACAGCCCCGATTTCTGGCGATGGGGCAATGGGCTTTGCCCCGCCCATCGGGGCTATCCGGCCACTTTCAGGCAATGCACTAACCCGATAGGCGGGGAGTATCTAGAAATACCATCTATTGCAGGCATTCATAACCACAGATACAGGCATGGGCAAAAGGCGGGGAGGTCGGATTGACGGCCTTTGACTTGATTGAAAAAAAGCGAGTTGGACTATTGATTTCGTTTTCTGTGGAGGCGGCGAATGAGTAGAGGCGGCATGAGGTACGGCGCTGGCAGGCCCAGCTACAAGGTCAAGGCAGAACATCTGCAGCGGGTAGATATTGGCCGATGGCATCGCGGCGGCTTTCTACACACCGGGCGCTCATTCACCTGGAGCTGGCACCGTGGCGATGAACCTACGGGCAACATTGGGGTATTGGTGCATGGGGTTGATTCCCTGAGACTGCAATACATGGTGGGCAGTGACGATCAGCGGCGCGACGGGAGCCAAACTATCCAGCTTGCGCACACGGCCTGCAATTACGGGAAGTCCCGGCCCTGGTTTGTTTGCCCCGTCTGCCAGCGGCGCGCGGGTGTGCTGTACATGCGCGCCGGGCGCTTTGCCTGCAGGCGCTGCCAAAAGGTAGCCTATGCAAGTCAGTCTTGCGATTTGTTGGACCGGCTATGGCGCAAGCAGTCGAAGATTGAATCGCGCCTTGTTCAGCATTGGCAGCGACCAAAAGGGATGAGGCGGGGAACTTATGCTCGATTGATAGAGGTATTACTGGACTGCGAAGAGCGCAGAGAGAATGAGTTTGCCCAGTTTGCAGCGAGGCTCTTGATGTAGGTGCTGCCGCCGAAAGTATTCCTAGTCACCGCCTGGCAAGAGTTGTTTTTGTGCGTTCACTTGTGGCTTCTTTGGTGGCATCGGTGTGGCCACCAGGTTGTCGGCCGGGAAGTGCCGAATGAAATCCTGGGTCTGTTCAGGCGGGGCGTCTAGCCAGTCCGCATAACGGCTTTCCGGCAGGATCACGATGATGCGTTTTTCGTCTTCCGCCCGGTGGTAACTTTTCAGCAGCGCATGGTCGGCGGCGTTCCTCGTCAGCATGGTGAAGCTCAGCAGCGGCGGCTTGCCTGGTTCTGTCCACACGTCCCACAGGCCTGCAATGCCTGAAGGCTGGCCATCCGCCCTGGTAAAGCGTGTTGCCACCGCTTTACCTGTACGCCAGTCAGGTTCATAGAACGCTTCTGCCAGGACGATACAGCGCTGGCCGTGTTGCCAAGCAGGGCCGAAGGTGAAGTTTTTTTCTCGATACGCGCGTTGAAAGTTGAGCAGGCCATCGCTACCTTGATTTTTTCAGTCGTGGGTTGCAGCCGCCATGACACCAGTCCCCAACGGCAAATCAAGGCCTCACGCTCGGACACCGCTTCGTCGTTGGGGTTTGTTGGAGGCGGCGTGCGTATGAAGTTGCCTTGGTAGCGCGGCCACATATCTGGTTTTTCCAACGTTTCAGGAGGGGTAGTTTTGTAGTACTTTTAGTAGCTTTCACGCTGTGTGAAAGCTTCAAAATAGCTGCACATCTGTTTACCTTTTTTATCGAAATATTTACGATCAGTATGGATAAAATTCATTAAGAAAGTTGTGAAGCAAAAGGGACAGACTCAACTGCCAAGGGTTTAAGATGCCATCAATTGCCTGCTTAAAACGCCTGCGCTCAGCCATTTTTAAAGAACAGGTTGGACTTGTTGCGATGGACACTGTCTATTGCGACTTTATCGTCAAGCTGCTTCATTACCAGACTGGCAAAGGCCCCGTGCCATCTCAAGACGAGTTCGTTGACTGGAAAAACAGTGTTGAATCGCGCCTTGAGTTTTCACGCCTTCATGAGCTGATTTAAAGCCGGGGAGCACACTGTGTGAATGCACAGTGTTAAACCGCCAGACGCAACCGATTACGCCCTAGGCCCCTGCCTGTCACTGCCGTGGGTGCAAGGCACCGCACCTGCTGATTTTCCTTCGCCCGCTGCTGATTTTGCCGTTAAGCGTCACGACCTAAATGAGCTGTTAATTACCCACCCCGCCGCTACCTTTATGTGGCAACCGCGGGGGCTATCGATGATTGACTTGGGTGTGGCCGATGGGGATGTACTGGTGGCTAATCGCGCACTCACGCCCAAGCATGGCGACATTGTGGTGGCCGAAGTTAATAGCGACTTCACCGTGAAGCAGCTATAGAAGCGCGGCGGCATCATCAAGCTGGTTTCAGGCAACCCTACCTTCCCGCCCATGCTATTCAGAGACGGGAAGACGATGACGATCTGCGGCGTGGTGACGGCCACCATCAAACGATTCAGGTAATAACGTGTTGGCTTTGGTCGATGGCAATAATTTTTATGTGAGCTGCGAGCGAGCCTTTCGGCCTTCGCTTAAACGCGGCCCGTGGTAGTGCTGTCCAACAATGATGGCTGCGCCATTGCCCGCAGCAACGAGGCCAAGGCCTTGGGCATACGCATGAGTGCGCCTTGGTTTGAAAGCCGGCAGCTGGCTGAAGAACACGGCGTGGTGGCCCTTTCAGCTAACTTTGTTTTGTATGGCGACATGAGCGACCGCATGATGTCTGTTGCGGCCGGGCTGGGCCCGGCACTTTACGTGTAGAGGCAAGACGAGGCTCCCGCAAATTTCTCCGGGGGTATTTATGGGGGTACTTCGGCGTTCGAACCTGGCAAAACCTAACATCCATGAGGGTTTAGCGGGATGATAGGAATGACACCCTCGCCAAAAAATGCATCCGGACAGTTTCGATTGATCTGAAGAGTGCCTTGAAAGCCCCGTACATCGGGGCTTTTTCGTCTTAACAGAGCCCAGATTGGTCTTTTGACATCCGTCCATTTTTGAGAGGTAAAGTTGGGGGGAGCCGTGATGGGCACCAGCCTTACCTCTGAACGGCCTGAGCTAACTAGGGTTCAAGCGGGCCAAGTCAGCACGTGTTCTGGTCAAGTTATTTCGCACAAGCCGATAGGTAGTTTGAATGCCGATTGTTGCTCGAAAGTATTGGGT
>NZ_BMIG01000002.1 GCF_014641715.1 Polaromonas eurypsychrophila | reverse complement strand
GTCAACGTGCCCAATCGTGCCTACGTTGACGTGCGGTTTGGTCCGCTCAAATTTGCCTTTTGCCATTTTTTCGACTCCAAATACCTTGAGGATTTACTTACGAAAATTGTTCAACATGCTTGCCACCATCTGCAGGCCAGCTCGGCAATCGCCTCAGTCCGGCCAGAGAAATGGTGCCCATTCCGGGAATCGGACCCGGGACCTCTCCCTTACCAAGGGAGTGCTCTGCCACTGAGCCAAATGGGCCAAATTCAAAAAACTGTCACTGCCAAAAATAACCAGCACTGCTGCAATGGAGCGGGAGACGGGAATCGAACCCGCGTCATTAGCTTGGAAGGCTAGGGTTCTACCATTGAACTACTCCCGCATCGGTTGTCAGGCTTTAAGGACCCGGCAACCCCGAAAAACGGTATCCAACTTGTCCAGACTACTTGCCTGACTGCGCCTGCAAAATCAATTTATCGCTGGTGGAGAGGGCTGGATTCGAACCAGCGTACTCGTTAGAGGGCAGATTTACAGTCTGCTGCCATTAACCACTCGGCCACCTCTCCTTTGGCGAACCTCAGATTATGCCATGGAAATTTGACATCCGGCAATCCCGAACAACAAGTGTTTACCAGTGAATGGGGCCGCGCCCACGGCCTTCCAGAAACCTGTTGGCGGCGCTGAAATGTCCGCAGCCGATGAAAGGCACAGGCGAGCGCAAAGCCGACAAGGGCGAGGGGTGATTGGCCTTCAGCACCAGATGGTGGGCGGCAATCAGCGCCTGCTTAGCCTGGGCATGGGCGCCCCAAAGCAGAAAAACTACAGGTTTGGGCTTCGCCGATACAGCACTGATCAACTGATCGGTCAACGCTTCCCAACCCTGTTTGGCGTGGCTGGCCGCCTGCCCTTCCTCCACCGTCAGGCTGGTGTTGAGCAGCAACACGCCCTGCCTGGCCCAGCGCTCCAGCGATCCACCGCTGTGCTGCTCGGCATCTACAGCCGGGTCCCGCGCCAGTTCCTTGAATATGTTGCGCAGGCTGGGCGGCGGCTTGACGCCGTCAGGCACCGAAAAGGCAAGCCCCTGTGCCTGCCCTGGGCCGTGGTACGGATCCTGACCCAGGATCACGACGCGCACATCGGCCAGCGGCGTCAGGGTCAAGGCCCGAAACGGCTGAGGCGGGTAGACGATGGCGCTGGCGGCCAGGCGCCGTTCGATGAAAGCACCCAGTTGCTGGCCGGACTGACTGGCCAGGAACTGGCCGACAACCGGCGCCCAGTCGACGGCCAGCGGCCAGTCGGCCGGGCTCCAGCGGGGCAGATGGCGGCCGTGACCAGTGCCTTCCGGCGCCGGTTTTGGCAGGTTTTCAAAGACCAAATCGGCCTGCACCCCTTGTGGCATAGACGCTAGAAGCTATCTAATTTGTAGCGTCTGCAAACATAGCGGCAAGCGCCATACCGGGCTCCTCGGCGCGCATGAAGGCTTCACCGACCAGAAAGGCGCTCACCCCGGCCTCGCGCAGCCGCGCCACCTCGGCCGGGGTCGTGATGCCGGACTCGGTCACCAGCAAGCGGTCGGCCGGCACATCCTTGAGCAGGGTCAGAGTGGTGTCCAGCGTCACCTCGAAGGTCTGCAGATTGCGGTTATTGATGCCCAGCAGGGACGTTTTGAGCTTGAGGGCGCGGTCCAGCTCGCTGCGGTCGTGCACTTCCACAAGCACCGCCATGTCCAGCGACATGGCCAAGGCCTCCAGCGATGTCATCTGCACGTCGTCCAGACAGGCAGCAATCAACAAGATGCAGTCGGCGCCCATGACACGCGACTCGTAGACCTGGTAGGGGTCAACGATGAAGTCCTTGCGCAACACCGGCAGGTCGCAGGACGCTCTGGCCTGTTTCAAATAGTCGATGCTGCCCTGGAAAAAGTCTTTGTCAGTCAGCACTGACAAACATGCTGCACCGTACTCGGCGTAGCTTTGGGCAATGTCGGCAGGGATGAAATCGGCTCGCAACACGCCCTTGGACGGGCTGGCTTTCTTGACCTCGGCAATCACAGCCGGCTTGCCAGCGGCGATTTTGGTGCGCAAGGCACCGGTGAAATCACGCGTCAGCACGCGCGACTCGGCGTCAAAACGCATGGCGTCCAGCGGTTTGCGCTTCATCGCCGCGGCCACTTCCTGGCGCTTGACGGCAACAATTTTGTTCAGGATGTCGGACATGGTTCAGGCGGCCAGGGCTTTGGAGGTGGAAACAAGCTGCTCCAGCTTACCTTGGGCAGCGCCGGACTCGATGGCCTGGCGGGCCAGGTTTATCCCGGTCTTCATGCTATCGGTCACATTGGCAGCATACAGCGCGGCACCAGCGTTGAGGATGACAATGTCGCGCGCTGCACCGGGCTCGTTGGCGAGCACCCCCAATAGCATGGCCATCGACTGTTCAGGCGTTTCCACCCGCAGTGCGCGGTTGCTGGCCATGGCCAGGCCGAAATCCTCGGGATGGATCTCGTACTCGGTGATTTCACCGTTTTTGAGTTCGCCCACCACCGTGGCCGCACCCAGGCTGATCTCGTCCATGCCGTCCTTGCCGTAGACCACCAGCGCATGTTCGGCGCCCAGACGTTGCAACGCGCGCACCTGGATGCCAACCAGGTCGGAGTGAAACACGCCCATCAGGATGTTGGGCGCGTCGGCCGGGTTGGTCAGCGGGCCCAGGATGTTGAAGATGGTGCGCACGCCGAGCTCCTTGCGGACGGGCGCGACGTTTTTCATGGCCGGATGGTGATTGGGCGCAAACATGAAGCCGACCCCGACTTCTTCGATGCATTTCGCAATCGCTTCAGGCGGCAAATTGATGTTGATGCCGAGCGCTTCGAGCACATCAGCACTGCCGGACTTGCTGCTGACACTGCGCCCGCCGTGTTTGCTGACCTTGGCGCCAGCCGCCGCCGCGACAAACATCGAGCAGGTCGAGATGTTGAAGGTGTGCGAGCCGTCGCCGCCGGTGCCAACGATGTCGACCAGGTGCGTCTTGTCGGCCACATGAACTTTGGTGGAAAACTCGCGCATCACCTGCGCGGCGGCGGTGATCTCGCCAATGGTTTCCTTCTTGACTCGCAGGCCGGTGATCAGCGCCGCCATCATCACGGGCGAAAGTTCGCCGCTCATGATCAGGCGCACGATCTTAAGCATCTCGTCGTGAAAAATCTCGCGGTGCTCGATGGTGCGCTGCAGCGCTTCCTGGGGGGTGATTTTGTTGGTCAGGGGCATGGTCGTGCTCTCAGTGATCGGAAGGATTGTCGGACAAGGCCAGCTTCAGGCCAAATCCAATGAACAGGACGCCGGCGGCACGGTCCAGCCAAAACATGCCGCGCTGCACGGCATGCACCCGGCGTGCGAGCCAGGCAGCCGTCAGCGCCCACCCGATGTTGACCCACAAGCCGTTGAGGTTGAACAGCAGCCCCAGCAGCAAAAACACCCCAGCCTTGTTCTCTACGCCGGGCGTGATGAACTGCGGCACAAAGGCCAGAAAAAACAGCGCCACCTTGGGATTGAGCACATTCGTCCAGAAACCCTGGAAAAATATGGCTCTCAGGCCTTTAGCCCTTACGGAACGGGCGTCAATAGCTCCTGAATCAATAGCAAATCCAGTCGACTTGCTGGTCAGCAGCCGCACGCCGACATACACCAGGTAGGCCGCGCCGGCCCACTTGAGCACGCTGAACGCCGTGCTGGACGCTGCCATCAGCGCACTGACGCCCAGCGCCGCCGCCGCAATGTGCACGAAACAGCCGGCCGTGATGCCCAGCGCCGCCACCATGCCGGCGCGGGCGCCACGGCGCAGCGCGTGCGTCACGATGTAAAGCACGTCAGGTCCCGGCGTCAGATTCAGCAGAATGCCCGCAGCAATGAACAGGCCGAGGTTCTCGACGCCGCCCATCAGCGCTGCTCCAGGAAGTTTTTCAGCATCGCGTGGCCATGTTCGGTCAGGATGGATTCCGGGTGGAACTGCACGCCCTGGACCGCCAGCGAGGTGTGGCGCACACCCATGATCTCGCCATCGTCGGTCCAGGCCGTCACCGCCAACTCCTCGGGACAGGACGATTTTTCAATCGCCAGCGAGTGGTAGCGGTTCACCGTGAACTGCGCCGGCAGGTCCGCGAAGACACCTTGCTGCGTGGTGCTGATGACGCTGGTCTTGCCGTGCATCAGTTGCTGGGCGCGGATAATTTTGCCGCCGAAGGCCGCGCCCACCGCCTGGTGACCAAGGCAGACACCGAGGATCGGCAGCTTGCCGGCAAAGTGCCGGATGGCCGGCACCGAAATACCGGCTTCTGCCGGCGAGCACGGGCCGGGCGAGACCACCAGCCGGTCCGGCGCGCGCTCAGCGATGCCTTCAAGCGTGATTTCGTCATTGCGGAAAACCTCGACCTGAGCGCCCAGCTCGCCGAAATACTGGACGATGTTGTAGGTGAAGGAGTCGTAGTTGTCGATCATCAGTAATTTCATGATGCCGCTCCTTATTCCAGGCCTTCTTCGACCAACTCGGACGCACGCAGTAATGCGCGCGCCTTGGCTTCGGTCTCTTTCCATTCCAGCTCGGCGACCGAATCGGCCACCACACCGGCGGCCGCCTGCACATACAGCATCTGGTCCTTGATCACGCCGGTGCGGATCGCAATTGCCACGTCCATATCACCCGCATAACTGAGGTAGCCGCAGGCGCCGCCGTACAAGCCGCGCTTGGTAGGCTCCAGCTGGTCGATCAGCTCCATCGCGTGCACCTTGGGCGCACCGGTCAGGGTGCCGGCCGGAAAGCTCGCCCTGAGCACGTCCATGTTGGTCATGCCTTCGAGCAGAATACCTTCGACATTGCTGACGATGTGCATCACATGGCTGTAACGCTCGACCGCAAAGGCCTCGGTCACCTTGACGGTGCCGGTTTTGGCGATGCGGCCGATGTCGTTGCGTGCCAGGTCAATCAACATCACATGTTCGGCACGCTCTTTCGGATCGTTGATCAGTTCCTGTTCGATGGCTGCATCGGCTTCCGGGGACGAAGCCCGCGGCCGCGTCCCGGCAAGTGGGCGGACGGTGATTTTTTGCCCCTCCTCCACTTTTTCCTGGCGCACCAGGATTTCCGGCGAGGCGCCGACCACGTGGAACTCCCCGAAGTGGTAGTAATACATATAAGGAGACGGATTCAGCGAACGCAGCGCCCGGTACAGCGACAGTGGCGACTCGGTGTAGCGCTTTTTGATGCGCTGGCCGACCTGCACCTGCATGAAGTCGCCGGCCTCGATCAGCCGCTTGGCGCGCTCCACGGCTGCAAGGTAATCGGCCTTGGCAAAGTCACGTTCCGCCGGGTAGCCCTGGGTCGGCTTGACCACCGGCGCGCTGACCGAGTACTTGAGT
Organism: Polaromonas eurypsychrophila; assembly: GCF_014641715.1. GTDB lineage: Bacteria > Pseudomonadota > Gammaproteobacteria > Burkholderiales > Burkholderiaceae_C > Polaromonas > Polaromonas eurypsychrophila. The sequence continues at coordinate 508,229 of NZ_BMIG01000002.1, read as the reverse complement.
TGCTCCTTTAATTCACGCACGCGCTTTTTGGCATTCGCATAAGCCTCCGGCAAAGCCGGGTCGGCATACACGATCAGGTAGAGCTTGCCCGAGAGGTTGTCGATGACCGCCAGCTCCTCGCACTGCAGCAGCATGATGTCGGGGCAGCCCAGCGTGTCGGGTGGGCAGGATGCCTCAAGCTTTTTCTCGATGTAGCGCACCGTGTCATAGCCGAAGTAGCCGGCCAGCCCCCCACAAAAACGGGGCAGGCCGGGCCGCAGCGCCACCTTGAAACGCTTCTGGTAATCGCTGATGAAGTCGAGCGGGTTGGCTTTGGAGGTTTCAATGACCTGGCCATCGCGGACCACCTCGGTCAGCACGTCGACTCCAAAACCGCTGGCGCGCACCAGGGTACGGGCCGGCAGGCCGATGAAGCTGTAGCGGCCAAAGCGCTCGCCGCCGACCACGGACTCCAGCAAAAAGCTAAATTTTCCGCCGTCCCTGGAGTGCGCCAGTTTCAGGTAAAGCGACAGCGGGGTTTCGAGATCCGCAAAGGCTTCCGCCATCAGCGGAATGCGGTTGTAGCCTTGCAAGGCAAGGCTTTTGAATTCAAGTTCAGTGATCACGGCAGCTTCCTTCACCGGGGGCAAGCCGCATCCAGGCTTGCCGCCCATCATTCATGAGGCCCTGGACAACAGGGCCGAGATACTCCTGGCGAGCAGGAGCGTATCAAACACTTGCACAGGCCGCGTCGGCCGCTTTCCATGCGAGAGCTGTCAGGCCCGCCAGGGCCAGGCTCCCCGGTAGCCGCTACCTGTCTGAATGATGCGATGAATGAACATGGGAGCAAAGTGTAGCAAAGAGCCTGGCCAGCGAGCCGCAGCGGTTTTCGATCAGGTCCGGGAGGCCCATGCTCGCAAACCCTGTTGCCCTGGTTTTGAGCAAACTCCACAATGACTCACAAGCGAACGACCGTTCTTTTTCTGGAGACTCTCTTATGACCTTGATGAAGCAATGCATTGCTGGCATGGCCGGCCTCATGCTGGCATGGGGCGCCGTGGCAGCCACCGTCGATGTGGGGGGCGTCAAGCTGGAAGACGCGACCGACGTGCGCGGCAGCAAGCTGGTGCTCAACGGCGCGGGTGTACGTTACAAGGCCGTGTTCAAGGTCTACGCCGCCGGCCTGTATCTCGGCAAGAAAGCCTCCACGCCGGAGGAAGTGCTGGCCGCGCCCGGTGCCAAACGCATGAGCATCACCATGTTGCGCGAGATCGACTCCAATGAGCTTGGCAAACTGTTCACCCGGGGCGTACAGGACAACGCGCCGCGAACCGAGATGTCCAAGCTGGTACCCGGCCTGATCAAGATGGGTCAGATTTTTTCGGACCAGAAAAAACTCATGACCGGCGATGTATTCATGATCGACTGGGTGCCCGGCACCGGCACCGTCATCACCGTCAAGGGCGTTCCGCAGGGTGAGCCCTTCAAGGAGCCGGAATTTTTCAACGCGCTGATGCGGATCTGGCTCGGTCCGGAGCCCGCCGACTGGAAGCTCAAGGACGCGCTGCTCGGCAAGGCCGCCTGAGTCCGGCTGCCAGAGCAGTTCTCAGCAACGGGGCGCAAGCCCCGTTATCGTTTCCAGAGCGTCAGATCTATTGCCGAAAGCGAATCGACAAAACCGTCGGCGTCCACGGCGCGCACCGGCTCTCCGTGGTTGTAGCCGTAGGTCACCAGCAGCACCGGGCACCCCGCCGCTCGCGCCGCCCGCGCATCGTTGCTGGAGTCACCGATCATCAGGGTGCGTGCCGGCAAGGTACCCAGCGCTTCACAGGTCTTGAGCAGGGGCAGGGGGTCCGGCTTTTTTCGCTCGAAAGCGTCACCGCCAAACACCTGGCTGAAAAAACCGTCCAGTCCCTTGGCCCTGAGCAGCGGCAGGGCAAAGGCGGCCGGCTTGTTGGTCAGGCAGGCCAGCTTCAAGCCGCGGCCCTTCAACTGTTGCAATCCCTCCAGCACACCTGGGTAAACCTCGGCATGTTGCCCGTTGATGGCCAGGTAATGCCGCTGGAAGCTGGTCCATGCAGCGGGCCACAGACGTGCTGCATCTGCTTCCAGACTGATAGCGGCCTGCGCCCGCCCGTCATGGGCTGACGGCCTGTTTGATACGTGAACGAGAACGGACGCGATCAAATGCTCCGAACCCTTGCCCACCAGCGGTTCAACCACAGCGCGATCCACCGCAGGCAGCGACAGATCGGCCAGCATCAGGTTCAGGGCAACAACAAAATCGCCCAGGGTGTCCACCAGGGTGCCGTCGAGGTCAATGATGGCCGCATCGAACAAGACAGGGGTCAAGGTCATGGCGTCAGGAACTGGATAGTAATTTCGCTGGAACGGAAACGCCGTCACCATTCAGGCCAGGTCGGCTGGTTTGGAAGGGCGCCGCTTGTCGATGACCCTGCGCAGGCACTGCAGCAGGCGCTGCTCGTCCAGCGGCTTTTCCAGCCACTCCGAAATGCCCAGCGCCTGGTGCGCCTCATTGGCCTGGGCCTCTGCCGAAGAAACGGACAGCACCAGGATCGGCAGCTCGGCGCTGCCCGGGTCTTGTCGCAGTCCGTGGATCAGCTCCAGACCATTTTCGTAGGGCAGCTTGACATCAACGGTCATCGCCGCATAAGACGCCATCGCGAGATAAGCGCGTGCCTGGCCCGCGCTGTGGGCAATGTCTGCGTCAAACCCGCCCTTGTCCAGAATCATGCCGATCAGCCGGGCGACATCCGGATCATCCTCGCACACCAGAATCCGCGGACGCGCCACCGCGTGCAAGCCCATGGGCGCCGTCACGGGTGGGGCCTCCCGCCATTCAGGCAGGTCAAAAAAGAAGGTGGTGCCGGACTGGCTCTCGGTGGTAAAGCCAATCTTTCCGTCCATGCTTTCGACAATCGCCCTCGAAATATTCAAACCCAGCCCGGTTCCGCCTTTCTGGCGCGTATCGGACGAATCAGCCTGCGAAAATTTCTGGAAAATGCGCTTGCGAAACTCCTCGGGAATGCCCGGCCCTTGGTCGCTGATCTCAACACGCACACGCCCCTCGTCACGGCGCAACACGACCTGGACTTCGCCTCCGGCAGGGGAAAACTTGATCGCATTGGACAGCAGGTTGGTGACCACCTGGATCAGGCGGTCCGTGTCAATGACTACACGCAAGGGAACGCTGTCGCTGCGCAATACCAATTTGACCCCGTGCTGGGCCGCAAAACCCTCGTTGGCCGCCAGCGCCTGTTCCATCACAGGCAACAAGTCGGCGGGTTGAAGCTCAAAACGCATCTTGCCAGACTCGATTTTTTCGCTGTCCAGGATGTCGTTGATCAGGCGTATCAGTCGCTCGCAATTGTTCTTGGCAATCTCAACCAGGGCCTTGGCTTTTTCCGGCAGTTCTCCTGCAATACCGCCAGAGACAAGCCCGAGCGAGCCACGGATGGACGTGAGAGGCGTGCGCAACTCGTGGCTGACGGTCGAAACAAATTCACTTTTCATGCGGTCAATCCGCTTGAGTTCCGTGACATCGGTTCCCAGCGAGAAAAACCCGATGACCGTGTCTTCCTGTTCTTCCTCGCCATACCGCGGGAAGTAGTTCATCACATAATCGCGGCGCTCACCGCTGGCCGTAAGCTGTTCCCGTTCGTAGCGCACCGCATACCCCCTGAGCGTCTCGTGCACATGGCCGCCCACCTGCGCGTAAAACTCCGGCCCCAGGACCTCTTCCATGGTTTTGCCATGGATCTGTGCCGCCTTCAGGCCGAAGGCTTCCTCGTAGGCCTTGTTGTGGAACTGGAAACGCTGGTCCTTGTCAATGTAGGCGATCAGGGCGGGCACGGTGTCCGTGACCTGGCGCAGTTGCGCCTCGCTGTCACGCAGTGCCTCACTGATGCGCTTGCTCTCGGTGATGTCGCGGATGATGGCGGTGAAAAGCCGGCGCCCGCCAACGGTGACATCGCCAAAAGACACGTTGACCGGGAACTCCGTGCCGTCGCGGCGCTGCCCCCGCACCAGCGTGTCGGACTCGCGAAACCCCCGTGGCCGGCCTGCCAGCGCGCCAAAAAATGCGGTAAAACCCATCTGGTAGCGTACCGGCAGCAGCATCACCACATCCTGGCCCACCAGGTCTTCCTGGCGTTGACCAAACAGGGTCCGCGCGGCGTTGTTGGCGGTGACGATCAGGCCGTCCTGAGTCACAGTCACCACGCCTTCCGCCATGCTTTCGGTCACGGCCCGGCTCATGGCTTCACTGTCAGAGAGCTTGGCTTGTATGCGCCGGCTGACCGCCTGCGACCTGAGAATCATCCAGATCGCCCAAGCCAGAACGCTGAGCGACAGAACGCCGCCCATCAGAATCAGCGACTTGACGATTTGGGCCGTCTGCCGGGTTTCGTCCTTTGACCGCTCTACCGCCAGATTCTCCGAATTTTTGATCCGCTCCACCAGGCTGTCGATCTGATCGTGAAGCTGGCGATTTATGTCGCTGCCGACCAAGGCCGTGGCGGCGTCCAGCCCGGAGCGGCGCCGCACGGCCACCACTTCCTCCATCAACTCCACCCGCCGGGCGATCAGGCCTTGCAGCGCTCGCAGGTCTTCACGGCCTTGCGTGAGCTCCCGCGCGGTCAGGACCCCCATCAACGCTTGCTGGATCCGCACCCGCGCCAGCTGGTAGGCGGCCAAATCCTTGTCGGTGTAGGTGAGCAAATAGCGCCGCTGCAAAGACTCTGCGGTCTTGAAATCCGAAACCAGCCGCTCGAGCAAAATGACGGTTTCCTGTGTCTGCGTCTCGCGTCCTGCATCCCGGATCAGAAAATTGATGGTGGAGTACGACGTGGCAATGCTCAGGAAAATCATGAGCAGGCCGATAGCCAGCGCAAAGTTGATGGTGGTGCGAAACGGCAGCTTCATGTGGGTAGGATCGGCTACAGGTCGGCGGGTGGTGAAATCTGGAACATCATGCACGTTCGTTAGTCTGTACCCGGAAGATACACCTGTCGCCCGGACACCAGGGCTGCAGTGCGGGAGGCAGGCCGTTCATGGCCGGACCAGCGCTGGCGGCAAACCCGCATCCAGCGCCGACACTAGTTCACCCAGAGAGCTCTCAAGGTCGGCCAATAGAAGCTCCAGATCGGCGGGCGACTTGCCTTCATGGATCGCCTGCTCCAGCGCCTGCGCGTCGGCCGGCACCCGGGTGGCACCAATCTGCGCCGAGACACCGCGCAGGGAGTGGCTCAGCAGCTCCGCGGTTTTCAAATCGCCCGCTTCCAACGCCCGCCGGACCTGCGCCGGCGTGTCGCGGCGCCCGTCGCGGTAACGGCCCAGCATCGACAGGTAAAGCGGCTTCATGCCCATTGCACGCCGCAGCCCCAGCGCCAGGTCCAGCCCGGCCAGCGACGCAGGCCATGCCGGGTCGACCACGCCGGCTGACGCCGTCGTCACCGCGGCGGGACCTGCATTGGATGAAGCGGGTGCGGGCGCGGATGAATCCTGCGGCTCCAGCGCTTCCAGCATCTGACGCAAGGAGGCAGCGGTCTCCGCGCGATCGGCCTCGCTCACGCGGTCCAGGTCGATGTCCACGCGCAAGCCGGGTCGGTCACAGTGGATGGCCAGACCACTGCGGGATGACCCGGCACTCGTATGCACCGCATAGACGGGAATCGGTTCTGAAAAACCCTTGGCCATCACCGGGTCCCTTGCATCCGCGCCGATGTCGCCCTGCACCAGCGCATGGGTTTCACTGGAGATCAGGATTTCCCCGGGTTCGGCGGCCTGCTCCAGCCGTGCGGCAAGATTGACCTCGCGTCCGATAATGGTGTATTCCATTCGCAGCTCGCTGCCGAAGTTGCCAACGTCGCAAAACCCCGAGTTGATGCCAATGCGTATTTCGAAGGTCTTGTTGATACCCATTCCGCGCCAGCGCAAGCGAAGCGCATCCATGCGTTTTTGCATCGCAATCGCCATCCGGACGCACTGCAGCGCGTCCTCGCGCACGCCGAGCGATTGCGGGTCACCAAAAAAAATCACGATGGCATCGCCAATGAATTTGTCCAGCGTAGCGCCGTACTCTGCTGCAATCGCCGACATCTCCGAAAAATAGCTGTTCAGCAGCAAGGTCACCTCTTCGGGCTGCCATTTCGCAGTGGACGCGGTGAAATTCTTGATGTCGGAAAAGAATACCGTCAGCTTCTTGCGCTGCGTGCGGATTTCGGCCTGACGCGAACCTTCAAAAAGCGACTGGTAAACCTGCGGAGCCAGGTAACGCGAGAGTTGCTGGGCCAGGTCCCTGAGTCGCCGGGCATAGGCGCTGCGCTCCAGATGAAGCTTCAACCTCGCAAGCAGCACGGGCGGGCTGATGGGCTTGGTCACATAGTCGGTGGCACCGAGGTCCAACCCCCGGTGTTCTTCTTCAACACTGCCGAGGGCCGTCAGGAAAATCACCGGGATGTCGGCGGTGCGCGGGTCGCGTCCCAGCCGTTTCAACACTTCATAACCGTCCATGTCCGGCATCATCACGTCGAGCAGGATGATGTCGGGCCGCTGGCCGGCCACGGCAAGCGCCAGACCGACATCACCCGATGCCGCCAGCAGCACGTCATGGCTCTCGCTCAGCAGCGCTTCCAGCAGGTAGCGGATATCCTCGCTGTCCTCGATCACCAGGATGCGCGAGCGCTGGAGCTGTTCCGGTCTGCCTGCTTCACTCACCATTCGGCACTTCCTTTCAACAAAAGGCGCGCTTGCACATCCGCCGTCCCCGCCAGCACCCTACTTTGCCAGCGCCGCCCGCATCCCGTCGATCACCGAGCGGTAGTCCGGCTTGCCAAAAATCGCGCTGCCCGCCACAAAGGTGTCAGCCCCGGCAGCAGCAATACGTGCAATGTTCTCGAGCTTGATGCCACCATCAACTTCCAGCCGGATATCCTTGCCCGAAGCTTCAATACGCTTGCGGACAAGTTCGATCTTGCGCAGCGCCGAGTCGATGAAGCCCTGGCCGCCGAAGCCGGGATTGACACTCATGATCAGGATCAGGTCGAGGTCCTCGATCACCCAGTCCAGCACGTCCAGCGGCGCCGCCGGGTTGAACACCAGTCCTGCCTTGCACCCTTTGGCCTTGATCGCCTGTACGCTGCGGTGCACGTGACCAGAGGCGTCGGGGTGAAAACTGATCAGGTCGGCACCGGCGTCGGCAAAGGCCGCAGCCAGTGCATCGACCGGCTGCACCATCAGATGCACATCAATCGGTACGGCCGTGCCATCGGCTTTTTTGGCATGCGGTTTCAGGGCACTGCAAATCATCGGCCCGAAGGTCAGGTTGGGCACATAGTGGTTGTCCATCACGTCGAAATGGATCCAGTCCGCGCCGGCGGCAATCACGGCCTGGAGTTCTTCACCGAGCCGCCCGAAATCGGCCGACAAAATGGAGGGGGCAATCCGGTACACCGGTGGCTTGGTTTGGCTCATGGCAGGATTGTCGCACCCCGGCCCACGCCCATCGATCAGGCTGCATGGAGGCCGGTTAACATGGGCACCATTCTTTTTCATGCCATGCCGAAATACCAAATTTCCTGCGACGTCCTGCCCCATTACCTGCCCGAGCAGTCAGCGCCTGAGGAGGAGGTGTACGGCTTTGCCTATACCGTCACCATCACCAATACCGGTGAGGTCGCGGCGCAACTGATTTCGCGCCACTGGGTCATCAGCGACGCGCGCGGCCACGGCGAGGAGGTCAAGGGCTTGGGCGTGGTCGGCCACCAGCCGCTGCTCAAGCCCGGCGAGTCTTTCCAATACAGCAGCGGCTCGCGCCTGCGCACACCGACAGGCACCATGCACGGCAGTTATTTTTTTGTCGCCGAGGACGGTGAGCGCTTTGAGGCGGCGATCCCGATGTTTGTGCTCGACGCAGGCCAGGCGGCCGGCCCCGACGGAGCCGGTAGCGGCCGCGTACTGCACTGAGTCCGGGCAGCGGCATGCACAACCTGGCTCAACTGCTGGACCTGCTGGAGCCGAAGGCCGGGCTGGCCAGCCGCCATCTCTGGCTGATTGACCTGCTGGACTGGATCAGGGGCAAGGACAACAATCCCCCGGCTGCGGTCGCGCGCTTGCGGCTTTTTCTGGACGCCGCACAGGCCCGGCCAGAGTTCCAGGCCAGATTGCATCACTGGTGGCGCACACTGGTTGGCACGGTCGATGCCACCCCGCTTTTTGCCGATTTCGGGTTTGCGCCACGCGCGGCTTTCCTGAGCGAGCTCGGTGATAGGCTGCGCTACAAACTCCTGCCGGGCACGCCAGAGACCACCCATGCCACCGAATTGTTCATGCTGCTGTTTCCGACGCCGTTTGATGCCCGGTGGCTCAAGCTGATTGACGAGGACACACTGGCCCGGCTGGGCACCTTGCTCAATACCGCCGTGCCCGGTGACACCAGCGCCGATGAAGAAGCCGCGCAGGTCACGGCCAGTACTCTGATGCAAGACTGGCAGGACGTGCTGCTGGAAGCGCTGACCTATTGCACCAGCCAGGTGGCGGCCACCGGTTTTTCCCCCGAGCTGCGCCTGCGCATGAGTGCGCAGACGCTGCAGGTCCGGCCTTTCCACGGCCTGGCGGCCGACCTCGATGCCTTGCGTGCTGCCTTGCTGGCGCACGGCCGGGACAGCGGCGCGCTGCACCTGGCGCTGGACCAGTTCAAAAGCCGGCTCGAAGCCTGTCGCAGTGCGGCCTCGTCGGTGTATGCGCACCTTGACGAACACGGCATTTCAGTCGGCCTGGTGTTTCGCCTGCGTCAGTTGCGCGAGCGCATCCTGCGCATCCGCGAACTGCTCGATTGCCTGCTGTCCGACAAACCGGCCGGTAGCGCGATGCAACTGCTGGCGCGCCTGGTGCTGCTGGCCGAGGAAAGGCGCAGCATACGCGCGCTGATTGCCACCAACTCCACCTTGCTGGCGGCCAAGGTGGCCGAGCGTGGCGCGGAAACCGGTGAGCACTACATCACCCGCGACCGCGCCGCATATATGCAAATGCTGGGCAAGGCGGCCGGTGGCGGCGCGCTGACCGCGGGCACCACCTTGCTCAAATTCATGATCGTCGGGCTGGCACTGTCCGCGTTCTGGAGCGGCTTTCTGGCCAGCGTGATGTACGCCGCCAGTTTTGTGTTGATCCAGCTGATGCATTTCACGCTGGCCACCAAACAGCCAGCCATGACGGCACCGGCCATGGCCGCCAAACTCAAGGATCTGCGTTCGGGCGAAGCGGTCAGCGAGTTTGTCGATGAGGTTACCCATCTGGTGCGCTCGCAGGTGGCGGCGGTCCTTGGCAACGTGCTGATGGTGGTGCCGGTCGTGCTGCTGATCAGCACCGCCCTCCAGTTCAGTCTGGGCCGCCCGATGATCGATGCGAAGGAAGCCGCGCATGTGCTGCAGACGTTGAGCTTGCTGGGCCCCACACTGCTGTGGGCTGCGTTCACCGGTGCCGTGCTGTTTGCCGCCAGCATCATCGGCGGCTGGGTGGAGAACTGGTTTGTGCTGTACCGCCTGGCGTCAGCGATGCGTTACAACCCGCGCATCACGCGCGCGCTGGGCGTGGAACGCGCGCGACGCTGGGCCAGCTTCATGCGCGAGAACATCTCGGGCTTCACCTCCAACGTTGCGCTGGGTTTCATGCTGGGACTGATTCCGCCGATAACCGGGTTTTTTGGACTGGAGCTTGAGGTACGCCACGTCACGCTGTCGGCGGGGCAACTGGCCGCAGCCGCTGCGGCGCTGGGCTGGGACGTGCTTCGCCAGCCGGCACTGTGGTGGTGTGTGGCGGCCATCCCGCTGATAGGCGCACTCAACCTCGGGGTAAGTTTTTACCTGGCTTTCCGGCTGGCATTGCAAGCGCACAATGTCAGCGGCGTGGACCGCGCCCGCATCCGCGCAGCCATCTGGACGCGCTGGCGCACGCACCCCAAAAACTTTTTTATTCCGGATTGATATCAGGCGATTCGTCAATCCCCTGCGCCTTGATCCACGCGCTTGTCCTACAAGCGAATTCTGCTGATCGTTGTAAATTTGAGTAAGCCCATCCCCGCGGGTTTTCTTACGCCGTATTGCCGGCCTGTCCCATCGAACACTCCGTCCCCGTTTTCGGCGACGGACTTGCATCCACCCCATCAATCATCAGCGGAGACCCACCCATGAACGAAGTCATGGCCATCTGGGCCGAATGGATCAAGCCCTCTGCGGGTTTGCCCACTGTTCAGTGGTCCATCTTGCTGGCGTTGGCAGCCCTGACCGGTCACTTGGTGCAGCGGTTTGCCGGCATCCCGAAGGTCGTCGGTTATTCAGTGGTGGGCGGCTTTGCGGGCCTGGCGGGGTTTACTGGCGCGGTCTGGCCATTGCAGGGTATCGGGCTGTTCCTGCTCGAACTCGGCGTGGCGGTCGTGCTGTTTGAAGCCGGGGGCCGCATCCCCTTGCGCTGGTTCCGTCACAACCCGATGGTGTTGGTACAAAGCCTGGCTGAGTCGACTTTGACCTTTTTTATGGTTTATTGGTCGCTGACTTTTTTCGGCATGCGCGAAGTGGTCGCCGAGCCGCTGGCGCTGCTAGCCATGGCCGCGTCGCCGGCCGTGCTCTCGCGCGTGGTCATGGACACCCGAGCCTCGGGCCCGGTGACCGAGCGGGCCATGGTGCTGTCCACCCTGAGCACGCTGTACGCGTTGACGCTTTGCAGCGCCAGGGCCGGCATGATGGGCCGCGGCGAGCAGAGCCTGACCGACACCTTGTACCCGGTGGCCGTGGTGCTGGGTTTGTCGGTGGCAGTGGGCGCGGGCCTGGCGCTGGCGCTGCGTTCGGCATTGCGCGTGATGAGCCCGACCAGCGAGAACACCGCCATCTTGCTGCTGGCCGTGATCGCCGCCGGCGCCGCGCTGGCCGCGCATTTTGGCGGCTCGGCACCGCTGGCTGCGTTGCTGGGCGGCATGCTGCTCAAGCAACTCAATCCGCGGCCCTGGTCCTGGCCACGCCAGATGGGCACCGCCTCGGCCATGCTGACCATGCTGATGTTTGTGCTGGTGTCCGTGGTGGCTGCGCAGGCCGACTGGAGCGGCCCGGTCGCAGGCATGGTGCTGGCGCTGGTCGCGGCAAGGGCTCTGGCCAAAATCATGGGCGTGGCGCTCGGCAATGTAGGCAGCGGCGCGAGCTGGAAACAAGCCCTGTGGGTCGGCTGCGCGATGTCGCCGATGTCGTCAGTCGCGCTGCTGCTGGTGTCGCAGTTTGTGGCTGCCTCGGCCTCGCTCGGTCCGCGCATTGCCAGCATTGCGCTGCCGGCGATTTTGCTGATGGAAGTGCTGGGCGCCATTTTGGCCACCTTTGCCATCTACCGCGCCGGTGAAAGCTCCAAACCCTGGAGCCCCCGGCCCTTCAACACCTCATCCGCAGGAGACCTCCGTGACTAAGCACACTGCGCCGCCGCTGGCGCCAGGCGGGCTGGAGCCATTTCAGAAGTCGGCGGCGCTGTCACTGGGCGTCGAGCTCGAACTGCAACTCGTCAACACCCACGACTACGACCTGGCCCCTTATGCCGAAGACATGCTTCGCCTGATGGACAAGGTTCCGTTGCCTGGCAGCGTCGTGCCGGAAATGACATCGAGCATGATCGAGATTTCCACCGGTGTCTGCCAGTCCTCGTCCGAAGTGCTGGGCCAGCTCACGCAGATTCGCGACGCGCTGGTCAAAAGTGCCGACAAGCTGAACATCGCCGTGGTCGGCGGTGGCACCCACCCCTTCCAGCAGTGGCATGAGCGCCGCATTTACGACAAGCCACGCTTTCGCGAGCTGTCCGAGCTCTACGGCTACCTGTCAAAGCAGTTCACGATTTTTGGCCAGCATGTGCATGTGGGCTGCCCTGATGCCGATACGGCGCTGCTGACCCTGCACCGCATGTCGCGCTATATTCCGCACTTCATCGCACTGTCGGCCTCCAGCCCTTATGTGCAAGGGCAGGACACGGCCTTTGACTCCGCACGGCTGAACTCGGTTTTCGCCTTTCCGCTGTCGGGCCGCGCCCCGCTGGCCCTGACCTGGGACGACTTCACGGTGTACTTCGAGAAGATGACGCGCACCGGTGTGGTCCGCAGCATGAAGGACTTCTACTGGGACATCCGGCCCAAGCCGGAGTTCGGCACCATCGAGATCCGCGTTTTCGACACACCGCTGACGGTGGGCCGCGCCGCTGCGCTATCGGGGTATGTGCAATCACTTGCCTCCTGGTTCATGAACGACCAGCCCTTCATGCCGACCGAGGACGATTACCTGGTCTATACCTACAACCGCTTCCAGGCATGTCGCTTCGGACTGGAGGCGGTCTACGTGGACCCGGCCACCGGCGAGCACATGGCGCTGCGCGACCACATCCTGATGACCATGGACAAACTCGGCCCGCATGCCGGACCGCTGGGCGCCAGCAGCGGCATCCACCTGCTGCGCAGCAGCGTCGAGCTGTCGAACAATGATGCGCGCTGGTTGCGCGAGTTGCAGGGCAAGGAAAAGCTGCTGGCTGAAGTGATTCGGCAAGCGGCGCTGAAGTTTCGGGGATTACCGGTTTGACGGTGACAACCTCACGCTGCGCCAGAGGTCTGTGTTGAACAGTAGTTTCAACTCCCCACTCCCACCCCTAACCCCTCCCTCGCCCCGCTGGGCGATGGAGGGGGACTTCATTTGGCCGCGTGCGCTGCGCTCGCGTGCAAACATGACTGCCGCTTGGGATTCCCGTCGAAGAAGCGCTACGCGCTTCTTCGACTCCGGATTGACTTCGGTATTGATCTTTTACCCACCCGTCGGGCTGGGCCGAGGAGCGGAGCCGAAAACGGATCAGGGCGAGCGATTGTCTGAGCGAAGCGAGTTCGAGCTCGACCCCGTTTTCGGCGAGCACCGCAGGTTGCCCGTAGCGAAGCGCAGGGACCCGGACCATCGGGTCGCCTTTTCTTTGCTTACTTTCTCTTGGCGAAGCAAAAGAAAGTTACTTGCCGCCGGCCAACCCCCGGCCTACAGGCAAACACAAACCAGAACAAGCTGAAGTAGCCAACAAACATGGATCCCGGATCAAGTCCGGGATAACAATTCCAGCGACGGCACCACTGAGCCGTTATGCTCCCCCCATGGGTGAATTCGACCTGATCGCGCGTTACTTCCAGCGCCCCACCAGCCGCGCCGTGCTCGGCATCGGCGACGACTGCGCGCTGCTGCAGCCGGCCACCGGCATGCAATTGGCCATCTCCAGCGACATGCTGGTCGAGGGCCGGCATTTTTTCGCTGATGTTGATCCCTCCACGCTGGGCCACAAGGCGCTGGCCGTCAACCTCAGTGACCTGGCCGCCTGTGGTGCGCAGCCGTTGGCCTTCACACTGGCACTGGCGCTGCCGCGCGCCGATGAAGCCTGGCTCGCCGCCTTTTCGCGCGGGCTGTTTGCGCTGGCCGATGAACACGGCTGCGAACTGGTCGGCGGCGACACCACGCAGGGGCCGCTCAACATCTGCATCACGGTGTTTGGCGAGGTACCGCATGGCCAGGCGTTGCTGCGCTCGGGCGCGCGCGCTGGCGACGATGTGTATGTCAGCGGCACGCTGGGCGACGCCCGGCTGGCGTTGGAGGCATTGCGCGGCAACATCACACTGCCGCCCGGCTGGATGGCCGCCGCGCGCATCCGCCTGGAGCAGCCGTCGCCGCGTGTGGCGCTGGGCATGGCGCTGCGCGGCGTTGCCAGTGCGGCCATTGACATCAGCGATGGTTTGATCGGCGACCTGGGGCACATTCTCCGGGCCGCGCAGGTGGGTGCGCGCATTGACACCGCCATCGCTGTTGATTTGCTGGCAGGGGATGTGGATGGACGCGTGGCGCAAGGTGTTTTTCACCACGAAGCGCGGCTGGCCTGCGTGCTGGCCGGCGGCGACGACTACGAACTCGCCTTCACCGCGCCGGTGTCAGCGCGCGCCGCAGTGGAAGCAGCCGCGCTGGAGGCGCGCACACCAGTCACTTGCATCGGCAATATCGAAAGCGCGCCCGGCCTGCGCCTGATGGACGCCGCCGGCCAGCGGGTCAGCGGCAACTTCGCCTCTTTCGATCACTTCGCCTGAGCGCGTGCACCGGCTTTGCCGAGCACTGCAACCATTACCTCGACAAAACTGCTGGCGGCTGCCGACAGGGACCGGCCACGTTTGGTCACCACCGAAATGTCGCGCGACACGCGCGGTTGCGACAGGGTCTTGATCACCATGCCAGGCTCGGCGCCATGGATGGCGAACGCCGAGGGCATGATGGAGGCGCCCATTCCGCTGGCCGTCATCCACAGCGCAGTGGACAGGAAGGACACCTCGTTGACCACGTTCAGCGAGACGCCCGCGCCAGCGGCGGTGGCGTCGATCATCGGGCGGATACCGTAGCCGGGGCGCACCGTGATCACAGGATGTCCCGCCAGGTCGGCCCAGCGCACCACTCTTTGTCCGGCAAGCACATGGTCGGGCCGGCAGACCAGGCTCAATTGGTCATGCACCAGCGTCCGGATATCCGCATCGGCCAGCATTTTCTCCGGCGTGCCAATACCGAAATCCACATGCTCCCCGATCACCCGTGACATGAACTGGTCCGGGGCGCAGTCGTCCACCACCACACGTATCTCCGGATGCAGGGCTGCGAACCGGCGGATCACCGGCGGCATCATAAAGACGGCCAGTGTCGGAGTCACAGCCACACAAACGCGCCCGCGCCGCAGGCCGCTCAGATCGCGAAAGCTGCTGCCCAGGGACTCGACATCGCGCAGGATGCGTTCGGCCACCACCAGCGCCTCCCTGGCAGCCTGGGTCGGCTGCAGCGAGCGCGTGGTGCGGTCGAACAGACGCACGCCCAGGGCCTGCTCCATCTGGCGGATCAGCACGCTGATGGCCGACTGGGTGACGAACAGCTGCTCGGCTGCCGCACTGAGTTTGCCCAGCTGGTAGACGGCGACAAAAGCACGCAGTTGTCGCAAGGTTGGCATGAAGGATGTATTCATGAAACAAAATCATAAATCATTCGTAATTTATCGTTATGCGAATGAATCACGCTGCGCTCCAATGGGTGGGTCTTGACAGCAGATCCAGCCTGACATGCCCAACCTCCAGGAGACAGACATCATGAAAACTCTAGCCCGCAGCCTGCTGGCACTGACCGCCGGCCTGAGCGTCCTGGCCGGCGCCGCCCAGTCACAAACCGCCGACTACCCGAACAAACCCATTCGCATGGTCGTGACCTTCCCGCCCGGCGGCAGCACCGATGTGGTGGTGCGCATGCTGGTGCCACGACTCAACGAAAAACTCGGCCAGCAGGTGGTGGTGGACAACCGGCCCGGCGCCGGCGGGAACATCGGCCTGACGGCGGTGGCGCGGGCGCCCGCCGATGGCTACACCCTGGGCGTCGGCGCGGCAGGCGGCCTTTCGGCCAATATCAGCCTGTACGCCCAGATGCCTTTCGACCCGGTCAAGGATTTCCGTCCGGTAACCATGCTGGCCGCGATTCCCTTTGTGCTGATCGGCCACCCTTCCGTGACCGCCAAAACCCAGCGCGATCTGATCACGCTGGCGAAGGCGACCCCCGGCAAGCTTTCCATCGGCCACGGCGGCAACGGCACGGCCATGCACCTGTCGGCCCAACTGTTCGGCCAGATGTCAGGCACCCAGTTTGTGGAAGTCCCCTATCGCGGCTCCGGCCCGGCCGCCCTCGACGTGCTGGCAGGCCAGGTTCCACTGGCCATCGTTGACCTGCCGTCGGCCCTGCAACACATCAAGGCCGGCAAGCTGATCGCTTATGCGGTGACCAGCCCGCAACGCCTGCCGACGCTGCCTGATGTGCCGACGGTGTCCGAAAGCGGGCTCACCGGTTATGACTCCACCGGCTGGTTTGGCGTGGTGGCGCCGGCCGGTACACCTGCGCCGGTGATTGCCCGCCTGAATGCGGAGATCACGGCGGCGCTTCACGACAACGAAATCAAGGCGAGTATGCGCAACCTCGGCGTCGAGCCGGCGCCGGGCACGGCCGCCGACTTTGAAGCCTACATCAAGTCCGAAACCGTGAAGTGGGCCAGGGTCATCAAAATCTCAGGCACCAAGCTGGACTGAGCATGAAACTGCCTGAAGACCTCAACACCGATGTGCTGATCGTCGGCGCCGGCCCGGTGGGCCTGACCTTGGCCATGGACCTGGCCTCGCGCGGCATCTCTGTGGTGATCGCCGAGATCCGGCCGTATGCCGAACCGCCGAATGTCAAATGCAACCATGTGGCCGCGCGCACCATGGAGCAGTTTCGCCGGCTCGGCGTGGCGCACAAGCTGCGCGACGCCGGCCTGCCGGCGGATTACCCGAACGACGTGGTGTTCCGCACCAGTGTGACCGGCATCGAGCTCACGCGCATTCCTATTCCGTGCCGGCAGGACCGTTACAGCGATACCGCCGGACCGGACGGCTGGTGGCCCACGCCGGAGCCGCCGCACCGCATCAACCAGATTTACCTCGAGCCCATCCTGCTGGAGCACACTGCCGCGCTGCCGCAAGTGACGCTGCTCAACCGCACCCAGGTCGCCAGCTTCACCCAGGATGCGGCCGGCGTTACCGCGCTGGCGACCGACCTGGACAGCGGCACTTCACGCCGCATCCGCTGCCGCTACATGGTCGGCTGCGACGGCGGCAGCTCGTCGGTGCGCAAGCAGATGGGCGCCAAGCTAGAAGGCACGGCCGTGATCCAGCGCGTGCAGTCCACTTACATCCGCGCGCCGCAACTCGCGGCCATGATCCCCGGCAAGCCGGCTTGGTCCTGTTACGCGATGAACCCGCGCCGCTGCGGCACCATGTTTGCGATCGACGGCCGGGAAACCTGGCTAGTGCACAACCACCTCAATGCGGACGAGCCCGAGTTCGATTCGGTGGACCGCGACCAGTCCATCCGCGACATCCTCGGCGTCGATGCGGATTTCCGCTATGACATCCTGAGCAAGGAAGACTGGGTCGGCCGCCGGCTGGTGGCGGACCGCTTCCGCGACCGCCATGTTTTCCTGGCGGGCGATGCCGCACATCTGTGGGTGCCCTACGCCGGTTATGGCATGAACGCCGGGATTGCCGACGCCATCAACCTGTCCTGGCTGCTCGCCGCGCGCCTGCAGGGCTGGGGCGAGGAAGCCATGCTGGACGCCTACGAGGTGGAGCGCCAGCCGATCACCGCCCAGGTGTCGCAGTTTGCGATGGACCATGCCCAGAAAATGATCAAGGCCAGGCGCGCTGTTCCGGCCAACATCGAGGCGCCCGGTACAGAAGGCGAGGCCGTGCGGGCCGGCATCGGCCAGGAAGCCTACGAGCTTAATGTCCAGCAGTTCTGCTGCGCCGGGCTGAACTTCGGCTACTTCTACAGCAACTCCCCGATCCTGACCGACGACGGTGAGGCGCCGCCCGCCTATTCCATGGGCAGCTTCACGCCGTCCACGGTGCCGGGTTGCCGCGCGCCGCATTTCTGGCTGCCGGACGGGCGTTCGCTGTACGACGCCTTCGGGTCGGGCTACACCCTGCTGCGCTTTGACGGGGCCGTCGATGTCACGGCACTGGAGCTGGCTGCCCAAGCTCGCAAGCTGCCGCTCACGCTACTCGATGTTGATGCCCAGGACCTTCCCGAGGCCTACCGGCATGCCCTGGTGCTGTGCCGTGCGGACCAGCACGTTGTCTGGCGTGGTGACCGGATCCCCGCCGATCCGGCCGCACTGGTCGACCTGTTGCGCGGGGCGGGACGCGAGGCCATGCGCCAAACCACCTGATCCACACGCCGAAAATCTCGCAAGGAGGCGTCTCAGGCCCCGCGGGGGAGCTGCAGCCGCTTTGCCGGGCAGCGCAGGGCCTGCAGCCCGCACCGGAAGGCCTGGCCCAGCTGGCGCCAGAAATGGCTGATCGCCTGCCGGCGCAAGGCCGCGGCCTGGTACTTCGCTGCATCGTGCAGGCGCTGGTAGCTGTCGTGGTGGAGATCGCTGTACATGGCGGGTCCTTTCGTTGCTGTGCAGGCCACTGTAGGCAAGGCCTGTCCCGCGGGAAACAGCGCTGGACGCAATTGGGTTTTGCATTTGCTGCAAAGGCAGGAACGTTCGCGGCTGGTTACCATCAGGCCATGCGCGACCTCAGCTTCGACGACATGCCCCTGTTTGCCCGCGTGGCCGAGCTTGGCACCCTATCGGCCGTGGCGCGCGAGCGCGATGTTCCGGTAAGCCATGTCTCGCGCGCGCTGCTGCGCATCGAAAAAGCCTGCGGCACCCGGCTGATCCACCGCTCCACCCATGGCCTGGCAACAACCGCCGAAGGCCAGACTTTTTTGCAGTACTGCCGGCGCCTGACCGGCACGCTGGACGAACTGGAGGGCGAGTTTGCCAGCCAATCGCGCCAGGCCGGCGGCTGGGTGCGCGTTGCGGCCAGCACGGTGGTGGCCGAGTACCTGCTGATCCCGAGTTTCGAGAGCCTGCACGCGCAGCACCCGAGGCTTTGCGTGGAACTGCAGGTCGAGGACAGGCTGGTGGACATGGCGCACGACGACATCGACATCGCCATCCGCACCGGCGCGCCGCCGAGCGACACGGTGGTGGCGCGGCAACTCGGCACGCTGGGCCGCAGGCTGTACGCCACGCCCGGCTACCTGCAGGCCCACGGCATACCCCGGCATCCGGACGAGCTGCACCAGCACCGCCTGATTACCAACAGCGCGGTGACCATGCTCAACCGCTGGCCTTTCATCGTCAAGGGCGAGCCCAACATAGTGCTGGCGGAGGGGCAGTGGCGTTCCGGCAGCACCGGCATCACTGCGCAGATGGCGCTGCATGGCTTAGGCATTTCGCGTTTTGCCACCTTGGTGGCCGAGCCCCTGGTGCGGCAAGGGCGGCTGGTGCCGGTGCTGCCCGACTTTGTCGACGAGCAGCCCAGCCCGATTTACGCGGTCACGCTGACAAGCCGGCACCGCCTGCCCAAGATCAGGGCCTGCATCGACCACTGGGCCGCTTGGTTTGCCCAGGCCGAAGGCGTTCAGCCCGTGGTGCAGGTATAACCCCCTGATGCAAGCCACCGCGTCCAGCGCACCGTGCCCCGAAGTCCAGCGCCTGCTGGCGAGTGCCAACCGCCTCGAAACCTCCTGCGGCGACGGCCATATGGTCTGGCACCGCTGGTCGCCTGCCATGGCGAGGAAACACCCGCCCGTGGTACTGCTGCACGGCGGCAGCGGCAGCTGGACCCACTGGTTGCTGAACATCGATTCCCTGCTTCGCAGCGGGCGCGAGGTGCTGGCCGCCGACCTGCCGGGGTTCGGTGATTCGGCACTGCCGCCGCAGGGCCGCGACGCCGACGCGCTGCCAGAACCGGTCGAGGCCGGCCTGCGTGTGTTGCTCGGCGAAGGCGCCTGCGACATGGTGGCTTTTTCCTTCGGCGGTATGGTCGCCGGTTTGCTGGCCGCGCAGTTTCCGGCGCGCGCTGCGCGCCTGGTGCTGGTCGCCTCGCCCGGGCTGGGCATCGCGTCGCGCAACACCATCACGCTCACGGCATGGCGGCACCTGTCCGACCCGGCCGAACGCGAGGCCGTGCACCGCAGCAACCTGGCGGCACTGATGCTGCACCGGCCTGAAGCCATCACCGCGCTGGCACTGCGCCTGCATACCGACAACACGCTGCTCGACCGCATGAAAGGCCGGCGGCTGGCCTACACCGACATCCTGGCGCGCGCGCTGGCCAGCGTGTCCTGCCCGGTGCATGCGATTTACGGCCGCGAAGATGCGCTCTACCGCCAGCGGCTGGAGGCGCTGGCGCCGGCGCTGCAGGCCGCGCCGGATTTTCGCGGCATGCACTGGGTCGAGGGCGCCGGCCACTGGGTGCAGTTCGAGCAGGCCGAAGCCTTTGACGCGCTGCTGCTCGCCTTGCTGGATGAACCGCCACGACTCTGATTTACTATCAAAAACATAGCTACTTGCGCTTATCCTCTATGGGCTAGAGCCCGATTTTTCTTCAACACTGATGACACCGATGAACCCTTCGCCAATGCCGTCCGGCAAGCCCACCGCCGCGCCGCGCCGGCCTAGCGCGCGTTTCATGCTCGGGCACCCGGCGCACCTGGTCGCGCTGGGTTTCGGCGCTGGCCTGAGTCCGGTGGCGCCTGGCACGGCGGGCACCTTGTGGGCCTGGTTGGCCTTTGTGCTGATGGCGCCGTGGTTCAGCCCGCTGCAGATGGGCTTGCTGATTGCGGCGGCGGCCCTGCTGGGCTGGTGGGCCGCTACCCTCACTGCAAAAAACATGGGCGTCGCCGATCCCGGCAGCATCGTCTGGGACGAGGTGGTCGCCTTCTGGCTGATCCTCTGGCTGATCACCCCGGCAGGGCTGTGGGGCCAACTGGTGGCTTTTGTGCTGTTTCGATTTTTCGACGCAGTGAAGTTCGGCCCGACGGCCTGGGCCGACAAACACTTCAAGGGATTTGGCTGGCGCGGCGGCTTCGGCATCATGCTCGACGACCTTGCCGCGGCCTTTTGCACCCTGCTCGTGATTGCCGCCTGGAGGTTTTGGTGAATCCACATTTGCTATCAAAAGAGGAGCTGTCTGCGCCTGATCTTCGTGGGCGACTGGCCGATTTGATGCTCAAGAAAGACTGGTTGCTGGCCACAGCTGAGAGCTGCACCGGCGGTTTGATCTCGGCCGCCTGCACCGACCTGGCCGGCTCCAGCGCCTGGTTCGAGCGCGGTTTTGTGACCTACTCCAACGAGGCCAAGCGCGAGCTGTTGGGCGTGGATGCGGCAGTGATTACCGCGCACGGCGCCGTCAGCGAAGAGGTGGTACGCGCCATGGTGCAGGGCGCGATCATGCACTCCAAAGCGCAGGTGGCGGTGGCCGTCACCGGTGTTGCCGGCCCCACCGGCGGCAGCCGCACCAAACCTGTCGGCACGGTCTGGTTCGGCTTCATGGTCGACGGCCGGCTCAGCAGCGAGGTCAAACACTTCGGCGGTGACCGCGCTGCCGTGCGTCTTGCCACCGTGCAGCATGCGCTGCAGCGGCTGGTGCAACTGCTGGGCTGAACCGGGCATGCGTAGCGTACCTGCTGCTGCCGAACTGATTGATTCCGCCACGGCTTGGCGCCGCCTGATGGTGACGCTGGCGCTGATGACCGTCGGTGCTGCCGGCATGTATGTGGTGCCGGTTGTCTTGCCTGCAGTGCAGGCCGATTTTGGTGTACCGCGTGCCGACGCTGCCTTGCCCTACACCTTGCTGATGATCGGGTTCGGCATAGGCGGCGTGCTCATGGGCCGGCTCGCCGATCGCTTCGGTGTTGCGGTGCCGCTGCGTTTGGGCGCTGTTGGCATGGGCCTGGGTTTCGCCGCCGCGGCCATGTCAGGAAGCGTCTGGCTGTTTGCGCTGGCGCACGGGCTTTTGATTGGCCTGCTCGGCAGCTCGGCTACGTTTTCGCCCTTGCTGGCGGACACCTCGCTGTGGTTTGCGCGGCGCCGCGGCATTGCGGTGGCGGTGTGCGCCAGCGGCAACTACCTGGGCGGCGCCCTCTGGCCGCCCATCATCCAGCACTTTGTTGAAAGTGTGGGCTGGCGCCAGACCTACTGGGGGCTGGCCGCGTTTTGCAGCCTGGCGATGTTCGGGCTGGCCCAGCTGATGCGGCAGCGCCCGCCGGCACTGGCTTTGGCGCCGGTCAATCTGCGCGGTGTCGCCGCCAGCGACCGGCCTTTCAACTTGAGTCTGGGCCAGGCGCAGGCGCTGCTGTGTGTGGCCGGTTTGTCCTGCTGCGTGGCCATGTCCATGCCGCAGGTGCACATCGTGGCCTATTGCAGCGACCTCGGCTTTGGCGCGGCGCGCGGCGCCGAGATGCTGTCGCTGATGCTGGCCTGCGGCATTGTGAGCCGGCTGATCTCCGGCGCCATCTGTGACCGCATAGGCGGCTTGCGTACGCTGCTGCTCGGCTCGGCATTACAGACGGTCGCTCTCATGCTGTTCATTCCCTTTGACGGCATGGTCTCGTTGTATGTGATCTCGGCCATGTTCGGCCTGTTTCAGGGCGGCATTGTGCCGAGTTACGCCATCATCGTTCGCGAGCATTTTCCCGCTGCCGAGGCTGGTGCCCGCGTCGGCACCGTCATCATGTTCACCATGCTCGGCATGGCGCTGGGCGGCTGGATGTCGGGCAAGGTGTTTGACCTAACCGGCTCCTACGACGCCGCTTTTTTCAATGGCATCGCCTGGAACCTGCTGAACTTCGGGGTGGTGCTGTTTTTGTTGAGGCGTACGCTCAGGCCGGCGAAAACCCAGACGGGCGCGGCCTGACCGGCAGGCTGCGCATCACCCATGCTCACGCGCTTTGGATGAGGTGGGCCTGCAAACCGCGGCGCGGCGACGGGCCCACCGCAGGCGCATACCCCAGCCGCGTCCACATTTGCACTGTGTAACGCGGCGCTGGTGACTGCAGCAGGGTATGGATGTCCGCATACGGCTTGGCCTGTTCCGGGTACTCCTGCAAGGCTTGCGATAGCGGCTGCATGACCAGGCCTTGGACGGTGGCCGCGAGCTGCGCGCGGGCGTAGGCCCGGCCGGCGTTGACCTGTGTCTTGCGGTCGTTGCCCTCGGTCACCATCCAGAAAAATGCCGGTGTGGCGGCGATCTTTTCATTGAAGCTCTTGATCTGCCCGGTGGTGGCGGAGTCGTCCGGGCCCGGTGCCTTGCTGCGGTCAAACAGGCCCAGTGCCGTCAGTGCGCGCACCATGGGCGTATTGATGCTCAGGCCATCGCGGTGCTCGGCAATCTCACGCGGGCCCACTCGCAGCACTTTGAACGATTCCATGATGGTGCGCGGAGTCACCAGCTCGATGCGCCAGGCCTCGCGGGCAATCGCACGGTGTTGTTGCAGGGCCTCGGGCTGGGCAGCGCCGACAAAACCGGTGCGCACCGGGTGTGGCGCCACGCTGGCAGCGATGGCCTGCAGGGCTGCCGCAGCAGGCTCGCGCGCTTCGTAGGCCTCGCGGTTGGTGTGGCGCTTGAGGATCTCGGCAAACAGCGGGTCCGGCTTGATGGCGGCATCTGCGGCCAGAACAATGCGCGCAACCGGCCGCTTGTCCAGCGTGGCCGGGCCGAATTCGCCCTGCGGGAACAGGGTGATGTCGGCGCGTATCCCTTTTTGCCGCGCGGCCAGGTGCAGCAGCTCCAGAAATGTGCCCTGGCTCATCATGATCTGGCGCGACAGCGGATCGGTCTCGGGCAGCAGCCGGTTCAGGTCGCAGTACAGCATGATCTCGCCCGGCTGTCGCAGGTCCACCAGCCAGGACTGCAGGTTGTGCGAATGCGGTGCCAGGATGGCATAACTCAGCACCCAGTGGCGCACGTCGGTGGTGCCGGCCGCGGGGCCGCTCCAGGCTGCGACGGCTTCGTCGGGAAAGGCGGACGAACAAGCGGTGAGGCCGGCTGTGGCACCCAGCACCACGCCGCCGCCGGCGATGCGAACAAAATTTCTGCGGTTGATCATGTTGCGTTCCTTTATAAAAAATTGTATCGATGGGTGATTGTGGAAACGCAACGCCTGTTTGACAATCCTTTAACTGTCCACATCAGATATGCAAAAATGAATAACGACTTCGACTGGCGCCTGGTCCGCTCTTTCCTGGCGGCGTTTGAGCAAGGCAGCCTGCTGGGCGCGGCGCGGTCGCTGGGCGCCACCCAGCCCACCATCGGCAGGCACATCGCCGAGCTGGAGGCGCAACTCGGCGTGTTGCTGTTCGAGCGCACCGGACGCGGCTTGTTGGCCACGCCGATGGCGCTGCAGCTGGCCGACTCTGCGCGCGCCATGGAAAACGGTGCCAACCAGCTGGCGCGCAGCGTGTCCGGCTTTGAGCCCGGCATCTCTGGCACAGTGCGCGTCAGCGCCAGCCAGCCGGTCGCCTGTTACCTGATGCCGCCCATCCTGGCACAGATGCGGTTGGCCCTGCCCGAGGTTCAGGTGGAACTGGTGTCCAGCAACGCCGTCAGCAACCTGCTGCGCCGCGAGGCCGACATTGCGCTGCGCATGGTGCAGCCCAGACAAGCCAGCCTGGTCGTCAAACGCATTGCGAAAGTCACCCTCGGCGCTTACGCGCATCGCGACTACCTGCGGCGGCGTGGCACGCCCAGGCAGCTACAGGATCTGCTGAATCATGAGCTGGTGGGCAATGACCGCGATGAAACCATCCTCAAGGGCATGGCGGGTTTCGGCCTTCCGGTTACACGCTCGTCTTTCGCCTTTCGCTGCGACGACCTGCTGGCCTGCTGGCAGGCGGTGCGCGCCGGCCTGGGCATAGGTTTTATCTCCGACTACCTGGCCGTCACCGACAAAGACGTGGTGCCCCTGCTCCCCATGGTCAAGGTGCCGCCCATCCCGATCTGGTTGACCGTGCACCGCGAGATCCGCACCAGCCGCCGCATCCGCGCGGTATATGACTTCCTGAGCCAAGCCGTGCCCAGGGCCTTGTAAACGGCAAGCCGGAACCGGCTGTCCTCGGCGTGCCCCAAGGTGACCAGCGGGGCACAACGGGTGCAAACAGGCGGCGATGTAAAGTTGAGCGTCATCGCGCAGGCGTCAGACGGGCGCGTTGTGTCATTTATTTTTCCGGCGACAACTCCAGATGCGGAGGCCGGCCTGAACAGGGATTGAATGCAGCTACAGCCATGGCGACAGAGGTTTTGGCAGCGGGTCGGCCGGGCCGTCCGCCGGGTGGCTGTGCTGCTGCCCCTGTTGCTGCACCCCTGGGCGCAGGCGCTGCAGTGGGACCTCAGCAACCCGTTTCCCAATGACCCGCTTGCCGGTGTGGCGCGCGGCATCACGCTCAGTGGTGAGCTGCTGCCTGGCGACACCGGCAAGCTGGTGCAATGGATGCAGGCCCGGCCGGCCGATGCCTGGCACAGTCTGGGCCGGGTGGAACTCAAAATCACCGGTGGCGACACCCGCGAAGCCTTGTTGCTAGCCGACACGTTGGCGCCGCTGTACCCCTACACCGTGGCGGCGGGCAGCAGTTGTACCGGTCCCTGCGCCCTCGTATGGCTGGCCGGCGCCTGGCGCATGCTGACCGAGGGAAGGATCGGACTGCGGGCCGTGCCGCCTGCAGCGCTGGCCGACAGCAACGCCAACCGGCCTGCGGATGCCCCGTCGGCTTTCGACCTGCTGCCGTCCCAATTGCGCAGTTATGCGCTCAAGCAAGGTTTGCCCTTGCCCTTCACCGAGCGCTGGCTGTCGGGAAGCAGCGGGGAGGTCTATTGGTTGAGCGAGCAGGACATCAATGCGACGGGCACCTGGCCGCCGTACTACTACGCAAGACTTCGCGCCAAATGCCCGGCACTGGCGGCCACCGAAGAGTCTTTTCATGCACTGCGACGCTGCGCGGCGCGGCTGGTGATCAGCCAGAAAGCCTTTGCCTTCGACAAGCTGATGGCAGGCGTGGACGATGCCTGGTGGAACGAAAACCGGGATGTCTTCAAAAGCGCGCCTAGGTAATAGAGCCCCCACGCTTGTCGCTTCGCGCACTGCGCTGCCCCCCGAGGGGGCATTTTTCCTTGGGGCGGCCCGGCGGAAAAACAGAGCCCCCACGCTTGTCGCTTCGCGCACTGCGCTGCCCCCCGAGGGGGCATTTTTCCTTGGGGCGGCCCGGCGGAAAAACAGAGCCCCCACGCTTGTCGCTTCGCGTACTGCGCCGCACCTTGCAGGCCGCCGCTCGCCAGAGGCTTCGCTTCTGATGCCTGTCCGAACCTGCTCAAACAGGTTCAAAGCCGCAGGCATCAGCCCCGAGGGGGCGCTGCGCCTGCTTGAAAAGACATAGCCCTCCACGGCTGGCGGTTAGGGCGCAGCGCTAACATGCTTGCATCGGCCACCGCCCGGCGGCCTCGCGAATTTTCAAGGAGTTATTGTGCGATCCATTTTCTGTACCGGCGTTTTGTCTTTGTGTCTTTTGCCTGCTGCCTGGGCGCAGTCCGATGCCGCCGCAACGGCCGCCAAAGAGGCCGGCGCCTCGGTAACCGCCAGCGGGCTGGTCTACCGCTCGCTCAAGGACGGCAGCGGCGCCAGCCCCGCCGCTTCCGACACGGTGCAGGTGCATTACCGGGGTCGCTTTCCGGGCGGCAAGGAGTTCGACAGTTCCTACTCACGCAACGAGCCGACCGAGTTTCCGCTGAACCGCGTGATCCCTTGCTGGACCGAGGGCGTGCAAAAAATGAAGGTGGGCGGCAAGGCCAAACTGACCTGCCCGCCGGCGATTGCCTACGGCGCACGCGGCGCCGGCGGGGCGATTCCGCCCAACGCCACGCTGGAGTTCGAGATCGAGCTCCTCTCAGTCAAGAAATAGGCCCCCGCGCTTGTCGCTTCGCGTACTGCGCAGCTCCCTCCGAAGGGACTGCTGCGCCCGCGGACGGGCAGAGCCAGATCCTCGGCCCCTGATTGACAAGAGAGCCCCCGCTTTTCTCGCTGCGTAGCAGGGTTCAGCCCTGCACGCCGGCCGTGATCTCGTAAGAGCGCAGGCGCGCTGTGTGGTCGAAGATTTGCGAGGTGATCATCAGTTCGTCCGCGCCGGTGCGGTCCACAAAAGCCTGCAAGCCACGCCGCACCGTCTCAGGCGAACCGATAGCCGAACAAGACAGGGTCTGCTCAAGGATCGCACGTTCGGGGGACGTCAGTCGCTCTTCATACCCCGCCACCGGCGGCTGAAGGCGCGAAGGCCGGCCGCTGCGCAGGTTCACGAACGCCTGCTGCATCGACGAGGACAGCAGCCGCGCCTGCTCGTCGGTGTCGGCCGCAAACACATTGAAGCCCAGCATCACATGCGAGCGGTCCAGTTGCGCCGAGGGCCGGAAGCGGCTGCGATAGACCTCAATCGCCTGCATCATCTGCGCCGGCGCAAAGTGCGAGGCAAAGGCAAATGGCAGACCGAGCTGGGCCGCAAGCTGCGCGCCGAACAGGCTGGAGCCAAGAATCCACACCGGCACCTGCAGGCCGGCACCGGGCACGGCGCGCACGCGCTGCCCCTCAGTCACCGGCTGGAAGTAATGCATCAGCTCCACCACGTCCTGCGGAAATTCATCGGGGTTGGCATTCAGGTCGCGTCGCAGCGCGCGTGCCGTGGCCTGATCCGAACCAGGCGCGCGGCCCAGGCCCAGGTCAATGCGGCCGGGAAACAGCGACTCCAGCGTGCCAAACTGCTCGGCAATCACCAGCGGCGAATGATTCGGCAGCATGATGCCGCCGGCGCCCACGCGGATGCGCGAAGTGCCGCCGGCCACGTGCGCCATCACGACTGCTGTTGCGGCGCTCGCGATGCCGGCCATCCCGTGGTGCTCGGCCAGCCAGTAGCGCTGGAAGCCCCAGCGCTCGGCATGTTGGGCCAGATCAAGCGTGTTGCGCAGGGACTGGGCGGCGTCGCTGCCCTCCACGATGGGGGACAGGTCAAGAACGGAAAAAGGGATCATCCAGCTCAGATGGGTCGCCCCGGCGCTTTATCAATGGCCGAAGGGCACCGCCATCTGCGCGGGACGGACTCAACGCAGCGGGGAGGGCCTGGAATTGGCCAGCCAGGCCCAAATGTCGGAGACCTGCACCCCGACTGCATCGACCGCCGCACGCAACTGCTCGCTGGTGCAGCCAAATTTTTCACCCCAATACAACTCTTCCCAGGGGTCAGACAAATTGACACGCAGGCGGTCTGCCGGTGCCCGATGCGGTGGCTGAGTCCTCATGGCATGACTCCATTGAAAACATTCCTTTTTTATACGCCGACAACGTGGACACCTCCAGCATGCGGGGGAATATGTCACATGAATTGCACAAAATCTCGGGTTTTGCAGGGGGGCGGTGTACCATTTCACGGCACCCCTTCGCGTTACGCCGCTCCCCTTTAAGCCAGCCCTGAAGGTTTTATGCACGTCAACCAGCAAACCCTCGAAAAGCTCTACAGCGCCTTTGTGCGGCTGGACTCGGCCACCATGGCCCAGTGTTATGCAGCCGACGCGACGTTTGACGACGAGGCTTTTTCGCTGCGCGGGCACCGCGAGGTCACCGGCATGTGGCACATGCTCTGCGACGCCACCAAAGCCAAAGGGCGCGATGTCTGGAAGCTTGTGTACAACGGCATAGAGGCCGATACCGCCGCCGGCCAGGCGCACTGGGAGGCCGACTACCGCTTCAGCGCCACCGGCCGCATGGTGCACAACATCATCGACAGCCGCTACACCTTCGACGCCCAGGGCCTGATCCAGACCCAGCGCGACCGCTTCGACTTCTGGGCCTGGTCGCGCCAGGCGCTGGGTACGCCGGGCCTGCTGCTGGGCTGGACGCCGTTCCTGCGCAGCAAGGTGCGCGCTACCGCTGCGGTCAACCTGAAAAAATACCTGGCCGCCCGGCCCTAAATCACCAAGGACGCGCTATGGCCTCGACCCTGCCCGACAACTGGTTTGAAGGTTTTGAAGCGCGCGACTTCGAGGTCAACGGCACCTCCATCTTTGCGCGTTTCGGCGGCAACCCAGAGGGGCCGGCGCTGTTGCTTCTGCACGGCTTTCCACAAAGCCATGTGATGTGGCACCGCGTGGTGCAGGCACTGAAGGCGAAATTTTTTCTGGTGCTGCCGGACTTGCGCGGTTATGGCGACTCGTCCAAGGTGGCGGGCCTGCCCGACCACAGCAACTACAGCAAACGCAACATGGCCGCCGATGCGCTGGGCGTGATGGACGCACTGGGCTTGAGCCGCTTCGACCTCTGCGGCCACGACCGCGGCGGCCGCGTGGCACACCGGCTGGCGCTGGACCATCCCGGCCGCGTACGCAAGCTGTGTGTGATCGACATCGCGCCCACGCTCGACATGTACGAAGCGACCGACCTGCGTTTTGCCACCGCCTACTACCACTGGTTTCACCTGATCCAGCCCAACCCCTTGCCTGAGACCATGATAGGCGGCAACCCCGTGCCCTACCTGCACGCCAAGCTCGGCGGCTGGGGCGCGAAAGGGCTCAGCTACATCGAGGCCGAGGCGCTGCTGGAATACGAACGCTGCTTCTGCACACCCGAGGCCATCCACGCGGCTTGCGAGGACTACCGCGCCAGCGCCGGCATCGACCTGGTGCACGACCGCGAGAGCCGGGCCGAGGGCGAAAAAATCCACTGCGACGCTCACGTGCTGTGGGGCGAACGCGGCGTGGTGCACAAACTGTTCGAGCCGCTGGTGCTGTGGCAGGCGCAGTGCGCCGGCGTCGTCAGCGGCCAGTTGCTGCCGGCCGGGCATTTCATTCCCGAGGAACTGCCGCTGGAAACCGCGCATGCGCTGGCGCAGTTTTTTGGTGAGACTGGCGCATGACGCGCGACGCACTCCTGCTGGTGCTGGGCGCCGTGGTGCTGGCCGCGCTGGTGGCGTCCGGCATTGCGCCCTACGACCGCGCGACCTGGGTGCTGGAAGTGGCGCCCGCCGTCCTGGTGGCCCCGTTGCTGATTGCCACACAGCGGCGCTTTCCGCTGAGCACGCTGCTCTACGTGTTGATCGCGCTGCACATGCTGGTGCTGATCCTTGGCGGCGCCTACACCTATGCCCGTGTGCCCCTGGGTTTCTGGTTGCAGGATTTATGGCAACTGGGCCGCAACCCCTACGACAAGATCGGCCACTTCATGCAGGGTCTGGTGCCGGCCATGGTGGCGCGCGAAATTTTGCTACGCCTCGGCTACCTGAGCAGCCGGCGCATGGCAGGCTTTTTATCGGTCTGCGTGGCCATGGCCATCAGCGCCGTCTACGAGCTGATCGAGTGGTGGGCCGCGCTGGCGCTGGGCCAGGGCGCCGATGAATTCCTCGGCACCCAGGGCGACCCCTGGGACACGCAGTCGGACATGTTTCTGGCGCTGATAGGCGCCACGCTGGGCGTAACCTCGCTGGTGCGCTGGCATGACCGGCAAATCGCGAACCAGACCAGGTCCGCTGGATGAGCACCGCCGCCGCCCGTGAACAGCGGCTTTCCGATGCGCACCTTTGGACACAAACAAGGCAGCCACCCCACCCAGGAGCCGACATGAATCACACCGCCACCCTTCTTGCCCTCCTTGCCCTCCTTACCCTGCTGGGTGGCTGCGCTTCGCGCGAGGCGATGAACCCGGCCGATCTCGAGCCGGGCCGCCTTCCGCCACCGGACCTCACGCTCAACATTCCCGGCCTCGGCCCCTGCACCGACAGTCCGGACCGCAGCCTGCGCATTGATTCCAGCCAGCCTGTCCATGTGCTCGTGCATGGCTGCTTCGGCTCCTCCGGCCAGTTTCGCGGCCTGGCCCAGGTGCTGGCCTTTCATGGCCAGCAGTCGGCCTGTTTTACCTACGATGACCGCGCCAAGCTCACGCAGGGCGCCGATGAACTGAAGCAGGCCGTCCAGCAGCTCGCCGCGCAATCCCGGGTGCCGCAGATCACGGTGATCGGCCACAGCCAGGGCGCGCTGATCGCGCGCAAGGCGATGACCGCGTCTTCTTCCCTCACGCCGCTGCCCGGCCGTCCCGTCGATTTGCGTCTGGTGACCATCTCCGGCCCGTTTTCCGGCATCGCCGCGGCCCAGACCTGCGGCAAGAGCTGGCTCTACCCGCTCTCCTTGGGCCTGGTGCCCCTGAGCTGCTATATCGCGACCGGCCCCAAGTGGGCCGACATCACTTTTTCCTCGCGCTTCATCCGCGAGCCCGGTTCCCTGGCGCCGCAGGTCAGCCGCTACCTGAAGATAGACACCGACGAGCGCGGCAGCTGCCGGCGCGAGGAAGGCGGGCGCTGCGTCGAGAGCGACGTCATTTTCTCGCTGGACGAGCAGCGTCAGACCCTGATAGAGAGCGATGCGCGCACCAAACGGGTCGAAGTCAACGCCGGCCATGTCGAGATCGTCGGCGACAAACGCGTTGCACCGAAAAAACTGATCGCCATCCTGCAGGAGCAGGGCGTGCTCCGCGCCACCGCGCCAGCGCGCCTGCCGGCCTTCAGCCTGCTGCTCTCACGGGTCTACCAGGAATGATCAGTGCCCCATCAGGGCGGCAGTCCATTCGCTACTGAATTAATAGCTGCTTGCGCCCGTGGTTATTGGGCTTACGACTGAAAAGGCTTTCAACCCAAGCCTCTCAGCCGGAATGTCCCCGGCAGGGAGGCAGCTGCGGCTGTAGTGGCGCTGTCCGTGCAAGCCAGTCGCAGGAGATCCCGGTGTCCAGATCCAATCGCAGTCGCCGGTGTATGCATGTGACGCAAGTCTTAAGGCACACATGAGCGCAAGCACCGTCGTGGGCTGGCGCTGCGTTAATCAGCGGCGGGGCTCCTGCTCCTGCGCGGCCTGGTACATCTGCAGGTTGCGCTGTACCTCGGCGCGGTAGCTTTCAACGGAGCCGGGATAGTCCTCCAGGGAAATCTGGGCGCGAACCTTCTTCATCTCCTCGGAGTCAGCGACCTTGCGCACGGCCTGTTCCAGCCGGGCCTTGATGCCGGCCGGCGTGTTGGACCGGATGGCCACGCCATACAGGCTCTTGAACACCATGTCCTTGACGCCCAGTTCGGCAAACGACTTGAGACTCGGGAAAAACTTGTTCTTGCCGGCGTCTGAGGTCAGCGCCAGAAACTTGAGCTTGGGGTTGTCCTTCTGGGCATGGGCCAGCCCCACGGTAGCGAAGTAGGCGTCAATCTCGCCGGCCATCACCGCAGTAACACCTTCCACGCCGCCCTTGTATGGGATCATGCGCGGGGTCACGCCAAGGTGCTTGCTGAGACTACGCCCCAGGATGGAATACTGGTTCGCGCCCATGCCGAGCACACCGAAGTCGATCTCGCCATTCTTCTTCGCGGCGTGGGCCTTGAGGTCCTCCAGACGCTGGATATTGAGACTGGCAGGCACGACCAGGGCATAGGGCGTCTGGGCCAGCGCGGAAAGGATCTCGAAGTCGCTATATTCATACCCGACGCTGGGGGCGGCAAGCTTGCCGTTGTAGAGACCGTCGACTTGGAACAGCAACGCATGGCCATCGGCTGGCAAGGTCTTGACGGCTAGCGCCCCAATGGTGGTCCCGCCGCCAGGTTTGTTCTCGACGATGACGTTGCCCTTGAGCTCCTTCGCCAACTCCTGCGCGAAGGCCCGGGCCAGGCTGTCCGTGGACGCGCCGGGCGGGTACGGCACAATGAATTTGACGGTCTTGCTGGGAAAGATCTCTTGGGCCCATGCAGCGCCGGGCAGGGACACAAGGCCCAGAAGGGCTGCGCTGGCCAGGGCGCGTACGCGGATGCGGTTCGGAAAGGTCATGTTATCTCCTGTGAGTGATGGGTTGAAGGTCAGTGAGTTAAGGGTGCAGTGCGAACAGCGCGATCGGCTGCGCACGGGTCATGTCGGGTTGCAGGCGCACACCCGCGCCAACCCGGAGTGCGTCGTTGGGCGCGACGATATTGGCGATCAGCTGCGGCCCCTCGGCCAGGCGGACGATGGCCACGTTGTAGGGCAGCCGGTCCTTGAAGTCCGGGTGGTAAGCGGTGTGGTAGACCACCCAGCTGCGGATCGCGCCTTCGCCGCTGGCCATCTCCCAGCGCCAGCTCGACCCCAGGCAGGATGGGCAGAGCTTGCGGGGCGGCAGCCATCCGTGGCCGCAGTCGCAGGCCTGGTACTTCAGGACGCCTTCGCGCAGGCCGAGCCAGTACGGACCGTTGATGTCGTCGATCTCGACCATGAATGCATCGGCCATGTCAGCCTCCCAGAATGAGTGTGGAATGGGTGTGCATCGTTCCGCCCTGGTTGCTGACCAGGCTGTGGCGCACCTTTGGCACCTGCAGGCGAGCGGTGCCGCGGGCCTGTCGTACACCCTCCAGGATCAACTGCATGCCCGGCATGCCGGTTTCCGACAGCAGGCCGCCAGAGGTGTTGACCGGCAGGCGCCCGCCATGTTCTATCTGCCCGTCGCGAACAAAGTCATGCGCACCGCCCTTGGGACACAGACCGTAATCTTCCAGCGTCATGAGGGCGGTGACAGTGAAGCAGTCATAGATCTGCGCCACGTCGATGTCCTGCGGCCGGATACCGGCCATCTCGAAGGCGATGCGTCCGGACTGCACGGCTTGCGTGGACGTGAGCACGTCGCGCAGGTGCACGTCATACGAAGTCTGGCCGCCGCCGATGCCCAGGATCGGCACCGACTGGCGCACGCCCAGGGCCTGCGCGCGGCGCGCGCTCATCACCACAACGGCGGCCGCGCCGTCCGAAACTAGGCAGCAATCGTCACGGCGCAAAGGCTCGACCACCCAGGGCGAGGCCAGGTAGTCGTCCAGCGAGATCGCCTTCTGCAGCTGCGCATGTGGATTGCGCGCGCCGTGGCTGCGCGCCGCCAGCGCGAACGCGGCAAAGGCCTCGGGCGGCGTGCCGTACTCGGCTACATGGGCCTGGTGGATCATGCCGTAGCCGGCGGCGGTGGAAAACCAGCCGTAGGCCGCGTCATTGCCGCGCGGCCGGGCGTAGGCCTGGCGCGAGCCGCTGCGCGGATTGTCGGCAAAAGTAACCAATGCGACCTCGCACTGACCGGTTTCGATGGCCATCATGGCCATATCGATCAGCGTGATGTTGGCCGCACCGCCCTGGTCCCAGGCGCCGCCCCAGCGCGGCTGGAGCCCCAAGGCCTCGGACACTTTCTGGCCATACAGCAGCTCTTTCGAAGACGTGGGCCCCTTGACGAACAGGGCGTCCACGGCGCCTTTCTCGACGCCTGCGTCCTGCAGTGCCGCCTGGCAGGCCAGCGTGTTCAGCGTTACGGTGTCCAGCCCCAGCTTGCCGAAGGGGGTGTTGCCGATGCCGGCGATGACGTATTTCCCGCGCATGTCGGATCTCCTTGCGGCTCAGCTAGCGGTGAAGCGCGCGGGGCGCTTCTCCCGGAAGGCCAGCGCGCCCTCGCGGGCGTCGTTGGTGGACGAAAGCAGCTTGTTGGTGAACTGCTCCATGCGCAGGCCGGCAGCCAGGCCCATCTCGGGCGCCTTGACGGCCAGCTCCTTGGCGGCCTGTACCGCCAGCGGGGCATTGGCGGCAATGCGGTGGGCGTATTTCATAGCTTCTTCAAGCAGCTGCTCCGGCGGCACCACCTTGTTGATGAGCCCCCAGCGCTCGGCCGTGGCCGCGTCGATGGTGTCGCCCGTGAGCAGCGCCTCCATCGCAATCGCATAAGGCAGTTGCGCGATGCAGCGCTGGGTGCCGCCGTTGCCGGCGATGATGCCGCGCTTGACTTCGGCCAGTGAGAAGGTCGCGTGTGGCACAGCCACGCGGATGTCGGTGGCCAACAGCAATGTCATGCCCCCGCCGATGCAGTAGCCATTGACGGCGGCAATCACTGGCTTCCAGACCTCCAGGCCGCGGTTGAGCAATTGGTCCTTCTGCGTGAGCCAGAACTCGGACATCTCGGCCTTGCGCCCGACGAATGTCTTGAGGTCGGCGCCAGCGCTGAAGGATTTGTCACCCGCGCCGGTGATGACGGCCACGCGGATGGCCGGATCGTCGCGCACCCGCTCCCAAGCGCGCGAGATCTGCTGGTAGTGCTCGGCATCAAAGGCGTTGCGGGCTTCCGGGCGGTTGATGGTGATGAGCGCCACACCAGCGTCATCCACATGCAGGTCGATGGACATACGTTTTCCTTCAGACAGCGTTGAACATTTCGCGGGCCAGCACCATGCGGTGCACCTCCGAAGGACCTTCGCCGATGCGCTTGATGCGCATCTCGCGGTACCAGCGCTCCAGCGGCATTTCTTTAGATACACCCATGCCGCCGAGGATCTGAATACAACGGTCCACCACGCGGCCGGCGGTCTCGGTGGCCACCACCTTGGCGATAGAGGCCTCGGTCTTGAAGTTCAGGCCGGCATCGCCGCGGCGGGCCGCTTCAAAGATTAGCAAGCGAGCTGCGCGCAGCTCCATCTCGCTGTCGGCGACCATCCACTGGATAGCCTGCTTCTCCGCGAGCTTGGAGCGGAACACCTCGCGCTCGCGCGCCCAGTCAATGGCGATCTGGAGGGCCGCCTGCGCGATCCCGATCGTGCCGGCGGCATAGGGCACTCGGCCTTCGACCAGCCACTTCTCGCACAAGGCGAAGCCCTGCCCCTCCTCGCCCAGGCGCTGCTCCACGGGAATCTCCACATCCTCGAAAACCACCTCGTAGGGCGACCAGGACCGGATGACCGGAATCTCCCGGCAGGTCATGCCCTTGGGCTTGCCATCTACGATGAAGCAGGTAATGCCGCCGCGCTGGCCCTGTTCGCCGGTGCGGGCGAACACCAGGCCCCAGCTCGCGCTGGCAGCCCCCGTGATCCACATCTTGGCACCGTTGAGCACGTAGCGGTCGCCATTGAACACGGCGCGGGTGCGGATGGAGCGTGCCGGGTCGGACCCGCCCGAGGCCTCGCTGATAGCTACAAACGCCTTCTTGCCATCGCGGATGGCGGGCACGGCAAAGCGCTCGATCTGCTCGCGCGTGCCCAGCAGCATGGGCGCGGGCGGGTTCGATCCCGTGGCGCCGCAGGCCGGGATGTAGGCACCCATGCGGCAGCGGGCCGTTTCCTCGGCGATGACCGCCGTGGCCAGCAGGCTCATGCCGCCCCCGCCGTATTCGATGGGCGAGCGCACGGCCCACAGGCCCATGGCCTTGGCT
Organism: Polaromonas eurypsychrophila; assembly: GCF_014641715.1. Taxonomy (GTDB): domain Bacteria; phylum Pseudomonadota; class Gammaproteobacteria; order Burkholderiales; family Burkholderiaceae_C; genus Polaromonas; species Polaromonas eurypsychrophila. Next base: position 472,554 of record NZ_BMIG01000002.1, on the reverse strand, counting down.
TTTTCCTGCAATGGCTTGAGCAGGTGTTCCGGCAGCTCGAAGGCATCGTGAGGCACCTGGTCTTCGGCGGCCTTCACTTCCTTGCGCATGAAGCGGCGGGTGGTGTCGCGGATCTGGATAAGTTCTTCTGGCAATCCGGCATCGTGATCAAACATGGAGGGACCTCTGGTAGGGATAAGTGCAGGGTTTCAAAAATGGAATGGACGGCGGACCCGACTCAGCCAAAGGCGCCGCCGGAGGCGAGTTCCTGGTATTCGGCGTCGGAGAGCTTGTAGAAACCCTTCATCACCGACTCGGTGTCCTGCCCCAGGGCGCCGCTGGGCACGTAGTCCGGCGTCTGGTGGCTCAAGAAGTTGAGCGGGCTGCCATGGGCCAGCATCTCGCCGTACAAGGGGTGCTGCACCCACTTGAGCATGCCGGTCTGGTGCAGGTGGGGGTCGTTGACCACTTCGTCGAGTTCGCGCACCGGAGCACAGGGCACGCGCGCAGATACAAGTACCTCGAACAGCGCAGCCTTGGCCCAAGTGCGGGTGACGGAGTTGATGGCGGCGTCGAGCGCATCCATGTTCTGGATGCGCTCCACCTTCGCGCTGAAGCGTGGATCGTCGAGCCACTCCAGCTTGCCCAGAAGGCCGGCGATCGTCTTCCAGTGCGCCTCGCTCACCGACAGGATAGCGATCGCGCCGTCCGCGGTTTCATAGACGTTGTAGGGCGACATCGTCAGCCCGCCGTGGCGGTTGCCTGTGCGCTTGCAGCCCGTGTCGCCTTTCTTGTGCAGGCCCAGGCTGGACAGCAGGCTCGGAAAGACCGAACTAAACATGGACACCTCCACCATGCCAGCTCGGCCTGTCATAGCGCGCTCATACAGGGCCGTGGCAATGGCACCGTACAGGTGGACACCGGCAAAAAAATCGCAGACGGCCGGCCCGGCCTTTAGCGGCGGCGTATCGGGCGAACCGGTCACGCTCATGACCCCGGACATTGCCTGCACTGTCAGGTCCATCGCCGGGTAGTCCCGGTACGGCCCGGTGCTGCCATAGCCCGTGCTGGACGCGATGATCAGGGTGGGATTGGCCTGGCGCAGCACGTCCGCCCCCAGTCCCAAGCGTTCCATCACGCCCGGCGCGTAGTTGTAGACGATCACATCGGCCTCGGTCGCCATCCGCAGAAGCGCCTGCCGGCCGGATTCGGTCTGCAGGTCCACCACCACGTTCTTCTTGTTGGCGTTCAACACGCCGAACGGCTCGGCCACACCAACGGCCTTTTGCCGCTTGCGCAGGTGCTCACCTTCGGGCGACTCGACTTTGATAACGGTGGCTCCGGCCTGGGCCATCAGAAAAGTGGCATAGGGCCCGTTGTAGACCTGCGTGAGATCCAGGACCACAACGTCTGCCAGTGGCGGCGGTGCGAGATTGGACGTGCATTCCATTTGGTAGTTCATTTTCCAAAAAACGCGTTCTAATATTCAGAACATTGTTCATTATTCGCCTTGAATCATGGAGTTACGACAGGGTTTACCCGCATTTGCAGATTCCTGGAATACCGTGGCCGGATACGTCAAAATGGCGCGCGGCAACGACGCAGTCAGCTGGTCAGGGCCCGACCGACGCGCGCCCCCCCCCCTTTTTTTGACCTGGAGAAACACATTGACCGTTGACCCTTTGCCGGAAAACCTGCCCCCAGAAAAAAAACCCAGGCTGGACGGAACGATCGTCAAGGGCTTTGCATTGATCGAGTTCCTCGCAGCCCACGAGCAGCCAGCGGGGGTCTCAGCCATTGCCCAGCACTTCAACTGGCAAAAGAGCAATGTCCACCGCATCCTGACCACCCTCAAGGCCCTGGGCTATGTGCGCCAAGACCCGGTGACCAGCCGCTATGAACTGAGCCTGAAAACCTGGGAGCTGGGCATGAAGGTGGTCGGCCGCAGCGTGATCAAGCGCTGTGCCCAGCCCTTCATGCGCAACCTGAACCAGCGCTTCTACGAAAGCGTGAACCTGTCCATTTTGGTCGGCGACGACATCCTGTACCTAGACAACATCCTGTCGCCCTTTCCGCTGCGGCCCACGGCGTCACCAGGGGCGCGGGTGCCGGCCATCTTCACCGCCTCCGGGAAATGCTTGCTGGCTTTCCGGCAGGATGCGGAGTCCATTGCCCGCAGGATCATCGCAGCACACCCCGAAGCCGCAAACATCCGTCTGGACACACTGCTGCAGGAACTCGCAAACATCCGCACGGTGGGCTACGCGGTCAGCATCAGTGGCTGGCGCATCAACGTCAATTCCGTAGCCGCCGCCATCCACAACCGCGAGGGTGTCTCCATCGCGGCCATCGGCATCAGCGGCCCGTCCGAGCGGATGCCTGCGGACAAGATTACCGAAATGGCGCCTGCGCTGATGAATGCCGCCGCCCAGATTGCGGAGACCAGCGGCGGGGTGTAGGCGAGCACCGCAGCCCCGGCCCTTGCCTGGCTCAGTGCTGCAAAAAAGTGGTTCTGTCGCAATAGTGGAGTTGAGCCGAAAAGAGTTGCGCGGTCGGCCTGTTGATCAAACAGCCAGGCTGTAGAACTGCTGTGCCGCGGACATGGTTTGGCCACCGGGGCAGTCCATCTGCCCTTTGCGGATCATGTGCATGGTTTCGATTCCGGCGACGATGATTCGTGCGCTCCAAAATGACTTGAAGCCCAGCATCGGTCGGGTGATCTGCTTGATGGCCCGGTGGTCCTGCTCGACGATGTTGTTGAGGTATTTGTTCCGGCGCATCAGGATATCAACGCAAGCGTCGGCCTTGACGCTTTCTATGGCGGCCGTGTTGGCGCCGCTCTTGTCGATGGTGATCTTCTCTGGCAAATCGTGCAGGTTGATGGCCCTCTCCAGAAAGTGCCGTGCTGCAGCCAGATCCCGCCTGGCAGTGAGGAGGAAGTGACTGTGTCGCCTTCGCGATCAACGGCGCGGTACAGGAACTTCCATTGGCCTGCCACCTTGATATAGGTCTCGTCCATGCGCCAGCTCAGGCCAACTGGTCGTTTGCGTCGGCGGAACACGGCAGCCAGAACCGGCAGCATCCTGATCGCCCAGCGATGCACGGTGGCGTGATCCACGAAAACACCGCGCTCCTGCATCATCTCCTCGATGTGGCGAAGGCTCAGGGGGTAGGCCACATACCATCGCACGCAGACCAGCATCACTTCCAGGGGATAGTGAAGCCGTTTCAGGACCTTGCGCAAGGTGCTGTCGATCAAACTTTTGCGGAAATCAAGCATGGCCCGGATTGTCGTTTATGCTTATTGCGACACAACCGCCTCACCCCACCCCATGACACTTCTTGTACTTCTTCCCGCTGCCACACGGACATAAATCATTGCGGCCTGGCTCCGCCTCCTTGCGCAGCGTCTCCACCTTCGGCCCCATGGTTTTCCAGAGTTCACGCAGGTCATAAACCGCCCAGATCGCATCGCCGAAGGCATTGAGGCGGGCGATGCTGGTGCTGGGGGCGCCGTCTTCACTGAGCGGTGAGACTTCGGGCTTGCCGGTGTCGTCTTCGGTCATGGCGACCACGGCCTGCAGCGCATCGTCGAGCCACTGGGCGGCGTCCTTGTCGCGCGGTGCGGCCCATTCGTCGGGCCAGCTCTCGACGGCAAACATGAAACCCAGCGCCCAGACCTGGGCAAAGGCCGGCAGGTCCTCGCCCTTGAATGCCGCCCCCTCGGCCGGCGGCATGTCGGCCACCGCGCTGCGCACGTCCATCACCTCGGGGTGGTAACAGTCGTCGTCTTCCAGCGTATCGACGCGCGCATCAAGCGCCGTGGCGACCTCGTTCCAGCGCCGGTCCCACAGCGCGAGGAAAGTTTCACGTTGGGCCGGGCTGGCAAAGGAACCGCTTTCCTCGTCAGGCGTTTCGCCCTCGGCAGGAATCGCCAGCAGCACCGACAGATATTCATCGGCCGGGATGGGCCGGCGCGAGCAGATCACGGCGGCCATGAAGCCTTCGCAGAACTCCCACTGCGGCGTCTCGTCGTGACGCGTGCGCAGCCCGTCAAGGATGTCGTCGAGCGCGTCGAAATCTTCCATTTCCATCCAGCCGTCAGCGGGCGCGGAGGAGATGGTGGGAAGGGACGGATCGGTGGGGGGTGTATTCGTCATGGAAATCGGTTTTTTGAGCGTCATGCGGGGCTCTTATGATCAGGGGAAGCGCTGACCAAGCCGCCGATGGCGCAAGGACTTGTTCAGCGCTTCCTGAAGTGTATCTGCCGGCCGGCGCAGCACGCACCCGCCACCCGCTTATCGGAAAGCCATCGCATGCTGCATAGACTCAACACCCTATTCCCCGTCCGTTACGCCGTCATGGGGCTGTGCCTGTTGGGTCTGCTGGTTGCACTGGTGAGCTTGGCGTCGGGCGGCAGCGGCTGGATGGTGCTGATGCTGTGCGCGCTGCTGCTGGGCCTGGGCATCCACGATGTGCGCCAGACCCAAAGCTCCATTCTTCGCAACTACCCGGTAATCGGCCACCTGCGCTTTCTGCTGGAGTTCATCCGCCCCGAGATGCGCCAGTACTTTATTGAAAGCGATTCGGAGGCCGTGCCGTTTTCGCGCGCGCAGCGCTCGTTGGTTTACCAGCGCGCCAAGGGCGAGATGGACAACCGGCCCTTCGGCACGCAGCTCGATGTCAGCAAACACGGCTACGAATGGATTAACCACTCGGTGCAGCCCAGCCACATTGCCTCGCACGACTTTCGCATCACCATCGGCCCGAACTGCGCCCAGCCCTACCAGGCCAGCATCTTCAACATCTCGGCCATGAGTTTCGGCGCGCTGTCGGCCAATGCCATCCTGGCGCTCAACGGCGGCGCGCACAAAGGCGGCTTTGCCCACGACACGGGCGAAGGCTCGATCTCGCAGCACCACCGCGTGTTTGGCGGCGATTTGATCTGGGAGATAGGCTCCGGCTACTTCGGCTGCCGCCATGACGACGGCAGCTTTAACGCTGACAAATTTGCGGCCAGCGCTGCCGACCCGCAGGTCAAGCTGATCGAACTCAAACTGAGCCAGGGCGCCAAGCCCGGCCACGGCGGCATTTTGCCGGGTGCCAAGGTCACGGCCGAGATCGCCGCTGCGCGCGGTGTGCCCATCGGCAGGGACTGCGTGTCGCCGTCGTCCCACAGCGCGTTTTCGACGCCGGTCGAGATGATGTATTTCATCGCGCGGCTGCGCGACCTGTCGGGCGGCAAGCCGACCGGATTCAAGTTGTGCATCGGCCACCCCTGGGAATGGTTTGCCATGGTCAAGGCCATGCTGGAAACCGGCATCACGCCGGACTTCATCGTGGTCGACGGCGCCGAAGGCGGCACCGGTGCGGCGCCCCTCGAGTTCACCGACCACGTGGGCGCGCCGGTGCAAGAAGGCCTGCTGCTGGTGCACAACACGCTGCTGGGTGTGGGGCTGAGGGACAGGGTCAGCATCGGTTGCGCTGGCAAGGTCATCAGCGCCTTCGACATCACACGCATGATGGCGCTGGGTGCGGACTGGTGCAACTCGGGCCGCGCTTTCATGTTTGCGCTGGGCTGCATCCAGGCGCAGACCTGCCACACCGGCAACTGCCCGACCGGCGTGACCACGCAGGACCCGGTACGCCAGCAGGCGCTGGTCGTGCCCGACAAGGCCGACCGCGTCTGGCGCTACCACCAGAGCACGCTGAAGGCGCTCAAGGAACTGCTGGAGGCTGCCGGACTGCATCACACCGACGATGTCACCGCGCACCACATCGTGCGCCGCATCAACGACACCGAAGTGCGGCTGCTGTCAAACCTAGTGATGCGGGTGAAGGAAGGCTCGCTGCTGACCGACCTGGAGAGCCAGCACCAGGTCTTCAAACTCTACTGGCCGCTGGCGAACGCCCACAGCTTCGCGGTCAGCAAGCCGGACGACAAGGTGTCGAGCACCGGCGAACTGGCGCCGGCTGCCGCCTGAACTCAATTTGCTACGCTTTTGATAGCTGTCTGCGCTCGCACGCCAAGGGCTAGAAGCCGTTTTTGCATGGAAAGCACGGCCTGGTCCTTGCTCAGCAGCCAGGCCTGGTGCGCCACCGCGAGGTCGATGAAGATCTGGTCGTCGGCATCGCTGCAGGTCACGGACGCCCTGGCCGCGGTCTCCACGATGCGAACATGGCGGTCGAAGGCGGCCAACACATCGCCGGCCTGCAGTTGGTAAAGCGCCAGCCGCGGAACAATTTGCGGATAGGCCAGCACACGTTCGAGTTCGTCACGCATGGCCTGGGTGCTGATCCAGTCGATGGTGCCAGCCTTCAGCGCCTGTTTGAGCGGTAGCGCGGACGCATCACTGAACACAAAAAGGTCCAGCACGATGTTGGTGTCCAGCACCACCCGGTCGCCGGCCTGCGGCTGTGTCTCCATGGTGCGCGGCTCAGGACGCGGCGGCGGGCTTTTTCTCGCGCGCCGAGCCAGCCACCATGTCGAAGCGGAAGAGACGGCATTCGATCGGACCGTTCCACATCGGCACGCGGCGCGATTCCTTCAGACGCATCTTCTGCGGCAGCTTCATGTCCGGTGTCAGCACATGGGCGGTCCAGCCCGCGTAGTTTTTCTTCCAGTGGCTGGCCAGTTGCGGGAAGAAGTCAGCGACCTGCTCGCCGCTGTCGCTCACCGCCTGCTCACGACTGGGGTTGGCGCCACGGTCTCGCCGCGGCGCAGCGCCGGATTCATCGCGGTCATCACCGGGGTCTCGCGCAAGCGGCTGGCCGAACTCGTCGATGACCTCACCCTGAAACTGCGTGGCGCGACGCTGGTCGCGCCCTTGCACCGAGGCAATGCCGGCAACACCGGCCACATCGATACGCTCGCCATACGGCGGATTGACCAACATCACGCCCGAGGGCGCGGGGGGCATGCGCTGCAGCGCGTCGCCGCCGCGCAACTGCACCACGTCGGCCACGCCCGCGCGTTCGGCATTGCGCTGCGCAAAATCGACCATGCGGAAGGACACGTCGCTGCCGAACACCTGCGCGCTGGGCGCGGTAATGGCCGCTTCGGCCTGGTCCAGCAAACCTTCCCAGACATGCGGCTGGAAGGGCACAAATTTCTCGAACGCAAAACGCCGGCCCATGCCAGCGGCGATGTTGCGCGCCACCTGCGCCGCTTCGATGACGATGGTGCCCGAGCCGCAGCAAGGGTCGTACAGCGGCACGCCCTGCTTGCACAAACCGTTTTCGCCACTCCAGCCGCTGGCGGCCAGCATCGCAGCGGCCAGGGTTTCCTTGAGCGGCGCGTCGCCCTTGTCCTCGCGCCAGCCGCGCTTGAACAGCGGCTCACCCGAGGTGTCGATGTACAGCGTCACCGTATCGGTCGTCAGGTGGGCGTAGATGCGCACGTCGGGCCAGCGCGTGTCCACGTCAGGGCGCACATCGTATTTGTCGCGGAAGCGGTCGGCGATCGCGTCCTTGATTTTCAGCGCGGCGAAGTTCAGGCTGGTCAGCGGGCTGTGCTGCGCGGTGATCTCGACCTTGAAGGTCTGTTTCGGTGTGAACCAGATCTCCCAGGCCACAGCAGCAGCCGCGTTGTACAGGTCCTGCTCGCTGCGGTAGCTGTTGTGCTGCAGCTCGATCAGCACGCGCTGGGCCAGCCGGCTGTGCAGGTTCAGTTGCAGCGCATCGCGCCAGGAACCGGCCACCTGCACACCGGCACGCCAGGCCTTGCCGCTGCTGCCAGTGATGTGTTTGACCTCGGCGGCCAGCAGCTCCTCGACGCCGGCGGCGCAGGGTAAAAACAATTGGAGCTGGTTCATAAGGATTTTCTGAGGTTGGCCGGCGCGATGCGCAAGGCTTCGCGGTATTTGGCAACGGTGCGGCGCGCGCACTCGATGCCCTGCTCCTTGAGCATTTCGGAGATCTGGTTGTCGCTGAGCGGTTTTTTCAGGCTCTCGGACGCAACAAACTGCTTGATCAGCGCGCGCACCGCGGTGCTCGACGCATTGCCGCCGGTTTCGGTGCCGAGCGCGGAGCCGAAGAAATACTTGAGTTCGAAGGTGCCGAAAGGTGTGCTCATGTATTTGGCAGTGGTCACGCGCGATATCGTTGATTCGTGCAGGCCGAGTTCATCGGCGATTTCACGCAGCACCAGCGGGCGCATCGCCAGCTCGCCGTGCGTGAAGAAATTTTTCTGCCGCTCGACAATCGCGCTGCTGACACGCAGGATGGTGTCAAAGCGCTGCTGGATGTTCTTGATGAACCAGCGCGCCTCCTGCAGTCGCTGCTGCAAGGCCGCGCCGCCCTGGCCCTTGTTCTGCTTGAGCGCGTTGGCATAGATGTCGTGCACACGCAGGCGCGGCATCACGTCGCTGTTGAGCGAAACCTTGAAGCCGCGTCCGGACTTGATCACCAGCACGTCCGGCACCACCAGGTTGCGCTCGACATTCACAAAACGCCGACCCGGTTTCGGGTCGAGCCGACCGATCAGCGCAATCGCACCCTTGATCACCACGTCTGGAAAACCGCAGAGCTGCGACAGCCGTTTGAGGTCGCGCTTGGCCAGCAACTCCATCGGTTGCCGACACATCGCAATAGCGGCGCGGGTCTCGTCAGTGTTCTTGCAATCAAGCAACTGCAAACCCAGGCACTCGGCGAGGTTGCGCGCACCCACGCCGGCCGGCTCCATGTGATGCAGCAACTTGAGCGCCACGGCGAACTCATGCTCCACCGCCTCGAGCTGCCCCAAATCGTCGCCGGTCAGACCGGCGGCCAGAAACGCCAGGCTGTCTTCAAGGTAACCGTCGTCGTTGAGCGATTCGATCAGGAAATGCAGCGCCGCCTTGCCTTCAGGCGACAGGCGCAGCGAGAGGGCCTGGCGATGCAGATGGTCCTGCAGCGACTCCTGGCTGCGCGCCAGCTCGGTGGCATCGACATCGCTGTCGTCGTTGTTGTTCTTGCGCGGCGTGGCGTCGCCGCCCCATTCGTTGTCGTCGGGCGCGGTTTCCACGCTGCCGTCGCCTTCCCAGCTTTCCTCGAGTTTGGCTTCGCTGCTGGGTTCGGCATCACTGGTGCTGGTAGGGCCGCTGTCGTCCGGGATGCTGCTGGGCACATCGGTGGCGGACTCGAATTCACGCGTCTCCTGGCTGACTGGCGTGTCGGTCTGGCCCAGCCCGAAGTCCTCACGCGGCGCGGCATCTTCGGAGACTTCCAGAAACGGGTTTTCGTCGAGCATCTGCTCGACCTCCTGGCTCAGCTCCAGCGTCGACAGTTGCAGCAGGCGGATCGACTGCTGCAACTGCGGCGTCAGCGCCAGATGCTGCGAAACGCGAAGGGAGAGGCCTTGCTTCATAAGGCTTCCAGACGGGACCCGGATTTTTTCAGCGGGGGCCGCGGATCTGGCTTTGCCAGTCCGCAGGCGCCGTCCCCTCGGGGGGAGAGGCGGCTACACGAAGTGAGTCCGCAACAGGGGGGGGCCATCACATCTTGAAGTGCTCACCGAGGTACACCCGGCGCACATCGGCGTTGTTGACGATTTCGGACGGTGTGCCAGTGGCCAGCACCTGGCCGTCGCTGATGATGAAGGCGTGGTCGCAGATGCCGAGGGTTTCGCGCACGTTGTGGTCGGTGATCAACACGCCGATGCCGCGCGACTTCAGGAAACCGATGATGCGCTGGATCTCGATCACTGCGATCGGGTCGATGCCGGCAAACGGTTCGTCGAGCAGGATGAAGCGCGGCTGCGTCGCCAGTGCGCGCGCGATCTCGACGCGGCGGCGCTCACCACCCGACAGCGCCGGCGCCGGCGAGTCGCGCAAGTGGTCCACGCGCAGGTCCTGCAGCAGGGTGTCGAGGCGTCCATTGAGCACATCTGCGGCCAATGGTTTGCCGGCCTCGTCGGTCTGCAGTTCCAGCACGGCGCGCACATTCTGTTCAACCGTGAGCTTGCGGAAAATCGAGGCTTCCTGCGGCAGGTAGCTCAGCCCCAGGCGCGAGCGCTTGTGGATGGGCATGTGCTCGATAGACTCGCCGTCGATGGTGATCTCGCCGGCGTCGGCACGCACCAGCCCAACGATCATGTAAAACGAGGTCGTCTTGCCGGCGCCGTTGGGGCCAAGCAAGCCCACAACCTCACCTTTTTGAACCGTTAGCGAGACATCCTTGACGACCTTGCGGCTGCCGTAGGATTTTTGCAGGCCGCTGGCAACAAGGCGGCTGACGGGAGCGGTTTCCGGGGGCACATTCATTGAGGCGGGTTTACTTTTTGTCGTCGCCCAGCGCGGTGCTGGGGCGCAGGGTGGGCGTCGGGCCGGATGGCGGCGGGGTGACCGCAGCGCCGGTCTTGTTGCGCGGCGCAAGCAGCGCGCGGATGCGGCCGGAGGGATTGTTGGCGGTGCGGTTCAGGCCGCTGCTGTCGACCGTGAACACATCGGTCGGGTTGTCGTAAACAATCAGGTTGCCGGTGGTTTCGTCGGCTAGCGTGGCGCCCACATAACGGCGCAGCACGGCCTGCTTGATGAACTTGACGGTATCGGCGCGACTGTCGTATTCTATTTTTTCACCCTCGCCTTCGATGTATTCGTCCACCGCGTCGCGTTTCTTGCGGTAAAACGCCAGTTTGTCAGGAGCGGCATACACATAGGCGGTCTGGTAACCCTCGGCATCCTGCATCACGTCTACACGCGCGCCACGGATGATGATGGTGCCCTTCGTGATCACCACATTGCCGGTGAAAACGCTGGTCTGCTTGAGGTCGTCATACCGCAGCGCGTCGGCCTCGGCATTCATGGGTTTGTCGCGGTCGCCTTTTTCAGCGGCGGCCGGAAAGACCGCCAGGGCAGCGGCCAGCATCAGTACACAAGCGGGGTAGTTCATAAAAGGCACGAATCTTGCTGCTTTGTTTTAGTTGACTCATTGTAGCCACGCAGCTCTGCCAAATGCCGCAAGAAACAAAAAACCGCCGGCAAGTCGGCAAGTCTGATCCCCAGGGACATGCTCCGACAAGCTCAGAACGAACAGATTGCGAGAAGTTGGACCGCGATCCAGGCCAGCCAGGGCCGCGGATCTGACTCTGCCAGTCCGCAGGCGCCGCGCCCCCCTGGGGCGGACGCCTGCAAGGTACGAGGGCTAAACGCAATGAGCGAGCGTGGGGGCTAACCTTTTCTAGCCTGAACAACCAGGTAGTCGGTGACCTGCAGCGCCCGGTCCATATTTTTGGCCAGCTCGCCCGAGGTGTAAAAACGCCCGCCCACGCCCAGCGCCGGCACCCCGTCCACCTTGTAGGCATCCTGTAGTTGGGTGGCCTTGCGGGCCTTGGTGGCGATGCCAAACGAGTTGTACATTTCCAGGAATTTCACCTTGTTGAGGCCCTGCTTCTCAGCCCAGGCCGCTATCAGCTCGGCGGTGTTAAGCAGCTGTTTTTCGCCATGAATGGCGAGAAACACCTTTTTGTGAAGCTCTTCAACCTTGTTCATGGCTTCCAGCACGTAATACAGGCGTTGCTGCGGCTCGAAATCCGGGCGGAAGGACACCGGCACGCGCCGCACCACCACGTCTTTGGGGGCCTTGTTGATCCACTCTTCCAGCGCCGGCTCGAAGCGGTTGCAGTGCGGGCAGCTGTACCAGAAAAATTCCACCACTTCGATCTTGCCGGCCGGGGCTTCGACCGGGGCCGGTTTGTCGAGGACCAGGAAGTCGGTTCCCGCGCGCGGTGCCTGCGCCTGCGCCAGGGCCGTGGTGCTCAGGGCGCCCAGCGAGGCGGCTGCCATTGAAGCGGTGGCTATCGAAAATTCACGTCGTTGCATCAATCATTTCTCCGTTAGGACTGGCGGGGTACGAGAAGGTTGGACACCCTGCCGGCAGAAAGTTCAGCGCTGGACACGCACCAGGGCAGTTTCGACGCCACTGCCGTCCAGCCGTTCCTTGGCCTTGTCGGCTTCTTCCTTCTTGTCGAAAGGTCCGAGGCGCACACGAAACACGGTGCGGCCCGATTGCTCACGCTCGGTGACCCTGGCTTCCAGGCCCATCAGCGAAATCTTGGCGCGCTGCTGCTCGGCGTCTTCGGGTGTGCGGAAAGCGCCGACTTGCACAAAGTAGCTGAACGGGTCGGCCCCCGGCGCGGCGGCTGGCGTCGGCGCGGCCGCAGGTGCCGTCATTTTTGCCTTGGCCAGATCACCAATCGGGTCGACCGCCGGTTTGGCGGGCTTGGCGAGCGTCGGGTCAGGCACCGGTTTTTGTGCCGCAGCCGGCGAGGCAGCTTGGGGCGTCACATCGGTTACCGCCCCGGAGGCGGCGGCCGGCTTGGCCGGGTTCTTGCCGTACAGCGGCGCATTCGGGTTCCAGTTCTGGTTCTTTTTGGCTTCGGCGGCGTCATGGTCGGGGCTGCGAGACTGGCCCTTGTTCATGAAGGGCACCGGCACTTTGGTGATATAGACCGCCACGGCCAGCGCTGCGCCCAGGCCGATCAGCGCACCGATGATCAGGCCCAGCAGGGTGCCGCCACGTTGTGGGGTTTTGCCTTGCCGGTTTAGCGTAGGAGAGAGCTTGCGCGCCATGGTGGTGATCATTCCTTACATTTTGCGTGGGGCATCGACACCCAGCACAGCCAACCCATTGTGCAACACCTGCGCGGTTGCCGCGACCAGCGCCAGGCGGGCCAGCTTGACCGCCTCCTCATCCACCAGGATACGTTCTGCATCGTAATAGCTGTGGTAGCTGGCGGCCAACTCGCGCAGGTAAAAGGCTACGTCGTGCGGGGCGAATCCGGTGGCGGCGTTGACCAGCATGTCGGGGTATTTGGCCATCAGCAGCATCAGCGCCTGTGCCTGCGGGCTGGCTAGCGCGGCCAGGTCCACGTCCTTCAGGCTGGCCTCGTCGCCGCCCCAAGCCGCCAGCACCGAACAGATGCGGGCGTGCGCGTACTGCACGTAATACACCGGGTTGTCGTTGTTTTTTGCAACGGCCAGGTCCACGTCGAAGGTGTACTCGGTGTCGGGCTTGCGGCTGAGCAGAAAGAAGCGCACCGCGTCCTTGCTGGTCCACTCGATCAGGTCGCGCAGGGTGACGTAGCTGCCGGCACGTTTGCTGATCTTGACCTCTTCGCCGCCCTTGACCACACGCACCATGGTGTGCAGCACATAGTCGGGGTAGCCCTCGGGGATGCCGGCGCCTGCGGCCTGCAGGCCGGCGCGCACGCGCGCGATGGTGCCGTGGTGGTCCATGCCCTGGATGTTGATGGCTTTGCTGAAACCGCGCTCCCACTTGGCCAGGTGGTAGGCGACGTCGGGCACGAAGTAGGTGTAGCCGCCGTCGCTCTTGCGCATCACGCGGTCCTTGTCGTCGCCGTAGTCGATGGAGCGCAACCACAGCGCGCCGTCAAGCTCGTAGGTCTTGCCGGCAGCCTTGAGTTTGGCTACGGTGTCCTCGACCCGGCCGGAGCTGTACAGGCTGGACTCAAGATAGTAGTTGTCGAACTTCACCGAGAAGGCGTGCAGGTCCAGGTCCTGTTCGCGGCGCAAATAGGCCACGGCAAACTGGCGGATCGCGTCGAGGTCTTCGATGTCGCCCGAGGCGGTGAACTCGCGGTCGTCGGACTTGACGGTTTTCTTCGCCATGAAGTCGGCCGCGATGTCGGCGATGTAGTCGCCGTTGTAGGCCGGTTCGGGCCAGCCGGTGTCGCCGGGCTTCAGGCCCTGGGCGCGCGCCTGGGTGCTGGTGGCAAGCGTATGGATCTGGACCCCCGCGTCGTTGTAATAAAACTCGCGGTAGACATCCTGGCCCTGAGTCGCGAACAGGTTGCAGATCGCGTCGCCCAGTGCCGCCTGCCGGCCGTGGCCCACATGCAGCGGGCCGGTCGGGTTGGCCGAGACAAACTCGACCAGCACGCGTTGACCGGTCTGAAGCGGCTTGACGCCGTAAAGGCCTGCGGCCTGCAGCACCTCGCGCACAGTCTGTTGTTTGGCCTCGGGCTTGAGCCGGAAATTGATGAAGCCCGGACCGGCGATTTCGATCGCGTCGACCCAGCGCTGGTAGACCGGTGTCGCCAGCAGCGCGGCCTTCAGTCCGTCGGCGACCTGGCGCGGGTTGAGCTTGAGCGGCTTGGCCAGTTGCATGGCCGCAGTGGAGGCGAAGTCGCCGTGGGCTGCGACCTTGGGCGACTCGAAAGCCGCCTTCAGGCCGGCGCCGGGAGACAGTTGGTCCAGCTCGGCAGCCAGGGCCGCCAGCAATTCTTGTTTGACGAGGAGCATGGTCTGATTTTACGGGCGCGGGCTCGGCCCATCCGGCTTGCCGAATATGCTATCTAATCGATAGCTGATGACGCCCGTGCGCCATGGGCTGTAGCCATTTTATGCATGAACCGGCAGATGCTGGCAGATCACCTCAGGCTTTGCGCGCACCGCCCCAAAACTCCGGCTGGCTGTAGCTGTGCTTGAGGAAATCTATCCACAGGCGCACGCGCAGCGGCAGGTGTTTGCGCTGTGGAAACACCGCATAAATGCCATTGGGCGGCGCATCAAAATTGCTCAGCACCGTCACCAGTTCGCCGGCGGCGATTTCCGCTTCCACCTCCCAGGTGCTGCGCCAGGCGATGCCAAAGCCATTCAGGCACCAGTCGTGCAGCACCTGACCGTCAGAACAGTCGAGCGGGCCGCCTGGCTTGAGGTGGATCACCTCCCCGTCCACTTGAAACGCCCAGCCGCGCGTTTGCGATGCATCGCTCGAGAGCGTCAGACAGGCGCATTTGGCCAGGTCGGTCGGGTGTTGTGGCGTGCCGTGACGCTGGAGATAAGCCGGTGAGGCCACACACAGGCGCCGGTTGTCGGCCATGCGCACGCTGACCAGTGAAGAGTCGGGCATCTCGCCGACGCGCACCGCGCAATCGAAGCCTTCACCGGCGACGTCGACCACGCGGTCGCTGAGGTTCAGGGAAATCGTCACATCGGCATGTAATTCGCGAAATTTCGGCACCAAGGGCGCCACATGGCGGCGGCCAAATCCGGCCGGTGCGGTGATGCGCAAATGCCCACTGGCCTTGACACCGCCGGCCGAGACGCTGGCCTCGGCATTGGCAAAGTCCACCAGCAGGCGCTGGCAATCTTCCAGAAATGCGCTGCCTTCATGGGTCAGCGACATGCGGCGCGTGGTACGCACCAGCAGCTTGACCCCGAGACGCTCTTCCAGCGCATCCAGGCGGCGGCCCATGATGGCCGGCGCCACACCTTCGGCCTTGGCGGCGGCGGTCAGGCTGCCGCGCGTAGCCACAGATACAAAAGATTCGAGCTGTTTGAGTTTGTCCATGCGACCAGATTATGCGCATGAAAGGTGGTAATTGTCTGGATAAAGGCCTTGATTACGCCGTCGCCAAATCGGGCGCGCCGATCACGCCCTGGTCCAGCAAACGCTGGATGTCGGCCTCGCTGTAGCCCAGGCCGGCCAGCACGGCACGACTGTGTTCGCCGAGTTTCGGCGGGTTCAGCCGCACGCCCGGACGTGCGCCGTCCAGGGTGATGGGCAGCAGCGGCGCGCGCGCGGTCTGGCCGGCGCGCGGCCCGTCCGGCAGCACCACCGGCGCCAGCCCGCCGGTCTGGTGCAGGTGCGGGTCGCCATACAACTCGTGCGGAGCGGTGATCGGTGCAAAGGGCAGGCCGTTTTTTTCAAAGATGTCCGACAGCCCGGCGAGCGTGTGCGAGGCCAGCCGTTCACGCAGCAGCGGCATCAGCCAGTCGCGCGCACCCACGCGCAGGTTGTTAGTGGCCAGGCCCGGGTCGGCCTTGAGATCGGCAAAACCGAAGGCGTCACAAAAAACCGCCCACTGCGTGTCGCTGACAACCGCCAGAAAAACCTGCTCCCCGCCGCTGAGATTGAAGACGTCGTAAATGCCCCATGCCGAAATGCGGCTCGGCATGGGCGCGGCCGCCTTGCCGGTGACGGCAAATTGCATCATGTGCTGGGCCACCAGGAAGATGTTGTTCTCGAACAGCGCCGACTGCACCTCCTGGCCCTTACCGGTGTGCATGCGCTGCATCAGCGCGGCCATTGCGCCGATCGCGCCGAACATGCCGCCCATGATGTCATTGACGCTGGTGCCGGCCCGCAACGGATCGCCGGGGCGCCCTGTCATGTAGGCCAGCCCGCCCATCATCTGCACCACCTCGTCAAGGGCGGTGCGGTGGTCATAGGGGCCAGGCAGAAACCCCTTGTGGCTGACATAGACCAGCTTCTCGTTGAGCTTGCTGAGTGCGGCGTAGCCCAGGCCCAGTTTTGCCATCGTGCCGGGCTTGAAGTTCTCGCTCACCACGTCGGCAGTGGCCACCAGCTTCAAGGCGATCTCTCGCCCTTCCACGGTCTGCAGATTCAGCGCGATGCTTTTCTTGTTCCGGTTGAACATCGGAAAAAATCCCGAGCCCGAGCCCATCAGCTTGCGTGTGTTGTCGCCGGAGATGGGCTCGACCTTGATGACTTCCGCCCCCAGGTCGGCCAGCACCAGGCCACAGGTTGGCCCCATCACCATGTGCGTAAATTCCACCACCCGGAAACCCGCCAGCGGCAAGGGTCCAGGCGCGGCCCCGACCTGCAGGCCGGATGGTTTCACTTCAGACATTCATCATTCCCTGTGCAAATCCCCGGGGCAGTCCGGCTTCCGGTGTCATGCCATAGACCGGCTCCCCCGGCAGGCCGGCCTGCAGCGGCGCGCGGGCGGCGATCAGCTTGCGGATGTCGATGCCGGTGGCGACACCCATGGCTTCGAACATGAAAACCAGGTCCTCGGTCACCACATTGCCCGACGCGCCCGGCGCGTAGGGGCAGCCGCCCAGTCCGCCCAGCGAGGCATCAAAGGTGCGCACGCCCTCGTCATGGGCCGCCAGGCAGTTCGCCAGTCCCAGGCCCCGCGTGTTGTGCATGTGGGCGGCGCCGGACCGGTCGCCGATTTCGGCGCGCAGGCGTTTGAACAGCCTGCGCACCTGCGCCGGATTGGCATAACCGGTGGTGTCCGACAACCCGACTTCACCGACACCGGCGGCCACACATTGCGCGGCGACCCGGATCACCTCGTCCTCAGGCACCAGGCCCTGCAGCGTGCAGCCGAAGGCGGTCGAGATGCCGGCTTCGATGGCCACGCCGGGTGCGCTGCTGTCGCGCAGCTCGACGATACGGCGCACCTCGTCGATCATCTCTTCCCGCGTCTTGCGCACATTGGCCAGCGAATGTGCGGCGCTGGCCGAGACCGGGATCGTCAGTTTGTGCACACCGGCAGCCAGCGCGGCGCTGGCGCCACGCGCATTGGGCACCAGCGCCATCACCGTCAGGCCCGGCAAGCCCAGGGCGTGGCGCACCACCTCGGCCGCATCGGCCATCTGCGGCAGCAGCCGGGCCGGCACGAAAGAGGCCACCTCGATCTCGCGCACGCCGGCGTCATACAGCGCCGTGATCCAGCGTTTTTTGTCGGCTGTCGGCATGGTTGCCTTGACCGACTGCAGTCCGTCGCGCGGACCTACCTCGCTGATCAGGACCGCGCTGGAAGTCGATAACGCTATATTTTGGGGAAAAGGATGAGGCATACGCTGGAGAAAGTAGTTTCTATTTTTAGAACTGTGTTCTTTCTGTCAGAATGATGCTTCAGCACTGCCTGCTTGTCAAGCGTTCCCATCTCCGCCCGCCCGCAAGAAAGAGGTTTTACATGCCACGCAAAGCCCTGACCGAATCGATCGCCGATGCCGATGCGGCACCGGGGGGTGCAGCGGCGGTCGACCGCGCCCTGACTGTGCTGGCCGCGTTCAGGGCCGGCGACACCTCGCTCACGCTCGCAATGCTGGCCGAACGCACGCTGCTCTACAAAAGCACGGTGTTGCGCCTGCTGGCCTCGCTGGAACATGGGCGCATCGTGCAGCGGCTCGATGACGGCCGCTACACCCTGGGGCCGGAGATTGCGCGGCTGCACGCGGTGTATGCCTCTTCGTTCTCGCTCGACCGGGTGGTGCTGCCTGCACTTCGGGAGCTGGTTGCCATCACCGGCGAAAGCGCGGCCTACCACGTCAGGCAGGGCGACTTGCGGCTGTGTCTCTACCGGGTGGACTCGCCGCATCCCGTCCGCGATCACATCAAGGCCGGCGATGTGCTACCCGCCGATCGCGGCTCCGGTGCCCGGGTGCTCAATGCCTTCGGCGCAACACCGGCCCGCGCCGGTACCGAGGCCGAGCAAACGCTGTACGCGCGGATACGCCACCAGGGCTACTACGCTGCCAGCGGCGACCGCCTGGCCGGGGTGGCCGGCATTTCGGCGCCGGTTTTCAAGGCTGACGGCAGCCTTGGCGGCGCCCTGACCCTGACCATGCCGACCAGCCGTTACCAGGACAGGCATATCGAATCGGTGCTCAAGTTGGCCGGCAGTCTCACCGGTCAGGTCTAGAAACGCCTTGAATGCTTTCGCGGCTTGATGCAGTCGCCGGCGCTGCAGGTGCTGAAGCCGGAATCTCAGTGTGCAGCAGACAACACGCCAGCCGTCGGCTTGACAGGCCATTTTGGGCTCTATAGAATTATAGAACCAAGTTCTGTAAGATAGAATATGACTGGAGACCTGATGAATTCTGTACCTGCCCACACCCTGACCGACATGGGCCAGCCACGCCGCCGCCAGTTGCTGGCCCTGGCCGGCGCCACGCTGCTGACGTCCCTGACCGGCACCCGCGCCCTGGCGCAGGCCGACTGGCCCAACCGCCCCATCCGTTTCATCGTGCCCTTCTCGGCAGGTGGCGCCGCCGACACCGCCGCCCGCGCGATGGGCGCCAAGGTCGGCGACATCCTCGGCCAGTCCATCATCATTGAGAACCGCACCGGCGGCAACGCCGTCGTCGCGGCCAATGCGGTGCTCGGCATGCCAAAGGACGGCTATACCTTCATCTGGGACGCAGCGAACCAGCTCACCAACCCGCTGCTGCTCAAAGACCTGACTTTCGACTACGCCAAAGCGTTTGCGCCGGTCACCATGGGCGTGCGGGTGGCCCAGGCGCTGGTGGTGCGCAACGACTTTCCGGCGCGGACGGTGGAAGAGTTCATCGCCTATGCCAAAGCCAGGCCCGGCACCGTGTCATGCGGCACCCCGCCCGCCGGTGCCATGGGCCACCTGGCCATGGCGCTGTTGCAGCAACGTGCCGGCATCAAGCTGATCCACGCGCCCTACCGCGGAGGCGCCGATGCCGGCCGCGACCTGATGGGCGGACAGATCGACTCGGCCCTGATCACCACATCGACCGCACGCGGCGCAGTCGCGGCCGGCAAGGCACGCATCCTTGCGCTCACCAGCGCGCAGCGCAACCCGGCCTACCAGGATGTGCCGACGCTGGCAGAGCGTGGCTTCCCCCGCTACGACATGGATGACTGGTTCGCGTTGTTCGCCGCAAGCGGCACGCCCGTGTCCATCATCAACCGCATGCAGCAGGCTGTGGCCCAGGCCGCCCGGGACCCGGCGCTGACAGCGATTCTGGCGCCGCTGGGCGCAGTGGCTGTTGCCAACACGCCTCAGGAGTTCGGCGTCTGGCTGACGCAGCAGCGTGAGGTGCTCGACAAGGTCATCCGCGAAGCCAACATCACCCTGAGCTGAACACGCCACCCCGCCGCCGATATCTGTCATGACGCCCTCCGACAAGAACCGCAAGGTCATTTACGCCAAACGCCCGAGCGGCGCCCCCACCACCGACTGCTTCGCGCTGCAGGACATGCCTGTGCCGGTGCCCGGCGACGGGCAGGCGCTGATCCGCAACGATTACCTGTCGGTCGATCCGTACATCCGGATGCGCATGGAAGAAAAGGATTCCTACGCGCCGGTGATGGCGATCGGTGAAACACTGGTCGGGCGCACCGTCGGGCAGGTCGTCATCAGCCAGATCGGCGGATTGGCAGCGGGCGACTGGGTGGTAGGCCGGCTCGGCTGGCAGGATTTCAGCGTGGCCGGGGCGGCCGACCTGCAAAAAATCGACCTGGCTGCCGCGCCCGCCACGGCCTACCTCGGCGCCCTGGGCTCCACCGGCATCACCGCCTGGGTCGGCCTGATGACATTCGGGCGCCCCCAGGCTGGTGAGACCGTGCTGGTGTCGGCCGCTTCCGGCGCCGTCGGCAGCGTGGTCGGCCAGCTCGCCAAACTCCAGGGTTGCCGTGCCGTCGGCATTGCCGGTGGCGCCGCCAAATGCGCGCTGGTCAAGGAGGCTTTCGGGTTTGACGACTGCGTCGACTACAAGTCGCCGCGTTTTGCCGAAGAACTGGCCGCAGCCGTTCCCGCCGGCGTGGATGTGTACTTCGACAACGTGGGCGGACCCATCCTGGACGCGGTGCTTCCGCTGCTAAACAACTTCGCGCGCATCCCGCTGTGTGGCCTGGTGTCGCAATACAACGCGACCGAGCCTTATGGTGTGAAGCACCTGCGCGAGATCTTCAACCGCCGCGTCACGATGCGCGGCTTTGTGCTGTCTGACCACAAGGACCTCTGGCCCGCCGCCACGCAGGCGCTGGCCCAGGCCTATGCCGCGGGCAAACTGGCATACCGCGAGACCATCGCCGACGGGCTGGAGAACGCGCCGCAGGCCTTCATTGACATGCTTGACGGCCGCAACGTCGGCAAGCAGCTGGTGCGCCTGCGCCCGGCCTGAAGCGCGGGCCTGGCAAGGCCTGCCTGCGTCATCGTTGCCCTTATCTTTTCGCCGACACCCCAAAGACCGACCCATGCAAGAAGCGTATTCCATCATCAACAGCCAGCGCTGGGCCAGCCCCGGCGTGCGCGCCGTCGGCATCGTGAATCCGGCCACCGAAGAGGCCATCGGCCGGGTCGAGCTGATTGACGCGCAGGGACTGGATCAGGCCCTGGCGGCCGCAGCGCGCGGCTTCATGCTGTGGAAAAACACGTCGGCGTATGAGCGCGCAGCCATCCTGCGCAAGGCCGTCGGCATCATCCGCTCGCGCCAGGACGAGATCGCCCGCGTCATGACGCTGGAGCAGGGCAAGCCGCTGGCCGAAGCGCTCGCCGAAGTGGTCGCATCCGCCGACAACATCGAATGGATGGCCGAGGAAGCGACCCGCGCCTACGGCCGCCTGCTGGTGCCGCGCAACGCGGGCATCCACCAGCTGGTGCGGCGCGAACCGGTCGGCCCGGTCGCGAGTTTTTGCCCCTGGAACTTTCCCGCCCTCACGCCGGCGCGCAAGATCGCCGGTGCGCTGGCTGCGGGCTGCTCGCTGATCCTGAAACCGGCTGAAGAAACGCCACTCACCGCGCTGCATATTGTCAATGCCTTCCATGAAGCCGGCGTGCCAGGCGAGGTGCTGGGCCTGGTGTACGGCGACCCGCAGCAGGTGTCCGAACACCTGATTGCCTCGCCGGTGATCCGCAAGATCTCCTTCACCGGCTCGACGCCGGTGGGCAAGCTGTTGCTGGGTCTGGCTGCGCGGGGGGTCAAGCGCGCGACCATGGAACTCGGCGGTCATGCGCCGGTCGTGGTTTTCGATGACGTCGATCCCGCCAGGACCGCGCAGCAGGCAGTCGCTGCCAAGTTCCGCAATGCCGGACAGGTGTGCACCAGTCCGACCCGTTTTTACGTCCAGGCCGGCATCTACCCGCAGTTCGTCCAGGCCTTTGCCGACGCCGCCCGCGCGATCCGGGTCGGCGACGGCATGGACGCCGCCGTGCAGATGGGACCCCTGGCCAACAGCCGGCGCATCGCCGCCATGGCCGCCCTCACCGAAGACACGCTGGCCAGCGGCGCGCGCCTCGCGTGCGGCGGCAAGCGCATCGGAACGCGCGGTTATTTCTTCGAGCCCACGGTTTTTTCGGACGTGCCGGAAAACGCACGCATCATGCAGGACGAGCCTTTCGGCCCGATCGTGCCGATCGCTTCGTTCACCTCGCTGGACGAGGTCGCCGCCCGTGTCAACGCGCTGCCGTTTGGTCTGGCGGCTTACGCCATGACCCGTTCGCTGGCCCGCGCCACCGCCATCAGCGGGCTGCTCGAAGCCGGCATGGTCGGCATCAACCACTACACGGTGTCGACACCGGCATCGCCCTTTGGCGGCGTCAAGGAAAGCGGCTACGGGTCGGAAGGCGGCACCGAGGGGCTGGACGCCTACCTGGTGACCAAATGCGTGACGCAACGTTCATCGGGCGCCGACCTGGGGCCGCTGTAATCATTCCTTCGCCTTCCCTCCATAAAGCATCCGCATGACAACTCTTCTTTTCGGCACCGCTGTGCAGTTCGGCAACGGCATGCGGCGCGCACTGCCGGCAGAACTGGCCAAGGCGGGCATCCAGCGTCCGCTCTTCGTGACCGACAAGGGCGTGCGTGCCGCGGGGGTGTTTGCCAAGGCTGTTGAAACCGTCGATCGCGCCGACCACCTGCCGGTGTTCGACGACGTACCCCCCAATCCCACGGAAGCGGCGGCCGCGAGCGGCGCCGCGATGTACCGCCAGCACGGTTGCGACGGCGTGGTCGGCATCGGTGGCGGCGCCGCACTGGACCTGGCCAAGGCCATCACCATCCTGACCACCCATGCGCCCCCGCTGTGGAATTACTGCAACCGCCACGCCTCCCCGGGCCAGATCATCAATGCACCACCGCTGATCCTGATGCCGACCACTTCCGGAACCGGCAGTGAGGTCGGGCGCTCCGCGGTCATCATCTTCGACAACGGCATCAAGGCGGGTGTGCGCTGCCCGGACATCATCACCGCGGCAATTTGCGACCCCGAACTGACCACCGGCCTTCCTGCCCACATCACTGCCACCACCGGCATGGATGCCCTGTCCCACTGCATCGAGACCTTCTGTTCGCCGACCGTCAACCCGCCGGCTGATGCGATTGCACTCGACGGCATGCAACGGGTATTTGCCAACCTTGAGCGCGCCGTGACCGATGGCAGCAACCTGGATGCGCGCTGGAACATGATGATGGGCTCGCTGGAAGGCGCTTTGTGTTTCCAGAAGGGCATGGGCGCCGTGCATGCGCTGTCGCACCCGCTGGGGGCGCTCGGCCACCACCACGGCACGCTGAACGCCATCCTGCTGCCCCATGTGCTCGCCCATAACCAGCCGGCGTTGGGCGAGAAGATGGACCGCATCGGCCGGCAGGCCGGTCTGGGGCGTGGCGAGAATGTTGCCGAGGCCCTGGCAGCCCTGGTCGTGCGTCTGGGTATTCCCTCACGATTGAGCGAGATCGGGCTGACGCACGCCGATCTGGCAGGCATTCCCGCCGCAGCGCTGGAAGACAACGCCCACAAAACCAATCCCCGGCCCTTGCAACATGCGGACTACGAGAAGCTGTTGATGTCGGCGTATTGAGTGGATGCAGACAGACTACATTCAAAAAAGTCACTAATAAACACACTTTTAGATTCTTATTTGACGGCATAGTCTCGAATACAGTTGGGTATGGATAAAATCCACGCCCCCAGGCGGCTTAGGGCCGTCTTGTTCGACGCCTATGGCACGCTGTTCGATGTGTACAGCGTGGGCCTGCTCGCGGAACAGTTGTTTCCTGGCCAGGGCCAGGCACTCGGTGTGCTCTGGCGCGACAAACAGATTGAATACACCCGGCTGGTGACCACCAGCAATGGCGGGGAGTTTTACCAGTCCTTCTGGGACCTGACGCGCGCCGGCCTGCGTTATGCCTGCAAGCGCCTCGGGCTGGCGCTCAGTGCCTCAGCCGAAGAGCGGCTGATGAACCAGTACCGGCACCTGTCGGCCTTTCCGGAAACCCGCGAGGTGTTGCAGGCGCTGAAGAACCGCGGCATCGTCACCGGCGTCCTGTCCAATGGTGACCCCGCCATGCTGGACATCGCGGTGCGTTCGGCCGGACTCGAGGGCCTGCTTGACCACGTGCTGAGCGTCGACGCCATCCGCAAGTACAAGACCCATCCCGACGCCTATGCGCTGGGGCCGCAGGCGACCGGTTTGCCGGCGCGGCAGATCGCCTTTGTGAGCTGCAACAGCTGGGACGCGCTGGGCGCGACCTGGTATGGCTTTCCGACGCTGTGGGTCAACCGTTATGCGCTGCCCTTTGAAGAACTGGGCACGCTCCCTGCTCGCACCGGCAACAGCCTGCTGGATGTGCTGGAGTTTTTCCCCGATGCCATCGCCAGCATCTGACTTTTATCTTCTCTTTTCATCTATCCATTCGAGGCTCACCATGACAACAACAACCCCACGCACTTCCCTGCACGGCCTGCAGGTGGCCACGGTTTTGCAAGGCTTCGTCGATGACAAGGTTTTGCCCGGCACCGGCGTCAACAGCGCGGCTTTCTGGAAGGGCTTCGACGCCATCGTCAGCGACCTGGCGCCGAAAAACCTGGCACTGCTGGCCGAGCGCGACCGCCTGCAGCTGGAGCTGGACACCTGGCACAAAGCCAACCCGGGCCCGATCCGCAACATGAAGGCCTACCGCGCCTTTCTGGAAAAGATCGGCTATCTGGTGCCGGCGCCAGCCCAGGTGACCGCCACCGCCACAAACGTCGACGACGAGCTGGCGTTGCAGGCCGGCCCGCAACTGGTGGTGCCGGTTCTCAACGCCCGTTACGCGCTGAACGCCGCCAACGCGCGTTGGGGTTCACTCTATGACGCGCTGTACGGCACTGACGTCATTCCCGAAACCGAAGGCCTCGAAAAAGGCAAGGGCTATAACCCGGCTCGTGGCGCCAAGGTCATCGCTTATGCGCGCAATGTGCTGGACCAGGCAGCGCCCCTGGCCACCGGCTCTCACAAGGATGCCACGCTGTACAGCGTGGATGACGGCAAGCTGGTGGTGACGCTTAAGGGCGGCGCCACCACCGGACTGGCCGACCACGTGCTGTTCGTGGGCTTCCAGGGCGAGGCCGCTGCGCCATCGTCCATCCTGCTGCGCCACAACGGCATCCACATCGACATCCGCATTGACCGCAGCACCACCATCGGCAAGGACGATGCCGCCGGCATCAGCGACCTGGTGCTGGAAGCGGCGCTGTCCACCATCATGGACCTGGAGGATTCTGTGGCCGTGGTGGACGCCGACGACAAGGTGCTGGCCTACGCCAATTGGCTGGGCATCCTGCAGGGCACGCTGACCGAAGAAGTGCAAAAGGGCGGGAAGACCTTCACGCGTGGCCTGAACCCAGACCGTGAGTACACCACCGCCGACGGCCAGCCGCTCACGCTGCACGGTCGTTCGCTGATGTTCGTGCGCAATGTCGGCCACCTGATGACCAACCCCGCCATCCTCTACGACGACGGCAAGGAGATTCCCGAAGGCATCCTCGACGCGGTGATCACCGTGGCGATTGCCATGCACGACCTGCAGCGCATCGGCAAGGAGGCCATCGTCAACTCGCGCACCGGCTCCATCTATATCGTCAAGCCCAAGATGCACGGCCCGGCCGAGGCAGCCTTCGCCTCGGAGCTGTTCAGCCGCGTCGAGGCCCTTCTGGGCCTGCCGGAGAACACCGTCAAGCTCGGCATCATGGACGAGGAGCGCCGCACCAGCGTCAACCTCAAGGCCTGCATCGCCGAAACCGCGGCGCGGGTGGCTTTCATCAACACCGGTTTCCTGGACCGTACCGGCGACGAGATCCACACCGCCATGCATGCCGGCGCGATGATGCGCAAGCCACTGATGAAAAACACCAACTGGCTGCGCGCTTACGAAATGAGCAACGTGCAGATCGGCCTGGCCTGCGGGCTGCGCGGCCGGGCCCAGATCGGCAAGGGCATGTGGGCCATGCCCGACCTGATGGCCGACATGATGAAGCAGAAAATCGCGCATCCGCAGGCGGGCGCCAACACCGCCTGGGTGCCTTCGCCAACCGCCGCGACACTGCACGCGCTGCACTACCACCAGGTCGACGTGGCGGCGCTGCAAAAAGACATGGAAGTCTTCGTCAACGAGAAGAAGTCGCTGGCCATGGAGGAAAACCTGCTCGACGCCATCCTGCAGATCCCGACCGCGCTGATGCCCTTCTGGACCGAGGCCGAGATCCAGGCCGAGCTGGACAACAACGCGCAAGGCATCCTCGGTTATGTGGTGCGCTGGATTGACCAGGGCGTGGGTTGCTCCAAGGTGCCCGACATCCACAACGTGGGCCTGATGGAAGACCGCGCCACGCTGCGCATCTCCAGCCAGCACATGGCCAACTGGCTGCTGCACGGCGTGGTCACGAAAGCGCACATCGTCAAGACCTTCGAACGCATGGCCGCCGTGGTCGACGGCCAGAACGCCGGCGACCCGCTGTACAAAAACATGGCCGGCAACTTCGGCACCTCCGCCGCCTACAACGCGGCGCTGGACCTGGTGCTCAAGGGCCTGGAGCAGCCAAGCGGCTACACCGAACCGCTGCTGCACGCCTGGCGGCTGAAGGTGAAGGCCGGGACGGCCTGATCCATCAGGTTGTCATGCCGGGCTCCATAAGCCGCCCCGGACCGGGGCCGGGCATGCCAATTTGCTATTTAATCAATAGCTGTCCGAACTCGCCAGCCATGGGCTGGAGGGCGATTTGATGCATAAAGCCGGGTTCGATTTCCGAGCATCGAGGCAGCCGGCTAGCGCCTCCTCCACTGCCATGAGCCAACGCGCCCAGGGTGGGGGTTTGGTTGCCCCCCCGCGACAGAGCGACTGGCGACTGGCCCGGTGCGCCGGTCACTGCCTTGTCCTACATCCAGTTCGCGATTGGCCGCGTACTCTGCACAAGCGGTCAACAAAACGCTTGCGCGCTGTGACGGTTTCACAGACCACAACTACATCTTTATCAGGAGCCCTCATGAAAAAACTACTCATTGCAGCCGGCGTTGCCGTTCTTCTCAGCGCTTGCGCAGGCGGCATGTCCGGAAACACCATGTCCGGTGGCCCGTCGGTCATGGTCGGCGGCGCGGCCATGTTCCCGACCAAGGACATCATTGACAACGCTGTCAACTCCAAAGACCACACGACTCTGGTCGCCGCGGTCAAGGCCGCTGGCCTGGTAGACACCCTGAAGAGCCCTGGCCCGTTCACCGTGTTCGCGCCAACCAACGCTGCTTTTGCCGCCCTGCCACCCGGCGCTGTCGACTCTCTGCTCAAGCCCGAGAACAAGTCCATCCTGACCAAGGTGCTGACCGCCCACGTGGTGCCGGGACGCCTCGACGCTGCCGCATTGAGCCAGCGTGTGATGGCCGGCAATGGCCGCGCCATGCTGACCACCGCCAGCGGTGACACCCTGGTCGTGACCAGCAGCGGCTCCAATGTAATGGTGACCGATGAAAAAGGCGGCACGGCCATGGTCACGATTGCCAATGTGTATCAGTCCAACGGCGTGATTCACGTCGTCAACAAGGTGCTGGTGCCGAACTAAGCCAGGCGTCCAACCTGTACTTTCAACCGGTCGTGGCCCCTGCCAATGTTCCGGTGAACAGTGCCCAAGCCACCACGAACTGCAACGGTTTGTGGTGGCTTTTTTTGGGAAAAATTTGCACGTCACCTCTCTATGGCCATCCACCGAGTGACCACCCACGCACTGCAAAAATCAATTCAGCTATGAAATAAATAGCTCGACACTCTTATAGGAAAAGGGCTGTGAAGCTTTTTGATCAGAAAAGTAACGGCTGCCCTTCCAGTATCACGATGCTCCAGGGCAGCAAGCAGACCCGCCTGAACACACGCACACTAAATGTAAGCAGGTTCCAGATTTTTCTTGGCTTGCGAGAAGGTCGCTGGGTTGACCTGCACTCCAAGCGTCGCTGGCTGCGCGCCCAGCTGATCTTGGCCAGTGCGCGAGGCACGCTGTTCATGTTCGTCAGTCATGGTGGTCAGCCCCATTCCATGACCAAGCGCATCTGCGAACGCCTGATCACCCAAGGGCTGATGCGCCCAATCAACACCTCGGGCGTGGTCGATCACGCCCTCGACGCATTGCTTGCCCAAAGCGAAACACCGCTGCCGGATCTGACGTAAAGATCGCGACGGCCGCCAGCCCATCGCCTGAAAAACAGGTCTTGTCCTACGCCCGCTCGCGCGCACCACCCGACCTGCTGCACTCACACATAAATAGGCTGATATCTGAGGTCAGGTAGCAGCATTCTTTCTGCGATTCCTCTACGGAGAGCTTATGGCATCAAGAGTGTTTGCGAGAAAGGCCGCCATGGCGGTGGTTGGGCTCACCCATCCTGCGGCAGCTCCGGTGATGCCAAGGCCTTGTTCGTGCTCGGAGGGTGGTGCCATCCTCACAATTCCCGTACACGAACCGTGGGTAGATCAGGGCGTTCGTCTCTCGTCACGCCGCAAGTACGTCTGTGGCTGTCGCCGCGCGTCGGCCCTTGGGGGGACGGGCGGAGGCGACGGTTCAATTGCCACAGAAGGCGCAACGCCGGGAGCGCCGGCGGGCGCAAGCGTGGCGGCAGCCGGAATGCCTGGCGTGATCGGGACAGCAGACGCGAGGACCGGAGCAATGCTTGTTGCTTCGCCCTGTTGCGGCAATGGCAGGGACAACACCGCGCGCACCGGCGCAAAAAGTCCCTCAGCCAGCATCGCCGCCCGCGGAGCAACTGACACCAGCACATATCCCGGCGCAAGCTCCGAGCCCACAGCAAAGGGCCGGGCAGGTTTTCCATCCACCGATATCAACGCAGCGCCCTGGCCTACCAGGCTGGCAATCACGCCTGACAGGATAAAGCGGTCTTGCGGGCCGGGTCCAGGTCCGGCGGCTGCAGGCGCAACCGCCCCGAGGAGCCGAGCCAGTTCCATCGGGCTCGAAATTTCAGGGGCTGCCGCAGCAGGTGGTGTGTCCGTCATGGAGGGTCCTCCGGCAGCAAGACCCACCTGGGTCCAGTACCAGCCGGACATGGCAACGGCCGCCCAGACGACCGCAGTCGCCATCCGCCAACCGATTGCACTTTGCAGATTTGACATCACCCAGGAATCATCCCACAGCAAGCGACCCTGTCACAAGTCAGGCCATGGCATTGCGTCGTCGTGTCCTACACACAATCAGTTGGGCGCGTTCCGGGCCCGTGGTTTTACCTTGATCGAGCTGATGGTGGTGTTGGTCATCATCGGTGTACTGGCTGCATTGATTGTTCCCAACGTGCTGGACCGCGCCGACGATGCGCGCGTGATGGCCGCCCGCACCGATGTGAACAACCTGAACCAGGCACTCAAGCTCTACAAGCTGGACAACCAGCGTTTGCCCAACGGAGACCAGGGCCTTCAGGCGCTGGTCACCCGGCCCACCAGTGCGCCTGTACCGATCAACTGGAAGGCTTACCTGGACAAACTGCCCAACGATCCATGGGGTCGCCCGTATCAATATCTCAACCCCGGTGTCAAAGGTGAAGTTGACGTGATGTCCTTTGGAGCCGATGGTCAGCCCGGTGGCGAAGGCAAGAACGCAGACATTGGCAGCTGGCAGTAGGCAGTAGGAAATTGGCCCCCACACTCGTCACTGCGTGTACGTCGTTGCCCCCCGAGGGGGCTGGACTTCGCTGGGGGCGGCCCGGCGCTTCGTCCATGGCCCCCACACTCGTCACTGCGTGTACGTCGTTGCCCCCCGGGGGGGATCGACTTCGCTGGGGGCGGTCCTGCACGACGCGGCCTTACCGGGGATTTACCTTGCTGGAGCTTCTGGTGGTGCTGACCATCATGGCCATGGCAACAGCCGGGGTTTCACTGGTGCTGCGCGACAACTCCGATACAGCGCTTGAACGGGAGGCGCAGCGACTGGTGGCCTTGTTCGAATCAGCTCGGGCACAGTCTCGCGCCAGCGGTGTGGCAGTGCGCTGGCACACCACACCTGAGGGTTTTCGCTTTGAAGGACTTCCGCCTGGGGCGCTGCCCGGCCGATGGTTGACTCAGGGCATGGAGGTGTACGGGAACCTCAGCGTCCAACTCGGACCGGAGCCGATTATCGGCGCGCAAGCAGTCGAACTCGTCAACAACCAACAGCCCGAGCGCACCCTGCGCATTGCCACTAACGGACTGCGACCCTTCGTCGTACAGGCAAGGGATCAACCATGAAACCCGCGCGCCCGCGCCCGACACCCTATCCTGAATCGGGCTTCACCTTGATAGAGGTGCTGGTCGCGTTGGCCATCGTGGCGATTTCGCTGGTCGCCGGCCTGCAGGCCACCACGGCCCTGACCAACAACGCACTGCGCCAGTCGGATGTGCTGCTGGCCCACCTGTGTGCAGAAAATGAATTGATCAAGGTTCGTCTGCTACGACAAATGCCGGGTGTGGGAGACAACACATCACTCTGCGAGCAGGCCGGTCGCGGCCTGCAGGTGACGCTGTCGGTCCGGCCGACACCGAACCCCCAGTTCCGGCGAGTGGACGCTCAAATCCACGATGGCAACGCGCCGGTACTGCGGCTGTCCACTGTGGTGACCCATGACTGACGTCAGCATGACCTACCCCTTTGCTCCCGCCGGCCGCACAGGCGCTGCGTTGATCGGGGGCTGCGAGGTGGCTATCAGGCTACGGTCAAATCGGGCGTGCGGATTCACCCTGATAGAGCTGATGGTGGCAATCACCGTCATGTCATTGCTGGCGGTCCTCAGCTGGCGCGGCCTGGACGGAATGGCACGCGCGCAAGCGCAAACCAGCTTGCGCGCCGATCAGGTTCTCACCCTGCAAGCCGGTCTGGCGCAATGGAAAATTGATCTCGATGCGCTGACCCACACGCCACACGTCAACCCGCTGGACTGGGATGGCCGCGTGCTGCGCCTGACACGGCGCACCGCCGCGCCCGGCGATGGCTTGCTGGTGGTGGCATGGACTCGCCGCGCCGAAGACGCGGGCCAATGGGCGCGCTGGCAGTCGCCGGTGATTCGCACGTCCAGCGGCTGGAGCGATGCCTGGGGCCACGCCAGTGCGTGGGCGCAAGGCGCGAACACCAGGGACCAGACCAGCGAGGTGCGCATTGCGCCACTGGAGAACTGGCAGATCTTCTATTTTCGGGGCAACGCCTGGACCCACCCAATGTCCAGCGCGGGTGCGCTGACGGCGATACCCCCCGGCCAACCCGCCTTACAGATCGTTTCCGAGACGGTAATTCCGGATGGCATTCGGTTGGTGCTGAAGCTGTCCGCCTCGCAGGCCATCAGCGGCACACTTACCATCGACTGGGTCAGTCCGACCTTGAGCGGAGACAAGTCGTGACGAGACGCCGGGCCCGTTGTTTGCAGCCTTGCAGTGCTCCGGCATGCGACAAGCAAAAATCCGCCACGCAAACCGGGGTGGCCCTGCTAAGCGCCATGCTCACCGTCACACTGGTGGCCACCTTTGCCGCTGCGGCCTTGTGGCAGCAATGGCGCGGTGTGGAAGTGGAGTCGGCAGAGCGGGCGCGCGTGCAGTCAAGCTGGTTGCTCACTGGCGCACTGGATTGGGCTCGCCTGATTCTGCGGGAGGACGCCCGTTCCGGCGGGGTCGATCACCTGGCCGAACCATGGGCAGTGCCACTGAACGATGCGCGTTTGTCAAGCTTTCTGTCAGCCGACAAAAACGCAGACGACAGAGGTCAGGATGCCTTTCTCTCGGGCCAAATGACAGATTTGCAGAGTCGGCTCAATGTTGCCAACCTGATCGACGGCCATGCCGTTTCAGAATCAGGCATGGCTTGCTTCAGTCGTTTGTTTGCGACGCTTGGTCTGCCACCTGCAGAATTGGCGATGCTGGCTGGGCAACTGCTGCAGGCGACGCGAAACGGCCACTCGGCCATCCATCCAGGCTCGGCGCAAGCGGCCACGGACGGCATGCCTGCCCCGTTGATGCCGGAGCGCGTCAGCGAGTTGCTTTGGCTGGGCTTGACGCCAATGTCCCTGAACGCGTTGAGTCCGTACATCACCCTGCTACCGACCCGCACGCCGGTCAACCTCAACACAGCCAGCGCCGAGGTGATCCACGCCATCACGCCAGGTCTGGAAATGGCGGACGCGCAAAAGCTGGTGGGTGCGCGCCAGCGCGCCCACTTTCGCGCGCTGAACGACGCTACCCAGGTCAGCGCAGGTCGTCCCGGTCAGTTCAACGAAAGTCTGCACACGGTCAGCTCCCGATTTTTTGAGGTGCGCGGCAGCTTGCGCCTCGACCAGACCACACTGGAGGAGCGCTCTTTGTTGCAACGCGACGGGCTGACCGTCCGCACGTTATGGCGCCATCGCGGCGTGATCCCGGACAGCACAGGGGGCGTGCCGTGAGCACGCTGGTCATTTACTTGCCGCAGACCGCAGCGGAGGCCACGCTGGCGTATGACTATGCGTTGACGACGGACGGTGACACCGCCAGTGACCACGCCTGCGTGCCACCCCCCCTGCTGCCGTTTGCCGCGCGCGGCGGTGAGGTGGTAGCGGTGGTCCCGGTGGCGCTGCTGTCGTGGCACAGTGTCGACCTACCGAAAGGCATTGGGGTCGGATCGGCCCGGTTGCGGCCAGTGCTGGAAGGTTTACTGGAAGATCGGCTGCTGGATGATGCAGCGCAGATGCACCTGGCAGTCGCACCAGCTTCCAGTGCGGGCAGCGGGAGCGTCTGGGTGGCGGCCTGCGACAAAGCCTGGCTGCGCCGCCACCTCCAGGCGCTGGAGGCGGCAGGGCGCAGGGTTGGCCGCGTGGTGCCAGAATTTGCACCCGACATCGGGCCCTTGCGCTTGCATGCGATCAGTTGCGCCAGCCTGCCCCAGTTGATCATGATCGGCGGTGGTACCCAAGGTGTGATACGTTTGCCGCTGACGCCTGCAGCGCTGTCACTTGTACCCGATGCGTCTGCCGGTGAAAACGTCCTGGTCTTCTCCGAGCCCGCGGTTGCAGAACTTGCCCAACAGCTCTTGCAGCGCAAGCTCAGCCTGATTACCTGGCCCCAGCGCTTGCTGGAAGCGGCCCGCTCCCCCTGGGATCTGGCGCAATCTGATTTGGCATCCTCGCACCGTTTGCGAACTGTCAAACACTTGACCGCCCTCGGCCGCAAGCTGCTGCAGTCGCCCGCCGGACGGCCCGTACGCTGGGGCCTCGCGCTATTGTTGATCGTCAACCTTGTGGGCCTGAATGTCTGGTCTTGGCAGGTCCAAAGCACCGTGCAAATGCGGCGTGTGGCGCTTGCGGCCACACTCACGCAGACCTTTCCACAGGTCAAGCTGGTGGTTGACGCGCCGCTTCAAATGGAGCGCGAACTGGCATTGTTGCGACAGGCTTCCGGCGCTGCGACGAACCGCGATCTGGAACCGATTCTGGCGGCGCTTGGCTCGGTCGCCCGAGCAGATCTCTCGCTTGGCGCCATCGAGTTCATGGCTGGCGAAGCGCGCTTCAAAGGCCTGCAACTCCAGGTCCCGGAAGCCACCGACATATCCGAAAAACTCCAGCGCTTGGGTTACGCCGCACGTCAGGAGGAAGACACTTACTTCGTCAAGCAAGTCGCCGCAGCGGGTGGACCACGATGAAAATGACCACCTCTTTGTCCCTGCTACGGGACCGCTGGGCCGAAGCGACCCCTCGCGAGCAAGGCCTGATCCGCAGCGCAGCGGCGCTGGCCGGTCTGGCGTTGGTGTGGTGGCTGCTGGTGGCGCCGCCGCTTCGTACGCTGAGCCAGGGACAAATTGCGCAAGCCAGCCTTGAGGTGCAGTGGCAAAAAATGCAAAGCCTGCGCGCCCAGGCACTGGCTTTACAGACGGCCCCAAAGCTCAGTCGCGACGAAGCACTGCGCGCGCTGGACGCCGCAGTCCGCCAACAGTTCGGCGCTGCAGCCCAACTGAGCGTGCTTGGCGACAGCGCAACCGTCACCTTGCGCAACGCCCCAGCCAACGCACTGGCGAAATGGCTCCCACTGGCGCGGGTGAATGCACGGGCGCTACCCAGCGAGGTGCGCCTGACGCGCACCAACACCCTCCCACCGGGGCAAGCGGTGTGGAGTGGCTCCATCGTCCTGAGCCTGCCGCCCACCTAAGTCTGAGCCAACCCCCTCCCATCCCACACCTAGCTGCGCCATGTTGCATCCGACAAAAAACTCCCGCCCTCTTTCTGAGGCTGCACCGTGGCGATGGGCTGTGTTCGGCGCCTTGTCGGGCCTGGTCGTGGCGGCGGTGCTGTTAGCGCCGGCGGCCTGGCTGGCCGCCGCGCTCTACCAGGCGACGTCAGGGCGCGCCCAGCTCGTCGAGACGATCGGCACCGTCTGGACTGGTTCGGGACGGTTGGTGCTGACCGGCGGCTCAGGGAGCCGCGACAGTGCAGCCCTGCCGGGCCGCGTGAGATGGAAACTTCGACCGGCTGGTTTTGCGCTGGGGCTTGCGCTGAGCGCCGATTGCTGCGCTCCCCTGCCTGTGCAAGCGCGCGCACAGCCTCGCTGGGGTGGCGTCCGCCTGCAGATTTTTGACAGTGCATCCGAATGGCCTGCGCCTCTGCTATCGGGTCTGGGCGCCCCTTGGAATACCGTGCGGGCAGGTGGCAAGCTGCGGTTGATGACGCAGGGCCTGGCGCTCGAATGGCTGAGTGGGCAGGCGGTGCTTGCAGGGCGAGCCGAACTGACCGCCCTAGACCTCACCTCCAGCCTGACCACGCTCAAGCCCATGGGCAGTTACCAGCTTTCACTGACCGGGGGCACGGCCACCGAGCTCAAGCTGGCCACCCTGGAAGGCAGCCTGCAGTTAACTGGAACCGGTCGCTGGGTTGGCTCACGACTGAATTTTCAGGGCATCGCCACAGCGGCGCCCGAGCACGAGGCTGCGCTGGCCAATCTGTTGAACATCATCGGGCGCCGCGACGGCGCACGCTCCATCATCACTCTTGGCTAAAAGCATGACCAAAACTCACTCCCTCTCCCGCGCGGTCCTGACTTATGGCATCGGGCTTGAGCCCCAAGCCGCGGCCTTTTTGATGACCCTCTTCTTCGTCTTGATGGGTGCCGCAGCCTCATCAGACGCGCAAACGGCGCGAGCCTTTCCCACGCCGCCGAGCATCGCATCGCGTTCCGGGGCTCCGGTGACACTCAATTTCATCAACGCCGAGATAGAGGCTGTCTCACGAACCATGGCCGTGATCAGCGGCCGCAATGTGGTGGTGGACCCCCGCGTCAAAGGCACCATGACGCTGGTGACCGCCGTGCCCGCAACACCCGCGCAGGCCTTGCGCCTGTTTTCAGCCCAGTTGCGGACCCAGGGCTTTGCATTGGTGGAATCTTCGGGTCTGTTTCTGGTGGTCCCGGAGGCCGATGCCAAGCTGCAAAGCGGTGCGGTTTCCGCCACTTCACCGCCCACCGCGAGCGGCCAGATCCAGACGCAGATATTCCGGCTGAACCATGAAACAGCCACCAATCTGGTGCCAGTGTTGCGCCCCCTGATTAGTCCGAACAACACCATCAATGTGAACCCCGGCAACAACTCGCTGATCATCACTGACTACGCTGACAACCTGCGCCGCATTGGCACCATCATTGCGGCGCTAGACATCGCCAATGCGACGGGAGTGGAAATCATCCGGCTGCAGCACGCCATCGCGACCGATCTGGCGCCCATCGTGAACCGCCTGATCGACTCCAGCGGTCCCGGCACCATCGCACCGGGACAGACCGACACCTCGTTTAAAACCACGCTGCTGGCCGAGCCCCGCAGTAACTCGCTGATCTTGCGTGCAGCAAATCCGGCCCGCATTGCGCTCGTCAGAACGCTGGTTGACAAACTGGACCAGGCGGCTTTCAACAGTACGGGCAAGGACGCGGCTACTGGCAATATCTACGTGGTCTATCTTAAAAACGCTGATGCAACCAAACTGGCGACCACACTGCGTGCGGCGCTGGCTGCAACATCCGCGGGTCCCGTCGCCTTGAGCCTCGCCGGCGCTGCCGCCAACGCCCCGCCGCCTCCGGGCGGAGGCACTGGCAGTGGCAATGGCAGCGGGTCAGGAAGCAGCAGCACCCTCACCACCAGCCTGGTCAGCGCCCAACCGTCCACCGGGGGCCAGATCCAGGCCGACCCTTCCACCAACTCGCTGATCATCACCGCGCCCGAGCCGCAATACCGGCAACTGCGCGCCGTCATCGACAAACTTGACGCCAGACGCGCCCAGGTGTTTGTGGAAAGCCTGATCGCGGAAGTCAATGCTGACAAGGCCGCTGAATTTGGCATCCAGTTTCAGGGCTCGCTCGGCAGGAAAGGCGATGGCGCCATCGGCTTGCTGGGAACGAACTTCAGCATAGGCGGCGCCAATATCATCACGCTCGCTGCACAGGCCGCTGGCGGCGCCGGTACCGCAGTGCCCTCTACCGGCGGAAATATTGGCATCGCCAACCGGCAAGCCAACGGCATGTATGTGCTGGGCTTTCTGGCGCGGTTTCTGGAAGCCAGTGGCGACGGCAACATCCTGTCAACACCCAACCTCCTGACGCTGGACAACGAGGAGGCGCGCATAGTGATTGGTCAGAATGTGCCCTTTGTCACGGGCTCTTTCACCAACACCGGGGGGGGCAACGGCGGCTCCGTCAATCCCTTTCAGACCATTGAGAGAAAAGACGTCGGCCTGACCCTGCGGGTCAAGCCCCAGATCAGCGAAAACGGCACAGTGAAGATGCAGATCTTTCAGGAGGTCAGCAGCGTGCAGGCCTCCTCCATCAACTCCAGCACCGGCCTGATCACCAACAAACGCTCCATCGAATCCAATGTGCTGGTTGATGACGGCGCTATCGTGGTCCTGGGGGGACTGCTGCAGGACGAGTACTCCGGCAATCAGGAAAAAGTACCGGTCCTGGGAGACATCCCGGTTGTCGGCAACCTGTTCAAAAGCGAAACTCGATCGCGCAAAAAGACTAACCTGATGGTATTTCTCAGGCCGGTGGTGGTGCGGGACGCATCGGCAACCGATACCTTGTCGATGGACCGCTATGACCTGATGCGCGGCGTTCAAAGAGATTCGCAGCCAGTTCCCAGAGTCATGGTGCCCATCAATGAATCGCCGGTCATGCCGGCAGCAGTTCCGCCCGTCCCACCCGCCCCACGCCCGGAAACGCCTGGGGGCACTTTGCCGCCACTGGCACCCTTTGTTCCTCCACCGCCCCTGGCCGCTCCGCCCGTGCCGCTGCGCTAACCCCCATGCTCTACCCACTGCCTTATGCTTTTGCCCGCAGCAACGCGCTGCTTCTAGAGGACGACGGTCATGAACTCACGCTCTGGCATGACGCCAACCCGGACCTGAACGCCATCGGTGAGGTGATGCGCAAATACGCCACGCACGGTACCGCGCTTTCAATGGCACGGTCCGAAGCTGGCGTGCTGGCCCAGCGTATCAGCGCGGCCTACGCTGCCGGTGAGTCGAGCGCCGCCGCCGTGGTCAGTGAAGTGGAGTCCGATGCCGACCTGTCCCGCATCATGCAGGAGCTGCCTGCAGTAGAGGACCTGCTGGAGACGTCTGATGACGCGCCCATCATCCGCATGCTCAACGCCCTGCTGACGCAGGCCGCGCGCGACGGTGCCAGCGACATCCATATTGAACCCTATGAGCGGCATTCGAGCGTGCGGTTTCGGGTGGACGGCACGCTGCGTGAGGTAGTGCAACCCAACCGGGCCCTGCATGCGGCGCTGATCTCGCGTCTGAAGATCATGGCGGACCTGGACATCTCGGAAAAACGCTTGCCGCAGGACGGTCGCATCTCGCTGCGCATTGGCACACGCGCTGTGGACGTGCGTGTCAGCACACTGCCAAGCGCACATGGAGAGCGTGCCGTGCTGCGTCTGCTGGACAAAAGCGAGAGCAAGCTGAGTCTGGAGTCCGTCGGCATGCAGGGCGATGTGCTGCGTCGCTTCGAGCACCTGATTGCACAGCCGCACGGCATCATCCTCGTCACCGGCCCGACCGGCTCAGGCAAGACCACCACCCTGTATGCCGCCTTGCAGCGGCTAGACGCCAGTGCCAGCAACATCATGACCGTCGAAGACCCGATCGAGTACGAACTGCACGGCATTGGCCAGACGCAGGTCAACGCCAAAATTGACCTCAGCTTTGCCAAGGCCCTGCGTGCCATCCTGCGGCAGGACCCAGACGTGATCATGATCGGCGAGATCCGTGACTTTGAAACCGCGCAGATCGCGATTCAGGCGTCGCTGACCGGCCACCTGGTGCTGGCCACGCTGCACACCAACGATGCCGCAAGCGCCGTGACGCGTCTCACAGACATCGGCATCGAACCTTTTTTGCTCAGCTCCTCGCTGCTGGGCGTGCTGGCGCAGCGACTGGTACGCAAGCGCTGTACTTTCTGCAATACAGACGCCACCAGCTCGCCGCTGACAGCGGGATGCGCGCAATGCGGCCAGACCGGGTATTCGGGCCGCACGGGCGTGTTTGAGTTGCTGGTCACTGACGACGCCGTCCGCGCCCAGATTCACACCCGCGCTTCCGAGGCGGAAATCCGGATTGCCGCGCTGGTGGCCGGCATGACGCTGATGCGCGACGATGGCGCGCGGCTGGTGACAGCAGGCATCACCTCGCGCGAAGAGTTGCTGCGGGTGACCCGCGACTGACATACCGCACTCGCCAACAGCCGACGAAAACAAGCAACCAAAACAACCGACAAAGCAAGCCATGCCCGCCTACTCTTTTGAAGCCATGCAAAGCGACGGTAAATTTCGCCGGGGCATCATTGAGGCCGATACGGTCAAGGCCGCTCGCAGCATGCTGCGGATCCAGGCCCTGGTGCCCTTGGCCGTCAACCCGGTGGCCAGTGACGGAAAACTCGGCAGCACGCAGTCGGTATTGCAGACCCCGTTATTTGGCGGTCGCGTGTTCAGCGCCACTGGGCTGGCGATCTGGACCCGTCAGATTGCAGGGTTGGTTTCCTACGGACTGCCGCTGGAACGTGCACTGACTGCGCTGACCGAGGAAGCGGAAGACGACAAACAGCGCAATCTGGTGGCCTCACTGCGCGCAGAAGTCAACGGGGGGGCGACTTTTGCAAGAGCGCTGTCCCACCACTCGCGCGAGTTTTCCAACATCTACATCGCGGTGATCGGCGCTGGCGAGCAAACCGGGCATCTGGGTCAGGTGCTCGAACGCCTGGCCGATGATCTTGAAGAACGCCAGACACTCAAGTCCAAGCTCCTGGGCGCCGCGCTTTACCCTGCGATTGTGACGCTGGTGGCGGTCGTGATTGTGATGTTTCTGGTGGGCTACGTGGTGCCGCAGGTCGCCAATGTTTTTCTGGGTACCAAACAGGCGCTGCCTTTTTTGACGGTAGCCATGCTCGCCATCAGCGCCTTTGTACGCAGCTATGGCTGGGCGGCGGCAGGGGTGTTGGCAGTGATGGCCTTTGGCCTGCGTCTGGCACTGAAAGGTGAGCGCTTTCGCGAGAAGTTTGACACCGCCACATTGAAGTTGCCCATCATCGGCCGCGTCACCCGCGACTACAACGCAGCCCGTTTTGCTGGCACGCTGGCGATGCTGGCTGGCGCGGGCGTTCCCATTCTCAAAGCCTTGCAGGCTGCTGCGGAGACCTTGTCCAACCGCGCCATGCGTGCCGATGCTCTGGATGCACTAGTGCTGGTACGTGAGGGCGCGCCACTGGCGGTTGCACTGGCGCAAAAGACACGTTTTCCCGGACTGGTGAGCATGTTTGCGCGTCTCGGTGAGCAAACCGGTCAGTTGCCGGTAATGCTGCAGCGCGTGGCGACACAGCTATCGACAGAAGTGCAACGCCGCGCCATGGCCATGGCAACCATTCTGGAGCCCCTGCTGATTGTGGTGATGGGCCTGGTGGTGATGCTGATCGTGCTCGCAGTGCTCTTGCCCATCATTCAACTCAATCAATGGGTGAAATAGGGTCCCGGCAAAGTCGGGCTCCAAATCCAGACACAAAAGGGCCCGAATTCGGACATCAACCGAGCGCAGTGTCCAGCATCATCATCAATACAAATCCCAGCATCAGACCGCATGTGGCAGAACGCTCATGCCCCTCCCGGTGCGACTCGGGAATGATTTCATGGCTAATCACGAACAGCATGGCGCCAGCGGCGGCGGCCAGGCCCCAAGGCAACAGCCCCGCGGACAGGCTGATGACCGCTGCGCCGAATACCGCCGCGACCGGCTCAATCAGCCCCGACAGAACGCCCAGACCAGCAGAGACGAACCGCCCGTAACCCACGCCGCGCAGCGCCAGAGCAACCACCAGCCCTTCCGGCACATCCTGGATAGAGATGCCAGTGGCCAGCGCAAGGGCGGCCAGAGGGTCGGTGCCAGCATACGCCACGCCGATGGCCAAGCCCTCGGGTAGGTTGTGCAGGCTGATGGCAAAGACGAACAGCCAGACTCGCTTCATCTTGAGTGCCGCTGGGCCCTCCAGGCCTTTGACAAAATGTTCGTGCGGTACAACGCGGTCTATAAAAAGTAGCAGCAAGCCACCTAACAAAATGCCTGCGCCGACAATACCGCCAGCGCCCCAGGCACTGGCGCCTTGCTGTTTCGCGGCATTGAGGGCAGGAATGATCAGCGAAAACGAACTGGCTGCCAACATGACGCCGGCCCCAAAACCGAGCAGCGTGTCGTAAGTGCGCTGCGAAAAGTTCTGAGAGAACACCACAGGCAGCGTGCCCAGAGCCGTTGCCAGCGCTGCGATGGCACCCCCGGTGAGTGCACCCTTGATGCGAGGGTCCCAGTCAGCCCAGTGGTTCAACATATCCGCCATCAAGACGACTGCGCCGGCTGACACAATGGCCAAGCCGAGGAAATGCCGCCATCGCCACTGAACCCAGGCAGGCGCGGCGGCATTTTTTTCGGCACGTGGCAAAGGTCGCTGCATGGCTGTTCTCCGGAAGAAACAAAACGAAGTGGCCTCGCCGACGGGCGAGGCCTCTTCCCCTTTAGGCAAGCGCGCTACTGAGCACCAGTGCGCCATTGACGCCAGCCGGAAAGAAACCGCCCCGGGACACCGCACCCGAATTGAGGTAAACAATGTTCAGCACATCGCCAGGGGTTCGGCTGTAAGCCAGGCCGTTGCTGTCGAGGGGGACGATGTTTGAGCTGTCTCCAATCGGGCTGATGCCTTGGTCCACGTCCTGGCTGTTGTCAAGGGAGTCGCGGGCGTTGGAGATGGCGTCCGCCGAGCTCCTCAACGCGGGAGTGGCCACGCCCTTGGCGTACAGCACGGTACGAATCAGGCCAGCGTGGTAAGCCTCGGCGGCAAGAATGCCTGCGGCCGCCTCCAGGAATGTCTTGTTCTGGATCAGCGGAGACGCGCCCTTGTAAGCGGTGACACCGACGTCTTCAAAAATGTACGCGGCCAGCAGAAAGTTTTCGTCGCTGGCATAGGGATCAAACGCGACGCCGGGGCCGACCAGGCCAGCGGTACGCGCAGCGGTCGAGAAGGCTCCGTTGGGATCGGTACCGCCGATGTCAATGGCAGGCTGAGCCACGGCAGAGGCACCCAACGTGGTGCGCAGAAAAGCCACGTGCGCAATTTCGTCGCCGGCTATTTCCTTGGCATATTGGCGAACCACCGGATCCACAAAAGTCACCGCGCGACCGCCCGTGACAGCACCCTGGGTACCGGTACCAGTCAACTGCGAGGCCGGCAAACCCGTGCCATTTGCGGCGAACGCATAAAATTGCGCTTCGAGATATTCAAGGTTGAGTGCGAAGTTGAAGATGTCGGCATCGGAAGGGCCGGGCGGGGCCTGCGCGACCGACGACGACGAACCGCCGCCGCACGCTGTCAAAATGGCGCCGCCAGCAATTCCCGCTGCGAATCCGCTGCTTTTCTTGAAAAAGTCGCGGCGTTCGGAGCGGCGTTGCACCACATCGGCAACCTGGTTTCGTGTTAAATAATGTCCAAGCATGATCATTCCTTGAGTGAGTTGAGGGGGCGCGCTAACGCCCGTACAGACAACTCTTGTTGAAAAAAATACGACAAGGAAAAAAATATCGGCCGGCCACTATCTCATTCCCATTTGCATCATCTGGTTAGACGCGCAAGCGAAATACAGGAAATGGAGCCCGTGCTTGTGTAGGCAAATGCGCCGTTGAGAACGCGTGGTACTGAAGCCCGAAACTATTGAGCAGAAAAGCGCGTCTTCGAACTTCAGGCGGCGTCGTGCGTCGTCGCCGTTTATCCCGATTGGCTTTCTGCTCGCGCTCGCTCGAACCCGCATTGACAACACGAACCGGCAATGCCCAGACGAAACGCAGCGCCATCTGGTGGCCAAAGATGGCGCCGCCAGCGTCAATGGATGGCAGTCTGCCCCGGCACATTAATAATGCCCGGGGCTTTTTTGACTTTCCGGGGCGTGATTTTTTGCCCCGGAAGTCAGTGCCGTCTGCCGCTAGACGTCGGTCCGTCCTGAAAGAACGCTTTTGGTTCGCTGATAAAAGCCAAGCTCGTTGATGGTGATCATCGGACGGTTGGTGGTGAATGTTTTTTCAATCGAGGCCTGCTGCGCTTTGGCAACGGTCGTCAGGCCGCGCTTCGCCGCAGCCAGCCCCAAAACAGCAAATGGATAGGGGTCAAGCTTGCCCGCTTCCCAACCCGGCGAATTGACTGCCAGGAAGTTCCATGCGCGATCGTAGTAAGGTGCGCACTCCGTCACACCAAACACTTGGGGGAACACCTGAC
This sequence comes from Polaromonas eurypsychrophila, assembly GCF_014641715.1. Taxonomy (GTDB): domain Bacteria; phylum Pseudomonadota; class Gammaproteobacteria; order Burkholderiales; family Burkholderiaceae_C; genus Polaromonas; species Polaromonas eurypsychrophila. Next base: position 430,048 of record NZ_BMIG01000002.1, on the reverse strand, counting down.
AGGTGGTTCCTGGGTAGAACGAAGTCTCGGTCTGGATGGACAGATCAGCCATGCGAAAAGCATTGGCCGCAGGGCTGAAAAGAGTTGCCATTGCGGTGGCGATGTTTTTCGCAAACAAGTCGTAGTAGGCCGCATCGCCCGTGTCCCCACGCTCCCTGAGCATGGCAGCAAAGTCTCGCAGGCCGCGATAGACCTCGGAGTTGTCCATCAAATACCCTGCGTTGTTGGTCTGATTGCGGGGGGCCTGAAAAACACTTGTCAAGCCATTGGGTTTCACCGCAAGGGCAATATTTCGGTAAGCCATGTCCTTGAGTCTGGTTTTGTTCTTGTCCCACCAGGCCCAGTTCTGGCTGGCCCGCAGGTAGCGCACCGCCAGGGTCAATGTCGTTGCGGCGTAGGAGTCATCCGAGTCGGCCATTGCCAGCGTGAAGCTGCTGGTGTTGGCGCGGCCAAACGGAAAATGCACATCCTTGATGGACACATCCGGTTCGAGCTTGCTGATGTACAGGTCCAGGTAGGTTCGGATGTACTTGTCGAGGTCGGGCGCATCAAGATATTGGACGATGGCGATCAATCCGAGATTCGAGAAGTACCAGTTGGAAAGTCCATTCGGCGCAATTTCGTACGCGCCGGCATAGGGGCCTGTAGGAATTCGCAGCGCCTTGATTTCCGCGACCGCGTTGATCCCCCCTGCAGGGGGTGCAGGAACACAGGCATCTACGGTTTGGGCAAGACTGGGGCGCATGCCGCCCAATAGAGTCGCGCTAAGCGCAGCAGTTCCAAGAAAAAAATTTCGTCTATGCATAAAAGTCCAGTGCAATATAAGTGCGTCAAAACCTGAGTCCAGCAAAAAACACCATGTTCACCACTCGCATGAGTTGCCGTGTACGTCAACGCGGGTCAAGTGCTTGTCTGCTGGCATGGCGCTAATGTGACGCTGATCGGAAAACCTTGGCGTTATGTGTGTTGCCGCACATTACTGTAGGACTTGGACTACAAAGCGTAGAGGATATGCCGCCAATTTCGTGGCAAAAGCGTAGGAATTGTCCTACGCTTTTTTCTTGCAAATTTGAGTCTTTTTAAGAGTTACTAAAACTCTTCGCCCCCAAAAAATATCTCCGATCTGTCGAGTAATTCTGTAGGTCTTTGCCTACAAAATTTAGGCTAGCAATTTTTCTTGAATTTCCTAGACGTAGGACTGTTCTTACACGTCAGCAGGTCCTAAAACGTGCGGAACGGATTGGCCTGAGTCGCTGGACAAAAAACCGAAAACGCCTCAGCGCAACAGAAAAAGGGCGGGAAAATGTGCCGATGACTGGCTTTTATGTAACCTTTTGTCGGACTTGCGAAACACGGATTTACCAACTGTGACGGTTGCTTACTGATTCGGCGCATCAAATGCCAACAGCTACTTTTGAGGACCGAACTGGGACCGCGGGTGTGGGCGCTTTCCGACACGCTGACAGCCCTTTGACCGAGGCGCTTCACACGGCAGAACCCGGAGCATTGATAGATGTCGGCATGGAACGACCATCCGTCCGCCCCGTCACTCCATAAAGTAAAAATCCATGAACAAATTTCTTCTATCCATGCTGAATGCGATGGTCTTCGCCTCGCCGTGGGGCCTTGCGAGTTTGGCCGTGTCGGCACCGCAGTCTGGCGCTGCAGTATTCACTACCGAGGGCCGCAATTATCAGGGTGAATACGCCATCAAGAACCAGGCTATCTCAGTCAACATTGATGGCTTGGTGTACCGAGGCAACTACGCAGCCAACCCACAGAAAGGCAGTCCAGCGCCCGGCGACGCCCAGGTCGGCAATTGGGGCCGTGCCTTTCTGTTTGCCACCAGCGCAAAGGTGTTGCAGTGTCAATTGGACTCCGGTTTTCCCCGCGTCAGCGGACGCTGCCAAAGTGCGGATGGCAGGAATTTTGATTTGAAGCCCGGTGCGCCAGGGAAACCTTCACGCACAACATCTGCGACAGTAACGGTGCCTGTGTCCTGAAGCGCGCATCGCAAGATCAGCCGCCTGGCTCATCGTCCGGAACTCCGGGTGACCGCCCCCAACCCACCGTTTACGTCAGTTCACTTGCCGCTGCAAAAGGATCTGTCGCTAGCCAATCGCCTGATTGCACTGATGCCGGCGGACGATCGTGCGATTTTTCTTGAACACAGTGAAATGATTGAACTGAAGGTTCAAACCGTCTTGACCCGGTCTGGCGAAAATTCTGACCACGCGTACTTTCCTGTGGACAGCGTTGTAGCGACGCTTTTGCCCGGAAATAGCGCTGATGGTCTGGAAATTGGCCTGATCGGCAATGAGGGCATGGTCAACACTTCGCTGGTATTGGGCGTAAGGGACTGCGCGTTTACAAGTGTGGTTCAGGGTGCAGGAAGATCTTTCAAAATTCACCGTCGATCGCTGCAAAAACTTCTTGCGGGAGATTCCTGTTTGCGCATTGTTCTTAACCGCTACATTGATGTGCGCATGAGCCACCTCGCGCAACAGGTGGCGTGCAAAAATTCTCATACGGTCGAACAACGCCTTGCGCGCTGGCTACTAATGACGAGAGACCGGGCTCATGCCAATGAGCTGTTCCTGACGCATGAAGTTCTCGCCCGCATGCTCGGCGTCCGCCGCGAGAGTATTTCCCAGTCCGCGCGATCGCTGCAAAGGCACGGGCTCATCAGCTACACCCGGGGCTATGTCATGCTGATGGATGCTGCAGCGCTGGAGCAAGTCGCCTGTGCTTGTTACCGGAGCGACCTCGCGGTCTACGAGCGCACGCTTCGTCAGCCCCGCGAGATCAACGGTCAGATGTCAGCACAGGACGCTGGAAAAGCTTTACTTTGAGGCTGCCGCCAGACACTGGCCAACATCAGGTCCAGTTCCAGCTCTGCTATCGCTGCACGGCCTGCGCGAAGGCAGTAGGTAGACCTGCACTCCAGACGCTGCTGGCAGGACGCCCGGCCCCCAGTTGAACTGGGCCAGCATCTGCCGCCCCCTGTTCTGGGTTGTCAGCCCTACCCCGGATCAAACGCAGCTGCGAAAAGCGGATCAGGGAAGTGGCGCCAGCGGATACAAGCAACGCTTCGCTATAGACCTTCGCGGGTACAGCCATCTGGCGCCCCTTTGGTCGGCAGAAATTGCTATAAATTCAATAGCAACTTGCGCCCGTCCAGCATGGGCGAGAGGCTGGTTTTTCTCTTGTTTGCCACATTCGTGTCGTGCCAGCACCGAATCCAGCACAGCCAGGGCCTGCCTGCGACCAGACTCACAAGCCGATAATGGGATCTTCGCCATGCTCTTCACCTTTTTGCTCCAGCTCACCGCACGGGAGCGCACTCGTCGCAGCAACCGGCAGTTCGGCGGCATTCTGGCCTTTGTCGCTGGCGCCATCAATGCCGGCGGCTTTCTGGCGGTGCACCGCTACACCTCGCACATGACCGGCATCGTCTCGTCGGTGGCCGATGACCTGGTGCTGGGCAGCATCGGTCTGGCACTCGCCGGTCTGATCTCGCTGGCCGCATTTGTCGCCGGCGCCATCACCACCACCTTGCTGATCAGCTGGGCGCGGCGCCATGCGCTGCGTAGCAAATACGCGCTGGCCTTGCTTCTGGAGGCCGTGTTGCTGCTGGTGTTCGGCCTGGTCGGGGCCAACCTGACGTCCTTCACCAGCCTGCTGGTACCCACCGCCGTGCTGCTCCTGTGTTTCATCATGGGCCTGCAAAACGCCATCGTCACCAAAATCTCCAATGCCGAGATCCGCACCACGCACATGACTGGCGTCATCACCGACCTGGGCATTGAGCTGGGCCGCCTGATTTACTGGAACCACTCCAAAAAAGCCAACGACATCCAGTTCGTGCGGGCCAATACCGACAAACTGTTCACTCACGCCAGCCTGCTCGGCCTGTTTTTTTCCGGTGGTATCGCCGGCGCGCTGGCCTTCAAGGCGATGGGCTTCAGCGCCACGCTGCCGATTGCCTTGCTGCTGGTGGCCATGGCTTTGCCAGCGATCGTGATCGACCTGCGCAGGCTGGCGCCGGTCCGGTGACCCCGCTGCCTGCCATGCCCACCATGACGGACACACGGACCCCCGCCGGCGGCGACTTCCTCTCGCTGCAACACGTCAAGCCTTTTGTGCGCGAGGACGGCGCCGGCAAATCGCTGCATTTCACGCTGGGCGAGTTGCAAAGCCGCATGCTGCTGCGCCGACCGGGCTACCTGGACCTCGACTACACCCGCACCATGATGGGTTTCCTGCTGTTCAGGCCGGCGCCGGTTCACATCGGCATGATCGGCCTGGGCGGCGGTTCGCTGGCCAAGTTCTGCCACCGGCAATTGCCGGCCAGCCGGATGACGGTGCTGGAGATCAACCCGCATGTGATCGCCTTGCGCCGCGAGTTCAAGGTGCCCGAGGACGACGATCGCTTCCAGGTGATCGCCGCCGACGGGGCGCTGTACCTGCAGCAGGAGGCGCCCGGTTTCGATGTGCTGCTGGTGGACGGTTTCGACCACCAGGGCCAGCCGGCGGCGCTGTGTTCACAGTGCTTTTACGACGACTGTTTTGCGGCCCTCGCGGCCGATGGTGTGCTGGTGGTCAATCTGCACTGCGACCACTCCGACTACCCCTTGCAGGTGGGCCGCATCAGCCGCAGCTTCAGCGGCAACGCAGTCGAAGTGATGGCCGTGGAAAGAAGCAACAGCATCGTGTTTGCGTCCAGGGGCCCCGCCATTTCGCCACGCCGCATGAGCCTGCCGAGCAGCCTGTCCGGACTGGATGCCGAGGCACGCATGCAGCTCAGGAGCGAGCTGGTACGGATCGCCTGGCAGATGAAAAAACTGGAGCCGAACACCGCCTGAGTCGCGCGGCGCACAGCCTGAAGCCGGTTAAAAGTTGTTCTGGCCCTGCACCTGCTGCTGCGGGTCAAAACGCTGGGCCTGAAACTGGGTTTCTTCCTGCTCCCGGCCGATGTCGCCGCTATGGGTGTTGCTGTGGTCGACCGTGGGCGGCGGCCCTTGACCCTGGTCTTGCGAGTCTTCACCGGAAAGCCCAGGCGCGTCGTTGACGGCACTCACCACCAGGTGGATGAACTGAAGCTTGGCCACCACCCCGTGCGGCAGCACAAAGGGGTAGAAGTCGGGCTGCCCCATGGCGCGCGACATCTCGTTGAGCAACATGGTCAAGCGGGTCCAGCAGTTCAAAAAAGCCAGGAAGCGCTCCGCATCCGGATGTTCCGGCTGGTACAGCGCGTCAAGGGTGAACGGCGTGAATTCCAGTTGCGCGGTGTCGGTGGCCAGGCCAAAACTCAGTGCCGTGTCCACGGTGTCGCGGATATGCAGGTAATGCGCCCAGCATTCGGCCCAGTCTTCCCACGGGTGAACGCTGGCATAGGCGCTGACGTAACGCAGCGCCCAGTCGGGGCGCGGACCTTGCGCATAATTGGTCTGCAGGCTGGCCGCGTAGTCCTGGGTTTCATCGCCGAACAGTTCACGAAAGCCCGGGAGCCAGTCGGTGCCGGCGATCAGGCGGTCCCAGTAGTAGTGACCGACCTCGTGACGCAGGTGACCCAGCAGCGTGCGGTAAGGCTCGTGCATGGCCTTGCGCACCGCCTCGCGCGTGGCGTCATCGGCCTCGTTGAGGTTCAGTGTGATCAGGCCGGTGTTGTGCCCGGTCATGATGTGCGGCCCGTAGTCCGGCGAGCGCAAAAAGTCGAACATCAATCCGCCTTCCGGGTCTTCACTGACACGCGAGGACAGCGGCAAACCGAGCGCCAGCAGCGCCGAAACCAGCCGTCGCTTGGCCAGTTCGACCCGGCCCCAAAGTTCTCCGTTGTCGGGGTGCTCGGGGTCGTTGAGGTCTGGAATGGTGCGGTTGAGCCGGCAGGCGCGGCACAGCAGCACCTGCGGCTGGCCTTCACCGACCGGCACCAGCCAGTTGCAGGCGGCCGGGCTCTGCAGGTTGGTGCAGCGCAAATAGGCCGGGGTCGGCGCATTGCCGGTCGTGGTGTCTGAGCTGCCTTCTGCCTGCCACGCCACCCAGGTGTCGGAGTCCTGACCGGGCATCAAGGGCAGCAGGCTCGCCTGGACAGTGTCGTAACCCAAGGGCGTGCCGCAGGCCAGGCAGGTGCTGTTGCGGAAGAACACCGGGCAGCCGCACTGACAGCGGTACGCGCGGCCCGCCAGGCTCGGCAAATCGTAGGCGGCCGGGGCGGGCGGCGTATCGGTGGTGTTGGACAATGATTACTCTCGGTCTCAAGGCACGGCTTCAAAGTTTGCCACGTTTGCAAACGCGCCCTGCGCCGACTTGCCTTGTCCGGGTGTCAGACTTTACTGACAGAAAAAACGTGCCGCCAGCCGGGCTTCTATCATGTGGGGCCTGATTGAACCAACCCAAGGAGTCCCATGCCCACCTACCACGTCGAAATGATGGAAGGCCGCACGCTTGAACAGAAGAAAAAGCTGGTCGCCGAACTGACCCGCGTCAGTGTCGAGGTGCTGGCCGTCAAGCCTGAATCGGTCGATGTCATCATCACCGACATCAAACGCGAGAACTGGGCCACTGGCGGCAAACTCTGGTCCGAACCGCGCGACTGAGACCTCACGCGAAGCCCCCCTTTGAGCCGCCCCGCCACCCTTCCTGAAATGCAGGCGCGTTACGGCCCGCGTTACCGCTGGCTGTTGCTGCTGTCAGTGATGGTCGGCACCATGGCGTCCATCATGTCCTCGACCATCGTCAATGTGGCGATTCCAGACATGAGCCAGCACTTCACTCTGGGGCAGGAGCGCGCCCAGTGGGTCACCTCTGGCTTCATGGTCGCCATGACGGTGTCGATGCTGACCACGCCCTGGCTGCTGGCGCGATACGGCTACCGCCGTACCTATGTGGGCACCATGTTGCTGCTGCTGGCGGGCGGCATCGGCGGCGGCTTTGCCAACAGCTTTGGGCTGGTGCTGGGCGCGCGCGTCGCCGAAGGCCTGGCTGCCGGCGTGGTGCAGCCGATTCCCGCCATCATCATCATGCGGGCCTTCCAGCCCAACGAGCAGGGTCGCGCCAGCGGCATTTTCGGCATGGGGGTGGTGCTGGCGCCGGCGATCGGTCCCAGCCTAGGCGGCGTGCTAGTCGACTTGTTCGGCTGGCGTTCGATTTTTTTCATGGTTGTGCCGTTTTGCCTGGCCTCGCTGTGGCTGGCCTGGCGCTATGTGCCGGTCACCGCGCCCGGCGGCGCGGCGGCCAACCGCAACGGCGCCTCGCTGGACTGGCGCGGCCTGCTGCTGGGCGGCGCTGGCACCCTGTGCCTGCTCAACGGCATGGTAGCGCTGCACGGCGGTTCGGTGATCGAAGCCGTGCTCCTTCTTGGCGCCGCCGTGGCGGCACTGCTGCTGTTTCTGGCCTGGCAGCGGCGCATGGCCGCCACCGGTCGCGAACCGCTGATGAACCTGGCGCTGTTCAGCTACCGCCCCTTTGCGATGGGCAGCATCGTCGCTTTTATCTACGGCACGGCGCTGTTTGGCTCGACCTATTTGCTGCCGGTCTACATGCAGTTAGGCCTGGGTCTGTCGGCGTCCTATGTCGGCAGCATTTTGTTGCCCGCGGGTTTTGTGCTGGCCGTCACGATTGCACTCGTAGGCCGGCTTGCCGACCGCCGCCCCACCTGGCTGCTGGTCAGCATCGGGCTGGCCTTGCTTGCGCTGTCGTTTGCGCTGATGCTGACCGTGACGCTGACTACCGCGATCTGGCTGCTGGTGCTGTGGGCCATCCTGGGGCGCATCGGGCTGGGTTTCATCCTGCCGTCGCTAAATCTGGGCTCGCTGCGGGCCCTGAGTTCGGACCTGATCTCCCAAGGGTCGAGCGCGATCAATTTTGTGCGCATGCTGGGCGGCGCCATTGGCGTCAGCCTGTGCGGCATCGTGCTGGAATGGCGGCTGGCTGCGCACGGTGACTCGCTGACGCAAACCGCCAGCAGCCCGGCGCGGCTGGCGGCCTTCAACGAATCGTTTCTGATGCTGGCGGCGCTGTGTGTGCTGGCGCTGTTCGCTGCATGGCGGCTGCGGCCACTGGCCGCTGCAAACCCCACAGCCGGAGCTTGAGATCATGTGCCAACTGCTGGGGATGAACTGCAACACGCCGACCGACGTGACCTTCAGCTTCACCGGTTTTGCGCAACGTGGCGGCAACACCGACCACCACGGCGACGGCTGGGGTATCGCGTTTTTTGAAGGCGGCGACTGCAGCGAGAGCGACCGCGGCCTGCGCCATTTTGTCGACCACCAGTCGGCCTTCCAGTCGCCGGTGGCCGAGCTGATACGCCGCTACCCGATCAAGAGCCGCAACGTGGTCGCCCACATCCGAAAGGCCACGCAGGGCCGTGTCGCGCTGGAGAACTGTCACCCGTTTGTGCGCGAACTCTGGGGGCGTTACTGGGTGTTCGCGCACAACGGCGACCTGAAAGACTTCAACCCGCGCCTGCACGGCAGCTTCCGCCCGGTCGGTACCACCGACAGCGAACGCGCCTTTTGCTGGATCATGCAGGAACTGGCCAAGTCCCATGCCAGCGTGCCCAGCGTGGATGAGCTCACGCTGACCTTGCGCGAACTGGCCACGCAGATCTCGCCGCACGGCACTTTCAACTTTTTGCTCAGCAACGGGTTGGCGCTGTGGGCGCATGCCTCGACCAGCCTGTATCACGTGGAACGCAGACACCCGTTTACGCATGCCACGCTCAGCGACGAGGACCTCAGCGTCAACTTTGCCGAGCAGGCCGCGCCGGGCGACCGCGTGGCCGTGGTGGTGACCGCACCGCTGACCACCAACGAAGCCTGGCAGGCCTTTGCGCCGGGTGAGCTGCGCGTGTTCGAGGGCGGCGTGCTGCGCGTTTGAACTTGTTTTGCTATTGATTCAGGAGCTGTTTGCGCCCACTGCTTATGGGCTAGAAACCGATTTGACTAGTTTTTCAGGGCGGCCTCGAGCGCGTCAACAAACATCGCCGCCACATCAAAACCGGTCTGGTCAAAAATTTCCTGGAAGCAGGTCGGACTGGTCACATTGATCTCGGTCACGTAGTCACCGATCACGTCGACCCCGGCCAGCAACAGGCCGCGCGCGGCCAGCACCGGTCCCAAGGCCTCACCAATTTCGCGGTCGCGCTCCGACAGCGGCTGCGCCACGCCCAGCCCGCCTGCCGCCAGGTTACCGCGCACCTCGCTGCCTTGCGGAATACGCGCCAGGCTGAAGGGCACCGGCTTGCCACCGATCACCAGCACACGTTTGTCGCCCAGGCTGATCTCGGGCAAAAATTTCTGGACCATCACGCTTTGCGCGCCGTCCTTGTTGAGCGTCTCGGTGATGCTGCCCAGGTTCAGTCCGTCTTCCTTCACGCGGAAGATACCCATGCCGCCCATGCCGTCCAGCGGCTTGAGGATGATGTCCTTGTGCTCGGCGTGAAAGCGCTTGATGTCGGCCGCGCTGCGCGTGACCAGGGTCGGGCCGCTGAACTGCGCGAACTCGAGGATAGCAAGTTTTTCCGGGTGGTCGCGCAGCGCACGCGGCTTGTTGAAGACATGCGCGCCTTCGCGCTCAGCCTGCTCGAGCAGGTGTGTGCTGTAAAAAAACTCGCTGTCAAACGGCGGGTCCTTGCGCATGACGATGGCGTCGAAGTCACAGAGCTGCTCGCGTTCTGCGGGTTCGGCCGTATACCAATCGGTCGCGTCGCCGGTCAGCCTGATGCGCTGGGCCGTCGCCGTAACCTTCTCGCCAGTCTGCCAGCGCATGTCTTTGGGTTCACAGGTCGCCAGCGTGTGGCCGCGCCGCTGCGCCTCGCGCATCATCGCAAAGGTGGTGTCTTTGTAGATCTTGAAAGAAGCGAGGGGGTCGGCGACAAAAAGAAGGTGCATGAACGGCTCAGTCAGTAAAGGGGCGCTGCCGGTATTGTTGTACAAATAGCGCCGCCCCGCCGGCCACCCCGCCCCAGAACGTGCAGCCGACCCCGGCAATCGTCCCGCCCGGCAACGCCGCAAGAAACGTGATAGATGCTGCCTGACGGTGCCACGCCATGCCCAGCGCCTGCACGCTGGAGCCGGCGATCAGGCAAGGTCGCCGAAACTTGAGCTGGCGGAGGGCGTCAGCCCCGGCAAGGTGAAGAAGAAGGTGGCGCCCTCACCGGGGTAGGAGTCAGCCCAGATACGCCCGCCATGACGCATGATGATGCGGCTGACAGTCGCCAGCCCGACGCCCGTGCCGGGGAATTCGGACGCAGCATGCAGCCGCTGGAAGGTGCCAAACAGCTTGTCGGCATAAGCCATGTCAAAGCCGGCGCCGTTGTCCTTGACATAAAACGCTCCTGCGTTCTCGCTGAATCCCACCGAAATGTGGGTCTGCGGCTGCCTTGATGAAAACTTCCAGGCGTTGCCCAGCAGGTTATCCATCGCCGCGTGCAACAGACGACCGTCACCACGGGAGGACAAGCCTTTGTCAATGTGGATGGTCACCGCGCGTCCCGGCTCACGGGACTGGAACCGGTCCAGGATATTCTGGGCGATCTCGCTCAGATCCACCTCATCGCGCCGCAGCGCCACGCGTGAAACCTGAGCAAGGGCCAGCAGGCCCTCAATCAGTTGGCCCATCTGCTCGACCCCCGTCTGGATGCGCGAAATGTAGTGCTTGACCTTCGGATCCACCGTGCTGTCAAGCTGGCGCGCCAGCAGGTTGCTGAAGCCATTGACCGTATTCAGGGGTGAGCGCAGGTCATGAGAGACCGAGTAGGAGAAAGTTTCAAGCTCCTGGTTGGACACGCGCAAGGCGGTTTCGATCGCCTTGAGTTCGGTGATGTCCGCATCAATTCCGACCCAGAACAAGATCTCGCCCGCGTCGCCCCGGACCGGTGAGGCGCGGTAAGACATCGTATGGTAAGTGCCGTCCTGCGCCAGCAGCCGCCGAATGCCCGTGTAGAGATCTCCACTTTTGGCACAACGTATCCAGTTGGCCGTGACTTCGGCCTGGTCATCGGGGTGCACCACTTTGAACCAGTGCGTACCGAGCCAATTCTCTGCGGTGCCCCCCATGAGCTCGTACCACCGGCGATTGATGTAAGTCAGAGCGCCACGAACGTCAGTGTTCCACACCACCTCCGGCGCCTGCTCGGCGAGCGCACGGAAAAGCGCTTCCTGCCGTGACAGCGCGGCGGTACGCTCGGTCACCTTGCGCTCAAGGCTGTCATTGAGCAGTCTGACCTGCTCAAACAGCCGGGCATTTTCCAGGGCAATCGAAGCCAGCTGGGCCAGCTCGACAGCCACATATTCGTCCAGCACGCTGAATTCGCCCTCGTGTTTGTCGGAAAGCTGCAAGAGGCCGATGTTCTGCCCATCGCGGCCGGTCAGCGGCACAGCCAGCCAGCCGCGCATTACCGGATGATCGTGACCATGTGCGCCGAAACCGCGCCAGCGCGGATGCGCCTCCAGTTCGTCTTGCGTCAACCGTATCGGCCGGTTGGTCTCGCAAACCAGCGCATAAATTCCAGAGCCATCTGACGGCTGCATGTAGTCACGGTAAGCCGCGTACTTGTCAGACCGCGAGATCGAAGAGATCACCTGACTCCAATCCTGGCCATTGGTCAGACTGACCACGGCCTGATGGGTCCCGATCACGCCACGCGCCTGGTCCGCCACTTCCTGCATGGTCGCCTCCAGCGTCAGGTGCGCGGTGATTGCCTGAACCGCATCAGCAGAGCGCTGCAAGGCAAAAAGATGGCCTTGCAGGCTCTCTTCTGCCTTGACCTGATTCGAAACATCGTAGGCAACGACAAAGCGTGCCTGCTGACCGGCATAAACGATGTGGCGCGAAATCGGTCGGGCCCAGAAAACACTGCCATCCTTGCGCTGGTGTCGCACAGACAGACGAGGATCTTCCTTGCGATTGGCCGAGGCTGCAGCGAGCCATTTGTCCAGCAGTTTGTGGTCTTCCGCCGGCCGCAGATCGTACAGGGTCATGGCCAGAAACTCGGATTCACTGTAGCCATATTCGTCAATGGCAGCACGATTGACTGCCAGGAATCGACGTGTTTCTTCGGCAAACACCCACATCGGCGAAGGGCTCGATTCAAACAGGATGGCGTACCGTTTTTCAATTTCGTCCAGGGCTTGCTCTGCGATCTTGCGCGCTGTGATGTCCTGACCCACGCCAACCACCCGCATGACGGACCCATCGCCATCGAGCACCGGGTAGGCCCGGTCGGAGATCCACCGCTGCTCGCCGTCGGGCCGGAGGATGCGAAACTCGACCTGCGTCGGGCGTCCTGCCCGTTGCAAGTGAAAAGCGTCTCTGGTTTTTTGCTGGTCGTCGGGATGAACTGACTCGCGGATGGTCTGCGTGTCGTCATAAAGGCTTTGGCAGGAGCGTCCCCACACGGTTTCGTACGCCGGGCTGATGTAATGAACGCGAGTGGTTTTGGCATCAAAACTGTAAAACACTTCGTCGATGTTGCGAACAAGCTCCTGAAAACGGGCATCACTGGCCTGAAGGGCCTGATGGGTCTTCTCCCGCTCGATCGCCAAGGCCTGGGTCCGCTCGCCCTGCAGATAAGTGACACAGATGCCGCCAGCGTATTTCACCAGCGCTTCGATACACCGCTGCTCTTCGTCGGTATACCCACCCTTCCGGTTGGCCAGAGCAACCACGCCACAAACTTCATGGCCGGCACGAATAGGCACACCGAGAAAATTGTGCATCGGGGGATGCCCATGAGGCCGCCCTGCAGCCTGTGGATGACCATCGGGCTGGTTGGTGATCACCACCTGCCCGGTGGTAATGGCCTTGCCAAACAGGTTGTCGAAACTCTCAAATACGAGGTAGCCGTCGTGCTCATAGTTGGCCATGGCGCGCTCGTAGAACGCCCGGTTGACCACCTGGTCCCAGACAATGCCCTCCAGCGCCAGCACGCGCAGCTTATGCCCCTCGACCACCACACCAATAAATCCATATTCGCTTTGGGTTTGGGTCAGGGCACCTCGCAGCAAACGGCTGAAAGCGCCTTTCCAGTCGGCATTGTCAACGTAGGCAGCCAGCGATTCCGTGATGGTCGTGAGGGTTTCGGTTTGGCTTGCAAGTTGCGCTGCACTGCCGCGCAAGCGTTGTTCACTCTCTCTCAACGCCTGCTCAGCGCTTCTGCGTTCTGTGATGTCGGTGACAAACCCTTCCAGCCAAAGCAGTTCGCCGTTAGCCGAGCAAACTGGAATGCCTTGCTCCCACACCCATTTGATGCCCCCATCAGCTGTCACGATGCGATATGTCAGGCGAAAGGCGTCGCCCTGGCGAACAGCATCCTGTACATCGGTCTGCACGGCCTGCCGGTCTTCGGGATGAATAAGGTCTCCGAAGCGCACACCGTGCACACCGGTCAACATTTCCGGCGAATAACCGGTCAATGCCAGGGCGCCCGAACTGACAAAGTTCATGGTCCAATCCGCGTCATTGAGACAGCGGTAGACCATGCCCGGCAGGTTATCGAGCAAGCGGTTCAGCGATAGCGCGTTCTCACCATGAAGTCCAGGCGACGGGGCGGCCACTGGAGAACTGGACGAGGCCTCATGCCGTCCGGGAGGCTGCGGTCGGTCGGAGTGCGAGATGGTCATCGTTGCTCAGGAATATGAGTCAAATGGTAGTCGGAAATCTGCCGGCGTACCAGAGCCGGTTTTGACTCATCGTTGAACCGGACACCCCGTGCAAGCTCGCGCAACGATAGCAAATTCTTTGACCTCGCCGGCAGGTTTTAAACAAAGCAGGTCAACGCCTTCTGATCAAGAGTCATGACTGCGAATAGGTGCCGTAAGCCGGGCATCCCCCCTTTAACTCAGATGCTTGCCCACAATTCCTGCCAATTCAAACATCGTCACCTGCGGCTTGCCGAACACCGCCAGCAGCTTGGCATCGGCATTGATGGCACGCTTGTTGGCCGCGTCCTGCAGGCCCTCAGCCTTGATGTAGTCCCAAAGTTTCTTGATGACCTGGGTGCGCACCACCGGTTCGGCACCGATCACCGCGGCCAGCGCCTCGCTGGGTTTCAAGCCGCTGCCCGGCTTGGCAACACGTGGCGCTTTCGGTTTGGCAGTTTTCGCAGCGGGCGTCTTTTTGGCGGCGACTTTTTTCGCTGCCACTTTTTTGGCTGCCGGGCCTGCCGTCTTCGCCGCCACGGTTTTACCGAACGGGGTTTTCACCGTGCCAGTGCGGGGCGGGCCGGCGGTCTTGCGCGGCGGGAATTTCGACGGCGCGAATTCGAAATTGACCTTGCCGGCCTCGGCGTCCCAGGCAAGCATGGCTTTGAACGGGCGGCGCGTGCGCATGGAAACAAACTTGTCGAGCAGATCGGTCTTGCCGCTGGTGAGCAGCTTGACCATCTGTTCGCGCTCCACCGGCTGCTGCAATATCACCTGACCGGTCTTGAAGTCGCAGCTCGGCGTCGGCTGGCCATGGGTCGGCACGGATTTTTCACACACGTAGTTCTTGCCGTGCTCGAAGACGCCGCCCGCACACTTGGGGCAGGCGCCCAGCGACTGCTGGCCGCTGAAATCCACGATCTCGCCGGTTTCGCCGTTCTTGTCATCGCCGAAGTCGAACTCGAGCTTGTAGTTCTTGGTCTCGTCGTCGAACTTGATAACCATTTCGGCGGTAAAGGGCCAGCCGGCCTTGGAGCGGAAACCGTCGAGCGGCCCGATCTTCTTGTCGCGCAGGAACTGCTCAACCTCAGCCACTTCGAAAGTGCGACCGGCCGGCGTTTTGCCGAAGGAAAAACCGCAGCCCTCGCCGTTTTTGCCGGTGCAGGTGTAGCGCCGGTAGTTTTCCTTGATCACGCCGCCGCAGTTGGGGCAGGGCGCGGTGAGCGTTGCGTAGTCGCCGGGAATCGTGTCCTTGTCGTAACCCTTGGCCTTGTTGACCAGGTTTTTCGTCATGTCGGCAATTTCGGCCATGAAGGTTTCGCGACTCAGGTTGCCTTTCTCCATTTGCGCAAGTTTGTACTCCCAGTCGCCAGTCAGGTCGGCGCGCGAGAGTTCTTCCACGCCCAGGCCGCGCAGCAGGGTCATGAGCTGGAATGCCTTGGCGGTCGGGATCAGTTCGCGGCCTTCGCGCAGCATGTACTTCTCGTTGATCAGGCCCTCGATGGTGGCGGCGCGCGTGGCGGGCGTGCCCAGACCTTTCTCCTGCATGGCTTCACGCAGTTCGTCGTCGTCGATGGTTTTGCCCGCGCCTTCCATGGCGCCCAGCAAAGTCGCTTCCGAATAACGCGCTGGCGGGCGTGTCTTCAGGCCTCTGGCCTCACACACCTCGGCGCGCACCATCTCACCCGGCTTCACCGCCACCAGGGTCTTGCTGTCTTTCTCGTCGGTGTTTTCGTCTTCGGCTTCCTTGCCGTAAATAGCCAGCCAGCCCGGCTTGACCAGCACCTTGCCCTCGGTCTTGAAGCTGTGGCCCACGGCCTGTGAAATTCGCGTAGTCACCAGGTATTCGGCGCTCGGAAAAAATACCGCCATGAAGCGGCGCACCACCAGGTCGTAGAGTTTTTGTTCGGCGTCGCTCAGGCCGCTCGGCGCCTGCAGGGTCGGGATGATCGCAAAGTGATCGCTGACCTTGGTGTTATCGAAGATGCGCTTGCTGGGCTTGATGTAGTTGCCCTTGAGCGCCGCCTGCGCATGCGGCGCC
Source organism: Polaromonas eurypsychrophila (assembly GCF_014641715.1). GTDB lineage: Bacteria > Pseudomonadota > Gammaproteobacteria > Burkholderiales > Burkholderiaceae_C > Polaromonas > Polaromonas eurypsychrophila. The sequence continues at coordinate 414,358 of NZ_BMIG01000002.1, read as the reverse complement.
AGGTGGTTCATGGGGCTGCCCGCCAGCATCTCAAAGGTCTGCTTGACCACCGGCAAATAGTCTTCGGGCAACGCGCGCGAATCGGTACGCGGATAGGTCAGCGCCTTGTGCCGCTCGTACAGGCTTTGCGCAATTGACAGTGTGGTCTTGGCCGAGAAGCCAAACTTGCCGTTGGCCTCGCGCTGCAAGGACGTCAAATCAAACAGCAGTCCCGATGCCTGGGTGGTGGGCTTGCTTTCTTCGGTGACGGTGGCGGCCTTGCCGCGCACGGCCTCGGCAATCGCCAGCGCCTCGCGTTCGGACCAGACGCGGTCGGCCCGGAGCTCGGCATCCGGCTCTGCGTTGTCGGCATTGGCCGCAGCCTTCTTCCACTTCGGGTCGAAAGACTTGGCCGGGTACTCGCCGGCCTCAGCCAGAAAACTCGCATGGATCTCCCAATAGTCCCTGGAGACGAACTTGCGGATCTTTTCCTCGCGCTCGACCACCACCGACAGCGTCGGTGTCTGCACCCGCCCGACGGTGGTCAGGAAGAAGCCGCCGTCGCGGGAGTTGAAAGCCGTCATGGCCCGGGTGCCGTTGATGCCAACCATCCAGTCGGCTTCCGAGCGCGAACGTGCCGCGTCGGCCAGGCCCTGCATCTGCTTTTCGGTGCGCAGGCTGTTGAAGCCGTCGCGAATCGCCGCTGGTGTCATCGACTGCAGCCAGAGCCGCTTGACCGGGTGTTTGCTCTTGGCGTACTGCTGGATCAGCCGGAAAATCAGCTCGCCTTCGCGGCCCGCGTCACAGGCGTTGACGAGCGCGTCCACGTCCTTGCGTTTGGTCAGCTTGACGATGGCGTTGAGCCGCGTCTTGGTCTTGTCCATCGGCTTCAAGTCGAAGTAGGGCGGGATCACCGGCAGGTTGGCAAAACTCCACTTGCCGCGCTTAACGTCGAATTCTTCCGGCGCCTGGATCTCGACCAGGTGGCCGACGGCCGAGGTGATCAGCCACTCGTCGCTCTCGAAATATTCGTCGTGCTTTTCAAACTTGCCCGCCGTCGGCGTGATGGCGCGGACGATGTCCTGCGCCACCGAGGGCTTTTCTGCAATCACAAGGGTTTTCATATGTACTTCTTCAAACCTTCAACATCTTCGGGGAACATTTCCCCGGCTTCTGCAAATACGACTTTCCCGCTGCGCCCATTGCGCGCCAGCTTGAGCACCACCACCACCGGCAGGCCGGCCGGTTTGGGCAGTATTTTGGCCACCGCAGGCGTCAGCATTCCCGCAGGAAAGCTGTAGCCCTTGTTCTTCATATAGGCAACAGCCGACTCGGGCTTGCTGTCAATCGACAGGGCCAGCACTTCCAGCCCCTTGGCCTGATGGGCCCGCCACAAGGCCTCGATATGGGGCGACTGCACCGCACAAAAAGGGCACCAGCTCGCCCACCAGTACACCACAAGCGTCTTGCCGCCTGCCGCAGCGGGGGGCCATGCACGCCCGTCCAGCAGGCTCAAGGCAGGCATCGCCAGACTGCTGCCGACCTTGGGCAGGGGGCTGCTTGACGCCCGCGCCCAGGCCCGCGCAGCCACGCCGGGGGCGGCCAGCGCGGCCAGGGACTGAATCAGGTTTCTGCGGTTGAACATCATCGGGCGATCATGGGTAACAGGTACGCATCACTACAATAGCGGCTTCGCGCGTACGCACGCGCGCACCCGCACAGGCGCGCACATGCATGAATTAACCATACCAAAAAAACCCGTCGTGTCAAAAACTCAGGTCTTGTCCCCTTCTTCCAGCCGTCCCTCCAGCCCTTCTGCCCGCCCCGCTTCCGCCCCAGGCCGCCGCATCCAGACCCGAACTTCGGACGTGCACGGCAAGGGAGTTTTTGCGGTGCAGGACCTTACCGAGGGCGAGACCCTGATCGAGTACATCGGCGAGATCATCAACTGGAAAGAAGCGCTGCGCCGGCACCCGCACGACCCGAAGGACGCCAACCACACCTTCTACTTCCACATCGACAAAGACCATGTGATTGATGCCAAGTACGGCGGCAACTCCTCGCGCTGGATCAACCACAGCTGCAAGCCCAACTGCGAAGCCGACGAGCAGGACGGCCGCGTTTTCATCAAGGCGCTGCGCAACATCGCCGCCGGCCAGGAACTGTTTTACGACTACGGCCTGATCATCGACGCGCCCTATACCAGGAAGCTGCTGGCCGAGTACCCGTGCTGGTGCGGTGCCAAGCAATGCCGCGGCACCCTGCTGGCGCCCAAGGACGACAAGCCTGGAAAAAAAGTCAGGAAATCCAAAAAGTCCAAAGCGGCGAACAAGCCCGTCAAGGACAAAAAGAAGGCAGACAAAGCCGTGAAGCCGAAGAAAGAGTTCAAGGAAGAACTCAAAAAGGTCCTCAAAAAGTCCGACAAAACCGGCAAACCGGTCAAGCCAGCAAAAAGCAAAAAGGCCTGAGCCCGCTGCCGTTGTGAGCTTTGTCCCCCTCACCCCGATTCGCTGGCCTGCCGAGGCCATCTGGGAAGCCGTGGCGCCGGTGCTGCCCGGCTTCACGGTCGAGGTGTTGCCAACCATTGACTCCAGCAACACCGAGCTGATGCGGCGCTTCCGTGCGGCCGGCCCGACTGCCACCGAAGCGGTGCTGCTGGTGGCCGAGCAACAGACCGCCGGCCGTGGCCGCATGGGCCGCGCCTGGCAAAGCCGGGCCGGCGACAGCCTGACCTTTTCGCTGGGCATGGCACTGCAACCGGCCGACTGGTCGGGCCTGTCGCTGGCCGTTGGCATCAGCATTGCCGAAAGCCTGCAAGCGGTCGTGCCACCGGACGGCCAGCCCCGCATCCGCCTGAAATGGCCAAACGACCTGTGGCTCATCGATGCCAAGAGCGAGCGAAAACTGGCCGGCATCCTGGTCGAGACCGCGAGCTGGGGCGAGCTGCGTTACGTGGTGATCGGCGTCGGTATCAATGTGCGCGCACTGGCGCTCGATGGCGCAGCAAGCGCCGCCGACCAGCCCGCAGCACTTCCGCCTGCGGCACTGGAGGACATCTTGCCAGGCGTGGACGTGGCACTGGCGCTGCAGCTTGTCGCGAAGCCGCTGGTGCAGGCTGTGCAGGCCTTCGGGCTGTTCGGCTTTGCGCCTTTTCAGGCGCGTTTTGCGGTGCGCGACGCGCTGGCCGGACGCGCCGTTCAGCTCTCCGACGGGACTGAAGGCGTGGCCCACGGCGTCGGCGAAAACGGCGCGCTGCTGGTGCATACTGCGGCTGGCATGCAAGAAATCACCAGCTCCGAAGTCAGTGTCCGGCCAGTTTCTCCTGGAAGCGCCCGCCCATGCTGAGGCTGCTGGTGCTGCTGCTGGTGCTGGCCAACGCCGGCTACTGGGCCTGGTCGCAAGGCCTGCTGGCCGCCTACGGGCTGGCGCCTGGCGTGCAAGCCGAGCCGCAGCGCCTGACCACACAAATCCAGCCCGAGGCGATTCGCCTGCTGACAGCCGAAGACGCAAAAAAACTGGAAAGCGCGCCCTTCGCCAGCGCGTCCTCTGCTGCATCGGCCCCCGAGTGCCTGCAGGCCGGCCTCTTCAACGAGCAACAGACCGCCATCCTGCGCAGCAGCCTGGAGGCGACACTGCCGCCGGGTAGCTGGCAGCTGGAGAGCAGCGTCGAGCCGGCGCGCTGGATTGTCTATATGGGCAAATACAACAACCCAGAGAACCTGGCTAAAAAACGCAGCGAGTTGCGCCAGCTCGGCGTGCCTTTTCGGGCGGTGAACAACGAGACCCTGGCGCCCGGCCTGGCATTGGCCAGCTTCCCGCTGGAGGCCGATGCCGAGAACGAGCTGGCGCGCATTGCCACCAGGGGCGTGCGCACCGCCCGCGTGGCGCAAGAACGCGCCGAAGCGCGCGGCCAGATACTCAAGTTCGCGACCGTGAACGCCGCGCTGCGCGCCCGGCTTGAGGCGATCAAGCCGCAGCTTGAAGGCAAGGCACTGCTGTCTTGCCCATGAGGCGCTGACAGCCATGGGCAGCCCGTTCACTCCTTTTTTGATAGCTGTGTGCCCATGCCCGGATTGGGCTGCCGGTACTTTTTATTCACATTGTAGGATGCGGCCTACAAGCCCACAGGAACATCGATGGCCTGCACAGGGGTGTGGCATGGTTAGCGTCAGGCAATCGTTTCGAGGGGCAATCAAGGGGCCGTATGCTGATCAACACATTTTTGGTGGAAGACCGCGCCGACATACGCGACACCCTGATCCAGTCCATGGAAGAAATTGCGCCCTGTCGCTTTGTCGGGCACGCCGACAGCGAGAGCACCGCGCGGCAATGGCTGCACACCTACTCTGATGACTGGCAACTGGCCATTGTTGACCTGTTTCTTGCCGACGGTTCGGGCTTTGGCGTGCTCAGGGACTTGCAGCAGCGCCGACGGGGGCAAAAAGTCGTGGTACTCACCAGCTACAGCCACGGGAACATCGTCAGCAAATGCCTGGACCTGGGCGCCGACCAGGTCTTCGACAAAACCGGCGACCTGGAAAAATTGGTGACATATTGCCGGGCCCATGCAGCGCTTCTGGGCGGGGAGCCCGTGCCGGCGCCTCCGGCCGCCTGGATGGTTCAGAGTTTCCCCCGGCCCGCTGAAGTACCCCGTCGTCCTGCGTCTTGCGGAAGCGCTGAATAAGTCCCTGCGCTGTCCGGCAACCGGATCGGGATGAGATTGCCAATGCGGATGTCGCAGGCAATCGTTGACGATTGGCAAGAAATCAAACGCTGCGCACCGCCCCCGTCCGGATGATCGCGCAGCAGGAGATGTGTTCAGCACTTCCCTCACCCGGCGGCGCCACGCCGGTCGCAAGCCATCGTGTACGCTTGCCGCCATGACCGCCGCCCCCGCGCAAGCAACCCGCCTGCCGCCTGCCCCCGCTTCCAGCCGCTCTGTCTGGATCATGCTGCTTGCACTGACCACAGCCTTTGCGCTGAGTCAGTCCTACCGCAGCGTGGCCGCGCTGATGGCCTCGCCGCTGCAGGGCGACTTCGGCCTGGGCGCGCAGGCCCTCGGCCTGTTTGCCGGTGCCTTCCACTTTGCCTTCGGCGCCATGCAGCTCTTCATGGGCATAGGCATTGACCTGCACGGCGTGCGGCGCACCGTGCTCACTGCCTTCCCGATCGCGATTGCCGGTTCGGCAGTGTCGGCCCTGGCCGGCAGCTACGGCATGCTGGTGGCGGGACAGGTGCTGATCGGTATCGGCTGCGCGCCGGCTTTTCTGGTCTGCACTGTCTTCATCGCGCGCAACATGCCGGCCGACCGCTTCGCTGCGATCTCGGGCATCACGCTGGGCCTGGGCGGCATCGGCATGCTGCTGACCGGTACACCGCTGGCCTGGCTGATCGAGGCCTCGTCCTGGCGCATGGGCTTCTGGGTGCTGGGGGGACTAGCGGGCCTGGCCTGGCTGCTGATTTGGGCGCTGGTGCATGAGCCGGTGCAACCCGCGCACAACACGCACCCGAAAGAGTCGGTAAGCCAGGCGCTTGCCGGTTTTGCCGCGCTGTTCACCTTGCCACACACGCTGGGCATCATGCTGCTGGCCTGCGTCGGTTATGCCTCTTTCATCGCGCTGCGCGGCCTGTGGCTGGGGCCGCTGCTGATGGAGCGGCACGGCTTTTCGCTGGTACAAAGCGGAAACGTCGCGCTGGTGATGTCGCTGGCCTCGCTGTTCGGACCGCCGCTGTTCGGGCGGTTTGATCCCGGCCCGAAACACCGCCGCCGCTGGATCACCGGCTTCACACTGTTGCTGGCCGCGCTGTTTGCGGCGTTTGCCATGACGCACAACACCGTCATCGACGTGGTCGGCCCGGTCGTGATTGGCGTGCTCTCGGGCTTCATGGTGTTGCAGTACGCCGACGTACGCTCGGCTTACCCGGCGGCCATGACCGGCCGCGCCATGGCCGTCTTCACCATGGCGATTTTCCTCGGTGTGGCGGCCATGCAGTGGTTCACTGGCCTGGTGGCATCGCTGGCTTCAAGCTACGGCGTCGAGCCCTACACCGCCGTGCTGGCCGCGATTGCGCTGCTGCTGGCCCTTGGTGCGTTGGCCTTCACGGCGCTGCCCGGGCCGCCCAAAGCTCAAGCCTGAGCGGCCGTGAACAGCGCCTGTACCATGCCGCGCAGCCAGAGGCTGGCTGGGTCCTTGTGCACACGCCGGTGCCAGAACTGGTGCACGGCGATGACCGGTGACTTGATCGGCGTATCCACGATACGTATGGTGCCGTAGCGGCGGCAGACATCAGCCAGGTCGCGCGGCACGGTGGCAATCAGGTCCGAGCTTTCGATGACCGGCAGCAGGCTCATGAAATGCGACAGTTCCAGCAGCACGCGTCGTTTGAGCCCGCGCTGCTCGAAGAACTGCTCGAACACATGCTCGCGCCCCTCGGGCCGCACCACCGCATGCGACAGCGCCATGTACTCCCTGAGCGTCAGCCGCTCGCCGACTGTGGGATGGTCAGTGCGGACGATACAGACGTGCGCGCTGTCAAACAGCTTTTGCTGGAAGAAGCCAGCCTTTTGCAGGTCCGGGAAATAACCGATGGCCAGTTCGGCCACGCCCGATTCGAGCGCCTCTGCGGCAGCCGGGCGTGATTTCGCGATGGTGCGCAACTGTGCGCCTGGCGCCAGCTGTGACATGCGCGCCAGCAGCCTCGGCACAAAGTTCACCTCGCCGATGTCGGGCGTGATGAGGGTGAAAGTCCGCTCGGTACGGGCCGGATCAAAACCCGAGCGCTGGAGAATTTCGCCCCTGACGGTCTCGATGACCCGGCGCACAGGAATCGCCAGTTCTTCGGCGCGTGGTGTGGGCTTCATCTCCATGCCGGTCTTGACAAACAGCGGGTCGTCAAACCAGCCACGCAGCCGGGAGACCGCCGCGCTCATGGCCGGCTGGCTCAGGCCAATGGCTTCGCCGGCGCGTGTCACGCTGCGGTGTTCGACCATGGCGTCGAACACCAGCAGCAGGTTCAGGTCGATGGCCCTTATATCCATGTCATATCCATGGCGTGGATTGTACGTATTCACAACATTGACTAGCTGGATGCATCGGCCGTCCCTACACTGGCCGTCGCGCCACTCGTTGCGCAGCGGATTCGACAGGAGACAAGCATGACGGCACTGACCTTGGCACAAGCCAACACCATCGCGGGCGCGGCGCTAGAAGCGTCACAAAAGGCCGGCTACAAGCCCATGGCTGTCGTTGTGCTTGATGCATCGGGGCATCTCAAGTCCGCCCAGCGCGAAGACGAGGCCAGCATGTTTCGCGTGGACATCGCCACCGGCAAGGCCTGGGCTGCCATCGGCATGGGCGCCGCCAGCCGTGTGCTGGGCCAACGCGCCAAGGACAACCCCAACTTTTTCGTCAGCCTGGCCGCCACTGCGCAGGGGCGCTTTTTGCCGCAAACTGGTGCGGTCCTGATCAAGGACAGCCAGGGCAAGGTGCTGGGCGCGGTCGGCGCGTCCGGCGGCACCGGTGATGAAGACGAGGCCATCTGCATCGCGGGTGTGGTGGCCGCTGGCCTTCAGCACGGGTAAAGCCATCCATGCATCCCACCTGCAGTTGCGGCATCGACGTGCATGCCCACGTTGTGCCTGAAAACTTTCCGGCCTATCTGGGCAGTGCCCAGCCGGCGCTGTGGCCTTCCGCTGCTGACGCCCCCGAGGCCGGCGGCCTGTGCCACCGCCACATCATGATCGCCGGCAAGAACTACCGCACGGTCTCCGAGAAATGCTGGAGTCCGTCGCGGCGCCTGGCCGACCTGCCGGCCATGGGCCTGGCGCACCAGGTGATTTCGCCGATGCCGGAGCTGCTGTCCTACTGGTTAGCGGCGGCCGATGCGCAACAGCTGTTGCGCTACCTCAACGAGCAAATCGCCGCCATGGTGGCCGAGTCGGACGGCGCGTTGATCGGGCTGGGCGCCGTGCCGCTGCAGGACATGGACATGGCGATTGCCGAGCTGCGCTATGTGGTTGAAACCCTGGGTTTTGCCGGCATCGAGATCGGCAGCAACATCAACGGCGTGGCCATAGGTGATGCGCGCTTTGACCCGTTTTTTGCTGCCTGTGAAGCACTGGGCGCCGCGGTGTTTGTACATGCACTCAAGCCCACCGGCATGGACCGTCTGGTCGGTCCGCCGCCGCTGCAGCAGGTGCTGGCCTACCCGACCGATGTGGGCCTGGCCGCCGCCTCGGTGATCACCGGCAACCTGATGCTGCGCCACCCCCAACTGCGCATCGCCTTCAGCCACGGCGGAGGAACGCTGGCCAGCCTGTTGCCGCGCCTGCAGCAGGGCTGGTCGGTGTTTCCTGCGCTCAAGGAACAGGTGCAGTCCTCGCCCACGGCGCAGGCACGCAAGCTGTATTTCGACACGCTGGTGTTTGACACCCCCACGCTGCAACACCTGACGGCGATGTTCGGCGACACGCAACTGATGCTGGGCACCGACTACCCCTTCAACTTTCATGACCGCACGCCGGTGGCGCGTGTCGAAGCCGCCGGCTTCGACAGTGCCAGCGCCGAGCGCCTGATTTACCGCAATGCCGAGGTCTTTCTCGGCCGGCCCACAAGGACACCCGCATGAGTTCTCCCTGGATACAGGCGCTGCGCAGCGTCGCCCTTGACCTGCCTGACCTGGATAAGGCCGAGGCTTTTTACACCGAGGTGTGGAAGCTCCGCGTCGTGGCGCGGGAGCGCGATACGATTTACCTGCGCGGCACCGGTGCCGACCATCACCTGCTGTCCATCCACGCCGGCGGCGAGCTGCCGCAGATTCGCCACGTCACACTGCGCGCGCGCTCGGAAGCGGCGCTGGCAGAGATAGCCACAGCCACGGTGCAAGCCGGCGGCAGCATCATGGTGCCGCTCGCAGCGCTTAACGACCGCGCGGGTGGCATCGGCCTGACCCTGCGCGATCCAGACGGCCGGCTGGTACAGGTGGTGCATGGCGATACGCGGCACAGCGATGTGGGCGAAGCGCAAGACCAGCCGATCCGGCTGGCGCACGCGGTGCTCAATGCGCATGACATCCCCAAAGCCCAGGCTTTTTTCGAGCAGGCGCTGGGCTTTCGCCTGGTGGACCGCACGCGCATCATGGCTTTCCTCAACTGCGATGCCGATCACCACAGCATTGCGCTGGGCGACACCGACAACGACGCGCTCAATCACATCGCGTTTTTGATGCCCGAGGTCGAGTCCGTGATGCGCGGCGGCGGCCGCATGAAGGATGCCGGTCATGCCATTGAATGGGGCCCCGGCCGCCACGGGCCCGGCAACAACAGCTTCAACTATTTCATTGATCCGTTTGGCGTGGTCATCGAGTACACCGCCGACGTGCAGCAGATCGACGACAACTACCGCGTAGGCGCGCCTGATGACTGGAAGTGGCCCCCCGGCCGCGTGGACCAGTGGGGCATTTCGGCGCCGCCCAGCGCCAGATTGAAAGAAGCCCAGCGCGCCGTTTTTTTTGTTCCCTCCGCAGCCTGAGCTGCCTACCTTTCTCCGGAAAACACAGCCCCATGAAATTCACCACCTTTTTGAGCAAGGGCCAAGCCCGCCTCGGCGTCGTCGACGGCGCGGATGTGATTGACCTCAACGCGGCCCAGCCACAGGTACCTGCCGACCTGCGCGCGGCACTGGCCGCAGGCATCGACCTCGCCGCTGCGGGTCAGGCCGCCATTGCAGGCAGCGCACCACGCCTGAAGCTGGCTGACCTGAGCCTCGCGCCGCTGGTGCCCGAACCCGGCAAGATCATCTGCCTGGGCCTGAACTACTTTGACCACGCCAAGGAAGGCGGCCGCGAGAAGCCCGAGTACCCCTGGTTCTTTTTGCGTTCCGCCTCCTCGCTGCTCGCGGCCGGCGGCAAGGCCCTGCGCCCGCGTGTGTCAGTACGCTTCGACTATGAGGCCGAGGTTGCGGTGGTCATCGGCAAAACCGTCAAACACGCGACCCTGGACAACGCGCTCGACGCCGTCTTTGGCTACACCTGCTTCAACGACATGTCGGTGCGCGACTACCAGAAGAAAACGCCGCAGTGGAGCATCGGCAAAAACTTTGATCGCACCGGCGGCTTCGGCCCGGTGCTGGTGACGGCCGACGAACTGCCACCCGGTGCGAGCGAGCTGCGCATCCAGACCCGGCTGAACGGCCAGGTCATGCAGGACGCCAACACGCGCGACATGATCTGGGGTGTTGCTGAGACCATCAAGCTCATCACCGAATGCATGACGCTGGAGCCCGGCGACGTGATTGTCATGGGCACACCCGCCGGCGTGGGCCAGGCGCGCACGCCGCAGGTCTGGATGAAACACGGCGACACCGTTGAAATCGAGATCGAGCGTATCGGTGTGTTGTCCAACCTTGTCGAGGACGAGGCCGCCTGATGACGCAACCGGTGTACGACGTGGCGATTGTGGGCTTTGGCCCCACGGGCGCGGTGGCCGCTGCCCTGCTGGGCCGACGCGGCATCCGGACCTTTATCTGCGACCGCCAGCGCGAGGTTTACGACAAGCCCCGCGCCATCGCACTCGACCATGAAATCATGCGCGTTTTCCAGGCGCTGAGATTGGCCGACGAGCTCACCGCCTTCATGGAGCCCTTCACCGACTCGCTGTTTTACGGCGTGGACGGCACGCTGATCAAACGCATGTCCACCGTCGCACCGCCCTACCCGATGGCTTACCCCCCCTCGCTGGTGTTCACGCAGCCGCTTGTCGAGGAAGTGCTGCGCCGACATGTGGGCGGTTTGGCGGGCGTGACAGTGGCACTGGGCCAGAGCGTGACCGGCTTGCAGCAGGCGGACGACCACGCCACCCTGAGCCTGTGCCACGAAACCGGAGCAACATCCACGGTGCAGGCCCGCTACGTGATCGCCTGCGATGGCGCGTCCAGCACCGTGCGCGGCCTGGCCGGGCTGGAACTGCAGGACCTGGGCTTCGACGAGCCCTGGCTGGTGGTCGATGTGCTGGTCAACGAGCGCGGTCTGGCCAAGCTGCCCGCGCTCAGCGCCCAGTACTGCGAGCCGCAACGACCCTGCTCCTACATCATCGGACCCGGCAATCACCGGCGCTGGGAAATCTCGATCAACGAAGGCGAAGACCCGCAGCACCTCGCCACGCCCGAGGGCACCTGGCCGCTGCTGGCGCGCTGGATCACGCCGGACGATGCCACTCTGTGGCGCCAGGCCAGCTACCGCTTTCATGCGCTGGTGGCAAAAGAGTGGCGGGCCGGCCGCGTCTTCCTCGCCGGCGATGCCGCGCATCAGCAGCCTCCGTTTCTGGGTCAGGGCATGTGCCAGGGCATGCGCGACGTGGCCAATCTGTGCTGGAAGCTGGACGCCGTGCTCACCGGCAAATCGCCAGAGTCGCTGCTGGACAGCTACGGGCCCGAACGCAAGACCCATGTCACCGAACTGACCAGCCGCATCAAACACATCGGCCAGCTGATCGGTGAACGCGACCCGGCTGCGGCGCGCGCGCGCGACCAGAACCTGCTGGCGCAGGCCGGCGGTGTGGTCAACCCCACACCGCGGCAGGACGTGCAGCCGTCGATCGCCGGCACGCAAACCGCGGCAAGTTGCCTGGCCGCGCAAAAGCACGGCGCGAACGGCACCCTGTTTCCCCAACCCTGGATACTGCGGCCTGCGGGCCGGGTGCGGCTGGACCATCTGGCGGGCAGCGACTGGCGTCTGGTGCTGGCGGCCGACGCCGGCGATGCCGTCAGGACCAGCGCCCAGGGCCTGGCCGACGACAAGCCACTGACGCTGGTGGACATGGCCGACCCAGCCTGGCCGGAAGCCGATCAGGTGGTGGCCGTCTGGATGGCGCGTCATCAGTGCCACGCGGCGCTGGTGCGACCTGACCACTATGTGTTTGGCGTCGCATCCAGTGCGACCGACCTCGATGCGCTGGCAGCTGAATGGGCCAGGCACCTGTTACCAGCTCGCACGCTGCAGGCCGCGTGAACCTGCTGGAAATAACGATTGAACCACAACCCCAGGAGACAACACCATGAACCGCCGTCACTTCACCCTCTCGCTCTCTTCCGTCGCCGCGCTGACCATCGCCGGCTGGCTGCCCACCGCCCGCGCTCAGGCCTGGCCGGACAAACCCGTCCGTTTCGTGCTGTCGCAACCCGCAGGCTCCGGCCCCGACAACGTGGCACGCCTGCTGTCGGACCGCCTGGCCAAAACCTGGGCCCAGCCGGTGGTCATCGACAACAAGCCGGGCGGACAAAACATCACTGGCGCGCTGGTGGCCGCGCGTGCGCCGGCCGACGGTTCATCGTTCTATTTCGCCACCACGGCTGCGCTGGTAACCAACCCGCTGCTGTTCAAGACCCTGCCCTACGACCCGCAGAAAGACTTTGTCCCGGTCGCTTTTGTGGCCAAAAGCCCATTCGCGATTCTGGTCGAAGCCAGCTCGCCGATCAGGACGATGGAAGACCTGATTGCGCGCTCGAAAGCCGAGCCTGGCAAACTCACGCTGGGCAACGAAGGGCCGCGCACCTTCAGCGGCATGATCGCGCGCCTGTTCAACGCCCGCTCCGGCGCACAGGCCAATCTGGTGTCCTACTCCTCTGTCGGCGTGGGCTCGCAGGACCTGATGGGCAAACACATCGACGCGATGGTCGCCGACCTGGCCTCCACCGCTGCGCTGGCCAAACAGGGCCGCATGCGCGTGCTGGCCACCACCTCGGCCAAACGCGTCGCGGGCTGGGAACAGGTGCCGGCGCTGGCCGAACTGCTGCCCGGCTTTGACATGGTGGGCTGGTTTGCCGTGGTAGCGCCCAAAGGCACACCACAGCCGGTCATCACGCGCGCCAACCGCGACATCAGCAGCTTGCTGGCCGACAGGGAGGTGGCCGACCGGATTGCCGCCATCGGCCCGATTGCCGAACCCGGCCTGTCGGTGGACCAGGTAGCGGCCTTCCTGGCCGGTGAACATACGCGCTGGGCCGCCATCACCAAAGAAATCGGCGTGCTGCCGGAATGAGCACACCGCAATTCGCTATTATTTCCATAGCTGGTTGCGCTCGCCAGTCATGGGCCAGAGGCCAATTTGGCTCTTTAACTCAAGCCAGCAATGCATCCGCAGCCGCACGCCCTGGCCAGGAGTCTGGGCGGCAGAAGGCGTCGAAGAGAAAAGTGGCCCCGGCGAGGACAGTTTTTGCCAGGTTTGCAGCGCCATAGCCGTAGCTATGGGGCAAAAAGCCGGTGAAAAATGGACCGTCGCGGCCGCTTTGCAGCCGACGTTCCTTCGGCCGCCCAGGCTCCTAGACCTCTGGTCCTACAGCAGGCGGGCGAGCTTTCCGATAGGCGCTGTCACGCGCCTTGCGTAGTCTCACGGTTTAGCTGACTGTGTCGGCTTTTCAACCCCTCACTACTTCTGAAAGACCATCATGGGCATTCTCTGGACCATCCTCATCGGCTTTGTCGTCGGCATTGTTGCCAAATTTCTGATGCCCGGCCGCGACCCGGCAGGCTTCATCATCACCGTGCTAATCGGTATCGTCGGCTCTGTCATTGCCACCTACCTTGGCCGCTTCCTCGGCTTTTACCAGATCGGTGAGTCGGCGGGCTTCATCGCCGCCGTGCTGGGCGCGATAATCCTGCTGTTCATCTACCGCGCTGTGTCCGGCAAGCGCGGTTAGCCCCGCCGGCGCGCAAGCGCTAGGGATAACCCCGTCAAAAGCCCGCGCCCCTTAGCGGGCAAAAGAGGAGGAAATCCCACATACTGCCCACATCACACCGGCAAGCGGGTGGGCTGTGACCCGCACATGCCGGCCCTGGTCAGACCACCCACAGGACAAGCATGAAGCAGACGGAGCAGAACACGCAAAATGCGCAAAGTCTGCAAGACCGCGTATTGATACTGACGCAGTTGACGAAAGACCTGCAGCAACAACTGCAGCAACAGGTGGCCCAACTCCAGGCCTATGAGCGGGCCGTGCAGCAGCAGCAAGCGTCGCAAGGCCAGCCCTCCGCCAGCGACGCGACCAGCGGGCAGCAGTTCACCAGCGCTTTCGAGAATGCCGCCATTGGCATGGCCGTGCTCGGCACCGACTCGCGCCGGCTGCGCGTCAACCGGGCGTTTTGCGCGATGTTCGGTTATTCGCTGCCTGAATTGATGGCCACCGGAGCGCCCGAGGTCACCCACCCGGACGACAGGGCCGAGGACAACCTGCAACGCAGCCGCGCGCTGGCCGGCGAGATTGAAACCTACCAGCGTGAAAAACGCTACCTGCACAAGTCCGGTAGCGTGGTGTGGGCTGCATTGACCTGCTCACTGGTGCGCGACGCGCAGGGCCAGCCGCTGCACTTCATCTCGCAGTTGCAGGACATCACCGAGCGAAAGCTCGCCGAACAGCTTTCACATGCGAACGAGGAACGCTTTCGCGCGCTGGTCCAGTTGTCCACCGACTGGTTCTGGGAGCAGGACGAAAATTTCCGCTTTGTCCAGATCTCGGGTGAACTGGTCGACATGGGCCCGCTCACCAGCGACAGCAGCATCGGCAAACTGCGCCGCGAGTTGCCCTATGTGAACATGGACGAAAGCGTCTGGGCCGCGCACGAGGCGCAGCTTGCAAGGCGCGAGCCGTTTCGTGATTTTGAAGTCACGCGGCTCGACTCTCAAGGCCAGGTGCGCCACCTGAGCATCAGCGGCGTGCCGATTTTTGACGCCTCGGGGCGTTTCACCGGTTACCGGGGCATGGGCCGCGACACGACCGCGATGCGCAACTCCAACGACCGCGTGCGCGCCAGTGAGCTCCAGTTGCGCGAGATCACCGACGCCGTGCCGGCGCTGATCGCCTATGTGGATGCCGACCAGCGCTGCCGCTTTCATAACCGCGCCTACCAGGAGGCCTTTGGCCTGCGCAGCGAAGACATCCTGGGCAAAAGCATGCTCGAGCTGATGGAGCCGGCGTTTTACGAAGCTCTGCGTCCCAAGGTCGAAGAAGTCCTGGCCGGCTACCCGGTGATGTACGAGCGCAAGCAGCGCTCGGTCAACGGCGACGTGCGCAATTACGTGGTCAATTATTTTCCGCGCTACGGCGAAGACGCGGACGAGGGCAAGGTCATCGGTTTTTATTCGCTGGCCACCGACATCACTGAGCTCAAGCGCATCGACCGCCTGAAAAGCGAATTTGTCTCTACCGTGAGCCACGAGCTGCGCACGCCGCTGACCTCCATCCGCGGCTCGCTGGGCCTGATCTCGGGCGGCATTGCCGGCCAGTTGCCCGACGCCGCCATGAAGCTGATTGGCATCGCCAAAAACAATTGCGAACGCCTGATCCGGCTCATCAACGATATTCTGGACATCGAAAAAATCGAGTCCGGCCAGATGCGCCTGGACTTGCAGCCGATGGCGCTGATACCGCTGCTCACGCAGGCGATTGCCGCCAACGAAGGTTATGGCCTGGCCAACCAGGTCAGCTTGATCCTGCAGTGTGACGAGCCCGAGCTGCAGGTTCAGGTGAACGTCGAAGCCGACCGGCTCACGCAGGTGGTGACCAATCTGCTGTCCAATGCGCTGAAGTTTTCGCCCACCGGCAGCACGGTAGAAGTACGGGTGACGCGTGCCGGGCTGGGCGTGCGGGTCGCGGTGCGCGACCACGGCCCCGGCATCCCCGAGGAGTTTCGCACCCGCATCTTCCAGAAGTTCTCGCAGGCTGATTCGTCCGACACCCGCCTGAAAGGCGGCACCGGACTGGGCCTGAGCATCTCGCGCGCGCTGGTGGAAAGCATGGGCGGCAGCATCAGTTTTTCATCCAGGCTCGGCGAAGGCACGACGTTTTTCTTCGAGCTGCCGCTGTGGCACGGCACGTCCGAAGCGGCACCGCTGGCGCCCCGCTCGCGCATCCTGGTGTGTGAGACCGACGTGGATGTGGCCAGGCTGATCGCCATCATGCTGGACAAGGCCGGTTTTGACTCGGACCTGGCGCACAGCGCGGAGCAGGCCACGGCCTTGCTGGCCGCCCGCAGCTACGCCGCAATGACGCTGGACCTGCGCCTGCCCGGCCAGACCGGTGGCGCCTTTCTCAATCGCCTGCGCCAGAACGACGCCACACGCGCGCTGCCCGTCATCGTGATCTCCACGCTGGCCAGCGACGGGCAGCTTCAACTCGACCACAAACCGTCGGCGGTGTCGGACTGGCTGACCAAGCCAATTGATGAGGCGCAGCTTGAGTCGGCCATGCAGCGCGCCATGGCCGCGCTGCACGGCCGCAAGCCGCGCATTTTGCATGTCGAAGACGATGTGGACATCCAGCACATTGTTGCCGCCATCGCGGCCGATTTTGCGACCTTTGAATTCGCCAACAACCTGACCGAAGCTCGCCAGCGGCTGCGTGACAAACCGTTTGACCTGGTGCTGCTGGACCTGGGGCTAGGCAGCGAGTCCGGCTGGGACCTGGTGGAACTGATCGACAGCCTGCAGCCCCGTCCGGCGCTGGTGGTGTTTTCTGCCAGTGAGGTCTTGCCCGACGCCGGCACCCGGCCCGATGCGATGCTGGTCAAGGCCTCGACCTCCAATGCCGATTTGCTGCAAACCATTCAACGCGTGCTGAAGATGCCGGCAACCCCTCCTGCCGCAGATACTTAAGCCGGGGCGCTATGTTATTGATAGCTGCTTGTGCCCACGGAATAACGGCCAGTCTGTCATTGCGGGCCCCGACCCGCAATCCATGCCACATCAGCCGCGTCCGTCGCCATGCCCCGCGCGCCGCAACACCCAAGCAGATCAGCGCGGCCGGAACATGCGAAACAGCTGCTGCGGCCCCACCGTGAAATAGTCGCCCGGCCCGCCAGCGCGCAGCACGTGGCCGGCAGCGGCCGTGTCGTAAATGCCGTCTTTCAACAGCGCTTTGGCAATGTGCACCGCCACATCACCGAGCACCAGCCAGGTATCTACCTGCTGGCCGCCCAGGCCTTCGAGCCGCAAACACCGCAGCGCACAGAGCCTGCTGCCCCTTCATCTCAGAAAGAGTTGATTTGAATTAATTTCTGGCCACAAAACAGATAAAAGAACCATCTGCACGCCGAAAAAGCACTACATTAATCGCGAGGTCATTTGCAATAACTCGTAACATCCGCGAGTATTTGCAATTTTATCCAGATCGGTCGACCGCAACACCAGCCAAACTGAAGGAGGCCTCATGAAATCAGCATTAGCTATTTTGCTCACCCTTTTCGCCGTCGTCGCCGCACCTGCCAGTGCGCAGAAAGAGAAAGCGGCGGTAGCCGGGCCCATTCTTGTCGGCCAAAGCGCCGGCCTCACCGGCGGGCAGGCGCAGTACAGCGCCGACGTCAAGCAGGGTATCGAGGCCTTTTTCAACGCTGTCAACACGGGCGGCGGTATCAACGGGCGGCAGATCAAGCTGATCAGCGAAGACGACAAGGGCAAGAAGGAAAATGTCGTTGCCAATACAAAGAAACTGGTGGAAACCGACGGTGTCACGGCGCTGATCGGCTACACCAGCGGGGCCGGGGTCGAAGCCACACTCGGTTATATCGACGGCACCGGCGTGCCCATGCTGTCGCCCGCAACGGGCAACATGGGCATACGTGCCAGCTTCCACAAATCGCTGTTCCACACGCGCGCCGGCTATGACGACGAAATGAAGAAGATGGTGAGCCACCTGGCGCTCACCGGCGTCAAGCGCTTCGCCATCGCCTACCTCGACGATGTGGGGCCGGCCAACCCCCAAGCCATGCACGACGCGCTGACGGCCAACAAGCTCAAAGCCGTCGTCGCCGTTCCTTTGAACCGCAACGCCACCGACTTCAATGCCCAGGTCATCACGCTGCTCGAAGCCAAGCCAGAGGTGGTGCTGTTCATCAGCAACGGCACACCCGTTGTGAAAATCATCGAAGGCATGCGCGCCAATGGGTATGGCGGGCAGTTCGCCACCAGTTCGTTCTCAGGCCTGAAGGTGATTGATGACCTCAAAGCCCTGTCCACCGGCCTGATCATGAGCCAGGTGCTGCCTCCGACCAGCCGCACCCACCTCAAGCTGATCAAGGACTACCAGCAGCATCTGCAGGCCTTTGCGCCCGGTGCCAAACCCAACTCCACCAGCCTGGAAGGCTATATCGCGGCACGCGTGCTGGTGGAGGCGATGCAACGCAGCGGCAGCAGCTTGGGCGCCGGCCGCCTGATCGCCGCGCTTGAGAACATCCGCCAGCTTGACCTGGGTGGCTACGAGGTCAAGTTCTCGCCGACAAACCACGACGGATCCCGCCGCGTGGACACCGGCGTGGTGGGTCGGGACGGTTCACTGAGGTTCTGACAGCCATCGCTGGACCGGCGCCTGCGGGGGCCGGTGTCCACGCGCCGGAGCGTGTTCAACCCGAAGCGCTGCCCTTTGCAGGCCTCAGGGTTTGAGGCCAGATGTGCTCCTGTATTGATAGCTGCTGGCGCGCGCTGCGTGTGGGCGCGGTGCTTGTTGGGCTCAAGGTTTTCGCAGCCGCGCCGGCGACAGCATGGCTTCGGTCAGGCCGAAGCCGGCAATGCGTTCCGGCAGCGGCAGCCCGCGCGCCAGCGCGGCACACGCCTCGCCCATCGCGGCCGAGGTCTGGATGCCGTAACCGCCTTGCGCCGCGACCCAGAAGAAACCCGGCGCCCCGGTGTCGAAGCCACCCACCAGATCGCCGTCGGCCACAAAGGAGCGCAGCCCGGCCCAGGTGCGCGTCGGCCGGCGGATGGTGAGCGTGGTCATTTCCTCAATGCGGTGAATCGCCATGGCGATGTCGAGTTCTTCGGGCTGGATGTCCTGCGGCGCCACCGGGTCGGCATTGGCCGGGGAACCCAGCAACATGCCCGCATCTGGCTTGAAGTACCAGCCCTCGTCGATGCTGGCTGTCAAGGGCCAAGCGCTGCTGTTCATGCCCTCGGGCGGTGCGAAGATAAAAGCCGAGCGGCGGCGAGGCTCCAGCCCGACAGGCGACACGCCGGCCAGCGCCGCCACCACATCGGACCAAGCGCCGGCGGCGTTGATGACCACGGGCGCTTCATAGGTTTGCCCGCCCGCCTGAACCTGCCAGGCGTCGCCCTTGCGCGTCAGCGCCGTCACTTCGGCATGGCAGATCACCTGGCCGCCGGCCCGCCGCATCCCGCGCAGAAAGCCCTGGTGAATGGCATCGACATCCATGTCGGCGGCATCAGGCTCCAGCACCGCGCCCAGCACTTTCTCAGGTCGCAGCACCGGCACCAGCGCGCAGGCCTCGGCACCGGTCAGCAGCCGCGCATGCGGCGTGACGCTGCGGAAAACGTCCCACTGCGCGGCCAGCAGCGCATCCTCGCCATGCGTGGCGACCATCATCGCGCCGCGCGGCGAGATCAGTGGGTGGTCGCTGAAACCTTCGGGCGGGTGTTGAAAAAACGCCCGGCTCGCCATCGTCAATGCCCGCACCTGGGGCGTGCCGTAACTTTCCATGAACAGCGCGGCCGAGCGCCCGGTGGAGTGGTAACCCGGCTGCGACTCGCGCTCCAGCACCACCACCCGCCCATGGGGCGCCAGCCAGTAGCCGACCGACGCTGCGGCGATGCCGCCGCCAATGATGATGAAGTCGGCTTGTTCAGCCATGGCAGTCCTTCATGATGGGAGTGTGGCGGACTCGAACGCTCTTGTTTTGATAGCTGTTACCGCTTGCTGGACAGGGGCTGGAGGTCGATTTGATACATCAACCGCACCGGATGGCGACTCAGTCCTTGTAGCCGGCGTCGATCCTGTCCAGCTTGCGCAGCAGCGCTGGCCACATGAAAGTGCCGCCTATGCCGCCGGCGCGCACATAGGCGCCTGAGCTGTCGTCGGCGTTCCAGATCTCGGGGCCGAAGTGGATCAGTTCACCGCCCGCCTGCGCGCTGAGCTGGATCTGGCAGGTGCTTTCAAACCGGTACATGCTGGCAAAGGCGTCAGCAACTGTCTTGCCGACCACCAGCAGGCCATGGTTGCGCAACACCAGGTGCGTGGCAGTCCCCAGGTCTTTTTGCAGGCGCGGCTTCTCGTCATCGCGAAAGGCCACACCTTCGTAGTCGTGGTAGCCGAGTGAGGCCAGCACAAAAGCCGACTGCTGCGAGATCGGCAAAATGCCGCCCTTTTGCGCACTGACCGCCACACCGGCCCGCGTGTGTGTGTGCATCACACACACCATGTCGTGCCGCGCCTCATGCACCGCGCTGTGAATCACAAAGCCCGCCGGATTCACCGGGTAGGGCGAATCAATCACCTTGTTGCACTGCGCGTCAATCTTGACCAGCGAAGACGCCGTGATCTCGTCAAACATCAGGCCATAGGGATTGATCAGAAAGTGGTGCTCAGGCCCCGGCACCCGCGCACTGATGTGCGTGAACACCAGGTCACTCCAGCCATACAGCGCCACCAGCCGGTAACAGGCAGCCAGGTCCACACGCAGTTGCCATTCTTCCGCGCTGACAACTTCTTTGAGGGAAGCGATATTCATGGAATGCTTTCAGGAAGACGACAAAGCCTGACTTTAAACCGGAGCGGCGTGGCGGGGTCAAGGTGTGCCCGCTGAAACCTTCCGGCGGTGTCAGGGAAGAAAAGTCCGGCTTGCCGCTCTGATTTTGATAGCTGGTGGCGCCCACTTAGCGCGGGTTAGAGGCCGATTTGATGCATAAACCTGCCCCGCCCGGACTATTCTTCCTTGAGCCGGCGGCGCTCAACCGCGCGCCTTTTGCGCTGCCCGTCCAGAAACCAGGCCAGGAAAGGCAGCAAAACCATGGAGCCCGGAATCGCCCAGATAAACAGGTAAGGGCTGACCGAGGAGGCCGAACGCACCATCGCCTTGAGCTGGACTTTGTCCTCCGGCGTCCAGGTGTCGCCCTTGCGCTGCTTCATCAGCAGCGGCCACGCCCCCTTGATATGCGCCAGCTCTTCGCGGAAGCGGTGCTTCTCGCGGTGGTTGCTGGCCACAATAGAGACGAACCAGACCGGCGCCCGGCTCATCTTGGCCTGAAAGTGTGCGGTGCTGTTGGGGTCGAACACCTGCTGCGTCTCGACCACCGTGACCTCAACAACCGTCATCGTCGTCACTGTTGCCACCGTCGTGTCGGGCTCGTCCGGAAGAACGATGTCGGGGGTGGTGGCGGCAGTCGGCGGCATCTGGGTCATGACCCAATTATCGGACCAGGGCTTGGCGGGACTTGTGGGAGAAACGCTTGACGCGTCAGGGGGACGACTAGTCTCACGTCAGCCACAAACGCGGCCTGATCGCGCGTTCTTGTGATTTATTTACCCTAGGGTTTCACCTCGCAATCGTTGATTCGCCACCTCATTGGGCAGTAGCCCCGTAGCCCTTACGGCCAGAAGCAGCGATGATCGTTGTCACAAATTGTTAGCAGGTGGTGACTTCGGATGGCGGTACTTATTCCCTCGATGGGCAGTTGCGTCTCGCGCATGACCGGCGGCGAGCGCCGACTCGCGGAACGGCTGGAGCAAAAGCTCGATGACGACTACCTGCTTTGGTACGACGTGCCAGTAGGCCCCAAACAGTCTCACCCCGACTTTGTGCTGATACACCCACGGCACGGCCTGTTGATTCTTGAAACCAAAGACTGGCGGCTAGACACCATCAAGAGTGCTACCCGACAGGCGTGGGAGATCATTCCCGACGGGCAGCTCAAAGTGGTCATCAATCCGCTGGCGCAAGCGCGGCATTGCGCCATTCAGGTGGTGAACGCGCTGGAGCGTGACGCCCAGCTAGTGCAAGACAGCGGACCGCATCAGGGCAAGTTGGCCTTCCCGTGGAGCCACGGTGTCGTATTCACCCGCATCACACGCAAGCAGTTTGACGCGGCTGGTTTAGGCGAGGCTATTGCGCCTCACTATGTGATTTGCCAGGACGAAATGCTGGAGACTGCCGACCCCGAGGCTTTTCAGCAGCGGCTGTGGAATATGTTTCCCCACTCCTTCGGCGGCGTCATGTCGCTGCCGCAACTGGACCGGGTGCGCTGGATCATGTTCCCGGAAGTACGGGTGCAGACACAGGGCGCGCTGTTCGACGACAGCAATGAAGAGGCCGAGTTACCGAGCATCATGCGCGTGATGGACATCCAGCAGGAACAACTTGCGCGCAGCCTGGGCGACGGCCATCGCGTAATTCATGGGGTAGCGGGCTCCGGCAAGACAATGATCCTCGGATACCGCGCCGAGTATCTGGCGCAGGCCAGCACCGCCAGCAGCAAGCCCATCCTCATCCTGTGTTTTAACGAGCTGCTGGGCGTGAAGCTGCACAGCGTGATGACCGCCAAAGACTTGAGCGGCAAAGTGCATGTGCGGCATTTTCACAAATGGTGTCGCGACCAGCTGGTGGCCTTTGGGCAAACCTTGCCGGCGAACAGCATGCCCGTAGAAGCCAAAATGGAAGACATGGTTTTGCGCATCATTCATGGTGTTGACCGCAACCACATCCCCAGTGGTCAGTACCAGGCGGTGCTGATCGACGAAGGCCACGACTTTGCGCCCGAGTGGCTCAAGCTCGTCACGCAAATGGTAGACCCGACCACCAACAGCCTGCTGCTTCTCTATGACGATGCACAAAGCATTTACGAACGCAGCCGCAGCAAACAGTTCAGCTTCAAAAGCGTGGGCGTTCAGGCGCAGGGCCGCACGACCATCTTGAAAATCAACTACCGCAACACCAGGCAGATCCTGCAAACCGCCAACCTGATTGCAGCCGACCTACTGACCGCGGACGATAAAGACGACGATGGCATACCGCTGGTCAAGCCCATCAGCTGCGGGCGCGACGGGCAAGCGCCCATCATCATCAAACTGCCCAGCCTGCGCGAAGAAGCCTTTGCCATTGCCGACCAGTTGTGCAGCGCCCACAAAGAGGGCCACGCCTGGGGCGACATGGCCATCCTGTGCGCCGACTGGAAAACCATGGACCTGTGCGCCGACGCCCTGCATCAGCGCAAGCTGCCGTTCAAGGTGCGCAAACGATCCGGCGACTACAACCCTGCAGCGGACGCCATTCAAATCATGACCATGAAGGTCAGCAAGGGTTTGGAGTTTCCTGTGGTCGCGTTGCCGGGTGTGGGGCATATGCCTGCGGCGGGAGAGGATGAGCAGGAAGCGGCGCGGGTGTTTTATGTGGCGGCGACGCGGGCTACGCAGAGGTTGGTGATGGGGGTGGGTGGGGATGGGAGATTTGGGAGTACGTTAAGTGAGAGCTTGTCAGCAAAATGAAAATTGAACCGATAAGCAACCTGCTGGTTGCAAATAATCTTAAGTATCCAACTCTCGCGATACTTCAACCGACAATGACGCCTTACACAGCGCTACTTGTACAACCAGAAGCCACTATTCAGGTGCGTGACGATTTCATCCGCAATGCCGATCGTATGAACGCACAAAATTTGTTCACTGCAATTGCGCAAGAAGCTAGTGCACGTTCAGTTGAATTACTGGTCACGCCCGAGTACAGCTTCCCATGGATCGCAATAGAAGAGCTCCTTTCTAACGGTACTACCCCGAGAACGGGCCAGCTCTGGGTATTAGGTTGTGAAAGTTTGCCAATTGCGGAACTTGGTGGTCTTCAGGCTCGATTCTCAGAATGGGCGACAGTGATCCACGAGCCAATAATTCGACCACAAGGGGCGACCACCCGCTACCTCAACCCGATGGTTTACATTTTTCGAACTGAAAAGATTGATACGAATGAACCAAAAGTCGTCATGGTCGTCCAGTTCAAGACAGCGCCGTCTGGCGACCCTCAGAACATAGAAGCAACTCGCATGGCGTTAGGAAATGCCGTGTATCTTTTTGAACACGGAAATGAAGTTCGGCTAATCACGCTGATTTGTTCAGACGCCTTAGCATTCAGCAAAAAGGACATCGACGAGAACTACGAGCATCTCCTTCTGTTGCACATCCAGTTAAACGATAAGCCCAGGCATGAAACCTATATGCGCTATCGGCGACAACTCTATGAATTAGAAGGTGACAGGACTGAAGTGATTTGTTTGAACTGGGCAGAAAACATTACGTTTGACTTGCATGATGGAAGCGCACCAGTCAAAAAAGCAAACATCAGCGCATCCGCGTGGCACTCGAAATCCGCCAAACTCGCAACTGACGATGTCCGTGTGGAAAAGAACCACCTTAGCGGGTTGTATTACACGCATGATGACGAACAGCACAGTCATATGCTTCATTTCAGCTACAAGCCGGCAGCATTTCTTCTACAAGCTTCAAAGGTTCGTCATCACGCTGTCCCGGCCGCGTTGTCCCGACGTCTTGGTCCAGAAGTGACGAAGGTTCTTGAGTGGGAAGCAAAAACTGTAACGTGGACTGAGGCGATGCAACCGCTAGACGACGGCTTCAATGAGATGACCAAGGCCTATGGTGCTCCAGTTACTGATTTAAATAGTTGTCATTTAGTTAGTCCACTGGCCATCGAACGCGTTTCCTGTATCGCAAGCGGCGACTTTGGGCCAAGGCAGGATTGGTTCAAAGCTAGTAATTTGTCTACTACACGTCTTGAGCCTAGGACCGAGGTCGTTCGACGTGTTTCCGTTGCCCTAGACCCCGACGGCAAAACCTTCAGGGATGAGCGCGTACGAACCATTCGAGCCCTTGCAAGTATTCCGTACGCATCGCTACCGCTACCTGCGCGAATGTTGGATCTGCAGTCAGGTTACCGATTCAATTGGAGTGCAACCTCTCCGAATTGCAATGTACGGTCGATTGATGCTGACAAGCCTGCGACGCTTGTATACGTGGGCGAAGGTCCGCTGCGAGAAGATCTTTCAAAGTTTCTCGCAAAAATTAGGGCGACAACATCCCACACTCTGTTTGCTGACCGGTTTTGCCTTCTCTACCGGGATGGTCAAGACGTGAAGCGATTTGACCCACCACTGGACCGATCAATCACTAGTACTGACGTGCACCCAGGGAAAAACTTCATGGAGCCAGAAAAATGATTACTGCGGATATCCTTGGCAATCAGGTGGGAGCAAGACTTGCCAATGTGAAGCATGTCTCAAAGGGAGTTGTGCGAGGCGAGCGCACGGACTCGACGGGTCGCCCCTATGCCATCTACTATTTTTCGTTATCAACTGACTTGAAGGACTGGTTTGAGCACCTAGAACAACGACAAGACGAGCTAATGGGCTCTAGCTATTTCGAAACGTCGGGCGACTTGCGCTGGAACCACTATCTCTATCTGTTGGTTGACAATGCTGAAGTAGCCGGTGATTCATTTTCCGCGTACAAGCGGCAAATTGAAAGTGACAGAAGCTATGCTCGTAAGCTTGTCTTGAATCAAGAAGAACTGTCAACAGCGCTCAGTGAATTGGAGTTTTCGCAAGCTAGGCCGAATGATGCTCTCAAACCTGATGTTTCCGAAAGATGGACGAATCGACTTCTAAAAGCAAACCTTGGAATCGTGCTGGATCAGTTACCTCTTGCCGAGACCGTGCGTGCAATATCAAACGGGCTACCGGGTAAGCGCCTTCTAAATGCCGACCGTGATCGCCAACAAAAAAGCTTGCAGCCTCTTGCGACCAAATTCATTGACGCAATCGATCTGGTTCGATTTCGACATTGGCCTCAAATGCAATCGTTTGACTCGCTAGGTACTGTAAATCTGCTTGTCGGAAGCAACGGGGCAGGGAAGACTTCGATGTTGGAAGCCATTGAGTTCTTCTATTGTCAAGACAACGCTAGAACTACGGCCCCAGGTTCAGCTCACGTAAGAATAAGACTTCAAGACTCAGCGAAGTGGCTAGATACCAGGGTCCCGACCAATTCGGCAGAGGCCAAACAACGAAATTTGGATTGGTACGGGCAACGGGATTTGAAGGGGAGCACTCTCAAAAATAGTTTCGCACGCTTTAACTTTTTAGCTACTGACGAAGCTGCCATGCTCGGGCAGAAAGACGCAAAAATTAGTTTCGAGGAAATGCTGTCCAGGCTTGTAGCGGGCCCGCAAACGGCTGAGCTTTGGGATCACATATCACGCATCCAACAGCCGGTCGCCGCAGAGCTGGCGCGCATACAAACTGGCCTTCATGAGGCGACCAAAAGAAAAGAAAACATAGCGACACTAATCAAGACTGCAGAAGCGGCTCCGCGCGCCTCCGATTCCGATTTTTCTGCTTTAACAGAGGATCTTGCGCGACTTCGCTGGATAGAAGAACCGGCGAGAACTACTATTGCTTCGACTTTTGTGCCGGCGTTGACGAGGGCATCATCAATTATTCGGGAACTTTTGACCGAAGAACTTGGATTGCAACTGGTGTCGCCCGCAACCGTCTCCAATGCATTCCAGACGGTGGATTCAGCATTGGCGACTGCTGATGAGATGTTTAGAGAGATCGCTGAAGTTGATTTAAAAGCACGTACTGGACGTGCTTTAGAGGCCAAATTGAAGCGAGAGATAGAGACTTTCAAATCGATACAACAGGCGCAACAATTGGGAGCCTTTAACCTGACCCAAGATCTTGACCGCTTGAATCAGCAGCAAAACTCGTTAAAGGCAATCGTTGGTGTGGAAGCAATTCCCATCGAGCCTCCTACGTGGTTTGATACTGCGGCTGGCTCGCTTGACGAGGAATTTACTTCTGTCATATCGCAGAGCAACACACTTAAAAGTCAAATTTCGAGACTTAACGAAGAGCTATTAGCTGCGCGTGCAACACAAGAAGCAACCACGTCATTGGTCGCCGAGTTGCGTACGTTAGCTAATCACTTTTTGGAGAGCAGCCCAAGTCATAAGGATTGCCCAGTTTGTGCAACCTCCTTCGATCCAGGCCAGCTCCTCCAGCGACTAAAGGCGGTGTCGTTTGAGGCATCAGCGGAAAAGACAACACCCATCCTGAACGCTCTTGAGACGGCAAAACAAGCCTATGGACTTGCCGAATCCAGACGACTCACCCTCTGCTACTTACTAGCCTACGCGAAACGAACAGAGCTTTCGGTCGGGAGCACGACTACGCACGAGGTTCATTCGAACTACTTAATGCAGCGCCAGAGATTTGAGGAAACCCAACGAATACTTTCTGAAGTTGCCCAACGGCTATCCGACCTGACGAGTGCTGGAATAGCCCTAGGTGGAATTGCGCAACTTCTGCAGCTTGCCCAAGACACGGGGATAGACGCGTTCGCATCCAATAGCGCTGACCAAGAATTGCTGAATAAGGGTGAAGAACTCCGAACCGTCATCAATTTGCTTCATGAATATGCGGCCGATGAAGCGCGCTTGGTGTCGTCAATCCGCCTAACTCTATTCGCGGACGGCGAGACAACTCTCGGGCTTGATCACATTCTGAAAGAATCGCGTGATCGCCGCAAGCTACTGCAGAAGGCGAACGGATTGATTGAGGAATTAAGAGCATTCGTGATGTTGGAGGAATCAAGTGACGCCACATCGATTGCTGCGAGAATCGAAAGCGCAAAAATCGCAGCAGAGCGATTTGCCGCAGCGCTCGTCACCGAAAATTCCTCCAGAGCGGCCGAGACGACTGCGAGAGCGCAACTTAGAGAGATTGAAGGTGAGATAGCCGAATATGAGGAAACCGCAAAGCGGCTCAAACTCGCGTCGACTGAACTTGCGGCACTTAAAAGTGATGATTCCCTAACCGATGCGACCAACATTGAGCTAGTCGGTGTGCAGGCAACGACTGACGCGGTATTTCGGAGAATCCATTCCCCCCACGAATATGGTGTGCAACGAGATGCCCACGCGCCCCTATTCCGCCTTGACGATCCGAACAAATCGGTAACGCTTCGCGACATAAGCACAGGACAACGCGCCGCGTTTGTGCTGTCTGTCTTCATGGCAATGAATTCAAAACTTCAGACGGCACCACCAGTACTGCTGTTCGACGATCCCATTGCCCATGTCGACGACTTCAACTCACTTTCATTTCTGGATCACCTTAGAGATGTCGCGCTCATGGGAAACCGCCAAATTTTCTACGCAACTGCGGACGCGAGGCTTGCGGGGCTTTTTGAACATAAGTTCTCTTTTATGGGGAATAAATTTCGGCGGTTTGATTTAGTTAGGTAAGGCTTCATCGACACCGGATTGCTGCTCCATGAGCGGTCGCTTGGCCCCGCATGAGGGCCGATATGCTCAGGCAGATACCAGTCCAACAAAAAAGAAGAGGTCCCGTCGCCATGCATGAAATCATCTGTCCACACTGCAGCAAAGCCTTCAAGATCGACGAAGCGGGGTACGCCGACATCCTCAAGCAGGTGCGCGATGGCGATTTTGACAAACAGTTGCACGGGCGGCTGGAGCTGGCCGAGCAGGACAAGCGGAATGCTGTCGAGCTCGCCCAGGCCAAGGCGGCCAGCGAAATGCAGAAGTCTGCTGTAGCCAAGGATGCCGAAATCCAAGACCTGAAGGCCAAGCTCGACGCTGGTGAGGTCGCACGCAAGCTAGCCGTGACCGAGGCTTTAAGTGCTGTTCAAACGCAGCGTGACGCACTCGCGAACGAGCTTGAGCAGGCAAAACGCGACAAGCAGGCCGCTTTTGAGCTAGCCGAGGCGAAGCTCTTTCACGGGTTACAAAATGCCGCTGCGACTAAAGACGCGGAGATCCAAGGTCTGAAGGCCAAACTAGACGCCACTGAGGTCATCCAAAAACTTGCGATCACCGAGGCTGTTGGTGTGGTCGAGAGGGAAAGAGACGGGCTGAAGGGTGGCCTTGCCCGGGCGGAGCTAGAAAAGCAACTCGCAGAGCAGGCGCTCAAAGACAAGTACGAAACACAAATTAAGGATCGCGATGATGCGATTGAACGTCTTCGCGATTTGAAGGCTCGTTTATCAACCAAGATGGTTGGCGAGACCCTCGAACAACACTGCGAGACTGAGTTCAACCGCATTCGCGCGACAGCGTTTCCAAGAGCATATTTCGAGAAAGACAACGACGCGCGGACTGGAAGCAAGGGGGACTACATTTTTCGCGACCTGGACGAGTCAGGAACCGAGATCGTCTCCATCATGTTCGAAATGAAAAATGAAAACGACCGTACTTCTACAAAAAACAAGAACGAAGACTTTCTGAAGGAACTTGACAAGGATCGCCTTGAGAAGGGGTGCGAGTATGCCGTGCTGGTCTCACTGATTGAGCCTGATAGCGAGCTTTACAACACCGGGATCGTGGATGTGTTCCACCGATACCCCAAGATGTACGTTGTTCGCCCACAGTTCTTTCTGCCCATCATCACGCTGCTGCGCAATGCGGCGATGAACTCGCTGAAATACAAATCGGAGCTTGCGTTAGTGAAGGCTCAGAACATCGATATCACGAACTTCGAAACCAACCTCGAGACATTCAAGACCGCATTCGCGCGGAACTACGACCTCGCGTCCAATAGCTTCAAAAAGGCCATCGATGAGATCGATAAATCTATCGACCACCTGCAGAAAACCAAGGACGCGCTGCTTGGCACAGATCGAAACCTACGTCTTGCGAACGATAAGGCGCAAGACGTCACGATCAAGAAGCTGACGCGAGGCAACCCAACGATGGCAGCCAAGTTCGCCGAGCTCAAGAGTCCTGATCACTCCGACCCGGAATGATTCGGGTCATTGATGTGTTCAGGGGAAATTGATAACGTTGATTTGCGAACGCTGGGGCAGGCTTCGCAATCAAGCACACCCACGCATCCGGTGCCTAGAAAATTTTCCAAGCAGGTGAGAGTTGCTTTGTCAGACAACTATTTTGATCAACGTTTTCATCAACTGATTGCCAAACACTTGTCGCCCTTCTTGTCTCCATCACCCAGCGGTCACCTAAGTGCGTCGGTCTCAGCAAGACGCGTGGCAGCACGAAACCACCACACTGCGCAAAGCGGGCCAGCAACTGCAGCGCAAGGTGCCTGTCGTGCAACTGGCGCTGGCAAATGACCCCAAGTTGGCGTGGCAACTGGCGCTGGAAACTGGCGAGCCCGTCACCCATATCTGCGGCTGGATTGTGGACACCAGCATCGAGTGCGACCACCAGCGGTTTGGCGGCTTTCTGAAAGTCTCGTTGGAAGAGCTGCTGATTGCGCTGCGTGATGACCGGCATTTGCGGCATGACCCCAACGGGATGTTTACGCAGGTTATGCCTGCTGCCGCCGCAGAGCCCCAAAGCCTTTACCCGCATGGGTTCAGCGCTGGGCGTTTCATGGAAGTGGTGGAGACGCAGGCTGTGTGGGACGGTATTTGAAGTCCCGTGCGCTCCGGTTTTGATAGCTGCTTGCGCATATGCCATCTGGGCTATCGGTCAATTTGATCGCATGAAAATCCCACACTAGCTGGTATTACTTCTTGGTGACTCTGGGTGCCATACCCGCCTCGGGCGCCAGGTAGTTCTGCCCCGACACCACCGACTTGCCGGTTTGGCTCTCCAGTTGTTTGCGCGCCTGCTTGGCAATGCCGCCGCCAGCTTTGGCTGAGGTGGTGTTTTCGGGCAAGCCGCTGGCGTTCATCGTTTCAGCGATCTGGCGGGTAGACAGCTCGGCCAGTGCGGTAAAAATCAGTTCGGCCTCGGTCATGTGGTCGCGCAGGTTGTGGCTGCTCAGGCCTTTGACGGCCTTGTGGTCTTTGACGCTGACGCCGCTCCACTCGGTGTGGATGATGTTGGTGAGAATGGCAAACTCATGCCCGGCCTTGATGTCGTGTTCGCGCCAGTAGTCGGTGAGTTTGTTGCGGGTTTCCTGCCCGGTCATGCGCTGGGCAATCCACTTGTCGCTGCGGCCATGCTGCTGCCAGGTCTGGCGGGCGCGGTTGAGCGAGAGGGCGGGGTCGGCCATTTCCTGCATGCGCTCATAGCCCACCTTGGCAAGCCAGAGTTTGATGGGTTCGGCTTTGGGGCTGGGGATGGATTGGACGAGCCTGAGCAGGGTTTCGGCGGTGGCTACATCGGTGAGTCGTTGTTTGCCATCTGCGGCGGGCATTTTCAACTGGTGACAACTTGTCACCAGTTGACTTCCCTCTTTATCCAAGCGACGTTTGAGCTGGTTCCAGTACTTGCGAGCGGTCAGGTCATCTGGCTGTTGCGTCAGCACCTGCACCACGTCAATCACCGAGAACCACCAGGTCTCGGTGGCTTCGTCAAACACACGGCGAATGGACTGGCCGTCAAAGCTGGCAGGAAAAACTTTCATGGCGACCCCCTGAAGAGCAGCAACCGTGCTGCGCGCTGAGTACTGTATTTTTACACAGTGCATCGACGCCATCCACAAAAACCTGCATCACGTTGTTTTAAGGCGGCCCACCCCCACCGGGCGGCAGCGCCACGACTCAAGTACCATCCAGTTCTAATTTTTGCCCGCTTCAGGGCACCCCACGGAGACAACCCAATGTTCAGTCATGTCATGGTCGGCGTTAACGACCTCGAAGCCTCAAAGAAGTTTTACGACGCGCTGCTCGGCACGCTGGGCATTGCCCCCGGCACTGCCAACAACAACCGCTATTTCTACCGCAGCAAGACGGGCACCTTCGCGATCAGCACGGCCATCAATGGCGAGCCGGCTTGCCACGGCAACGGCAGCACCATCGGGTTCAAGGCAGAGTCGTCGGAGCAGGCGGACGCCTGGCATGCGGCAGGCATCGCCAGCGGCGGCACGACGTGTGAAGAGCCACCGGGCTTTCGTGACGGCGCTGTGGGCAAGCTCTACCTGGCCTACCTGCGCGATCCGGACGGCAACAAGCTTTGCGTGCTGCACCGGCCTGCGGCCTGATCCGTCAGCGTCATCAAACCCCGGCAACTGCCCGGTCCAGCCGCTCCTGAAAATTGCAGTTCGGGTACAAAACCGTCATGGCCTGAAAACCCTCTTTCAGGCGCCGGCGCCAACCGGGGCCCCGTGCCATCACGTCCTGCCACATCGCGGCAACTTCAGTGGCGTCGTGCACCAGCAAATAGTCCAGCAAGGCAGCAGCCTGCGCGACATCCTTGCGCGCCTTGGTTCTCTGGATTTGTGGCCGCTCACCGTACACCAGCAGCTTGTGCAGGGCATATCGCTGCGGCCGCGGAAGATTGACCACGATCGGGCCGGCGCGGGCAATCAATGTGCTTCGCACCGGATCTTGCAGCGACAGCTCCATGAAGCGCAAAGGCTGCATGGTCAGGTTCAGCCGTTCCACGTTGACCGGTGCATCGCCAGCCCGGCCGCGTGAAGTCAAGAAGTCGAGGTCGAAATCCGGTTCGTCCGCCTTTTTGAAGGACGTGTGTTTCTGGTTCGGTATAAATCCCATTTCCAGCGACTCTATGGTTGCTGTCGTGTCCAGCTTCAGGTTCTCAGGTAGCGCCAAAGAGACGTTGCGGCCGGCGTGGGCAAAGTCGAGGTCCAGCGTAGCGGTGCCAGCGCTCCAGCGCACACCAAAGATGTTTTGGTAGGCCAGAAAAGCATGTGTTCCAACAAGAATGGCACCGGCAGAAAACAAACCGCTGTCTGCAAGGCGTTCGATCACGCGCGCATGTTTGGCTGGAATGTCCGCACAGCCCAGCTCGATCGCGGCTCGGGTGATGCGCACCATCTGCTGTTTGGCAAGCTTTGCTGCCGGGTCGGCGTGGCGCTCGATCAAGCCGCGGGTGGCGTCGTCGTCCGGACCCACATAAGACTGGCGCAATTCGCCGTCCGGCATCTTGACCTGGTAATACCAGTAGGCGCGCCCAGACACATTTTTTTTGGCAAATCCGCCTGGCAAATCAGCAATGCTGCGCTTCAAGTCTGCCTGACGCGCGGCATCATCCACACCGGCAAAAGCGGTCTGGGCAGCAGCGGAAAGCTCTTGATAAAGTGGCATATACTACCTTTACTATTTTGGTAGTATAGTACACCGAGCCTGCAGCACTGGGCACAAGCATTCCCCGACCCGACCAACCCGCGCCCCAAGCTCCGCATGCCCCAAGCCCCTCCAGCCTTTCACGCGCTACCGCATGCGGTCAGCCGCCTGCGCGCCTCGCGCCTGGCGCGCAGCTCAAAACCATTTCTGGCGCGTGGCGGCCCGCGCGGGGAGCGCTGCACCGGTTGCCGGCTGCTGCCCAGCCACTGCCTGTGTGCGCTGCGCCCGCTGCTGCCTGTGCGTGCAGGTGTGTGCCTGCTCATGGCCGACATCGAGCCGCTCAAACCCAGCAACACGGGCTGGCTGGTGGCCGATGTGGTGGCCGACACCTTTGCCTTTGGCTGGGCGCGCACCGAAGTCGATCCGGCGCTTTTGAGCCTGCTGGCAGACCCGCAGTGGCAGCCTTACCTGGTGTTTCCTGGTGAGTTTGTCGACAGCGCGCGGGTGGTGACCGATGTGCAGCCCCGTGAGGGCAACACCGGCAGACGCCCGCTGTTTGTGTTGCTTGACGCGACCTGGCCCGAGGCGCGCAAGATGTTTCGCAAAAGCCCCTACCTCGACAAGCTGCCGGTGCTGAGCCTGCAGAGTGAGCAGCTCTCCAGCTACAAGCTGCGCCGCTCCCAGCGCGACGAACACTTCTGCACCTCGGAAGTGGCGGCGCTGTGTCTAGCGCTGGCCGGTGAGGCGCAGGCGGCGCAGGTCCTGGAGGCGTATCTCGACGTGTTCACCGACCACTACCTGAAGGCCAAGCAGCAGCAGCCAGTGGATGCGGACGACGCGGCGCACCAGCGGCTGCGCGGTTTGCGCCTGGGTTGAGGTGACGCGGCATGAATTGCGGGTCAGGCCCGCAATGACAAGCAAGGCCAAGTTGCTCCTATTTTGATAGCTGCTAGCGCCTGTCTGGCATGAGCTGGAGGCCGATTTTGCTTGTATTTTGGACATCAGGACAGCTCCCGCCCGCCGGTATGACGCGTGGCATGGATTGCGGGTCGAGCCCGCAATGACAAGCAGGCGGCCAAGGCGCGACAATGGAGGCCATCACGCCAAGCCCGTAACGGACCCGCGTCACCCCACTTCAAGAGCCCCACCATGACCGACGACATCAACCGCCAGAACGAACTCAAAAAGATGGCGCTGTGCGACGCGTGCGCCGGCAT
This sequence comes from Polaromonas eurypsychrophila, assembly GCF_014641715.1. Taxonomy (GTDB): domain Bacteria; phylum Pseudomonadota; class Gammaproteobacteria; order Burkholderiales; family Burkholderiaceae_C; genus Polaromonas; species Polaromonas eurypsychrophila. The sequence goes on along the minus strand of NZ_BMIG01000002.1, from coordinate 380,370 downwards.
CCAGCGCAACTGGCGCAAGGCACCCGGCCACCCGGAGCTGGTTCAGGGCAACAACCGCCAGGAACGGCGCGGCGGCGCGCTGGTCACCGTGACCAAGTACCAGTGCGACCGCTGTGGCACCGCCTGGGAGTACGAGAACGACAAGGCCAACCTCAAGGCCGGCTGGTCGGTCGTCGGACGCGCGCGCAACTAGGGCGCTGTCCGCGGCAGCGCGAAGTGAAACACCGCGCCTTGGCCAACCCGCCCTTCAGCCCAGATCCGGCCGCCGTGCTGCGTGACGATGCGATGCACGATAGGCAAGCCCACGCCGGTGCCTTCAAACTCCTGGTCGGTGTGCAGACGCTGGAAAACCTCGAACAGCTTGTCATAGTCGGCCATGTCGAAACCGGCGCCGTTATCGCGCACGCTGTAGATCACTTCAGCGCCCTCGATGCGCCCGCTGATGTCGACCAGCGGGCTGCGGGCGCCGCGGCTGTACTTGACGGCATTGGAAAGCAGGTTGATCCAGACCTGGCGCAGCAGGCCGATGTCGGCGAGCGTGGGGGGCAGCGAGCCGAGCTGGAAGGTGGTTGCGGAGCTGCTGCCGGGCTGCAGCTCTTCCAGTACCGCGGCAACCAGCACCTGCACGTCCACCTCGGTTCTGCGGATGCTGCGGTGGCCCAGCCTGGCAAAAGCCAGCAGGTCGTTGATCAGCTGGGCCATGCTTTTGGCCCGCCCGGCAATCAGCGAGAGGTAGCCCCGGCCATTGTCATCGAGCAGCGCGCCATACTTCTTCTGCAGCAGACCGGCGTAACCAGCGATCACGCCCAGCGGTGAACGCAGGTCGTGCGTGGCGGCGGCGGTAAAAACTTCCAGGCTTTTATTGGTGGCCTCGAGGTCGAGGGCCTTAGCCTGTAAAACGGCGTTCAGCTCCTGGACCTCCTGTTGCAGGGCTTTTTGCTGTGTCACGTCTTCGGCGATGCCCAAGATGTGGGTGAGCTCACCCCGCGCATCACTCACCGCCACCTTGCGCGTGTGCAGCACGCGCTGCCCGCGCCGGGACGAAATCACCTGGTCCACCGCATCAAACGCCGGGTTGCTCATGCTGACCTGGCGGTCCTGCTCTTCCAGCACCCGGGCCTGGTCGCGGCTAAACAGCTCGCCGGCGTTTTTTCCAATGACATCTCCCCGGTCCATCCCCATCATGTCCTCGGCCGCGCGGTTGATGCGCACATAACGGAGGTCACGCACGTCCTTGATGTACACCGCCGACGGGATGTGTTCGATCATGGAGTCAAGGAAATGGTTGGCCGAGCGGAGTTCCGCCGAACGTTGGTCCAGCAGGCCCTGGCTCTCACGCAGCAGCCGGTTGCGCTGACTGGTGGCCAGCAGTGCCATCACCACCTGCGACAGCTGCGACAGCGCACGCTGCTGCGCGGCCGTCAGGCGCCGCGGCTGCACGTCCATCACGCACAACATGCCGAGGTTGGCGCCGCTGGCGGTGGTGAGCTGGCTGCCGCCGTAGAAACGGATCTTCACCTCGCCATTGAGGGTCGGGTTGTCGGCAAAACGCGCGTCGCGAGCGACGTCTGACACCTCAAAAAACTCGTCCTGGATGATCGCGTGGGCGCACAGGCTCTGCTCGCGGGGGATGTTGCATTGCCCCACACCCATGCCATGCTCGGCCTTGAACCACTGTCGCTCGCGATCAATCAGGGAAATGGCGCCGAAGGCGGTGCCGCACACCGTGGCAGCGAGTTCGGCCACACCGTCGAACAGGCTGTCGGCCGGGGTGTCCAGGATCTCGCTGGCATACAGGGCCTGCAGGCGCGCCTCTTCGTTGGCGGGAATGTGGGGTATTTGCATGCGGCTCCGGTGAATTTGCAGGTGAGACGCGGTCGGCCGGACGGCCGGGTGCGCATGCCAGAGGCTTGATGCGGCTGCGGATACGCCAGCGTACTCCACAAACAGGCGGCGTGGGCCACCACCCGCCATGCGGCATCCGTCGGACGCCGCGCCAGACCGGCGAGGGCCTTTAGTCGGCCGGCGTATAGTCGAAGCGCGGCGCAGCGCGCGTGAGCAGGCGCGCTTTTGACGCGGAGGCCGGCCAGGCGAGAGCCACCTCTTGCATCAGCGCGGCCAGCAAGGTGCGTATGTCTTCGTGGGCGGACTCATGCAGGGCTTCGGCCACGATCATCACGCTGTGGGTGCCGGCGCTGACGGCCGACAGGCTGCTTTGCCGGTTGGTCCAGCGCCGCGCATGGGCATTGCCGCCCTGGTCGGTGTAAATCACTTCCTGCGGTTCGGGGTGTTCGAGCTGGCCCGAAGAATTGTGATACGACTCGCTGCCGGTGGCGTGGCGCACTTGCATGTCACCGGTGACTTTGGACAAGTCGAACACCGCAATCGGGATCGCGAAGGCGGCCGAGATGGCGTTGCATAAATCGACCAGCGGATGCAGGCGCGGCAGGGCGTTTTCCTTGCGCAAGCGGCGCAGCAGCGCCTCGGACGCGCAGCGGTACTTGGTCGGCTGCAGCCCCATCTTCGCAAACACGCGGCGCCAGGCCTGGACCTCGGGCAGCGCACTTTCAATGCCGCCGTTCATGCGCGCCTCGGCTGTGGCGCTGAAACGCGCCAACTGGGCGCTGACCGAGGCCCGCGTGTTGATGCCGCGCGCAAACAAAACCCCGGCGACCAGTTCGGGGCACTGGGTCCAGATGTCGTCGGAATGACTGAAAACCATGGTCTGCCTCTTGTTGCTTGCCCATGATGCGCCACCGCGCGGCTGCGCACGCTCAGGATGGTTTGCCGCTGCGAATCTGTGTATCGCAAGCGGTGCGCAGTTGCTGCAGCCTGGCTTTGGCGGCCTGGAAGTCGGGCTCGCTCGCCGCGCGAACGGCCTTGCTTGCGGACAGGGCGGCCAGCTTCGAGGCCTGCTGCAAAGCCGCCTGGCAGATGCGCAGCGGCGCCCATGCATCGGTGTCGGCCGCCAGCGCAGGCCAGCGCCGGTACTGCGCGTCGAGCGCGGCCTGCGTCAGGCGCAAACGCTGGGCGTACTTCATGGCCTCTGGCTCCATGGCGCCAATGGCATATTCATTGAGGACTTTTTGTGAGGCGACAGCCAGACCTAGCGCTTCCTGCAGGCCTTTGGGTTCAGGCGTTTGCGCGCTGGCCAGCGTGGCGGTGGTGAGCAGCAGCAGGGAGAGAACAAATCGCATGCACCGACCTTACAGGAGTTGGGCGTTGCGGCGCAGCCATGGTCATGCAGCGCCAAAAAAAAGACAGGCCGAAGCCTGTCTTTCAAAAAAGGCGTCGCAGGACGCGCCTGCAACCCCCTTGGAGCAATTACTTGCTGCCGGCAGCTTTCACGTCGGCCTTGGCTGCGGCCTTGGCGCCTGCGGTTTCTGCGCTGGCGGTGGCCTTGTCGCCTGCGGCCTTGACGCGCACGGTGTCAACCTTGGTGTCGGCCTTGATCACGGCCTTGTCGGCTTTGAGGTCAGCCTTGGCATCGGTCTTGTCGGCTTTGGCCATGGCGGCAGCCTTGTCTTCAGGGGCGGCCTTGGCGGCTTTGGTGTCGGCCTTGGCTTTGGTGGTGGCGGACTTGGTCAGGGCCTCGGTTTTCTTTTCGGCGGCTTTGGCTTCAGCCTTGCCAACCTTGGCATCGGCCTTGGCGTCAACCTTGGCTTCGCTTTTCACGGCGGCAGCGACAGACTTCTCGGCCTTGGCCTCTGCCTTGACGACAGCAGGCGTGGCAGGAACCGCGGGCGCTGCGGGTGCGGCGGCTTGCGCGAAGGCGGCGCCGGCGATCAGGGTGGTCATCAGTGCGGCGAGCAATTTGTTCATGGAAAGTCCTTTGAATGCGGTTGTGTCATCAGGTTGCGGTCACTTGACCACATATTCAACGGCGCAGTCTTTCAGCCTGTTGACCGGGTTGACATTTTTTTTCACTTGCATGCGCCAGCTTTACAAACAAGCCGGCCCGGCTTGATGTGCATCAATGCCGGTCCGCAAAGTGCTTGACTCAGTGGTGATGCCGGCCGGGCCTGTGCAGGTGCGGGCGCGGTGGCGCGTGCGAATGCACAGGCGGGTGGCTGTAGCCGCGCTGGTGACCGAAGTGCGGCGCCCCGCCTATGAACACCGGCGCCGGCATCACATACACGGGGGTGGGTCCATATACCGGTGCGGGCTCGTACGCCGTGCCGTAGGGCGCGGCGGGGTACACCGCGCAACCTGTCAGGCCTGCTGCGGCCAGAACCAGAAGTGCTGTCTTGATCATTGGGTGTCTCCTGCGGGAAACCGGCCGGACTGGCCGCATCTACCTATTAAGTGGGCAGCGAGCAAGGCACGTGTGTCGCGATGTGCGCGGCAGGTGTCCGTGCGTTACCAGATGTGGGCTGCATCAAGACGGGAAGAATCACCACACGCGCGCAGGGAACGATGCGGCACAGTTTTGTTCTGACAAGATGGACCATTGAAGGAAGACGATGAAACGCAGACAGTGGCTCACGTTTTTACCGCTGGCGTTTGCCGCAGCAAGCGCGCACGCACAGCCGAGCTATACCGTGACCAGCGCGCAACTGCAGCAGGCTGTTGCCGAGAAGTTTCCGATGCGCTACCCGGTGGGCGGGCTGCTGGAGCTGACGCTGCAGCCGCCGCGCCTGCGCCTGCTGCCCGAGCAGAACCGGCTGGGCACCGTGATGGTGGTCGATGCCGCCGGTCCGGCGCTGTCACGCAGCGGGAGCGGCAACTTCGACGTGGACTTTGCGCTGCGTTACGAGGCCAGCGACCAGTCGATACGCGCGCACCAACTGAAGGTGAACACTTTGAGTCTGTCCGGCTTGCCGCCGGGGCCGGCCGCGCTGCTGCAAGCCTACGGGCCGGCGCTGGCCCAGCAGTCCCTGCTCGAAGTGGTGCTGCACAAGCTGCAGCCGAAAGACCTGATGCTGGCTGACGGCCTGGGCATGGAGCCCGGTGCCATCACCGTCACGGCCCGGGGCTTGATGATTGGGTTTGTGCCTAAGAAGCGGCTGTAAAAGACCCGCTCACCCGAACGGGATGCTCCTGATTTGATAGCTGTCAGCCCAAGATACATATGGGCGGGTGGTCGATTTTGCATAAAACTGCGGCTACAGCCCTTTTTCCACCATGTCCAGCAGGCGCTGACCAATCTGCGGTAGCTGCGGCGCAATCACGGCGAGCGGGCCATCGATCACCAACATGGCCAGGCCGTGCACCGCCGACCAAGCCAGAAACTCGGCGCCCGGCCGGCGCTCGGGCGGCATCACACCTGCCGCCACGAGCTTGTCCAGCGCGGCGCCCAACAACTCGAAGGGGTTGAGCCCGCTGGCGCCGGCTGTGGGCAACTCTGGCGTGGCCTGAATCAACACGTCGGAGCGGGCAAAGGCGGTGCGAAACAGCCCGGTTTCAGCCTGAGCAAACCGCAGGTAACCGGCACCAACGGCACGCACGCTGGCGCGCGCGAAGTCGGCCGGCGGCAGATTGGAGGGCAGGGTGGCCAGCTCGGCCTCCATCGCGGCGGCCACCGCCGACAGGGCGGCGGCGCGCACCGCCTGCAGCAAGGCGTCGCGGCCGGCGAAGTGGCGGTAGGCGGCGTTGGGCGCGACACCGGCGCGGCGCGTGGCTTCGCGCAGCACCACGGCGTGGGGCCCGCCAGCGCGCGCCAGCTCGATGCCGGCCTCCAGCAGCACACGGCGCAGGTCACCGTGGCGGTAGGTGCTACGGACGGCGGGTGCCGGTAGCTCGGACGGGCTGGTCATGGCTTGTTACTTTTTAATGTGGACAGTGTCCATTATGTTTGTTATTCTTTTGTGTACGGCGTCCACAACAGGGTGTCCGAGTTAAGAGATGTCTTGCCCCACCTACCCCAAAGGAAGCTCAACATGCAAGTTCAAGCCTATTTAAGTTTTGCCGGCCGCTGCGAGGAGGCGCTGGACTACTACAAAAAGCACGTCGGCGCCGAGGTGACCACCTTGATGCGCTGGAGCGACAGCCCCGACCCCGAGATGAAAGCAGCACCTGGCCATGAACAAAAGATCATGCATGCAGCTTTCACCGTCGGTAAAAGCGCGCTCATGGCCGACGACGGCATGGGCGTGCCAGGGAAAGCCGAGTTCAAAGGCATCACGCTGGCACTGAGTGCCGCCAGCGACGCGGAGACAAAACGCCTGTTTGGCGCGCTGTCGGACGGTGGGTCGGTGCAGATGCCATTGGCGAAAACTTTCTGGACCTCCTCTTTCGGAATGTTGACTGACCGGTTCGGCGTGCCCTGGATGGTCATGACGGAATCGGCTTAGTTCTTGGGGGCGCCGCGATGATTAAGACCCGGGACGGGAGTTGCCACTGCGGCGCGGTCAAGTTCTCGTGCGACATCGATCTGGCGCCAGCAGGCCAACGTTCACCTCAAATTCGGCCCGGCCTCTGGTTCGCCTAGACGCTGCGCTGCAACTGCAACTGCTCGTTTTGCAGCAAGACCCGAATATGGAAGAACCACGTCCCGTACGAGGCCTTCCGCCTGCTTCAAGGCGCAGAGAATCTGAGCCACTACCGCTTCGGGGAAGGCTCGATTGATCACACCTTTTGCAAGACCTGCGGCGTCTACGCTTTCGTCAGTGCCACCGGGCCTGCCATGGGCGGCGACTTTTTTTGCGTGAATGTGGCGTGCCTGGACGACGCCCCGCCCCATGAACTGGCTGCCGCTCCGATTCGTTACGAAGACGGCGCACACGACGACTGGGCCAACCCGCGCCCAACAACCGGCTACCTGTGAGCCGCCGGAACCTTCAACAAGAACGTGCATAAAAAGGAGCGAATGACATGGAAACCAAAGCGCAACGAGAACACATCTGGCTGCAACAACTGCTGGGCGACTGGACCCTGACCGGCGAATGCGACATGGGGCCCGCCCAGCCGGCCAGCCAGACCACGGGCACCGAGCACGTGCGCGGCCTGGGCGAGTTGTGGGTGGTATGCGAGGGCCAGGGTGAGATGCCGGGCAACGCCGGCACGGGCAACATGCTGATGACGCTGGGTTATGACACCGACAAAAAGAAGTTTGTCGGAAGCTGGGCCGGCTCCATGATGCCCGGCATGTTTTTCTACGATGGCCAGCTCGACGCCGCCAGGAAAGTGCTGACGCTGGACACCGAAGGTCCCAGTTTCACCGGCGACGGCACGACGGCGAAGTACCAGGACGTGATCACCATCAAAAGCAAGGACGAACGCACGCTGCATTCGCAGACCCTGCAGCCGGACGGCGGCTGGAAACGTTTCATGACGGCGACTTACCGGCGCGTGAAATAAAGCAACGGCGCGCCGCATCAAGAAAATCTTTCAGGGGAGCTACCACTGCGGCGCGGTCCGCTTCGAAGCCGATCGGGATTTGAGCGCCAGCACCTACCGCTGCAACTGCTCGATCTGCGCGCGTAACCGTTTCTGGCCGGCCATCGCCGCGGCGGAAGATTTTCGCCTGCTGTCGGGCCAGGCGGACCTGACGAAGTACCTGTTCAACACGCTGCGCAACGAGCACCATTTTGCAACCACTGCGGCGTGCGCCCTTTCGGCATGGGCACAACACCCGACGGCCACACCATCTATGGCGTGAACCTGGGCTGCCTGGAGAATGTCACGCCCGAAGAACTGGCCGCAGCCCCCATCACCTATGTGGACGGCAGCCACGACAACTGGTCGGAAGCGCCTGCCATCACCAGCTAGCTCTGGGGCCTGTTCACACTATTTATGCAAGTGCGATCAGGCCCTCGCCCCGGCGCCAGCAGCCTTCACACGATCCAGTTACAGTGGCGCAGTCCGGCGCAGCTTCATCGCGTCAGCACCAACCGGAACCCGATTTGCCACACATCATTTCCATTGAAAAGCTCAGCAAGGTTTATGCCTCGGGCTTCGAAGCCCTCAGGTCGGTGGACCTCAGCATCCAGCGTGGCGAAATTTTCGCACTCCTGGGCCCCAATGGCGCGGGCAAAACCACGCTGATCAACATCGTCTGTGGCATCGTCCGGCCCAGCTCTGGCCGTGTCATGGCCGACGGACACGACATCGTGCGCGACTACCGTGCGGCGCGCGCCAAGATCGGCCTGGTGCCGCAAGAGCTGTCAACCGATGCGTTTGAAACCGTCTGGTCCACCGTGAGTTTCAGCCGCGGCTTGTTCGGCAAACCACCCAGTCCGGCCCACATAGAAAAGGTGCTGCGCGACCTGTCGCTGTGGGACAAGAAGGACAGCAAGATCATGACGCTGTCGGGCGGCATGAAGCGCCGGGTGCTGATTGCCAAGGCGCTGTCGCACGAGCCGCAAATCCTGTTTCTCGACGAGCCGACCGCCGGCGTCGATGTCGAATTGCGCCAAGGCATGTGGGAAATGGTGCGCAAGCTGCGCGAAAACGGTGTCACCATCATCCTGACCACGCACTACATTGAAGAAGCCGAGAAAATGGCCGACCGCATCGGCGTCATCAGCAAGGGTCAGTTGATCGTGGTGGAAGACAAGGCGGTGCTGATGCGCAAACTCGGCAAAAAGCAGCTCACACTGCAACTGCGTGCGCCGCTGCAGGCTGTGCCCGAGGCGCTGGCCGGCTTGCCGCTGGAGCTGACAGACGGCGGCCACGCGCTGGTCTACACCTTCGACACGCAGCAGGAGGAAACCGGCATCGGCGAGTTGCTCAAACGGCTGGCCGCGCTGGGCATCGACTTCAAGGACCTGCATTCGAGCGAGAGTTCGCTGGAAGATATTTTCGTGAGCCTGGTTCATGCCGGCGACCGGGTCGGCAACATGCCCAAGGAGGCCGCATGAATTGGTACGCCGTCCGCGCCATCTACCGCTTTGAGATGGCGCGCACCTTCCGCACCTTGACGCAGTCGATAGCCTCGCCGGTGATCTCGACTTCGCTGTATTTCGTGGTGTTCGGCGCGGCCATCGGCTCGCGCATGGGCGACATTGACGGCATCAGCTACGGCGCTTTCATCATTCCGGGCCTGATCATGCTGTCGCTGCTCAACGAAAGCATTTCCAATTCCGCCTTCGGCATCTACATGCCGAAATGGTCGGGAACAATTTACGAGCTGCTGTCTGCGCCGGTGTCCTCGCTTGAGGTGGTGATGGGATATGTGGGCGCGGCCGCTAGCAAGTCGGTGCTGCTGGGCCTCTTGATCCTGGCAACGGCGCGGCTCTTCGTGCCCTACAGCATTGCGCACCCGTTCTGGATGCTCTGCTTTTTGCTGTTGACCGCACTGACCTTCAGCCTGTTCGGCTTCATCATCGGGCTCTGGGCCGACAACTTCCAGAAGCTGCAAATCGTGCCGCTGATGGTAGTCACGCCGCTGACTTTTCTGGGCGGCGCGTTTTACTCGATCAACATGCTGCCGCCGCTGTGGCAGAAGATCGCGCTGTTCAACCCGGTGGTGTACCTGATCAGCGGCTTTCGCTGGAGTTTTTACGGCGTGGCCGACGTCAATGTCGGCATCAGCGTGGCCGCCATCCTCGGCTTCCTGGCACTGTGCCTGGGCGCGGTCTGGTGGATTTTCCGGACGGGCTGGAAACTCAAAACCTGAACACGCACCGCGTGCACGACAAAAGCAAAAGGCGCCCCTCACGCAAGCAAGGGGCGCCTTTGAGCATCCGGCACCATCGGGAGATGGCGCCAGGGCAGATCTTTACTTGGCCGGCACAACAATTACGGTATCACCGGTGGCACCAGTCGCGCCCGTGGCACCCGTAGAACCCGTGGCACCAGTCGCGCCCGTGGCACCGGTCGCGCCGCCGCTAGAGCCCGTTGCGCCCGTCGCGCCCGTAGCACCGGTGTAACCTGTCGAACCTGTCGAACCGGTTGAACCTGTCGAACCTGTCGAACCTGTCGAACCGGTTGAACCTGTCGAGCCGGTGGCACCCGTCGCACCGGCCGGGCCGGGCACCGTGACCACTGCGGGCGTCGGTGTGACAACGGTACGTTCGCAGGCGGTCAGGCCCAAGGTGGCAATCAGTGCTGCAAGGAGGATGGAATATTTCATGGGAGTCCTTAGGAAAGTGAGCGAAAAATGCGCGCGAAATCGTGCGCAGACAGTTTTTGCTGTCTCGGCCATGAACTGCCTAAAAGGATTTCTGGGTAGACACAGGACGAACTCTTAAGATAAGTCTTGCGTTGCACGCCAGCTGTAGGACGGGCGCACCGCTGTGTGTCCGGAATCGGCAACAGCGCAGCCAGGTTGACCCTTGAAAACGGGGCAGGCAAGCCCATTTGTGAGCATCGAGCCCCACACGCCCCAGAAAGGCCCTCCATCATGTCTTCCAACGCCGCCAACACCCCTGTGCTCCAGGTCAAGTCGCTTGGTTTTCCGTGGGAAACCCTGGACCCGTTTTTGTTCTGCGCCTACCACGACGATGCTTACCCGCAGGCCAATGCCGACATGGGGCCGGCGGCCTCACTGGCCGGCCGCACCATCGGCCAGGATTTCAGCCGCAAGGACGGTTGGAGCATGTACCACGGCGAGAAAGTGCCGGGCTTTCCGCCGCATCCGCATCGCGGTTTTGAGACCGTCACCATTGTGCGCAAGGGCCTGATCGACCATTCCGACTCGCTGGGCGCGACTGCGCGTTTCGGCGGCGGGGACGTGCAATGGTTGACGGCCGGCAAAGGCATCGTACATGCCGAGATGTTTCCGCTGCTCGACGAAAAGAACGACAACCCCCTGGAGCTGTTCCAGATCTGGTTGAACCTGCCGGCGGCAGCCAAGATGAGCGAGCCTCACTTCACGATGTTCTGGTCGCATGACATTCCGCGCGTGACAGCCACTGACGACCAGGGCCGCAGCACCGAGGTCGCGGTGATCGCCGGGCGGCTGCAGGATGCCGGCGCGGCGATGAACCCGCTTGCGCCGCCGCCCGATTCCTGGGCTGCACGGCCCGATGCTGACGTGGCGATCTGGACCCTCCGCATGGCGCCTGGCGCGCGCTGGGCCTTACCGGCCGCCGTCAGCGCCGGCACGCGGCGCCAACTCTATTTCTTCAAGGGCGACTCGGTGCAGATTGCTGGCCAGGCAATTAGCAGCCCGTCGGCCATCGAGATACGCGCCGACGCGGCGGTGGAACTCATCAACGGCGAAGTAGAAGGCGAATTTTTGCTGCTGCAAGGCAAACCGATTGCCGAACCGGTGGCGCAGTACGGCCCGTTCGTGATGAACACGCAGGCCGAGATCGCGCAAGCCATGGCCGACTACAGGCGCACGCAGTTCGGTGGCTGGTCGTTTGACAGCGAGACGCCGGTGCACGGGCGCGACCCGGCTCGTTTTGCGGTGCATCCGGGCGGGCGCGAGGAGCGGCCGGCAGAAATGCCGGCATCTTCCCGCGCCTGAGACAAGGCCTGCTTGCGGCGCTGCCGGTGCAATGATGCGTGCAAGTAAACTGGATGCGCCCCTGCGGGCGGGCGGCGATGGCGATCACCGGCGCCACATTTCACAAGAGGTGGTTTATGGCAATTGGCTGGCTGGCGGTGTTGCAAATGGTTCCCTGGTCGGACGTGATCAAGAACGCGCCCAGGGTCGCCGATGGCGCTAAAAAACTCTGGCACACTGTCGCCAAGAAGCCATCGCTGGTCCCGCCAGCAGACACCGTCATCAGCGTGCAGCAGTCGCCGGAAGGGCAGGCCATAGCCGCGCTACGGGCGCATGTGCTGGCGCTGGAAAGCGCCACCCACGACCTGCACGAGCAGATGCTTGCATCGTCGGAGCTGATCAAGGCGCTGGCCGAGCAGAACACGCAGCTGATCCGGCGCGCCGAGACCAACCGCATACGCCTGCTGGCGCTGGCCGGTTTGACGGCGCTGGTGGCTGTCATCGCCGTGGTTGCCCTGACGTTGGCACTGGCGCGCTGAGCCGAGAACAAGCCTTGACTATGGAAGCACTCTCGCTGTCCGGCGCGCATATCCGGCTCGATCCCCTGACTTTGGCCCATGCTCCGGCATTGTCGCGGGCCGGCTTGCATCCGGAACTCTGGCGGCTGCAGCCGGCGGCCATCCTGACTGAAGCTGACATGCATGCTTATTGTGGTACAGGCGCTAGCCGATCAGCAGCTTGGCCTGAGCCTGCCCTTCGCCAACATTCGGCAGAGCGACGGTGAGGTAATCGGCAGCACCCGCTACATGGACATCGCGATGGCGCACCGCCGGCTGGAAATCGGCGCGACCTGGCTGTCGCCCGCCTGTCAGCGCAGCGGCGCCAACACCGAAACCAAGCTGTTGCTGCTCACGCACGCGTTTGAACGCCTGAAGCTGATCCGGGTGGTCTTCAAGACCGAGGTACTCAACCAGCAGTCGCGCCAGGCACTGGCACGCATCGGTGCGGTCGGGGAAGGCATCTTTCGCCAGCACCTGATTGCCACCTCAGGACGCAGGCGCGATATGGTTTATTTTTCCATCCTTGACACCGAGTGGCCGGCGATCAGGGCCACGCTGGCGGACCGTCTACGTGACAGCGGGCGCCTCAGCAAGGCCGTCTGACAGCAACGCGCCAGCCTGCTTGCCGGAAACCGGACCCGCCGGACCCCGCAGCCACCAGGTGGACAGCGTGCCGCCGCCCTCGATCTCCAGGGGCCCGCGCGCGCTGAACTCAAACTGCCCGCGGGTTTGCAGGTACACGGCTTCTGTCACATGAATGGCACCGGTCGCGCCCGTGCTTTCCATGCGGCTGGCCACGTTGACGGTGTCACCCCAGACATCATAGAGAAAGCGTTTCACACCGATGACACCGGCGACCGCGGGACCGGCGTGAATCCCGATGCGCATGCCCAGCCGGGTTCCGTTGCCGCGGTTGTAGCGCTCCAGCGCATCCCCCATGTCCAGTGCAAGCTGCGCCAGGCTGTCCAGTCGCTGGTCCGACACCACCATGTAGGCATCACCGATGGTTTTGATTTTCTCCAGCGCGTGCCGTTCCACGAGTTCATCGAAGGCAGAGAAGATGTCGTTGAGCACCAGCACCAGCGCATCGGGCGGCAAGGCCCGCGAGAAGCTGGTGAAGCCGGCAATGTCCGCGAACAACACGCCCATGTTTTCGAATTTGACCGCCTTGACCTTGCCATCGCGCTTGAGTTCCTCGGCAATGGGGGCGGGGAGCACGTTGTACAGCACCCGGTCGGCGCGGGCGCGTTCGGTCTCGGCGCGGCGCGTCTCGGTGAAGAGTTCCAGATTGCGCGCGTAACTGAACTTGTCCAGTTCCATGCACAGAACAACCACGCAAAAAGGGTTGACAAGCGTGGCCAGCACACGGGCCGCATCGCCGTGCCGCCAGACCGCGGCCAGCCCCAGCACGGCAAAACTGAGCAGGTACATGGGGCGGCGCACAGGGCGCGGTGTGCACATCACGGTAGCCACAAAGGTCAGGCCGGCGGCGTAAATCGACAGGTCACCGCGCCGCCAGGCCGCTGCAGCACCTATCCAGGTCGCCAGCGCCACCGCACCGATGCAGGCCAGGTGGAGCGGAATTTCGCGGCTGTGCGATGGCGGCAACAGGCGGTCAGCGGCAACAATGCCAAGAAAAAAAAGTTCGGCGGTGAGCTGCCAACCCAGCAACCACAAGGAGGCCGCCGGCAACGCTTCCCAGCCTCCGGCGATGGACGGCGCATGGACGGCCAGGGCTGCGGGCGGCAACAGGCAGGCCACGACCTTGCTGTAACGCACCCCCTGCGCCCAGCTTTTGCTGACCAACCATTCCCGAAACGCCGGATCCTGCATGACGCTCCCCCCGCGCCGCGCTGCATGGGCCCGGCATCGGGCAACCATACGTGCGGCGCCGCGAGCCGTCAATACATCAGGGGCCTGCCTGTTGTACGCAGGAGTCGCCGGGGGCTTGCCGGTTGCCCAAAAATAAAGCGCCCGAAGGCGCTTTATTTCTTAAGCCAGCAGGGGCCGCGGGTCCGGCTCTGCCGGCCCGCAGGCGCAGCGGCCCCCCGGGGGCAGGGAGCTACGCGAAGCGAGCGACCGTGGGGCCTTATTTATTGACCACGCGCACCATCTCCAGGCACTTGTTGGAGTAACCCCATTCGTTGTCGTACCAGGCCACCACCTTGATGAAGGTGCTGTCGAGCGCGATGCTGGCGTCGGCGTCAAACACGCTGGTGCAGGTCTCGCCGCGGAAGTCGGTGGCCACCACCTTGTCTTCGGTGTAGCCGAGGATGCCCTTGAGCGCACCTTCACTTTGCGCCTTCATCTCGGCGCAGATTTCTTTCAGCGTGGCTTCCTTGTTGAGCTCGCAGGTCAGGTCCACCACCGACACGTCGGAGGTCGGCACACGGAAGGACATGCCGGTGAGCTTCTTGTTCAGCTCGGGAATCACCACGCCGACCGCCTTGGCCGCGCCGGTGCTCGATGGAATGATGTTTTCCAGGATGCCGCGGCCGCCGCGCCAGTCCTTGTTACTCGGGCCGTCCACAGTTTTTTGGGTGGCCGTGGTCGCGTGCACGGTGGTCATCAGGCCGCGCTTGATGCCCCATTTGTCGTTGAGCACCTTGGCAATCGGGGCCAGGCAATTGGTGGTGCAGCTGGCGTTGGAAATGATGGCCTGGCCGGCATAGGTCTTGTCGTTGACGCCATAGACGAACATCGGCGTGTCGTCTTTCGACGGGGCCGAGAAGATGACTTTTTTGGCGCCGGCGGCCAGGTGTTTCTCACCGGAGGCCTTGTCGAGGAACAGGCCGGTGGCTTCGAGCACGATGTCGGCGCCGATTTCGTTCCACTTGAGCGCAGCCGGGTCGCGTTCCTGGGTCAGGCGGATTTTCTTGCCATTGACGATCAGGGTATTGCCTTCGACCGAGACCTCGCCCTTGAACCGGCCATGCACCGAGTCGTACTGCAACATGTACTTCAGGTAGTCAGGTTCGAGCAGGTCGTTGATGCCGACGATCTCGATGTCGCTGAAGTTTTGAACGGCGGCGCGCAACACGTTGCGCCCGATGCGGCCGAAGCCGTTGATACCAAGTTTGATCGTCATCTGCTTTTGCTCCTGGAAGTTGAAATTCTCTGGATCGTCATTGCGGACCTGATCCGCAATCCATGCATCGGGAACATGGATCCCGGGTCAAGCCCGGGATGACAGCTTTGTCTCTGCGTCTATTTCTTCAATACCTTGCGCACGGTGTCGGCCACGTTTTCAGGCGTGAAGCCGAAATGCTTGAACAACACGGGCGCCGGCGCCGATTCACCGTAGCTGTCGATGCCGACGACCGCAGCGCAGCCGTATTTCCACCAACCGTCGGTGACGCCCATCTCGACCGCGATCCGCGGAATGCCTTCGGGCAGCACTTCGGATTTGTAGACGGCCTTCTGTTTGTCGAAGGTAGTGGTGCTGGGCATCGAGACCACACGCACCGCGATCTTGTGCGCCGCCAGCAACTCCTGCGCCTTGAGCGCGAGCTGTACTTCGGAGCCGGTCGCGATGATCACCGCCTGGGCTTTTTTGTTCAGACCGACTTCGGCCGGCTCAGCCAGCACGTAAGCGCCTTTGCTGATTTCGCCAAGATCGTTTTTGGGTGCATACGGCAGGTTCTGACGGCTCAGCAGCAGGGCCGTCGGCTTGTTTTTGTTCTGCAGCGCCACGGCCCAGGCCACGGCGGTCTCAGCCGTATCGCCCGGACGCCAGACGTCCAGGTTGGGGATCAGCCGCAAGCTGGCCGCGTGCTCGATTGACTGATGCGTCGGGCCGTCTTCGCCGAGGCCGATGGAGTCGTGCGTGAACACATGCACCACGCGAATTTTCATCAGCGCGGCCATGCGAATTGCATTGCGGCTGTAGTCGCTGAAGGTCAGGAAGGTGCCGCCGTAGGGGATGTAGCCGCCATGCAGCGCGATGCCGTTCATGATGGCGGCCATGCCGAATTCGCGCACGCCATAGTTGATGTGGCGGCCGATGACCTTGCCGCCGTCGGCTGCGTCGCTTTTCACCACATCGCCGGCCAGGTCGAAACGCAATGCCGGCGTGCTTTTGGTGTTGGTCAGGTTGGAGCCGGTCAGGTCGGCCGAGCCGCCCAGCATTTCAGGCAGACCTGCGGTGAAGGCTTCCAGTGCGATCTGCGAGGCCTTGCGCGACGCGACGGTTTCTGCCTTGGTGTGGGCGCCCACCACGCTATCGACGGCGATCTGGGAAAACGCGCGCGGCAGCTCGCCCTTCATACGGCGCGTGAACTCTGCCGCCAGCTCGGGGTGCGCCACCTTGTAGGCGGTGAATTTGGCGTCCCAGGCGGCTTCGAGCGCCAGGCCTTTGGCCTTGGCGTCCCAGGCCTCATGGGCTTCCTTGGGCATCTCAAAAGGCGCGTGGGTCCAGCCCAGCGCTTCGCGTGTGAGCTTGATTTCCTCGGCACCCAAAGGCTCGCCGTGGGCCTTGGCGGTGTTGGCGCGATTCGGCGAACCCTTGCCGATGTGGGTCTTGCAGACAATCAGCGTCGGTTTGTCAGCGCTGTTTTTGGCGTCGCTTAATGCACGGTCCACCGCGTCGGCATCATGGCCGTCAATCGGGCCGATCACGTTCCAGCCATAGGCCGCAAAACGCACAGGGGTGTTGTCGATAAACCAGGGCAAGACCTGGCCATCAATGGAGATGCCGTTGTCGTCGTACAGCGCGATCAGCTTGTTGAGCTTCCAGGCGCCGGCAAGCGCGCAGGCCTCATGGCTGATGCCTTCCATCAGGCAACCGTCGCCCATGAAGACATAAGTGTGGTGGTCGACGATGCTGTGGTCGGCCTGGTTGAACTCGGCCGCCATCAACTTTTCGGCCAGCGCCATGCCGACCGCGTTGCTCAGGCCTTGGCCCAGCGGGCCAGTGGTGGTTTCCACACCGGCGGTATAGCCAAACTCCGGATGGCCAGGCGTCTTGCTGTGCAACTGGCGAAAGTTCTTCAGTTCCTTGATCGGCAGCGCGTAGCCGGTCAGGTGCAGCAACGCATAAATCAGCATGGAGCCGTGGCCGTTGGACAGCACAAAACGGTCGCGGTCGAACCAGCCGGGGTTGTGCGGGCTGTGCTTGAGGTGACGGCCCCACAGTGCCACCGCCATGTCGGCCATGCCCATGGGCGCGCCGGGGTGACCGGAGTTGGCCTGCTGCACGGCGTCCATCGCCAGGGCGCGGATGGCATTGGCCATGAGGGAAGATGAGGTGTCAGCCATTTGCTTGGGGTCCAGGTGAGTGAGGCGTGGGGCAGCTCCCGCGTCCGGCTGACGATGGATTAATGCCGGCGAACACGGGAAAACCCCAGATTTTACGGGATGCGCCCCGCAGCAACCGCCAGTCTGCCGCTACGCGCCGGGCATTTCTTGCACGCTATGAATTCAATAGCTGCTTGCGCCCGTAACGCATGGGCCAGAGGCCGATTTGATGCATAAAAGGAGATAATCCACAGCACCATGACCCTCCAAGCCCTGATTCTGGCCGCCGGCCGCGGCGACCGCATGCGCCCGCTGACCGACGCCACACCCAAACCCCTGCTGCAGGTGCGGGGCAAGCCGCTGATCGCCTGGCACCTCGAAAAACTTGCCGCCACCGGCGTGAAAGAGGTGGTGATCAACACCGCCTGGCTGGAAGCGCAGTTTCCGGCCGCGCTGGGTGACGGCAGCGCCTTCGGCCTGCGCATTCGTTACTCGCATGAGGGCGCACAGTTCGGTGGCGCGCTGGAAACTGCTGGCGGCATCGCGACGGCCCTGCCGTTGCTGGAGGACGCGCCGTTCTGGCTGGTGGCTGGCGATGTTTTCATGCCGGAGTTCGGCTTTCCGGTGTCCGACGCGCACCGCTTTGCCGCCTCCAGCGCGCTGGCCCATATCTACATGGTGCCGAATCCGCCGCACAACCCCAACGGCGACTTCGGCATCAGCGAAGGCGGCCTGGCACTGTCACGCGCGACCGAACAATTCACCTACAGCACGGTAGGCCTGTACCACCCGGCGCTGTTCAGGAACACGCCGGCCGGGCAAAAAGCCGCACTGGCACCTCTGCTGCGCCGGGCCATGCAGGACGGCCAGGTCACGGCGGCGCTATATTCAGGCCCATGGACCGATGTGGGCACCCCCGAACGTCTGGCCGAACTGAACACAACACGCTAAACACCCATCCATGACCATTTACGAAAAACGCCGCGCCGCCGTCGCACGCGCCCTGAAGACAGCCGGTGGGGGCATCGCCCTGCTGCCGACCGCCCCCGAACTCGCGCGCAACCGGGACAGCGATTTTGCCTACCGGCACGACAGCTATTTCTACTACCTGACCGGCTTCAGCGAGCCCGGCGCCTGGCTGGTGATCACCGCCGACGGCCGCAGCACGCTGTTTTGCCGGCCCAAGGACCTGGAACGCGAGATCTGGGACGGCATCCGGCTCGGCCCCAAGGCCGCGCCGGGCGCGCTGGGTGTGGACGGCGCCTTCAGCGTCGACACGCTGGAAGAAAAAATGCCGCTGTTGCTGCAGAACCAGAAAGCTGTCTGGTACCCGTTTGCCACCCATACCGGCCTGGAAACGCAAGTCGATGGCTGGCTGGGCAAGGTGCGCGCGCGCATCCGCTTTGGCGCTGAATGCCCGCAAAGCCAGCACGACCTGTGCCGCGTGCTGGACGAGATGCGCCTGTTCAAGGATGCGCATGAAGTCGCCATTCTCAAGCGCGCCGGGAAGATTTCGGCCGGCGCCCACGTGCGCGCGATGCAGACCTCGGCGGCCATGCTGCGCAAGCCGGTCCCCGGTGGCCTGCGCGAGTACCACCTGGAAGCCGAGTTGCTGCACGAGTTCCGCCGCCACGGCTCGCAGTGGCCGGCCTACACCAGCATCGTCGCAGCTGGCGCCAATGCCTGCGTGCTGCATTACCGTGCGGGCGACGCCGAACTCAAGGATGGCGACCTCTGCCTGATCGACGCCGGCTGCGAGCTTGATGGTTACGCCAGCGACATCACGCGAACCTTTCCGGCCAATGGCAAGTTCACGCCGGCCCAGCGCACGCTCTACGACATCGTGCTTGCCGCGCAGGACGCAGCGGTCAAGGTCACAAAACCCGGCAAGCGTTTCATGGACCCGCACGATGCGGCGACGCGGGTGCTGGCCCAGGGCATGCTGGACACCGGCTTGCTCGACAAGAAAAAACACGGCAAGGTCGACGACGTGCTGGCATCCGGCGCCTACCGCCAGTTCTATATGCACCGCACCGGCCACTGGATGGGCATGGACGTGCACGACTGCGGCGACTACACCGAGCCCGGCAGCCGCCCGCGCGAAGAGCGCGATGCACTGGGCCAGACCGTGATGCGCAAGCCCTCGCGCATTCTGCGGCCCGGAATGGTAACCACCATCGAGCCCGGCATCTATGTGCGTCCAGCCAAGGGGGTGCCGAAAGAGTTCTGGAATATCGGCATCCGCATCGAAGACGACGCGCTGGTCACCGCCAAGGGTTGTGAGCGGTTGACGCGTGATGTGCCGGTAAAAGCCGATGAAATTGAGGCGCTGATGCGGGCATAGGCTTCAGCCGTCCTCCTTCAAGCCCAACACCGTTTGGGCCCAACGCGGCGGGTGATCGGCGAAAGTGGTCACCTTTGCTCCCTCGCACATCGCGACCATAAACGGTCCGTCGTCCTCCAGATCTCGCCCTTCATAGAGATACGCAACCGTCGCCAGACTGACTGCGTGGGACAGATTGCTGAAGGTGCGGGGATAACGCGCGAGAATTTTGTCAGGCGGCACATAACGCCCGCCTTCCTGCACACCGCGCTGTACCCGCGCCAGCAGGCGCTGGAGGTCGTCCAGTGCCACGACATACAGCGCCACTACGTAGCCTTGCGCAAGCGCCTCGCCGATCAGGGCTAGCTTGGACACATGGGAAAACCGTTTCGCTGACAAACGACTCGCCACCCGCAAGATTGATCGCGCGTTGCGCGTCGGCCAGTGCCTCGCGCGTTGTGAACGCTGCACAGCATCGACGATGTGTTGCAGCTATTCGCGCTCAAAAAGGTCGGCGTTGATAAACGCCGGCTCGGCGCTGAGGACGCCATCGGGCACAAAGGCACGGTAAAGCGTGGACCTGCCCGCGCCATTGGGACACGGCAGCAAATGGAAAACCGGCATGCAACTAGCTGGCGAGTTCGCGTTTTCCTCCACCACTTCCCGCACCCGTTGTGCCAGCGAGCCGCTGACTTCAGCCGCCAGCAAGCGGCTGGTCAGGTCTGCGACGGCGCGCGTTTGTTGCGCCTTGCGCGCTGCGGCTTCATAAGCCTCGATCGCCGCCTGCGCCTCCTCGACCGTCAAGCCAGAATGCTCGACCACGCGGCCCAAGGTGGCCCAGTATTCGATCTGGCCTGCCGCTGATCGGCGAAGGGGCTGAGCCGCTTCCCGCGCCTGTTCGACCAGGCTCAACGGAAGTTCGGTAAGGCCCTTTTTAACAAACATTCATGCTATCGTTTTTATAGCTACTTACGCCTGTTGTATACGGGCTGCAGTCTTTTTTTATGCATAAAAATGCATGCTCAACCCAAAATCCACCATCAACACACGCAGCCCTTGCGATGTGAAAAAGTCCAAAGTGCTCCACCTGTTTGCGTAAATCCACGTACTAGGGTTTTCCCATGCAACGGCCTACAATCGCAGACTTTACAAAAATGACGGCCTTCCCGGCCGCCGCTCAGGAGACAACTTGATGCCCGCAGCCGTGCCCGCCACCCTTGATGACAGCCAGGAAAGACGTGACGAGTTGCGTCGTGCGGCACTGGAATACCACGAGTTCCCGACCCCCGGCAAGATAGCGGTTACCGCCACCAAGCAACTGACCAACCAGCGCGACCTGGGCCTGGCCTACACCCCTGGCGTGGCTGCACCGTGCGAGGAAATCGTCAAGGACCCGAACGCCGCCTTCAAGTACACCAGCCGCGGTAATCTGGTCGCGGTCATCACCAACGGTACGGCCGTGCTTGGGCTGGGCAACATCGGCCCACTGGCGGCCAAACCGGTGATGGAGGGCAAGGGCGTTCTGTTCAAGAAGTTCGCCGGCATCGACGTCTTCGACATCGAGATCAACGAAACCGACCCGGCCAAACTGGTGGACATCATTGCTTCACTGGAGCCCACAT
The DNA here is from genome assembly GCF_014641715.1 of Polaromonas eurypsychrophila. Taxonomy (GTDB): domain Bacteria; phylum Pseudomonadota; class Gammaproteobacteria; order Burkholderiales; family Burkholderiaceae_C; genus Polaromonas; species Polaromonas eurypsychrophila. The sequence continues at coordinate 359,295 of NZ_BMIG01000002.1, read as the reverse complement.
TTGGCGCCATCAACCTCGAAGACATCCGTGCACCCGACTGTTTTTATGTCGAGCGCGAATTGCGCAAACGCATGAAAATCCCGGTGTTCCATGACGACCAGCACGGCACGGCAATCACGGTAGGCGCGGCCATTCTGAATGCCCTGAAGGTGGCGGACAAGGATCCGAAAAAGGTCAAACTGGTGACCTCGGGCGCTGGCGCGGCCGCGCTCGCCTGCCTGAACCTGCTGCTCAAACTCGGCATTCCGCGTGAAAACATTTACGTCACCGACCTGGCCGGCGTGGTGTACGAGGGGCGCACCGAACTGATGGACGAAGACAAGATCCAGTTCGCTCAGAAAACTTCCGCCCGCACGCTGGGCGACATCATCGAAGGCGCCGACATTTTTCTGGGCCTGTCCGCTGGCGGGGTACTCAAGAAGGACATGGTCAAACGGATGGCCGACCGGCCCATCATTTTTGCCTTGGCCAACCCGAACCCCGAAATCACACCGGAAGACGTCAAGACCGTGCGTGATGACGCCATCATGGCCACCGGCCGCAGCGACTACCCCAACCAGGTCAACAATGTCCTGTGTTTCCCCTACATCTTTAGGGGGGCGCTGGATGCTGGCGCCTCCACCATCACCATCGAGATGGAAATTGCAGCGGTACACGCTATTGCCGAACTGGCCCAAGCCGAACAAAGCGAGGTGGTCGCCGCCGCCTACATGGGAGCGCAACTCGCATTTGGCCCGGACTACCTGATCCCCAAGCCCTTCGATCCACGCCTGATGATCAAGATTGCATCGGCGGTGGCGCAAGCTGCGGTCGACAGCGGTGTGGCGCTGCGTCCGATCGCCGACATGGACGCCTACCGCGACAAGCTCCAGAGCTTCGTTTACGCATCGGGCACCACCATGAAGCCGATTTTTGCAGCCGCCAAAAAGGCCACCAAGAAACGCGTGGCTTACGCCGAAGGCGAGGAAGAACGCGTGCTTCGCGCCTGCCAGATCGTCGTCGATGAAGGCCTGGCACGCCCCACCTTGATAGGCCGGCCGGCGATTATTGCCCAGCGCATTGAGAAGTTCGGACTGCGGCTCAAGGAAGAACTCGATTACGACGTTGTCAACGTTGAGCAGGACCACCGCTACCGCGATTTCTGGCAAACCTACCACCGGCTGATGGAGCGCCGCGGCGTCACGGTACAAATCGCCAAAATCGAGATGCGCCGCCGGCTGACCCTGATCGCCGGCATGTTGCTGCACAAGGGCGACGTGGACGGCTTGATCTGCGGCACCTGGGGCACCACCGCCCACCATCTGGACTATCTGGATCAGGTGATTGGCAAACGTCCGGGCGTTTGCACATACGCCTGCATGAATGGGCTACTGTTGCCCGACCGCCAGATTTTCCTGGTCGATACCCACGTCAACTACGATCCCACCGCGGAACAACTGGCGGAGATAACCACCCTGGCGGCCGAGGAAATGATGCGTTTTGGCATCAAGCCCAAGGCGGCACTGCTGTCGCACTCCAACTTCGGCACCTCCAAGATGCCCAGCGCCTTGAAAATGCGTCAGACGCTCGAATTGCTGCGTGAGCAGGCGCCCTGGCTGGAAGTTGATGGAGAAATGCACGGCGACGTGGCGCTCGACGCCGCGGCCCGCGCGGCGGTGATGCCCAACAGCACCTTGGCCGGAGAGGCCAATCTTTTGGTGCTGCCCAATATTGACGCGGCCAATATCGCCTACAACCTGCTCAAAACCGCAGCGGGCGGCAACATCGCGATCGGCCCGGTACTGTTAGGCGCCAGCAAGCCGATGCACATCCTGACAGCCAGCACCACGGTGCGCCGGATCGTCAATATGACAGCATTGACTGTGGCAGACGCGAACGCTTCCCGATAAGCCGGTTATAGACAGCTAGTACTAACTTATGCTCCGCAAAATCTTATGCCCGGGTGCCTAATCTTTGAGCAGGGACTTGCATTTTTTGGCCGGATACGTCAAACTCTGACACTGGAAATTTAGGGGTTAACCCGGCCGTCTTAAAAAGCTTGGGTGGCTCGCCAGGGTCGAGAAAGACATTTCTTCATGTTGCGAAAAGGTTGGGCGGGTTGGCCACTGGTCGTGGCGGTCACTTTGACTGCTTTGGGCACAGGGTTCAGCCCCGATATGGTGCAGGCTAGGAAGGCCAATTCCGATACCGGAATCAGCACCGTCGTGATCGCGGAACTGCCCGTGCAGGGACGCAACATGGTGAAGCTGATTTATCAAGGCGGGCCGTTCAAGTACGACAAGGACGGCTCGATGTTTGGCAACCGGGAAAGACTTCTTCCCGCCAACCATCGCAGTTATTACCGCGAGTACACCGTTCAGACACCCGGTGAGCGCAGCCGGGGTGCCCGGCGCATTGTTTGTGGCGGTTGGGTGCCGACGGTGCCCGACACTTGTTATTACACCGATGATCACTACGCAAGTTTTCGCAGAATTGTTCAATAAGTTCTGCAGTGATCGTCAACTTTGAGTTTTTGACTTAAGAAAGAGAAGCGGAGATGGACATGCCACTTCGTACTGTTAGACCCAACATCGTGCAATCCATACGCGCCTTCCGCGTACAGGATTTGCAGGACGCCGCCACGCAATTGAACCAGCACTTTTTGTATGCCAATCTGGGTAACGCCCAGAGCAAACAAGACGTACTGGACATGATCGCGGCGCAGTACACATTCCCCGCGCATTTTGGGAAAAATTTCGATGCGCTTTACGACTGCATGACGGACATGGTTCACAAGTCCGGCCCGCAGCCTGGTTTTATCGTGGTGCTTGAGCAGATTCCTGCCCATGCCAAGTTCGACAAGGAAGCGCGTGAGCAACTGCTGGACATCTTCCGGGATGCCGCAGACTACTGGGCGGATCGAAAGATACCGTTCAGATGTTTTTATTCTTTTCTGTAGCCCGCTCCCCAGACATTGGCCAAGGGGATCGGGCGAATGAGGCCCAGCAAGCAAGCGTCGCAGACGGTGAAGAGCCGATGCCGACCGACAAACTTCTCGATGTGTCGCCACTGGCGCTGCGCATGAGCAGCCCGTTCAACGCGGGATACTGGCTGGCGGCGGCGTAAGGCGCTGCTGCATAAAAAAAGCCCGTCATTGACGGGCTTTTTGCTTTTCAGGAGCGGGGCAGGGCGCATCTCCCGCTTCCAGCGCCTGGGTCAGGGCTACGTACTCGGCCACAGGGACCTCCTCAGCCCGGCGCTGGAGGTCAAACGGCTGGACATACTGCTTTTGCTCCAGCCATTTGCCCAGTGAATGACGCAACAACTTGCGGCGCTGACTGAAAGCCACGCGCACCACCTCGCTCAAGAGCGCGACGTCCAGTTGCGCCGGCGAGACACGCGGAACCATGCGCACAATGGCGCTGTCCACTCGGGGCGGCGGATCAAAACTCTGCGGCGGTACAAACAGCACGTTCTCCATGGCATAACGCCATTGCAGCATCACGCTGAGCCGGCCATAGTCGCTGGTCGCGGGCAGGGCCACCATGCGGTCGATCACTTCCTTTTGCAGCATGAAGTGCTGGTCCTCGATGACATTGACTGCATCAAGCAGATGAAACAGGATGGGTGTGGAAATGTTGTAGGGGAGGTTGCCAACGACACGGATTTTCCCCGCAAGCCCCGCATGTTCGGATGCAAGCTGGACAAAGTCGACCTTCAGCACATCGGCCTGGATCACTTGAAGCTGCGGATATGACCGCAACTGCTGCGCCAGGTCCCGATCGAGCTCGATCACCGTCAGCCTGCCCAAGCGTTCCGCCAGAGGTTGGGTCAGCGCCGCCAGGCCGGGGCCAATTTCCACCATCGCCTGACCCGCCACCGGTGCAATCGCATCTACGATGGCATCAATGATGCTGCGATCGGTCAGGAAATGCTGGCCAAATCGCTTGCGCGGGATATGTTTCACGCTAGCCTAGAGTCGCGGGTTGGACGATCCCAGGCGTCTCTTTCAAGCAGGGGCCGCGGGTCCGGCTCTGCCGGCCCGCAGGCGCAGCGGCCCCCTCGGGGGGCAGGGAGCGACACGCAGTGCGCGACCGTGGGGGCAACATCACTGCGGCGGCTCCCGGTATTCCACATAGGCGCGGCCGCGCACCTCCTGTGCCCAGGCGGTGTAAGCCTCCTCGAGTTTTTTCTCGCGCAGCATGCCGCGCACGACTTCACGCTGCTCGCGCGGCGACAGTGCGGTGTTGCGCCGCTCCTGCACCTGGATCAAATGGACGCCGAATCGCGACACCAGGGGGTCGCCCACCTGTCCCGGCGCCAGGCCGTTCATGCGCTCTTCAAATTCCGGCACAAACATGCCGGCGGCGGCCCAACCCAGGTCGCCACCGTCCTTGGCCGATGCGTCCTGGCTGAACTCGCGGGCCAATGCCGCAAAATCGGCTTGCCCGGCGGCTATGCGCCTTTTAAACTCCAGCAGCCGCGTTACCGCCGCAGCCTCGCTGAGTTGCGGGCTGGAGCGCAAAAGAATATGCCGGGCCCGTGTTTCGGCAACGGTGGCGGCAGGCGTGCCAGCGCGTTTTTTCTCGATCACCTTGAGCACATGAAAACCCGCACCGCTGCGCAGCGGGCCGGCCACGCCGCCGACCGGCAGGTTTTGTGTTGCGTTGATGAAGAGTTCCGGGTAACGATCCGGCGCGCGCAAACCCATTTGCCCGTCACCGCTGCCGCTAGGCGAATTGGAAAACTCTTTGACCAGCGCGGCGAAGTCGATGCCGTTGCGCGCCCGTTCAGCCACCAATTGCGCTCGAGCCTGAAGCCCGGCCTGCTGTTCAGTGCTGGCGCTTTCTGGAACGGCCACCAGGATCTGCGCGAGGTTGACCTCCATGGCGGCCTGCTGACCGCCGCCACTTTCCTGCTCACGGAGATATTGCTCGACCTCCTGGTCGCTGACTTTCGCACGTGACTCCAGTTCACGATCACGCACGCGATTGAGCAACAACTCATTGCGAAGGTCGGCCCGAAACTGGGAAAACGGCAGGCCTTCGGCCTCCAGGCGCCGGCGCAGCTCTTCCGCGGACATCTGGTTTTGCCTGGCCACATTGGCGACGGCATCGTCCGTCATGGCGTCACTGATCTGCACGCCTGTCTCCTTGGCCAACTGTAGCTGGGTTCGCTCGCTGATGATGCGCTCAAGCATCTGCCGCGCCAGTTCAATTCTGCCCGGAACTTGCGCGCCTTGCTGCCGCATTTGTTGTTCGATGCGTAGCATGCGCGAGCGCACCTCGTTGTTTGTGACCGGCTCGGAGTTGACCACGGCGACGATGTAGTCGGCCTGTCGCTGTTGCGTGCTGGCGCCCGCATCCAAGCCGAGACTCAAAGCACCCAAAGCAGGGACGCGTTGCTGACCCGGCAGCCTGAGTGTCTGGGCCTGCAACAGCGGCAGGGCCAATACCACAGCCAACGCAGCAATGACTGACGGGCGAAGGCAAGGACGTTGAGCGAGGCTGTATTTAGTCATAGTTGGTAAAGCGGCTTGGTGTCGTACTTTGCTCACGCAGGTACTGGTAACGCGGAATATTGGCTTTCAGTGTTTTCAGAGGATTGTTACCAATGCGGGAAAAACCAACAAATTCGAGCTGGAACAGGATACGTGTACTGTTCGAGGAGCCGGTACCGGCCCGCGCGATTGTGCCCAGCTGGGTGCGCTCCAGCACCACTCGGGCTATCCAGCAACAGCCGTCATATTCCAGCCCCACAACCACGTCAACAAGTTTTTTGTCCGGAACGCTGTAATTGAGGCGCCCGACGCTGTACAAGCGCCCCGGGCCCTGACCACGTCCTGCGCCCAAATCCTTGCCCTGGTCTCCCCACAGATCGTTGATGGGCCATTGCCAGCCCACCTCATACTGTTCGCTGACATTGCGCTGGTGACGGTAGGCGGCACTGACCACCCGATAATTGCTCGGACTGTACCGCCCGCCAACCGTCGCGCGTTCGGAGATGTTGGTTTTCGGGTTGTACTGCACCGTGGTATCCAGCGACCAGGCCGGCGTCAGATTGACGGTGGCACCGAACAACAGGTCACTCAGGCGTTCAGACACCGGCACTTCCCCGGGCAGGCGGACCTGCCGATCCTTGAACCGCACCCGCTGCGCAATGCCAACCCGCAAGGATTCGGCGCCGGTGTCCGGATCGAGCAGACGGGAGGTAAGCCCTGTGGTCAGCACATTGGAGTCCGATATCCGGTCATTGCCGACAAATTCGTTTTCCGTGAACAAGGTGGCGAAGTTAAAAGCGTTCAGCCCCGAGTCGTAGTTGGGCAATGCGGCCTGGTTACGGTAAGGCGTGTTCACATAAAAAGCGCGCGGCTCCAGCGTCTGCGTGAACGCCTGACCGAAAAAGCTGGCGTTGCGCTCGAAAACCAGCCCACTGTCCAGGCTGAAGGTCGGCACGGTACGCGAAGCCGAGCGCGCACCGTTGATCAGCGGCCCGTCAAACTGGTAGGCGGTCGAATTCAGCATCAACTTGGGCGAAATGTAACCAGCAGGCCGTATCCAGGGTCGACTGATCTGGGCGAGTGCAAAAGTACGGTGGGCGTTGGGCTGCCGGGTCAACAAGCGATCCGACTCAAAACGTGTGTAGTCGGTGTTGATTGAGTAGTCCAGGCCACCGATTCCAGCCAAAGGGGCATTGATGCGTTTGTAAATCGCTGTGAGTTGCGGAAACCGGTCATAAGGCGGAACAATCGGCGAATTTACATCCTGTAGCGTCTGGTGCTTGAGGGCGCGCACCGTCGTGGAGAAATATTCCCTGCCCCAGCTAACGCTGGCGTCGTTGGCCAACAGGCGCTGGGAAAGCCCGTTGGTGCCGCCGCTTAGAACCGTGGAAGGGAAGTCACGCCAATAATTGTCGTCGCTGACGCGGTTCAGGTTGAGGATAAAACCCAGACCGCCCACCGCACTCAGGCCGGTGTTGAAGACACCGCTGGACAGGTAGTTGTAAGACCAGCGCGTTTTGTCGCGCAAGCTGTCGTTGGGCAGCAAGCTGGCGCGCAACTCCCCACGGTAGTTGCGCTCCAGATAACGGAACTCGCCCGCCAGATCTACGCCGCGCTTGCTCATGATCGTCGGCGAAAAGGTGGCGTCGCGTTGCGGCGCGATGTCGAAATAGTAGGGGACCGTTAGCGAGGTCCCGTTGACACTGCTCAGGCCAACGGTTGGCGGCAGCAAACCGGATTTGCGCTTGTCGCTGAGCGGAAAGGTGAAAGTGGGCGCAGCCAGGATAGGCACACTCATGAAACGCAGCACGCCGCCCGAAGCCTCGCCCACATCGGCTTCTTTGTCGAACTTGATGCTGCTGGCATTGACGATCCAGGCCGGCATCCAGCTCGGTCCTTCGCCGCGCTGGCAAGTGGTGAAGTTCGCGTCGTAGGCCACCAGGCGCTTGTCATCAATGAAGTCCACCCGGCGGGCCACCCCGTAACCGCTGTTCTGCAGGAAGCGGTAGTCGGGCCGCGTGAAAAATCCCTCGAAAGTATCGAGTTTGATCTCCAGCTCCGGCCCGTTGTACAGGTTGCCAGCACTGTTGACGCGGACATTGCCACGCGCCTTGACCACATCGCTGGGCTGGTCCCACTGCAGCCAGTCGGCGCGTATCGACGAGCCGCCGCGGCGCAATTCGGCATTGCCGTCGATGACGGTTTCCAGCTCGGGACGCCCCGACAGGCGGTCCCCATAAATAAAGGTCGGCAATTCAATGCCCGGCCCGCCGGGTGGCTGCTCGGCCAGCATGGAGGTGCTTTTGAGCTGGCCCGCCAAGGCATCGCGGCGCGGGATGGCGCCAGGCACTGAGGTAGCGGGCGGCGGCGCCGGATCCTGCGACGCCGCCGGCGCCTGGGCATGCGCGATGCTCCCATGCCCCAGGCCCAGCACGGTGCAGGACACGAGGCTGAAGACGGCATGAGCCACCGGGGAGACAATAAAACGCGAGCGGGATGCGCGATGCATCGGAAGTATGAGATAAACCCGTTTATAAAAACAGGCCCGATTATCCTATGCCCACCAGCCCCTTTTCCCATCTTTTGGTGCTTACCCGCCAGGCAGGCCAAAACAATACATGACCGACGCTTCCATTGCCTGGACGGATTCCGCCCGCGCCCGAGCATTTTCCGTCTGGTTGCAGCTCGTGACGCCTGCTCATGGCCTGTTGCCCGACACAGTCCGGCCGGCATCGGCCGACGCCAGCTTCCGCCGCTATTTCCGGGTCGGTACGGCGGGCAGCGGCAGCTGCATCATCATGGACGCGCCGCCCGCACAGGAAGACTGCCGGCCCTTCGTCAAGGTCGCCGGACTGATGGCCGACGCGGGGCTGCAGGCACCACGTGTGCTGGCCTGGGACGAGCCGCAGGGCTTCATGCTGCTCACTGACCTGGGCGCACAAACCATGCTTGAAGTGATTGACCAGCACAGCGAGGCCGACAGGCCGCAGCGCGCCTATGTGCTGTACCGCGAAGCGGTGGATGCGCTGGTGCGCTGGCAACTTGCGTCCAGGCCAGATGTGCTGCCCGCCTACGACGACGCCCTGCTGTCGCGCGAGCTGGCGCTGTTTCCCGACTGGTATGTGGAAAAGCATCGCGGCATCGCCATCGACAGCACATTGCGCAGCAAACTCGACGCCCTGTTTGCGCAGATCAAGGACAGCAACCTGAACGCGCTGAGTGGCGCACGGGTGTACGTGCACCGCGACTTTATGCCGCGCAACCTGATGGTCATGGACACCAGCAACGTGGAAGGCGCGCAATTTTCCGACGGGCCTCCACTGGGAAAATTAGCCCCCATTCGTGATGAAAGGGGCAGCGCAACGCCGAAGGCACACGCAGTGACAAGCGTAGGGGCACTTGGCGTGCTCGACTTCCAGGACGCGGTCTACGGCCCCATCAGCTATGACATCGCCAGCCTGATGCGTGATGCCTTCATTAGCTGGCCGGAAGATTTCGTGCTTGAGATCACTGTGCGTTACTGGGAGCAGGCGCGCAAGGCCGGCCTGCCGGTCGGTGACGACTTCGGCGAGTTCTACCGCGCAGTTGAGTGGATGGGCCTGCAGCGTCACCTGAAAATTCTCGGCATTTTTGCGCGCCTGACGCTGCGCGACGGCAAGCCCAAATACCTGGCCGACACGCCACGTTTCATCGCTTACGCACGCGCCACTTGCGCGCGTTACCGCCAGCTCGGCCCGCTGATGGTGCTGCTTGACGAAATCGAAGGCAACGAGACCCGTGTGGGCTACACATTTTGAGCCCCGTCTCAATCGTCAATTCACGCCCCAGCCCATGTCCAACAGGCACAGTTTGCTATTTATTTAATAGCAAATTGCCTGACTCCGAAAGCCTGCGACCATGACGGCCCGCTTTTACGCCGACCTGCCTCTTGCCATCGGCGACGCCCTGGGCCTGCCGGAGCGCGCGGCGCGCCATGTGCAGGTCTTGCGCCTGCAACCGGAGGACAGCATCACACTGTTCAACAGTCGCGGCGGCGAGTTCGAAGCGCGCATCACGCGTATGGGCCGCAGCGATGTGCAGGTCGTCATAACCGCGCACGACCCGATCGAACGCGAAGCCGGCCGCGCGGTGCATCTGGCCATCGGCATGCCCGCCAACGAACGCATGGACTGGCTGGTCGAAAAAGCCAGCGAACTTGGAGCCGCCAGCGTCACGCCGCTGATGGCCGAACGTTCGGTACTGCGCCTCAAGGGTGAGCGTGCCGACAAAAAGGTCGCGCACTGGCAGGGCGTGGCGGTTGCCGCCTGTGAACAGTGCGGGCGCAACCGGCTGCCCCCGGTGCATGAAGTTGCCACGCTTGGCGACTGGCTGGCGGCATTGCCGCCCGCGTCGCCCGCCGCGCCGCGGCTGCTGCTGTCGCTGCGCGCCGGAACACAGCCGCTGGCCAGCGCACTGGCCTTGTCCCCCGCCCCATCGCCGATCACATTGTTAAGCGGCCCTGAAGGCGGTTTGAGCCGCGCCGAAGAAGACGCTGCCATGCTGCGCGGGTTTGTTCCGGTGTCGCTCGGCGACCGCGTCCTGCGCGCAGAGACAGCGCCTCTGGCCTGCCTGGTCCTGTTGACATTGGAATAGGGCCTGTTCATGCTATTTTTACAAGATGCGTTGGGAGTCAAAAAGGCCGTGAGCAAGGCGCGAAATGAAGCTGGGGTCAGCCCCAGCGAGGCTTCGCAACGCCGCGCACGGTCTTTTTGGCCGCAACCCGAAGGGAAAGGGGTTAAAACAGCGCCACTCGGCGTTGCGCTCCTAACCCAGACACCCGGTCTGGGCGTCGTCGCGCGCCTTGACTAGCACTGTTTTAACCGCTTTCGCACTTGTAAAAATAGCATGAGCAGGCCCGAACCATGAACCGCAACCTGTGGCTGCTGGCGATTTGCCAGGGCCTGTTCCTCACCAACAACGTGACCTTCATCGCCATCAACGGCCTGGTCGGCCTGGCGTTGGCGCCACTGGGCTGGATGGCGACGCTGCCGGTTATGGGTTATGTGGTGGGCGGTGCGCTGTCGACCGGCATCGTCGCGCGTACGCAAAAGCGTTTCGGCCGCAAGACCTCGTTCCAGTTGGGCTTGCTGGTGGCGGTGCTGTCGGCGCTGCTGTGCTGTTATGCGGCCTACAGCCGAAACTTCTGGCTGCTGGTGACCGCCACGGTCGTCGCCGGTTATTACAACGCCAATGCCCAGCTCTACCGCTTTGCCGCAGCCGAACTGGCCTTGCCGGCTTTTCGCGAAAAAGCCGTCTCGCTGGTGATGGCCGGCGGGTTGATCGGCGCAATTGCCGGCCCCAACCTGGCAGCGGGCACGCGGACCCTGACCGCCGTTCCGTTTGCCGGCGCCTATCTCGCGCTGGCCGGTGTGGCGCTGCTCGCCATGGCCCTGCTCGCCTTCATGCAGTTCCCGCCCGCGCCCCCCCAACACGCGACCAGTGGTGGTCGTCCGCTGCGCGAGATCATGCGTCAGCCGGTGTTCATCGTGGCGGCCGCAGCCGGCGCATTGGGCTTTGGCGTGATGAACCTCCTGATGGCGGCCACGCCGATTGCCATGCAGGTCTGCGGCCTGCCGTTTTCCGACGCCGCGCTGGTGCTCGAATGGCATGTGATCGGCATGTTTGCGCCCGGTTTTTTCACCGGTCACCTGATCAAGCGTTTCGGCACACTGTCCATCATGGCGATCGGGCTGGCGCTCAATGTGACCTGCGTGGTGATCGCGCTGTCGGGGGTCGAGCTGCACCAGTTTCTGGCGGCACTGTTTCTGCTCGGCGTGGGCTGGAACTTTCTGTTCACCGGCGCCACCACGCTGGCGCTGACAGCCTACCGCCCCGAAGAGAAGGACAAAGCCCAGGGCGCGCTCAACTTCTGCGTGTTTGCGGTGCTGGCGCTGTCATCGCTGGCCTCCGGCGTGCTGGTCACGACCCAGGGCTGGACCCTGCTGAACCTCGGTTCGCTGCTGCCGCTGGGCCTGACCGGCGTGGCACTGGCCTGGCTGGCGCTGCGGGGACGGCGCCGGATTACAGCTTAAATTGCTATTGATTTAATAGCTGCGTGTACCCACTAGACATGGGCCACAGGCCTAATTTGCTTAAAACCGAGCGTCCAGCCAGGCTTTCAGGGTGGCAAACACCGGCGCCGCATCCAGCTCGTTGAAAAGCTCGTGGTACATATCGTCAAAGCACCGGGCGGTGACCACGCCTGCAGCACCGTTGCTTGCAGCCGCGTCGGCAAAGGCGAGGCTGCCAGCCGGGTTGACCAGCTTGTCCGCGCCGGCATACATCAGCAGGGTTGGCGTGCGCCAAGTGCTGGCGGCCGCTATCGTCGCAGGGCCGGCGGTTGCAATAAATTTGGCCAACCGGGCGGAAATCCTGGCATGCACCAGCGGATCGGCCAGGTATTTCTTCACGACCCGCGTGTCGTGAGAGATGTATTCAGGCTTCAAGCCGTTGTTGATGCGCAGATTGGGCGCAATCACCGGCAATGTGGCCAGTAAAAATTTCTGGATCACATTGAGCCCCGGATCGAACGCCGGCGAGGACAGCACCACGCCATCGACTGGCCGCACCTTGAGCGATACAAAACGCCCCACCACCAGGCCGCCCAGGCTGTGACCCAGCAAGATCAGCGGCAAGGGACGGTCATCGTTGCCCTTTCCGGCTGCCCGCGGCAGACGCAGCGCACGCTGGCGGGTGTCGTCCACCACTTCAGCCAGGTCTTCCAGCAACAAGGATTCGCCGCTCAGGCCACCCCGCGCACCGCCAGACTCCCCATGACCACGCTGGTCATACGCGCGCACCGCAAAGCCCCAGTCGAGCAGTTTCTGCGCCACATGGCCGTAACGACTGGCGTGTTCACCCAGGCCGTGGACGATCAGCACAACGGCGCGCGGAGGCAGCGCCTCGTCGGACTGCCAAGCGTCCATCGGCCACTCGTAGAGCGCCAGGTTTTCGCCATCACGCGCGGTGAACGGCGCCAGCGTCGGTTTGTCCATCAGGCGATCGACTCCTTCAGGGCATGCTGGCGATCACATGCGCCACGGCCGCAGTGATCTTCTTGGCATACGGCACATGCAGGAACTCGTTGGGGCCGTGCGCATTGCTCCTGGGGCCCAGCACGCCACAGACCATCATTTGCGCCTTCGGGAAGCCCCGACTCAGCATGTTCATCAGCGGAATCGTGCCGCCCTGCCCGATGGTGCCGCAAGGTGCGCCGTAATGGGCCTGCGAGGCATCGTCCAGCGCTTTCTGGAACCACGGCGAGGTGGACGGCGCGTTCCAGCCGGTCGCGCCGCCGGCGCTTTCGAAGGTGACCTTGGCCTGGTAGGGCGCATTGTCTTCAAGCAGGGTTTTAAGCTCCTGCACCGCACTGCCGGCATCCACCAGCGGCGGCAGGCGCAGCGACAACTTGAACGCGGTATAGGGTCGCAGCACATTGCCAGCATTGCCCATCTCGGGAAAGCCGTCTGCGCCAGTCACGCTCAGCGTCGGTTTCCAGGTGCGGTTGAGCAAGGCCTCGACCGGATCGGTGGTGGTGGGCAGCGCAAAGGTCGTGGCCCCGCCGCAATCGTAGTGCGCCCACGGAAAACGTTTGTAAATCTGGTCGCCCAGGATTTGCGCCGTGGCTTTGGCCTGCACCAGCCGCTCCACGGGAATCTCGCAGTGAAAACTTTGTGGCAACAGCGTACCCGTCTTGCTGTCCTCAAGCCGGTCCAGCACCTGCCGCATGATGCGAAAGCTCGATGGCACCAGGCCGCTGGCATCTCCCGAATGCACACCTTCGGTGAGAATTTCCACCTTCAGCACACCGCTGGCCATACCGCGCAAGGAGGTCGTCAGCCAGAGCTGGTCGTAGTTACCGGCGCCCGAGTCCAGGCAGATCACCAAGCCCACGTCCCCGAGCCGCGTGCGCAAGGCATCGACATAAGGCAACAAGTCGTAAGAGCCGCTTTCCTCGCAGGTTTCGACCAGCCCGATGATGCGCGGATGCGGCACGTTTTGCGCCTTGAGTGCCTGGATGGCGGCAACACTGGCGTACACCGCGTAACCGTCGTCAGCGCCGCCGCGGCCAAACAGCTTGCCATCTTCATATTTGGGCGTCCAAGGGCCAAGGTCATTGCGCCAGCCGGTGAACTCGGGCTGCTTGTCGAGGTGGCCGTACATCAGGACCGTTTCGGTCGATCCCGCTTTAGTTGCAGGCACTTCGAAAAACAGCACAGGCGTGCGGCCTTCGAGGCGCACGATCTCGAGCTTCAGGCCCCCGACCTTCTGCGCCTGGACCCAGGCGGCGGCATTGCGCATCACGGTGTCGATGTGGCCGTGGCCGGCCCAGTCGGCATCAAAGGACGGCGACTTCGCAGGGATGGTGATGTAGTCGGTGATCTGCTTGACAATGTCGCCGTCCCATTGGGCGCTGACATCAGACAGGGCCTGCGCGTCATTGAGCAGGCCGGCAGGGATTTCGCGGTGCAGGGGGGCGTTCATGGCAACTCCGGAAAATGGTGCATAAGACCGACTGTACCCGCGCCTGACCGGACGTGCCAGCCCGGTTTTTCGGAGGGCGCTTGGCGCGCTGGGTCATTTTCTGCAACCATGAGGCTAGTCAGCGCATCGATGAAGGGTCACCATGAAAAAATCGTCGTCTTCCGCTTCCGGCATCCGCGTCGGCATCGGCGGCTGGACCTACGCGCCCTGGCGCGACAATTTTTACCCGGCCAAGCTGCCGCACAGCCAGGAACTGGGCTACGCCAGCCGCCAGCTCAGCGCCATCGAGGTCAACGGCACCTACTACAGCAGCTTCAAGCCGCCGACTTTTGCCAAGTGGCGCGACGAGACGCCCGATGACTTTGTGTTGTCACTCAAGGCCATCCGTTTCACCACGAATCGCCGCGTGCTCGCTGAAGCCGGCGAGTCGATCCAGCGCTTTGTGGACAGCGGTATCAGCGAGCTCGGTCATAAGCTCGGCCCCATCGTCTGGCAATTCATGCCGGCCAAGGTGTTTGATGCGGAGGATTTCGGGGCCTTTCTGGCGCTGCTTCCGAAGACGACGGACGGTCTCACACTGCGCCATGTGCTCGATGTGCGGCATCCCAGCTTCATGACGCCGGACTTCCTGAAGCTGGCGCGCAAATATCAGTGCGCGACCGTGTTTACCGACTCGCCGGACTTTCCTTCCTTTGCCGATCTCACCTCGGATTTTGTCTACGCACGGCTGATGCGCAGCGACGCCAAGCTCAAGACCGGTTATGCCCCCAAGGCCCTGGACGCCTGGGCGGCGGCGGCCCAAAGCTGGGCCCAGGGCAGCGAGCCGGAAAACCTGCCGCGGCTGGAGCCTGCAAAAGCCAAGGTCCCGCCCAGAGACGTGTTTGTGTTTTTCATCAACGGCGCCAAGGAAAAGGCGCCTGCCGCCGCCATGGCCCTGCTGCAACGGCTGGGCTTCAAACCGCCGGAATAGCCGGCACGGGGGAGTCCACGACATCCGGCCCGGGCACGCTGCGGCATTCTTCAAAAATGCGGGCCGTGCATTGCCGGCATATTTGAGGGTCCAGCCGCGTGAAAATCGTCGCGATCGCGCTGCGCTTGTCCGGGAACTGGTGCGCGGGTCCGAGCAAGCGGGTGAAGCCGGTGGTCTGCCACATCTGGATCACTTCCGGGCGCGGCCGGTGAAAGTACAGATCACCGCCCATGGCGCGGCGCGCATTAAGTTCAGCCTCCCAGAGCTGCGCGCCCGACAGGTCGATGAAGTTCATGCTCTTGCCCATCACCAGCAGATGTTTTTGCGGCTGCGGCGCGTGGCGCAAGGCGTGCAGGGTATCGGCCACATGCGGGGTCGCGCCAAAATAGACCTCGCCTTCCATGCGCAGCAGCTTCAGCTGAGGGCATTCCTCCAGCGGCGTTGCAGCATCGGCCAGCACCACAAACTGCCGGTCCGGCGCCCGGCTGTCGAAACCCATGGTGCGCATCGCCGGCTTCGAAGTGCGGTACAGAAAGGACATCAGCGACAGCAGCGTGCCCAGCAAAATCGCCATCTCCAGCCGGATGCTGACGGTCGCCATCAGCGTGGCGAATGCGACACCAAATTCGGTGCGGTTCAGCGCAAACAACTGCTTCCAGCGTTGGATGTCCAGCAGCGACACGGCCACCAGCAGCAGCAGTGCGGCCAGCGCAGCCATAGGGATCTGCGCCAGCAGGGAAGCACTTAGCGCCACCAGCGCAAGCAGCAGCACTGCCGAGAACACCGCCGCCAGCGGTGTACGTGCGCCAGCCTCCAGATTCGGCATGGAACGGTTCAGCGAACCGCAGGACACATAAGACGAAAAGAAACCGCCGACGATATTGGACAGGCCCTGGCCACGGAATTCGCGGTTGGCGTCGATGCGCTGACCCGAGCGCGCGGCCACCGCCTTGGCAATCGAGATCGACTGACCCAGCGCCACGATGGTCAGCGCAAACGCCAGCCCCAGCAACTCGGACAGCGCCGACCAGCTGACCGTGGGCACCGCAAATTTGGGCCACGGCGTTTGAATCTGACCGACGGTGCGCAGCGGCAACGGCGATGCGCTGACATAGGTAGACCAGGCCCAGCTCAGCAGTGTCGCCGTCACTAGCCCGGCGAGCATGGACGGCCAACTCGGACGCCAGCGCCGCACCAGCAAAGCAACGGCCAGCGTCAAACCGGCCACCGTCAGCGCCGCCGGTTGCACGGCGCGCAGTTGAGCGACCACATGCAGCAACACTGCCGCTGCGCCGTGTTCTGCGGCCGCCGCCAGGCCCAGCAAGTCCGGCAACGCGTACACGCCAATCAGCAGCGCTGCACCCGAGGTAAAGCCGAACAACGCGGCGGGCGAGATGAAATTGGCCAAGCTGCCCAGCCGCAGCGCACCGATCAGCCATTGCATGATGCCGACCAGCACCGTGACTACCAACACCATCTGGATATAAGCCGGGCTGAAGGCCATGGCCAACGGCGACAACATCGCAAACAGCGCAAGGGAATTCGCATTGGTCGGGCCCGACATCACATGCCAGCTCGAGCCAAACAACGCGGCAATGATGCAGGGCACGATGGCGGTGTACAGGCCGTATTCGGGCGGCAGGCCGGCCAGCGTGGCAAAGGCAATGCCCTGCGGCAGCACCAGCACCGCGCCCAGCAGGGCAGCCATCAGGTCATGGCGCAGGGTGATCGGCGTGACCGCGTGAACCCAGCTGCCGAACAGGCGCTCAGGTAATGTGTGCGCTGGCGCAGAGGCCATGTTTTCCGAAGAACCGTGCATGGTCATGAGCATAACGCGGGCTGCCCTGCCCCCGGCGAAAACTACTGCCGGCGGTCACGCCAGGCCGGACAGGCGCAGCAGCAAGCCAATCAGTGCGCAGGCGGCGATGACGGGAATCACGCCGGCCTTGTAACGCAGCAACGCCAGGCCGGCCGCCAGCATGATCGCCACGGCGGGCCATTCCACGCTCGAAGAAAATCCGGCGGTCACGCTCTCAGGAAATGCAACGTGCGCTGCAAAAAACAACGCGAGGCTGGCAATCACCCCGACCACTGCCGCCGTGATGGCCGCCAGCGGCGCGGTGAAATGTATCTTGCCGTGGGTGGACTCCACCAGCGGCCCGCCAGCCAGGATGAAGATGAAGGACGGTAAAAAGGTGAACCAGGTCACCAGCAGCGCCGCAAGCGTTGCGCCCTGAAACAGGGCGTCCGGGCCCAGCACCTCTTTGGTCCAGCCGCCGACAAAGGCCACAAAGGCCACCACCATGATCAGGGGGCCCGGCGTGGTCTCACCCAGCGCCAGGCCGTCGATCATCTGCGGGCCGGTGAGCCAGCCAAACTGTTCGACCGCCCCCTGGTAAACGTAGGGCAGTACCGCATACGCTCCGCCAAAGGTCAGCAGCGCCGCCTTGGTGAAAAACCAGCTCATCTGGGTCAGGGCGCCATGCCAGCCCTGCCAGGCCAGCAACGCGCCCATGGGCAGCAGCCAGAGCACGGCGCCGGTGGCCAGCACCGCCGCCAGGCGCGATTTTTTGAAGCGCGCGTGTTCGGGCGTGGGCGTGTCGTCGTCAATCAGCGCGGGGCCACGCGCCGCTTGCGCCGACCCGTGACCCCCGCCCAGCACAAACTGGCCGGGCGCAAACCGCGCACACAGCCAGCCTGTCAGCGCGGCTCCCAGCACCACCCATGGAAAGGGCACATGCAGCACCGCAATTGCTATGAAACTGATAGCTGCAATTGCCCATGGGACAGGAGCTAACAGCGGGTTTCGCAATGATTTGCCGCCGATCCGGAAGACCGCCTGCAGCACAATCGCGGCCACCGCCGGTTTGATGCCGTAAAAAATTCCGGCCACCAGCGGAACATCGCCGAAGGCGACGTAAACCCAGCTCAGCGCGATCAGGATGAACAGCGAAGGCAGTACAAACAATGCGCCGGCCACCACCCCGCCCCAGGTCCGGTGCATCAACCAGCCGATGTAGGTCGCGAGTTGCTGGGCCTCCGGTCCGGGCAGGAGCATGCAGTAGTTGAGCGCGTGCAAAAACCGCTTCTCGGAAATCCAGCGTTTTTGCTCGACCAGTTCGCGGTGCATGATCGCGATCTGCCCGGCCGGCCCGCCGAAGCTAATAAAGCCAAGCTTGAGCCAAAAGCGGAAGGCCTCGCGGAAACTGACCCCATCGGGCAGGTTGGTGGTCGGCATCACGCGACCGCGCCTGCAAGGGTTTCCGGCCTCCAGTCATGCCACTCTGGTGACTTTCCCTGCCACACAGCGTGTGCTTCGCTGGCGCACCAGGCGTAGAGCGCGTCGTACAGCGGCATCGCGGCTTCCAGCATGCTGTGGTCATCCTTATGCAAGCGGGACAAACCCAGCGAGAAGACCAGCAACCCGGCGCACTGCGGCTCCAGCGCCAGCCGGCCGGTGTCGGCCCCGCGCACGATGCGGGCCAGGCGGTCCACCGCCGGGTCTTCAATCTCGAAGGCGCGAAGCAAACCATCAAAGCTGCACCATTCCCCTTCGTGCGTCACCGGTGCGCCCGGGAGGTCATAGGCCACCGCCTTCAGTCGCGCCGCTTCACTGAAGACCTGCGCAGTCGGGACATAAAAAAATTCGGCACGCGGGTCGATAAAACGGCGTATCAGCCAGGGGCAGGCGATGCGGTCAATTTTGGGGCGCTCCCGGGTGATCCAGCGCGACACCTGCTCGCCGGTCACACCCCAGTCGGCGCGCTTGCGCATGGTGGGCAGCGGCGTCAAACGCCATCGGACGATGTCTTCTGCGGCGTCCACGCCGTCTTCACCACCTTCAAAGCCACCGGCTAGAAAACGTGCATTCCAGCCTGCAGCGCGGAGCAGCGTCGCCGCATCCGCGCTGACGTTGTGGCCATGGACGCAATACACGACCACCTCGCGCGCCGGCCCGGTTGCTGCAAGCGCAGCCATGTCTTCAGGTGCACAGCGCCGCGCCCCAGCAAGCATGAGCGGGCTTTCTGCAAATTTGCCCTCGCGCCGGACGTCGAGCAGAAGGGGCGCATCGGCGCGACCCATGCGGGCAGCGAGTTCTTCGGCGGTGATGCGGGGAACGGATGGGAAAGAGGTGTCCACGGAATACTCCAATGAGTGTTACCAGCGCTTGGACGGGACACCGTCTTTCTGTGAAGAGCCGGGAGGCTGAATTCCCGATAACCAATATTACCAGCAGCGCGATGGCGACGCCAGACTTGGGAAGCGCTGAATAAGTCCTGGCGGATGTGCGGCAGCCGGATCGGGATGGGATGCAAGGCGAATTTCGCGGCCAATAGTTGACTATTGGCAAGAAATTCAACGCAGCAGACCGCCCGACCCCGGATGATCGCGCGCCGCAGGGGACTTGTTCAGCGCTTCCCTAGCCGTGCTGAAACTTGAACACCGCGCGGCCGGCGCGCGCGTTCGGCCAGAAGCGGATTTCCCGGCCATCCTGCAGGCCAAACGAATCGAGGATATTCAACCGGTTCTTCTGCGCCAGCGCGGCAAAGTCCTGCAGCGTGCCAACGCGGATATTGGGCGTGTCGTACCACTGGTAGGGCAGCACCTTGGTCACCGGCATGCGGCCGCCCAGCACCGCCAGTCGGTTCGGCCAGTGCCCGAAATTCGGAAAGGCAACGATGCCGGTGCGGCCCACACGCGCGGTCTCGCACAGCATGACCTCGGCGTTGCGCAGGTGCTGCAGCGTATCGATCTGAAGCACCACGTCAAAACTTGCATCGCCGAACATCGCCAAGCCCTCGTCGAGGTTGAGCTGGATCACGTTGACGCCGCGCGCCACGCAGGCCTGAATATTGGTGTCGTCTATCTCCACGCCGTAGCCGGTGCAGCCGCGTTCGCGCACCAGATGGTCCAGCAGGGCGCCGTCGCCACAGCCGAGGTCCAGCACGCGCGATCCCTGCGGCACCAGACGGGCAATCAGCAACTGGTCGGCGGAGAGTTTTGCGTCGGTATTCAACATGGCGCCACCTTGCTCTCGAAATAAGAGCGCACCACGCCCAGGTAGCGGGGGTCGTCAAGCAAAAAGGCATCGTGCCCGTGGGGTGCGTCGACCTCCGCGTAACTCACGTCGCGCTGGTTGTCGAGCAGGGCCTTGACGATCTCGCGGCTGCGCGCCGGCGAAAAGCGCCAGTCGGTGGTGAAGCTCACCAGCAGGAATTTGGCGCTGGCCTGCGCCAGCGCCTGCGTGAGATTGCCGCCGTGGGCGGCGGCGGGATCGAAGTAGTCCAGTGCCCGTGTGATCAGCAGGTAGGTGTTGGCATCGAAGTACTCGCTGAACTTGTCGCCCTGGTAACGCAGGTAACTTTCGATCTGGAACTCGACCTCCTGCGTCGAGTATTTGAAGGGAGAAGCGACAGGCTTTGGGGGGGTCCCTTCTTCACCAGCCGGGGCCACGGAACCGGCTTCGCCGGGCCGCAGGCGCAGCACCCCCTTATCCTCGGCAAGGGGCAGCGTACCGCCGAAGGCTCGCGAAACGACAAGCGTGGGGGCCTGTAACTGACGCCCGAATTTTTCATTCATCACGTCATCACTGAGATAAGTGATGTGTCCGATCATGCGGGCAATGCGCAGGCCGCGCTGTGGCAACACACCATGTCGGCCGTAGTGCCCGGCATGAAAATCCGGATCGGTCACGATGGCGCGACGCGCGACTTCATTGAAGGCAATGTTTTCAGCCGTCAGGTTGGGTGCGCTGGCGACCACCACGGCATGGCGCACGCGGTCCGGGTATTGCAGCGTCCAGCTCAGGGCCTGCATGCCGCCCAGGCTACCGCCCATGACCGCCGCCAGCGTCTGGATGCCCAGCGCGTCGAGCAAGCGCGCCTGCGCATCAACCCAGTCCTGCACGGTCACAACAGGGAAGTCGGCGCCGTAGACCTCGCCGGTGTCGGGGTGGGTCTGCATGGGCCCGGTCGAGCCGAAGCAGGAGCCGAGGTTGTTCACGCCGATGACAAAAAATTTGTCGGTGTTCACCGGCTTGCCGGGGCCAATCATGGTGTCCCACCAGCCTTCTGAACGCGGCACCGGTGCGCCCGCGTCGTCGAGGTAGATACCCGCGACGTGGTGCGAGGCGTTCAGCGCGTGGCAGATCAGCACGGCATTGGACTTGTCAGCGTTGAGCATGCCGTAAGTCTCGTAGCTCAGGTCGTAGGCACGAATGGACGCGCCGCTTTGAAGCGGCAAAGCGTCGGCGAAATGCATGGACTGCGGCGTGGCAACAAGCGTCAAGGAAAGCCCCCACAAAACAAAAAACCCGGCGTCGCTAAAAGCGAGTCCGGGTCGTGGATGTCGTCTTTAGCTGAACTTTTTAAGCGCCCGCAAGCTGGCAAATCGGCGCTGAAAAGAAGTATACCCCCGGTGGATATGGCCTCCACGACTGCCCGCAGCGGTAAGTCCGCCCCCGGATCAGACCTTGATCAGCAATGCCGCCAGCCCCAGCCCCGCAAAAATCAGGGCGGAGACGATGTGCACCACGCGCAGCGGCACCAGGCGCGTCACACGTTCACCGAGCCAGACCACGGGCGCGTTGGCCAGCATCATGCCGAGCGTAGTACCGGCCACCACGGCGGCCATGGCGTTGTAACGCGCTGCCAGCATCACGGTGGCGATCTGTGTCTTGTCGCCCATCTCGGCCAGGAAAAACACCAGCGCCGTGGTCGCAAAAACTCCGAAGCGCGGCGCCTTCGTATCGCCGTCGCTTTCGAGCTTGTCGGGAATCAGCATCCACAGCGCCATGGCCAGGAAGGAAGCGCCGAGGATGTAGCGGAGCATTTGCGGGCCGACCACGGTGGTGAGCCAGGCACCCAGTGCGCCGGCCAGCGCGTGGTTGGCGAGGGTGGCCACAAAAATGCCGGCCACGATGGGCCAGGGCTTGCGAAAACGCGCAGCGAGTACGAGGGCAAGAAGTTGCGTCTTGTCGCCCATTTCGGCGAGGGCGACGATGCCCGTAGAGACGAGGAAAGCTTCCATGACAGACTGCGGACTCCGGCCGAAAACCATTGACTGCACGGCATCCCCGGCCTTGAGCAGGAGCTGTGCAGTCAAAGGTCTCGCGGGGTCCGATGGACTGCTGGCGCCATGTCCTTGACGGACAAGTCTGTTGACGCAAGCCCCTCTCAGGATTGAAAGGGTGGCTACTCCCCAATGACAGGCCAGATTGTAGCCCTGCGCCTCCCTTTCATTATCGAAACTACGCCCAGATTGGTGCGCACCCATCTGGCGCAGTTATTGCTTTATTTTGGTGCTTTTCGTTTTTACAACTCTTTTCCGCACTGAAAACTTACAAACCATTCACGAGGGCCTTATGGACGCACTAAAACAGGGCTCAGATGCCTTGTTCATTTTGTTGGGTGGCATCATGGTTCTGGCCATGCACGCCGGTTTTGCATTTCTGGAGCTGGGCACGGTTCGCAAGAAAAACCAGGTCAATGCGCTGGTCAAGATCCTGGTGGATTTTTCGGTGTCCACGGTGGTGTATTTCATCGTCGGTTACGGGGTGGCCTACGGCACCAGCTTTTTTGTCGGAGCCGAGCAACTGGCAGCCAAAAACGGTTACGAGCTGGTCAAGTTTTTCTTTCTGCTAACCTTTGCCGCTGCGATACCGGCCATCATCTCCGGCGGTATTGCAGAGCGGGCGCGTTTTTACCCGCAGTTGCTGGCCACCGCCGTGATCGTCGGTCTGGTCTACCCGCTGTTCGAGGGCGTGGTCTGGAACCAGCGTTTTGGCGTGCAGGCCTGGATCAAGGATTTCACAGGCGCAGAGTTTCACGACTTTGCCGGCTCCATCGTGGTTCATGCGGTCGGCGGCTGGCTGGCGTTGCCGGCGGTGATTTTGCTCGGTGCGCGCAGCAACCGCTACCGCAAGGACGGCGGCATCTCGGCGCACCCGCCGTCCAGCATTCCCTTCCTCGCTCTGGGCGCCTGGATTTTGACCGTTGGCTGGTTTGGCTTCAATGTCATGAGCGCGCAGACCCTCGACAAAATCTCCGGGCTGGTGGCGGTGAACTCGCTGATGGCCATGGTCGGCGGCACGCTGGTGGCGCTGGTGCTGGGCAAGAATGATCCCGGCTTTGTGCACAACGGCCCGCTGGCCGGGCTGGTCGCGGTGTGCGCCGGCTCTGACCTGATGCATCCGCTGGGCGCGCTGGCCACCGGCGGTGTGGCCGGTGCGGTGTTTGTGCTGATGTTCACCTTGACGCAAAACCGCTGGAAGATCGACGACGTGCTTGGCGTCTGGCCCTTGCACGGCCTGTGCGGCGCCTGGGGCGGCATTGCCTGCGGCATCTTCGGCAGCAAGGCGCTGGGCGGTCTGGGCGGGGTCAACCTGGGCGCGCAACTGATAGGCACGGCGATGGGTGTGGGTTGGGCCTTGCTGGCAGGGGTTACCGTGTATGGGGTTATCAAAGCCACCATGGGACTGCGCATGACCCAGGAAGAAGAATACGAAGGTGCCGACCTGTCAATTCACCGCATCGGCTCGACGCCGGACCGCGAAGTCAACTGGTAGGGCGGTGTAGCGCGGGGGTTGCGGATATGCTCCTGAATTGATAGCTGTTGGCGCTTTCCAGGCATGGGCCAGGGGCTGATTCAGCTTGAAGTTCTGACTTAGCGCTGCATCCTGGGCGCCACCCAGCGATCCAGCGACCAAGTGCCGGGGGCCGTAAATCGCCAGACCCGCGAGCAGGGCGCCCCAGAAGATGTGCTGCTGCAGGGCCGCCGGCGCGATCTCGCTGAGCGAGATCACCGCGACAGCGTTCACCACAAACAGGCCCAGGGCCGAGAAACGCCCGGCCAGGCCCAGCACCAGCAACACCGGCAAGACCAGTTCACCGGCCGTGCCCATGACGGCCGCAACCGCAGGCGGCAGCAGCGGCACCTTGTATTCGTCCGTGAAAAGGGCCACGGTGATGTCCCAATCGCGCAGCTTGGTAAGCCCGGACAGAAAGAACACCTGACCCACATAAATTCGCGCGGCCAGCGCGGCGGCGGGCTGCAGCATGTCGAGTGCGCGGCTCAAGCGTGTCCAGAGGCTCAGTACCTTTTGAAGAGGGGAGGTCGGGCTGGTCGTCATCTTTTGTCCTTTTTGGAGTTCGTTCACAGGGCACTTGCACCCAGCAGCAAGCCGGTTTGTACAGCCGGCACCAGCCATTGATTGAAGTCCAACGCCGGCGCTGCTGCCAATGAGTCGGCCAGCGAGCGGTTTTCTTGCAGCGCCGCGATAAAAAGGACCTCACCAGGCTGCGCGTGACGCAGCGAGGGCTTCAGTCCCTGGCGCCAGACCAGGGCGGCCTCCTGCACCTGGCCGCGCAAACGCTCGCCAGCCTCCTGCAAGGTGGGCTCACCCGCCAGGTGGGCCTGGACAATGCTGACCACCGGGAAACGGCTGGCCAAACCCGTGGCGCCCGCGCTAAGTAACAAGGTGACGGCGGAAGGCTCATGGCTTTCAAGCAAGGTGAAAGATGACATGTCGGCCTGGCCATCGGCCGCCGTGGCCGAGGCATGCAAAGCCCATTCGA
Source organism: Polaromonas eurypsychrophila (assembly GCF_014641715.1). Classification (GTDB taxonomy): domain Bacteria; phylum Pseudomonadota; class Gammaproteobacteria; order Burkholderiales; family Burkholderiaceae_C; genus Polaromonas; species Polaromonas eurypsychrophila. The sequence goes on along the minus strand of NZ_BMIG01000002.1, from coordinate 334,748 downwards.
TACGCGCCACGTCGGGAAGGTAAGGTTCTTCGCTGACCAGATCGTGCAGCGCAACGAGAAAGGCCGGGAACTCCCCGCCCCATTGGGCCAGGTCGCCGCGCGCCGGCGCGTGGCTTTGCCAGAAATGGCGCGACAGCGCATCAAAGCTTTCAGCACCCAGCAGCTCTGCCACCACGGGATAGGCTGCAACCAGCACCCGCTGCGCCAATGCATGGCCATTGCTGCGGTAGGTTTGTAGCCCGCGTTCAAGATGATTTTGGTCGTCAGCCCTTATCCCTTGGACGTAAGTAGCTATGTTTTTCATAGCGTCTGATTGGCGAGGCAGATACAAGGCCTGCAGCAAGGCCTGCTGCGCCGCAGCCAGACTGGTCGTGCTGTTCACCCGACCCACTCCTCTTGCCCGCCACACGACAAAGCCAGCGCGCGGGCCTGCTGCGCCTCGTCCAGCAGCACCGACAAGGGCGGAACGGCGGTGTCCCATTCGATCAAGGACGGCACGGCGCCGAAGCGGTTGATGGCATGTGCATAAATGCGCCAGACTTCAGGCGCCACGCGGCTGCCGTGGTCATCAATCACGATATCGTCCATCACGCAATGTCCGGCCAGGTGGATTTCACCCACCGCGTTGGGCGGAATCTGGTCCAGCCAGGCCTGGCAGACGCTGGCCGGGTCGCCGGCTTGGTCTCCCGCCATGCGCGCGTTCAGCGCATTGACGTAGATGTTGTTCACGTCCACCAGCAACTGGCAACCCGTGCGCCGCGTCAGCGCAGTCAGAAATTCGGTTTCACTGCGGTCACTGCCCGCCAGCGTGAGGTAGGCCGACAGGTTCTCGACCATCAAGGGCCGCTTGAGCCGCTCTTGCACCTGCTGCACGTTGCTGCAGAGCACATCGAGCGACTCGTCATTGAAGGGAATCGGCAGCAGATCGCCTGCATGCACAAGCCTGCCGTTGACAGCTCCGCGCGCAAAACAGGCGTGGTCGCTGACGCGCACGGGTTCAATGCGGTCGACCAGGCGCGCCAACTGGTCCAGATGCCACAAATCAAGGCCGGCCGCTGAACCGAGTGCCAGACCCACCCCATGCAAGCTGACGGGATAGATGGCGCGGGCCTGCTGCAGCACCGCCAGGGCCGCACCGCCCGCCGCAAAAAAATTTTCGGAATGCACCTCCAGGAAGTCCAGAGGAGGCCGGCTGGCCAGCAGCTCAGCGTAGTGCGGATGCCGCCAACCGATACCAGTGGTCACCGCTTCGGGACCTGTGAGCTGGGGGAAGCGGCTCACCTTGAACGTCCAGCGCTTCGGGATACCAGCTCAGGCAAGAGGCGATCAGCTCTTTTTAGCCTTCATCTTGGCCTGGTCGGCGGTCATGCCTTTCATGGTGGCGCAGGTGCCTTTGGCAACGTACTTCCACTCGCCGGCATCATCGCTGACTTTGGACTGACCGGCACAGGAGTGCGAACCGGCCAGGTTGGCGCAATCATTTTGGCCTGCCTTGGCGATGCCGTAGCATTTTTCTTTTTCCTGGGCAACGGCAGGCGTTGCAACCAGCATGGTGGACAGCAGGGAGGCGGCGGCTGCAGCAATCAAGGCACGTTGGTTCATTTGAAATCTCAAGTGGGTTGAAAAAAGTTGAAAACTTAACCAGCAGAGGAAATTTCTGACTGGTTAAAGCTTAGTCCGGCCCATGCCGGCTTTCTTACAAAAAATTCAGGCCAGCCAAACGGGACCTGCTCGCACCTCAGAGCAAGTCGGCAATACGGTCCCAGGCTTCCGGCGGGATGCGGCTCGACATAACGCTCCCCAATTTTGCCGGACTTGTCGATCAGATAGCCGGCCGGCAACTGCGCATGGCCGCCCAAGTTGTCGCGGTGGCTGCTGTCGCCCATCCAGAGCTGCACAAACTGCTGTTTGGTCGGCACGATGCGGGAAATAATACATTCGTAGTCCACCACATCCTGAACGCGTTTGTCGGTTGCCACCGCCACCAGTTCGAACGGCTTGCCGGCCCAGCCCTCGTAGTTGGTACGCAATTCGGGCATTTTGTCGGCAAACCGCGCAGCCGGTGGACCAGTACAGCACCAGCACCACCTTGCCTTTGAGCGACGACAGCGCAAACGGCTTGCCCTCTGTGGTTTTGCCACTGATGGCAGGCATGGTCACCGCAGCTGGCGTTTGCGCTCGGGCTTGAGCACGCCCAGGCAGGCAGCGCCAGCCATTGCTACGAGAACAAGCCACACGGTGGCCGGACCATTAACTCTGGAACTGAAAGCGCGGAGCAAAAGGTTCATGGCGTCTTCTTGAGTAATCCGGTAGCGACGGCTGTTACCAGCAACTGAGTCCGGACAGAAGATCAAAGTTCCGCCCGCTCATGTTTTTCAGTACAGGATATGGATGCACCGCGCTCAGCGCTAGGCTAGACTGCGCCCCATGCCAACATTTGAAGAACAATTGGTGGAGCACCGCCTGTACCTCATGCGCTTTGCGCGGCTGTAGCTGCGCAATGACGCGCGGGCTGAAGATGTTGTGTCTGAAACCCTGCTTGCGGCACTGGCAAAGCCGCAAGCTTTTGGCAACCGGTCGCAGCTCAAGACCTGGCTGATCGGCGTCCTGAAGCACAAGGTCATCGACCAGATCCGCAGCAACGCCCGGGAAGTGGCGACACCGGGCCATGGCACAGAGGACGAGGGAGACGAGCTGGACCGGCTGGTTTTCAATTCCGACGGCCACTTTGCCAGCCCCGCCGGGCGACTGGGGCGTCCCGCAGCAAAGCCAGTTTTTCAAGGTACTGGACGCCAGTGTGGAACGTTTGCCTCCGGCGCTAGGACGCTTGTTCCTGATGCGGGAGTGGCTGGAGCTTTCCTGCGGAGAAGTCTGTAAGGAACTCTCGCTCACGCCGACCAACCCGTATGTTCAACTTCACCGTGCGCGCCTTCGTTTGCGCGAATGTCTCACCATCAATTGGTTTGGCAAGCACCTTAGCTGGGTCCTCGTTATGAAGTTCACTCTTTTAAGGCGGACTTGCAAGCAGGCGGCGGCCTTGCTGGTCGCACCGGAAGACCGCGCCTTGAGTCTGCCTGATACCGTCGCGCTGCGCTTACACCCGATGGCTTGTCATGCGTGCCCGAAGTTTGAAAATCAGATGCTAACCATCGTCAGGCCATGCACCTCTGGCGTGAGGAGGCCAGCGAGGCAGACAGCCTCCCGACAACTATTTCTCAGCGGCCGGAATAGGCCCATGCTTCGCCCCGCTGGCGCGCAGGAACTCCAAGCTCGAAGTCACGAGAAGCAAGACCGTCGCAAAGTTTTGTATGCAAACGTAAGTCTGTGCGACTGATGACATTTAGTCCAGAAAATCCGCCCTACATCCGGCTTCTCCTTGCAAGTAGGCGCAAACTTATTGGGGGTCGCTGACAAAGCTGGTGTTTCCTGATTCGAACATCAGGAATTTGCCGCAAAAGCCAGCGAGAACGATCCAGCCAGATGCGGGCGGTGAAGGCAAAACAAGCGGCCAAGGCACTGCTGGCGCGGGTTTGCCGTGTAGAGATAGAAACGGCGCTTGCTTGTTTTATTTGTGCCTGACGCATAATATCTGCGTGTGGATTGACATCCACACGGGTTAGGTGATCGGTCAGTTTCGCGCGCTACAGCGGTACGTTTGAAGATTTGTTGTGCTTTCGGGACCCCATCGCTTTTGTTATTGTGTTTTAGAGGAGTCCCTTCATGGGCAACAAACTTTACGTCGGCAATCTGCCGTACTCGGTTCGCGACGAAGACCTGCAACAATCTTTTGGCCAGTTTGGCGCTGTCACCAGCGCTAAAGTCATGATGGAACGCGACACCGGCCGCTCCAAAGGCTTTGGTTTTGTCGAAATGGGCAATGATGCCGAAGCACAATCAGCGATCGCCGGCATGAACGGTCAGCCTCTGGGCGGCCGCAGTGTTGTCGTCAACGAAGCGCGCCCCATGGAAGCACGTCCCCCACGCAGCGGCGGCTTCGGCGGTGGTGGTGGTGGCTACGGTGGTGGCGGCGGCGGCGGCGGCGGCGATCGTTCCGGCGGTGGTGGCTACGGCGGTGGCGGTGGCGGTGGTGGTCGCTCCGGCGGCGGCGGTGGCGATGGCGGTTTCCGCAGTCCTTACGGCGGCGGCGGTAGCGGCGGTGGCCGTTCCGGTGGTGGTGGTGGTGGACGCGGCGGCTACTAAGCCCTTGCACCCAAGCCCTTCAGCCTTCGGTTGAAGATGGCTCAAAAGGCTTCACGACCTCGGTTTTGAAGCCTTTTTGCTTTCCGGCTCCGTTCACCCTCGCCAGGATTTAAAGCCATGCTTGTCTGCATTCGGTTTGTGGGCACCAAGTGTTTCTCACAAAAACTGCTCGCGCTTGTTTGTTCAATGCGTAGAGCAGGACGCTCAAGACGAAAAAACTTTTTCAGCCGCCCGCTCCAGGGTCTGGCGCAGCCAGATGTGCGCGCTGCGCTGTTGCGAACGCCGGTGCCAGACTGCATCGACATGCACTGGCGACACGTCAAAAGGCAGCGGCCGCAGCACCAACTGGTCGGCAATGCCGGTCACGCCGACAAAGTGCCGCGGCAACACGGTCAGCAGGTTGGAATTGGCCACCACCCGGCCGGCCGTGAAAAACTGGTTGACCGTCAGCACCACCTGCCGCTCGCGGCCCAGTGAGGCCAGCGATTCGTCGATGAAGCCGTAAGGGCGGCCGGAAAAACTCACCAGCATGTGGCGTGCCGCGCAAAAGCGGTTCAGCGTGAAGGGCCCGCTGGCCAGCGGATGCCCCCTGCGCATCACACACACGTACTCCCCGTCGTACAGGCGTTTGTGCATGAAGGGCGTCGACTCGCCGCTCTGCGCGCGTGCCGTCAGGTCGGCCAGCACCGAGGGAAAGTGACCCACCGCCAAGTCGCAACTTTCCTCGTCCAGCAGGCGCCGGGGATCTCGCGTGGTCAGCGGCACCACCCGCACCGATACGCCCGGCGCTTCCTGTTCAAGCGTATCGACCAGGCCGGGAATCAGTTCAGCAGCAGTGGCGTCGGCCATGGCAACCACAAACGTGGTGCTCGCCGTGGCGGGGACAAACTCATTTGGCGCCAGAGATTCCTGCAGCTGTTGCAAAGAGTCGCGCACCGCCGGCCAGATTGCCAGTGCGCGCGGCGTGGGCGCCATACCTTGGCCGCTGCGTTGCACCAGCTCGTCGCCCAGGGTTTCGCGCAGGCGGCGCAAGGCATTGCTGACAGCCGGCTGGGTCAGCGACAGGTTGCGCGCGGCGCGCGTCAGGCTGCGCTCGGCCATGACTTCGTCAAACACGCGCAACAGGTTTAAGTCCAGGGTACGGAAATTAGGCTCACTCATGGCGCTTTCGGTGGAAGATCTAATTATCACCATTGTGAATGATTTATATCATAAATATAAAGTTGAATAACATCAGTATTAACCCTAATATTCGTTTGTGCCTCAACCAATTTCGGCGGTGGCACTCTTCAAGGGGAACCATCATGACCAGCTTCGTCAACACTAAGTACTCCACAGAGCACACCGGCGCCGCCCGGGTTGAGTCGGCAATACACGCTGCCAGCCAGCTGCGTCAGGGATTCTCCGGTACGCGCGGCCTGGCTACGCTGCTGCTCTCCGCCATCGTGGCTTCCATCATGGTCGTCGCCTATCAGGTAACGGACAGCGTTGCCGAAGGTCACTTGCTGGTGATCTGGATGGCACTTTGGGCCGTGGCTTTTGCCGGCCTGGCCCTGTTTGCCGGCACAGCGCGACGCCTTGCAGGCCGCACGGTCTCCGCGCTGGATGCCTGGTCGCAGACCGTAGCCCAGGCCAGAGCTGACATCCGTATGTGGGAAGCCGCCAAAACCGACCCGCGCGTGATGGCCGACCTGCGCGTCGCGATGGCACGTCAGGAAGTAGCCGAGGATGCAACTGTTGCCGCCCCGCTTGCCGCCAATGTTGCCTCCGCTCCCGCCGGCCTGTCACGCCGCGCCATGCGCCTCGGCGGTACAGAACTGCGCGCTTACCAGCGCAACTACATCTGACTTTTTCGCTCCCGGCAGCCGGCGGGCAGCCATAAAAAAGCCACCGAATTGGTGGCTTTTTTGCGTCCTGGCGACAGGCAGGGACACCGGGCACGCCCGCAGGTCATGCGTACCGTCCCCCTGCAATTGAGTGCCGGGGCCGGTCAGGCCGCCAGGCGCTGTTCGATCGCAGCTTTGGTCTCCTTCAGCTCTTTCGGCAGGTGATGTTCGAGTTGCTTGAACAGTTCAGCGTGCAGCTCCAGCTCCTTGAGCCAGGCTGCCTTGTCCATGCTGGTCACGGCCTTGAATTGCTCGGCGCTGAAATCCAGGCCTTTCCAGGTCATGTCTTCATAACGCGGGCTGACTCCGGTGAAATGGTCCACGCCATGGCCCTTGCCCTCAATGCGGTCGATCATCCATTTAAGGACGCGCATATTCTCGCCATAGCCGGGCCAGGCAAACTTGCCGTCCTCGCCCTTGCGGAACCAGTTGGCAGTGAAAATTTTCGGAGGTTTCGCGCCCGAGGCCTCAAGCTTCTTGCCGACGTTGAGCCAGTGCTGGAAATAGTCCGCCATGTTGTAGCCGGCGAAAGCCAGCATGGCAAAGGGGTCGCGTCTCACCACACCGACCTGGCCGGTGATGGCAGCGGTGGTTTCCGACCCCATGGTCGCCGCTGCGTAGACCCCCTCGACCCAATTGCGGCCTTCGGTGACCAACGGTACGGTATTGGAACGGCGGCCGCCGAAAATAAAGGCGTCAATGGGCACGCCGGCCGGGTCATCCCAGGCTGGATCGAGCGCCGGGTTGTTGGTGGCCGCCACGGTGAAACGTGAATTCGGATGCGCCGCCTTGGCGCCGGTTTCCTTGGCGATCTGCGGTGTCCAGTCCTTGCCCTGCCAATCGATTAAATGAGCCGGCAAGGCCCTGTCCGGTGCATCCTGCTCCATGCCTTCCCACCATACGTCGCCGTCGTCGGTCAGGCCGACATTGGTGAAGATCACGTCGTGGTCCAGGCTCTTGAGGCAGTTCGGGTTGGTCAGCATGTTGGTGCCAGGCGCCACGCCGAAATAGCCGGCTTCCGGATTGATGGCGTAGAGGCGACCGTCCTTGCCGGGCTTGATCCAGGCGATGTCATCGCCAATGGTGGTGACTTTCCAGCCCTCAAAGCCCGCGGGCGGCACCAGCATGGAGAAGTTGGTTTTGCCGCAGGCCGATGGGAAGGCTGCCGCCACGTGGTATTTCTTGCCCTCGGGATTGGTCACGCCCAGGATCAGCATGTGTTCGGCCAGCCAGCCCTCGTCGCGACCCATGTTGGAAGCAATGCGCAGCGCGAAACATTTCTTGCCCAGCAACGCGTTTCCACCGTAGCCAGAGCCGTAGGACCAGATCTCGCGTGTTTCGGGGTAGTGCACGATGTACTTGGTCTTGTTGCAGGGCCACTTGACGTCCTTCTGGCCTTCGGCGAGCGGCGCGCCCACGGTGTGTACACAGGGCACGAATTCACCGTCATCGCCCAGCACGTCGAACACGGCCCGGCCCATGCGCGTCATGATCTTCATATTGACGCCTACATAGGGGCTGTCGGAGAGCTCGATGCCGATGTGGGCAATCGGTGAGCCCAGCGGACCCATGGAAAACGGCACCACATACATGGTGCGGCCCTTCATGCAGCCGTCAAACAGCGGGTGCAGGGTTGCGCGCATTTCAGCCGGGGCCATCCAGTTGTTAGTCGGGCCAGCATCTTCCTTGTTTGCAGAGCAAATGAAAGTGCGGTCTTCCACGCGGGCCACATCGCTGGGGTCGGAATTGGCCAGGAAGCTGTTCGGGCGTTTGGTTTCGTTGAGCTTCTTGAAGGTACCGGCATCGACCAGTTGCTGGCACAGGCGCAGGTATTCGGCGTTGCTGCCGTCGCACCAATAGATGGTGTCGGGCTTGCATAGGACCGCCATATCGGCCACCCAGGCAATCAGCCGGGCGTGTTTGACATAGCTGGGCGTATTCAGGTTCAGCCCTTGCATCGCGGGGTGGTTCATCGGGAGCTCCAAAGTTAAAAAGCGTGATTTCGACAAACGCCGGATGACGGACAGCTATAGCTGCTGCATCGGGGCCGCCTGTCGGAATGGCGTTTGATACTGCTTCGAAAATTTTGCTTTCCGGAGCTCTGCGGAGCCGTCGAAAAGTTCATTTTAAGAACATTGGCGGAAGTTACCTCATGGGTACGGCCAAAACATATGCAAAACCTGCATGGGGTTATGCATGGCCGATGTATTGGTTCTGGCAGCCCTGACCCTGGCAGAGGGAATGGACTTGCAGCTTTAGGCCCCGCTCAGCAAAGTCCTCAATGGACGGCGCTAAGGAGGGCGGGAGGCTGAAGATGTTGAAGCGAAAGTTCCCGGCGCGAAAGCTTTGCAGCTGATATTTATTCAGCCTCCCAGGCTCACAGGCTCACAGGATAAAAGGTGACATTAGTAGGGGAAAATGACCAGCGGGCCATTTGCTGCCATGGTGTGCGACCAACCTATTCAGCGGGCACTTCCGGAATTTTCCCGAAAGTCACCTGATTGCGTTCATCGTAGGGATACTGATGGTCAACCACTCGCCGGATAGCCAGCCACCAGCGGGTAGACCCGTTGAGGACGCTGGCCTGATGCAATATCGCTTGGGGCGCGGGGACGGAAGCCGCCGCGTCGCCAACCCGCTCAAGCCATGTAAATGGCGATAAAAGCCAGCAGGAACATCAACACCGCACCGGCGACCGGCAGGACCAGAGGCATCAACGGCACGATGGCTTCGACGGCATCCTGTTCCTGGGCGTGTGTCGGGCTGCTGTGTGCGGCGTTGGTGGTTTGTTCTGGGCTGGACATGATGAGAGATTCCTGAAAACGAGACAACGTCACTATTTTACCTTTTCATACAGCGGGCCGCTAACATGCTGATTTGTCCGGGTCCTGCCGGAGGACCACAGCCATCCTTTGTTCGGGAGTTTGATATGCATTCCTTCGCCAAACCAGGCTTTGCCTGTGTTGTTGCCTTGTTGCTGAGCAGCCTGGCAGGTTGTGCCAGCACCGGTGCCAACAGCCCGTCGGCGCGACCTGTCCTGTACCCCAACGCCAGTCTGAACCGTGTCGGTGACGCACAGGGCCGCGCTGAAGCCGATGCCTGCATGGCCAGGGCGGTTTCAGCCGGGCTTACACCCGACGAAAAAAACAATGCAGTTGCCCGTGGTGCCGGCGTCGGGGCGGCCACCGGTGCCGTGGCTTCGGCGGTCGGCGCGTTGATCACCGGGCGCGGCGGCGAGGGTGTGGTTCGCGCCGGTGCAGCGGGAGCAGCCGTCGGCGGTTCGGCCGGCGCGGTACAGGGGGCCTTTCGCAACGACCGGCCCAGCAGTACCTACCGAAATTTCGTCCAGCGCTGCCTGGGGGACAGGGGCTTTGAAGTGATCGGATGGAACTAGCGGACGGCCGGCTGTCGGCCGAGCAGTCAAGCGTAGCGCACCACCTGGTGTCGGTTCAGGTGGGCGTGGCCCGTCGTATTCCCATGGGCGGGCGCGGCGTCTTGACCGGCATGGTCAAGACGCCGGCGAGCGGTGCGGTGCCGGTGTTGCCGCTGGGCTTGGTCGGTGACGAACAGGCCGACCCGTCCATCCACGGCGGTCTGGAAAAGGCCGTGTATGCCTATCCTGCCGAACACTATCCGTTCTGGCAGGCTGCGCGGTGGGAACAGGGCCTGGGCCTCATCGACGACAGCCTGCCGCATGGCAGCCTGGGTGAAAACCTGACTCTGCACGGCCTGCTGGAAAGTCAAGTGTGGGCCGGCGACGTGCTGAGGTTTCCTCACTGTGAACTGCAGGTCCGCATCCCGCGCGAACCCTGCTACAAGTTCAACGCGGCGATGGGTTTTGCACGGGCCTCACGCATGATGGCGCACAGCGGCTTTTGCGGTTTTTACCTGTCGGTGCTGACACCGGGCAGCATCAGCGCCGGCGAAGGTTTTGAGTTGCTGCCCGGCCGTCGCAGCGTCAGCATTGTGCAGCTGTTCGCCGCCAAGATGGGCAAGCACCTGCGCTAGCAGTCAGAGCAGCGCGTAAGTCGTCGTGGCCCGGCTGACACTCTTGCCATCGTTGGCGCCGCGAATGTCGATCTCGCCGAAGGCCAGGGACTTGCCGGCGCGTAACACGCGCGCTTCGATCAGCGCATCCTGCTTCGACAGCGGCTTGAGGAAGCTGCTGTTCATCTGCACCGTGGTGCAGGGTTTGAATTCGCCGAAATGATTGATCAGTGCCAGCACCATGGCCGTGTCGGCGGCTGCCATCATGGCCTGACCGCAGAGCATGTCACCGACACGCGACAGCGCCGGGTTTTGCGGCAGGCGCAAAGTCACGCTCTGCCCGTCAAAAGCCTCCACCATCAGACCCAGAGACTGCACCCAAGGCGCAAAATACTCAGGCAGCGCGGCTTGCAAAGTTTCCGTGTTCATAGCTGCTCCTCGGCTTCAAAGCCGGCAGTTTTCAAAACGGCGAGTACCTGTGCAATGTGATCTCGCCCCCGTGTCTGGATCACCAGTTCGATATCAACGTTCTGCGCCGACAGCATGGTGAACGCGCGCTGGTGGTGCACCTCGTCGATGTTGGCACCCGCGCCGGCCACCGTGGCGGTGATTTTGGCCAGCGAGCCGGGGACATCGCGCGCGCTGACACGGATGCGCGCCAGCCGGCCGGCGCGCACCATGCCGCGCTCAATGATGGCCGCCAGCAGCAGCGGGTCGATGTTGCCGCCGCACAGCACCAAGCCAACTTTTTTATCCCGGAAGCGCTCCGGGTACTTGAGCAGCGCGGCGAGGCCGGCGGCACCCGCGCCCTCGACCAGCGTTTTTTCAATCTCCAGCAGCATCACCATGGCCTGCTCGATGTCGCCCTCGTCCACCAGCACCAGGTCGTCCACCAGCCGCGCGATGATGGCCTGCGGAATGACGCCCGGCGTGCCAACGGCAATGCCTTCGGCGATAGTGCTGCCGCCCTGCGGGTGTTGCGTGCCCTTGATGGCGTTGACCATGGCCGGAAAGCGTGAGGTCTGCACCCCGATGATCTCGATGCCGGGCTTGATGGCCCTGGCCGCCGTTGCCATGCCGGCGATCAGGCCGCCGCCGCCCACCGCCACGACCAGGGTGTCGAGCTCCGGCACGGCACGCAGCATTTCCAGGCCCACCGTACCTTGCCCTGCGACGATGGCTTCATCGTCGTAAGGGTGAACAAACACCAGACTTTCGCGCTGCGCCAACTCCAGTGCATGGCTGCGCGACTCTTCCAGCGTGTCGCCGTGCAGCACCACTTCCGCGCCAAAGCCACGGGTGCGGTCTATCTTCACGCCGGGCGTGAAGCGCGGCATCACGATCACCGCCCGCAGCCCAAGCCGCTGCGCATGGTAAGCCACGCCTTGCGCGTGATTGCCGGCGCTCATGGCAATCACGCCACGGCGCTGCTCTTCGGCCGTGAGCTGCACCAGTTTGTTGCAGGCGCCACGCTCCTTGAAGGAGGCGGTGTATTGCAGATTCTCGAATTTGAGAAAAATCTCTGCGCCGGTGATCTGCGACAGCGTTTTCGACGCGACACAGGGGGTATCGAGCAACTGTCCCTGCAGCCGGACGGCGGCGGCTTCAATATCGGCGAATCCAAGCATGGTGCTCCTGGCGGGTGGGCCTGTCACGGCTTTTTTGCGGGTGCATTGATTGTGGCGGGTTTTGTGGCGCAATCCACACGGGGTGATTCGACCTGTGTCTTCCATGATGCGACCAGCTGCGTTAAGGTTGGGTATCGCCTGCGCCCGAGGTGCAGATTTTTTTCCTTCCACACCGGAGGTCCATCGATGAGCAAGCGTTCGGGTGCTGACAAGCTCGGTCAGCTGCTGCTGTCTCCCGGCCTGAAGGACGCGCCGGTGCTGGACCTGATGTGTTCGCATTTTGTGCTGACACTGGCGGCGCGTCAGGGCGCCAAGTTCAATGTGCGGCGAGACCTCAACAGCCTGCTGTCGCTGTCCGGCCGGCACTTGGTGTGGCCGCAGCCTGCGCTGCAGCGCCTGCGCGAATTCCTGGGCCGCCGCTGCCGCGACAACGAATTCTGGCGCGGGCACGAAACTCTCAGCGACACCGCCTTCCTTAACCGCCACGGTGCCTGGCGCGGCCCGTATGAAGAGGGCACGCTGTTTTTCTACCTCGACGAACATGCCAAGGACCTGCCCAAAGACCTGCTGTCGGTGCTGAGCGCCACCGGTGACTGGTTGACACACGCGCTCAAAAAGCAGTCCACGCTGGTCGAAAAAAATATCGACGCGCTGGCCAACCTGCTGCAGCTCAACCAAGCCGAACGCGCGCTGCTCCTGTACGGCACGCTGGCGCGCTACCAGCGCGACCTGCGCTCCCTGCTGGTCGAGTTCAAGGTCAACAATGCGCCCGAAGCCCATGCCGCGATTGCCGAAGTAGCAGGGGTCAAGGCCAACGAGGTGGCGGAGGCCCTGCGCGCCGGCTCGCGGCTGGAACGCATCGGCATGGTCGAGAACCTGATCTCCGAGCACAACATCACCGATCTCGCCGACCTCATGAAGGTCAGCGAAAAACTGCCGCCGGTGCTGATGCGGGAATACCGTGACCAGACCGAATTGATGGCCGTGTTCACGCGCCCGGTGGACCGCAGCAGCCTGGGACTCGCCGATTTTTCGTTTGCCCATGAGGACACCCAGGTGATGGTCTCGCTGCTGCGCAATGCAGTGGCTGGCAAGGAGCTGGGTGTCAATGTGTTGTTGTACGGCCCGCCCGGCACCGGCAAGACCGAACTGGCCAAGGTAGTGGCGCAGGCCGCCGGGCTGGATTTGTTCGAGGTCGAGTACGCCGACCGCGACGGCAACTCGCTGAGCGGGCGCGACCGCTACCGCTCGCTGCAGATCGCCCAGGTGTTTCTCAAAGGCAGCGCCCATGCCGCGCTACTGTTTGACGAGGTGGAGGATGTGTTTCCGGCGATCTCCAGCGAGGCGGCCCAGCTGATGGCACGCTCCGACCAGCTGGTGGCGCCAGCCACCGGTTCGGTCAGCGGCAAGGCCTGGGTGAACCAGATCCTTGAATCAAACACCGTGCCGACCTTGTGGGTCACCAACCGAATCGAGCAGATCGACCCCGCGTTCCGACGCCGTTTTGCCTATCACCTCGAACTCAAGTCGCCGCCACCAGGCGCGCGCGAAGGCCTGGTACGCAAAACGCTGGAGGGCGTGCCGGTCAGCGATGTTTTTGTGGCCAGGCTCACGGCCCGCAAGGGCCTGACACCGGCGCAGATACGCACGGCGGTGCGTTTTGCCAAGCTGGCCAGCGAACCCGGCAAGGACACCGATGGCGAAGGTATGCAGACCATCCTCAGCGGCGGGCACACGGCGCTGATGGAGTCACTGATTGAGCGACAGCTCAAAAATGCCGACCTTGCGCTCGGCAACAAGGCCGACGTCTCCGGACGGCACAGCGTCACCACTTACGATTTGTCCATGCTCAACGTCGAGTCGCGTTTTGACGTGCCGCGCATCGCGCAGGCACTGAAAAGCCGCAGCCACGGCTCCCTGTGTTTTTACGGCGCGCCCGGCACCGGCAAGACGGCGCTGGCCGAACACCTCGCCAAAGAACTCGAAAGGCCGCTGATGATCAAGCAGGCCAGCGACCTGATGAGCAAATACGTGGGCGAGACCGAGCAGAACATGGCGGCGATGTTTGCCGAGGCCGAAGCCGAAAAGGCGGTACTGCTGCTCGACGAGGCCGACAGCTTTCTGCAGGACAGGCGCGGCGCGCACCGCACTTATGAAGTGACCGAGGTCAACGAGATGCTGCAGGGCATGGAGCGTTTCAACGGCATTTTTGTCTGCACCACCAACCTGCTGGAAAGCCTGGACCAGGCAGCGCTTCGGCGCTTCACCTTCAAGATCAAGTTCATGCCCCTGACAGCGGCGCAGCGCGAAAAGATGTTTGTCACCGAAGCGCTGGCTGGCGATGAGGCCGCGTTGACCGACGTGGTGCGCGAGCGGCTGGCCCGGCTGGATCAACTGTGCCCCGGCGACTTTGCTGCGGTCAAGCGCCAGACCGACATTCTGGCGGCGGAATTCACGGCGGACGAGTTCCTGAGCCAGCTTGAAGCCGAGCACCGGGTCAAACCCGAAGTCCGTGAATCACGGGGCATGGGTTTTATTCAATAGAAGGAGCGCCGGGCCGGGGCTCTGGGAAACTTACTGCCGCGGAGCTCCGTTGCAGTCCGCAGCGGCCGAGCCTGAAGACCGGGTTGATGGTGTGCCAGGTGCAGGCAATTCTCCCGGCAACTGGCTGCGCTCGTCGATGCTGGCCGGCGGCTGCACCGGCCGTGTCGTGGAGTCCCGCGGATCGCACGGACCGGTGGCTGGCGGCAAGGTCACACGGGGGCTGGCTGGCGGTTGCGACGCAGGAGGCAACCCCTCCCGAAAGACCGGGTTACGGTTGATGCGCGGCTCCGGTACCGGCGCGCCGCCCTGCGCTGCAGCAAGGCTGCTGAACAGGCAAAGCAGCAACGGCAGGGGTCGGGCAGTCAACCCCATGCGCTGCCGAGCGCCCGCGCAACTCTCAGTTGGCACGTTTTGTCGGCGCATCGGTGCGCAGCGGTTTCTGGCTGTTGGGCTGCAGGCCGGGACTCATTTCAGGCCGCTGCTCCGAACGCAGTTCCGGTTTGAGCTCGTCGGACTTCATGCGCGGTTTCAGCTCGGGCCGGATGCGCGGTTTGAGGTCGGCGGGCAGCGGTGCACTGGCGCCCTGCAACGCAGGCTTGACGCCCATTTCGGGTGGGACCTGTGTCGCGTTGTCCGGCATGGTGCTGGGTTGCGCCTGCGCCAGCCCGGAAGCGAGCAGCACGACGACACACGAGAGCGCGGCAGGGAAAGATGGTTTGATCATCATGAAGCTCCTTTTCACCGCCAGTACAAACACAGACGGCAGGCTTACGTTGCAAGGGCCGGTGACACCCACCCACGACACCAATATAGGTCTTACCGGGCGGCCGGGCTTGCGGGCCGTCAAGCCGCCTGCATGTAGGACCTGTCTGTGGGGGTTGACACTGCCGCCCAGGTGACAGCCGCGGCGCATGTCTCAAGCTTCGTGTAGCGCGAAGCTTGCTACCCTGCTTGCCATGCAGATCTCCGAACTGGCCGCTCAAACCGGCGTTTCCGTGCATGCCTTGCGCCACTACGAAAAGCTGGGCCTGCTTCAGCCTGAGCGGCGGGCCAGCGGCTACCGCGAATACAGCGACGTGATGCGCCGGGAAGTGGTCTTTATCGCCATGTCGCGCAGCATCGGCTTTTCGCTCAAGGCCATTGCGGCGCAGCTTCCCGCTTATCGGGTGGGCCGGCTCACATTCGGGCAAATGGTCGACGCCATGCGGGAGCGCGTGGCGGAGCTGGACGCCCAGATCGGCACCCTCAAAAACCAGCGCCGCGCCGTGATCGCGCACATCGCGTGGATGCACAAACAGCAGCGCGCGCACGAGGCAAAAAAGGCGCATGCCCTGGCCCCAGGGAAAAGCTGCAAGGCCCCCTGGCCCAACGTGAAACGCCGGAATATGTCCGCCTCCGCAAGCCCGCCCAGTCAGACCAGCCACGCAAGGAAAACCAGACCATGAACACCGACACTGCCAGCGCCGCGCACATCCGCCAGCTTGAACGCATGGTGCTCGCCATGCCCATGGCCCGCACCCTGGGCCTGCGCTTCAAGCGCATCGCGCCCGGCGAGGTGGAGGTCGAGATCCCGGTGCAGGAGGGCTTCACCTTCCGCCCCGGCCAGTTGCAGGCCACCGCCGTGTTTGCCGTGGCCGACTTTGCCGCCGTGGCCGCCGCCGGTTCGCTGCTCGCACCGGGCTGGATCAACGCCACCGTGGACGCGACCCTCAAGCTCGTGGCACCGGCGCAGGGCGCGCTGCTGCGCGCTCGCGGCCGGGTGATCAGCGCCGGCAAGTTGCTCACCGTGTGCGCCGCCGATGTTTACGCGGTCAATGCCGAAGGCGAAGAAGCCCTGTGCGCCACGCTGCTGGGCACGGCGCGCAATATCGACACCGCCGCCGCCAGCGCCTCGCGCCCTCATTAATGCTATCGAATTCATAGCTGTTTACGCCTGCCACATTAGGGCTGACGTTCTTTTTGATTCATGGTTTGGCGTGGCTTGGGCCCCTTGCGCACAACAAGTGCCCGCCAGCGCTCGCACTGCTCCCCCCTTTTTGCAAAACAATTTCACAAAGCAGTTCCAGGCGTTTCATTCGCTCACAACTGCGGCCCGAGGCGTCATGAGCCGCTGTTAAGATGCCTCCCTTTCAACCCGTTGCTGCGGCTGATTTTTCTTCTGCATCCGCGACGACGCGACACTGTTTCCATGACCGTTGCCCTCCCGGCCAGCTCCCCCGCTACCTTCGAAATCAAAAGCGCCAACCTGCCCCTGGTTGCGCTGCTGCTCAAGTCCACCGACCTCGACGCGCTGTCGCGCGACCTGGCGCTGCGTTTTGGCGACATTCCCGACTTCTTCGACAACGACCCGCTCGTGGTCGAGTTATCGGCGCTGGCCTCGGACGGGCGTACCATCGATTTTGCGGCGCTGGTCACGCTGTTGCGCAGCTACCGCGTGGCGCCTGTTGCCGTGCGCGGTGGCGACCCTGAGCAGATGAACGCAGCCGCCGCAGCCGGGCTGCTAGTCGCACCCGATGCACGCATCACCGCCGCCAGGACCCAGACGCCCGAAGTCGCGCGGGCGCAGCCTGCTGCCGCTGAAGCACCGGTGGCCGCGCCTGCCGCGGGCGCCCTGGTCATCGATAGACCGCTGCGCTCGGGCCAGCAGGTCTACGCGCGCGGACGCGACCTGGTCATGCTGGCTATGGTTAACGCCGGCGCCGAAGTGATTGCCGACGGCCACATTCATGTGTATGCACCGCTGCGCGGCAAAGCCATGGCAGGCGCGCGCGGCAATGCCGATGCACGCATCTTCTCGCTGTGCCTGGAGCCCGAGCTGTTGTCAATTGCCGGCATCTACCGCACCAGCGACGTGCCCCTGCCCAAAGGTGTGTGGGGCAAACCCACACAAGTGCGACTGCTGCCCGGACCCGACGGCGACAAGCTCGTCATGACCCCTCTTTCTGAGTAAGGCCCCAGGCCTGCCCCCTTCAATTCAAAAGGACTTTTACCCATGGCAAAAATCATCGTCGTTACCTCCGGCAAGGGCGGCGTGGGCAAAACCACCACCAGCGCCAGTTTTGCAACCGGCCTGGCAATGCGCGGGCACAAAACCGCCGTCATTGACTTCGACGTGGGCCTGCGCAACCTCGACCTGATCATGGGCTGCGAGCGCCGTGTGGTGTACGACCTGATCAACGTGATCCAGGGCGAAGCCAACCTGCACCAGGCGCTGATCAAGGACAAACAGTGCGACAAGCTCTACGTGCTGGCCGCTTCTCAGACGCGCGACAAGGAAGCGCTGAGCAAGGAAGGCGTGGAAAAAGTGCTCAAAGACCTGGCCGACATGGACTTCGAATACATCGTCTGCGATTCGCCGGCCGGCATTGAAACTGGCGCGCTGATGGCCATGCATTTCGCCGACGAGGCGCTGGTCGTCACCAACCCCGAAGTCTCTTCGGTGCGCGATTCCGACCGCATCCTCGGCATGTTGTCGAGCAAGACCAAACGCGGCATGGAAGGCGGCGAGCCGATCAAGGAACACCTGCTCATCACGCGTTACAACCCCAGCCGCGTCGACCAGGGCCAGATGCTGTCGCTCGAAGACATCAAGGACATTCTGCGCATCAAGCTGATCGGCGTGATCCCGGAGTCCGAGTCGGTGTTGCAGGCCTCGAATCAGGGCGTGCCGGCGGTGCACATGGAAGGCAGCGATGTGTCAGAGGCCTACAAGGACGTGATTGCCCGCTTTCTGGGCGAAGACAGACCGCTGCGTTTTATCGACGCGCCCAAGGTCGGCTTCTTCAAACGTGTATTTGGAGGCAAATAAGCACCATGGCTTCTTTTCTGTCCTTCTTTCTCGGTGAAAAGAAAAAAACCGCCAGCGTCGCCAAAGAGCGGCTGCAGATCATCCTCGCGCACGAGCGCTCAGGTCGCCAGGGCCACGAGCCCGACTACCTGCCGGCTTTGCAGCGCGACCTGATCGCGGTGATTTCCAAATACATCAACATCAACCCAAACGACATCAAGGTCAACCTCGAACGCCAGGACAACCTGGACGTGCTCGAGGTGAAGATCGAGTTGCCGGAGGCGGCGGACAAGAAGTAGCCCGTTGCGGCGAGCGGGTGTCGCTTGCATCACGCTGCGTTCCCGGCTCGCCCGGGACAGTAGGCACAACTCCCCACTCCCACCCCTAACCCCTCCCTCGCCCCGCTGGGCGATGGAGGGAGACTTCATCTGGCCGCGTGCGCTGCGCTCGCGTGCAAACATGACGGTCTGTTGGGATTCCCGCAGAAGGAGCGCTGCGCGCTTCTTCTGCTCCGGATTTTGAATTCGTTCCCCCACCTGTCGGACTGGGCCGAGGAGCGCAGCCGAAAATGGATCAGGGCGAGCGATTGTTTGAGCGTGCGAGTGCTAGCTCGACCCCATTTTCGGCGAGCACCGCAGGTTGCCCCTGAGCGATAGCGAAGGGGACCCAGACCATCGGGTCGCCTTTCTTTTGCTTACTTTTCTTTGGCGAAACAAAGAAAAGTAAGTTGCCGCCGGGCAACCCCCGGCTTGTTGGCAAGCCACTAACGGCAGAAGCAAAGAAAGCTTCGACAGGCTCAGCCCGAACGGTGGTGGTGATCGAGCATGGATCCCGAATCCAGTCCGGGATGGCGAATCAGAAAGGGTAATGCCGTGGCGTGGTCTGGATCGTGATCCAGCGCAGTTCGGTGAACTCGTCTACCCCCGCTTTGCCGCCAAAGCGCCCCATCCCGCTGCCCTTGACCCCGCCAAACGGCATTTGCGCCTCGTCGTGAACCGTCGGGCCGTTGACGTGGCAAATGCCGGAGTCGATACGTTGGGCCACACCGAAGGCGCGCGCGATGTCGCCGCCGAAGACGGCCGCCGCCAGGCCGTATTCGTTGTCGTTGGCGCAGGCCACGGCTTCCTCGACGCCGCTGACGCGCACCACGCATTTGACCGGGCCAAAAGTCTCCTCGTGGTAAATGCGCATGGTCGGTGTCACGTGGTCCAGCACGGTGGCTGGCATCAGGGTGTTCTCGGCCTTGCCGCCGCACATCAACTTGGCGCCTTTGGCCAGCGCGTCATCGATCAGCGCGTTGCAGTGCTCCACCGTACCCATGCCGATCACCGAGCCCAGCACCACGGGGTCGGGCTTGCGAGGGTCGCCCAGCGGCAGGGCCTTGGCCTTGGCAGCGAAGCGTTTGACAAACTCGTCGGCGATCTTCTGGTCCACGATGATGCGCTCGGTGGACATGCAGATCTGCCCGCTGTTGGCGAAACAGCCGAAGGCCGCGCCGTTGACAGCGTCGTCGATGTTGGCGTCGTCCAGGATCACCAGCGGCGCCTTGCCGCCGAGCTCCAGCACCACAGGCTTCAGGTATTTGGCGCAGGTCATGGCGATGATGCGACCCACTTTGGTCGAGCCGGTGAAGTTGATGCGCCGCACCGCCGGGTGCGCCACGATGGCCTCGACCACGGCGCCGGCATCCAGCGGCGCGTTGGTGATGTAGTTGACGACGCCCGGCGGAAATCCGGCGTCCTCAAACGCCTCAACGATCAGCTGGTGCGTGTGCGGGCAGTTCTCCGAGCCCTTGAAGATCACGGTGTTGCCGCAAGCCAGTGGCGTCGCGATCGCGCGCACACCGAGGATGATAGGTGCGTTCCACGGCGCAATGCCCAGCACCACGCCGGCCGGCTGGCGCAGGCCCATGGCCAGGCTGCCCGGCACATCGGACGGAATCACTTCGCCGCTGATCTGCGTGGTCAGCGCCGCGGCTTCGCGGATCATGCCGGCGGCCAGCATTACGTTGAAGCCAGCCCACATGCCCGAGGCCCCGGTTTCGGCGGCCACTGCCTTGATGAACTGCGGGGTCTTGGCCTCCAGCGCATCGGCGGCTTTCAGCAGCAGCGCGCGTCGCGCACCGGGGCCAGTCTGGCTCCAGCTTTTGAAGGCTTCGGCCGCAGCGTCGGCGGCCATCAGCGCATCGGCGACGGAGGCCGCCGGTGCGCGTGTGGCGATACTGCCATCGAGCGGGTTGCGGCGCTCAAACGTCGCGCCTTTTTCGGCCGTGACCTTCAGGCCGTTGATCAACATGGACATGTCAGACATGGGGTTCTCCAAAAATAGTCAGGTTAAATTTTCAAGCCGCTTTGGCGGTCGGCACCGCAGCACCCGCGCCCAGGTAGGCTTCACGGATTACCGACGAACGCGTCAGCAGCGCCGCTGGCCCGCTGGCCACAAGCGTGCCGCGCTCCAGCACGTAGCCTCGGTCGGCCACGGCCAGTGCTTTCTTCACGTTCTGCTCAACCATCAGCACCGTGGTGCCGGCGTCGGCGATACGGCGCGTGATCGCCAGCAGTTCATCGACCATGCGCGGCGCCAGGCCCAGCGAGGGTTCGTCGAGCATCAGCAGGCGCGGCGCACTCATCATGGCGCGCGCCACGGCCACCATTTGCTGCTCGCCGCCGCTCATGGTGCCGGCCAGTTGCTGCGCGCGTTCACGCAGCTTGGGGAAATCATTGAAAGCCTGTTCGAGCCGCCGGGCGCGTTCGGCTTTGGCGACCAACCAGCCGCCGAGCTCGAGGTTCTCGGTGACCGTCATCTGCGGAAACAATTGCCGGCCCTCGGGCACCAGGGCCATGCCGCCCTTGACGATGTCGCTGGTTTTTTTGGGCAAGGCCTCGCCATTGAGCTGTACCTCGCCGCTGCGGGGGATCAGGCCGGACAGCGCCTTGAGCAAGGTGGTCTTGCCGGCGCCATTGGGGCCGAGAATCACCGTCAGGCCGGGCTTGACTTCAAGCGTCAGGTCGCGCAAAACCAGGAAGGCGCCGTAGCCGGCGCTCAGGCCCTGAACTTTCAAATGGGCATGCGCAGTTCCGCCAAGCACAAAGGGAGATGAGTGCCACATCATGCGGCGGCCTCCTCATATGCCGTGATCAAGGCATCCCTGAGGTGTCGGCCGCACGCCCCCCTACGCTGGTCGATCCCGCTGTGCGGGGCCCTCGCCCTTCGCTTCATGGTGCGGCCCCCTCTGCTTCCACCATCTCATCGCCCAGATAAGCCTCAATCACTTCGGCATCACGCACCACCTCGGCCGGCGTGCCGTCCGCAATCTTGCGGCCCTGATGCAGCACGATCACACGTTCGACATGGCGCAGCAGGGTTGTGACCGCATGTTCGATCCACACCACCGTCAGGCCCAGCTCGTCGCGCATACGACGTATAAGCAGCGCCATGTTCTCGATTTCTGATTCGGTCAGGCCGGCCGCCACCTCGTCGAGCAGCAGCAGGCGCGGCCGCGTGGCCAGCGCCATGCCGATCTCCAGCAGGCGCTGCTGGGACGGCGTGATGGCGCCGGCCGGCAGGTCTGACTGCGCGGCCAGGCCGATCAGTCCCAGGATGCTGGCCTCGTCACGCAGCTGCCAGGCGCCCTCGCGCCGCCGCCCCGCGAACTTCAGGCCGAAGCCGATGTTGGCGGTGACCGGCATGTCGGGAAACACACGTGGCGTCTGGAAGGTGCGCGCAATCCCTGCGGCGGCATACCGGTGCGGGCCCTTGCCGCTCAGGTTGTTGCCGTCGGCCAGCAACTGGCCAGAGGTCGGTGCGATCACGCCCGAGATCGCGTTGAAAAACGTGGTCTTGCCGGCACCGTTGGGACCGATGATGCCGACCAGCTCGCCGGCATGAAAATCGGCGCTCACGGCGTCGACGGCGGTCAATCCGCCAAAACGCACCGTGATGTCACGCGCCTGCAAAAGCAGCTCAGTCATTGTTGCGCTCCTTGGCTTTCAGGCCGCGCAGCCAGCCACGGCCGTCTCGCCACCAGCCGCTGAAGGTGGCCCAGCGCAGCGAAGCCAGCCCGCCCGGCAGGTAAAGCACACTCAGGATCAGCAGCAGACCCAGCGACATCATGTAGACCTGCGGCGCCTGCAGGCGCAGGGTCTCGGCCAGCACGCTGAAGACGATGGCCGCGATCAGCGGTCCCCACAGCGTGACCGCGCCACCGATCAGCGCAATCAGAACGGTCTGGAAGCCGATGAAGGGATTGAACACCGTGTGCGGGTCGATGTAGGTCCAGCGCACCGACATCGCCGCACCGACCGCGCCGGCAAAAGCCGCTGTCATCGCAAAACCGGCCACCTTGATCAGCCGCGTATTCACGCCCAAGGTCTGCGCGCGCTGCTCATCCGCACCTATGCCCATCAGCGCCAGGCCGAAGCGGCTGCGCCGCACGATGATGGAGACCAGCACCGACAGCACGGCCAACGCCAGCACCGTCAGATAGATCGTGTCGCGATCCGGCACCACCGTCAGCACCCGTCCCACCGTGCCCGTGACTTTCTTTTCAAAGTAGGTCACGGCATGGCGGATCAGCTCGGTCATGCCGAAGGTCAGCACCGCGAAGTAGGTGCCGCGCAAATGCAGAACCGCCGCACCCATGACAACGGCGACCACAGTGGCGATGCCGGCGCCCAGCGCGATGGCACCGAGCCAGGGCAGGCTGTCCAGCGCCACGGCGCTGGTATAGGCGCCGATGCCGAAGAAGGCCGAAGTCGCCAGCGACAGGTAACGCGTGCTGCCGCAAAACAGCCCCCAGCTTGAAGACAGGGCCACATACATCAGACAGGTCAGCGCCATCGACACCACGAACTCGCTGCCGTAATGCGGCAGCGCCATGGCCCAGCCGGCAAAAGCCAGCAACAGCAGCAGGTCGCGCACAAGAATCTGTTTGTCTTTCATTCTTTTCTTACTTCGCAAACAGGCCGCGCGGGCGCAACAGCAACACCGCAATAAACACGCTGTACGACAGCAGCGCCTTCAACGAAGGATTGGTGAAATGCATGCCCAGCGCTTCCACCACGCCAAGCAGCAGACCGCCGGCCAGCGCGCCGCTCATGCTGCCGAAGCCACCCAGGGTTATCACGATCAGAGCGGTGACGGTGTAAGGCTCACCCATGGACGGCGTGATGGTGTAGGCCATGGACAAGAGGCAACCGGCCACGCCCGACAAGCCCAGGCCGATGCCGAACATCAGCGGGTGCAGGCGCTGGGTGTCGATACCAACCAGTTGCGCACCGGTCGGCGACTGCATCAGCGCGCGCACACCCTTGCCGAGCAAGGTGAAACGCAGCAAGGCGATCAGCGCGCCGGAAAACAGCAGCGCCAGGCCGAACACCAGCAGCTTGTTGCCGGCAAATTGCGCCTCACCAATCTTCACCGGCTCGGCCAGGTAGTCATAACCGCGCAAGTCGCCGCCCCACATGAAGGAAGCAAAGTTCTGCACCAGGAACATCAGGCCAAAAGCCACCATCAGGCCACGCGCTTCGAAGATGTCGAGATTCGGTGAAGTCACGGTCAGGCGCCGGAAACACAGCTTGTGGATCACCAGACCCAGCGCCATCAGCAGCAGAAAGGACACCGGCACCATCAGCAGCGGCGAGATGCCCAGCGTGGTGTGCGCCATCCAGGTCAGGTAGGCGCCCAGCATCAGGAACTCGCCATGCGCGATATTGAGGATGCGCATCAGCCCGTACTGCAGATTCAGGCCGAGCGCGACCAACGCATAGATGCCGCCGGTGATCAGCCCGGAGGCGATCAATTCAAACCAGGAAAAAAGTGACATGGTGGGGAAGGCTTGTCATGCCGGTCGTGACCGGCATCCGAAGGCGCCCTGACCACCGCAGTGAACAGGGCATGGATTGCGGGTCAGGCCCGCAATGACAGTTTTCGGAAGATTATTTCCAGGCCGGCTTGACCGGGTTGAGCTTGGCGGTGGCCATTTTCAGCGGCCACACCACCTCGAACTCACCGTTTTGCCACTGGCTCACGCTGCCCGCCGTGGCGGTGTTTTCGCTGCCAGTGAACTTGACGTCGCCGATGATGGTCTTGTGTGTGGTACCGGCCACATAGTCGCGGATCGCCTTGCGGTCCAGCCCGGCCTGCTTGACGGCGGCCGTCAGGATTTCCAGCCCGGCCCAGCAGGCGCCACTGGCCCAGCGATCGGGTTCCTTGCCGGCGAACTTCTTGGTGTGTGCATCGAAGTAGGCCTTGGCAGCGGGGCTGGTCTTGCTGTTCCATGAGCCCATGCCGAGCACGCCTTCGGCACCGGCCGGCGTCATCACGTTGCGGTAAAGCTGAAAGGCGGTGCCGACCGAGGCGTAGTAATACTTGGGATTGAAGCCGATTTCCTTGGACTGCTTGCTCGCCAGAATGGTGTCGGGCGGGTAGCTCAGGCCGATGAAGGCATCGGGATTCTTGTCCTTGATGGAGCGCAGCACCGGCGACAGGTCCTTGATGTCACCGGGATAGCTTTTTTCTTCCAGCACCTGGATGGCGGTGCCGCGCAGCGCCGTGCGCAGTGCGGAGAAGTTTTCCAGTCCGAACAAATCGTCCACATAAATGACAGCGACGCTTTTCACGCCGTTGGCCACCAGCATGTCGACCAGCGCGCCGACCATGCGGTCGGGCTGCTGCAGCAGCAGGAAGAAGTTGGGCAGCTTGAGCTCGACCAACTTTCGCGACAGCGCGGTGGGCGCCAGCACCGGGTAACCCATGCGGTTGGCCAGCGGCGCAATCGCGAAGTTGGCATTGCTGCCCCAGGGCGGCAGGATCAGGTCAACCTTGTCGCTGCCCATCAGTTTTTCGTACGAACGCACGCAGGTCTCGATGTCGCTGCGGTCGTCGGAGCTGATCAGCTCAATCGGGCGTTTTGTGCCCTTGACATCCATACCGCCTGCCGCGTTTTGTTGCTCGGCCCACAGCAGATAGTTGGGCTCCTGGCTGACCTGCGCGCCGCCGGTCCACGGGCCGGTGCGCGCGATGGCGTAACCGACACGCACGGGCGCGGCCTGTGCAAACAGTTGCGGTGCAAAAGCGGCCGCGCCGACGGCAGCGGCGGCGCCCTGGATCAATGTGCGTCTGGATGGCTGGACCATGGATGTCTCCTCGTTGTACGCGCCCGGCGGGCAGCGGAAGACGGATGATAAGCAGGGATCCCGCGCCGCACTTTGCTGAGCGCGCACAAAGCAGTTGTCGGCCAGCGCACAGCGACTGGGGTTAACCCTTGACCCCACGGTGCGCCAGAACAAGCCTCAACACCCATAATCTTTAATGAGGGCCCAAGGCCTGTTCAGCGCCCTTCCACCGGAGACATGCATGACAGCGGCCACCCTGGTATCCACCGACAATGTCGCCCCGCGTGAACGCGCGCCGGTCTGGCGCGAGTGGGTCTGGAAACACTTCGGCGGTCTGGAGGCTGACCTCTACGGCGACACCGAATTCGATGGCCACATGGCGTCGGCCCATGCTGGCGATGTGATCCTGACCAGGCTCGAGGCGAACCGCCACCGCGTCGTGCGCACTGCAGGCATGGTGCGTGCCAGCGATGCCGGCTACCTAAAGATCGTCGCACCCATGCACGGCCGCGCTGGCGTCGAACAAATGGGCCGCCAGGCCTGGGTCAGCCCCGGTGGCTGGACCATTTACGACACTACCGGCTGTTACGCGGTCGAGAACCCAGAACGGGTCGAGCACCTGATCGTGATGCTGCCCAAGGCGTTGATCGTCGAGCGCGGCCTGCAGCTCGAGTCCTTGATGGCGCGCCACGTCGGCGGCGCGAGCGGCATCTCGCGCGTCGCGCTGACAACCATGCGCAGCACCTACCAGGAGCTGCCCAACATGAGCGCCGCCGCCGCTCAGGGCGCGGGCGAGTTGATTGCACAACTGGTACGGTTGTCGCTGATCGAGTTAGCCGGACAAAGCACTGCGCTGACTCAGCGCGAAGCGCTGAAAGACCGCATCCGCGCCTACGTCGCGACCAACCTGCGGGATCCGGCGCTGTCCATCGAGCAGATCGCACTGGCGCTCAATTGCAGCAAGCGCCATCTGCACAACGCCTTTGCGGGGGAAGACGACACCCTGGCCAGCTATATCCTGCGGCTGCGGCTGCAAGCCTGCATTCGCGAGATCCAGCAAACCGGGCCTCAGTCGCGCGCCATCACCGGCATCGCGCTGTCCTGGGGTTTCAACAACCTTTCGCACTTCAGCCGCGTGTTCCGCGAGCACACCGGGCAAAGCCCCAGCGCCTTCCGGCAGGCCGCAGCGGGGCCGCTTCAGCATTGATTTGGGCTGCAGCCCCTGTCCCACTGGCGTCAACAGCTAGCAATTTGATAGCGCACAATATCCTGCCCTATCCTACGAAGACACCCACATGCACATCCCTTCCCTCAAAGAAGTCGTCAGCGCTGAAGAGTGGCATTTGCGCTGCGAGCTCGCCGCCTGTTACCGGCTCGCCGCGCTGTACGGCTGGAGCGACCTGGTGTTCACCCACATCAGCGCCAAGCTGCCCGAGTCGGTCAGCGGCGCCGGCGCGCATCACTTCCTGATCAATCCCTATGGCCTGATGTTCGACGAGATCACCGCCTCCAGCCTGGTCAAGGTCGACGAGAAGTGCAACAAGGTGATTGACTCACCCTTCCCGGTGAACCCGGCTGGCTTTGTGATCCACAGCGCGGTGCACGAGGCGCGCGCGGACGCCGGCTGCGTGATGCATACGCACACCCGCGCCGGCGTCGCCGTCAGTGCGCAGAAATGCGGCGTGTTGGCTATCAGCCAGCAATCAACTTTTGTGCTGGGCTCGCTGGCTTATCACGACTATGAAGGCGTGGCCTTCCGTGACGACGAGAAACCGCGCCTGCAAGCCGACCTCGGCACAGCCAACTTTTTGATGCTGCGCAACCACGGCCTGCTGGTGGTCGGCAAGACCGTGGCCGATGCCTTCCTCAGCATGTATACGTTTGAAAACACCTGTCGCATCCAGCTCGATGCGCAGGCCGGCGGGGAATTGATTGCAGTGAATCCGCTTATAGTCAAGGGGGTGGCCGAGGCCATGCGGGTGCAGACCGGCGGCCTGGGCGGCGCCTTTGTCTGGCCCTCGCTGATCCGCAAGCTGGACCGGCTGGATCTCGGTTACAGCGCGTGAACAGCAACCTGCTGGTCACCCAACTGCTCGTGGTGGTGCTGGCGGTACTGGACAACTTCCAGCTCGCGCTGCCGGCGGCGATTTATTCAGTCAGCATGTACATCACCGCAACCTTGTTCGGCTTGCTGGTGCTGCGCCGTACCGGCCCGGTAATCAGGCCGTAAGCACGGCTGGCTGCGAGGAAAAGGCCTCACCGGGACGGATGTCGCCCTGGTCGATAGTGAGTTCCTTGCGCAGCATGGTGACGCCGCCAAAAATCGTGGCGAAGGCCACGTCCTTGGCATCACGGCCCGTGCCTATACGCACCAAACGGTCAATGGGCGCCATACGCGTGGCGTCAAACATCACCCAGCGCCCGTCCAGCCAGGCCTCGAAGACGGCGTGGAAATCCTGCGGCGGTTCATCGAAATACACATAACCCACCACCAGTCGCGCCGGAATGTTCAATGCGCGGCACAAGGTGATGCCCAAGTGCGCAAAATCGCGGCAGACGCCAGCGCGTTGCACAAACACTTCCTGCGCCGTCGTGGTTGAGTTGCTGAAACCCGGCAGGTAGTGGATGGAGTCATGAATCCAGCTTTCGATGGCACGTACACGAGACAAGCCCAGCGGCAGGTGGCCGAACAGCTGTTGCGCCGCGCGGCTCATGATGTCGGACTCGCAATACCGGCTCGGCATCAGGAAACGCATCGCGTCGTCAGGCACCGCCGTCACCGGCACCTCGTCCAGGTACAGCGGCACCGGCGCATGGTGCAACTCGACCCGTGCGTGGTAGTTGACAGACAGCAGGCCACGCGGCGCGTCCAGCCGGAAAAACCGGTTGCCATTGCGTTCGTCGCAGAAATGCCGAACCTTGACGCTGGGCGTCACGCTCAGACGTTCTTCGAGTACCTTGTGGCTGTCGTGGAAAGCCGCCTCGATGTTGAAGAGGAAATGGGTCGGGCTTGCCACATCGTAGTCAAGCAGGCAGTCAATGGTCGCGGTGTGCATCGGTGTCTTTGTTGGAATCAGAATTTTTTGCGGATGAGCCGCCCGAGGAAAACCAGCTCTTGCAGGTCACCCAGATCACATGGGCGCCGCGCTCCAGCGTGTCCACGGCAAGGTCACGGCGGTTGCGCGCTTTCAGGCGAGCGACCAGCAGCAGTTGCGCCACACTGGCGCGCTGCGCGCTGGCCCGGGACATGGCTGTGCCCGATTCGGCTTCTGGCTCGCGTTTGTCAGTTGGAAGCGTCACACCCTGCGGCCAGTCAAGCGTGATCTGCATTTACTTGAGGGCCTTTTTCACAGCGCCCACGCCCAGCGCAGCCAACACCACGAAAATCACCGCCAGGATCAGGAACAGGCCGAACAGGATCTCCGCAATACCCGCCGAACCTGCCGCAATACCGCCAAAGCCCATGGCTCCGGCAATCAGCGAAATAATTGCAAAGATAATGGCGTACTTCAACATCATGACTCTCCTGGTGGGGCGCATGGCGCCCGTACAAACAATAATGTGATGGTAGGCGGCGCTCCACGGGGTCCAAATCAGCGCCCCGCGCGTGGCCCTGTAGGACAAGGCCAGATGGCCGGCCTTTACTCCTGTTTTGATAGCTGTACACGCATGATTGACATGGGCTGGAGGCTGCTTAGGCTTGTAAAACCGGTCGGGTCAAGACCAGCCCCCTGCGCCGCCAGCAAAAAATGCCGGCCCGCGCTAGCATTGACAGACCCCTGCGAACACCGTTAACGCCATCACCCTCACTCTCCAAGGAAACCCATGAAGCTCTATTACTCTCCCGGCGCCTGCTCTCTGTCTCCGCACATCACGCTGCATGAGTCAGGCCTGACTTTCCAGCATGTGGCCGCGCCGACCAAAACCCACCAGCTCGACGACGGCACCGACTACTACACCATCAACCCGCTCGGTTACGTGCCGCTGCTGGAGCTTGACGACGGAACCCGCATCGCTGAAGGCCCGGCCATTGTTCAATACATCGCCGACCAGGTGCCCGACAAAAAGCTCGCGCCACCCAACGGCACAGTGGCCCGCGCGCAGCTACAGTCCTGGCTCAACTTCATTGGCACTGAATTGCACAAGGGTTTCAGCCCGCTGTTCAATCCGGCCACGCCGGCCGACTACAAACCCCTGGTGATCGACAAGCTGATGTCGCGCCTGACATGGGTGGACGGCCAGCTCGCCGGCAAGCCCTACCTGATGGGCGAGAGCTTTAGCGTCGCTGACCCCTATCTGTTCACCGTGACCAACTGGGCGCCGCGCGTGGGGGTGAACATCACCGGTTTTGCCAACATCAGCGCTTTTCGCGAACGCATGACGGCCCGGCCCGCAGTCCAAGCAGCCATGCGGCACGAAGGATTGCTGAAGTGATCGGCAGGGGACAGGTTCAGCGCTATCTGCGGCGCTGATCCGGCCCAGGAGCCTGGGCGACAGAAGGCGTCGAAGCGAAAAATGGACCGGCGCGGCCGCTTTGCAGCCGACATTCCTTCTGCCGCCCAGGCTCCTAGAAGCCGCGTTGCTTCAGGGTCTCGCGCAGGCTCTGTGCCTTGTCGGCATCGAACGTGCCCTCAGCCCTTGCGAGAACCTCGCCCTGGCGGTTGACGACCACGGCGTAAACCTGGTCGGTTCCGCTCAAACCGGCGGAGCGGACAAAGTGGTCGCGGTCAGTAAACACCGGCATCATCCGCGCGCGTTCAGCATCGGCCGGGAACTTGCGCAGCAGCCGGGTTTCAATGTCGCTGCGGCCAGCCGCGTTGCCCGGATCGTTGAGCACTGGCATGCGCAACCAGGTGATCGATGGGTCGTCTTTGAGGTTCAGGCCCTGAATCCAACCTTCAATATGCGCTTGCTGGGTGCTTTTAAAGGCAATCAAGGCCAGCGTGCGCTCAGCCGGCAAACCCTCAGGCACGCTGACCGCCTGGCGATCCAGCGTGCGTGCCATGAAAGCCGGCAGCCTGCCCATGACACTGGCTTCATTGGGCGCGGCCCACGCCAGCGCCAAGGCAGTGGCAACCGCCAGCAACCAGGCCAAGGTCGAGTTCAGGGTGGTTTTCATGATCATCCTCCGCGCACATCCAACCAGGACAACCAGGCAGGCAGACGCTGGAGTGGCTTGAAGCAAGATACATGCAAAGCAAAAACAAGCACCTCACTGAGTTGGAACAAATCGTGTATTACTGTTCGGTAGTGTTACGACTTTAAAGTTGGAAATTAATCAATGGCATTGTTTTCAGACGCCTGCGGCTAAAATTCCCAGATGGTTATCCGCACCCTCACCCCCCCTGCCTTGCCTGTTGCCCCGGCCGAGCCGCCGTTGAAAGTCTCCTTCAAAGCGCACATGCTGGCTGTGCGGGAGGACGCCATCGTGCAGGCCGTCAACCGCCTGCTGGCGGAAAAGGGCTTTGATCTGATGACGGTAGACCAAGTGGCCGCTGAAGTGGGCATCGCCAAGGCCAGCCTCTACAAACATTTTCCAAGCAAGGAAGACCTGGCTGCCGCCGCCATGGTGCGTGTCGTGGGACGCGCACAGGCGTTTTTGGCAGGTTTACCGGCCAACGCCCGGCCGCTGGACCAACTCAAGGCCATGGTGCGATGGATGATGCAGCTGCAACTGGCGGGTGAAATGCCTTCACTGCCGCACCACAACTCCAGCCTGCGCACCACGCTGGTCAACAACAAGGCCTATGTAGACGGCTTGATGCAGGTCAGCGAGCAGCTCGGTGGCTGGATAGAACAAGCCCAGCAAGACGGCTCGCTGAACTCCTCACTTCCGGCGCTGCTGGTGCTCTACACCTTGTACGCACGGGCCTGCGACCCGGTGCTGGAGTTCCTCAAGGCCAGCGGGTTACACAGTGATCAGGAACTCGTCGAGCTGGTGGTCCGCACCTGTTTTGAAGGCCTGAACGCTCGGCCGACTTGAGCAGCAACAGCCGTCGCACCTGTCAAAACGCTACAAATAATATAGCGTGCAGCCCAGGATTTACATGGGCTAGAGGCCAATTTCGATAAGAAGATCGGGCTTGAAGCCGTCTTGCTCACCCTTGCGGGCATAACCCAGCGGATTGGCCACCACGCGGCAGCCGTTTTTCACATAGTCACTGGGGCAATGCAGGTGGCCATGCAACCAGAGTTGCGCGCCCTTGAGCACATCGTCGAGCGCATTGCAAAACCCGGCGGTGCCGGGCGCCAGGCCATAACGCGGATCGCCGCTCAGCAGACTCGGCGCGAAGTGGGTGACCACCACGGTCGGGCCACCAAACGGGACTGCCAGCGCCTGCCGCAACCAGGCCTGGCTTAGCAGACCCCGTTCGCGCACGACGTCGGCTAGCATCGGCAGGCCCTGTTGAAAGGCGTGGTTTTTTCGAAGGTAAAAATTGGCCGCGCGAAAGGCTTTTTCACGGGCCTTGAGTTGCTCGCCCAGGCTGACCTCGCTAGCGCCGTCCGCTGCGGCGCTCAGCGCGTCGAAATCACTCCACAGAGTGCTGCCGATAAACCGCAGGCCTTGCAAGACCACCGTTTGTTGCTCCAGCCAGACCATGCCGAGACGTTCACAGGTTTCACGCAGCCGTGTGTGGGTGGCGTCAAAGTCCAGGCCGTCATATTCGTGGTTGCCCGGAATAAACAGCACTGGCGTGGGCCAGGCGGCGCCCCCCTGGGCAAGCGGCAGCGGCGAAAAACGCGCCAACCCGAAATCGCTGTCCTTGAGCAGGGAGCCGCTCTGGTAAGACCCGATGTCGCCAGCCAGCACCAACGCATCGGCACCTGGCGTCGGTTGCGCCACAAAATGCGGATTGGATTCCAGGTGCAGGTCGGAAAGAAGCTGAATCTTCACCCACTGATTGTGCGGGATAGCGCGGGCGACTCCTGACGAGCTCAGCCAGCGACAGCTGATGTCGGCAGCGGGCCAAACTATGCGTGTTGTGCATGCAAATCGGCAGTTTGGTGGCTTGCAAACCAAGGGAAAACCCTTAATTCTGAATCATTGCAACTTTTCACCTGTCGGGTGACTTTGGACTTTGATATGAACCGCTTGACTGCTTTCCTTCTTCGTTTTCTGCCGGCACGCCGCAGGCCCGTCCCCGGCGTAGCGCGCCAGTTGATGGAGCGTGCGAGTGACCGCGCTGGCCGCAACCCGCGCCAAGCGCGTGAATTGCGCCGCGCCGCCTTCGCCTACCTCAGCGTTGTTCGCTGACCTTGTCGGTCTCTAAAAGCTGACGGCGTCAGCGGTGACGGGTCAGGCCAAGGCGCACACTATGTTTACCGGCTAACGCCTTGCCGGTGCTTGCGCGGCCGGCCGGCCAGCGCCTTGTCGAACAGCGCGTTCGGTAACAGGCGCAGCAGCTTGGCCACCACGCCCATTTGCCACGGAATCACGCGGTAACTGACGCCCGCCTCGATGGCATGGAATGCCTTGTCGGCAAAAGCGTCGGGTTGCATCAGAAAAGGCATCGCATAGCGATTTTTCTGAGTTAGTGGCGTGTCGATGTAGCCCGGGCACAGCGTCACCACCTTCACACCGGCAGTCCGCAACTCCCCGCGCAGGCTTTCGCAATAGGCGATGACGGCCGCCTTGCTGGCGCAATAAGCCCCATGCCCCGGCAAGCCGCGAATGCCTGCGACGCTGCCTATACCCACCAGTGCGCCCGAGCCGCGTTGCACCATGGCATCCACGAAGGGGTGAAAGGTCGCAGCCAGGCCGATGTTGTTGGTGGCAAACGTCTGCGCCATCACCTCCAGGTCTTCGCGCGCGGCTGTGTCCATGCCGATACTGATGCCGGCGTTGGCAATCACCACATCGGGCAGGCCCTGCGATGTGATGCAGGCCCGGCCCGCAGTCACAATGCTCTCCGGATGGGACACATCCGCGCTGTATAGTTCATAACTTTCTGCGCTGATCCCTTGCGCCAACGCCCACGATTGAACCTCCGTCGTTCGACGCGCCACCAGGGCCAGGCGATAGCCCGCCCGGGAAAACCGCAGCGCCAGCGCCTGGCCAATGCCGCTGGACGCGCCGGTAATGAAAACGAGTCTGGACATGGACAAGGGCTTCGCGCCGTGGTTGGATAAAGGCAAACGGTTCAAGGCACTCTGCCAATCGCTTTGCGGGGCACCAGCACACCTTTGACGCGTCCTTTCAGGTCAGCCACCCGGTCCAGGTTGTCATAGGCAAAGGTGTCGCCCTCAAATTCGTCGGCGCCGCGCTTGATGACCACCGGCAAATGCGATTTAACGCGTTCGTCGTTGACAAACACATGCAGAAACTCACCGCGAAACTCAAGCCGGGCAACCTCCCTGCCGTCGGGACCCACCGACGCCTCCCGCACCACGCGTGCATTGCCCGTCAGCTGGACTTCGGAGCCGTCGCCATTGGTCAGCGCGCGGTCACCGGTCGAGGTTGTCAGCCGGCCTTCGATGCTATAGCTGCGAATCAGCGCCTTGTCGATCTCCAGCGTGTCCGTATCGGGGTAGTGGCGCACCTCAGTGCCCGCAACATCGCTCTTGAGTTGGCCGGCGTCATCAAAGGTCTTGATGCCGAACTTGCGCATGTAGTAGTCCGGCTCGCTGCTGATGACCTTCTGGCCTTCAGACGGCAGCGATCCCGGGGTGTTTCTGACCAGCCAGTAGGTGCCCAGGGCCAGCAGGCCCATCAGCAACACCGGGATGTAGATGGCCGTGCGCTCCCACCCGCGCGACAAACGATCAAGCGCATGACGCCAGCCGTGTGCGGCGGCCCAGGCAGGCCGGCGGCGGCTGGCGGCCATCAGCGCGTGTACTCCTGCAGCAGCGCAGCATAACGGCCACTGGCCACCATCAACAGGTCGCAGAACTCGCGAACAGCTCCGTCGCCGCCGCGTGCTTGCGTGACGTGGTGAGCTGCAGCCCTGACTTCCACATGCGCGTTGGGGGGCGCGCCGCTCAAGGCAACACGCCGCATCACCGGCAGGTCTGGCCAGTCGTCGCCCATGAAGGCGGCCTGGGACCAGTCCAGGCCCAGTTCCTTGAGGGTGAGCTCGGCCGCGGGGCGCTTGTCTTCGGTGCCGAAATGGGTATGGCTCACGCCCAACGCATGCAGGCGTGAACGCAGCACCGCACTGTCGCGCCCGGTGATCACGGCCGGCGTGATGCCGGCCCTTTGCAACAGCTTCAAGCCGTGGCCGTCAAGGGTATTGAAGCGCTTGAGTGTTTCGCCGCCGGTGGTGAAACTATCCTGCAGGGTGGCCCGCGTATCGCCTGGCGGGTACTCACCGAAATACAGGCCACCGTCGGTCAACACGCCGTCCACATCGAAAAAAGCCACTTTGACGTTTTGCGCGCGCAGCAACAACTCGGGCGCAAAAGTCAGAGCGGGAACATGAGGACTTGTGAGGGCCATCAGATCACTTTCGCACGCAACAGGTCGTTGCTGTTGAGCGCGCCACACAACACGCCCTGATCGTCCACCACCAGCACGCTGGTGATGCGGTATTGCTCCATCAGGATCACCGCGTCCACGGCCAGTGCGTCGCTGCGCAAGGTCCGGGGCCCCGGATGCATGACCTCTTCAGCGGTGCTGGCCCGCAGGTCCACGCCCTTTTCAATCAGGCGGCGCAAATCGCCGTCGGTGAATATCCCGAGCACCCGCCGTTCGTCGTCAACCACGGCGGCGGCACCCAGGCCTTTGTTGCTCATTTCACGCATCAATTCGGTGAAGCCGGTGCGCCTGCCCACTGCCGGCACGGCGTCACCGGAGCGCATCACATCGCTGACGTGGGTCAGCAGCTTGCGGCCCAAGGCGCCGCCGGGGTGGGAGCGGGCAAAGTCTTCTTCCTTGAACCCGCGCGCGTCAAGCAGGGCCACCGCCAGCGCGTCGCCCAGCGCCAACTGGGCGGTGGTGCTGGCCGTGGGCGCCAGATTCAGCGGACAGGCTTCTTTCTCGACGCTGCTGTCGAGCACGATATCGGCATGGCGGGCCAGCGTGGACTGCAGGGCGCCAGACATGGCCAGCAGCGGCACGCCCTGGCGTTTGACCGCCGGCAAAATGGACGTGAGTTCCTGCACCTCGCCGCTGTTGGAGATCGCAAACAACACGTCAGCGGCGGTGATCATTCCAAGGTCGCCATGGCTGGCCTCGGCGGGATGCACAAACATGGACGGTGTGCCGGTGGACGCCAGGGTCGCGGCAATCTTGCGCCCGATGTGACCGCTTTTACCCATGCCCATCACCACCACCCGGCCCTTGCAGTTGAGAGCCAGCTGCACCGCCCGTGCAAACTCGGGACCGACCCGGTTTTTCAGGCCCAGCACGGCCGCAGCCTCTATTTCAAAGGTGGCGTGGGCCAGCGCCAGCGCCTGCGCAGGGTCGAATTTCACGGGATCAAAGCTCATGACCGCATTCTATAGAGCCCCCTTTAAACAGCGTCTGTAAAGGGGTGCCACGCCTGCGCTGAACACCGGCCATCAGCTACCATCGGCGCATGAGCGCGCTCGAACTGACCCTGCTTTATTTGCTGGCTGCCGTGCTCGGCGTGGTTGCCTGCCGCTCGTTCAAATTGCCGCCCATGCTCGGCTATCTGGCTGTTGGCGTGGTGATCGGTCCGAACGCGCTGGCCTTGTCAGAGGACGCGGACGGTGTGCGACATCTCGGCGAGTTCGGTGTGGTGTTCCTGATGTTTGTGATCGGGCTGGAATTCAACCTGCCCAAGCTGCGCTCCATGCGCCGCCATGTGTTTGGCCTGGGGATGCTGCAGGTGATGGTGACCATTTTGCTGGTTACCTTCGGCTCCCTGTTCCTCGCTGCACTGGCGCCCACGCTGTGGAGCATGTCGTGGCAGACGGCGCTGGCACTGTCAGGCGCGATTGCCATGAGCAGCACCGCGGTGGTGGTCAAGCTGCTGTCCGAGCGGCTGGAGATGGAGTCCGAACACGGCAAACGCGTGATGGGTGTGCTGCTGTTCCAGGATCTGGCCGTGGTGCCGTTGCTGGTGCTGATTCCCGCATTGGGCTCCCCGCCGGACGAGTTGCTGATGGCGCTGGCCATCGCCGGCCTGAAAGCCACCGTGCTGGTCGGCCTGCTGCTGACCGGCGGCCAGCGCGTCATGCGCTGGTGGCTCACGCTGGTGGCCAGGCGCAAAAGCGAAGAGCTGTTTGTGCTGAACCTGCTGCTGGTCACGCTGGCACTGGCCTGGCTGACCGAGCTGGCTGGCCTGAGCCTGGCGCTGGGCGCCTTCATCGCCGGCATGCTGATCTCGGAGACCGAGTTCAAACACCAGGTGGAAACTGACATCCGGCCTTTCCATGATGTGCTGCTGGGCCTGTTTTTCATCAGCATCGGCATGATGCTCGACTGGCGGCTGGTACTGGAGCGCTGGCCGCTGGTGCTGCTGCTGCTGACAGCGCCGGTGTTGTTCAAACTGCTGCTGGTCACCGCGCTGGCTCGCGGCCTGGGCGCCACCACCGGGGTGTCGCTGCGCACCGGCCTGTACCTGGCGCAGGCCGGCGAGTTTGGTTTTGTGCTGCTGTCACTGGCCCAAAACAACAGCCTGATCCCGCCCGAGCTGCTCAACCCCATCCTGGCGAGCATGGTGTTGTCGATGCTGGCCACGCCCTTCATCATCATGTACAGCAATCGCATCGTGATGCGCCTGGTCAGCGGCGAA
Source organism: Polaromonas eurypsychrophila (assembly GCF_014641715.1). GTDB lineage: Bacteria > Pseudomonadota > Gammaproteobacteria > Burkholderiales > Burkholderiaceae_C > Polaromonas > Polaromonas eurypsychrophila. The sequence continues at coordinate 297,902 of NZ_BMIG01000002.1, read as the reverse complement.
TGGCTGCAGCAGTCGCTGCAGATGACCTCGATCGCGCGCAAGTCCATCAATGTCGACAAACACGTGATCATCTGCGGCTATGGCCGCTGCGGCCAGAACCTGGGCCGCATGCTCGACGGCGAGGGCATTCCTTACATGGCGCTGGACCTGGACCCGGACCGGGTGCACCAGGCTGCGGCGGCCGGCGACTCGGTGGTGTTTGGCGACGCGGTTCGATTACAGGCCCTGATGGCGGCAGGCCTGGCACGCGCCAGCGCCGTGGTGGTGACTTATCTGGACACGGCCAGCGCCATGAAGGTGCTGGCCAACATCCGGGCGCATTCGCCCACGGTCCCGGTGATCGTGCGCACGGTGGACGACCGTGATCTGGAAAAACTGCGGGCCGCCGGCGCTGCCGAGGTGGTGCCTGAGGCCATTGAAGGCAGCCTGATGCTGGCCAGCCACGCACTGGCGTTGGTGGGCGTGCCGATGCGGCGCGTGATCCGCGTGGTGCAGGAGCAGCGCGATGCGCGTTACAACCTGCTGCGTGGCTACTTTCACGGCGCCGACGACAACACCGTCAACGAGCTCGACCAGGAGCGGCTGTTCGCCCTCACCTTGCCATTGGGCACGCGCGCCGCCGGGCAGCGGCTCGGCGCGATGGCCCTCCATGCCGTGGGCGTGCGGGTCGTCAGCATCCGGCGCAGCAATGGCAAGCCCCTGAGCCATGATGACGAAACCCTGCTGGAAGGCGGCGACGCTTTGGTGCTTTCCGGCAAACCCGAAGCGCTGGCGGTTGCGGAAGAAAAGCTGCTCAGCGGTCGGGCCCCGAGCGGCACCTCCGGCCCTGCAGCAGGTGCCGCGCCGGGCAAGTCAAAATGACGATTTTTTACCAAGCCACCATGAATCCCCATCCCCCCGATTCCCTCAGCCACCTGACGGTCAACCAGTACCTGAAGAACCACATCCGCACCGTGGCGGACTGGCCCGCGCGGGGGGTCCAATTCCGCGACATCACGCCGCTGCTGCAAGATCCCAAGGTGTTTCGCGTTCTGATCGATGCCTTTGTGCACCGCTACATGGACAAAAACCTACGCCCGGACGTGGTGGCCGGTCTCGATGCGCGCGGCTTCATCCTCGGTGCCGTGGTGGCTTATGAACTCAATGTAGGGTTTGTGCCGATCCGGAAAAAGGGCAAGTTGCCCTTCACCACCGTGCAGGAAACCTATGAACTGGAATACGGAAGCGCCACCGTCGAGTTGCACACCGATGCGGTCAAGGCGGGGGACAAAGTGTTGCTGATCGACGACCTGATCGCCACCGGCGGCACCATGATGGCCGGCAAAAAGTTGTTGGAAAAACTCGGCGCCAGTGTGATGGAGGGTGCCGCCATCGTGGACTTACCTGAACTGGGCGGCTCAGCCAAACTGAAAGCGTCCGGTTTACCCTTGTTTACCCTGCTGGATTTTGCCGGGCATTGATCCCGAACGCGCTACCAAATCAGTAGCGGTTGGCGCATATTCTTCATGGGCCAGAGGCCTTTTTTATTTCTAATTGAGGTCGCCGTACTGGGTCGCACTGAGTGCGGGCACCAAGGCCGGCGAGTCCGGCATCTCGGTGTCTTCGAAGCCGGTGAGCAGTGTATAGGAACGCGGTGCGCTGCGGCTTGGCGCGCCACCCTCAGCCACCGACACACCCTGGGCTGATGCAGCGGCGAGCGCCTGTTTGAAAGCCGCGACTTCATCGGCCTGAATCGGCTCATAACGATGCACCACCGGCGACGGCTTCAACGCGGCCATTGCCAGCTCCGGCAAGGCCGCAGCCGCCAGCGCTGCCCCGGCATGGCGCAGAGGGGTCGGCCGTTGGCTGGCTTGTGGCGCACCAGCCGGCCGGGCTACCGACACCAGCTCGTTCAGGCGCCAGTACACCGCCGTGACCCTGATGTTGTAGCGCGACTTGGCGCTTTGGGCAATCATGACTTCTATCTCGGCCAGGCGTTCGACATGTCCGCCAAACTCCTGCGACAGATCCATCATGACCATGAACTGCTCGCCGCGCGGGTCAAGCGACAAGACCTTGAATTTGTAGCTGGCGGACAAAACACCGGCACGAATCATGGCCTCGCGCACCGCCGTGTAAAGCAGCTCCCGCTTGGCATGGCGATGTGACTTATGCGCGCTGCTGGGCCGCACTCTGCTGTCTGCTGCCATTTTCAATGGCAGTGCGGCGGACCGGTTGTCGACGCCACTGGCCCGGCCAGAACTCTCACCGCTCGGCTGCGCTTTGCCTGACACGGCAGCGCCATGGACGGGCTTGCCAGAAAACCAGTTGAATAAAGACATGGGCTGCTGCCTGAAAAATGACTGCCGCATCAACGGCCATCGGTTGGGTTGCAAAGAGGTCGTGCGCTTGTCGAGGAGTTTACTGAGTCCTTCACTAATTGTCGCCTTCAGGGTCGGAACAAATGATTGCCATTAATCGAATGGGCGCTGTTTTGGAGAGGCGGGTTGAGTTCTTTCCTTCCGTGGCCTTTCGTCCAGCCAGCCAGTGCGCCTGCGGGCGCCGCATTTGTGGACGTTTTTGCCGCCTGGCCCTTTCACAGAAAGCACCAGCAGCTATTAATATCGTAGCAGTTCAAGGCGTTTCAGGTGACCGCCACACGTTTGGGACGGTTGTACAGCCGTTTCGCCAGCACGCCGCCCATGGCAAGGGTGAGCTCCAGCGCAATGGGGCTGTGCCGGTTGGCAAGCTCCTTGAAGCGCAAGGCCGTCAGGCACCAGACCTTGCTGGCGTTGGACGCCTGCACCGTGGCGTTGCGCGGCAAACGCGAGAAAAATGCGCCTTCGCCTATCACCGTTCCGGACGCCACCAGCGCCAGCCGAATTCGACCCTTGTCGTCCTCGTAATGAACACTCAGCGTTCCGCTTTCAATAAAGTACAGGGTCTGGTCGTTCGATCCCCGCTCGATCAGCACCTGACCCGGCTGCATGGCAAAGGGCTGCATATAACCGGCCAGGATCTCCCACTGCTGCTGCGTGAACTGGCAGCGCAGCGCGTCACTGGCATGGCTGTGTGTGATCGCGGCGGCCAAGCCTTGAATGTCGAAACGAAGGACGGCGGGTAGAGGTGCATTCATGGTGGACGGAAGATACGCTTCCAGACACGCCATCGGCAAGGGATGTTAACGCTCGCTTACAGCTGATACATCGAGGCGAGGACTGTAACGGCCCGGTCCTTGTTGATATTCAGGCTTTAAGCGGTCGGCCCCTAGGTGCCCACATCAGGCCAGTTACGCGCTTATTTACCGATGCAGAATTTCGAAAATATTTCGCCGAGCAGGTCGTCCGGCGTGAATGCGCCGGTAACACCACTCAGCGCGTTCTGCGCCTGCCGCAAGTCTTCCGCAAGCAGGTCCAGCGCTGGCGCCGGCGCCTTTAGCTGCCTGGCCGCCTGCGCAAGCTGTCCATCCACCTGCTGCAATGCCCGCACATGGCGCTCGCGTGCCATGAAAACGCCTTCGGGCGCCGCCTGCCAACCCACCAGCGCCAGCAGGTTCTGGCGCAGTTGCTGCAAACCGGCGCCGGTCTTGGCAGAGATCACCACGCCAGTGCGGACTTCGGTCACCACCGCCGCAGGCGCGGTATCGGACTTGTTCCACACATCAATGATCGGCGTGTTGACGGGCAGTTTATCGGCCAGGTCCGCCGCAATGGCGGCGTCCGCCGCTTTGTAGCGCTGCGCCATCTGCGGATCCTCGGGCGTTTGCTGGCGTGTCAGGTCATGCAGAAAAAGCACCGCATCGGCGCTTTCAATTTCTCGCCAGGCACGCGCAATGCCGATTTTTTCAACCTCGCCGACTTCCGGCAACAGGCTGTCGCGCAGGCCGGCGGTATCCACCACATGCAGCGGTACGCCGTCGATCTGGATCAACTGGGTCACCTTGTCACGGGTGGTGCCGGCGATCGGCGTCACAATCGCCAGCTCTGCGCCGGCCAGCGCATTGAGCAACGAGCTTTTGCCGGCATTGGGTTGCCCGGCGATCACAACCTTGATGCCTTCGCGCAGGATCGCGCCCTGCTGCGCACGATGCATCACGCCGGCCAGCGTCTCCCGCAGTCCGGTGAGCTGGCCCTGGGCATCGGACTGTTGCAGGAAATCAATGTCTTCTTCGGGAAAGTCCAGCGTGGCCTCGACCAGCATGCGCAGATGCACCAGCCGGTCGAGGAGGACATGCACCTCCTTCGAAAACTCTCCCGACAAAGAGCGCGCTGCCGAACGCGCAGCGGTTTCCGTGCTAGCGTCGATCAGGTCGGCAATGGCCTCGGCCTGCGCCAGATCGATCTTGTCGTTCAGAAAGGCCCGTTCGGTGAACTCCCCGGGCTGGGCCAGGCGCAGACCGGCAAGCGGCGCTCTGCCCGTGGCCACATCGATGGTTTCGGCAGCCTCCAGACAACGCGCAAGCAGCAATTGCAGCACCACCGGACCGCCGTGCGCTTGCAGCTCCAGCACGTCTTCGCCGGTGTAGGAATGCGGCGCCGGAAAAAATAGGGCCAGGCCCTGGTCGATGGGCTGGCCTTGGCCGTCCAGGATAGGCAGATAAGTTGCGTGGCGCGGCTGCAGCGGTTTACCGCAGATGGTCGCAACGACGGCTGCCAGGCCTTTGCCCGAAAGCCGCACGATGCCCACAGCGCCGCGACCTGGCGCTGTGGCAATGGCGGCTATGGGATCGTGGTGACGGGCCAGCATGGTAGGCGCAATGGTAAAGGGCCGCGAAGCGGCCCTTTTTTTCTGCTTACCTGAACTTCGGCAGGTTGAACTGCGGCGGCACACCCATGCGGGTGTTGATCACCCACTGCTGCGCGATCGACAGGATGTTATTGGTGATCCAGTACAGAACCAGGCCGGCCGGGAAGAAGAAGAACATCACACTGAAAATCAGCGGCATGAACCACATCAACTTGGCTTGCATCGGGTCCGGTGGCGTCGGGTTCAAAGCCGTCTGCAGCATGGTCGTCGCCGTCATCAACAGCGGCAGAATGTAGAAGGGATCAGGCGAAGACAAGTCCTTGATCCACAAAGTCCACGGCGCATTGCGCATCTCGACCGAGCTCAGCAACACCCAGTACAGGGCGATGAACACTGGAATCTGGATCATGATGGGGAAGCAGCCACCCATCGGGTTGACCTTTTCTTCCTTGTAAATCTTCATCATGGCCACTTGCATTTCCTGCGGCTTGTCCTTCAGGCGCTCGCGCATTTCCATGATCTTGGGGTTGACCGCCTTCATCTTGGCCATGCTTGCATAGGCCTTGGCGTTGAGCCAGTAGAACGCGATTTTCAGCAGCACCACCAGCGCCACAATCGACCATCCCCAGTTCTGCAGGATGCCATGCAACTTGTCGAGCAGCCAGTACAACGGTTTTGCCAGAATGGTCAACCAGCCATAGTCCTTGACCAGCTCCAGCCCCGGCGCAATCGACTCAAGCTGTTTTTCTTCTTGCGGGCCGACAAACAGCGTCGCAGTGCTTGACTTGGTGGTGCCGGGCGCGATGGCTTCCAGCGGCGTGATCATGCCCACCGCATACAGGTTGGTGTCCACCTTGCGCAGGAAAATGTCGCGCTGAAGGCCGTCAGGCAGGATCCAGGCCGACGCAAAATAATGCTGGACCATGGCCACATAACCATTGCTGGCGTGTTTCTCAACCTCGACCTTGTTCTTCTCAATGTCGCTGAATTCGACCTTCTGGTATTTCTTGGCCTCGGTATAAAGCGCAGGGCCGGTAAAGGTCGAATAAAACGCCGACTCGCCTGGCAGCTTGTTGCCGTCACGCACCAACTGCATGTAGAGCTGCGGCGACACCGGGGCTGTGCCGGTATTGACGATGTCGTGGCGCACCGCCATGTCATAGGCCCCGCGTTTGAGCGTGTAGGTTTTGATCAGCTTGACGCCGCCGACCTCGGCCGACTCGAACCTGACTTCCAGGCTGTCCTGGCTGTCCTTGAGCTGGCGCTCGTTTGGCAACGCCGTCATCAGTGTTTTGTGGGTGGGGAAGCTGCCGCCGCCGGCACCTGCGATCAGGCCGGACTGGGCCACATAAACACGCGCCGCGCTTTCATCGAGCAGCACGAAACCATCGGTCTTGCCATCCACATCTTTCAGGCGCGGAAAGGCCGAACCAATCAGCGTGCCGCCTTCGGTGTCAAAGGTCAGCGACAGCACATCCGTGCCCACGACCAGGCGCTGCTTGGTCGCCGACGGAGTGCTGGCGGGCACAGCGCCGGGCGCAGCAACCACTGCGCCAGAAAGCGCCATCGGTGCCGGCACGGCGCTGCTACCGGGTGCGCCCGTGGGAACGCTTGCCGTAGCAACGGGTTTGCTCGCTGGGGCAGGGCTGCTGACGACAGGCGCGGGTGACGGAAAAAAGGTCGCCTTGTTGCCATTAAAAATCTGCCATTGGTCCCACAACAGGACCATGGAAAAACCAAAAATCACCCACAAGATGGTGCGGCGTATGTCGTTCATGACGGCTTCTTTTTAGAGGAAATCGAAGTCACGGGCGTGACAAGACGGGTGAAAAGGGAAAATCGACCAGTGGACGGGGGCGGCGTCGACGAGGGCACCGGATCGTATCCACCGTTGCACCCGGGGTGGCAACGAACCAAGCGGTAAAGCGTGAGATAGCTGCCTTTGACGGCGCCGTGCTGCTGCAGCGCCTGCAAGGAATAGGCGGAACAGGTCGGCTCAAAGCGGCAAGATGAGCCCAACCAGGGGCTTAGCAACAAGCGGTAGCCCTTGACCAGGGTCACCAGACATTTTTGCGGCAAGCGGCTGAGCGCAGAAGCCGCGCGGCGCAGTGTGGCCAAGGCGCTCATGCCTTAGGTGCTCCGGCCTGCATCAAGGCCAGCACTTCGCTGCGAACGGCCTGCGTGAGCGCTTCGGAGCTGGCGCTGACAAATTCCTTGCGGGAAAAATCACGGCGCAGGCGCACCACCCAGGCAGCTTGGGGATAACGGGGCAAAAAATCAGCGCTCACGGTGTAGATCTGTCTTTTGATGGCGTTGCGCGTCACCGCGCGTTTGGCCCAACGTTTAGGAACCATCGCCCCGACCCAGGTGTCCTGCACCGGAAACAAGTCCGGAGTGTCGTGGGTTGTGGCGGGCATGGTCTGCGCGTTCATGGCATCAAGCGCATTGCAGTGCAATGCGAAATGCAGTGTTTTTGCAACGATGGCACCGGCAAGAACTGCCTGAAACTGGGGACGGGTTTGAAGTCGCTGCACTGGCGCCTGGCGTCCGCGCGAAAGCAACCGGAGCCGGAAACGGGCTTATACAGCCAGGCGCTTGCGGCCTTTGGCGCGACGGGCGGCAATCACTGCGCGTCCGCCACGTGTTTTCATGCGTGTCAGGAAGCCGTGCGTGCGTGCGCGCTTGACTTTGGAAGGTTGGTATGTGCGTTTCATGATGGGTCCTACAAGCTACAAAGCTCCCTGTGCAAAATCAGCAATGCATGGTCCAGCGGCTAAAAATAAGCACCAGCACAACTTGCAAACCTGCGACGAGTCAGGGAAACCCATGATTATCGCAGATTTCGAAAGTGTGGCAACAAGTTACGCCCTGTATTGGCGGTAAAGCCTCAGATGGGACACCCCGGTCGGGGGTGTCGTACTAGGTTAAAATCCGCACGAGTATTTTTGTGGATAACTAGGCCGCACAGCTACAATAACAGGTGCCAAAAATTAATACTATCCACAAGCACACGCCTGCCGGCAACTGTGACTGTCCAGATAAAACCCCGTATGCGTGAAGCATCTGTTCTCAGTTCCAGCCAGGACCTGTGGCAAAGCTGCGTCGACCACCTGGCGCAGGAATTGCCCGAGCAGCAGTTCAATACCTGGATTCGCCCGCTGGTTGCAGAGGTCGCCGCCGACCTGTCCAAAGTCACCATCCAGGTCGCCAACCGCTTCAAACTGGACTGGATCCGGGCCCAGTACGCAGGCCGTATTTCTGCCCTGCTGGAAAAAATCTCCGGCCACGGTATTCACCTTGAGTTAGCGCTCGCTCAGCGTGAAGCTCCCGTCCGGTCTTCCCCCTTGACGCGCAGCTTTGAGGGCAACGGCGTGGCTGAGCCGGCTGCGCTGGGTGTACCGGACGACGTGGCCGGCGCCCCTTTCAAGAACCGGCTGAACACCGCGCTGACGTTTGACACCCTGATTGAAGGCACGGCCAACCGCATGGGCCGGGCTGCCGCCATGCATGTTTCAAGCAGCTTGGGCCAGTTGTACAACCCGCTTTTTATCTACGGCGGCGTCGGTTTGGGTAAAACCCATTTGATGCACGCCATCGGCAACAAGCTGCTGGCCGACAACCCCGCCAGCAAAGTTCTCTACATCCACGCCGAGCAATTTGTCTCGGATGTGGTTAAAGCCTACCAGCGCAAAACTTTTGACGAGTTCAAGGAGCGCTACCACTCACTGGATTTGCTGCTGATCGACGATGTGCAGTTCCTGGCCAACAAGGACCGCACACAGGAAGAGTTCTTCAACGCCTTTGAGGCCTTGCTGACCAAAAAATCACACATTGTGATGACCAGCGACACCTATCCCAAAGGTCTGACGGACATCCATGAGCGTCTGGTGTCGCGTTTTGATTCCGGCCTGACCGTCGCAATCGAGCCGCCCGAGCTCGAAATGCGGGTGGCCATCTTGATCCGCAAGGCCGAGGCTGAAGGCACCGTCATGCCTGAAGAGGTGGCCTTTTTTGTGGCAAAGAACGTGCGATCCAACGTGCGTGAGCTGGAAGGCGCGCTGCGCAAGATCCTGGCTTACTCCCGCTTCAACCTCAAGGAAATATCGATCCAGCTAGCTCGGGAGGCCCTGCGCGACCTGCTGTCCATCCAGAACCGGCAGATCTCCGTGGAAAACATCCAGAAGACGGTGGCCGACTATTACAAGATCAAGGTCGCCGACATGTATTCAAAGAAGCGGCCGGCCAGCATTGCCCGGCCGCGGCAGATTGCCATGTACCTGGCCAAAGAACTTACCCAAAAGAGCCTTCCTGAGATTGGCGAGCTGTTTGGTGGCCGGGACCACACCACCGTCCTTCATGCCGTGCGCAAGATGTCTGCTGAGCGCCAGCAGATGACCGAGCTCAACCAGCAACTACATGTGCTGGAACAAACCCTGAAAGGCTGAAGTGAGTACTTTTTCAGCCTCTTTTCCCCGTTTGCCAGCCAGTCTGACAACTGTGGGGACAAGTTTTGAACAACCCATCACTTATCCACAGGACAAGCGGTTTTCTGAAAGTTGTTCATATTCGGCAGCAGGGTTGGGGGATGTCTGACCACAAGGTTAAACAAGCGCCAAGTAGTTGATCAAAAAGAAGAAAATAGGGCTGTCCACAGAAACGTGCTTCCCTTATCTACTACTACTAATTTGAATTAAAGAAATAAGAGGTTAAGACAGTGATTGTTCTCAAAGCCACTCAGGATAAAGTTTTATCGGTTCTGCAATCAGTTGCCGGCATTGTGGAGCGCAGGCACACGCTGCCTATCCTGGCCAACGTGCTGATCCGCAAAACAGGCTCGCAGTTGCAACTGACTACCAGCGACCTCGAAATTCAAATTCGCACCACCGCCGAGCTTGATGGCGACAGCGGCAACTTCACGACCACTGTGGGCGCACGTAAGCTCATCGACATCCTGCGTTCCATGCCCAGCGACCAGACGGTGTCGCTGGAGTCGGCGCAGAGCAAACTGATCCTCAAGGGTGGCAAAAGCCGCTTCACGTTGCAAACCCTGCCGGCCGAAGACTTTCCTCTGGTGCAGGAAGCCGCTAACTTTGGCCCCAGCTTCTCGGTGCCGCAAAAAGTGCTCAAAGAGCTGCTGAACCAGGTTTCGTTTGCGATGGCGGTGCACGACATTCGCTACTACCTCAACGGCATTTTGTTCGTCGCCGAAGGCAAGCAGCTCAGCCTGGTGGCTACCGACGGTCATCGTCTGGCGTTTTCGTCGGCCACGCTCGACGTTGAAGTGCCGCGCCAGGAAGTGATTCTGCCGCGCAAGACGGTGCTCGAGATGCAGCGCCTGCTCAGCGACAAGGAAGGCGCGATCGAGATGCAATTTGCCGGCAACCAAGCCAAGTTTTCGTTCGAAGGCATGGAATTCGTCACCAAGCTGGTTGAGGGCAAGTTTCCCGACTACAACCGCGTGATCCCGAAGAACCACAAGAACATCATCACCCTGGGCCGTGTGCCGCTGCTGGCCAGCCTGCAGCGCACCGCCATTTTGACCAGCGAAAAGTTCAAGGGTGTGCGCCTGAACATTGAGCCCGGCACCCTGCGCGTGGCGTCCAACAACGCCGAGCAGGAAGAAGCTGTGGACGAGCTCGACATTGACTACGGCGGCGACGCGATCGAGATCGGCTTCAACGTTACCTACCTGATCGACGCACTGGCCAACATGGATCAGGACATGGTGAAAATCGAGTTGGCCGATTCCAACAGCTCGGCCCTTCTGACCATTCCCGACGACGCTGCTTTCAAATACGTTGTGATGCCGATGCGGATTTAGTGAAAAAAAGTGTCATTGCGGGCTTTGACCCGCAATCCATGCAGCATAAACACAACAAGGTCGATGTGGCATGTATCCCGGATCAAGTCCGGGATGACAGCAGCAGGGACTGATAGCACCCTGTACCAGCCCTTGAAGACAGTCAGAGTAAAAACCGAACCCGCTAGCCAAAGCGGGTTCGGTCATTGAAGAGATTGAGAAAACGTAGTTATGACGCAAGAAAATCAAGCCAGCGAAGCCACTCCTGTTGAACCTAGCCCTGTAGGCGAAGGTGTTAATTCCGGTGAAGGCGGCGAGGGTAGTTCCAATTTCCAGCCCAAGATCGACTCCAATCAGGCCGGCGCGTCCGAAGGGTATGGCGAAGGATCGATCCAGATCCTCGAAGGCCTGGAGGCCGTGCGCAAGCGCCCTGGCATGTACATCGGCGACACGTCTGACGGCACCGGCCTTCACCACCTGGTGTTCGAGGTGGTGGACAACTCGATCGATGAATCGCTGGCCGGCCATTGCGACGACATCATGGTCACCATCCACCTGGACAACTCCATCAGTGTGGTGGACAACGGCCGGGGCATCCCGACCGGCATCAAGATGGACGACAAACATGAGCCCAAGCGTTCTGCGGCTGAGATTGCGCTGACCGAGCTGCATGCCGGCGGCAAATTTAACCAGAACAGCTACAAGGTATCGGGCGGTCTGCACGGCGTGGGTGTGAGCTGCGTGAACGCGCTGTCCAAAATGCTGCGCCTGACCATCCGCCGTGAAGGCAAGGTCCATGTGATGGAGTTTTCCAAAGGCTTTGTGCAGAACCGCATCGTCGAGCAGGTTGGCGGTATCGATGTGTCACCGATGCAGGTGCTGGGTGATACCGACAAGCGCGGCACCGAGGTGCACTTTCTGCCGGACACCGACATCTTCCAGCAGAACAACGACTTCCATTACGAAATTTTGAGCAAGCGCCTGCGCGAACTCAGCTTTTTGAACAACGGCGTGAAGATCCGCCTGAAGGACGAGCGCAGCGGCAAGGAAGACGACTTTGCCGGCGCCGGCGGTGTGACGGGTTTTGTCAACTTCATCAACAAGGGCAAGACGGTTCTGCACCCCAACGTCTTCCACGCCATGGGTGACCGCCAGAGCGACCAGAACACCAACATCGGTGTTGAAGTCGCCATGCAGTGGAACAGCGGCTACAACGAACAGGTGCTGTGTTTCACCAACAATATTCCGCAGCGTGACGGTGGGACGCACTTGACTGGCCTGCGCGCCGCGATGACACGGGTCATCAACAAATACATTGACGACAGTGAAATCGCCAAGAAAGCCAAGGTTGAAGTGACCGGTGATGACATGCGCGAAGGTCTGACCTGTGTGTTGAGCGTCAAGGTGCCCGAGCCTAAGTTTTCCAGCCAGACCAAAGACAAGCTGGTCAGCAGCGAGGTGCGTGGCCCGGTGGAAGACATTGTCAGCAAGTTGCTGCACGACTACCTGCAAGAGCGACCCAACGATGCCAAGATCATCGTCGGCAAAATTATTGAAGCTGCGCGTGCGCGTGAAGCCGCTCGCAAGGCGCGCGACATGACGCGCCGCAAAGGTGTGCTGGACGGCATGGGCCTGCCCGGCAAGCTGGCCGACTGCCAGGAAAAAGACCCGGCGCTGTGCGAGATCTACATCGTCGAGGGAGATTCGGCCGGCGGCTCTGCCAAGCAGGGCCGCGACCGCAAATTTCAGGCGATCCTTCCCTTGCGCGGCAAAATCCTGAATGTTGAAAAAGCGCGTTATGAGAAGTTGCTGACCAGCAATGAAATTCTGACGCTGATCACCGCCCTGGGCACCGGCATCGGCAAGGCTGGCGGAACCACCGGCAATGACGACTTCAATGTCGCCAAGCTGCGTTATCACCGCATCATCATCATGACCGACGCCGACGTGGACGGCGCGCACATCCGCACCCTGCTGCTGACCTTTTTCTACCGCCAGATGCCCGAGCTGGTCGAGCGCGGCCACATCTACATTGCGCAGCCGCCGCTGTACAAGGTCAAGTCGGGCAAGGAAGAGCAGTACCTGAAAGACAGCGCCGCGCTCGACAGCTTCCTGTTGAAGATCGCACTGAAAGACGCATCGGTACAAACCGGCTCTGACCCATCGACCGGCAAGGGCACCTTGCTGACCGGCGAGACCCTGGCCGAGCTGGCGCGCAAGCACCAGCTGGCAGAGTCCGTCATCAACCGCCTGCGCGGTTACATGGACGCCGAGGCGCTGAAGGCGATTGCCGACGGCGTGGCCCTGAACCTGGACACCGTGGAAGACGCAGAGCGTTCAGCCGCCGCGCTGCAGGCGCAGCTGCCGACGGCCGAAGTGGCCGGCGAATTTGATGTGCGCAACGACAAGCCGATTTTGCGCATCAGCCGCCGCCACCATGGCAACGTCAAAAGCAGCGTGCTCACGCAAGACTTTGTGCATGGCGCCGACTACGCGGCCCTGGCCGAAGCGGCCGTTACCTTCAAGGGCCTGATGAGCGAAGGCTCACGCGTGATGCGCGGCGAAGGTGAGCGCCAGAAGGAAGACAAGGTAGAAACCTTCCGCCAGGCCATGGCCTGGCTGATCGTCCAGGCTGAAGGCGCTACCGCACGCCAGCGTTACAAAGGCTTGGGCGAGATGAACCCGGCCCAGCTGTGGGAAACCACCATGGACCCGACCGCGCGCCGCCTGCTGCGCGTACAGATCGACGACGCGATCGAAGCCGATCACGTGTTCACAATGCTGATGGGTGATGAGGTCGAGCCGCGGCGCGAGTTTATTGAGACGAATGCGCTACGGGCTGCAAATATTGACGTGTAAGGGCGTTGGTTTCGCAATTGCATCCGCGTGACTTGTATTGCAGTTATCGACTTTGAAACCACCGGCCTGTCGCCCGCGATGGGCGACCGCGCTACCGAGGTGGCCATCGTGCTGGTCGAAAACGGCAAGGTACTGGATCGTTTCCAGAGCCTGATGAATGCGGGTGTGCACATTCCCGCCTTCATCACCAGCTTCACCGGCATCAGCAACGCCATGGTGTCTGCCGCGCCGGACGCCGATACCGTCATGCGGGAGGCCGGACGCTTCGTCGGCAGCGCGCCCATGGTGGCGCACAACGCATCCTTCGACCGCAGGTTCTGGCTGGCTGAACTGGCGAATGCGGGAGTCCCCGCAACACACGCTTCGGCCCAGGCGTTTGCCTGCACCATGCTGGTGTCCAGAAGGCTGTACCCCCAGGCACCTAGCCACAAGCTGGGCGTGCTGGTGGACTACCACCATTTGCCCACAGGTGGCCGCGCTCACCGGGCGATGGCCGATGCCGAGATGGCAGCTGCATTGCTGGGCCAGATCCAGCACGACCTGCGCACCCGGCATGGGGTTCTTCGTCCGGACCATGGCTTGCTGATGGCCCTGCAGCGCTGCGCAAGACCGGCGGTGCAGGCGCTGATGGCGCAACACGCTGCGCCTGTGCCGGTTTGATCGTTAGGTGCAGTGCTGTTATGCTATTGATTCGATAGCTGATTGCGCCCGGTGGATAAGGGGTACCGTCCGAAACCTCTTGTACTGACTTGTGAATGGGGGTCGTGCCGCAAAGCTGGCGCGTATCCCGTTCACGGACTGTCTTCCGGGCGAATGCCCGCACTGCGTGGCGCACAAAGCCGTAGCAAGGCCGGCTCGTCGGGGTTTACCCGGCGACCCACCATTCCATATTGGTATGGCAGAGGACGTAATCAGTATTGGACCCAAGGCACGTCCGTTCCTAAAATTCGGGTACATGCAGCAGCAGCACTCATTCCCAGCCATGACAACAGATAACAAACAGGCATCGCTTGGTCTCGCAGGAATGCGCGTGTTCCTTGCCTGTATCGGCGTGGGCCCCCGCAGCGACGCCCTGGCGCCATGACTGAAGCTTCTACACTCCAGCCCCGCGGTTTTGTGATTGACCGGAAGGACGGTCAAGCGCAATTGCCGGGCAGCCTGCATACCAACCGCCGCCTGTCGCAGTGGCTGGCCTTTGACGAGCCCGGCGTGGTGCAGGTGTTCACCGGCAAGGTCGAACTTGGCCAGGGCATCCTGACCGCGCTGCAACTGCTGGTCGCCGAAGAGCTGGACGTGCCGCTGACGGCGGTGCGGGTTTGTAGCGCCAGCACTGCGCGCGGCCCCGACGAGGGCGTGACCTCCGGCAGCCTGTCGGTGCAGGACAGCGGCGGCGCCTTGCGCCAGGCCTGTGCCGAGGTGCGGGCGATGGCCCTGCAGTGCGCAGCGGCACTGGCCGGGCAGCCGGGCAACACCATCACTGTTCATGAGGGGCGCTTCCGGTCTGCACAGGGACAGGACCTCGGCGATTACGCGGCTTTGCTGCAAGGCGTCGAACTCGACATCGAGTGCGCGGGCGCAGCCAAACCCAAGGCGATTTCCGAGCGGCGCCTGCTGGGGCAGGCCAGCCCGCCACGCGTGGACCTGGCCGACAAGGTGTTCGGTCGGCCCCGTTTCATCCATGACCTGCGGCTGCCCGGCATGCTGCACGGGCGCGTGTTGCGCCCCGCCACGCTCGACGCCACGCTGGTTCGCTGGCCTGCCGAGGACGTGGCCGCCATGCCGGCCAGTGTGCGCTGCTGGGTCGATGGACGGTTTGTTGCGGTCGTTGCGGGCGAGGAGCGTGACGCCGAGGCGGCGGCCACCAGGCTTGCCAGCCGGATCGGGTGGCAGGCCGGCACGCCGCTGCCCGAATTACACGATCTCGACGGTTTCCTGAGCTCGGCTCCGCACCAGACCACGGTGACGGCGGAACGTGGTGAACAGGAGTGGCCCGCCGACGGCCTGCATCACCGCGCTGTCTATCTCAAGCCCTATCTGGCGCATGCCTCCATCGGACCTTCCTGCGCGCTGGCGCGGTGGGACGGCTGCCGGATGGAAGTCTGGACGCACAGCCAGGCCATTCACAACCTGCGCGACGATATCGTGAAGGCGCTGGCCCGCGAAACCACGCCGGTGGCGAAAGCAGATATCGTGATTCACCATGTCGAGGGCGCCGGTTGCTACGGCCACAACGGCGCCGATGATGTCGCCTTCGATGCCGTGCTGATGGCCCTGCGCTGCCCGGGCGAGCCGGTGCGGGTGTTGTGGTCGCGTGCGGACGAGTTGACACACAGTCCTTTTGGTGCGGCGCATCGCACGGTGCTGCAGGCGCGGCTCGATGCGTCGGGACGGCTCAGCCACTGGCAGCACGAGTTGTGGGCCAATGGCTACAGCTCACGCCCCGGCCGCGCTCCTGCCCCGGCCTTGCTGGCCGCCAGCGAACGCGCCGACGCGACGGACCTGCCGCTGCCGATCAACCCGCCGATGGGCGCCGGTGGTGGTGCCGACCGCAATGCGGTGCCGGCCTATGCCGTGCCCAACCTGAAGGTGATCACGCATCGCCTGACCGTGATGCCGTTGCGCACCTCGGCCATGCGCGCGCTGGGCGCCTTCGCCAATGTGTTTGCCATCGAATCCTTTGTGGACGAACTGGCGGAGAAGCTGGGTGAGGATGCCCTGACTTTCCGCAAGCGCCACCTCGACGATCCGCGCGCGCTGGCTGTGCTGGATACGGTGGTGCAGCAGTCCTGGTGGTGGGCCGACCGCGCCGGTGAGCCGGACGGCATTGGTTACGGTCTGGCCTGGGCGCGCTACAAGAACACCGGCGCCTGGTGTGCCGTCATTGCACGCGTGCGGGTGGATGAGCAAGTGCGTGTGCTGAACCTCGATCTGGCGGTGGATGTCGGCATGGTGGTGGATCTTGACGGCGTGATCAACCAGATCGAAGGCGGGGCAATCCAGAGCACCAGCTGGACCATCAAAGAGCGCGTGACCTTCGATCGTCACACCATCACCAGCGATGAATGGCTGACCTACCCGGTGCTGCGCTTCAGCGAGGTGCCGGAAGTCCGTGTGCATGTGATCGACCGCCCCGATGAGCCGCCTGTGGGCGCTGGCGAGGCGGCTCAGGGCCCGGTGGCGGCAGCGCTGGCCAATGCCGTGTTTGACGCCTTGGGGGTGCGCGTGCGTGAGCTGCCGTTGAGTGCAGACACACTGCTGCGTGCCGTGCACGCCGCGGAGGGCGCATGAGCACCGTTGCCAACAACAATAGCAACAACAGGGAAAGCGCGCTGATGTTCCACGTCAACCAGCAGCCCGTGCATTTTGAGGGCGATGACAAGGCCACGTTGCTGTCGGTGCTGCGGGGCGAGCTCGGACTGAGCGGCCCCAAATTCGGCTGCGGCCAGGGCGAGTGTGGCGCCTGCATGGTGCTGGTGGACGGCCGGCCGCAGACCGCGTGCAACCTGCCGGTGTGGTCGGTACAGGGTCGTCAGGTGACCACGCTGGAAGGCCTGGGCACGCCTGACGCCCCGCATCCCATCCAGACCGCGTTCATCGAATGCCGAGCGGCTCAGTGCGGTTACTGTGTGTCCGGAATTGTCACCTCGGCCGCCGCATTGCTGGCGGACAACCCGTCGCCCACCCGCGAAGTCATTGTGCTGGCGCTGGAGAAACACCTGTGCCGCTGCGGCGCACACACGCGCATGTTGCGCGCCATCGAGCAGGCCGCCGGGTGCGCGGCAAAACCCTCAACGAACTCTCACTCCTGAAGACCCTCATGCTCAAGAACTGGCTTTCTCCATCGACACACACCCACAGCGCTGGCGGGTTCTGGTTTTGCAGTTGTGCCGGCCTGCCGATCGTGCCCGGCGGCGGCGGCGGCACGTCGCCGCGCCGTGCGCCGGTGTTTATTGGCGGCAAACGCGCGCCCGCGATAGATGTGCACGCCCACTGCTATTTCCAGGCCGCACTGGATCTGATGGGCGATGAGGCCAAGGCCGTGTTGCCGCCGGTCAAGGGCGTGCCGGAGCACTTTTTGCAGGTGGAGCAGCAACTGACCACGCGCTTTGAAGCGATGGACCGCATGGGCATCGACCTGCAGGTGCTCAGCATCAATCCCTTCTGGTACAAGAAGGACCGCGAGACCACCGAGGCGATCTGCCGCATCCACAACAACAGCCTGGCCGAGCTGAGTGCGCGTCATCCGAAGCGCCTGGCCGGATTTGCCTCGCTGCCGATGCAGTTTCCCGAACTCGCCGTGGCGATGCTGGAGGAAGCGGTCAAGACACAGGGACTCAAGGGCGCGGCCATTGGCGGCAGCGTTGCCGGCATCGACTTCGCGAGTCCGCAATTCCACCCGGTGCTGGCGAAGGCACAGGAGCTCGGCGTGATGCTGTTCATCCATCCGCAAAGCACGCCAGAGCTGGCGACACGGCTCAAGGGCAATGGCTGGTTGTCCAATGTCATCGGCAATCCGCTGGACACGACGATTGCGCTGCAGAAGCTGATTTTCGAGGGCGTGTTTGACAAGTTCCCCGAGCTCAAGGTGCTGGGTGCGCACGGCGGCGGCTTTCTCGGCTCGTACGCGCCCCGCATGGACCGCAGCTGCTTCGTCTCGCCGCAGAACTGCAACCCCGAGATCGTGCTCAAGAAGAAACCGACCGAGTACATCCGCCAGATTTATTTTGACTCGCTGGTTTTTACCGGCGAGGCGTTGCGCCATCTGGCGGCCGAGGTTGGCGCCGGACAGATCATGATTGGCACCGACCACCCTATCCCGTGGGAAGACGACCCCGTGGGTCATGTCATGAACGCACCAGAACTCAGCGACGAGGACCGCCTCGCCATTCTGGGCGAAAACGCAATCCGCGTGCTGGGCCTGACCGTGTGACGGCGCCGGGCCCCACCCTGCTTATAAACAACTGAAGGAGACAACTTGAAACGCAACCCATCCACCCCGTACACGCGGCGCCTCGCGATCACGCTGGCCGTTTTGGCCGGCTTCACGCTGGCTTTGCCGGCCCAGGCGCAGGGCACCTACCCCAACAAACCGATCCGCATGATTGTTCCGCTGGCAGCGGGTAGCGCCGTGGATGTGGCTGCACGGCTGCTGGCCCAGAAGATGGCTGAGAACATGGGCCAGCCCATTGTGGTCGAGAACCTGGTGGGCGCCTCCGGCATCATCGGCGCCGACAAGCTCGCCAAGTCCGCGCCCGATGGCTACACCATAGGCGGCTTCAATGACAGCGTGCTCACCATGGTGCCCAACCTCAACAAGGCCACGCCGTTCAACCCGGTGACCGACTTCGCGCACATCTCCAAGGTCGCGACCATCGAATTCAGCATCGCGGTGGCCAGCAACTCGCCTTACAAAACCGCTGCCGAACTGGTGGCTGCCGCCAAGGCTTCACCTGGCAAGATTACCTACGCCTCCGGCGGCAATGGCAGCCCGCAGCACCTGGGTGGTGCGCTGTTTGCCGCGCACACTGGCATAGACCTCAAACATGTGCCTTACCGCGGCGCCAGCCAGGCGGCGCTGGACGTTGCCGGCAACCAGGTCGACGTGACCATGCAAGGCATCGCCACCGTGGCTTCGCTGGCCAAGGCCGGCAAGCTGCGCCTGATCGGTGTGATGGCGGACA
Source organism: Polaromonas eurypsychrophila (assembly GCF_014641715.1). Taxonomy (GTDB): domain Bacteria; phylum Pseudomonadota; class Gammaproteobacteria; order Burkholderiales; family Burkholderiaceae_C; genus Polaromonas; species Polaromonas eurypsychrophila. The sequence goes on along the minus strand of NZ_BMIG01000002.1, from coordinate 278,837 downwards.
ACCGCCACTCTGAATACCCCGACACGCCAACCCTCAAGGAGCAGGGCATCCAGGGCTTTGACTACAGCACCTGGTTTGCGCTCACCTCGCCCAAGGGCACACCCAAAGACATCGTGGACCGTCTGCAGCGCGAAGTCGTCAAGGCCCTGAACGACCCGGCGCTCAAGGAGCGTTATGCCGGCCTGGGTTTGCTGCGCAACGGCACCACACCGGCAGAGCTGACCACCCTGGTGCGGGACCAGCTGGCACGTTATGGCAAGGCCATCCGCGACAACAACATCACGGAGTAAGCTGACCCGCAAGGGTTGACCGGCCGGGCGCTCGACGAGCGCCCCGGTAACGCTTCATGAGCAGGCAAAAAAAACAGCCCCGGGGAGTCATCTCCCCGGGGCTGCCTTTTTGTATGCTCGCCGTTTTACTTCGCGTGTTCCGCCGACACCGCACGTGTTTCGCCGGTATCGACCAGCGTGCGCGTGGCGTTGACCGAGGCGTAGATCCAGAGGATCTTCATCGGCTCGGTGTCCGACATGTTGCGAAAGCGGTGCGGCAGGTTGGGCGGGATGAAGGTGGTGTCCAGTGGTTTGAGCTCGTGCACTTCACCGGCAATGTCGAGGAAGGCGTGTCCGCTGAGCAGCACCACGCTTTCTTCGCAGTTGTGGCTGTGGAAGGGAATGGCTGTGCCCGGTGCGAACTCGGTGATGCCATTGATGAAAGTGCTGGCGCCCAGGGAGGGCAGAACCAGCGGCGTGGTGCGCGCGCCGCCTCCACGGTCATGGCTCTGGATCTGGTCGGGGCGCAACACGGCGTGTTTGATGGCGTTGGTGGTCATGGGATGTTCCTTCAAAAGTGGGTGCGAATGTTGTTGTGTGGTCAGGCGCGTGCGGGGCCGGTCCACACCGTTTTGATGTTGGTGAACTCATGCAGTCCCAGTATGCCCAGTTCGCGGCCATAACCCGATTCCTTGGTCCCGCCGAAAGGCAGGCGCGGGTCGGATGCCACGATGCCGTTGATGAATACGGCGCCGGCCTGGATCTCGCGCGAGAGCTTGCGGGCCAGGTCGGCGTTGCCGGTCCACAGCGCGGCACCGAGGCCAAAGGGCGTGCCGTTGGCCACCTCCACCGCCTGAGTGGCATTGGCCACACGCAAAATTGCCGCTGCCGGTCCGAAGGTTTCTTCGCGGGCTGCCGTCATGCCGGGGGTCACATGGTCCAGCACTGTCGGCTGGTAAAAGGCGCCGGGGCTGTCAATCGCCTTGCCGCCGATCAGCAGGCGCGCGCCTTCCTTCACCGAAGCCACCACCTGCGCATGCAGTTCGTCGCGAAGGCTGCGTTTTGCCATGGAACCCTGCGTGCTCGCTGCGTCCATCGGGTTGCCGACCACCAGCTTGCGCGTCAACTCGCAGAAAACGTCGACAAAACGGTCGGCAATGGCGTCTTCCACGATGAAGCGTTTGGCGGCGATGCAGCTCTGCCCGGTGTTCTGAAAACGCGCCTTCACAGCGGCGGTGGCCGCGGCGTCCACGTCTGCATCTGCCAGCACGATGAAGGGATCGGAGCCACCCAATTCCAGCACCTGTTTTTTCAGGGCTTGGCCGGCGGTCGCCGCGATGCTGCGTCCGGCGGGTGTCGAGCCCGTGAAGGTGACGGCGGCGATGCGCCTGTCCTGGATCAGCGAGGCGACCCGGCCTGAACCCACCAGCAAGGTGGTGAACAGCCCGCTTGGGAAGCCCGCCTGACGGAACACGTCTTGCATGGCCAGGGCGCACTGCGGCACATTGCTGGCATGTTTGAGCACCAGGCCGTTGCCGCCAGCGAACACCGGCGCGGCCGCGCGCATGACCTGCCAGAACGGGTAGTTCCACGGCATGACGGCCAGCACCAGCCCGATCGGGTCATACACGATGCGGCTGTCGCTGGCGCCGCTGGGCACCACGGTGTCTGCCAGAAAGCCGGGCGCCGCCTGGGCGTAGACCTCGAAGTTCCATGCGGACTTTTCGATTTCGCCCAGGGACTCGGCCAGCGGCTTGCCCATTTCCAGCGTGATCAGCAGGGCCAGCTCGTCTTTGCGCTCGCGCAGCACCCGGGCCGCGTGGCCAAACAGGGCCAGGCGCTCGGCCAGCGGCGTGCGCGCCCACTGCACCTGCGCTTGCGCGGCCCTTGCCAGGCATTTTTCTACCTGGTCGTTGCCGTATTCCTCGTACTCGGCAAGGATGGCCTCAGTCGCGGGATTGAAAGAGGTGATCATGCGGTGGCCATTTCGTTCAGGGGGGTTATGCCGAGTTCGGCCGCCAGGGTGTTGAGTTCAGTCATCACTCCGTCAGAAACGGGGATGCCAGCGGTGTTGTAACGCTGGCGTTTTTCGTGGCTTTGTTCGCCCGGCAGCCAGATGCGGTCCACGCCCGGCAGGCGTTCGCTGCCGCGGAGGTCGCGCACCAGCTTGTCCACCGACTGCTTGAAATCCTGCGGGTCGCCGAAGGCCGACAAGTCGATCACCAGAATCGCCTGGCCGGTGTTGGTCACGGTTTTGTGGTCGGCGTTGAAGTCGATCACATCGCGGCCCATCGCCGCACCGCCCAGGGTGCCGGCCAGCAGGCCGACGATCAGCGCCAGGCCGTAGCCCTTGTGCTCGCCGATGGGCAGCAGAAACCCTTCGTTGGCGCGTTTTGGGTCCAGCAGCGGCTTGCCCTCGCGGTCAATCATCCAGCCTTCAGGCATTTGCTCGCCGCGCTTGGCCTTGGCCTTGACCTTGCCATAAGCGGCCACGGTGGTGGCCATGTCCAGCACCACAGGGGGCTCCTGGTCGGTCGGAATGCCGGCAGAAATTGGGTTGGTGGACAGCAGCATGTCCATGCCGCCCCAGGGCGGCAGGTGGTTGGCATTGCCGACCGCAAAGTACAGCCCCAACATGTCGTGCTCCAGCGGCCGGCGCGCGTAGAGCGAGGCCGGGCCGGCGTGGTTGCTGAAACGCGTGCTGACCCAGGCCACGCCGGCGGTGCGGGCCTTCTCGATGGCCAGGTCGACGGCGCGCGAGACCACCAGGTGCCCCATGCCGTTGTCGCCATCGATAACGGCCATGGCCGCGCGCTCTTGCACCACGCGGATCTGTGGGTTGATGTTGATGCCGCCGGACTGGATGCGCTTGACGTACTGCGGCAGGCGAATCACCCCGTGGCCGTCCGAGCCCTGCAAGTCGGCCTCGGTCATGAGGCGGGCCACTTGGGCGGCGTCAGCGTCGGGCAGGCCCTGGCTGAGAAAAGCGGTCTGGATGAAACGCTGAAGCGCCTCACGGGACACGTGGCTGGAGGTCATGTGAATGCTCGGTTGACTGGAATCACACGGAGCGTAGGTCGGACAAGCTGCCTTGTCTAATGCTGAATATGCGCTTTGCCATATCATTTTGATATTGATCAGGACATTTGGCGCCCCCATGAACCTCCGAAAATTCCGCTATTTCATTGCCATTGCCGACGCCGGCAGCCTGACGGCTGCGGCGGCTGCGATACCGATTGCGCAGCCGGCGCTGACACGCCAGATGCGCGAGCTGGAAGAAGAGATGGGGGTGCAACTGCTGCAACGCATGCCCCGTGGGGTGCGCCTGACGCCAGCAGGCGTAACTTTTTATGAGTCGGCGCAACGCATTCTGGCCGAGGCCACGCGCCTGCAGCAGCGGCTGGCGCGCAGCCAGCAAAGCGACAAGGCCACGGTGGTGCTGGGCGCCTCGCCGACGCTGGCGCGCCTGCTGCTGCCCGGCCTGTTCGAGAGCTGCGCCGACACGCTGGAAGAAGTCGAGCTGCGCACCCGGGAGGCTTTCACGCCGGCCCTGCTGGACTGGCTGGAGCGCGGCCTGATCGACATCGCCATCGTTACCAACCCGGAGCCCGGGCGGTCACTGTCGCTGCAGCCGCTGATGGGCGAGCCCTTTGCCTTGGTCTCGCACGCGCAGATGCGCATCGGGCCGGTGGTGTCGATCAGCCAGCTCGCCCGCATCCCGCTGCTGATGACCAGCCTTCACCGCAGCATCGTCGAGCGCCAGCTCGCCAGCATCGGCAAGACCCTGAACGTGCAATCAGAGATCGACTCCATCGACTCGATCCGCGAACTGGTGGCCCGCGGGCGCTGGGCCACCATCATGCCGGTGTCAGTCTTCAAGGACGTGCCGCCCGGCGTACCGATCCGCATGTCAGAAATCTCCGGCGTGCAACTGAACCGCCTGCTGGTGATGGCCACCCGGCTCGACCCCAAACCCAGCCACGCGCTGTCGCTGGTTCAGGAACTGGTGGTGGCCGAATTCTCGCGCCAGGAGCGGCTGGGGGTGTTTAGTTTTGCTGCGGGGGATGGCGGCGGAGAGGTCGGCTGAATCTGTTTTTTTGTGGGAACTCCAATCACCGGAGCAAAACGCAACAGACCATAAGATAGCTAGGTCTTAACTTTGTCTGGAACACGCATGGATTGGTCGCGAGAGGAAGTCGAAGCCATCGTTGCTGATTATTTAGAGATGCTGACGTTGGAGTTGGCAGGCCAGAGTTACAGCAAGACCTTGCATCGTCGTCGATTGCAGGAGAAGTTGAACAATCGCTCCGATGCTTCCATCGAGTTCAAACACGGCAATATCAGTGCGGCCATGATGGATCTCGGCTTTCCGTGTATTCGAGGATACAAACGGCGATCCAACTACCAAGTTCTTTTGGCGACGGTTGCGGCCGAGCAGGTGCGCGGCAAAACGGTACTAGACACTGTTGCGCTTGCCGCCGTCGAGCAACCGGCACTGGTGCCGGCGCTCACGGACTTCGCCAAAGTGAAGTCAGACGCGCCTAAGAAAGAAAATCGTGCAACAGAGGCTGTTAATCCGTTGCTTTTTAAGGCTGTAAAACGCGACTATCTTGAACGCGAAGCGCAAAACCGGTCATTGGGTTTGGCGGGGGAAGAGTTCATTGTTCAGTTCGAACATTGGCGTCTCACGCAGCTCGGTTTGGGGCGCCTCGCCGACAAAGTCAATCATGTGTCCCAATCTAAGGGCGATGGGTTGGGTTATGACGTCTTATCGTTTGATGCCGATGGCAAAGAACGCTTCATTGAAGTTAAGACCACTTCCTTTGGTCGCGATACACCGTTTTTTGTGTCCCGCGGCGAGTTGGCGCTATCGCACGGCGCGAAGGACCAATTTCATCTCTATAGACTTTTCGAATTCAGAAAGGCGCCGCGTCTTTTTGACCTTAGTGGTTCTCTTGATCAACATTGTGTCTTGGATCCGATGACCTACCGGGCTAGCTTTGGCTGATTCGATGTCGAGTGGTAACGATCTGCGTGGTTTTAACGACAGGGAATGCGAACTTGTCTGTCGCGAGCTTTCTTGCGTTCGTCGCGTATCCAATCCTGCGTTTGTCCGCTTTGTGGTTGCCGAGCGAGCGCATCTAAGTATTTGATGCGTTCGTCCAGCGCCTTGCATTCAGTCTTCATGGCCTCGTAGTCAACGCTCGAAGGAGCCTGCGCGACGGACGAGGGCTGTAGAGTTGGCGGCTCTGTCTGGGCACTCACGGGCACGCGAACGGCCGACATGAGGTTGAAGTTGTCTTTGGTGACAAGCTGAGTTGCGCTTGCCCCGGCACCGCAGTCACTGTCTCCATAACTGGTTTTGCCATTCACAACGCATTTGGTAACGGTACGTGCGTTGCCTGTCGCATTGGGCGTGGCGGATGGTGTTGGTACTCGCGCTAAGGATGGCGACGTCGCTGGAGGGACCTGTAAGGTGTTTGCCGGATCCTTGTTGGCCTTGTCGGGGGCCTGTTGATTCAGCTTCCAGTCGGCCGCCAGATAGATGAAGAAGAGAATGACCAGGGAAATCAGTACCTTGCCAAGTGTTCCCGAGCGCTCGGGCGGTGGGCTGAACGGGCGCTGGCGATCGTTATCTTGCAGGTGCTCACGGTCCATCAGTCCCATCATTGCTCCCTTGCTTTTGCCTTTATGGTTCAACCATACCGCAAGCTGCAGTCCAAGCAGCGTTTGCGAGTGGTTGAAGAGCGAAGAAAAATTAAACGGCCATCAGCACCTCAACTCAATACCGCGGTCCGCCGCCATTGTTCCACCGGTGGCAGAAAAGCGCTGACGGGTCTGACCATCAACCCTGCCCGATGAAGTCGCACCTAAAGTCGCAAAAACTCCCGCATAAATTGCAAAAAATCGTTACATGACATAGACTTAGGCATGCCCACCAAGTCGCAAAAATTTGCGCTGTATGACCATCCGTCGCAGATGGAACCCCTGCTGCCGGGTGAGCATCACCTTCAGCCGCTGCTGGAGCAGGCACACGATCTGCAGCGTGCGGCCCAAAGTCTGGCGGGTGTGGGCGCCCCGGTTGAGTTGCGACAACTGCTGCGGGCGATGAACTCCTACTACAGCAACAAGATTGAGGGGCAGCACACGCTGCCGTTTGAGATTGAGAACGCGCTGCGCAGCGACTACTCTCAGGATCAGGACAAGGCCCGGCGTCAGCGGCTGGCGCTGGCGCACATGGAGACCGAGCGCGCGATAGAAGTTGGCTGGAAGGGCTGGGCCAGCGGGCAGGTGTGGTCGGCGCAAATGGTGCGCGATATTCACCAGGACCTGTTTGCGCGCTTGCCCGATGTTGACCGGGTCTTGCCCGAGGGCGTTGTGCTGCAGCCGGGTGCCTTGCGGGACCGCGCAGTCAGCGTGGGTGTGCATGCCGCGCCGGCGCACGCTGCGATTGGCGCCATGCTGGACCGCTGGGGTGCTTTTTATGGCGGGGTCCGGCGCGGTGAGTTGCAAATTCTGGCTGTTGCTGCCTCGCACCACCGGCTGGCGTGGATTCACCCTTTTCGTGACGGCAATGGCCGCGTGGCGCGCCTGCACACGCATCTGGCGCTGGGCTCGCTGGGGCTGACCGATGGCTTGTGGTCGCCGTTGCGCGGTTTTGCCCGCAGCCACGAGGCCTACTATGCGCACCTGGCCGCCGCTGACGAGCCGCGGGCCGGTGACCTGGACGGGCGCGGCAACCTGTCGGAGCGCGCGCTGATCGCTTGGATGGACTATGTGCTGGCTCTGTGCATTGACCAGGTAAGTTTTATGGCCGGCCTGCTCGACATGGCCGGAATGAAGGACCGCATCGCGGCCTGTCTGGCCTTTGAGGAGGGTGTGGTCAAGCGCGGTGTGCGCGGCGAGTCCTTGCGGGCGCTGCACTACCTGCTGCTAACGCAATCAGAGTTGGAGCGCAGCGAGTTCAAGGCGCTGTTGGGCCTGGGTGAGCGGCTGGCGACGGCGCAGGTGACGGCGCTGCTCAAGCGCGGCCTGCTGGTGACCGACTCTCCGCACGGCAAGTTGCGTTTTGGTGTGCCGCAGCACGCGCTGCGGTTTTATTTTCCGAGGCTGTGGCCCGAGGCAGAGGTTGATGCCGGATCAGATTCAGTGCGCTGATCGGAGGTTGGCAGGAAAGCGGCCCGCAGCCCTTATGGTGTGTGCGTGAACAGCTACTGAAGTGATAGCGCTCCGGGAGGGCTCCAGTGGCTTGCGCCGGGTTCAGGGCTTGAGGCCAGCCCGGCGGCGTCTCAATACCGCGTTCCGCCTTGAACCCGCTCCACCTCGTTGATCGCATAGTTCGTGAACTCGTCAATTTCGGTGGACTTGTCGAACACGGCGTCGGCGCCGGCGGCCAGGCAGCGCTGGCGCATCTGGGGGGTGGCGTAACCGGTGAGGACGACGATTTTCTGGCGCAGCTCGCGGTTGCTGCAGCTTTTGACAACGTTCAGGCCGCTGCCCTGCAGCAGGAACAGGTCCACCACGGAGAGGTCCCAGGCCGTCGGGTTGTCGGCCAGCCATTTGCTGGCCTCTTCTTCGGTGCTGGCCCAGCCCACCATGCGAGCGCCGACCAGCTCTTCAAGCGATTCGGAAAGGGCGTTGCGGATGACGGGGCTGTCTTCGACCAGAAAAATTCTCAAGCGCATCGGGGTCAGATTTGAAACAGTGGAATAGCCAGAGTCTATACAGGGCGGACAGCAAAACCTCGGTATGCGTGCGCCGCGTGTGCCCAAGAGGACACAAGGCGGCGCGCCATCGCCGGGCCGCAAGCCAGGGCGGCGCACCCGGCTCGCAGATAGAATTGGCTGCTAACCCATACCCGGTGTGTGCATCTAGCTATCCATTTAATAGCAATCATCGCCCGCCTGTTGCGCAGTAGGTCACGCTCATAATTGCGATTATTTACAAAAGGAAAACGTCATGCTTGTTCTGCTGCTGGGGCTGCTGGTTTTTCTGGGTGTGCATTCGATCCGCATTGTGACCGACGGCTGGCGCACGGCGACCCTCGCGCGCATCGGCGAGCGTGCCTGGAAAGGCGTGTTTGCGCTGCTGTCCGTGGTGGGCTTTGTGCTGATCGTCTGGGGCTTCAGCCTGGCGCGGCAGCAGCCGGTGCAACTGTGGATGCCGCCGCGTGGCATGCGGCATCTGGCGGCTTTGCTGACCTTGATTGCCTTTGTGCTGCTGGCGGCCACCTATGTGCCGCGCAACGCGATCAAGGCGCGGCTGCACCACCCCATGGTGCTGTCGGTCAAGGTCTGGGCGCTGGCGCACCTGCTGGCCAACGGCAACCTGGCGCACGTCGTTCTGTTTGGCACCTTCCTGGTGTGGGCGGCGCTGAGCTTCCGGGCGGCACGGGCGCGTGACCGGGTGGCTGGTACCGTGTATCCGGCGGGGACGGCTGCGGGCACGGGCATCACGCTGGTGGTGGGCGTGGCGGGCTGGGCACTGTTTGCCTTCTGGGCGCATGGTGCGCTGATCGGTATCCGGCCGATAGGCTGAACCTTTACAAGCCAAATCGGGCTCCAGCCCATGCTGGATGTGCGCAACCAGCTATCAAACTGATAGCAAATGGTGCTTACCCGATATGGCTGCGCTTACGGAGCGACGGCGGTCTTGATCCAGGCGATGATTTCGTCGCTGGCGACACGCGGTGTGTCGAGGTGACCGCCCGAGACTTCCAGAAACTTGTTCTTCGGGTTGGCGGGCAGCTTGTCGACGTAATAGGCCTTGATCGTCCTGAACAACGGGTCTTTCTCGCCGATCACCGTCATAACCGGGACCTTGGCCGGGATGCGCGCTGCGGTCACTGACATTTCGGCATCCGACGTCGGGTCGAAGTAGGACAGAAAGTCCTTGGCTGTGGTGACCACGGTTTGCTGGCGGCCCTGGTTGACGTCGCTGAAGCGTTCACGCGAATCCCCCTTGCCGGCCGCCACCAGCGCGCGTGCCTCGTTGATGCTGTCGTGCACCGGCTTGCCCCAGGGCTGGGTGTAGTAGCCCACGGGTGCGTGGCCGGGCGCAAGCCCCACCAGCGCATCCACATCGCCGCCGCGCGCGGCATGCGCCATGCTGGTGGGCACACCCATGCTGTGGCCGATGATCACGATTTTTGTCGCGCCCTGGTCGCGCAAGCCCTTGATGTGGCCAGCGATCTCGGCGATGGCCTTGTCCAGGCCGCCGTCAAGATAGCGGCCGCGCGACCAGGGCATGTCGGGCACGGTGGCAAGCCAGCCCTGGCGCTCCAAGGTGTCTTTCAGGGGGCTGAAGTTCGGGTCCCTGTTGTTGCCCGGATTTTTGCCGTGCAGCATCAGCACGCCGATGCGCTCCTGCGCGGCGGCCGGCGTGGCTGTGAACGCTGCAGCCAGCGCGATAGCGGCGAGGGCACCGCTGGAGAACAGGCGACGGAGCATGGGTTCCTTTGTTGGCGTGCCTGCAATGGCCTGGCAACGCCGGTTGATCGTGGGGAGACTGCAGTTTAGGCAAGGCGCGGGCCTTGTGGCATGGGGAAAGTCCGGTGATCCCACGAACATGGGGCGGAGCAGTGGTGCGCAGGGTTTGGGACGTGCCTCTGCCTGTTAGCCGGGGGTTGCCCGGCGGCAAGTAATTTTCTTTTGCTTCGCCGAAAGAAAATCACCAAAGAAAAGGCGACCCGATGGTCCGGGTTCCCTAGGCTGCGCTTCGGGGCAAGCTGCGGTGCTCGGTAAAAGCGGGGTCGGGCTAGCACTCGCACGCTCAGACGATCGCTCGCCCTGATTCGCTTTGACCTGCGCCCCTGGGCCCAGCCCGACGGGTGGGGGAGAAAAAAGAGAAAAGACAAATACCGAACTCAAATCCGGAGTGCAGGAAGCGCGCAGCGCTTCCTGCGCGGGAATCCCAACAGACGGTCATGTGTGCACGCGAGCGCAGCGCACGCGGCCAAATGAAGTCCCCTTTCATCGCCCAGCGGGGCGAGGGAGGGGCTAGGGGTGGGAGTGGGGAGTTGAAACTACTGTCCAGAATGGATCGCAGGCGCAGCGTGACGCAAGCGAAGGGGATCAGGTCCGGGATGACAACCCCGGCGCCGGCGCCGGCGCCGTCGCCAGCTCCAGCGAGCTGAGCCACACCATCGCCGCGGTGGCGTTCGCCCCGCACATCTCTACCGATGGCATGAGCTGCCCACAGACCGCCGGCCGGCCGGGTTGGCCGAAGATGCGGCAGGCATTGGTTTCATCAAGCTGGACACAGCGCACACCCGCCGGCTTGCCCTGCGGCATGCCGGGAATCGGCGAGCTGATGGACGGCGCAATGCAGCAAGCACCGCAGCCGGGGCGGCAGTTCATGGTTGTTTGCTATAAAAACAGGAGCTGCTTGCGCCCGGCCCGCATGGGCGGGAGGTCAATTCAGTCATTCAAACGGCGGCTGGCGGACAGCACCTGGTCGATCACCGCCTGCACATTGCTTCGATGCTTGTCATTGATCAGCCGGCCTTCTGCATCAAACGCATCGCCGGCATGGCCCAGCGCAAACGCGCGCGGCGCGACCCAGCATTGCGCGTTGAGCAGCAGCGGCGCCAGATGGCTTTGCGAACGCAGGCCACCCAGCGCGCCAGGTGAGGCGCTGAGTATGCCCACGACCTTGCCGCTGAAGGACTTGAAGCCTTCCTGCCAGGCCGGGTCGCCCTTGACCGGGCTGGAAACCCAGTCGATGGTGTTTTTGAGCAGGGCGGTGTAGCTGCCGTTGTACTCGGGTGAGCAGATGATCCAGGCCGGGTGCTCGAACAGAATCTGCTTGAGTTTCATGACATCGGCTGGCGTGCCTTTGGCTTCCAGGTCGGCGTTGTACATCGGAATGTCGAAGTTGGCCAGTTCGATGTGGGTGACCTCGGCGCCCGCAGCGCGCGCCAGGGCGGCGGCGGCGTGGGCCAGCTTGCGATTGAACGAGGCCAGGCGGGTGCTGCCGGCAAAAATCAGGAGTTTCGGGGGTGTGCTCATCCACTGATTTCACCATAGCGCACAGGGGCTTCATGCGACGGGTCCTGTGGAGGGAAAAACTTGCTAAAATGTACCAAACACTCTATTTTGTACATAATGCACATTATTCCCCTCAGCGAATTCCGCGCCAACGCCGCCGCCATGATTGACTTGGTGGAGCAGGGCGAAACCGTGCGAATCCTGCGGCACGGCAAGCCAGTTGCGGAGCTGGTTCCCCCCAAGCTTGACAATCCTTCGAAGGTTCCGAGCTGGAAGCGGCCGATCACGCCGCTGCATATCGTCAGGCCCGACGGCAAAACCGGCGCCCAGTTGATCATTGAAGAACGCGAAGGCGGCTGGTAATGCGCATTCTGTTTGACACCTCCGCCCTGTACAAGCGCTACAACATCGAGGCGGGCCGCGACCAGGTGCTGGCTGCGGGCGACCGCGCCACCGAGGTCATGGTGGCCGCACACTGCAAGTCCGAAATTGCCTCGGCGCTCAACCGCAACCGCCATGACGGGCTGCTCAACGCCGACGATTACGGGCGCATCATGCGTGACGTGCAGGGTGATTTTGCGGATTTCACCCTGGTGGCGCTGGATGCCCAGGTGGAGGCGCATTCAATTTCCGCCATGGAAATGAGTCGGCTGCGCGCCATGGATGCCTTGCATATAGGCACTGCCCAGGCCGCGCGGGTCGACCTGTTTGTGACCGCCGACCGCCGCCAGGCGCTGGCCGCCCAGGCCGTGGGCCTGAAAACGGAATTGATCACGGCCTGATGGGCCGTGTTCTGAAAGACAAGCATGTTTTACCCGCAAGAATTTGACGTGATCGTGGTCGGCGGCGGCCATGCCGGAACCGAGGCTGCGCTGGCCTCGGCCCGCATGGGCTGCAAGACCCTGCTGCTGACCCACAACATCGAGACCCTGGGCCAGATGAGCTGCAACCCGTCCATAGGCGGCATCGGCAAAGGGCATCTGGTCAAGGAGGTGGACGCCATGGGCGGCGCGATGGCGTTGGCCACCGACGAGGGTGGCATTCAGTTTCGTATCCTCAACAGCTCCAAGGGTCCGGCCGTGCGCGCGACGCGGGCGCAGGCCGACCGCATTTTGTACAAGGCGGCGATCCGCCGGATGATCGAGAACCAGCCCAATCTCTGGCTGTTCCAGCAGGCGGTGGACGATTTGATGGTCGAGGGCGACCGGGTGGTTGGCGCGGTGACCCAGGTCGGCATCAAGTTCCGGTCGCGCACCGTGGTGCTGACGGCCGGCACTTTTCTCGACGGCAAGATCCATGTGGGCCTGCAAAACTATGCAGCGGGCAGGGCGGGTGATCCGCCGGCGGTGTCGCTGAGCGCACGCCTGAAAGAACTCAAGTTGCCGCAAGGTCGACTCAAAACCGGCACGCCGCCGCGCATCGACGGGCGCAGCATCGACTTCAGCAAATGCACGGTACAGCCCGGCGACGGCATGCCCGGCGGCACGCCCGGCGCGGTGCCGGTGTTCAGCTTCATGGGCGGGCAGATCGCCCATCCCCGGCAAATGCCCTGCTGGATCACCCACACCAACGAACGCACGCACGAGATCATTCGTTCCGGCTTTGACCGCAGCCCGATGTTCACCGGCAAGATCGACGGCGTCGGGCCGCGTTATTGCCCGAGTGTGGAAGACAAGATCAACCGTTTCGCGGGCAAGGCCAGTCACCAGATTTTTCTGGAGCCCGAGGGCCTGTCCACTCACGAGATTTACCCCAACGGCATCTCGACCAGCCTGCCGTTTGATATTCAGTACGACTTGGTTCGCTCCATGGCTGGCATGGAAAACGCCCACATCCTGCGGCCCGGCTACGCCATCGAATACGACTACTTCGACCCGCGTTCACTCAAGAGCACGTTCGAGACGCGTGCGGTAGCCGGGCTGTTTTTTGCCGGCCAGATCAATGGCACCACCGGTTATGAAGAGGCGGCGGCTCAAGGCATGTTCGCCGGTATCAATGCCGCGCTGCAGTGCCAGGGCAAGGATTCCTGGCTGCCCAAGCGCGACGAGGCCTACTTGGGCGTGCTGGTCGACGACCTGATCACCAAAGGCGTGACCGAGCCTTACCGCATGTTCACCAGCCGGGCCGAATTCCGCCTGATGCTTCGCGAAGACAACGCCGACATGCGCTTGACCGAAAAGGGCAGGGAGCTGGGGCTGGTCGATGATGCGCGCTGGGATGCCTTCAACCGCAAGCGGGACGCTGTTTCACGTGAAACAGAACGCCTGCGGTCCATCTGGGTCAACCCGCGCAGCCTGCCGGCGGCTGAGGCCGAGCGGGTGCTGGGCAAGGCGATCGAGCATGAATACAACCTGCTCGACTTGCTGCGCCGGCCCGACGTGGACTACGCCGCGCTGATGTCACTGGAAAGCGGCAAATACGTGAACGCCGATCTGGCGCCTGTCGATGCAGCCGGTGTTCCACGTGAAACATCGGCGGCCGCTGACCTGGCACGCAGCGTGATCGAGCAGATTGAAATTGCCATCAAATACGCCGGATACATCGACTTGCAGAAAATCGAGGTGGAGCGCGCCTCGCATTATGAGAACCTGAAGCTGCCGGCCGACCTGGACTATCTGCAGGTGTCGGCCCTGAGTTTTGAGGCGCGGCAGACTCTGGCCAAATACCGGCCGGAAACCCTGGGCTTGGCCTCACGCATTTCCGGGATCACGCCGGCCACCATCTCGCTGCTGCTGGTGCACCTGAAAAAGAACCTCTGGAAAAACACGGCTCCGCTCAAAACCACCGAGCAGGCCGACGCCTGATGCGACCCCGTGAACAGGAATTGCGCGGCGGGCTGACCGTGCTGCAACTGGACCTGGACGATGTGCAGGTCGGCCAGTTGCTCGACTACCTGGACCTGATTGCCAAGTGGACCCAGGTCTACAACCTCACGTCAGTGCGTGACCCGGCCGAGATGTTGACGCACCACCTGCTCGACAGCCTGGCGGTGATTGAGCCCTTGCGCCGTCATCTTGCACAAGCCGGGTTGAGCCAAGCTAACCTGCTCGACGTTGGTTCGGGGGCAGGGCTGCCGGGTGTGGTGATCGCGATTTGCCGCCCGGAAATCGCTGTCAGTTGCGTGGACACGGTGGCCAAAAAAGCAGCGTTTATCAAGCAGGCCGCGCTGTCCCTGAAGCTGCCCAATCTGACCGGCATCCATGCACGCGTCGAAACCCTGACCCAGCCCTTCGACGTGATCTGCTCGCGGGCCTTTGCCTCGCTGCATGATTTCACCCAGTGGTCGGTCAGTGCGCTGGCGCCGGGAGGTGCCTGGCTGGCCATGAAGGGCAAACACCCGGCTAACGAAATCACCGCGTTGCCGGTCTCGGCCGAGGTGTTTCACGTGGAACAGTTGCAGGTGCCGGGGCTGGACGCCGATCGATGTATCGTCTGGATGAGGCCAAAAAACACCGGTTGAGCTGCATGGAGGTCTCCAAAACACCGATTTCAGGGTGAGTCAGCCTGTCGCGTGTTTCCGCTGACGTAAACTCACGCCTCACTCCGGGGATTTTTATGCTGGGCTCTTTTGCTGGCGTCGCTGATTACGGCGCTTTTGTCATCGCCATCATTGTTTTTTTGCTGATCCCGGGCCCCGGCAACCTCGCGCTTATCACTTCCACCAGCAAGGGCGGCATCCCCGGTGGACTGGGCGCCACCTTCGGCGTGATCGCGGGTGACCAGGTGCTGCTGTGGGCCGCTGTGGCCGGTGTTTCAGCTGTGATGGCGGCTTACCCAACAGCCTTCCACATTGTCCAGTGGGCCGGCGCCATCTACCTGGCCTGGCTGGGCATCAAGATGCTGATGGCCAAACCCGGCGATGCGCCCATCCTGCAGATCAAGCCGCGGCACTACTTCCGCCAGGCCTTGCTGATCACCCTGCTGAACCCCAAAGCGATTGTTTTTTACATGGCTTTTTTCCCGCTGTTTGTGGCCCCGGCGCTGCATCAGGGTATGACCACCTTTGCGGTGATGGCCGCAACGATTGCCGGCTTGACCTTTTTCTATGGCCTGACTTCGGTGTTGCTCACCCACTTCCTGGCTGAGCGCATTCGTTCCAGTCCCAGGATCACCAGCTTGCTGAACAAGGCTGCGGGCGTATTCCTGATTGGCTTTGGCATCAAGCTGGCTGTCTCCAAATAATCCCGACCAACAACTAAAAGAACAAGATGGCCAAGATATTCTGTATTGCCAACCAAAAGGGCGGGGTCGGCAAAACCACCACGACCGTCAATCTCGCAGCCGGCCTGGCCAAAGTCGGCCAGCGGGTGCTGATGATTGACCTGGACCCGCAGGGCAATGCGACCATGGGTTCCGGCGTGGACAAACGCAAGCTCGAACTCACGGTCTACGACGTGTTGCTGGAGTCAGCCTCGATTGCCGAGGCCCGTGTGCACAGCGAAAAATGTGGTTATGACGTGCTCGGTGCGAATCGCGAACTCGCTGGCGCCGAGGTTGAGCTGGTCGAGGTTGAGCGCCGCGAAAAGCGCTTGAAGCTGGCGCTGGCGGCGGTGGCCGACAACTACGATTTCGTGTTGATCGACTGCCCGCCGTCTCTGAGCATGCTGACGCTCAACGGCTTGTGCTGCGCCCACGGCGTGATCGTGCCCATGCAGTGTGAGTACTTTGCGCTCGAAGGCCTGACGGATCTGGTCAACACCATCAAACAGGTGCACGCCAACCTCAACAAGGAGCTGGCCATCATCGGTCTGCTGCGCGTGATGTTTGACCCGCGCATCACTCTGCAGCAGCAGGTCAGCGATCAGCTCAAGGAGCATTTTGGCGACAAGGTGTTCAACACGGTGATCCCGCGCAATGTGCGACTGGCCGAAGCGCCGAGTTACGGCCTGCCCGGCGTGGTGTTCGATCCGGCCTCCAAGGGTGCGTTGGCCTTTGTGGCCTTTGCTGAAGAGATGGTGCAGCGCATCAAGGTCATGTGATGCAGGGTTTCGAGTCAAATCGCCTTATAGCCCATGCCGGACAAGGGTGGACAGCTCCTGAAATCATAGCAATCAGGGACTGTGACCGATGAAGGCGTCGAATGTCCTGGTGCTGCCCGGCTGGCAGAACAGCGGGCCCGGTCACTGGCAAAGCCTGTGGGAGGCGGCGCATGGATATCAGCGCGTAGAGCAGCATGACTGGATGCAGCCGCTGCGCGGCGACTGGATCGCGCGGCTGGAGGATGTGGTGCTGGGAAGCAGCGAGCAGGTCGTGCTGGTGGCGCACAGCTTGGGCTGTATCCTGACGGCCGCCTGGGCGGCGCACTCGCGCAACACCGGCCGGGTCAAAGCCGCATTGCTGGTGGCGCCGCCCGACGTGGACCGCGAGGAAGTGCGGCAGATGCTGACGAGCTGGGCACCGGTGCCCATGAACAAATTGCCCTTCCCTTCGGTGGTGCTGGCCAGCAGCCGCGACCCTTACTGCCGGCCCGAGCGCGCGCGTGAATTTGCCGCTGTCTGGAACGCGGAGTTTCTCGATGCCGGCCCGTTGGGCCATCTCAACGCAGACAGCGGCCTCGCCGACTGGCCCGGCGCCCATGACCAGTTGGAGCGCCTGATGGCGCTGGCGGGCCGCAGCGAATGAATAGCGGCGCGCGCCCCGGGCTGGTGGGCCGCAGCGCCTGGCTGGTGCTTGCGCTGGCGACTCTGTGGGGCCCGGTGCGCGCCGAACCCGACGAAGAGAGGCTCGGCAAGGCCCAAAACTACCCGCGGGGCAATGCCGCGACCTGGTACAACAATCCGAACCGTGTCGGCGCCTGGTCGGCGCTCGACAAGGTGCCGGGTGTGCGCACACGCACAGTCGCGCGCGCGCAGCAGGCCAGTGCCTTGCCGCAGGTGGCGCAGCCGCCGGCCATCAGTTACCGCTACCGCAACATCAGCTACACCTTGGCTGACTACCTGGAACGCCAGCGGGCGACCGGCTTGCTGGTGCTCAAAAACGGCGAGATTGTTGCCGAGCATTACCGCTACGCCCGCAAGGACGATGCGCGCTTCCTCTCGTTCTCGATGGCGAAAAGCGTGACCTCGCTGCTGGTCGGCCAGGCCCACGCCCGCGGCGTGATCGCCTCGCTGGACGACCCCGCCGAGAAATACGTGAAGGCGCTGGCCGGCAGCCCTTACGGCGCCACCACCGTGCGGCAGTTGCTGCGCATGAGCTCGGGCCTGACCTTCACCGAGCGTTACGACGGCAACGACGATATCGCGCGACTGGCGCTGGCCGGGGCCGGTGCGCCCGGTGCCGGCACGCCGGCAGACGTGTTGCGCTCCATCACCGGCCGGCACAGCGCCGCCGGGGAAAAATTTGTCTATGCCAGCGCCGAAACCGATGTGCTGGGCCGTGTGCTGACGGCGGCCAGCGGAAAAACCGTTGCCGAACTCACCAGCGAATGGCTGTGGAAACCGATGGGTGCCGAACACGACGCTTTCTGGCGCATTTCCAGTGATGGGCAGGAACAATCCTACGGCGCCTTCAACGCCAGCCTGCGCGACTGGGGCCGGCTTGGCCGGCTGCTGGCCAACGGCGGCAGAGCGGGTGCGCAACAAGTCGTGCCGCAGGATTACCTGCTGGACGCCACCGACCCCGCGCGACAGCCGGAAGCCTTCAAACCGCGCAAGGCCACGCCTTATTTCGGCTACGGCTACCAGTTCTGGCTGCTGCCGATGAAGGAACGCAGCTTTGCCATGCAGGGCATCCACGGCCAGGGCATTTACGTGCAGCCGTCCTCCGGCCTGGTGATGGTGCTGACCTCTGTGTGGGAAGGCGCCAGCGGCCGGCAGGACGCCCAGCCTTATGAAGAACGCGACGCCCTCTGGCGCGGCGTGTTGCAGTCGCTGGGCGGCAGCACGGCCGAATAAGTACATCCAACACCGAACACTGAACACCGAAACGAAGGAAAAACATGGTTACCAAAAAACCCAAGGGGCTGGGCCGCGGCCTGCAGGCTCTGCTGGGCCCCACCGTCGGCGAGTCCGCCCACGTGCTTGAAAACGGCGCCAGCAGCGCCACTAGCCCCGGTCAGCCGGCGTCGCTGCTGCTGACCGACCTGGTGGCCGGCCAGTACCAGCCGCGCACCCGCATGGACGAGGGCGCGCTCTACGAGCTGGCTGAATCGATCAAGGTGCAGGGCATCATGCAGCCGATTCTTGTTCGTCGCTTGAGCTCCGGTGCCAACGACGGCAAGTATGAAATCATCGCCGGCGAAAGGCGTTTCCGTGCCGCCAAAATCGCCGGCCTGGACAGCGTGCCGGTGCTGGTGCGCGATGTGCCCGATGAGTCGGCCGCCGCCATGGCGTTGATCGAAAACATCCAGCGCGAAGACCTCAACCCGCTGGAAGAGGCCCAGGGTCTGCAACGCTTGGTAAAAGAGTTTGGGCTCACTCACGAACTTGCAGCCCAGGCCGTGGGCCGCTCGCGCAGCGCCGCGTCCAACCTGCTTCGCCTGCTGAACCTGGCCGAGCCAGTGCAGACCATGCTGATGGCCGGCGACATCGACATGGGCCATGCGCGCGCGCTGCTGAGCCTGGACCGGGCGACGCAAATCACGGCGGGCAACCAGATCGCCGCGAAAAAGCTGTCCGTGCGCGAAGCCGAAAGTCTGGTCAAAAAGCTCAGCGCTGAGTTTTCGCTGAAGCCGCAAAAAGCCGCCAAGGAAAAGTCGCGCGATACCCGCCGCGTCGAAGAAGAGCTGGCCGACCTGCTGATGGCGGACGTTGAGGTGCGCGTGAAGAAACAGGTCAAACGCAATGGCCGGCGCGAGGACATGGGCGAGGTGGCGATCCAGTTTTCCTCACTCGATGAACTCAACGGCCTGATTGAACGCTTGCGGGGCGGCAAGGGCGCTTGAGGCCTGCGGGCCAGAGCGATTGTCTGAGACATCACGCCCTGCTCCCGGTTCGCCTTGAGTAGCATGGTGTGCCTGCGACTGCTGGCCGGGGGTTGCCCGGCGGCAACTCACTTTCTCTTGCGTCGCCAAGAGAAAGTAAGCAAAGAGAAGGCGACCCGATGGTCTGGGTCCTTACGCTTCGCTCCAGGCAACCTGCGGTGCTCGCCGAAAACGGGGCCGAGCTCGAACTCGGCTTCGCCTCAAACAATCGCTCGCCCTGATCCATTTTCGGCTGTGCTCCTCGGCCCAGCCCGACGGGTGGGGAATAAATCAATGCGGGGACAAACATCCGGAGCCCAACGAACGGTCATGTTTGCACGCGAGCGCAGCACACGCGGCCACATGAAGTCCCCCTCCATCGCCCAGCGGGGCGAGGGAGGGGCTAGGGGTGGGAGTGGGGAGTTGAAACTACTGCCCGTAGCCAATTACCGGCGCAGCGTGATGACGGCACAGCGCGAACATGGATCCCGGATCAAGTCCGGAATGACAAGCGGGAAGACATCCTCGGCCCGATGACCCAAAAACCTAGACGTTGCCCCAGGGCTTGATGATCACCAGCAGCGCCACAGCGGTGATGGCGACGATCGTGAGCCCCGGCACCCAGCGTACCGAGGCCGGCGGCTGCGTGACCTGTCCGGCCAGCAGCCGGCGCAGGCCGGCCGACTGGTTGCCGTGCAGTCCCGACAGCACAAAGACGATCGCGAATTTGACCCACAGCCAGGGCGCGCTGTACCAGCCGCCCATGACCACCAGCGTGATGCCCAGCAGCCAGACCACGGCCAGCGCCGGGGTGGTGGCCCGCCGGTCCCAGCGATAAATCGCGGCGAGCAGCGGCTGCCCGCTGGCCTGGGCGCCGTGCGCGCGTTGTGATGCCAGTACCACCGCCAGCGCCAGCATGCCGCCTGCCCAGGTAAGGACTGCCGCGAGGTGAAACGCCTTGAGGAAAAGGTAAAGCATCCCGAATCAGCTTCGCTCGCCGGGCCGGCGCAGCCCACGGCGTGCCGGCATCACAGCGTAAAAATCTTGCCCGGGTTCATGATGTTTTTCGGGTCAAGAGCGCGCTTGATGGTGCGCATCATCTCGACCGCGCCGTCGCCAGTCTCGGTGACCAGAAAGTCCATTTTGTGCAGGCCGACACCGTGTTCACCGGTGCAAGTGCCTTCCAGGTCCAACGCGCGCTGGACCAGCTTGTGGTTGAGTGCCTCGGCGACTTCGCGCTCTTTCGGCAGCATCGGGTCGATCAGGTAGCCGAAGTGGAAGTTGCCGTCACCCACATGGCCGACGAGGAAATAGGGGATGCCACTGGCATCGGCTTCGGTCACGGATTCGAGCAGGCAGTCGGCCAGACGAGAAATCGGCACGCAGGTGTCGGTCGAGATCGCGCGGCAGCCGGGGCGCGACTGGATCGCCGCGAAGTAGGCGTTGTGCCGCGCGGTCCACAACCGCGTGCGTTCTTCCGGGGTGCTGGCCCACTCGAAGGCCTGCCCGCCGAAGTCGGAGGCAATCTCCTGCACGGTTTCGGCCTGCTCTTTCACGCCCGCCGGTGAGCCGTGAAACTCCATCAGCAGCATCGGTTCCTCACGCAAGCCGAGCTTGCTGTGGGCGTTGACCATGCGCACGGTATTGCTGTCGATCAGTTCGACCCGCGCAATCGGCACACCGAGCTGGATCACCTGGATAGTGGTACGCACCGCCGCCTCGATGCTCGGGAACGAGCAGATCGCGGCCGAGATGGCTTCGGGCAGCGGGTAGAGCTTGACGGTGACCTCGGTGATCACGCCCAAGGTGCCTTCGCTGCCGACCATCAGTCGCGTCAGGTCGTAACCGGCCGATGACTTTTTGGCGCGGGTACCGGTACGGATGACCTCGCCGGTGGCGGTGACTACCTCGAGGGCCAGCACGTTTTCGCGCATGGTCCCGTAACGCACGGCGTTGGTGCCGCTGGCGCGGGTGGCGCTCATGCCGCCCAGGGTCGCGTCGGCGCCAGGATCGATCGGGAAAAACAGGCCGGTGCTTTTGACTTCCTCGTTGAGCTGCTTGCGCGTCACGCCGGGTTGCACCGTGACCGTCAGATCCTCGGCGTTGATGGACAAGACCTTGTTCATGCGGCTCACATCAATGCTGATGCCGCCCTGCACCGCCAGCAAGTGGCCTTCAAGCGAGGTGCCCACGCCAAACGGAATCACCGGCACCTGGTACTGGCTGGCCAGCTTGACGGCATCGGCCACATCGGTGGTGTTTTCGGCAAATACCACGGCTGCCGGCGGCGGTGCGGCAAACGAGGACTCATCGCGCCCATGCTGCTCACGCACCACCAGCGCGGTGGAGCAGCGCTCGGCAAAACGCGCTTTGAGCGCATCAATCAAGGCCGCGGGTGTTTCCCGCTGGTGGATTTCAGGAAGCAGGTGGTGGGGCAGGGGTGCGTTCATGGGGGGTCTCCGGAAGGCCAGTGCACAGTTTACGACGTGTGCACCGTCCTGTCCCCATGGGCTATCCCGCAGCCCCTGAACTTAAAAAAATGCGTGTCAGGAGTTAGCCGCCCGGCTGAATTCGTCCAGCGAAATAAAGCTGTCACGGTTGCTGTCGATCTGCTCAAAGCGTTGCACCACGGCGGGAAAGAACTCGGCCTCTTGGCGGCTGAGCTTGCCGTCCTGGTTGAGGTCGGCGCGCTTGAAGGCGGCTTCCAGATCCTGCGACGTGGCGCGATTAGGCGGGATGGCGGTGCCAGGCGCTGTCTGTGCCCGCACCGCGGCAGCCGTGCCCAGGGTCAACAGTGCCAGCAACAGCACGCTGCGCTTGTCAAAGGTGAGGGAGTTGGGAATAGAATGTTTTTGAATCTGCATGCAGTTGTCCTAAAAATGAATGAGGGGCTATTGCAGCTCAGCCGGTGCTGTCCCGCCAGCTCTTTTGCAGGGCGTTGCATCGCTGACATCCGGACCGACCCGCACACATTTTCTTGCTTCGCGTAACGCGGCCCGTTAGCCACGCTGCGATCACCAACCCACACACCATGGCCAACCGACTTTCACAAATCGCTACCCGCACCGGTGACAACGGCACTACCGGGCTAGGCGACAACACCCGCGTTTCCAAGAACAGCTTGCGTGTGCATGCCATGGGTGATGTTGACGAACTGAACTCGCAGATCGGCGTGCTGCTGTGCGAAGAGATGCAGCCCGATGTCCGCGAACTGCTGGTCGAAGTGCAGCATCAGCTGTTCAACCTTGGCGGCGAGTTGTCGATTCCGGGCTTCGAGCTGCTCAAGCCGGAGGCGGTGGCACTGCTGGACGCGGCGCTGGAAAAATACAACGCCAGGCTGCCGCGCCTGGCGGAATTCATTTTGCCGGCCGGTTCACGCGCCGCATCACTTGCGCACGTCTGCCGCACGGTGGCGCGGCGCGCCGAACGCGCGGTGGTGGCGCTGGACCAGGCCGAGACCCTGAAGGAATCGCCTCGCCAGTATCTGAACCGGCTGAGTGATCTGCTGTTCGTGTTGTCACGCGTGCTCAACCGAAATAGACCGGATGGGAAGGGCGGCGACGACGTGTATTGGAAAAGCGAGCGTTTGGCGCGGACCGACACGGAATAACTCCCGCAATGCTACTTTATTGATAGCTGCTTGCGCCGGTATGGCATGGGCTGGAGGCCGATTTAGCTTGTAGGACGGGTTACTTTGGCTGCAGCATCGCCATTGTGATGCGTGACACGCAGGTCAGTTCGCCGACGTCGTTGGTCAGTTCAATCGCCCAGACCTGGGTGCTGCGGCCAATGTGTACCGGGCGCGTGATGCCCGTGACCCAGCCGCTGGTCGTGCCCTTGAGGTGATTGGCGTTGATGTCCAGGCCGACGGTGCGGTAGCCCTCGGGCGCGGCAAAGGCGGCGCCGCAGGAGCCCAGGGTTTCGGCCAGCACCACCGAAACGCCGCCATGTAACAGGCCGTAGGGCTGGCGTGTGCGTTCGTCGACCGGCACGCGGGCGCGTATGAAGTCGTCGCCGACCTCAAGGAATTCGATGCCCAAGTGCGTCACCGCGCTGTTGGCGTTGTTGAGGGTAAGCAGTTCAACGGAGATCGGTCTTTTCCAGACAGGCATGGCGCAGTTCCAAAAAGGCTTGAATGCTCTGACTATAAAGAGATTGCCGCCTACAGCGGTGCGGCCGGAGCCGGTTAGGCTAGCGAACTGGGACCGAGTCAACCGAAAGACATGCATGCAAGCTAGAAATAAATGGATGGTTGCCGCTGGCGTGCTGCTTGCGCTGCTGGTGGGCGGCTGGCTGGCGCTGGTGCTGCTGCTGCCCAGTGACGAGGAACTCGCTGCGAAAGCCTCTGTGGAACTGGAGGCCAGGCTTGGCGTTCCAGTCACGGTCGGCGCACTGGACTGGCGCCTGTTCCCGGTTCCCGCAGTCGTGGTCCGTGATGTAGCGACCCGCCAGACCCCGGCGATCACCATCAAAAAGCTGACGCTCCACCCCAGTCTGCCGGCTTTGCTTGACGGCCGGCTGCAGTTCGACAGTGCCGATCTGGATGGTGCGGTACTTCCGCAATTGTCCCTGCGGGCGCTGGACAAGGGGCCGAGCATCGCGCGGAGCAATCCGGACGCCACGGTGCTGGGGCGCCTGGTGTTTCGCGATGTGACCTGGATCTCGCGCCGTGGCATGGCCGTGGTGTTCGACGGTGAAGTCGATTTCGACCCGGCCTGGCGTCCGCGTCAGGCCCAGTTGCGCAGACCCGGTGTGCAACCGGCTACCGATTTGAGGCTGACCCGGCAGGGCCAGGAAGATCGCTGGACCACACAAATCCGCGTCGGCGGCGGCACGGCGGATGGCGAGGTCGAAATCAAGACTCGCGACAAGGGCCGGCTGCGTCTGGAGGGCACGCTCAAACCGCAGGGCGTGGAGGTCGCCAGCGCGATGGCCGCCTTCAACCGCAACTCCGTGATTTCGGGCCAGGCATCAGGCGACACCTCGCTGCTGGCCGATGGCGACACCGTGGGCGAGCTCGCGCAATCGCTGCACACCAAAACCATCTTCAGCATGCGCCGCGCCATGCTGCTGCGCTTCGACCTGGACAAGGCGGTGCGCAGCCTCGGCAGGGACTACGCCGGACAGACCCCACTGGACACGGTGACCGGCCAGATGGACACGCAAAACACGCCGCAAGGCATAGTCGTGACTTATACCGGCGTCAAGGCCACCTCCGGCGCTCTGACCGCGTCGGGCCAGGCCCGGATTGCAAACCGCCAGATCGAGTCCGAGTTTGCGGTCGACCTGGTCGATGGTGTGATCGGTGTGCCGCTGAAGGTCTCTGGCCCGTTTGAAAATGTCAAGGTGTCCGCGCCGGCTGGCGCAGTGGCTGGCGCGGTGGTGGGCACGGCGGTGTTGCCAGGCATAGGCACGGCCATAGGCGCGCGCATAGGCGCCACCCTGGGCAAAATCTTCGGCCCGGAGCCAGAGCCGAAAAAAGGTGCTGCGGCATTGCCCAAAAAAGCATCGCCTTGAGGGGATCGGGCGCAGCGAGATGGCGCAGGGGCCGCCCGTAAGCCCTAGGGGGTTGCGGGGCTTTCACTGTTTCGACACTGTGCAGAGAGTGATATATTGGTAACGGGTTTTGGAAGCAGGCCAGACTTGGTGCGTTCCAAGCCCTGCACAGCCGGTATTTCCTGTTTAACCTCCGCCCTTCGCCATGCCCCAGCAGCAGTCCTCGTCTTCTTCTTCTACCGTGCCCACACCGTTGGAGCGCGCGCTTGACCAGAACGAGGCCGTCAAGGAAACGGTAGAGCAGTCGGCGAACGAGCTGTTCGTGATCAACACCGTGCTCAAGCAGGAGTTTCCGAACCAGGTACAAAGCGACGATGTCGCGCAAGCGCTGCGCAAAAGCGATGAGCTGGAAACCAAAATCCAGGAGTCGGCCGAGGACCTGGCTCAGGTCAATCGGGTACTGGAGCAGGAAATCGGCGAACGTGCCGAGCTCGAGCGCGAGCTGGCCAGAACCAAAGCCGCCCTGGCCAAGGCCAAGGCTGAGACCGCCGACTAGTTCTAGCTTCCGGTTGCGGCCGGCTTGCGGTTAAGCAGCGCGTACAACAAGATGGCGCCAAAGGTTGCGGTGCCAATCCCGCCGAGCTCGAACTGGCCGAACTTCAGCGTGAAATCCCCGGTGCCCAGTACCAGCGTGATGGCCGCGACCAGCAGGTTCTTGTTGTCTGAAAAGTCCACCTTGTTGTCAACCCAGATCCTGGCGCCGGCCACCGCAATCAGGCCGAACACCACGATGCTGACGCCGCCCATCACCGGCAGCGGAATTGCCTGGATCAGCGCGCCGAACTTGGGGCTGAAGCCGAGCAAGATGGCGATCAGGGCCGCGACCAGGAACACCGCCGTCGAGTAAATCTTGGTGGCGGCCATTACACCGATGTTCTCCGCGTAGGTGGTGACGCCCGTACCGCCAGCCGCGCCTGACACCATGGTCGCCACGCCATCGCCGATAAAGGCACGGCCCATGTAGCGGTCCAGGTTTTTGCCGGTCATGGCGGTGACGGCCTTGATGTGGCCCAGGTTCTCGGCCACCAGGATGACGGCAACCGGACCGATCAGCAGCATCGCGTTCATCGTGAACACTGGCGCGGCGAAAGCCGGCAGGCCGAACCACGCGGCATTGGCAATCACCGACAGGTCCACCGGTTTGCCCAGGCCCAGGCCATTCGTCAGCAGCGCATAAATCAGGGTCGCCACGATCAGTCCGACCAGGATCAGCAGGCGCTGCACCATGCCGCGCGTCATCACCGCCACCAGCGCGACGCTGACGAAAGTGACGACCTGCATCCAGGAATCGAAATTGCTGGCGGCCATGTTCTTGATCGGGATGCCGGCCAGGTTAAGGCCGATCACCGCCACCACTGCGCCAGTGACCACCGGTGGCATGAAACGTTCGATCCAGCCAGTGCCGACGGCCTGAACAATGGCGCCTATGACCGTGTACAGCACACCACAGGCAATGATGCCGCCTAGCGCCACGCTGATGTTGGCATTCGGCCCCTTGCCGGCATAGGCGGTGGCGGCAATCACCACGCCGATGAAGGCAAAACTGGAACCGAGGTAACTGGGCACCTTGCCGCCGGTGGCCAGAAAAAAGATCAAGGTACCGATGCCGCTCATCAGAATCGCAATGTTCGGATCGAAACCCATCAGGATGGGCGCCAGCACTGTGGCGCCGAACATCGCGATCACGTGTTGCACACCCATTACCGCAGTCTGCGGCCATGGCAGGCGTTCATCCGGCCCGATCACCCCGCCCTGTTGCAGTACCGCGCTACTTTTTTCCGTCCAGCCAAACATGCCCATCGTCGTTCTCCTCGTGTTGTAGGTGCGCCATGCTAGGCGCAAGGCAAGCCGGACACAAGAGCAAGATGGTGGTTGCGCGGCCTCAGGCCAAAAAGGAAGCTACAGCCTGCAGCACGCCGGCGTCCTTCAAGATGCGGCTGTGCCCAAGATCCTGTGTCGCCAGCAGGCTTGCGCCGGAGATCGCCTCGCTGAATGCCACGCCGTCGGCGAAGCGGTTAATGCTGTCGCGCCTGTCATGGACCACCAGCGTGGCCTGGGTGATGCGCGGGCCGACAGCCTGCGGCTCGAACTGCGGCATCAGGATGCCCTCGCGCGCCTCGAAGCGTTTTTGCATTGCGGCACGAGTGCGCTCGCTCAGGCCGAAGACCTGTGCAAACAGCCGCGTGTACTCATGCGGCGAGGCCGGCGGTGCCAGCAGAACCAGCTTGCGCACCGGCAGGCCGCGGCTGGCGGCAAAGGCCGCGGCGTTGGCGCCCAGCGAATGCGCAACCACCGCGTTCACGCTGAAACCCTGTTGCTGCAGACGCGCCGCTGCGTAATCGATGGCGCGCGCGAACTGCGGCAGGTTACTGGTCGGGCCGGCGCTGCGGCCATGTGCCGGCATTTCAAGGATCACTGCGCGCAGGCCCTGCGCCTGCAGGCTGTCAGCCAGCGCCAGCATCTGACCGGCGTGGCCGCCCCAGCCGTGCACCAGCAGCACCACAGGGCCGTGTGGCGCGACCGGCCGGGTGTACAGCGTGATGCTGGCGTCTTCAAACGGCCAGACGCTGATGGCCCAGTCGGCCGGCCAGACGCGGCGACGGGCCAGCCAGCGCGGCGGCAGCGGCGTGCCGAACAGGCGATAGGCGGCACGTACCGCCAGCGCCGGCCACAGGCGCTGCGATGCGCCCAGACCCCAGCGGAACAGCCGGGTGACGGGGCTGGTGTTGTAGAAAGCGGCGGTGGCTTCAAGGGAGCTGCGTGTCATGGCGGGTTTCATTTCAGTACCAGATCCAGTCGCGGTTGCTGCGCGGCACGCCACGCAATGATTCGCGGATGGCACGCACCGTACGCACGAGGACAAACAGGGCAAGGGGGACGACCAGGAGCAACATGGCATTTCCTTTTTTTCTTCGCACGGCTGTGCGAAATAGGGGTGAACAAAAAGCCCTTGTGGGGCATCACTTCTCGTCAGGTCTTAGAGCCTAAGCGTTTTTCGGCCTTGTCCGAAAGGCGCGTCAAAACGCCTCCGATCAAGGCGCAAAGCACAGCCATGGCTCGGACCATGGCGCGCATTTGCAACGACGAGCGGGGGTGTTTTGACGTGAAAGGCGGGCATGGGCGAAGGACGCTTAGGCTCTCAAGCCTGGTAACTGGTTTTCAGGCGCTGCCAACTGGCCAGGGCCCGCTCGGCGGCGCGTGGGTCGCGCAAAAAGCGCGCGTCGTGCAGCAGGCCCATGGCGAGGGCGCTGACTTCACAGACGAGCTGTTCGGGATCGGTATTGGCCAGGAGGTGGCCGGCGTCGATGGCTTGCTGCACAGTGCGGCGCAGCGCGGCGCGCCAGCGCGTCACTTCCTGCAGCAGCACATCGCGCAGCTCGCCTTCGCGGTCATCGAGTTCGAAGGCGCCGGCGGTGTAGATACAGCCGGACTTCACCTCGACATCGCGCATGCGCACGATCCAGCGCTGCATGACAGCGTCCAGCCGTGGCAGGCCCTTGGGCAACTGCATGGCCGGTACAAAGACATCGGCGAGGAAGCGCCGGCCAAACTCCTCGATCACGGCTTTCTGCAGCGCCTCGCGCGAGCCGATGCGCGAAAACACGCCGCTCTTGGACAAAACCAGCCGGTCCGCAACGGCCTGCAACGTGATCGCTTCGAGCCCGTCGGCAGAGGCGAGGTCCAGCGCCGCACCAACAATCGCGGCGCGGGTCATCTCGCTTTTCTGGGTTTTGGCATCCATGCACAAATATTAGCACAACTGTGCGAAATAAATCAAACTGCTCGTTTTTGGCGGTGCTTCGGGCATTCCCGCTGGCTTGCGCGGCTTGCGGCGCAGTAAGCTCAAAGCATGGATTCGCCCTACATTCCCCAAATTCGTCTTTATCAGGACTGGCTGCATAAAAATCATGGCCTGTCCTTTAACGCTTACGACGAGTTGTGGCGCTGGTCGGTTACCGACCTCGATGCTTTCTGGCAAAGCATCTGGGACTATTTCGATCTGCAGTCGCCAACTCCGCACAGCGCGGTGCTGGCCGGCAATCACATGCCGGGCGCGACCTGGTTTCCAGGCGCGCAGTTCAATTACGCACAGCAGGTTTTCCGCCATGTGGAGAAGGCTGACGCCGCCGGTTTCCCGGCACTGATCAGCCACAACGAAAAAAGCCTCGCGGCGGGCGCGGCGGCGCGTGAATTGAGTTGGCCCGAGTTGCGACGCCAGGTGGCGTCGCTGGCCCTGCACCTGAAAGCGCAGGGTGTGTTGCCCGGAGATCGGGTCGCCGCCTACCTGCCGAACATTCCCGAAGCCATGGTGGCCTTCCTGGCGGTGGCGAGCCTGGGCGGCGTCTGGAGCATCTGCGCGCCCGACATGGGCACCAACGCCGTTCTGGACCGCTTCAAACAGATTGAGCCCAGGGTGTTGATTGCCTGCGACGGTGTGAGCTACGGCGGACGCGACTTTGACCGCACGGCCGTGCTCGACGAGTTGCGCGCTGCCCTGCCCAGCGTGCAGCATGTGATCGTGCATAGCAATCTGGATGCTACAAAAACCATAGCTAACTCTGCATCGTTGACTTTGGCTACAGCCCGAAATGATGCTGAAACGACGGCGTTTGAGCCGATGTGGCTGCCGTTTGACCACCCGCTGTGGATTGTGTATTCCAGCGGCACCACCGGCCTGCCCAAACCCATCGTGCACGGGCATGGCGGCACCGTCATCGTAGCGCTGGCGCTCAAGACCCTGCACAACGATATCGGCTGCAGCTACGCGCCAAATTCGTGGGGTGAACGCTTCCACTGGTACAGCTCAACCGGCTGGGTCATGTGGAACGCGCAAATGAGCGGACTGCTCAACGGCACGACCTGCTGCATCTACGACGGCAACCCGGGCGGCAGCAAGGACAAGCCGGACTGGACCACCTTGTGGCGCTTCGCTGCGCAACTCGGTGTAACGTTTTTCGGCGCTGGCGCGGCATTTTTTGGGAACTGCATGAAAGCAGGAACTGATTTGTCGGTCTGCGGTGATCTCAGCCAGGTTCGCGCGCTGGGCACAACAGGGTCACCGTTGTCAGAAGAGTCGCAGCGTTGGGGAACGACGCAGTTTGACAAGCTCGGCACCCACGATATCTGGTGGTGCAACATCTCGGGAGGGACCGATTTTGCCGGCGCGTTCATCGGCGGTAACCGCGAGTTACCGCAGGTGCCGGGCGAGATGCAGTGCCGTCTGCTCGGCTGCGCGGTGGAGGCCTGGAACGAAGCCGGTGAACCCGTCATCGGCGAAGTCGGTGAGCTGGTCTGCAGCCAGCCAATTCCCTCGATGCCCCTGTATTTTTGGGGCGATGAAGGCAACAAGCGCTATTTGTCGAGTTACTTCGACATGTACCCGAACGTCTGGCGCCACGGCGACTGGCTCAAAATCACACCCGCTGGCGGCTGCGTCATCTATGGCCGCTCGGACGCCACCATCAACCGCCACGGCCTGCGCATGGGCACCAGCGAGCTCTACAGCGCGGTCGAGGCCCTGCCCGAGGTGATCGACTCGATGGTGGTGGACCTCGAATACCTGGGGCGCGACAGCTACATGCCGCTGTTTGTGGTGTTGCGCGAAGGCGTGGCGCTCGATGCAGCCATGCGGGTCAAGCTCAACAACGCCATCAAGATTGCGCTGTCGCCGCGTTTTGTACCCAACGACATTTTTCAAGTGGCGGAGATTCCGCGCACGTTGTCCGGAAAAAAACAGGAGTTGCCGATCAAAAAGCTGCTGCTGGGTCAGCCAATCGACAAAGTAGTCAACCGCGATGCGATGGCCAACCCGGCGTGCCTGGACTGGTACGTTGAATTTGCCCAAAAACGCGCAGCCGCGTAGGCAGCAGCATCTGTCCGATCAAGCAGACTTGCGATTGACAAGGACGATGCCGAGCGCCACCAGCACCAGCGCCGCCAGCAGGCTGGGGGTGGCCGCTTCGTTGAGCCACAGCGCACCGAACAGCAGCGCAAACAGCGGCGTCAAAAATGCAAAGACAGAAATCTTGGTCGCGGGGTAGCGGCCCAGCATCCACATCCACGCCAGGTAGCTGGCAAACGCGCCGACCACGGTCTGGAGCACCAGCGACGTGAGGGTAAACGGGCTGAAGGACCCCACCCACTTCTCGCCAAGCGCCAGCGACAGCAGCGGCAGGGCCACGCTGCTGACGCCCACCTGGTAGAACAGCAGTTTTTCCGCCGATACCCTGGCCAGCGAGGACGCGCGTATGACCACCGTGGTCAGGCCCCACAACATGCCGGCCACCAGCGCCATCACGTCGCCCAGCCAGGTCGATGCGCCGCCGGCGCTGAAACCCTCGCGCAGCGCAAAAGCCACGGCTGCAAACGCACAGGCCAGGCCCAGCCATTGCACGGGCCGCAGCGTTTCCGACTTCACCCAGATCGGCAACAAGGCTGCCACCCAGAACGGCGAGGTGTACAGAAACACCGTGAGCCGTGACGCACTGGTGTACTGCAAGCCGACATAAAGGCAGGCAAACTCCGCAGCAAACAGGCTGCCCGCCAGCAACCCCGCGCGCAGCGAGCCGTCAGCACGGAACAATTTGACGCCGCGCCAAACGCACCACAGAAGCAGCAGTACTGTGGCGCCGGCAAAACGGATGGCCGCCTGGAAGGCCGGCGCCACTTCGGCCAGCGTCGCCTTGACCAGCACCTGCTGGAAGCCCCAGAACAGGCAGCAGGCCAGCAGCAGGGAAATGGACAGGGTGTCGAGATGGGTTTTGCGTGAAGTCATGAATGGGCGTGCTGCCAGTCCGTTGGCGTGTTTCAGCGTTACAAAGGGTGCTCGGTGTAAAACCGCCCGCCGTGAAACAGCAGCGGCGCCGCACCTGCGCGGTGGCTGCAGCGTTCGACCTCACCGACAAAAATCACATGATCGCCTTCTTCGTAGCGGCTGCGGTTGAAACATTCGAAGACGGCGGCGGCGCCGGTCAACAGCGGTGCACCGCCGGCACCTTCGATCCAGGCAACGCCGGCCCAGCGGTCTTCGCGTCTCGCGGCAAAACGCTCGGCCAGCTCTTTCTGGTCGGCCGCCAGGATGTTGATCGCATAGTGCGAACCGGTGCTCAGCGCGGGCAAGGAGCCGGCCGCCCGCGCCAGACTCCAGAGTACCAGCGGCGGCTCCAGCGACACCGAGTTGAAGGAGTTGGCGGTCAGGCCGATCAACTCGCCGCTGGCGGCGCGTGCCGTCACAATCGTGACCCCGGTGGCAAACATGGCCAGCGACGCACGAAACTCGCGCGTTGAAAAACTCGGACGGCCAGCTTGGCGGGGGGAGACGGAGGGCGACATGGCTGTAATTTACCCGAGGAAGCGCTGAATAAGTCCTTGCGGATGTGCGGCGACCGCCCAAGTCTGGATGATTGCACGCCGCAGGGCGCTTGTTCAGCGCTTCCTTGAGCCCACGCTCCGGGGCGTGACAGCGCTTGCCGCTGGCCGTGCGACGGTCGCTAAAATCCGGCCATGCGTACTTCTTGTTGTCTCGCGTTGCTGCTGACCGCCGCCCTCGCCTTGTCGGCGCATGCGGCAGCGCCGTGCGACGAATTTGTGCGCAAGCTGCCCAACGTCAAGCGCAGCTTGTGTGAGGCGGCCAAGCTGGAAGCCACGGCTGCCCGCTCCGTCAAGGGCCAGCCGATCTGGATGCGCGACATCCAGCCCGACGATGCACGCCTGCGCGTGCTGGTGCTGGGCGCCATCCATGGCGATGAGTTGTCCTCGGCATCGGTGGCCCTGCACTGGATCCAGCTGGCCGAACAGATGACGGCGCCCTGGTCGCAGGCGATTCACTGGCGTTTTGTGCCGGCGCTCAACCCCGACGGCCTGCTGGCCACGCCGCCGCGCCGTGTCAATGCCAACGGCGTGGACCTGAACCGCAATTTTCCGACGCCTAACTGGGAGCGCGATGCCAGGGTTTACTGGGAAAAACGTACCCGCAAAGACCCGCGTCGCTGGCCTGGACCCAAGCCGCTGTCAGAGCCGGAGTCGGCGTTTTTGCACAGCGAGATGCAGCGCTTCAGACCCAACCTGATTGTCAGCATCCATGCGCCCTATGGGGTGCTGGATTTCGACGGTCCGTCAGTGCCACCGTCCAAGCTGGGCCGCCTTTATCTGGACCAGGTCGGTATTTTCCCCGGCTCATTGGGCAACTACGGCGGCGTGCACAAGGGCGTGCCGGTGGTCACCATCGAGCTGCCCAACTCCACACGCACGCCGCTGGACGCGGAGATGCGCCAGATGTGGCTGGACTTGCAGCGCTGGATGAGTGAACGCATGACCTCCTCCGAGTTGCAGCGCTCGCCGCGTTTGCCCTGAGTTTTACAAGAAAATCAGGCTCTGGCCCATGCCGGACAAGGGCAAGCAGCTATAAAAATAATAGCAAAAGTGGCCGTGGATCAGGCAAAAAACCTGCTCAGCGGCGCTTGAGCTTGTCGTACGCCGCATCCATGGCCGGGCTTTTGCCCGTGTCCTGCAAGCCGCGCCGCAGGTCGGCGTGGGCTTGCCGCATGTGCGGGTCCGGCGCTGCGCTGGTCATGTCGGTAGATTGGTCGCGCTCATGCGGCAGCGCCAGGCTGGCTTCGTCGGAGGCGTCTGCCGGCGATTCCGCCCGGCCTGGCCGGGCGCGCCCCGGTGCCGGGCTTTTGGGGGGCATGCCGTCGCCGGTTCCGGGTGCGACCGAGGGGGTGTTCGGCGCCGCCGTGGCGGGAGTGCGTTGGGCCATGGTGTGCTTTCTTGCAGGCAACAAAATTGTTGCAGACCCTGACTGTGTCCGCCCCGCAACGAGCAGTCTGTCAGCACAGGGGTGCGGCGGCTGTAGGAGGCTGGCAAGGTCTGCGGAAGACGGAATGCCTTGCTTGTAACAACGGGATGTATGCCCTGTCCAAGCGCGAGCCAAGGTACTACGATGGGGTTGGCCCCAATATCGCGTGTTCGCCTTGCCCGGCGGACCTCCTGCGGCGGTTGCCGCGGAAAACCAGAGCAGAAAGACACAAGGCAATGGCATGTTGAGTTCCTGGGGACGTCGCTCTCGCCTTGCCCTGGCTCGAGCTTTTAATCGCTTGGCCGATTCCTTGCAGATGCAGCAGTCGATGCGCACGGCCGACACGCTGGCTCGCGTTGGCCGCGAGCATCGGCTGCTTGACTCGATCATCAACAGCATGACCGAAGGCGTGATCGCCGCTGATACGGATGGCCGAATTCTGCTGTTCAGCGCAGCGGCGAAAAAAATGTTTCCGCACCACGAGTCCGGCACAACGCTGACCGCATGGCGCGATCAACATGCGTTGTTGACGCTCGACGGCAAAACGCTTTACGCTCCAGCGGAGCTTCCGCTGAGCCGCGCCCTGCGCGGTGAGAGCGTGGACAACTGGGAGGTGCTGATGCGCACGCCCGAAGCCGGCGACCAGGTGTTGCAAGTCAGCCTGCGGCCATTGCACGGTGATGCGCACCAGTTAATCGGCGGACTGGTGGTGTTCACAGACATCACCGAGCGCAAGCGCACTGAGGACTTTTCCCATGCCCAGGAGCGGGTACTGGAGTTGATGGCGTCGGGGGTTCCGCTGGCGCAGTCGCTCGAAGCCATTGTGCGGCTGATAGAGAACCGGGCGCCCGGCAGCCTGTGCGCCATCTCGCTGCTGGAGGGCAGGCAATTGCGTCATGGCGCAGCGCCCAGCCTGCCGGACAGTCTCAACCGGCAGGTTGACGGGCTGGTGATCGGCGAAGGGGCAGGGGCTTGCGGCACGGCCGCGTTCCGCAGGAGGCCTGTCGTGGTGGAAGATGTCGCCACCGATCGGCTGATGCAGGATTACCTGGCGGTGTTGCGCGAATCTGGCGTGCAGGCGTGCTGGTCCACGCCCGTGTTGTCGACGCAGGGGGCGGTACTGGCCACTTTTGCGATCTACCACCGTGCGCCGCACCGGCCCCAGCCGGAGGAGTTCGAATTCATTGAAACCGCCGTACATCTGGCCCGTATCGCCATCGAACGCAGGCGCGCGCAAGAAGCGTTGCGCGACAGCGAGGCGCGTTTTCGGGAGCTTGCTGAAAACCTGGAGGACGTGTTTTACAACCGGGATTTCGTGAGCGGACGTTTTCTGTACATCAACCGCGCGTATGAAGTGCTTTGGCGCAGCAGCCGGGACAGCCTGTATGCCCAGCCGCAGTCCTACTGCGATGCCATCCATCCGGAGGACCGGTTGCTTGAGGCCAGTGCCAAGCAGGGGCAGGCGCGTGGCGAAATCACCAAACTCGAATACCGCATTGTTCGCCCCGACGGAGGAACCCGCTGGATCCGCGACCACTCCTACCCGGTCATGAATGCGGAGGGCGCGGTTGAGCGCATCGTCGGAACTGCGCGCGACATCACGGACCGCAAGCTGGCGGACCGGGAGCTGGCGCGCACCAACCGTGCGCTGCAAATGCTCAGTCGCTGCAACGCGGCCTTGACACGCATGGACGACGAGGTTGAGTTGTTGATGCAGGTTTGCCGCCTGGCGGTCGATGTGGGCGGCTACCGGATGGCCTGGGTCGGTTATGCGCAGGACGACGAGGCGCGCAGCATCTTGCCGATGGCCCGTGCCGGCCACGATGCGGGTTACCTGTCCAGCATTGTGCTGACCTGGGATGGCGGGCAGCCGACCGGCCGCGGGCCGGCCGGTCAAACCATACGCAGCGGCGAGGTCAAGGTCAGCGAGGACATCACGCAGAGCGACAACCAGTTCTACTGGAGCGAGAGGGCCCTGCAGCAGGGTTACCGCAGCGCTGTGTTTTTGCCCCTGCGCGACACCAATCGCACTTTTGGCTTGCTCGGCCTTTACTCCCCAACTGTGGAAAAACTGGCTCCCGAGGAAGTCAAGCTGCTGCAGGAGCTGGCGGACAACCTGGCCTTTGGCATAGGCAACCTGCGTTCGCGGCTGGAGCGCAAGCAGGCCCAGGACGAAATCCTGCGGCTTAACGCGGAACTGGAAGAACGCGTGCGCCAGCGCACGGCGCAGCTGGAGGCTGCCAACCAGGAGCTCGAAGCCTTCTCGTACTCGGTGTCCCACGACCTGCGCACGCCGCTGTCGGCCATCGACGGCTTCAGCGGACTGCTGGCCAAGGACATCAGTGCGGCAGGCTTGACCTCTGCACGCGGCCAGCACTATCTGTCGCGTATCCGCGCTGGCATCGGGCAAATGGGCGAACTGATCAACGCCCTGCTGTCGCTGGCCCAGGTGTCAAAAACCAGCTTGCGTTGGGACAGCGTCAACCTCAGCGCCCTGGCCCAGGAGGTGTTGAACGGATACCAGGAGCGGGAGCCCGGCCGCTCGGCGCAGTTGCAGATCGCGCCTGATGTGCAGGTTCAGGGCGATGCGCGCCTGCTCCGGCAACTGCTCGACAACCTGCTGGGCAACGCCTGGAAATTCAGCGCCGGGCAGCCGCAAACCCGGATCAGCTTCGGGCGCGAGCAAGGCAGCGAAGGCCAGGATGTGTATGTGGTGCGCGACAACGGCGCCGGCTTCGACATGGCCTATTCGGAAAAACTGTTTGGTGCTTTCCAGCGCCTGCACACAGTGGCCGAGTTTGAAGGCACCGGCATCGGCCTGGCCACCGTGCACCGCATCGTGACGCGCCATGGGGGCAAGGTCTGGGCCGAGTCGGCACCGGGCCAGGGCGCCACGTTTTATTTCACACTGGCAGGCCGCGCGATTAGGCAAGCGCCGAACAACCACCCCCCTGCGGCGCGGGCAGGCGCAGACATGTGCAGATAGCGTGCCCGCTAACATGAATCCAGCAACCCGTGTTGCACAAGCCAATTCAACTCGCCGCACACTGCAAGCTGTTTCAGACAACTTCCACAACCACGGACTTTCCCTATGCCCACCCTGTTCGACACCAACCAAGCGGGCGACCTTGAGCTCGCCAATCGCATCGTCATGGCGCCGCTCACGCGCAACCGTTCGCCCAACGCCATCCCGCCGGACATCGCGCAAACCTATTACGCGCAGCGTGCCAGCGCCGGCCTGCTGATCACCGAGGCCACCGCCATCAGCCATCAGGGCCAGGGTTATTCGGATGTGCCCGGCCTGTATGGCACGGAGCAACTCGACAGCTGGAAAAAAGTCACCCAGGCCGTGCACGACAAGGGCGGCAAAATCGTGGTGCAGCTATGGCATGTGGGCCGCGTCTCGCACACCGAGCTGCAGCCGGACGGCGGCAAGCCGGTAGCGCCCTCGGCCATCACCGCCAAGACCAAAACCGTGCTGATCAAGGACGGCGTGCCGGCCTTTGTCGACACCTCGGAGCCGCGTGCGCTGAAAGCCGAGGAACTGCCAGGCATCGTGCATGCTTACCAGGCGGCTGCCCGTAACGCGGTCGAGACCGCTGGTTTTGACGGCGTCGAAATACACGGCGCCAACGGCTATTTGCTGGACCAGTTTCTCAAGGACGGCAGCAACCAGCGCAGCGACGACTACGGCGGCAGCATCGAGAACCGCGCCCGCCTGCTGCTGGAAGTGACGCGCGCCGTCACCGGCGCCGTCGGCGGCGGCCGCACCGGCATCCGCCTGTCACCGGTGACGCCCGCCAACGATGCGCACGATTCGGACCCGCAGCCGCTTTTTGACCACGTGGTGCGCCAGTTGGCTACGCTCAACCTGGCCTATGTCCACATCATCGAAGGCGCCACCGGCGGCCCGCGCGAGATCGCCGACCGGCCGTTTGACTACGCCGCGCTCAAGCTGGCCTATCGCAGGGCGGGCGGCAAGGGCGCATGGATGGTCAACAACAGTTATGACAAGGCGCTGGCCGAAAAAGCTGTGGCAGAAGGTGACGACCTGGTCGCTTTTGGCCGGCCCTACATCGCCAACCCCGACCTGGTTGAAAGGCTCAAAGCCGGCGCGCCGCTCAATACGCCGGACAAAACGACTTTTTACGGCGGCGGCACCAAGGGCTATACCGACTATCCCGTGCTGGCCAAATAGCAACTGCGACGTTTGCAAGTCAAGGCAGGCTTTCGAACACTTTGTAACGTCCCGGCCCTAGAATCAGCCGTATGAGAAACCACAGTGCGGCCTTGTCACTCAGCATGCTGTTACTGGCCGCCGGCTTGACGGGCCAGGCGCAGGCCGGCCGGCCGCTAACCGTCGACGATGCCGGGGTGGACGATGCCGGCACCGGGCACATCGATGCCTGGTATGCGCGTCAACCCGGTGGGATACGCGGCTGGACCGTGGGGCCCACTTACTCGCCTGCCGCCGGGGTCGGGCTCAGCGCCAGCCTGTCGCGCGATAGTCGCCAGCACACCCGCAGCACGGCGCTGCAAGGCAAGTTTCTGTTAAGTCCTTCTCGCGACGGGAGCTGTAATCTGGGCGCAAGTGTGGGTGTCTCGCAAACCACCGGCACGGCGGGCACCACCTCTGTCCTCAATGGTCTGCTTAGCTGCAACCACGAGGGCGGCGCTGCCCACCTCAATACCGGCGCGGTCCGCAACCCTGGCGGACCCAGTCTGCGGACCTGGGGTCTGGCGCTCGAGCGTGAATTGGGCCGCTTCACCGCTCACGCCGAGTGGTTTGGGCAAAAGCAGAGTGCGCCCGTGGTCCAGCTCGGGCTGCGCACTGAGGTGGCGCCGGGCTGGCAACTGGACGGTAGCATAGGCCGCACGCGCCTGGGCGACGGGCGCGAGCGGCTTTACAGCCTGGGCTTTGTGCGCCAATTCTGAATCGTCCCGGTTCTACGATTTTCATAGCTGTTCAGGCCCGTCATCAAAGGGCCAGGAACCCTTTTTGGTCAAAAAAGAACAGGTCGAGGCCGGAGCCAGGCGCCGTGCTCCGGGAGCGGCGATCTTCCGAACTCACCGTCCTGGTCAGCACCTCACCGGTCCTCGGCGCTCATCTTTTGATAGCTGTCCGGGTTCACTGGACATGGGCTCGAAGCACTTTTTCCCCTTAACCGGAAGCACACGGCTGCGGCCGAAGATATCCGCACATGGACAAAAAACTTTACGAAATCCTCACGCTCGCGTCACGGCGTCCTTACACGGGCCACGCAAACTCGCTTTCAACCTGACGCCGTGTCGGCAGCAGGCTTGTCTTACAACCGAAAGGACGCGCTCATGACCTCCGTTTTCAAACCCCTGAAATCCGTCAACTCCCTGGTTCTGGCCGGCATCATGGCTGCTACCAGTCTGGCCGCTGTGGCACAAACTGTGGCGCCCGCCGCGCCTGCAGCCGCAAGCGCGCGAGCCCAACCTGGTCCGCAAGCCGGCCACCACGGGCAGCATCGCCACGATCCGGCCAAGATGCAGGCGCGAATGGTCATGCACCAGGCTGAACTCAAGGCCAAACTGGCCATCACCCCCGCGCAGGAAGGCGCCTGGTCAGCCTACACGACGGCTCTGCAGCCACAGGCACGCAATGCTGCCCAGCGCCCTGACCACGCGGCGATGCGCGCCGAGTTCGAAAAGCTGACCACGCCCCAGCGCATCGACAAAATGAACGCGCTGCGCTCCCAGCGCATGACCGAGATGAACGCGGTCATGACCAAGCGCGGCGATGCGACGAAGAGCTTCTACGCTGCCTTGAACGCCGACCAGCAAAAGGTCTTTGATACGCAGCGCATGGGTCGCGGCGGCAAGGGCCACGGTGGCCACCACGGTCACCACAACGGCTGAGTGTGAAGCACCGGCGCCACCCAGTTGCGCCGGACAGGGCCTGTGCATGTCGTGACAGACCTGCCCAGGCCTTTTTTATGTCAATCCTGTTATCCGGCCAGCAACGTCTGCAACAAGCCACTGCTTATCAGTTTGTCCAGATCGCCGGCACGACCGACCAGCATGCTGCGCACAGACAAAAAAACGCCCGGTTCTTGCGAAACGGGCGTTTTTCCAAGCCGGGGAGGGCCTGGCCGTCAAGTTGACGGCTTACTGAGGCGCAGTGCGTGCGGTGGAGCTGGGGCCGGAATCCGAGCCCTTGCCGGAGGTGGTTGTAGCGTTACGTTTGGCTTGGCGAGCGGCTTTGCGTTCTGCCCGGGCGGCCTTACGCTCGGCAGAAGTCGTGGAGCTTGTTTTTGAACCGCCTGGGGCCATGGAGCCAGAAACCGTCGAGTCGCCTTGGGCGCTCGCACCGGCTTTGCTGCCGCCGGGCACCTGGGCTTTTACTTCAGCACGGGTGTTGGCCGACATGCCGCCGCTACCAGCAGGCATGGCTGCACCGGAGGGAGTGCCACCACCTTGAGCAGGAGCCCCGACTTTGGCGCCTGAGTTGGTGTTTATTTCGCTTTTGACTTCAGCGCGCGTGGCGGGCATGGTGCCAGCATCAGCGGCCCGCGGCACCGTTGTGGAGCCGCCTTGAGCTGGCGTCGGGTTGGTGGTGGTTTGTGCATTCGCAAAACCAGCGGTGGCCATCATGGCGACCAGCAGAATCGATTGTGTTGTCTTGTTCATCATGTTTCCTTGGATTGTTAAGGGGGACCTTGTGAGAGGTGTCGCTCTCTGAGCGCCCCCACACTTCTAATTTATGTCGCTGAACGCGTCAGAACTATCGGTTGAGCGGCTGGCCCGACGTAGGACGGAAGCCGCAAACGGGGCAGGCCGCAATCTCTCACAGCCTGCCCTTTCGCACTTGCGCTTTTACTGAGGTGGCGGGGTGATCTGGCCGCTCGTATTGCCCGAGCCTTGCACATTGACGCGGCCGGCAGCGCCTGCGTTGCTGGCGGGCAGATTGTTCTGGATTCCGCGGTCGGCTCTGGCTGCCACGCCGCTGACTGCATTTTTGGCACGATAAGCGCCGCTTCTGGTGGCGCCAGCTGCGTTGTTCACAGCACCTTCGAATTTGTTGCCGGTACGCTGGACCGCATTGCCAGTGCGCTTGACCGCCCGCTTCGCGGTGCTGTCGCTGTTGACTGTCGCGTTGGTATTGGCATTGGTGTTAGAGCTCACAGAACCACCCATGTTTGCATTGGAGCGAACGTCGCTGCCGATATTGGCGTTGACGCCTGTCCGCACGCCGACTCCTGTATTACTGGTTGCGCCAGTTCCCGATGTGGCAGTTCCTGCGCCGGCATTCACGCCAACAGCCATTTGGGCATGAGCCGCAAAAACCAGCGTGGCGCTTAAGGCCATCGCGGCGGGAAGGGATCGCATTGAAAACTTGTTCATGGTTAACTCCTGAAACTCGCTTGAACTAAAACCGATTTGCAAAGCACCGCAGGGGAACATTCGCAAAAGCCATATCCAAGTGGATTTGGTTGTTATGAATTTAGCGTTGAATCGCAAGCAGGCTTATCGGCTGGCCACCCCCAATCGCGTAGGACGCCACCCTTTACAAACGCTTCATACAGTGCGGGCGGGCCCCGCTGCAGCGGCGAAAAATAGCTTGCTGTCCTACAGTTGTTTTGTGATCGCCCAAGCAACAATAGGGGCTTCCCTTTCCTGCAGTTTTACCGCTGCCGCCTCATGCTTCCTCCCCATTCCCTTATTCAGGTCAGCCCGACGTCGCCGGTTGTCGCACCCCCCATGAACGATGCCGATGCACTGGCGGAGACTCAGGAGGTGATCGCGGCGGCGGCCTTGAGTTTTTCCCTGAAGGTGCTGACGGTCAACATCCACAAGGGCTTTACCTTCTTTAACCGCAAGTTCATCCTGCATGAGCTGCGTGAAGCGGTGCGCACTGTGGGTGCGGACGTGGTGTTTCTGCAAGAAGTAACGGGCACCCACGCGCGCCATGAGAGCCGGGTCGCCAACTACCCGGCCACGCCACACTATGAGTTTTTGGCCGACAGCATCTGGCCGCAGTTTGCCTATGGCCGCAATGCGGTCTATACCAACGGGCACCACGGTAATGCCGTGTTGTCCAAGTTCCCGATTGTCAGTTTTGAAAACCGTGACGTGTCCATCAGCGGGCCCGAGCGCCGTGGCCTGCTCCATTGCGTGTTGCAAATCCCCGGCCGTGAGACCAACGTACATGCGATTTGTGTGCACCTGGGACTGGCCGAGTCGCATCGCCTGAAGCAGCTCCACATGCTGTGCGATATGGTGCGCAATGACATCCCAGCGAGCGCCCCGGTGATTGCTGCGGGCGATT
The DNA here is from genome assembly GCF_014641715.1 of Polaromonas eurypsychrophila. Lineage (GTDB taxonomy): Bacteria > Pseudomonadota > Gammaproteobacteria > Burkholderiales > Burkholderiaceae_C > Polaromonas > Polaromonas eurypsychrophila. Next base: position 237,031 of record NZ_BMIG01000002.1, on the reverse strand, counting down.
TCAACGACTGGCGCCACCGCGCGCACGACGTGCTGGCCGAGGGTGCCGGCATGCACGAGGTGTTTGTGCAGGCCAACGGCAAGGCGGCGCGTACTTTCCCGGCACGCTTTCCAGTGTTGCGGCTGGACCGTATCTATGTGCGCAACGCCATCGGCCATGCACCGGTGGTGCTGCCGCCCAAGCCTTGGTCGCATCTGTCGGACCATGCGCCGCTGGCGGCCGAAATCGAAATTTGATTTTTCAAGTCAGAGGAGAGTTGGTGATGCGCGGAAGGTGGGTGCCAGGCAACAAGCTCACTCTGCTTGAAAACGGAGAGGACTTTTTCCCGCGGGTTTTCGAATGTATTGCTGCCGCCGAGCGGGAGGTGTTGCTCGAGACTTTCATCCTGTTTGAAGACAAGGTCGGCAAGGCCCTGCAGGAGGCGCTGCTCATCGCTGCCCGGCGCGGCGTGCAGGTGGACATCACCATCGACGGCTACGGCTCGCCCGACCTGTCGCCAGGGTATATCTCCGCGCTGACCTCGGCCGGCGTGCGTGTCCATGTGTTCGACCCCAGTCCGCGCCTGTGGGGCTACCGTACCAATTTGTTTCGCCGCATGCACCGCAAGATCGTGGTGGTAGACGGCAAACGCGCTTTCGTCGGCGGCATCAACTATTCGGCCGATCACTTGTCCGACTTTGGGCCCGAAGCCAAGCAGGACTACGCTGTGGAAATTGAGGGCCCGCTGGTCGCCGAGATCGAGCAGTTCGTGTGTACCCAGCTTCTGCTCGGCCAGCAGCAGCCCGACGGCCCGCTCAAGCGACTGCTCAAACGCAAACCGGCGATGCCCGCCCCTGCGGCGCTGCCGGCCGCAGGTCACGCCCAGGCCATGCTGATCACGCGCGACAACCGTGAGCACCAAAATGACATCGAACGTCATTACCGCATCGCGATTCGCGGCGCACGCCATCGCATCATCATCGCCAACGCCTATTTTTTCCCCGGCTACCGCCTGCTGCGCCAGTTGCGCAAGGCCGCCCGGCGCGGCGTGGACGTGCGGCTGATCCTGCAGGGCGAGCCCGACATGCCCATCGTCAAGATCGCAGCGAGCATGCTCTATCACCATCTGCTGGGCGCCGGTGTGAAGATTTACGAATACAGCGAGCGCCCGCTGCATGGCAAGGTGGCGCTGACCGACAACGAATGGTCCACCGTCGGCTCAAGCAACCTCGACCCCTTGAGCCTGTCGCTCAACCTTGAGGCCAATGTCATCATCAAGGACCGCGACTTCAACCAGCATCTGGCGGAGAACCTGGAAAAGCTGATGCAGGCGAGTTGCCGGCAAATCCAGGTGGGCGACCTGCCCGAGTCACCCATGTGGGTCAGGCTGCGCAGCTTCTTTGTGTTTCATTTGCTGCGCCGTTACCCGGCCTGGTTCGGCTGGCTGCCGGCGCATCTGCCGCGCCTGACGCCCGCCGAGAAGCTGCTGGGCGAGCCGGGGGTAGATCACATCAACGAAGGCCAGACTTCATGACGGCTGCATCGGCTGTCCGGGGCGCAGCGCCCAAGTCCGGCATCACCGGCAAGCCCTGGTGGCCCTGGCTCAAACGCATCGCGACACTGGTGTTTTTCAGTCTGGTGGCCTGGCTGCTGGTGGAACAAGGCCGCGCCATCGAGTGGCAGGAGGTGTTTACCGCACTGCGTGCTTATCCGCCAGCACTGCTGATGGGCGCGGTGGCATTGGGCGCCCTGAGCCTGGGCCTGTACAGTTGCTTTGACCTGCTGGGCCGCCACTACACCGGCCACACGCTGCCCACGCCGACCGTGATGTTGGTGACCTTCATCAGTTATGTCTTCAACCTGAACCTCGGCTCGCTGGTCGGCGGTGTCGCCTTTCGCTACCGGCTGTATTCCCGGCTGAAGCTGGACACCGCGACCATCACACGGGTGTTGACGCTGAGCATGCTGACCAACTGGATCGGTTACCTGTTCCTGGGCGGTCTGGTCTTCGGCTTTTACACGCCGGAACTGCCACCGGATTGGAAAATCGGCAGTGGCGGCTTGCAGATCCTGGGCTTTGTGCTGCTGGCCGGTTCCATGGCCTACCTGCTGCTGTGCGCGCTGTCACGCCAGCGCAGTTTCACCCTGCGCGGTCACCGTCTGGACCTTCCTTCCGGCAGGCTGGCCTTGCTGCAGGTGGCGCTGGGCGCGGCCAACTGGCTGATCATGAGCGGCCTGATGTTTTTGCTGCTGCAGCAAAAAGTGGCCTTCCCCACCGTGGCTGGCGTGTTGCTGGTGGCGGCGGTGGCCGGCGTGGTGGCGCATGTGCCGGCCGGCCTGGGTGTGCTGGAGGCGGTGTTTGTGGCGCTGCTGTCGCACCAGATTCCGACCCACCAGCTGCTGGCCGCCCTGGTCGCCTACCGCGTCATTTATTACCTGGTGCCGCTGGTGATTGCCACCGTGGCCTACCTGGTGACGGAAGCCCGGGCCAAGTCGCTGGCCGGCGGTGCAGCACAGACCTCGGCAGGCTGATCTGCGGGCAGGGTCGCCGCTTTATGGGTGTTTTTGGCCGCTAGCCCCTGTCCAGCAAGTATTCACAGCTATTAATTAGATAGCAAACATGTCGATATGCGATCAGGGTTAATCTGTACGCAAATACAGTAAAATCAGAATTTACTGTATATTGATACAGTGTCCATCCTCACCACCCAGCGCAAGCTCGCGATCCTGGCAGACGCGGCCAAATACGACGCCTCCTGTGCGTCAAGCGGAACCTCGGGCCGCAATTCGGTGGGCGGCAAAGGCATAGGCTCGACCGAGGGCTCCGGCATCTGCCACAGCTACGCGCCCGACGGCCGCTGCATCTCGTTGCTGAAAATCCTGTTCACCAATTTCTGCACCTACGACTGCGTGTATTGCGTGAACCGCGTCAGCAGCAACGTGCCGCGCGCACGCTTTTCGGTGGACGAGGTGGTGCAGCTCACGCTGGACTTCTACCGCCGCAACTGCATCGAGGGCCTGTTCCTGTCCTCGGGCATCATCCAGAGCCCCGACTACACCATGGAGCGCGTGGTCGAGGTGGCGCGGGTGCTGCGCGAAGACCACGACTTCCGCGGCTATATCCACCTCAAGACCATTCCCGATGCCTCGCCCGAGCTGCTGGCCCGCGCCGGGCTATATGCCGACCGGCTGAGCATCAATGTCGAGCTGCCCACGGTGCAGGGCCTGCAGGTGCTGGCGCCCGAGAAAGACAGCGCCGCCATCAAGCGCTCGATGGCGCGCATACGCGTACACATCGACGAGGCCAAAGGCGCGGGCCGCGACGATGCGCGCACCAGCGTGATCTCCCTGCCGCGTTCGCTCAAGGCCAGCCGCGCCAGCGCACCACGCTTTGCGCCGGCCGGCCAGAGTACACAGATGATCGTCGGCGCCGACGCCACCTGCGACAGCACCATCCTGCAGGCCAGCGCCACGCTGTACGGCGCCTACCGGCTGCGGCGTGTCTATTACTCGGCCTTCAGCCCGATTCCCGACGCCTCGCTGAGCCTGCCGCTGCGCCAGCCGCCGCTGATCCGGGAACACCGTCTCTACCAGGCCGACTGGCTGATGCGCTTTTACGGTTTTGCGCACGACGAGATCGTGCCGGCCGCCGGCATGCTGTCGCTCGACATGGACCCCAAACTCGCCTGGGCGCTGGCCCACCGCGGGCAGTTCCCGGTGGACCTCAACCGTGCGCCGCGCGAAATGCTGCTGCGGGTTCCCGGGCTCGGCGTCAAGGCCGTCACACGCATCCTGCAGGCGCGCCGCGTGCGCCAGTTGCGCGCCGACGATTTGCTGCGCCTGCATGTGCCGCTGAAAAAGGTCCTGCCTTTCGTGCTGCTGGCCGACCACCAGCCCGGCGCAACGCTGGATTCGCTGAATCTCGCGGCCCGCCTCACGCCGCGCGCGCGGCAAACCGACCTGTTTGACGATGTGGCCGGCGGGGCTGTGGCGCCCACGTCCTCGGCACCTTTGCCTACACCGGTACTGGCAGTGCCGGTTGCACCATCGGGCACAGGCGTGGACACAAGCGTTGAGGCACCACGCGAAGAAAGGACTCTGGCATGGGCGTGATGAATGACCCGCTGACAAACGATCTTTTCCCGCAGGCCCTGTTGCCGGTGACCCTGCAGGGCCCGGCCGACCTCGAAGGCTTCCGGCGCGCCGCGCGTTCGCTGCTGGCGCTGCAGATGCTGCCCGAACAGGTCAGCTGGCACAGCAGTGACACGCCAGTGCAGGACCTGTTCTCCGCCGGTATCGCAGGCGTCGTCGAGGCCACCACCGCCATTCACAAGGCGGCCTTCAGCGACGCACCGCCGGTAAGCGTGCCACCCGAATTTGTCACTCTTTGCGAAACCGCCATCCTGCACAGCGATCCGAATCGCTTCGGTTTGCTCTACCGCATCCTGTGGCGCCTGGTGCACGAGCCGGGCCTGCGGCACGACCCGCTGGATGCAGACCGGGTGAAGGCTCAGCAGATGGCGCAGGCGGTGCGCCGCGACAAACACAAGATGAAGGCCTTTGTGCGTTTCCGCACGGTGCAGGACGAGACCTTCCGCAACAACCCTGAAGGCGGGCCATTGCATGTGGCCTGGTTTGAGCCGGAGCACCACATCGTCGAGGCGATTGCGCCGTTTTTTGCGCGCCGCTTCACGCAGATGCGCTGGGCCGTGCTGACACCGGAGCGCAGCATCCAGTGGGATGGCGCGCAACTCACGTTTGGACCCGGTGCCAGCAAGAGCGACGCGCCGCCGCCGGACGCCGGCGAAAAGCTCTGGCTCACCTATTACGAAAACATCTTCAACCCGGCGCGACTGAAGATGAAGATGATGCAAAAGGAAATGCCGCGCAAGTACTGGCACAACCTGCCCGAGGCCGTGCTGATCGCGCCGCTGGCCGCCGGCGCACACAAGAGCAATGCCAACATGGTCGAACAAGTTCCTGCCGCGCTGGCCAGGCGCATGCCGTCCATCAGGGTGCTGCCGGTGGCCGTTGCCGCCATCGATGTCCATGATGGCAGCGCGGTGCGCTCACTGCCGACGCTGCGCGACCTGACCAAGCATTGCCGAGAATGCCCCATAGGCGCCTGCGCCACCCAGGCCGTCTGCGGTGAGGGGCCGCTGCACGCCCATCTGATGTTTGTCGGCGAGCAACCCGGCGACCAGGAGGACCTGCAGGGCCGGCCTTTTGTCGGCCCCGCCGGCCAACTGCTGGACCGGGCTTTCGACGAACTTGGCATCCAGCGCGGCGAAGTGTTTGTCTCCAACGCCGTCAAACACTTCAAGTACGAGTTGCGCGGCAAGCGCCGCATCCACAAGACACCGACGCAGCGCGAAGCCGCTGCCTGCCAGCACTGGCTGGACGACGAAATCGCCATGGTGCAACCGCGCCTGCTGGTTGCGCTGGGCGCCACCGCCGCGCGTTCCTTGCTGGGCCGGGCCGTGCCGGTGATGGCCAACCGCGGTCAGGTTTTTGAACGTGACGATGGCCGCAAAGTGCTGGTGACCCTGCATCCTTCGGCACTGCTGCGTTTGCCGGCCGAGGAACGCGAGGCCGCGTACGCCGCCTGGCTGGCCGACCTTGACATTCAATAGCGGTCCAGCGCCGTCCGGCATGGGCCGAGTCCGCAAAAGGCCTGAAAACTCAGGCGCGTGCCGCCTGCAGCAGATCCCGTGTCCGCATCGCCTCACGCCGCGCCGCTTCGGCGAAGTCGTCGCCCGAGGACGCATAAATGATGGAGCGCGACGAATTGACGATGATGGGCGCACCGGGTCGCCAGCCGGCTTTGACCGTGGCCACCGCATCGCCGCCCTGTGCGCCGACGCCGGGAATCAGCAGTGGCAAGGTCGGAGCCACCAAACGCACGCGCTCGATTTCGGCCGGGTAGGTCGCGCCGACCACCAGGCCGAGTTGGCCATTGAGGTTCCACGGGCCCTGCGCCAGGCGCGCCACATGCTCGTACAGCAGGGGCTGGCCCTCGATTGAGGCAAAACGCTGGTTCTGCAAATCATCCCCGCCGGGATTGGAGGTGCGGCACAGCAGGAAAGCGCCTTTGCCCTCGTGTTTCAAATAAGGCGCGACCGAATCAAAACCCATGAAGGGCGACAGCGTCACCGCGTCGGCGCCGTAACGCTCGAAAGCTTCGATGGCGTATTGCTCGGCGGTGCTGCCGATGTCACCGCGCTTGGCGTCCAGGATGATGGGCACTTGCGGCGCCACACGGCGCATGTGTTCCATCAGACGCTCAAGCTGGCCTTCGGCGCGGTGCGCGGCGAAGTAGGCGATCTGCGGCTTGAAGGCAATCGACAAATCGGCCGTGGCGTCGACAATCGCAGCGCAAAAGTCGTAGATCTTGTTCGAGTCGCCCTTGTAACGGCCGGGGAACTTCAGCGGGTCCGGGTCCAGCCCCACGCAGAGCATCGATTGGTTCTGGCGCTCTGCCGCGCCCAGCATCTCGAGAAAAGTCATGATGTATTTTAAGGCCCCCACGTTCGCTCACTGCGTGTAGCTCTCTGCCCCCGAGGAGGCGCTGCGCTTGAGGGCCGGCGGAGCCGGACCCGCGGCCCCTGCTTGACAAGACATCCCCTCCTACCGTCGCTGACAATAGAGCTACCTCCCACCTTCCTGCGTCACCCAAATGCAACTGAGCCGCCAACAACTCATCATTCTTGTCCTGCTGACATTGGCCTGGGGCTTCAACTGGCCGGTCATGAAGCTGGGCATCGCCGACTTTCCACCTTTGACCTTTCGCGCGCTGTCGATCTGGCTGGGGCTGCCGGTGCTGGGCCTGGCCATGGTGGTGATGAAGGTGCCGTTTGTTGTGCCGCGCGACAAGTTCCGCGAGCTGTTCTGGCTGGCGTTCGCCAACATGTTTGTCTGGCATGCGCTGATCATCGTTGCGCTCAAGCACCTGAGCAGCGGCCGCGCCGCCATCCTCGGCTACACCATGCCGATTTTTTCAGCGCTGCTGGGCGCCTGGTTTTTTGGCAACACGCTGACGGCGCGCAGCTGGGTTGGCGTGGGCGCGGCGGCGCTTGGTGTGTCGCTGTTGCTGTGGCACGAGCTGACCAACCTCAGCGGCGCGCCGCTGGCCGTGTTGTGCGCGCTGATCGGCGCAGCGACCTGGGCGCTGGGCACACACAAGCTGCGCAATACCACCATGCCGGTGGCCACGCTGACCATTTCCTTCTGGATGACGGCCATGACCGCGGTGGTGCTCAGCGTGCTTGCCCTGCTGTTTGAAGTGCCGCAGTGGAAAGTGCCAGGCGCCGCCACCTGGTGGTCGATCGGCTACAACGCGGTGCTGATTTTTGGTTTTGCGCACGCCGCCTGGTACTTCCTGGCGCGCAGCCTGCCGCCGGTGGCTTCGTCGCTGAGTGTGATGATGATTCCGATTCTGGGCATGTTCTCCGGCGCGCTGGGCCTGGGCGAGGTGCTGCACTGGCAGGACTGGGCCGCCGTCGTGCTGATGGTCGTCGCGATTGGGTCGGTGTTGGTGCCCACGCGCGCAGGTTTTTCATCCCGGATCTGATTCGGGATCCATGCAAGCATCACGCAGCCTGAGGGGTCATCGCAGCATGGATTGCGGATCAGGTCCGCAATGACACTTCGGTCAACGCTTGAATTCAGACATGGCGAGACACAAATCGTCCCAGGCCTTGGCCTTGTCGCCCAGGCTGCGCAGCAAATAGGCCGGGTGGTAACTGACCACCACTGGCACGCCGAGGTAGCGGTGCACCTGGCCGCGCAGTTTGCCGAGCGGGATTTTCTGCACCTCGGGCACACTGTCCTGCAGCAGCGACTGCGCCGCAAATTTGCCCAGCGCAAGAATCATTTTCGGCTGCAGCAATTCGACCTGGCGTTTCAAATAGGGCTCGCACTGTGCGATCTCGGTGGGGTCGGGGTTGCGGTTCGCGGGCGGCCGGCATTTGAGCACATTGGTGATGAAGATGTTCCGGGCCACGCCGGGCCGCGCTGCGTCGTCATTGCCGCGCTGCAGCCCAATGGCCAGCAGCATGTTGTCGAGCAGTTTGCCGGCCTGGCCGACAAAGGGCTCGCCGGCGATGTCCTCGTTTTCACCGGGCGCCTCGCCGACGACCAGCCAGTCCACGGCCGGTGCGGCCTCACCCGCCTGACCGGAATGCGGGCCAACGCCAAACACGGTGTGCTTGCGGTTGGTGCACAGCGCGCAGGCGCGGCAGCCGGCAACGGCGAACTGCAGCGCCGGCCAGGCCATCAGCTCAATGCCTGCGGGGCGCGGCTCCAGGCCGGCCGCAGGGGCTGCGGGGGCGCGTGCCACGGTGGGCGCGGGCTGAGGCGCGCGGGCGGCGGCAACCTGGGGGCGCCGGAGTTCAGCATCAAATCGGGCCTCAGCCCTTGGGGGACGCGCGGGAACAGCTGCTGAATCCATAGCGGCCAAAACGTCCGGTACAGCCGTTGCAGGCGGCGCTTGCCAGATGCGCACACCCATCTCGCGCAGCATGGCGCGCTGGCGTTTGTCGAGGTCCAGGCTCATGACAGGCCCAGGCTCATGACCACCGCGTCTTCGCGCTGACCCTCGGCTGCCGGGTAATACTGGCGGCGCGTGCCGACATGGCGAAAACCGTAATGCTCGTACACGGCGCGCGCGCGCTCGTTGCTCACGCGCACTTCCAGCCACAGCCACAAGGCGCCCTGGCCGCGTGACCAGAGCACCAGCGCATCGAGCATCACGCGGGCCCAGCCCTGGTGCTGGTGGTCGGGTGCGACGGTGATGTTGAGCAGATGCACTTCGTCCACACCTTTCATCGCCACAAAATAACCGAGCAGCTCGCTTGCGCCTTCTGGCCCGGCGGCCAGCACTTGCGCCTCGTAACCGGCGTTCAGCGAGTCGCTGAAGTTGCCCCGGCTCCAAGGGTGGTCGTAGGCGCTTTGCTCCACTCGCAACACCGCCTCGAACCATGAGGCGGTCATCGGTTCAAAACGGGCTTCGATGGGTTGGAGAACAGCGTTCATGATGGGGAGGCGAGCGCAGCCTGGGCCTTGACCTGTGCGCGCTCTTCGGTGGTCAATGCTACTTTATCGCGCACATACAGCGGCAGCGCCTGCGCCGCGTCCACGCTGTGCCCGGCCGCCAGCAGCGCCGGCGCCAGCCGCAGCATGGCGCTGGCCGTGGGCAGGGCTTGGACACACTGCGACGCTGGCCAGACCGGCAAGCGGCCTGCATAAACCTTGAACACATTGCCGGCCAGCAGGTTTGCCGCGCCCGGCACAAAGTCGTCCGGCCGGCGCAGCGTGCAGTCATCCAGCGCCGCCCAGGCGCCCGCCGCCCAGGCAAAGCGCTGCACATACATCTCGTCCATGCGCGCATCCAGCAGCGCTGTGAGCTGCAGCGCCTGCGCCTCGGGCTGATGCCGGAAGCGCGCTTCTTCGGCAACCGCCAGCAAGGTGTCCAGCGGCAGCACCGGCAGCTTTGCGCCCAGCGCCAGACCCTGCGCCACAGAACACGCCGTGCGCAGACCGGTGAAGGAGCCCGGCCCGCGGCCGAACACCAGTGCGTCCAGTTCCGCCAGCGCCAGCCCGGCTTGCATGAGCAGGTCCAGGATGGACGGAATCAGCGCACTGGACGCCTGCGCTGCGCCCGGCCCGGTGTGCTGCCACACCTGCGTGCCATCGGTGAGCGCCACCGACAGTACTTCGGTGCTGGTATCAAAAGCCAGGAGTTTCATGGATTCACAGTCAAATCAGGCCTTGGCCCTTGTGGAGCGGGCGTCACCAGCTATCAAATCAGGAGCGACTGCCGGTGGACGCTGCGCTTGCATGCGCACCCCAAACACAATGCCCACCGTCACCAGCGCCAGCCCCGCCAGCAAATTCCAGTGCAGCGGCTCGCCGAGGAACATCACCGCGCCGAGTGCCGACAGGCCGGGCACCACGGCGGTGATCATGGTTGAACGCACCGGCCCGAAATGCTGGACCATCTTGGTGAAGGTGATGCCGGAAATCACTACCGAGCCCATGCCCTGGAACACCACCTGGAAAATGATTTCGCTCCAGGGCGCGGTGGTGAGCTGCGTGGCCAGCGCGCCGCTGAACACCAGCAGGCCATAGACCGGCACATAGGTCACAAAGGCAAACACGCTGATCGCAATTGTCGCCTGCACCGCTTGCAGCGCGTGTTTGCGCACCAGCACCGAGTACACGGCCCAGCAGGTGGACGCGCCCAGAAACAGCAGGTCGCCCTTCCACACCTCGCTGCCAGGCTCCAGCCAGGCGCGCAGCAGGCTGGCGCCGCCGACCAGCACGTCGCCGAGAAAAATCAGGCCCAGCCCGATGGCCCGCACCGGCGTCACGCGGTCTTTCAGGATCAGCACCGCCATCAGCGTGGTACTCAGCGGCAAGGTGCCGGGCAGCAGCACCGAGGCATGCGCGGCCGGTGCGAAATAAAAGCCGCTGTAGGCCAGGCAGGCATAAGCGATGCCGCCCACCAAACCGATCAGCGCGGTCAGTTTGAAACCCAGCGGCGACAGCCCCAGCCAGCTCGGCGGGGCCAGGCCGGGGGCGCTGTCACGCGCGCGCTTCCACACCAGCCAGGCGCCCCAGGGCAGCAGCACCAGTGCGGCGCCAGCAAAACGCAGCAGGCAGATGTCCAGCGGGGTCAGGCCGCGGTGCGCGGTGGCGCGGGCAATCACGATGAAGGAGGTCCAGATGGCCACCGTCACGACGGCGGCCAGCACGCCCACGGTCTTGGGGGAAAAACGCATGTCCTGATTATCCGGGCAAGCGGCCGGGAGCAGCCCTCGCACGGATAATCAGTCGATGTTTGTGAATCCCCTTCCCGCCCGGCTGCTGCTGGCCGCTGCCCTGGCCCTGCTGCCGGCGTGGGCGCTGGCCCAGAAGACCCCGGCCGCAAAATCCGCCAAAGCGGTGCTGCCGGCGGCGATCAGCCAGGCTTTGACCCGCGCCCAGGTGCCGACGGATGCCGTCACGCTGCTGGTGATGGACGCCGCTGGCAAGGCCGCGCCGCGCCTGGCCCATCGGGCCGGCGAGCCAATGAACCCGGCTTCGGTGATGAAGCTGGTGACCACCTACGCGGCGCTGGACCTGCTGGGCCCTGACTTCACCTGGAGCACCCGCGTGCTGATGGACGGCAGCATTTCCGAGGGCGTGTTGCACGGCAACCTGATCGTGCGCGGCGGCGGCGACCCCAAGATGGTGGTCGAGCGCCTGCAGGCGCTGCTGGCGCAGATCCAGTACAGCGGCGTGAAAGTTGTGCGTGGTGACATCGTGCTGGACCGCAGCGCCTTCCAGGCATCGGTACAGGATGCGGGTGAGTTTGATGGCGAGCCGCTGCGGCCCTACAACGCCAGCCCCGACGCGCTGCTTATAAACTTCAAGTCGCTGGTCATGCGTTTTACACCGGACCCGCTGAACAACCGGGCGCTGGTGGCTGTGGAGCCGCCGCTGGCCGGCATCGTGATCGACGACAGTGTGCCGCTGGCGCGGGTGGCGCGTTGCGGCGACTGGCGCAGCGAGCTGCGCGCCAGCGTCGACAACCCGAACCGCCTGCAGTTCACCGGCAGTTATTCGGCGGCCTGCGGTGAACGTGTCTGGCCCAGCGCCTATGCCGACCCGGCGAGTTTTGCGGCGCGCGCGATCGAGGGCTCCTGGCGCGCCATGGGCGGCCTGCTGACCGGCACGGTGCGCGACGCCACGGCGCCCGAGCTGGCGCTGCTGCGCGCGCGCGGCACGCTGTCGGGCGAGAAGCCGCCGCTGCGGCTGGACGCGCCCTCACTGCCGCTGCGCGAGATCGTGCGCGACGTCAACAAATTCTCCAACAACGTGATGGCCCGGCACCTGTTCCTGAGCTTGAGCCGGCCCGGACAGGGCGGGCAGCTCGACCAGGCCTCGCCCGGGACCGGCCGCGCGGCGCTGGCCGCCTGGTGGAAAAAATCGATTCCCTTGCAGCCCGCACCGGTGATGGACAACGGCTCCGGCCTGAGCCGCAGCGAGCGCATCAGCGCAACCAGCCTGGCGGCGATGCTGCAACACGCGGCGCAAAGCCGCGTTGCGCAAGACCTGCTCGACTCGCTGCCGGTTGCCGGCATGGATGCCACCATGCGCGAACGCGCGAAAAATGTCGCCGGCCAGGCATTCATCAAGACCGGCTCGCTGCGCGACGTGACAGCGGTCGCCGGTTATGCCAACGGTGTCAGTGGTGCGCGTTATATCGTCGTCGGCATGGTCAACCACCCCAATGCCGGGGCGGCACGGCCAGCGCTCGATGCCCTGATCCAGTGGGCGGTGCAGGAGCGCTGAAATTTGAAACACATTCAAACGCTCCTGATTCAATAGCGACTTACGCTCACCCGTTAAAGGCCAGGGACCGATTTGATGCCTGATGGGCAACGGTGAAGCGTTTTTGCAGATGCCGCGCCTGCACGGCCGCGTCCACAATCGCAACCGTCAGGTCGGCCACCGACATACCGGCGGACTGCGGTGAGCCATTCCCCCGTGGCGTGACGGAAAGCCCCCCAAGCTGCGACATACGATGAAATGCTGATGGCCTGCTCTGGCCGCGAACTTGGTACGGCAACTCGAAAGTACCGAAGCAGGATGAAAGTGATGGTTCCTGCCCAGGGCAAGGCTTGCAACGCCGCCATGGTACGAGGGCGCGCGCTCATGGCTTGATACTTTTGCGATGCAGTATCAAGGTAGCGATGCTCCGCCGAATGTGGGCGCCATAAAGCTGGCGCGGCGGGTGTTGCCGGCCTTGACCGCCCAGTGCGTGTCGCGGTCTGACACGGTGACGTTGGCGTCCGTGCTCTCCGGCCGACCGGCATAACGTGTCTTGGGCAACAGCCAGACCATTTCATGGAGGCTGTCTGGATGGCTGGCTGTGAACTGTGACACGCCCGCCGCATCGCGCTTCTCGGTCCAGGCGACGGCCTGACGCGAGGTCATGAAATCGGCCAGCCGTGTCATGGTGTACCAGCGAAATTGTTCAGAACCTTTTGCCTTGGCGTACGCCAGCAGGTCTTGCAGCACATCGGGCCAGACATTGGCGCCGTTGGGGTGCATGTAGATCATTCGGGTGGTGTTGTGCCTGACTGCAAAGTCCACAGAATCGCGGTACCAGTTGATGACTTCCTGCTTGGGCACCTGGTTGACCTGAAACTCTTCAAAGGTGGCGTATTGTCCTGCGGGCGTGACAGGAAACACCCACAAGTTTGGGTTGCGCAGCTGGCCGTCCCGGTACTGACGGGTAGGCCCTAGGCCGGTGTGGCCGCCAAAATAAACCGCCACTACACCTTGCTGCTCCAGCCAGTCCATGGCCCAGGTCGGGTTGTTGCCGACCGGTGGCGAATACTGCCGCATCGGTGGGCCAAAAGCCCAGTCGATCAGTGCCTTGACTTTTTGAGCCATGGGCAAAAAGGCATCCGGGACTCCGTGCGGGGTGGACGAAGTCAAGCCCAGGTAGGGTCGCAATGGGTGACTGACCGCGCGCTTGATGGAGGCCACGTTCTGCTCCAGATAGGGCAGGAAAGTGGCGCGGTTGGATTCGTTGGCGTTGAGTCCGTAGTAGTCGTGGTTCCAGCCACCATGGCTGCCGATGGCGTGCCCCTTCTTGGCGAAACGGCGCAAGATATCCTGCGCCACCGGATTGTTGTCCAGGTTCCAGCCTTTGCCGTCACCATCAGTGACCGCATCAGGGCCGGTCGTCATGTCGATAGAAAACGGACCGTGATCGAAGATGCCGAGTTTTTCCAGCGTCAGCGTCGGCTGCTGTGCGGTGAAAGAGTCCAGGTGCCAGTCCAGCGTCAGTCCGGGTACGGCATTGGGCACAGGAGACAGCTGCGCCAGTTGAAGGACGTTGTGCGCAAAGTAATGCAGAAAGCCGTGCAGGGGCAACCCATCGGTGCGCACCACCTTGAGATAGGTCAAGGGCAGATTCACAAACAGCACCTGGCCACGCCCCACTTTGTTCAGGCCCGCCACCAGACCGGCCCGCGGCGACGTGGCCAGCGTTTTGCCGTTGAATGCGCCGCGGGTAACAAAACTCGAATATTTCAACTGCCCCAGGAGGTAGCCGCTGTAAGCGTCCAATACATCTCCGGGCATGGCCGCACCACCTGGCAAGCTGCCGGCCGCCAACTCGGTCGGGGTGCTCTCAGCCAGATACGTCGAAGGCGCTTCAGCGGATGACGCGGCGCTGGCAGTTGCCGGTGACACAGGGGGAGCGTCTTTCGCCACATAAGGGATCGACTTGCCCGGCGGAACCTGCAAGGCGCGCAGGGTGCTGCGCATGGCGGTCACCGGACCTACGACGGTGCTTTTTTCACGCAGAGCGTCATAGAGCCCATAGTCCACGCCGGCGAGGTCGCTCAACTTTGCACGGGGGATGGCGTAGGTTGGTTTCTGGTTGCCGTCCAGGGCGAAGATGCCGAAATCGTGAACCAGCAGGGTGTTGCCCCCCGCCGTGGTGTAGTCGCGCACTGCCTTGAGCAAGGCGTCGGTGGCAATGGGGTGAAGCAGGTCGGGCAATACAAGCCCCCCGTATTTGAGCGCTTCGGGCCCGAGAGCCATGAACTGGCTGTCGGTCAAAGGCTGCAGTCGCACGCCGTCTTCAGAGGCCGCATCTACCCAGGCGGTCACTTCGGGTGAAGTCAGCTTCTGCCCGTCCGGGACCAGCAACATAAGCAGGCCGGGGTCGGCGACCATCGGTGGGTTTTCAGCGACGCGGGGCCGGGCGCTCACCGACGTGCCGGTCATGATATTTTTCTCCGAGCAGGCGCCCAAGGCGGCTGTCAGCAGCACTGAGAAAAAGCAGATCAGGACGGTGTTACGGCGAGAGCGGAGGAGTGTGAGCAAGGGCAGAACATGCATTGGAAGCAAGCGCAGTCATGGATTTCGGTCGCGCAGTGGTCCTTCAGCTTGCGCAAATATCTTTCGACCATAACCGTGCAATATTCCACTCCCAGTGCGGATGGGATGACACGCCTGTAGGACATGACGCCGCAAGAGGCGAGCTTACATGGCGCGGGCCGCATCCAGGTGCGCCTTGACCCGTTGTGCCAGCGCAATGTCTCCCGGTGTGTCGGGCCGCCAGGGCGACACGGGGAGGGCCTGCCCCTCCGGATCAACCGCGACAAATACCAACACGCATTCGGTGATGTCATACATGTCACCGGTTTTCATGTCACCAGCCCGCACCTGGACCGAGATGTTCATGCTGGTGGTGCCGGTGTAAGCCAGCCGGGCCTCGACCTCTACCAGGTCGCCTATCTTGATCGGCCGTTGAAACCGGATGCTGCCGACCGAGACGGTGACGCAGTAGCGCCTGGCCCAGCGGGTGGCGCAGGCATAACCGGCCTCGTCTATCCATTTCAT
This sequence comes from Polaromonas eurypsychrophila, assembly GCF_014641715.1. Lineage (GTDB taxonomy): Bacteria > Pseudomonadota > Gammaproteobacteria > Burkholderiales > Burkholderiaceae_C > Polaromonas > Polaromonas eurypsychrophila. The sequence continues at coordinate 221,644 of NZ_BMIG01000002.1, read as the reverse complement.
GACAGTGCCGCCGTGAACCTTGCCGCCGAAGTTGATGGTGCTGGGCTCGGCCAGAAAACGAAGGGTGATGGAGGACATGCGGCTCTCTCAATAGTGCGCTATGAAAATAATAGCTGCTAATGCCCTTTCTGCAAGGGCTAAAGCCCTTTTATTCTTGTAAAAGCCGCTTCAGGTAACGCCCGGTGTGGCTGTCCGGGTTGGCGGCGATGTCTTCGGGCGTTCCGACCCCGACCACCGTGCCGCCACCGGCCCCGCCTTCGGGGCCCATATCGATCAGCCAGTCGGCGGTTTTGATCACGTCAAGGTTGTGTTCGATCACGACGATGGTGTTGCCGGCGTCGCGCAACTGGTGCAGCACCCTGAGCAGCAAATCGATGTCGGCAAAATGCAGGCCGGTGGTCGGCTCGTCGAGGATGTAGAGCGTGCGGCCGGTGTCGCGCTTGGACAGCTCCAGCGCGAGCTTGACGCGTTGCGCCTCGCCGCCCGACAACGTGGTCGCCGCCTGGCCGAGCTTGATGTAACTCAGGCCGACATCGAGCAGGGTGTGCAGTTTGCGCGCAATCACCGGCACTGCCTTGAAGAACTCAGCTGCGTCCTCCACCGTCAGATCCAGCACCTGGGCGATGTTCTTGCCCTTGTACTGAACCTCCAGCGTCTCGCGGTTGTAACGCATGCCCTTGCAGACGTCGCAGGGCACGTAGACATCGGGCAGAAAGTGCATCTCGACCTTGACCACGCCGTCGCCCTGGCAGGCTTCGCAGCGGCCGCCGGCGACATTGAAGGAAAAGCGCCCGGCGCCGTAGCCGCGTTCACGCGCGGTGTTCATCTCGGCCATCAGTTCGCGGATCGGCGTGAAGAGACCCGTGTAGGTGGCCGGGTTGCTGCGCGGCGTGCGGCCAATCGGCGACTGGTCCACATTGATGACCTTGTCGAAATGTTCGATGCCTTCGATGCTTTCGTGCGGCGCCGGCTCTTCATGCGCGCGGTACAGGGTGCGCGCGACTGCCGCGTACAGCGTGTCATTGACGAGGGTCGATTTGCCGGAGCCCGACACGCCGGTCACGCAGGTCAACAGGCCGACCGGGAAATCGACGCTGACGTTTTTGAGGTTGTGGCCACTGGCGTTGATGATGCGGATCGCCTGCATGTCGCCTTGCGTGCGCAGGTGTTCGGCCTCGCGCGCGGCACGTTTGATGCCCGCTGCGCTGGGCGCAAATTTCGAGGGCTTTTTCGGATCGCGGTAAGGCGCCTTGACGACCGTCGGCAACCACGGCGTGCGGCGCTTGGGCACGGCGATGGCGAGGGTTCCCGCCAGGTATTTTCCGGTCAGGGAGTTTGGGTTGGCGAGTACGTCGGCATAGCTGCCTTGTGCCATCACACGCCCGCCGTGAATGCCGGCACCCGGCCCCATGTCGATCACGTGGTCGGCGGCGCGGATCATGTCTTCGTCGTGTTCGACCACCAGCACGCTGTTGCCGATGTCGCGCAAATGTTTGAGTGTGCCGATCAGGCGATCGTTGTCGCGCTGGTGCAGGCCGATGCTGGGCTCGTCCAGCACATACATCACGCCGGTCAGCCCCGAGCCGATCTGCGAGGCCAGGCGGATGCGCTGCGACTCGCCGCCCGACAGCGTTTCTGCGCTGCGGTCCAGACTCAGGTAGTTCAGGCCCACATCGTTGAGAAACTTCAGGCGCAGGCCGATCTCGCGCACTACTTTGCCGGCGATTTCGGCTTTCGCGCCTTCCATGCTCAGCGTGTTGAAGTAGTCGAAGCTCTCGCGCAGCGTGATGTTGCTGATCTGGTAGATCGCCTTGCGCCCGGCGGCGCCGACCAGGTAGACATGGCGGGCCTCGCGGCGCAAGCGCGTGCCTTCGCAGTCGGGACAGGGCTGCAGGCTGCGGTAACGCGCAAGTTCTTCGCGCACGGCGGCTGAATCGGTTTCGCGATAACGCCGCTCGAAGTTGGTGATCACACCTTCGAAAGGATGTTTCTTCGTGTGTTTTTTGCCGGCGTTGGCGCCCGAGTCGAGGATGTAGCTGAATTTGATCTCTTCGTCGCCCGAGCCGTGCAGCACCACCTGCCGCACCGCGTCCGGCAGCTTTTCAAACGCGGTGTCGATGTCGAAGCTGTAGTGTTTGGCCAGGCTTTCGAGCATGGAAAAGTAATAGGCGTTGCGCCTGTCCCAGCCCTTGACCGCGCCGCTGGCCAGACTCAAGGTCGGGAAGGCCACCACCCGGGCCGGGTCGAAAAACTCCATGTGGCCCAGGCCGTCGCAGCTCGGGCAGGCGCCCACCGGCGAGTTGAAGGAAAACAGGCGCGGCTCCATCTCGCTGAGCGAGTAGCTGCAGACCGGGCAGGAAAACTTGGCGCTGAACAAGTGTTCCTGGCTGGAGTCCATTTCCATCGCAATCGCCTTGCCGTCAGCCAGTCGCAGCGCGGCCTCAAAACTTTCGGCCAGGCGCTGCTGCATGTCGGGTCGCACCTTGAGGCGGTCGATCACCACATCAATGTTGTGTTTCTCGGCCTTCTTGAGCTTGGGCAGCTCGTCGAACTCGTACGCCTGGCCGTCGACGCGAAAACGCACATATCCCTGGGCCTGCATCTCGGCAAACAACTCGACAAATTCGCCCTTGCGCTCCCGCGCCACCGGCGCCAGGACCATCAGTTTGGTGTCTTCCGGCAGGGCCAGCACATGGTCCACCATCTCGCTGACGCTTTGCGCCTGCAGCGGCAGGTCGTGATCGGGACAAAAAGGTGTGCCGGCGCGCGCAAACAGCAGGCGCAGGTAATCGTGTATTTCGGTGACGGTGCCGACGGTGGAGCGCGGGTTGTGCGAGGTCGCTTTCTGCTCAATCGAGATCGCTGGCGACAGACCTTCGATCATGTCCACATCGGGCTTGTCCATCAGCTGCAGAAACTGCCGGGCGTAGGTGGACAGGCTTTCGACATACCGGCGCTGACCCTCGGCGTACAGCGTGTCAAACGCCAGCGAGGATTTGCCCGAGCCGCTCAGGCCGGTGATGACCACCAGCTGGTTGCGCGGAATGTCCAGGTCGATGTTCTTGAGGTTGTGCGTGCGCGCGCCGCGGATGCTGATGCGTTGCGCCGCCAACTGATTGGCCCCCACGCTTGCCACTTCGTGTGCTGCACTGCCCTCCGGGGGGGCTGGACTTGCTTGGGGCGGCCCTTCGCTGCGTCCGGCCAGGGAGCGGCTGGCATCAGGTTCGGCCGCCACCGGGCCGGCAGCGGCTGCGAGGTATTTGACGTCGTTGGGAGAGTTCACGTGTAGGGGCGCCGCAAAACCCTCCATCATAGACGCGTGTGGGGGTTTTGACACCGTGGCCACCGGTGGCCTTCGGGGCGATGCCGCGGCCCGGCGCAACGGCGCGTTTCCTGCTTGCAGCCAGGAACCTGGGAAAACGACCCGCAATTCAAAGACAATAGCCCACCGCTACGCTGGTTTTTCTGCCCGTCTTCATTTGTGAACCACTTCGCCTGACCGTGTCTCCTGCCCCTTCCTACCCCATGACCGCCACCGAGCGGCGCGCGAGCGCCTCGCTGGCCTCGATTTTTGCGCTGCGCATGCTGGGGCTGTTTCTGGTGCTGCCGGTGTTTGCACTGGAAGCCGCGCGTTACCCCGGCGGGGACGACCCGGCGCGTGTCGGGCTGGCCATGGGCATCTACGGCCTGTCCCAGGGCCTTCTGCAAATCCCTTTTGGCATGGCTTCGGACTGGTTGGGGCGCAAGAAGGTGATCGTGGCTGGCCTCGTGGTGTTTGCACTGGGCAGCTTTGTGGCGGCCTGGGCGCCCGACCTGACCTGGCTGATTATCGGCCGCTCGCTGCAGGGTGCCGGCGCCATCTCGGCGGCCGTGACCGCCTTGCTGGCCGACACCACGCGCGACGAAGTGCGGACCAAGGCGATGGCGCTGGTGGGCGCCAGCATCGGCTTGATGTTTGCGCTGTCGCTGGTGCTGGCGCCGCTGCTGACCGCGCAGATCGGACTCGCCGGTCTGTTTGGCTTGACCGGCGCACTGGCAATCGCCGGCATCGCGGTGGTGGTCTGGTGGGTGCCGCCCGAGCCGCTGCTGCACGTGAATCGGCCGCGCGGTAGCCTGGCCGAGGTGTTGAGCCACCCGGCGCTGCTGCGGCTGGACCTGGGGGTTTTCATATTACATGCAGTGCAACTGGCCATGTGGGTGGCCATTCCGGCCTTGCTGGTGCAGGCCGGGCTGGCCAGCAGCAGCCACTGGCAGGTTTACCTGCCGGCGGTGCTGGCTTCCTTTCTGGTCATGGGATGCACGCTGTTTCCGCTCGCAAAACGGGGTTACCTGCGTGGCGTCTTCCTTGGAGCGGTGGGCCTGATCGCGCTGGTGCAGTTCGGGCTGATGGCCGCGTCCGTTCAGGGCGCGCCCTCGCTGGCGGGTCTCGGCGTGCTGCTTTTCCTGTTTTTCTGCGGTTTCAATATCCTCGAAGCCTGCCAGCCGAGTCTGGCTTCGCGCGTGGCACCGGCCCATTCGCGCGGCGCGGCGCTCGGGGTTTACAACACGCTGCAGTCGCTGGGGTTTTTTGCTGGTGGCGCGCTGGGCGGGTGGCTTGCCAAGACGGCCGGTCCCCAGGCGCTGTTTGCGGCCTGCGGCGGCCTCATGCTGCTCTGGCTGCTGGTGGCCTGGCCGATGCGTGCGCCCCCACGTTCGCTCCCTGCGGGTAGCTCTCTGCCCCCCGAGGGTGCTAATTTTCCTAGGGGCGGCCCGGCAGAAAATTCCGCCCTGCCGCCAACCGCCGAATCAGCGGCGGTACAGCCAGTTAAACTGTGAAAAATTAGGAGAACATGCCATGGCATCCGTCAACAAAGTCATCCTCGTCGGCAACCTGGGCCGCGACCCCGAAGTGCGCTACATGCCCAGCGGCGACGCCGTGGCCAATATTGCGCTGGCCACCAGCAGCAAGTACAAGAACAAGGCCGGTGAAATGGTCGAAGAGACTGAATGGCACCGCATCAGCTTTTTCGGCCGCCAGGCTGAAATCGTCGGTGAATATCTCAAGAAGGGACGCTCGGTTTACATCGAGGGCCGCCTGAAGACCCGCAAGTACACCGACAAGGACGGCGTGGAGAAATACGCCACCGACATCATTGCCAGTGAAATGCAGATGCTTGGCAGCCGCGAAGGCATGGGCGGCCCCGGCGGCAACGATGGCGGTGACGAAGGCGGCGAGCGCCAGTATTCGCGTCCACCGGCCGCCGCGCCGCGTGCCCCGGCCGCGGCCCCACGGGCGCCCGCTCCAACCAAGGCCGCTAGCGGGTTCGACGACATGGACGACGACATTCCGTTCTGATCCTCCGGTTTCCGGTATTCCTTCTGCCCGGCCTGCGCTTTGCGCACACCGGGCAGATGCATTTTTTAAACAACGCTTTGTCTCCCGCCGCCGTGAGGCTGTGTAGGCGCCGGCCTTGTTCTGGCGCGGCGACCTCTTTCAGCGCGTTTTGTTGGCTAGGATGAAATCCCCTGCCAACATGACCTGAGAAGCCCCCATGCGCCCTGAACCACGATCGAACGATATCCCTGCGACTCGGCCGCTTAAGCGCATGGCTGGGCGCGGCCCTGCTCGCCACCGCAGGTCTGGCGCCGGCGCAGGCCAACACCGACCCCCACAGCGATCTGCTGAGCACCCCCGGCAGTGCCGGCCTGGGCCTGGCGGTGCGCGCCGAGCAATCGCCTTATGTCGGCGGCGGCACCCGTTATGACCTGCTGCCGCTTTACCTGTACGAGGGCAAACGTGTGTTCCTGCATGGCAGCCGCGCCGGGCTCAAGCTGCTCGACGACGGCGCTCAGCGTGTCGATATCTTTCTGGACCAGCGCTTCGAAGGGTATGCCGACGACCGGATTCCGCCCAGCCTGGCCGGCATGGCCGAGCGCGGCTCGGGCCTGGACGCCGGTGTCTCTTACCGCTACCGTCAGCCTTGGGGCACGGTGCAGGCCGAGTTTTTGCAGGACGCCGCCGGATTTTCCAAGGGCAGCGAGCTGCGCCTGTCCTATGCCTACGACTGGCGCTCGGGTCGGCTCGCGCTGCGGCCCAACCTGACGGTGGCGGCGCGCAGCGCCAAGCTCAACAATTACTACTATGGCGTGCGGCCCGGCTAGGCCATGGCAACGCGGCCGGCCTATGAGCCCGGCAGTGGTATCAACACCACGCTGGGCCTGTACGCTACTTGCGAACTGAGCGAAGGCTGGCGCCTGCTCGGTGGCGTGACTCGCACCTTTCTGGACGACAAGGTCAAGGCCAGCCCCATCATCGGCCGGTCGGCGCAGACCGGAGTGTTCATCGGCGCCGCCTATGACTTCGGCACCTACAAGGGCCAATGGGCGCAGGAAGCCAGCTCACCGACCTATTTCAAGCTGCTGTATGGCAAGTCGACCAAAGACGGTTGCCACTTGGCGAAAATCATTACCTTGCGCTGTGCCTCCACGGCCAAGGTCAACTCCACACGCATTGCGGGTGTGCAGGTCGGAAAACCCTTCATCGAGCAGCCCAATGGCTGGCCGCTGGACATCGTCGGTTACGTCGGCCTGCTGCAGCACGACGACCGCGGCCTGGCCCCCAACGGCATGCAACTCGACGCTTTCATGAAGGCTTATTACTACGGCTTCCCCTGGAGTGACCGGGTCAAGACCCGGCTCGGCCTCGGCGTGGGCGTGGGCGTGTCGCTGGCGCAGCGTGCACCTTATGCCGAATCCAGCAGCCAGGCCGCACGCGGACGCTTAACCTCGCGCCTGCTCAACTACCTGGACCCGAGTATCGACTTCAGCTTGGGCGACCTGATCGGCCGCCCCGGCCTGAAAGACACCTACCTCGGCTTCGGCGTGTCGCACCGCTCGGGCATCTTCGGCTCGTCGCGCCTGCTGGGCAATGTCAACGGCGGCTCCAATTACATCTATACCTACGTCGAAACCGTGTTGTAAGTTGTGAGGGTCATTTGCTATTAAAACAATAGCTGTTCACGCCTATCCGGCATGGGCTGAAGCCTGTTTTCTTTTATGAAAATTGATACGGATTCAGCCCAGATTCTGCACGTTGCTCGACGCAATGACGCCGCCGCCCAGGCAGACATCCCCCTGGTAAAGCACCGCCGACTGGCCCGGCGTCACCGCCCATTGCCGCTGTTCAAAGCGCAGCCCGGCTTCGGTGGCTGCGGGCGCGACCAGCGTGCAGGCCGCATCCGCCTGCCGGTAACGCGTCTTGGCCGCCATCGTGCCGGCTTCGGGTGGCGCACCCGCGACCCAGCTGCAGTCCTGTACCTGCAGTTCGGTGGACAGCAGCCACGGGTGGTCGTGGCCCTGCACCACCCACAGGGTGTTGCTGTCCATGTCCTTGCGCGCGACAAACCAGGGCTCGTGGTCGCCAGCGCCGCGCTGGCCCTGCGCCTGCAACGCCTTGAGTTCGGCGCCGCGCGCTTTCACGCCGCCTATGCCTAGGCCCTGGCGCTGGCCCAGGGTGTAAAAACTCAGGCCCACATGTTCGCCGAGCACGCGACCTTTGTCGTTTTTGATGGGTCCCGGCGCCTTGGCAATGTAGCGATTCAGGAAGTCGCGGAAAGGCCGCTCGCCGATAAAGCAGATGCCGGTCGAGTCTTTTTTCTTGGCGTTGGGCAGGCCGATCTCGTTGGCGATGCGCCGCACCTCGATCTTTTTGAGTTCGCCAACCGGAAACAGTGTGCTGGCCAGTTGCGCCTGGTTCAGGCGGTGCAGAAAATAGCTTTGGTCTTTCGCCGGATCCAGGCCCTTGAGCAGCTCGTGGTGACCGGCGGCTTCGTTTTTTCGCACGCGCGCGTAGTGACCCGTCGCGATCTTCTCGGCGCCCAGGCGCATCGCGTGGTCGAGGAAGGCCTTGAACTTGATCTCGGCGTTGCACAGGATGTCGGGATTCGGCGTGCGGCCGGCCTGGTACTCGCGCAGGAACTCGGCAAACACCCGGTCCTTGTAGTCGGCGGCGAAGTTGACGTGTTCGATCTCGATGCCGATCACATCGGCCACGGCCGCAGCGTCCACGAAGTCGATGTTCGACGAGCAGAACTCGCTGTCGTCGTCATCTTCCCAGTTCTTCATGAAGATGCCGATGACTTCGTGCCCTTGCTGTTTAAGCAGGTGCGCGGTCACCGCGGAGTCCACGCCCCCGCTCAAACCGACCACCACACGCTGCTTCGCTACCTTGCCCATGGGTCGATTATCCCGGGACGGGGATCTTATTGCTGGAGGCTGGCCAATACCCGGTCGACCATGACGCCGGCCTGCCCGAGGCTGTTCATCGGGTCGCAGAAGGTGGTCAATTGTTCGCGCGTCACGTGTTTGGTGATTTCCGGGTGTTCGGCCAGCAGGTCGATTAGCGGGCGTTGTTGCCGCAGCGCGTCACGGCAGATGTCGTAGACCAGGTCGTGCGCGTATTCGCGGCCGATGTAGGGGCCCAGGCCCATCATCACGGCCTCCGACATCACCAGGCCGTGGGTCATGTCGATGTTGCGCCGCATCTGCGCGGCATCAACCTCCAGCCCGGCCAGGATGAACTTCGTCTGCTTGAGCGCGCCCGAGGTCAAGCAGAAAATTTCCGGCATGGCCACCCATTCGATCTCCCAGGGACCAGTCGAGCGTTCGTGGTCGGCCACCATGGCGTCCATCAGCGAGGCCGCAAGCTGGCGCACCACCGAGATGTTGGCGTGGATGTAGAGGCAGGAAATCGGGTTGCGTTTTTGCGGCATGGTCGAGGAGGAACCGCGCCCCGGCGCAAACGGCTCGAAGACTTCGGCCACTTCGGTTTGCATCATCAGCTTGACGTCCATCGCAATCTTGCCGAGCGAGCCACCGACGATGCCGAGGAAGGCGCCGACCTCGGCAAAGTTGTCGCGCACCGTGTGCCATGAAATCAGCGGCTGGTCCAGGCCCAGCTCCTTCATCAGGCCGGCCTGGGTTTCCATCGCGCCCTTTTCAAGCGACGACAGCGTGCCGGATGCGCCGCCGAACTCGCCGACCAGCACGCGCGGCTTCAGTTGCGCGAGCCGCTCGCGGTGCCGTTCGATGCCGGCGAGGATGCTGGCCATCTTGTAGCCGAAGGTGATGGGCGTGGCCTGCTGCAGGTTGCTGCGGCCGATGATGGGCGTGTCGCGGTGCTCGCGCGCCAGTTTGGCCAGCGATGCGGAAATGTCTTTCAGGTCTTCCTCAACCAGCGCCAGCCCTTCGCGGATTTGCAGCACGGCGGCGGTATCTGTGATGTCCTGCGTGGTCGCACCCCAATGGCAGTATTCGCCGAGCTTGTCCTTGCATTGCGCATTAATCTGGTTGACGACGGCAATGATGGGGTAGCCGATCTGCTCGGTCTTGGCCTTGAGTTTGACCCAGTCGATCTGGCTCAACTCGCAGTTTTTGACAATCTCATCAGCGGCGTTCTGCGGAATGATGCCGAGCCGGCCCTGCACCCTGGCCAGCGCACGCTCGATGTCGAGGTATTTGGCGGTGCGGTTCTCGTCCGACCAGACGTAGCGCATTTTTTCGTCGCTGAACATATCGCCGAATATTTTTGAATCAATGATGCTTGCTGCCATTTGGTGCTCCGTTGGATGGTTGTTTGAATGCTCTGTCGTTTAAGTAGTAAGGCCGGCCAGCGCAACGATGCGCTGGGCCTTGAGGATGGCCGGGCGGCCCACCATTTTTCCGTCGACCTGTATCGCCCCTCTAGCGCCCGTGCCACAGGCCTGCAGCCCCCGATCTGCCCAGTCCAGTTCCTGCGCGCTGGGCGCCAGCGCCGCGCGGACGGCGGTGACTTGTGAGGGGTGAATGCACATCTTGGCGCCGAAGCCCAGGCTGCGTGCGTGGGCCATGTCGGCGCCCACTTTGGCGGCGTCCAGGTCGGGCGTCACGCCCGCCACGGGTGCCGCCAAACCCGCAGCCCGCGACGCAACTGCCAGTTGCGCTGCGGCGTAGTCCAGCGCCAGGCTGTCCGCCGGGATGTCCAGGTCGGCCATGTAATCGATGGAGCCAAAGCCAAGCCGCGTCACGCCGGCAGCGTGCGCGATCTCGCCCAGAGCCAGCATGCCGCGTGCGGCCTGCGCCTGCGCGGGAGAGGCCAGTGTGATGGAAAGACTCGCCAGCAAGGGCGTCAGCAGCAGGGACAGGGCGGGGGAGCCAGACAACATACAAATCTTCTGGGATTGGAAGCAGATGCCGCAATCGTGTCCTTATCCAGCGTCGCAGTAAAGTGCAATTTTTGCTAAGATTAGTGCGTGGCACGCATCAATTTTGATTTGCAGCAATTGCAGGCTTTTGTGGCCGTGGCCGAACGTGGCAGTTTTCGCGCTGCGGCAGAGCAAATTCATCTTTCGGCGCCGGCGCTGAGCCGGCGAATCGACAAGTTGGAGACCATTCTGGGAGCCCGTCTGTTCAACCGCACCACGCGCGAGGTGGATCTCACGCCTTTGGGCCGGGTCTTCTTGGAGCGCGCGCGGGCCGCGCTGGATGACCTGGAGTCGGCCATGCTGGGCATCTCGGACATCGCCGCCAGCCGCAGCGGCCGGGTCACGGTAGCCTGCGTTCCCTCGGCGGCGATCAACTTCCTTCCGTCGGTGGTCAGTTCTTTTTCCGCGCGTTATCCGCTGATCCGCATACGTGTGGTCGACGAGGCGGCGGGTCTTGTGCTGGCCAGTGTGATCTCCGGCGAGTCCGATTTCGGTATCACTTTCATGAGCAGCTTGGTGCCTGGTGTGGACTTCGACCCGATTCACACCGACCCCTTCGTGCTGGCCGTGCGCCGCGAGCATCCGCTTGCTGCGCGCAAAAACCTGGCCTGGTCTGAGCTGGAAGGCGAGCGGCTGATTGCTGTGGCGCGCTCCAGCGGCAACCGCCAGGTGCTCGACGATGCGCTGGCCCAGGCCGGCGTCAATCCGTCCTACCGTTTTGAAGTCAGCCACATCGCCACCCTGCTGGGCATGGTGGACGCCGGGCTCGGCCTGGCGGCGGTGCCTCGCTTGGCGCTGCCGTCCACCCACCCCACGCTGGCTGGCGTGGCGCTGCGCCGGCCAGCGGTGTCCCGGGTGCTGGGCCTGGCCACCCGTCGCGGCGCTGCCCTGCATGCACCCGCCAGGGTGTTCCACGACTACCTGCGCGCCGCGCTCAAGGCGCGGCGCTGAAGCTCAGGAATTTGGCAGAAAAACCGACGGGTCCGTGGTGACCAGGTCCAGCGGGTAGCGCCGACCGGCCAGGTAGTCTTCCATGCAGGTCAGCAGCAGCGGGCTGCGGTGCAGCGGAACGCAGGCCCGGATTTCGTCTGGGCTGAGCCACAGGGTGCGCACAATGCCTTCGTCGAGCGCCTGCCCCACCACTTCGTCTCCCAGCGAGCCGCAAAACGCGAAACGCAGGTAGGTGATGTCCAGTACTTTGTCCTGGCCGGGCACGCTTTTCTCAAAGCGCGACATGTAAACGCCGACCAGTGCGCCCGGCGTGAAATGAAAGGCGGTTTCTTCCAGCGTTTCGCGGATGCAGGCCTGAACAATGCTTTCACCTGGGTCAAGATGGCCGGCCGGGTTGTTCAGGCGCAGTCCGTCCTGCGTGTGTTCCTCGACCAGCAGGAATTTACCCTCGCGTTCGAGGATGGCGGCAACGGTGACACTGGGTTTCCAACGTGAGTTCATGCGCGCATTATCCGGTGCCGTACCGTCGCGGTTACTGCGCGGCCAAAACAGCGCGAAACTCATGTAAGCTAGCCGCCAGCTTCAATTTCACGTAGAACTACTTACACGCAACGAGGAGACACCCATGCGAATTGGGGTACCAGCCGAAATCACGACAGGGGAAACACGTGTCGCCGTGACGCCCGAGACGGCCAAAAAACTCAAAGCCCAAGGCCACACGGTCGTCATCCAGTCGGGTGCCGGTGTGGCCGCCAGCGTTCCCGATGAAGCTTATGTAGCGGTCGGCGCTGAAATCGGCGATGCTGCCTCCGCCTACGGTTGCGACATCGTGCTCAAGGTGCGTTGCCCGCTGGACAGCGAGATCGGCCTGGCCAAAGCCGGGTCGGTGCTGGTTGGCATGCTCAACCCGTTTGATGCCGCCGGCCTGCAACGCCTGGCCGCGGCGCAACTGACGGCGTTTGCGCTGGAAGCCGCACCGCGCACCAGCCGCGCGCAAAGCATGGACGTGCTCTCCTCGCAGGCCAATATTGCTGGCTACAAGGCAGTGATGATGGCGGCCAACAGCTACCAGCGCTTCTTTCCGATGTTGATGACTGCCGCCGGTACCGTCAAGGCTGCGCGCGTGGTGATTCTGGGCGTTGGCGTGGCCGGCTTGCAAGCCATTGCCACGGCCAAACGCCTGGGCGCGGTGATCGAGGCCAGCGATGTGCGCCCCAGCGTCAAGGAGCAGGTCGAGTCACTGGGCGGCAAGTTCATTGACGTGCCTTACGAAACCGATGAAGAGCGTGAAGCGGCTGTTGGTGTCGGTGGTTACGCCAAGCCGATGCCGCCAAGCTGGCTGGAGCGGCAAAAGGCCGAGGTTGCCAAACGTGTGGCCCAGGCCGACATCGTCATCACCACCGCACTGATCCCGGGCCGCGCCGCCCCGGTGCTGGTGACCGAGGACATGGTCAAGGCCATGAAACCCGGCAGTGTGATTGTTGACCTGGCCGCACCACAGGGCGGCAATTGCCCGCTGACCGAAGCCGGAAAAACCGTGGTCAAACACGGCGTCACGCTGATTGGCGAAACCAATGTGCCGGCGCTGGTCGCCGCCGACGCCAGCGCGCTCTACGCGCGCAACCTGCTGGACTTCCTCAAGCTGGTGATCAGCAAGGAAGGCACGCTGACCGTCGACCTTGAAGACGACATCGTGGCAGCCTGCCTGATGACGCAGGCCGGCGAAATCAAAAAGAAATAAACACTTTCAGGGCAGGCGACAACGCCACCCGACCAGGAGAAAAGACCATGGATGCCGTGTCACCCACCATCATCAACCTCATCATCTTTGTGCTAGCCATTTACGTGGGTTACCACGTGGTCTGGACCGTGACGCCTGCGCTGCACACACCGCTGATGGCGGTGACCAACGCGATCTCGGCGATTGTCATTGTTGGCGCCATGCTGGCAGCCGCACTGACCGTCACGCCGCTGGGCAAAACCATGGGCGTACTGGCCGTGGCGCTGGCCGCGGTCAATGTGTTCGGCGGCTTCCTGGTCACGCGCCGCATGCTGGAGATGTTCCGGAAAAAAGAGAAGAAAGCCGTTGCGGCTGACGCAGCGGGCTCGGGAGTGGCCAAATGAGCATGAATGTTGTCACGCTGCTGTACTTGGTGGCTTCCGTCTGTTTCATCCAGGCGCTCAAGGGCCTGTCGCATCCGACCACTTCGATTCGCGGCAACCTGTTCGGCATGGTCGGCATGGCGATTGCCATCCTGACCACGGGCGCCCTGATCGTGGAAATTTCCGGCGGCAAGGCCGTCGGCATGGTCTATGTGCTGGGCGCATTGCTGGTTGGCGGCACCGCCGGCACCCTCATGGCCAAACGTGTCGAGATGACCAAGATGCCCGAGCTGGTGGCTTTTATGCACAGCATGATTGGCCTGGCGGCGGTGTTTATCGCCGTGGCCGCGATGGCCGAGCCAGATGCCTTTGGCATCGTGGCCCAAGGTTTGGGCACGGCGGCGATTCCGGCCGGCAACCGGCTTGAGCTTTTCCTCGGTGCGGCCATCGGTGCCATCACCTTCAGCGGCTCGGTGATTGCCTTCGGCAAGCTCAGCGGCAAGTACAAGTTCCGCCTGTTTCAGGGTGCGCCGGTCACTTTTGCAGGCCAACACATGCTCAATCTGGCACTGGGCGTCGCCACATTGGCGCTCGGCCTGGTGTTCATGTTCACTGGCAACTGGACCGCATTTTTTGCGATGCTGGCGCTGTCTTTTGTGCTCGGCGTGTTGATCATCATCCCGATCGGTGGAGCTGACATGCCGGTGGTGGTGTCCATGCTCAACAGCTATTCGGGTTGGGCTGCGGCCGGCATTGGCTTCTCGCTGAACAACGCCATGCTGATCGTTGCTGGTTCACTCGTCGGCTCGTCGGGCGCCATCCTGTCCTACATCATGTGCAAGGCGATGAATCGCTCCTTCTTCAACGTGATCCTGGGCGGCTTTGGCGGCGAGGCCGGTGCGGTAGTCGGCGGCGCCAAGGAGCAGCGCCCGGTCAAGTCGGGCTCGGCCGACGATGCGGCTTTCATTTTGGGCAATGCCGAAACCGTGATCATCGTGCCGGGTTACGGCCTGGCGGTGGCGCGCGCGCAGCACTCGGTCAAGGAGCTCGCGCAAAAACTGATTGACCGGGGTGTCAACGTCAAGTACGCGATTCACCCGGTGGCCGGCCGCATGCCCGGCCACATGAACGTGCTGCTGGCCGAAGCCGAGGTGCCTTACGACCAGGTGCATGAAATGGAAGACATCAACGCCGAGTTCGGTCAGGCCGACGTGGCCATCATCCTGGGCGCCAACGACGTGGTGAATCCGGCCGCCCACGTCAGGGGCAGCGCGATCTACGGCATGCCGATTCTCGAGGCCTATAAGGCCAAGACTGTCATCGTCAACAAACGCTCGATGGCGGCCGGTTATGCCGGCCTGGACAACGAGCTGTTTTACATGGACAAAACCATGATGGTGTTTGGCGATGCCAAAAAAGTCATCGAAGACATGGGCAAGGCCATTGAGTAAGAAGCCGGCAGATAACACTTCCTGCTGTTTTAAAAACAGAAATTAGAGGGCTTGCCCCCCTGATTTCCCGGTTTCCTAGGGAAAACGCAATAACCCGACAGAGGGTTGCGCCGTGAAAATTCGTGGCAGTAGTTCAATCGTAATCTGGAGAAGACAAGCATGAATGCATCCACCCCTGACCGCCCCTGGCTGAGCGCCTATCCGCCGGGTGTGCCCACCGACGTTGACATCTCCCAATACACGTCCCTCGTCGCACTGATGGAAGAAAGCTTTGCCAAAAACGCTTCGGCGGTGGCCTACAGCTTTATGGGCAAAGACGTGACTTTCGGTCAGACCGACAGCCTGTCGCAGGCTTTTGCTGCCTACCTGCAGGGCCTCGGCCTGGCCAAGGGTGACCGTGTCGCCATCATGATGCCGAATGTGCCGCAGTACCCCATCACGGTGGCCGCCATCCTGCGCGCCGGTTATGTCGTGGTCAATGTCAACCCGCTGTACACCCCGCGCGAGCTCGAGCACCAGCTCAAGGACTCAGGCGCCAAGGCGATAGTCATCATTGAGAACTTCGCCAATACGCTGGAGCAGTGCATCGCCAATACGCCGGTCAAACATGTGGTGCTCAGCGCCATGGGTGACCAGCTCGGCATGCTCAAGGGCGCGCTGGTCAATTACGTGGTGCGCAACGTCAAGAAGATGGTGCCGGCCTTCAACCTGCCCTCGGCCGTGCGTTTCAACGACGCCGTGGCCCGCGGTACGCGCGCCACGCTCAAGCGCCCCGACCTCAAGCCCGATGATGTGGCAGTGCTGCAGTACACCGGCGGCACCACCGGGGTGTCCAAAGGTGCAGTGCTGCTGCACCGCAATGTGATTGCCAACGTGCTGCAGTCCGAGGCCTGGAACGGCCCGGCCATGGCCAGCATGGAAACCGGTGTGCAGCCGACCTATGTCTGCGCGCTGCCGCTGTATCACATCTTCGCCTTCACCGTGAACATGATGCTGGGCATGCGCACCGGCGGCAAAAACATCCTGATCCCGAATCCGCGCGACCTGCCGGCGGTGCTCAAGGAGCTGGCCAAGCACAAGATTCACAGCTTTCCGGCGGTCAACACCTTGTTCAATGGCCTGGCCAACCACCCCGACTTCAACACCGTGGACTGGTCGCACCTGAAGGTGTCGCTGGGCGGCGGCATGGCTGTCACGAGTGCGGTGGCCAAGCTCTGGCTGGAAAAAACCGGCTGCCCAATCTGTGAAGGTTACGGCCTGTCGGAGACCTCTCCGTCGGCAAGCTGCAACCCGACCAACAGCAAGACCTTCACCGGCACCATTGGCGTGCCGATTCCCGGCACCTGGTTCAAGCTGCTCGACGATGACGGCAACGAGGTGCCCAACGGCCAGCCCGGCGAGATCGCCATCAAGGGACCGCAGGTGATGGCCGGTTACTGGCAACGTCCTGACGAAACCGCGAAGGTCATGACGCCTGACGGCTACTTCAAGTCGGGCGACATCGGCATTGTTGACGAGCGGGGCTTCTTCAAGATCGTCGACCGCAAGAAAGACATGATTTTGGTCAGCGGCTTTAATGTTTACCCGAACGAGGTCGAAGACGTGGTGGGCGGTTTGGAAGGCGTGATGGAATGCGCCTGTGTCGGCGTGGTCGATGACAAGTCGGGCGAAGCCGTCAAGCTGGTCATCGTCAAGAAAAACCCGGACCTGACGGAAGCCCAGGTGCGCGAGTTCTGCAAGACCAACCTGACCGGCTACAAACAGCCCAAGGTGGTGGAGTTTCGTACAGAGCTGCCCAAAACGCCGGTCGGCAAAATCTTGCGCCGCGAACTGCGCGACAAAAAGTAGGGCGGGAGACCCCCCTTCAACAAAGGCGGCTTCGGCCGCCTTATTCTTTTCGGGCAAACTTGCGGCAATGACAACGACCGCTATCCTCAGTGCTCTGGCCGAAGAGCAGCAGGGTCTGATTAAGCTGCTTGAGCATCCGCAAAAAACCCGCCACGCCGGGCGCGACTTCTGGCGCGGCCGGCTGCACGGCCAGCCGGTGGTGCTGGCCCTGTCGCGTATCGGCAAGGTGGCGGCGGCGACCACCAGTGTGGCGCTGATCGAGCGCTTCAAGGTGGGACGCATTGTGTTCACCGGCGTGGCGGGCGGCCTCGGTGAGGGTGTGACTGTCGGCGACGTAGTGGTGGCCAGCGAGTTTGTTCAGCACGACATGGATGCCTCGCCGATTTTCCCGCGTTACGAGGTACCGCTCTATGACCAGAGCCGATTCGTCTGTGACAAAGCGTTGACAGCTTTGCTGCTGCAGGCCAGCCGCGCCGGGCTCGAAAGCCTGGCCCTGCCGACGAAGGCCTTGCTGCATCACGGACTGGTGGCCAGCGGTGACCGTTTTGTCTCCGGGGCAGCCGAGTCGCGGTCCTTGCGTTCAGCGCTTGGGCTGGGTGGGCATGAGGTGCTGGCCGTAGAGATGGAAGGGGCGGCGGTGGCGCAAGTGTGTTTTGACTACGGCCTGCCGTTTGCGGCGGTGCGCACAATTTCCGACTGTGCCGATGACACGGCGCATGTGGACTTCCCGGCCTTCGTCAAAGACGTGGCCAGTTTGTATGCCCAGGCGATGGTTCGGCACCTGTTGGCGTTGCTGTAAAAGCGCGCCGCAAAGTGGCCCATCACAACCGTCAAAGCTGGATCAGGCGAATCGCTTTGCGCGAACCGTCGCTCATGTCCTTGACCGCCTGTAGCAGCTGGTTCAGATACGACTGAGCCTCGGATTGTTCCAGCCGGGCGGGCTGCGCCATGTAGCCAATTGCGATGTGAAAGACCAGCGGGTCGGCGCCGGGCAACTCGCGTGACGGACGCAAACCGCTGGCCAGGATCTTGGTCGCCACGTCGTTGACCGAGTCGCTGGTCATCGGTCCTTCCATCAACAAGGCAAACTGGCTGTCGCCGACGCGGGCCACGGTGTCGGTTGTTTGCGCCGCCGCGCGTATTCGCGAGGCGGCCATCACCATCGCGCGGTCGCCGGCCTCGCGGCCATGCTCTTGCTGCAAGGCGGCGAAGTTGCTCAGGTTGATCAGCAGCAGCGCGCAGGGTTGCTGGTAACGCCCGGCTGTGCTCAGGACCTGGCGCAGTTTGCTGACCAGCACCCGGGTGGATCTGAGGCCGGTCAGCGGATCGGTCGTGCGCAGTGCGGCAGCACGGGTTTCGGGTTCGCGCCGCTGCGTTACGCGGCGCAGGAGGCCGTAAAACAGGATCGGCAGCTCCAGCGCTGAACCCAGCAGCAAGGCATGTTCAGTCAGGAAACTGGCTCTGAGCAGGCCCATGTTGCGCGCGAGCGGGAACAGCGAGGCGACGATGATGGGAAGAAATCCTAGCGCGAGCCAGCGCGCGTGCCGGTCGCCCTCGAACAGGGACACGCCGACCACCAACAGCAAGGCGACGATGCCGGTACTCACGAGCACATTGGCCACGGAAAAACTCTCAACAGTCGGGACAGTGCCATCGATCAACGCGATGCCCAGCAGCAGGCCAAACATGGCCATCAAAAACCAGTCCAAAGCGCGGGAGAAGCGCCGAGGTGTGGTGACGGTGCGAACAAACAGCATGGCTGTTGCGGCGGCTGCCAGCGGCAGTGCGAATACGGCAGGATTGTTCAGCGCCGGCCGTTCCGGCCACCAGTAGAGGCCGGCAATACCGGTGAAGGCGACTTGCGAAGCTGCAAAGGTGGACACATAGACGGCGTAGCTCGCAAAACCCCAGTCGCGGTAGGCCACCGCGTTGATCAGCGCCAGCAGACTGACCAGGAAGGCCAGTCCGAAGTAGGCGCCCAGCAGCAGGTGGTCAAGCTGGCGCGCGGCGGTGAGCCGGGTGTCTGAAACTGCGCGCGGGACCGCCGAGAACGGGACACGCGCGTGCTCAATGCGCAGGTAATAACGCACGGGCTGGCCTTGTTCAGGGCTCAGCGACAGTGCAGGGAAGCGGCCCGGAACGGGCCAGGCACTCATGGGCAGGGTGTCTCCCGCCTGCTGCACCACCCAGCGCCCGAGGCTGTCGCGGTAATACAGGCTGATCTTGTCCACTGCAGCCATTGGTAGCTCCAGTTTCCAGTGATCGCGCGGGTCGTTGACCACGGCGTCAAAGCGCAACCAGAGTGCGGCGTTGTCCAGCGCCTGTGGCTTGCCGGCTTGCAGCGGCGTGAATCCCGGGGGCTGCGGGCCGGCCTCCACCTTCTCCACAGGGGTCTGGCCCCCTGGATCCAGCCAGGTGTCCACTGAGGCCGCCAGGCTGACGGGGCCGGGGTGGACACCCAGCGTCAACAGCTCGGCGGCAGCGGCGGGGACGGCCAACAGGCTCGCCTGCAGGCAAAGCATGGCCAGCACCGCCTTGGCGAAGGCGACGAGCGCTCGTCCGGCGGTCAACTTGTTAGCGGCTCCCACAGACGCGTATTGTGCAGCAAGCGTTTTTTGACAAGAGCGCTGGCGGATTGCCGGGGCTGCCAGCTTGACCGGCGGCGTACCGTGCCAGGGCTGCTGGCATCCGGCGCCGAACCGGCGTTTCAGACGCTACTGATTTAATAGCTGACTACGCTTGCTCAACATGGGCTACAGCCCGATTTGATCAGGAATTTGCGATACAGACGCGCAGCACTTCCTGACCATACGCTTCGAGTTTTTTGACACCTATGCCGCTGATACCTTCCAGGTCGGTCAGGGTCTGCGGTGCGCGCTCGGCAATGGCGCGCAGGGTCGCGTCGTGAAAGATCACAAAGGCCGGCAGGTTGTGCTCGCGCGCCACCTCGGCGCGCCAGGCCTTGAGTCGGGTCAGGCGCTCCAGCGCGCCGGCGTTGAGTGAAGCCTCGGCCAGACCTTTGACCGAGGTCTTGGTGCTTTTTTTGCGCCGCTCGCCCGCGCCGCCTGCGGCCTGCTCGCGCAGCAGCAGGCTGACCTCGCCCTTGAGCACCTGGCGCGCGTCGGGCAGCAACTGCAGGGTGTTGAAGGCGTCGGGATCGACCCGCACCATGCCTTTGGCGATCAGCTGGCGCAACACGCCGCGCCACTGCACTTCAGACAGGTCGGCGCCTATGCCGAAGGTGCTGAGTTTGTCGTGGCTGTGCTGCAGCACTTTTTCAGTCGCCTTGCCGCGCAGGATATCCATCATGTGGCCGGCGCCGAAAGTGATACCGCTGGCCTGCTGCACGCGGTAAATGCAGCTCAGCATCTTGCGCGCGGCTTCGGTGGCGTCCCAGACCACCGGGGGCTGCAAACAGTTGTCGCAGTTGCCGCAATAGCTGTGAGCCCCCACGCTTGCCACTTCGTGTGCTGCGCTGCCCCCCGAGGGGGCTAATTTTCCTTGGGGCGGCCCGGCGGAAAATTGCTGGCTGTCCATGGTTTCGCCGAAATAGCGCAGCAAGCTGGCGCGGCGGCAGCGCGTGTCTTCGGCCAGGCTCAAGAGCGCGTCCAGCTTGCCGCGCATGACCTGTTTGAATTCTTCGCTGGCCGTCTCGCTGGTGTCTATCATGCGGCGTTGGTTCACCACGTCCTGCAGGCCGTAAGTCATCCAGGCGTTGGCCGGCAGGCCGTCACGGCCGGCGCGCCCGGTCTCCTGGTAATAACCTTCGATGTTTTTCGGCATGTCCAGGTGCGCGACAAAACGCACGTCCGGCTTGTCGATGCCCATGCCGAAGGCAATCGTGGCCACCATCACCATGCCTTCTTCGCGCAGGAAGCGGTCCTGGCGTTGTTGGCGCAGTGCACTGTCCAGGCCGGCGTGGTAGGCCATGGCTTTGAGTCCCGCGTCCTGCAGCATGTCGGCAATTTCTTCCACCCGTTTGCGCGACTGGCAGTAGACGATACCGGCCTCGCCCGCATGTTCGCTTTCGATGAAACGCAGCAACTGGCGCGTGGGTTCCAGCTTCTCAACGATGGTGTAACGGATGTTGGGCCGGTCAAAACTGCTGACAAACTCGCGTGCGTCCTCCAGCTTAAGCCGTTCGATCATGTCCTGGCGTGTCAGCGCATCGGCGGTTGCCGTCAGCGCAATACGCGGCACGTCGGGGAAGGTTTCGTGCAGCAGACTGAGGGATCGGTACTCGGGCCGGAAGTCGTGGCCCCACTGGCTCACGCAGTGCGCCTCGTCAATCGCGAACAGGCTCAGCAGGCCGCGTTCGTGCAGCGAGCCGAGCAGGCCCTTCATGCGCGGCGTATTGATGCGCTCCGGTGCGGCGTAAAGCAGGGTCAGCTCGTTGCGCAGCAGCTGTTTTTCAAGCGCGCTGCTTTCTTCCTGCGTCTGGGTGGAGTTGAGGAAAGCCGCGGACACGCCGGCTTCATGCAGCGCGCCGACCTGGTCGTGCATCAGCGCAATCAGCGGCGAGATCACCACCGTCACGCCATGGCCGGCGTTTTGCCGGGCGATGGCCGGGATCTGGTAACACAGCGACTTGCCGCCGCCGGTCGGCATCAGCACCAGCGCATCGCCGCCGCCGACCACATGTTCGACGATGGCCTGCTGGGGCCCGCGGAAGTCGGAGTAGCCGAAAACCTGCCCCAGGATGTCCAGCGGGGAGGGGTGGGTCGAGGTGTACGGCAAGGTGGGGTGTATCAGGGCAGAAAAAAAATGCTATTGAATAAATAGCTGTGTACGCCCGCTGGGTAGGGGCTAGAGCCAGATTTGGCTCAAAAAATCCGCTACATCTGCTCCCAGGGCAAACCTTCAAAACGCCAGCCGCTCAGGGTGGAGCGCTGGAACTGCTCATCGAGCTCGCCTTCAAAGCCATGCACCACGTTGATGACCTCGGCAAAACCGGCGGCTTCAAGCGCCTGGCCAGCGGCCAAGGTGCGCTGGCCGGAGCGGCAAATCAGCAACACCGGTTGCGCTTTGCTGCTGGCTTCACGCGCCACGGCATCGGCAAACTTCTTTCCATCCGGCGTCAGGTCGGGGTACTCGTACCAGGGCACGTTGACCACGCCCGGCGGCCGGCCGACATACAGCGACTCGATTTCCATGCGCACGTCGACAAACAGCGCGTCAGGGTGCTGCTGGAGGTAGTCCCAGGCTTCTTGGGGTTGTAGGTGTTTCATGGGGGTATCCGGCGGGAGCCTTATTGTCAGGCAAAGCGGCGCGGGAATTTTCCGCCGGGCCGCCCCAAGGAAAATTAGCCCCCTCGGGGGGCAGCGCATCACACGAAGTGAAAAGCGTGGGGGCGAAAAGTTTAAAATCGGTGCATGAAGCAAGCCATCTACACCCGCGGCGCGGCGCTCCCCGCCATCCTGGAAAAACGCATCGCCATTCTCGACGGCGCCATGGGCACCATGATCCAGCGCTTCAAGCTCAATGAAGCGCAGTACCGCGGCGAGCGTTTCAAGGACTTTCATAAAGACGTCAAGGGCAACAACGAGCTGCTGAGCCTGACCCGCCCCGACGTGATTCAGGACATCCACGAAGGCTATCTGGCGGCCGGCGCCGACATGATAGAGACCAACACCTTTGGTGCCACCACCGTGGCCCAGGCCGACTACGACATGGCCGAGCTGGCAGTCGAGATGAACTACGCGTCGGCCCGCATCGCGCGCGCCGCCTGCGACAAGTTCTCCACGCCCGAGAAGCCGCGTTTTGTCGTTGGCGCCCTCGGTCCCACGCCCAAAACCGCCAGCATCAGCCCCGACGTCAACGACCCTGGCGCGCGCAACACCAGTTTCGAGGAGCTGCGCCAGGCCTATTACGAGCAGACCGAGGCGCTGGTCAAGGGCGGCAGCGACGTGCTGCTGGTCGAAACCATTTTCGACACACTCAACGCCAAAGCCGCGCTGTTTGCGATTGACGAGTATTTCGACAACAGCGGCGAGCGTCTGCCGCTGATCATCAGCGGCACCGTGACCGACGCTTCAGGCCGCATCCTGAGCGGCCAGACTGTCACCGCTTTCTGGCACAGCATCCGCCACGCCCGGCCGCTGGCCGTCGGCCTGAACTGCGCACTCGGCGCCGCGTTGATGCGTCCCTACATCCAGGAGCTGGCGCGTGTGGCCGGCGACACCTTTATCAGCTGCTACCCCAACGCCGGATTGCCCAATCCGATGAGCGACACCGGTTTCGACGAGACCCCCGACGTGACCTCGCGCCTGCTGCGCGAGTTTGCAGCCGAAGGACTGGTCAATATTGTCGGTGGCTGCTGCGGCACGACGCCGGAGCACATCGGTGCGATTCATCAGGCGGTCGAGCCGCTGGCACCCCGGAGTATTCAGCGCGGCTTCTTTTACAAGGAAGCCGCCTGAGGCGCTCAGGCCTCCGGCGGTCATCCGGGACTTGATCCGGGATCCATGTTTGTTGGCTACTTCAGCTTGTTCTGGTTTGTGTTTGGCTGCAGGCCGGGGGTTGCCCGGCGGCAAGTAACTTTCTTTTGCTTCGCCAAAAGAAAGTCACCAAAGAAAAGGCGACCCGATGGTCCGGGTCCCCTTCGCTGCCGCTCAGGGGCAACCTGCGGTGCTCGCCGAAAACGGGGTCGAGCTCGAACTCGCTTCACTCAGACAATCGCTCGCCCTGATCCGTTTTCGGCTGTGCTCCTCGGCCCGGCCCGACGGGTGGGGGAGAAAACCCCAAATACCAGAGACAAAAATCCGGAGTCCTTGAAGCGCGAAGCGCTTCAAGGACGGGAATCCCAAGCGGCCGTCATGTTTGCACGCGAGCGCAGTACACGCGGCCAGATGAAGTCCCCCTCCATCGCCCAGCGGGGCGAGGGAGGGGCTAGGGGTGGGAGTGGGGAGTTAAAACTACTGTCCTGAACAGACCGCAGGCGCAGCGTGACGCCACAAAAAAATCAGCTCAGCACAACACTGCTCAAGCGCCGCCGGTAAGTCGCCACCACCGGATCATCCGGCGGAATCTGCCCGTCGGCGACCTTGACTTTGGGTGGCTCGATGATTTCAAGGATGGAGACAAAGGTCTTGCGTGCCAGTTCGTCGTTCCACGACTTGTCACGCATGAGAATTTCCAGCAATTCGTCCATCGCCGCTACCCAGCGCTGCTGACTCATGTGGAGTTGCGCCAGCGCGTAACGCGTCTCAAAATCCCGCTTGTTGGCCGTAAGTTTTGCATCGAATCCGGCCTGAGCCCCTGCCGGATCTGCATGAGCAGCTCCTGATTCGATAGCATCGAACCAGTGCTGCAGGGCCTCGAACTTGCGCACGAGGGCTACTTTGGGGTGGACCGGCGCAAACGCCGCTTTGGCGTGCGCGAGCTGGCCGTGCTGCAGCAGCATCCGCACATAGTCGAACAAGGCGCTGTCGTTGGACGGGTCGTTGGCGACTGCGGCCTTCAGTTTTTCCAGCACGGCGACGGGGCTGCTGTCTTCGGGTTCCGGCGCCTCCTCTTCTTCTTCCGGCGGCAACTCGTCGGCCGGCGGCAGGTGTTTATCGAGGAATTCCTTGACTTTGCCCTCGGGCAGTGCGCCCTGGAAACCATCAACCGGCTGGCCGTTGATCATCAATATGCAGGTCGGAATGCTTTTAATGCCAAAGGCAGCGCCCAGTTGCTGCTCCTGGTCGGAATCAATCTTGACCAGCTTGAATCGGCCGTTGTAGGCCACCTCAACCTTTTCCAGGATGGGGCCGAGCGACTTGCAGGGCCCGCACCAAGGCGCCCAGAAATCAATCAACACGGGTGTGGTCATGGAAGCCGCAATAACTTCCGCTTCAAAATTGGCAATGGTGACGTCGATCATGGTGCTGGGCAAATAAGGGTGGTCAGGGAGTTTTCAACAGGCGCGGTTGCGCAGGGACGATAGCACGTGGCGCAAGGCCCGGTGGCTGGGCGCACGCCCCAGACCGTAAAATCGGTGCTGGCATCGAACGATTGGCGGCCCAGCCGGCCCGGAAGGCAACACATGACAACAACACAAGATCAACAGGCGCCACTGATAGGCGTGCTGATGGGCTCCAGCAGCGACTGGGACACCATGCAGCATGCGGTGCAAATCCTCCAGCACTTCGGCGTGGCGCACGAGGCGCGTGTGGTGTCCGCGCACCGCATGCCCGACGAATTGTTCGCCTATGCCGAGCAGGCAGCCGGCCGCGGCCTCCAGGCCATCATCGCCGGTGCAGGCGGTGCGGCCCATCTGCCGGGCATGCTGGCTGCGAAGACCGCCGTGCCGGTGCTGGGCGTGCCAGTGGCCAGCAAACACCTGCAGGGCGTGGACTCGCTGCACAGCATCGTGCAGATGCCCAGAGGCATCCCGGTGGCGACTTTTGCCATCGGCAACGCCGGCGCGGCCAATGCGGCGCTGTTTGCCGTCGCCATGCTGGCAACCCACGACAAGGCGCTGGCAGGCAAGCTGCAGGCCTTCCGCGCCGAGCAGACCGCCGCCGCGCGGGCCATGACGTTGCCGCCCACATGAGTTTTACGCCGATCTTCCCGGGCTCCGTCGATGCAGCAGGCCGGCCCGCCACGCTGGGCGTGATGGGCGGCGGCCAGCTTGGCCGCATGTTTGTGCACGCGGCCCAGCGCCTGGGTTATTTCACCGCCGTGCTCGATCCCGATCCGGCCAGCCCGGCCGGCCGCGTCAGCCACCACCACATCGTTACCGGTTACAGCGACGCCGAAGGCCTCAAGCAACTGGCATCGTCGTGCGCGGCCATCACCACCGAATTTGAAAACGTCCCGGCCGATGCGTTGCAGGCGCTAGCGGCCTGCCGGCCGGTGACGCCGGGCGCGGGTGCGGTCGCGATCGCGCAAAACCGCATCGAGGAAAAAGCCCATTTCACGGCCAGCGCAGGCGTGGCGGGCGTGACCTGCGCGCCTTATGCCGTGATCGAAACGTCTGAACAACTTCAGTCCGTCGCCGCGGACCTGCTGCCCGGCATCCTCAAAACCGCCCGCATGGGTTACGACGGCAAAGGCCAGGCGCGTGTCAACAACGTCGCCGAGCTTGCCGCTGCGTGGAACGGATTTGAGCAGATGCCCTGCGTGCTCGAGAAGCTGCTGCCGCTGAAAGCCGAATGTTCAGTCATCGTCGCGCGCGGTTGGGACGGCGCCATCGTGGGCTTTGCCCCGCAGTACAACGTGCATGTGGAGGGCATCCTTGCCGTGACCACCGCTTATGAAGGAAATATGCCTCCAGCCCTTGCGCAACGGGCGCGAGTAGCTACGGAATCCATAGCAAATCACATCGGGTATGTCGGCGTCTTGTGCGTCGAGTTTTTTGTCATCGACGACGGCAGCGCCGACGGCGCGCTGGTGGTCAATGAAATGGCGCCGCGTCCACACAATAGCGGTCATTACACGATGGACGCCTGCGATGTCTCGCAGTTCGACCTGCAGGTGCACGCTATGGCCGGTTTGCCGCTGCCGCAGCCGCGTCAGCACTCGCCGGCGATCATGCTCAACCTGCTGGGCGATATCTGGTGCGATGCTGCGGGCCAGCCGCGTGCGCCCGACTGGCAGACGGTGCTGGCCCTGCCGGGCACCCACCTGCACCTGTATGGCAAGCTCGAGGCGCGGGTCGGCCGCAAGATGGGCCACCTCACCCTTACCGGCGCGGACATCACCGGCGTCAAGTCGATGGCGCGTCAAGCTGCAAAAATCTTGTCGCTGCCCGGACTGGACGCGCTGGAATGATCCTCGACGGCAAGGACCCGGCGGCCATCGCCGAGGCGGCCCGGGTGATCCGTGCCGGCGGCCTGGTCGGCTTTGCCACGGAAACGGTATACGGCCTGGGCGCCGACGCCTCCAGCAGCGCCGCAGTGGCGGGCATCTTCGCCGCCAAGGGCCGGCCGAGCGACCACCCGCTGATCGTTCACGTGGCCATCCCGGCGCAGGTGGCCGATTACGCCTTTAATATCCCGCCGTTTGCCGAACGCCTGATGGCCGCCCTCTGGCCCGGCCCACTCACCGTGATCCTGAAGCGCCAGCCCGGCATCGCTGCGGCAGCCGCCGGCGGCCAGGATTCCATCGGCCTGCGCTGCCCGGCCCATCCGGTCGCGCAGGCGCTGCTCAAGGCCTGTGCCACCGGTGTGGCCGCGCCTAGCGCCAACCGCTTCGGCCGAGTCAGCCCGACCACCGCACGCCATGTCGCTGAAGAATTTGGTGACGATTTGCTGGTGCTTGACGGCGGGCCCTGCGAGGTCGGCATCGAGTCCAGCATCGTCGACTGCACGCGCGGGCGGCCGGTGTTGTTGCGCCCCGGCGTGTTCACGCGCGCGCAGCTTGAAGCCGCCTGCGGCGAGCCGGTGCTGAGCAACGAGGAATTTCTGGGCGACGCCGCCCCGCGCGCCTCCGGCACGCTCGAATCGCACTACGCACCCACCGCCAGGGTGCGCCTGATGGACGCCGCGGCCATCCAGGCGGCGCTGGACCTGCTGGGCACCGACGCCGCGCATATCGCGGTGTATGCCCGCTCCGTCGTGCGCATCACCTCGGAAAAAGTGATTTACCGCCGCATGCCCGACGACGCACTCGCCACGGCGCAGCAACTGTTCGCCGTGCTGCGCGGCTTCGATGCGCAGGGTGTCAAGTTGATCTGGATCGAACACCCGCCTGCAGGCGCCGGGTGGGACGGTGTGCGGGACCGGCTGGGTCGGGCGGCTGCGGATTGACGCGCTGAGCCGCCACAGTGCATAGTGGGCTGGCTCCGCGATAAAGCATTCCTCCCTGAAAGCAGACATGACTTCTCCTTTTGAAGCCGGTACCACCCCAGCCATCACCGCACTGCTGCAGCAATTGCGTGAAGGCCGGGAACCTGACGCGGCAGCGCAGGAGATCTTGCGCATCACTGCCGCGCTGCAAGCGCAGTTGCGCCAGCGCGATGCAGATGTGGCGGCCGCGATCAAGGAGCTGGAGTCTTTTTCTTATTCGGTTTCGCACGACCTGCGTGCGCCGCTGAGCACCATCGACGGTTTCAGCCGGCTGCTTGAGGGCTCCTCGGCCAAAGGCGATGTCGAGCGCAGCAAACATTATCTGCAACGGCTCCGGCTGGGTGTGGCCAATATCAACGAGCTGATCGGTGCGCTGCTGGTGGTGTCGCGCCTGCTGCGCGCGCCGATGGCCGTGCAGGCGGTGGATCTTGGCGCGCTCGCGCAGGGCGCCTTTGCGGCGTTGCAGGTGGCTGAGCCCGCGCGTGTGGCGCAGATCGAGGTTCAAACGGGCCTGGTCGCCCAGGGCGACCAGGCGCTGCTCAAGCAATTGGTCGATCACCTGGCCGGCAACGCCTGGAAGTTCAGCGCCAAAAAGGACAAGACCGTCATTACCGTCGGTAGTCAGGCCGGAGCGGATGGCGAGACGGTGTACTTTGTCAGCGACCAGGGTGCGGGCTTCGACATGGCCCATGCCGAAAAGCTGTTCGGCATTTTCCAGCGTATGCATGTCTCGTCGGACTTCACCGGCCTCGGCACGGGTCTGGCGACGGTGCAGCGCATTGTTGCGCGGCATGGCGGAAAAATCTGGGCCGAGGCTGCGGTGGAAGAGGGTGCGACGATCTACTTCACGCTGCCTGGGGTTTGATCGCCGGCATTGCGCTGCGTGCCCGGCCCGCTTCGGGCTGTAGTTTCAACTCCCCACTCCCACTCCCACCCCTAGCCCCTCCCTCGCCCCGCTGGGCGATGGAGGGGGACTTTATGTGGCCGCGTGTGCTGCGCTCGCGTGCAAACATGACGGTCTGTTGGGATTCTCGTGCAGGAAGCGCTTCGCGCTTCCTGCACTCCGGACTTTCCCCGCATTGGTTTTGAGCCCCCACCCGTCGGGCTGGGCCGAGGAGCGCAGGTCAAAGCGGAGGGACCCAGACCATCGGGTCGTCTTTATTTTGGGTACTTTTCTTTGGCGAAGCAAAGAAAAGTGCCTCGCCCGCCGGGGCGAGACCCGGCTTGCTGGAAGCACTTCAACAGCCCGCGCTGGCCAATAGGCCAAGCCGCGCGGGCGCGCGCGCCCTACTTCAACCAGCCCCGCTTCCTGAAATACCACATCGGCACCACCGCGCTGGCCGCCATCAGTAGCAGGGCATACGGATAACCGAGTGTCCACTCCAGCTCGGGCATGAGTTTGAAGTTCATGCCGTAGACGCTGGCGATCAGTGTCGGCGGCAGCAGGGCTACGCTGGCCACCGAGAAGATCTTGATGATCTTGTTCTGGTTGATATTGATGAAACCAACCGTGGCGTCCATCAAAAAGTTGATCTTGTCGAACAGGAAGGCGGTGTGGGAGTCCAGTGAGTCGATGTCGCGCAGGATCTGGCGCGCTTCCTCGAACTGCTCGGCGTTGAGCATCTTGCTGCGCATCATGAAGCTGACGGCGCGGCGCGTGTCCATCACGTTGCGGCGGATCCGGCCATTCAAATCCTCGTGGCGCGCGATGGCGCCCAGCACCTCGCCGGCCAAAGCATCGGTCACGTCGCCCGACAGCACCTTGGTGCTGACTTTCTCCAGCTCGACGTAGATGTTCTCCAGTGTGTCGGCCGAATATTCGGCATCGGCGTCAAACAGCTTGAGCAGCACTTCCTTGGCGTCTTCAATCAGCCCCGGCGCGCGGCGGGCGCGCATGCGCAACAGGCGGAACACCGGCACATCCTCGTCGTGGATGGAAAACAGCACGCCCTTGCTTTTCAGGTCGTCATTGACCAGGTTCAGGATGAAGGCGACCCGCACCGTGCGCGGCTCATCGTCGTCGGCGATCAGGAAGTCTGAGCGGATGTGCAACTCGCCGTTGTCTTCCTCGTAAAAACGCGCGGACTCTTCGATGTCCTCGTCCATCGCGTCTTCCGGAATCGACAGGCCGTAGTACTGCTTGATCCAGCGTTTTTCTTCAAGCGTGGGGGATTCGAGGTCGACCCAGATCGGCTGGAACTTGGACAGCTCCTCCAGAGATTCGATTTCTTCCTGGAACAGGCGCCCGTTGGCGAGCGTGAAAATATTGAGCATGACTGGCTCCCAATGGGTTCAGGGGGCCGGCGCCGGCCAGGGAGCGGCTCGGTATCGGCGGGGTTGTGGATGGCGGCATCGCTTTCAACCCCGTGATGACATGCGTCAGTCTGCGGCGTTGAAAGCTAGCAACTGGGGCTGCTTTCCAAGGGTGTCTCCGGTCATCAGGAAGCCTTGATTATGGCACTTTGGGTAGCATCTCTCCACTTGGCGCCGACCCGAAAAATGCCATCAATTCATCCTTGCGCGCATGGGCGTCCCGTTCTCCCAAGGCCATCAGCGCCTTGATGAAACCGGGCTCGAACTGCAGGTAGCTGGCCAGTGCCGCCCCGCTCGGGCTGCCTCGCGCACCCAGCGCGCCCAGGCCCGCCAGGGCGTTGTAGGTCGCGGCAGGCAATTCGCCTGCATGCGCCTGGGCCAGTGCGTCGAGAGACTGCGATGGCGCGATCGCCAGCACGTCAACCGACCGGTAGGGCATGACCGCGGCGACTTCGCATGGCATCTGGCGCAGTGTGTCCACCAGCGGTGTGTCGTTCAGGAAAGCCTGCTGCTTGCGCACCTGCCGGGACAAAAACAAGGCCGCGGCAATGCGGCTGGAGCGGATCCAGCCGGGCACGTTGAGCTGGTACACCTGCGCGGAGCGCAGCGTGGCCCAGAAACCGGCCAGTTGCTTGAACGCCGCGAGGCCTTCGCTGGCCCGGCTGGCCAGGTAGCAGGCATTGAGCGCGCCGGCCGAGGTGCCGACCAGGATTTTGAATGGGAAACGCGGCTCTTTCTCGGCCTCGCGATGTGGGCCCACGATGCGGGCCACCGCCTGCAGCACGCCAGCCTGGTAAGCGGTGCGGGCGCCACCGCCCATCAGCACCAGCGCGGTGAGGTTTTCGTCAGGCCGTGTCAGGCCGTAGGAAATAATCGTTTCAAGCGACATGGCGCCTGACCGGCCAGTCCGCTAAACCGCCTGGGGGCAAGCATGGGGACGGGCAAAAGCGGGCCAGAAAGGTGTTAATGCGCAGCACTCCGGGACAGAGGTGGAGAAAGTGACCTTGATATTAGGGCCACATCCTGGGTCTCTGCCATTCGGGGTCGGCCCAATCCTGAGCAAATCGCGGGGCCTTGCGCGATGGATCTGCCGATCTTGACTGACTACTCTCGCATCTTGCCGATGGCCAGAAGCACAGAAAACATCAAAAAATTCATACGAATCAACAGCAGATCGCCGGGTTGACAAGGTGGCCTGCGGCGCGTGCGTGATGCCCGTGAGACTTGTTTCATTTTTCTTGCGCCGCAGGATTGCGTTTGCCCGGCTTCAGGCGCATAGTGAAACCAAGAGAGTTGTCCGTTCGCCGCCTTGCCGCTTGTGCCGGGCGGTGTTTTTAAACCCCCTTCCAGCCATGGAAAAGGAGTCTCTTTATGAATTTGACGATCAGCGGCCACCATCTTGAAGTTACCCCCGCACTGCGCGGATATGTGACCAGCAAGCTGGATCGGATAACCCGGCATTTTGATCAGGTTGTCGACGTAAAAGTTTTGTTGACGATTGATAACATGAAGGAAAAAGAACGGCGCCAAAGGGCAGAGTGCAATGTGCATGTCAAAGGGCGTGACCTGTTTGCCGAGAGTTCACATGCTGATTTGTATGCTGCGGTCGATGAGCTGACCGACAAGCTGGACCGCCAGGTCGGGCGTTACAAGACCAAAACCCAGGATCACCACCACGTTGCCGCCAAGCGCCAAGCCTGACGAGTGCGCAGCCGCTGCGGCGTTGTGCTCCAAAGTGGTACGGAAAAGCCGTCTGTGCAGTCAGGCGGCTTTTTTATGCGCTGGATGGTATCGATGCTTATGAAAGTGCATAATTCGGCGACTAAAAGATCGTTATGAACCGTCTTTCGCAAATTCTGCCTTCCGCCCAAGTACTGGTGAGTGTTGAAGCCACCAGCAAAAAACGCGCTTTTGAAGAAGCTGGCTTGCTGTTCGAAAACCAGCAGGGTTTGAACCGCGCCCTGATCACAGACAGCCTGTTCGCGCGTGAGCGCCTCGGCTCAACCGGCCTGGGCCACGGCGTGGCGATTCCGCACGGCCGCATCAAGGGCCTGAAGGCGCCTATGGCGGCCGTGTTCCAGTTGCACGCGCCGATTGGGTTCGATGCACCCGATGAGCAGGCGGTGGGACTGCTGATTTTTCTGCTGGTGCCTGAGGCGGCGACCCAGAAACATCTGGAAATCCTGTCCGAAATCGCCGAATTGCTCAGCGACAGTTCCCTGCGCGAGCAGCTCAAGGCCAGTACCGACGCGGCAGCCCTGCACCAGCTGATCGCCTCCTGGCAGTCGAGCCACGCTGTCAGCCCCTGACATGCGTCGTGACCTGACACAGGTGTTCCTGAAAACGCAGGCATGAAGCCTACCGTCGTCAGCGCCGATGTCCTGTTCGAGGACCACCGCGCCGCGCTGAAGTGGGAGTGGGTGGCCGGCCTGGGCGCCTCCGAACGGCGCTTTGATGAGGTGGCGGTGCGTGCCGCCCGTTCCGGCGCCGACCTGGTCGGCTACCTCAATTACATCCATCCTTACCGGGTGCAACTGCTTGGCGAGCGCGAAATCGCTTATCTCAGCAACGGCAGCCCTGAAGATTGCGCCCGCCGCATTTCCCGCATTGTCACGCTGGAGCCCCCGGTGCTGATCATCGCCGACGGCCAAGTCGCGCCCGACACCCTGTTGTCGATGTGCGAGCGCGCGCAGATTCCGATGTTTGCGACCCAGGAATCGGCGGCATTTGTGATCGACGTGCTGCGTGCCTACCTGTCCAAACATTTTGCCGACCGCACTTCCATGCACGGCGTGTTCATGGACATCCTCGGCGTCGGCCTGATGATCACCGGCGAGTCCGGACTCGGCAAAAGCGAGCTCGGCCTGGAGCTGATCTCGCGTGGCCATGGTCTGGTGGCCGATGACGCGGTGGATTTGTACCGCATCAACCAGACCACGATCGAGGGGCGCTGCCCGGAGCTGCTGCAAAACCTGCTGGAAGTGCGCGGCATCGGCCTGCTCGACATCAAGGCGATATTTGGCGAGACCGCTGTTCGCCGCAAGATGCGGCTCAAGCTGATCGTGCACCTGGTCCGGCGCGAGACGCTGGAGCGCGAGTACGAACGGATCCCCTATGAGCCGCTGACGCAGGACGTGCTCGGTATTCCGGTACGCAAGGTGGTGATTCAGGTGGTGGCGGGTCGCAACATTGCGGTGCTGGTCGAGGCTGCCGTGCGCAACGTCATCCTGCAATTGCGCGGCATCGACACCTACCAGGAGTTTGTCGAGCGACACCGCCAGGCGATGGAGCGCGGTGGCTGACCTGGCCCCCACGCTCGCTCACTGCGTGTAGCTGCGCTGCCCGCCAGGGCACCCGGCCGCTACGTTTGGATTCGTCAATGCTATGTTATTAATAGCTATTAATGCACGTCGGTAAAGGGCAGGAGCCTCTTTTGACTTGATTTTTCGGCAAACCTACCTACCGGGCCTGGCTCAGTTGTGGTGCGCGTGGCGCGGCGTGAGCGGGCGGTTTGGGCACTTGTCCTTGGTGCAGTTGGCGTACATGGACAGCGAGTGGTCGGCAATGGTGAATCCCTTGGCCTTGGCGACAGAATGCTGTCGCTTTTCGATTTCGGCGTCGTAGAACTCTTCGACCTTGCCGCAATCCAGGCACACCAAATGGTCGTGGTGCTGGCCTTCGTTGATTTCATAGACAGCTTTGCCGGACTCGAAGTTGCTGCGGTTGAGCAGACCCGCCTGCTCGAATTGCGTGAGCACCCGGTACACCGTGGCCAGTCCGATATCGGAGCGGTCTTCCAGCAGCACCCTGAAAACATCTTCCGCCGTCATGTGTCGCTGCTTGCCCGCCTGAAAAATCTCCAGGATCTTCAGGCGCGGTAGCGTGGCTTTCAGGCCGGT
This sequence comes from Polaromonas eurypsychrophila, assembly GCF_014641715.1. GTDB lineage: Bacteria > Pseudomonadota > Gammaproteobacteria > Burkholderiales > Burkholderiaceae_C > Polaromonas > Polaromonas eurypsychrophila. The sequence goes on along the minus strand of NZ_BMIG01000002.1, from coordinate 188,087 downwards.
GTTTTTGAGTTCGTCGATATTGCTCATGGCGGTATCCCGGAGAAAAGTGGGCAAAAACGGGCAAAAGCGGGTGAAGTCAGAAAGGCAGGGCGCTGGCCCGGCGGGCTGACGGGCACCCATGAGGGTGCGAACACCCTGCCGCTACAATGATCAATCATATCGCTACACCCAAGCCCATGTCTGCAAAAAATCGTCACGGCATCCAAACCGCCCTTACCATTCTGGCTTGCAGTGTGCTGGCCGCTTGCGGCAGCATCAAGGGCATGACCAGCGGGCTCAGCGACAGCAAGATCAACCCCGTCAACTGGATCACGCCCTACAAGATAGAGATCGTCCAGGGCAATTTTGTGTCTAAGGAGCAGGTCGAGCTGCTCAAGCCGGGCATGCTCCGGGCGCAGGTGCGGGAGGTGCTGGGTACGCCCTTGCTGACCAGCGTGTTCCATGAGGATCGCTGGGACTATGTATTTACCCTGAAGCGCCAGGACGTCGAGCCGCAGGCGCTCAAGCTCACGGTGTTTTTCAAGAACGACGTGTTGGAGCGCTTCGAGGGCGATGCCATGCCGAGCGAGTCCGAATTTGTCTCCAGACTTGACTCCCGCCGCAAATTTGGCAAGGTGCCTGTGCTGGAACTGACCGACGAGCAACTCAAAGCCGCTGAAAAAAAACCAGCTGGCGCAAATGTTGCGCCAGCAACGCCGCCGGCACCCATGGCGCCCCCGACCGCCAGTTACCCGCCGCTGGAAAGCCCGACGCGGTGAGTCCGGCCGGCAGCGCCCCCCCTCACCACATTGCGGTCGCCGGCGCCGGTGGTCGCATGGGCCAGATGCTGGTCGAAGCCGTGCGTGCCAGCGGTGACTGCCAGTTGACCGGCGCCCTCGACGTGACTGCCAGCCCCGGCCTGGGCAAGGATGCAGCAGCTTTTCTGGGCCATACCAGTGGCGTGGCTATCACCGCCGACCTCGCCGCCGGCCTGGCCGGCGCGCAAGTGCTGATCGACTTCACCCGGCCCGAAGGCACGATGGCGCACCTGGCTGCGTGCCGTGAACTCGGCGTCAAGCTGGTCATCGGCACCACCGGCTTTTCCGAGGCGCAAAAGGCCGAGATTGCAGCTGCCGCCAAAGACATTGCCATCGTCATGGCGCCCAACATGAGTGTCGGCGTCAACGTCACGCTCAAGCTGCTTGAGATGGCCGCAAAAGCCCTGAACACCGGTTACGACATCGAGATCATCGAGGCGCACCACCGCCACAAGGTCGATGCACCGTCGGGCACCGCGCTCAAGATGGGTGAGGTGATTGCCGGCGCCCTGGGCCGCGACCTCAAGGATTGCGCGGTGTATGCCCGAGAAGGCGTGACCGGCGAGCGCGACCCTTCGTCCATCGGTTTTGCCACCATCCGCGGCGGCGACATTGTCGGCGACCACACCGTGCTGTTTGCCGGCACCGGTGAACGCATCGAAATTACTCACAAATCTTCCAGCCGGGTCACCTATGCCCAGGGCAGCCTGCGGGCCGCGCGTTTTCTCGCGGGCCAGCGCGCGGGTTTGTTCGACATGTTCGACGTACTGAACCTCAAGTGAGGAGCTCATGAGCGTCGCGCCCAATGCACAAGAATCGACAAGTGCGGTGATGCTCTCTCTACCAGCCGGGGCCGCGGAACCGGCTTTGCCGGGCCGCAGGCGCTGCGCCCCTCTTTCCCGTTCAAGGGGCAGCGAGCCGCCGAAGGCTAGCGAAGCGACGAGCGTGGGGGCCTCATGTTCTCGCTGATCACCCAGGGCGACGCCGTGACCGGACTGGTGGCAGCGCTGCTGCTGCTCATGTCCGTGGCCAGCTGGGTGGCCATCGTCTGGAAAGCCTGGCTGCTCAGACGGGCCAGCAGCGATGTGGCTCGCAGCACGGCGGTGTTCTGGCAGTCTTCTGCGCTGGCCGATGCGCAGCAGAAAGTTGCCGCTTTCGACCGCGAAGCGCTGGTACTGCCCCTGATCGCCGCCGTCGGGCTGCAGGCTCCCGGCACGCTGGCCTCGGCCGGCGACCGGTCCCAACAATTGACCCGTGTGCTTCGCGATGCCTTGCACGCGGTGCTGCATCGGCTGCAGTATGGGCAGGTGCTGCTGGCCACCGTCGGTTCCACCGCGCCTTTTGTGGGCTTGTTGGGCACGGTCTGGGGTATTTACCATGCGCTGGTGGGCATTGCCGCCGCCGGCCAGATCACCATCGACAAGGTATCCGGCCCGGTCGGCGAGGCCCTGATCATGACCGCCGCTGGCCTGGCGGTGGCCATCCCGGCCGTGCTGGCCTACAACATTTTCGGGCGCAACATCAGCCGCATGGAAGCGGCCCTTGAAGGTTTTGCCTACGATTTGCGGGAGCTGTTGGTTGCGACCGGTGAGGTGGGGCATCAATTTTCCGACGGGCCGGCCTTGGGGAAATTAGCCCCTCTTTCAAGTGAAAGGGGCAGCGCACCGCCGGAGGCTCGCGAAGCGACAAGCGTGGGGGGCCGGCTAACATGAGTTTCGGCCGGCTCGAACGCACGCCGGGCGCCCAGCCCTTCAGCGAAATCAACGTCACCCCGCTGGTCGATGTGATGCTGGTGCTGGTGGTGATCTTCATCATCACCGCGCCGCTGCTGGCCAGTTCGATCCGACTGGAACTGCCCAGAAGCGACGCTGCGCAACCCAATGAGGTGCCGCAGTTTGTGACCTTGGTCGTTGATAAGCGCGGCCAGGCCTTTCTCAATGACCAGCCCGTGTCTGCCGACCAGTTGGCACAAAGTCTCAGGCAAAGCGCCGCCCGCAACCCGGACATCGAAGTACAGCTAAGCGCCGACCAGGCCGTGCCTTATGGCCGCATCGTTGAAGTCATGGGTATCGCGCAAAAAGCCGGGCTGAACCGCATCGGCTTCGTGGCTGATGCTGCTGCCGAACCCGCCCCTGCAGCCCGGCCCTGAAGGCTTGCTTCGGCCCCGCCCGGCCAGCGCCTAAAATCCCTGCAATCGGTAGCCATGGGCTGCCCCCTTCTATTTCTCTATTCCTTTTTTCCGCGCGCTATGCAAGACAAATACGACCACCTCAATGTTGAGCGCAGTGCGCAGGCCCAATGGACTGCGTCTGGCGCCTACCGCGTCACAGAAGACAGCAGCAAGAAGAAGTACTACGCCTGCTCGATGCTGCCTTACCCTAGTGGCAAACTGCACATGGGCCATGTGCGCAACTACACCATCAACGACATGCTCACGCGTTATTTGCGCATGAAGGGCTACAACGTGCTCATGCCCATGGGCTGGGACGCCTTTGGCCTGCCCGCCGAAAACGCCGCCATGAAAAACGGCGTGCCACCGGCGAAGTGGACCTACGACAACATCGCTTACATGAAAAAACAGATGCAGGCGATGGGCCTGGCAATCGACTGGAGCCGCGAGCTTGCCACCTGCGACCCGTCGTATTACAAGTGGAACCAGTGGCTGTTTCTCAAGATGCTGGAAAAAGGCATTGCCTACCGCAAGACCCAGGTGGTGAACTGGGACCCGGTGGACCAGACCGTGCTGGCGAACGAGCAGGTGATCGATGGCAAGGGCTGGCGCACTGGCGCCGTGGTTGAAAAGCGCGAGATCCCCGGCTACTACCTGAAGATCACTGACTATGCCGAAGAGCTGCTCGACAGCGTCAGCAACAAGTTGCCGGGCTGGCCCGAGCGGGTCAAGCTGATGCAGGAAAACTGGATTGGCAAAAGTGAAGGCGTGCGTTTCGCGTTCACGCATGACATCAAGGACGCTTTCGGCGCGCTGATCGGCGACGGCAAGATGTATGTCTTCACTACGCGTGCCGACACCATCATGGGGGTGACCTTCTGCGCCGTGGCGCCCGAACACCCGCTGGCCATCCATGCCGCTGCATCGAATCCGAAACTCGCGGCTTTTATCGAAGACTGCAAGTCCGGTGGCACGACCGAAGCCGAGCTCGCGACGCAGGAGAAAAAGGGCCAGCGCACTGGCTTGTTTGTCACGCATCCACTGACCGCTGAGTTGGTTGAAGTCTGGGTTGGCAACTATGTGCTCATGAGTTACGGCGACGGCGCGGTGATGGGCGTGCCTGCGCACGATGAACGTGACTTCGAGTTTGCCCAAAAATACCGCCTGCCCATCAAGCAGGTCACCGATGTGCCCGGCAAGACTTACAGTACCGGCGCATGGGCCGACTGGTACGGTGACAAGCAGCAGGGCGTCGCGGTCAACTCGGGCAAGTACGATGGCCTCGGCTTCAAGGCTGCGGTCGATGCGGTGGCCGTAGACCTGGTCGCCAAGGGTTTAGGGGAGAAAAAAACCACCTGGCGCCTTCGCGACTGGGGCGTGAGCCGCCAGCGCTACTGGGGCACGCCGATTCCCATCATCCACTGCGATGAGCATGGCGCCGTGCCAGTGCCGGAAAAAGATTTGCCGGTCATCCTGCCGCAGGACTGCGTGCCTGACGGCTCGGGCAACCCGTTGGCCAAGCATGAAGGTTTTCACGCCGGTGTGGTTTGCCCTGTGTGCGGCAAAGCGGCGCGCCGCGAAACCGACACCATGGACACCTTTGTCGATTCGTCGTGGTACTTCATGCGTTATTGCGATCCGAAGAACGACGAAAAGATGGTCGCCGGGGGTGCTGACTACTGGATGCCGATGGACCAGTACATCGGCGGCATCGAACACGCCATCCTGCACCTGCTGTACGCGCGCTTCTGGACCAAGGTCATGCGCGACCTGGACCTCGTCAAGATCGACGAGCCTTTTACCAAGCTGCTGACGCAGGGCATGGTGCTCAATCACATCTATTCGCGCAAGGGCGCTAAGGGCGGTGTCGAGTATTTCTGGCCGGCCGATGTGGACGATGTGCACGACGAACATGGCAAGGTCACCGGCGCCAAGCTGCGCAAGGATGGTTCGATGGTGAGCTACGAAGGCGTGGGCACCATGAGCAAAAGCAAGAACAACGGCGTCGATCCGCAGGATCTGATCGAAAAGTACGGCGCCGACACCGCGCGCCTGTACACCATGTTCACATCGCCGCCAGAAGCCACGCTGGAGTGGAATGACGCGGGGGTGGAGGGCTCCTACCGCTTCCTGCGCCGCGTCTGGAATTTCGGGGTCAAGCTGAACGCTATGAATTCAGGAGCTGTTGACGCCCGCCCGATTAGGACTGGAGCCGTATTTGACAAGGAAGCGCAGGCGCTGCGTCGCGAGATCCACACAGTGCTCAAGCAGATTGATTACGACTACCAGCGCATGCAATACAACACGGTGGTGTCGGGCGGCATGAAGTTGCTGAACGCACTCGAAGACTTCAAAGGCCAGCCTTCCAGTGGCTCGGCGTTCGCGTTGCGCGAAGGCATGGGAATTTTGCTGCGCTGCTTGTACCCGGCGACTCCCCATGTGGCGAATGCTTTGTGGGCAGAGCTCGGGTTTGCGAAGGACCATGGCGATCTGCTTGACGCACCCTGGCCCGAAGTGGATGCCTTGGCATTGGTGCAGGACGAGATCGAGCTGGTGCTGCAGATCAACGGCAAGCTGCGCGGATCGGTCACCGTGCCCACTGGCGCGGACAAGTCTGCGATTGAGGCGGCGGCGCTGGCGTCGGACGCTTTTGTCAAACTGGCTGCCGGCGCGCTCGCAAAAAAGGTTATCGTGGTGCCAGGTCGTCTGGTCAACATCGTCATCTGAAGGAAAGCACCATGCATCGTCGCGTTTTTCTGCTTGCCGCCATGGCAGTTGCCGGGCTCAGCGCCTGCGGTTTTGCGCTGCGCCAGGCGCCTAACTATGCCTTCAAGACCCTGTTCAACACAGCGGCGGAAGGCTCGACGCTGGGTACAGAGTTCAACCGCAACCTGGAGGCGGGCGGCACGGTGAAGGTGATCCGCGACCCCCGCTTGATAGATCAGGCCGATGTGATCTTTGATGTGCTGGTGGACCAGCGCGAGAAAACCGTGGTCGGTGTCAATGCTTCCGGGCAGGTGCGCGAGTTCCAGTTGCGCACCCGGTTTAATTTCCAGCTGCGCACGCTGGCGGGCAAGCGCCTGATTCCGCCGACGGAGATCCTGATCCAGCGCGACATCAGTTTTAATGAATCGGCGGTGCTGGCGAAAGAGACCGAAGAGCAATTGCTCTACCGCGACATGCAAAGCGACATCGTCCAGCAGGTGCTGCGTCGTCTCGCGGCGCTGAAAGAGCTGTGAGCATGGCTGCGCCACTCGTCGTCTGAACTTCCAAACATGCAGCTCGCGCCTACTCAGCTCCAGCAGCATTTGCAGCGCGGGCTGAAGCCGCTCTACACCCTGCATGGCGACGAGCCCTTGCTGGTGCAGGAGTTTGCCGATGCCTTGCGCGCGGCTGCACGCGAGCAGGGCTACACCGAACGCACGGTGCACACCGTCGCCGGGGCACATTTTGACTGGAGCGAGGTGCTGGCCAGCGGCGGATCGCTGAGCCTGTTCGCCGATAAGCAGATCATCGAAATTCGCATCCCCAGCGGCAAGCCGGGCAAGGACGGCTCAGCCGCGCTGCAGCAGATTGCCGAGCGCGCTGGCAAGGAGGGAGGCGACGACAGCACGCTAACCCTGGTGCTGCTGCCCAGGCTGGACAGCATGACGACCAAGGGCGCATGGTTCGGTGCGTTGGAAAGTTTCGGCACCACCGTCAAATTCGACCCCATCGACAGGCGTAGCCTGCCGGCCTGGATTGCCCAGCGCCTGCAGCAACAAGGCCAGCGCGTGGCGACGGGTGAAGAAGGCCAGCGCACGCTGCAATTTTTTGCCGACCGTGTTGAAGGCAACCTGTTGGCCGCGCACCAGGAGATCCAGAAGCTGGGCCTGCTTCATCCGCCCGGCGCTGACGAGACCTCGGCCGTGCTCAGCTTCGACCAGGTCGAAAACGCGGTGCTCAATGTGGCGCGTTACGACGTCTTCAAGTTGTCCGAAGCGGTTCTGGGCGGGCAGGCGGTTCGTGTGCAGCGCATGCTGGACGGTCTGCAGTCCGAAGGCGAGTCCGAGGTGCTGGTGCACTGGGCGCTGGCCGAAGACATCCGCAGCCTGAAGCGTGTCAAAGATGCTATTCAAGCCGGCCGGCCCATGCCGATGGCGCTGCGCGAAAACCGCGTCTGGGGCATCAAGGAAAAACTGTTCGAACGCGTGTTGCCCCAAATCAGCGACACCAGCCTGGCCAATTTACTGAACGCCGCGCACAAGGTGGACGGCATCGTCAAGGGCCTCAAGCAACCCGACTGGCCCGCAAGCGGCTGGCAGTCACTGCACCGGCTGGCGGGGATGGTTTGCAAGGAATGCGCCGGACCTTCGCGCTTGTCCAAGGGCACGACGGGAGCTCGCGCCACCGTAACTGGCTACACCGGGTAGAGAATGCCAACACAATGATTTTGATAGCGCATTGTCCCCGTTTTTGTTACCCCAGAGCCGTTTTTTATCGCTGAAACCAGGCGCAACAGTTTGTCAATGAGCCTCACAGGACCCCCATGAGTCAGCTACTGATCAACGACTACCTCAAGCAGCTTGACATCATTCGTCGCGTCAGCGGCAGCGCGACCCGACTATTCGCGAGAAATTCGACACCTACCGCTTTGCCGATTACAAAGACAAGGTGATAGACCTGTTGAGGCGCGTGACGACCGTGAGTGTGGAAACCATGAAGATAGTGGATGCCATGAAAGCCGCAAGTCTGGCCCGGAACGGCGACAAATGAGGGTGACCCATCGGTGGTGGATGCCGGGCCAAGTGCGGGATAACACGGGAGATGTTGAGCGCCCGATGGTCACACGTTCGCAGTCAAAATTGGCTTCTTCCCCGGTACTACTTGCGCGGACAGCTATCAAAAGAGTAGCAAGCAAGAGCTGATTGTGCAGTCGTCCTTGACCGATCTGTCTTTGCGCCTGGCCCTGCAACTCAGCCCGCGCGGGCACCTGTTGGCGCTGCCTCAGGCCGATGCAACTTTGCTGGCCGAAAAAACAAGCACTGAATTGGCGCAGGCCTTTGGGCGCGGTGCCGGACACGGGTTGCTGCAGCTAGGGTCAAACTGTGTTGACCACGTGTTGCCGCCGGTGTGGGGCTGGTGGCGTGATTTTGCGGCCAGTTATGTGACGGCGCTTTGCGCCCTACCCGAAGTTGCAGGCGCTGCAAAGCCTTTCACGGTGGCCCTGCCCACAGCTGAACGTCTGGAGGCCAGGGTTGCCGACGCACCGCCCATGCAGGGTGCCGAATACCTCACGGCTCAGGTGCTTGCTGCGCTTTGGCAGGATATGGATACCGCCCTGGCGGTTGAACTGGCTGCGTCTGCATTGCCGCTGCAGGATTTTTTAAAAACCCGTCACCCGATCTGGAACATGGTGGGCCGGGTGCATTTCAATCTGGCTGAAAACCGCAAAGACCCGGACTACCCGTTTGCTTTTCTGGCGACCTACACCGCAGGCTTGTCTGCCGCAGGCAAGGCGCAGCACCAGCCGCTGTCACGCGCGTTGGCCGAGTTTGCTGGCGCCGGGCAGCAGGCGCAGTTGCTGTCTTTGCTGCTGCCAGTGCAGCGCGCCGCAACGCATTGCGCGTGGCTCGATGAGATGGTGAAAGAAGGCGGCATCTACCACCCGCTGCGCTGGAGCCCCGAGCAGGCGTATGCTTTTTTGCGTGATGTGGGCCAGCTCGAAGCCGCCGGTATCGTGGTGCGGACGCCTGGCGTATGGAAGGCGGGCAGGCCCAGCCGCCCCAGCGCCAAAGGCAGCGTGGGCGCGCGCCCGCCATCATTGCTGGGAGCTGGTGCGTTGCTGGACTTCAGCATGGAGGTGTCGCTCGATGGTGAAACCTTGAGCGCCGCCGACATCACGGCGCTGCTCAAGGGAGGTGATGGTTTGCAACTGCTGCGTGGCCGTTGGGTGGAAGTGAGCAAAAAGTCGCTGGAGCGGCTGCTGCAGCGTTTTGAGGCGATTGAAAAAGCTGCAGCCAACGGTCTGCCCTTTGCCGAAGCCTTGCGGCTGGTAGCGGGCGCATCGCTGGACGGCATTGGCCCGGCTGATGAATCTGACGATGCCGACTGGTCAGAGCTGGTCGCTGGCCCCTGGCTGGCCCAGACGCTGCAAGGCCTGCGCCAGCCCGCGGGCCTGGCCTGCGTCAGCCCCGGCGCAGCGCTGAAAGCCACGCTGCGCCCGTACCAGGAAGCCGGCGTGCGCTGGTTGTATCTGCTGACTCGGCTGGGCCTGGGTGCCTGCCTGGCTGACGACATGGGGCTGGGTAAAACGATTCAGGTTTTGTCTTTGCTGCTGGTGCTTCAAGAAGAGTCAGCAGCGGCCAAAAACACACATCAGCCCAGCCTGCTGGTGGTGCCGGCCTCACTGCTGGCCAACTGGGCGGCAGAAGCCGCGCGTTTTGCACCCAGCCTGCGCCTGCTGGTAGCGCACCCTTCGGCCATGCCGATGGCTGATTTGAAAGTGCTCGATGCCAGCCAGTTGGCCACGCATGATCTGGTTGTGACCAGTTATGGCAGCCTGGCGCGCCTGCCTGAACTGCAAGCCGTGCAGTGGCGGCTGGTGGTGGTCGATGAGGCGCAGGCCATCAAAAACCCCGGTGCCCAGCAAACCCGGCAGGTCAAAAAATTGCTGGCTGGCTCGCGCATTGCACTGACCGGCACACCGGTAGAAAACCGTTTGTCTGACTTGTGGTCGATTTTTGACTTTACCCACCCCGGTTTGCTGGGCAGCAGCAAGGCGTTTACCCAGTTCACCAAACGGCTGGCGCAGGCAGAACACTTTGGCCCGCTGCGCAGCCTGGTGCAGCCTTACATCTTGCGCCGCATGAAAACCGACAAGCGTGTGATTGCCGACCTGCCCGACAAAACCGAACTCAAAGCCTTTTGCCACCTGAGCCCGGCGCAGGCCGCCTTGTACCAGCGCGCTGTCAAGGAACTGGCTGCCGCGCTAGAAGACACCGGCGGCATGCAGCGCAAAGGTCTGGTGTTGTCTTACCTGATGCGCTTCAAACAGATTTGCAACCACCCGTCGCAGTGGCTGGGTGACGGTGCCTGGGCCGAAGCTGACAGCGGCAAATTTGCCCGCCTGCGCGAGCTGGTGGAAGTGATTGCCGCGAAGCAGGAAAAAGTGCTGGTATTTACCCAGTTCCGTGAAACCGCCGAACCATTGGCCGCCTTTCTGGGCAGTATTTTTGGTCGCGAAGGCCTGGTGTTGCATGGCGGTACACCGGTGGCCAAACGGCAGGCGCTGGTCAAACGTTTTCAGGACGATGAGCTCACGCCGTTTTTTGTGCTGTCCATCAAGGCCGGCGGTGCCGGGCTGAACCTGACGGCGGCGTCGCATGTCATTCACTTTGACCGCTGGTGGAACCCGGCGGTTGAAAACCAGGCGACCGACCGCGCCTTTCGCATCGGACAAAAACACAATGTGCTGGTACACAAGTTTGTCTGCCAGGGCACAGTGGAAGACCGCATCGACCAGTTGATTGAAAGCAAAAAGCAGCTGGTGCAAGATGTGCTTGAAGGCGGTGCGGAGCTGCAATTGACTGAATTGAGCGATGCCGAACTGCTCAACCTTGTCAGGCTGGACATCCACACGGCACAGGACAACTGATAACGCGAAGAAAGACAACACATGAGTTATTACGGCTGGAAACCCTATGTCTCTGTGGGCGCCCGGCAAAAACAGGCCGAAAAAACCGCAACCAAAGCCAAAAAGGCCGGCAAGCTGTACCCCATCGCCGCCTACCGTGGTGCGCTGGCCAAAACCGCATGGGGCAAAAACTGGTGCGACAACCTCGAAGCCCACAGCGACTATGACAACCGCCTGCCACGCGGCCGCACTTATGTGCGCAATGGCTCGGTGATTGACCTGCAGATCAGTGCTGGCAAGGTCAATGCACTGGTGGTGGGTTCTTCGTTGTATAAAGTCGAGGTCACAGTCAAACCGGTAGCGCCAGCGCAATGGAAGTCCATTTGCAAAGACTGTTCCGGATCGATTGCATCGCTCGTGGAGATTTTGCAGGGCAAGCTGTCAACGTCGGTGATGCAGCGCCTGTGCCAGCCCGGCACGGGTCTAATGCCAAGCGCCACGGCCCTCAAATTCAGCTGTAGCTGCCCTGACTGGGCCGACATGTGCAAACATGTGGCGGCCGTGCTCTACGGCGTAGGCGCCAGGCTCGACCACCAGCCCGAGCTTTTGTTTACCTTGTGCAACGTTGATGCCAAGGAGCTGATTCAGGCGGCAGGCAGCGGCCTTGCGACAAAACGCACAGCGCCAGAATTTGCCAAAGTACTTGATGATGCCTTTCTTGGCGACGTGTTTGGTCTGGACATGGCCGAACCGCTTGATGAGGTGTTGCCCGTCAAGCCGGTGGCTGCCAAGAAGATGGCGGGCAAAAAAGCAGTGCTTCAAAAAGTCTCTGCCAGCAAAGTGGTGCCCGGCAAGCTTGCCGCGAAGAAGCCTGCTGTCAAAAAAGTAGCGGCTGTGAAAGCCACCGCCAAAAAGGCGACAGTCAAACAGGGGGTGGCCAGAAAAGCTGCCACGGCAGTGAAACCGGCAAGAAAAAAATGATTGCAAAAAAGCACGGGGAGGCGAAGACGCGATAAGGAGCCGCTCAACCCGACGGTTGTAAAGACAATGGAGTGGTCGGTGCCTCGCCCTTCCCGATCTCAGGCAGACCCTGGATTTATGTCAAAAACGGCCTCAGTCCTTATGGATAGTGCGCCAACAGTTATCAAAAACAGAGCGTTTTGAGGTTGCCCATCTTGCTGCGACGCCAGAATGCACCGCTACCAGCGGCTAAACGCATGAGTGTCGCGTGCGCACGCCGCTGGTGTCGGACCGTAGACCCCGCAGCTAAAAGGCAAGCTCAAACCCTGATCTTGCGACAGCGCCTTGCGCGCGCATGGCGCGTGGCCCTGATCAGCGTTACGCTAGCGGCATGCAGCAGACCGCCTCGCTCTCCCGGAAACTCATCCGCATCGGTACAAGCCTGTTGGTGGTCGCGCTGATCTCCATTGGACTGACCCTTTGGGTGACTTGGCAGCTTGAGGGCGGGTCTGCGGCAGTCAACGAGGCCGGACGCATGCGTATGCAAACCTGGCGCTTGGCAAGTGCGGTGCAGGCTGGGGTGGAGCGTGCTGAACTGCAGAACCTGGTGGTCCGTTTCGAGGAAAGCCTGGAGCTGCTGCGTGATGGCGACCCTTCCAGGCCGCTTTTTGTTCCGTGGGATGAACAGGTGCGCCAGCGCTTCGCCGATGTCGAGTCACTCTGGCGCGACCAGCGACAGCTGTGGCTGGCAGAGCCACCGCCGCAGGCGCAGGTACTGCTCAAGGCGGGGAACGAATTTGTGGATGCCAGTGACCGCCTGGTGTTGGTGATCGAGCAGCACCTGTCCCGGCTGACAGCCATCTTGAACCTGTTCCAGCTTTTGATGATGGCTTTGGCGGTGGGCGGCGCGGTGGTCATGCTCTACACCGGGTATATGTATGTCATCAATCCTCTGGGACAACTTCGGCAGGGCCTGCACAAGCTGGAGTCGGGTGATTTCAGGACACGCATCGAAGTGGATACCGCTGACGAATTCGGCCAGGTGGCCGCCGGTTTCAACCACATGGCCAGCAAGCTGCAATCTCTCTACCAAGGGCTGGAGGCCAAGGTGGAAGTCAAGACGCGGCGCATTGAAGCGCAACGGGCACGGCTGGAGGCGCTTTACAAAGTCAGCGCTTTCCTGGCACAGGCGGGCAGCATCGATGAACTGGCGCAGGGCTTTGCGCAGCGTGTGCGCTCGGTGATGAAGGCCGATGCGGCAACGGTCAGGTGGTCGGATGATGTCAACCAGCGTTACCTGATGCTGGCGTCCGACTGCTTCCCGCAGGACCTGGTGGAAGAAGAGCGCAGCTTGCTGGCCGGGGCCTGTGCGTGCGGCAACTTGCGCCCGGATGCACGCACCCGGGTCATTCCTATCCTCAGTCACGACGATGCGCCGATACGTCATTGCGCCAAGGTCGGCTATGAAAGCGTCGTCAGTGTTCCGATCCGTCTGCAGCAACGTTTGCTCGGAGAATTCAACCTGTTCTTTCGAAGCCCCATTTTGCTGAACGCCGACGAAATAGAGCTGCTGGATTCACTGGCCAGTCACCTCGCCAGCTCGCTGGAGGGCTTGCGCGCCGATGCCCTGGACCGGGAAGCGGCGGTCGCGGAGGAGCGTGCCTTGCTGGCGCGCAATCTGCATGATTCGATTGCCCAGTCCCTGGCTTTCCTGAAGATCCAGGTGCAGTTGCTGCGTGCAGCCGTGCAAAAGGGGCAAGCGTCGCAGATACACGGCGCACTTGACGAACTGGACATCGGGCTACGCGAAAGTATTGGTGACGTTCGCGAGCTACTGGTGCACTTCCGCACGCGCACCAACACCGATGACATCGAGCAGGCGCTGCAGGAAACCCTGCAGAAGTTTCAGAGTCAGGCGGGCTTGTCCGCAAGGTTGCAGGTCCACGGACATGGGCTGCCGCTGCCTTCTGACGTTCAGGTGCAGGTGTTGCATGTGCTGCAGGAGGCGCTGTCCAATGTACGCAAACATGCCGGCGCCACGCAAGTGGATCTGGAGGTAGCCAAAGGCGCGCACTGGCGATTTGTGGTGCGGGACAATGGCGCCGGTTTCGACACCCAGAAGTACCCCGGGGACTCGCATGTCGGGCTGAACATCATGCGCGAGCGGGCTGGGCGTATTGGCGCCGAGTTGGACATCGTGTCGGTAGCTGGGGAAGGGAGCGCTGTCACGCTGACGCTGCCGCCACATCCGGAAGTGGGTGGTCTGTCAGCGAAGGCGCCTATGCCGGCCGAGCTGCAAGAGCAGAGGGCAGGCGCGTGATGCGGGGCACTTCCACAAAGACTGTTCAGTTGCTGGTGGTGGACGACCACAACCTGTTTCGCCGCGGACTTGTTGCGCTGCTCTCGCAAGATGGTCGCTTCGAGGTGGCTGCCGAGGCCGGCGACATCGGCGAGGCGCTGCGCTGCCTGGAACGCAGCCAGCCCGATCTGATCCTGCTGGACAACCACCTGCCCGGTGTGCGGGGCGTGGACGGCATCGCGGCGCTCAAGGAAGCGGCGCCGGGTACCCGCATCCTGATGCTGACGGTCAGCGAAAACGAGGACGATCTGGCGGCGGCGCTGCAGGCCGGCGCCGAGGGTTACCTGCTCAAGACCGTGGAGCTAGACCACTTGTCCGAGTCCATCATCAAGGTGTTGGACGGGGAATCTGTCGTCAGCCCGGAGATGATGACCAAACTGGTGCTTGCCTTCAGATCCAAGGCGCCGGTGCCTGCCTCCGGCGAGGTGCCCGGGGAGCTTTCAAGCGGTACAGTAGCGGTTCCACCATCGGCCCAGCAGGCGGATTCAGTCCTTGCCTTGCTGTCGGGCCGCGAGCGCGAAGTCCTGGCGCTGATTGCACAGGGCGCGAGTAATAAGGTGATAGCACGCCAACTCGCCATTGAGCAAACCACGGTGAAGGTTCACGTGCAGCACATTCTGCGCAAATTGCAACTCAGCTCAAGGGTTCAAGCCGCCGTATACGCGGCTGGCCGTGACCTGCTTTGACGCAGATCAACAAGCCTTCAGATTGAACCCCGCGTAGTTCTTCAGAACGATGGCGACCTCGGTCGCCATCGTCTTTTTTGTCCCATCCTGACGTTCCAAAGGAGGATGTTCAAGAACCCCGTGAAGGCCGACAGTCATGCCATGTGTCTGGAGAAACTGCATGGCCTCTGAACTGGGTAACTCGAAAAAAGCATGGTCGGTACTGATCGTCAGCACGCTGGCTTTCACGGTTTGTTTCATGGTCTGGATGATGTTTGGCGTTATCGGCATCCCGATCAAGAAGATGCTCAACCTCAACGCCACCGAGTTTGGCCTGCTCGCGGCCACGCCAGTGCTGACGGGGTCTTTGATCCGCGTTCCGCTGGGCATCTGGACCGACCGCTACGGTGGGCGCATCGTCATGGCCATCCTCATGGCCACCACCATCCCGGCGATCTGGCTCATGAGTTACGCCACGGTATATTGGCACTTTTTGGTGATTGGACTGTTTGTCGGTCTGGCTGGCGGTTCGTTCTCTGTCGGCACGCCCTACGTGGCACGCTGGTTCCCAAAAAATCGCCAGGGCATGGCGATGGGTGTGTACGGCGCCGGCAACTCTGGCGCCGCTGTCAACAAATTTGTGGCGCCTGTGCTGCTGGTGGCTTTTGGCTGGGCCATGGTGCCGCAGGTGTACGCGGTCATCATGCTGGGTGCGCTGGTGCTGTTCTGGCTGTTCAGCCACAGCGACCCCACCCACCTGGTGCCCAGCCACGTCAAGTTCAGTGACCAGCTCAAGCTACTCAAAGACCCGAAGGTCATCAAGTACTGCCAGTACTACAGCATTGTGTTCGGTGGTTACGTGGCCTTGTCGCTGTGGATGGTGCAGTACTACGTGGGCGAGTTTGGTCTGGACATCCGCGTCGCGGCCTTGCTAGCAGCCTGCTTCTCGTTGCCGGGTGGTGCACTGCGCGCGTTTGGCGGTGTTCTGTCGGACAAGTACGGCGCGCACAGCGTGACATGGTGGGTGATGTGGGTGAGTTGGGTCTGTCTGTTTCTGCTGTCCTATCCGCAGACCGACTTCACCATCCTCACCGTCAACGGCCCGGCGACCTTCCACATTGGCCTGAACGTTTACACCTTCACGGCGCTGATGTTTCTGCTGGGCATTGCCTGGGCCTTCGGCAAGGCAAGTGTTTTCAAATACATCAGCGACGACTACGGCGCCAACATCGGCGCGGTCAGCGGCATTGTCGGGCTGGCGGGTGGCCTGGGCGGCTTTGTCTTGCCGATCATTTTTGGCGTGTTGATGGATGTAACAGGCATTCGGTCTAGCGCCTTCATGTTCATGTATGGGGTGGTCTGGGTTTCACTGCTCTGGATGTACTGGACGGAGGTGCGCCGCACCGAGGTGATGGGCAAAAACGCCGCAGGGGCATTGGTCTGAATGAAAAGTGTCTCTTTACAAATCAACTCCAAACAGGTCGCTCGCGGGTGCGTTGACGCACAGACCGCAACGCATGCACCTTGTACGGTGAACACAAAACCACGCTACTTCAACAAGCACCATGACTACAAAAACCAATTCCAGCACCGACATTGCCGACTGGCAGCCCGAGGACGAAAAGTTCTGGGAGAGCACCGGCAAACGCATTGCTTACCGCAACCTCTGGATCTCTGTGCCCAGCCTGCTTTGCGGCTTTGCTGTCTGGGGCATGTGGGGCATCATCACGGTGCAGATGCTGAACCTGGGCTTTCCTTTTACCCAGGCTGAGCTGTTCACCTTGACCGCGATTGCAGGGCTGGCCGGCGCCACCATGCGCATACCGGCGTCCTTCCTGATTCGGCTGGCCGGTGGGCGCAACACTATCTTCCTGACAACTTCGATGTTGTTGGCGCCGGCCATCGGCACCGGTATCGTGCTTCAGCATCCCGAGTGGCCGCTGTGGTCCTTTCAGCTGATGGCCTTGTGGTGTGGCGTGGGTGGCGGAAACTTCGCCAGTTCCATGTCCAACATCAGTACTTTTTTCCCCAAGCGACTGCAGGGCACGGCACTCGGCCTGAATGCAGGTCTGGGCAACTTTGGCGTGACGACCATGCAAATCGTCATTCCGCTGGTCATGACGGTGAGCCTCTTCGGTAGCTTTGGTGGTGAGTCTGCTCTCCTCGTCAAAGACAGTGGCTGGATTTTCGGAAAGATTGTTGCGGGCACACCCACCTGGATACAGAACGCCGGTTTTGCCTGGCTGTTGTCACTGGTGCCGCTGTCCGTCATTTGCTTCTTCGGCATGAACAACCTGAAGACTGTCTCTCCTGCCATTGGCGGCACGATCCCGGCCTTTCTCAAAATCATCTGGCTCTACACGTTGTCGTTTGTGCCGGCGGGTATCGGACTGTACCTCTACCTGCCCAAACCTACCGGTCTGGGTCTGCTCAATATGTGGATCGCCATGCCATTGATTGTGGCAAGCACATTGCTGGTGCTCAAACTCACAGCCTTTGGCACGATGAAGGAAAATATCACCAAGCAGTTTGCGATCTTCAGTAACAAACACACCTGGTCGCTGACGCTGCTGTACATCGTGACCTTTGGCTCATTCATAGGCTTTTCGATGGCCTTGCCGCTGGCCATCACGGTGATCTTTGGCATCAGCCACGTGCCGGACGCCGCAGGTGTCATGCAACACGCGATAAAAAACCCGAATGCACCCTCGGCTCTGACTTTCGCATGGATAGGCCCGTTTGTAGGCGCGCTGATCCGTCCGGTGGGTGGCTGGGTGTCCGACAAGGTGGGCGGCTCCATCGTCACACAGATCATTTCTGCCGTGATGGTGGTAGCTTCTGCGGGCGTGGGTTACGTCATGCTGCTGGCCTACAAGTCGGCCACGCCCGAAGAATACTTTTTGCTATTCATGGTGTTGTTTGTCGTGCTGTTTGCGGCCAGCGGCATCGGCAATGGATCGACCTTTCGCACCATAGGCGTCATTTTTGACCGCCAGCAAGCCGGCCCGGTGCTCGGCTGGACTTCAGCCATCGCTGCCTACGGTGCCTTCATTGCCCCGGTGGTGATTGGCGCCCAGATCAAGGCCGGAACCCCTGAACACGCGATGTATGGCTTTTCCATTTTTTATGCCCTTTGTCTGGTGCTGAACTGGTGGTTCTACCTGCGCCCGGGTGCCGAGATCAAGAACCCCTGACTTTTGCCGAACAATAGTTTGCACCGTTCCACCCGGAGAATCTAATGAGCCACTTCCTCGATCGCCTGAACCACTTTTCCAACCCGAGAGAACCGTTTTCCGGAACATTCGGTGTGACCACCGCCGAAGACCGCACCTGGGAAGAGGCCTACCGAAACCGCTGGGCCCACGACAAGGTGGTGCGCAGCACCCACGGGGTGAACTGCACGGGTTCATGCTCTTGGAAGATTTATGTCAAGGGCGGCATCGTGACCTGGGAGACCCAGCAGACCGACTACCCGCGCACTCGCTGGGACATGCCCAACCATGAGCCGCGCGGTTGCTCGCGCGGTGCCAGCTACAGCTGGTATCTGTATAGCGCGAACCGTGTCAAATACCCACTGATTCGTGCGCGGCTGCTCAAGCACTGGCGTGAGGCGCGTTTGACGCTGCCGCCGGTGGAGGCGTGGGTCGCGGTGGTGCAGGACGATGCCAAGCGGCGTGACTACCAGCGCGTGCGTGGCCTTGGCGGCTTTGTGCGTTCGAGCTGGGACGAGGTCAACGAGATCATTGCTGCGTCCAATATCTATACGATCAAAAAGCATGGCGCGGATCGCATCATCGGTTTCTCGCCCATCCCGGCGATGTCCATGGTCAGCTACGCCGCAGGTTCGCGCTACCTGTCGCTGATTGGCGGCGTCTGCATGAGCTTTTACGACTGGTACTGCGATTTGCCTCCGTCGAGTCCGCAGGTGTGGGGTGAACAGACCGACGTGCCCGAGTCGGCCGACTGGTACAACTCGGGTTTCATCATTGCCTGGGGCTCCAATGTGCCGCAAACGCGTACACCGGATGCTCATTTCTTCACAGAGGTTCGCTACAAGGGCACCAAGACGGTTGCGATCACGCCGGATTATTCCGAAGTCGCCAAGCTGTCTGATCTGTGGCTGCACCCGAAGCAGGGCACTGACGCTGCAGTCGCCATGGCGATGGGCCATGTAATTCTGAAAGACTTCTATTTCGGCGGCAACGGCAAGCCGCGCTCGGCCTACTTCGATGAATACGCCAGGCGCTATACCGACATGCCGATGCTGGTGATGCTCAAGGAATACCAGATGGTAAACGGCGAAACCGTCATGGTGCCGGACCGCTACGTGCGCGCTTCCGACTTCAACGGCACACTTGGCGCAGCCAATAACCCGGAGTGGAAAACCGTCGCTTTTGACGCGCAGGGCAAGGTCGTGTTGCCAAACGGCGCCATCGGCTTTCGCTGGGGACCGGACGGCCGTGCCGATGCGGGGCAGTGGAACCTGGAGGCAAAGGAGGCAAGCCAGGGTGACGAGGTTCGGCTCAAGCTGTCGGTGATGGAGGGTGACGCGCCCAGCCAGGACAGCGCCAAAGTGGGGTTTCCGTATTTTGGCGGCATCCCTCACGAACACTTTCCCAACAATGAACAGGGCGATGTGCTGGTACGCACGGTTCCCGTACAGCGTATTTCACTGGGCAAGGCGGGTGAAGAGCGCTTAGCACTGGTGGCCACCGTGTTCGACCTGCAGGTTGCGCAGTACGGCATTTCGCGTGGCTTGCCCGGTGAGCTGGCGGCCGCTGATTTTGACGACAACACCCCGTACACACCGGCCTGGCAGGAACAGATCACCGGTGTGCCGCGTGCCCAAGTGATCACCGTGGCACGACAGTTTGCCGACAACGCCGAGAAGACCGAAGGCCGCTCCATGATCATCATCGGCGCGGGCATGAACCACTGGTACCACAGCGACATGAACTACCGCAGCGTCATCAACATGCTGATGATGTGCGGCTGCATTGGCAAGAGCGGCGGTGGCTGGGCGCACTATGTGGGCCAGGAAAAACTGCGGCCACAGACCGGCTGGACACCGCTGGCCTTTGCGCTCGACTGGATTCGCCCACCACGGCAGACGAACTCGACCAGCTTTTTCTATGCCCACACCGACCAGTGGCGCTACGAAAAGCTGGGCGTCGATGAAGTGCTGTCACCGCTGGCCGACAAAAAGCTCTACGGCGGCAGCATGATTGATTACAACGTGCGTGCCGAACGAATGGGCTGGTTGCCGAGTGCGCCGCAGCTGCAGACCAACCCGATGCAGATCGTCAAAGACGCGCAGACGGCAGGACTCGATGCGAAAGACTATGTCGTCAAGTCACTCAAGGACGGTTCGCTCAAACTCAGTTGCGAGGACCCTGACCATCCGGACAACTGGCCGCGCAACATGTTTGTCTGGCGCTCCAACATCATTGGATCGTCGGGTAAGGGCCACGAATATTTCCTCAAACATCTGCTGGGTACGGACAATGGTGTTCAGGGCAAGGACCTGGGTGCCGAAGATGGCAAGCCAGAAGAAGTGGTGTGGCACGACAAGGCGCCCGAAGGCAAGTTGGATCTGCTGGTCACGCTCGACTTCCGCATGAGCACGACCTGCCTGTACTCCGACATCGTGCTGCCTACCGCGACCTGGTACGAAAAGAACGACCTCAACACCAGCGACATGCATCCCTTCATTCATCCGTTGTCCACCGCCGTGGACCCGGTGTGGGAATCAAAAAGTGACTGGGAAATCTACAAAGGTTTCGCAAAAAAATTCAGCGAGTTGTGTGACGGTCATTTGGGTGTTGAGAAGGAAATGGTCCTGACCCCGTTGATGCACGATTCGCCGGGCGAGCTGGCACAGCCGTTTGAAGTCAAGGACTGGAAGCGTGGTGAGTGTGAACTGATTCCCGGCAAGACCGCACCGCAAATGCAGGTCGTTGAGCGTGACTATCCCAACGTCTACAAGCGCTTCACGGCGGTTGGCCCCTTGCTGAACAAGGTGGGCAATGGCGGCAAGGGCATTTCATGGAACACAGAAACCGAAGTGCGCCAGCTGGGCCAGTTGAACGGACTGGTGACCGAGCCCGGTGTGACGCAGGGCATGCCGCGCATCGACAGCGACATTGACGCCTGCGAAATGGTCTTGCAGCTGGCACCTGAAACCAACGGGCACGTAGCGGTAAAGGCCTGGAACGCACTGTCAAAGCAAACCGGGCGCGAGCACGCGCACCTTGCGATTCACCGCGAAGACGAAAAAATTCGCTTTCGCGACATCCAGGCGCAGCCCCGCAAGATCATCAGCTCGCCGACCTGGAGTGGCATTGAATCGGAAACCGTGTCGTACAACGCGGGCTACACCAATGTGCATGAGCTGATCCCCTGGCGCACCCTGACCGGACGCCAGCAGTTCTACCAGGACCATCCGTGGATGCTGGCCTTCGGCGAAGGCCTCGCCAGCTACCGTCCCCCGGTGAACCTGAAGGCCACGGCTGGCGTGCATGGTATTCGCAGCAACGGCAACACCGAAATCCTGCTGAACTTCATCACACCGCACCAAAAGTGGGGCATTCACTCAACCTATACGGACAACCTGTTGATGCTCACCTTGAGCCGGGGCGGGCCCATCATTTGGCTTAGCGAAGACGACGCCAAACTCATCGGCGTGGAAGACAACGACTGGATCGAAGCCTATAACGTGAACGGCGCGATTGCTGCCCGCGCTGTGGTCAGCCAGCGCGTCAAGCCTGGCATGGTGATGATGTACCACGCGCAGGAAAAAATCGTCAACACACCCGGCTCTGAGATCACGGGCCAGCGTGGGGGCATCCACAACTCAGTGACGCGGATTGTGCTCAAACCAACCCACATGATTGGCGGTTATGCGCAGCTCTCCTACGGTTTCAATTACTACGGAACCATAGGCACCAACCGCGACGAGTTTGTGGTGGTACGCAAGATGGACAAAGTGGACTGGCTCGACACACCGCGTGACGACGAGCGCGCCGAAGCTGTTCAGCAAATGGGAGAAGCAGCATGAAGATACGCGCACAAATCGGCATGGTGCTGAACCTGGACAAGTGCATCGGCTGCCACACCTGTTCGGTTACCTGCAAAAACGTCTGGACCAGCCGTCCGGGTTTGGAGTACGCCTGGTTCAACAACGTGGAGACCAAGCCCGGCATTGGTTACCCCAAGGAATGGGAAAACCAGGACAAGTGGAACGGTGGCTGGGTGCGCAAGGCGGACGGCTCCATTGAACCGCGCCAGGGTGGCAAGTGGAAGCTGCTGATGCGGCTCTTCTCCAACCCGAACATGCCGCAGATTGACGACTACTACGAGCCCTTTACCTTCGACTACGACCACCTGCAGTCCGCGCCTGAGATGAAGGCTACGCCGACCGCACGCCCGCGCAGCCTGATTACCGGCAAGCGCATGGACAAAATCGAATGGGGCCCGAACTGGGAAGAGATCTTGGGTGGGGAGTTTTCCAAGCGCAGCAAGGATGCCAATCTCGCCAATTTCGATCAGGTCCAGAAGGACATGGTGGGCCAGTTCGAAAACACCTTCATGATGTATTTGCCGCGGCTGTGCGAGCACTGCCTCAATCCCGCGTGTGTGGCCTCCTGCCCTTCAGGGTCGATCTACAAGCGCGAGGAAGACGGCATTGTGCTGATCGACCAGGACAAATGCCGGGGCTGGCGCATGTGTGTCTCGGGTTGCCCGTACAAGAAAATTTACTACAACTGGAAAAGCGGCAAGGCGGAGAAATGCACCTTCTGTTATCCGCGCATTGAAGCTGGCCAGCCGACCGTGTGCAGCGAAACCTGCGTCGGACGGATTCGTTACCTCGGCGTGGTGTTGTATGACGCCGACCGCATCCAGGAAGCCGCCAGCGTGGAGGACGACAAGGACTTGTACCAGGCCCAGCTCGACATCTTCCTGAATCCGCATGACCCCAAGGTGATTGAGCAGGCGCGCAGGGACGGCATTCCCGAGGCCTGGCTCGAAGGCGCACGCCGCAGCCCGGTCTACAAGATGGCGGTGGAGTGGAAAGTGGCCTTGCCGCTGCACCCCGAGTACCGCACCCTGCCCATGGTCTGGTATGTGCCGCCACTGTCGCCCATCACTTCGGCTGCCAATGCCGGCCACATTGGTATCAACGGCGAGTTGCCCGACATCGCGCAGATGCGGATTCCCGTGCAGTACCTGGCCAATCTGCTGACTGCGGGCGACACCGCTCCGGTGATCCGCGCCTTGCAACGCATGCTGGCCATGCGCTCTTATCAGCGCAGCAAACATGTGGATCAGGTGCAAAACCTCGCCGTGCTCGAGCAGGCCGGCCTCACCGTGGCTGAGGTCGAGGACATGTACCACATCATGGCCATTGCCAACTACGAAGACCGTTTTGTCATCCCCAGCAGCCACCGCGAATACGCCGAGAACACCTTCGACATGCGGGGTGGTTGCGGCTTCACGTTCGGCAACGGCTGCTCTGACGGCGAGAGTGATGTCAGCCTGTTCGGTGGCAACCGAAAACGCACCATTCCCATCAAGGTGGAGGTCTGAACCATGGCACTTTTTAACAACCCTCCGCAGGCGACAAAAAGCCTGCGAGTCCTTGGCCGCTTGCTGGGCTATCCCGACACCGAGTTGCTGGGCAACTTGCCAGCGCTTGGTGCGGCGCTGCATACAGAGCGTGCCTTGGGCCCGCAGCGTCTGGCCGAGTTGGACGCCATGATAGCCGCGCTTGCCAGTGCTGAACCGCTGGATGCCGAGGCTGCGTATGTCGAACTGTTTGACCGAGGCCGCGCGACTTCGCTGCACCTGTTTGAACATGTGCACGGTGATTCGCGCGATCGCGGGCCGGCCATGATTGATCTGGCGCAGACCTACGAAAAGGCCGGCATGTACCTTGCCGAAGGCGAAATGCCAGACTACTTGCCGGTGGTGCTGGAGTTCACTTCCACCCAACCGGCGCGCGAGGCGCGCGAGTTCCTGGCCGAGATGGCACACATCTTCAACGCGATCTTTGCAGCGCTACAGCAGCGCGGCAGTGCCTACGCCAGTGTGCTGGGCGCTCTGCTGGAGCTGGCTGGTGAAAAAGCCCAGCCGGTGCAGATTGCTGCAGAAGAGTCCATCGACGCGGTATGGCAGGAACCGGTCGTCTTTGACGGCTGCTCGTCCAAAGGGCAGGCCAAGACCGACCAGCCGCAACCGATTCATATCGTGCCCAAGGCACTGAGAGCACGTCCCACCCAAGGAGCACAAACATGAGCCCCGGTCTTCATGGTTTTCTTTTTGGTGTCTATCCCTACATCTGTCTGACGGTATTCCTGCTCGGCAGCCTGCTCCGCTTTGACCGCGACCAGTACACCTGGAAAAGCGACTCGTCGCAATTGCTGCGTACCGGCCTGCTCCGCTGGGGCAGCAACTTGTTTCACGTCGGGATCCTGTTCCTGTTTTTTGGCCACCTGGTCGGTCTGCTGACGCCCCATGCTGTTTACGGCATGTTGATGGACGCCGCAATGAAGCAGCGTCTGGCGATCTACGCGGGCGGCATCGCCGGCTTCATTTGTTTCATCGGGCTGTCGATGCTGATTTACCGCCGAATGTTTGACCCGCGCATCCGCTACACCAGCCACAAGACCGATATGGCGATTTTGCTGATCCTGTGGGTGCAGCTGGTGGTGGGCCTGATCACCTTGCCGTACTCATGGGGCCACGCCGATGGCAGTGTGATGCTGATCCTGGCCGAATGGGCCCAGCGCATTCTCACCCTGCGTGAGGTGGACTCTGCGGC
The DNA here is from genome assembly GCF_014641715.1 of Polaromonas eurypsychrophila. Lineage (GTDB taxonomy): Bacteria > Pseudomonadota > Gammaproteobacteria > Burkholderiales > Burkholderiaceae_C > Polaromonas > Polaromonas eurypsychrophila. Next base: position 163,701 of record NZ_BMIG01000002.1, on the reverse strand, counting down.
ACTGGCCGTCTTGCCTTGGCCCTACTTGTTTCACGTCGTGTTCGGCATGACCATCTTCCTGCTGTTTCCGTTCAGCCGCCTGGTTCATGTGTGGAGCGGTTTTGCATCGGTCGTTTACTTGTTTCGTCCCTACCAGGTGGTACGCAGCCGCCGTATGGGTGTACCGACGGCCAAGTCGTCCGGCGAACGTTAAGCAACACAAGAACGAGTATTGCCATGAACACCCTGACTTCCCCAACTCCCGTCGTCACGCAGGGCTGCGGCAGCGGCAGTTGCCAGTGCGCTTCTGCGGCCTCCGTGCCTCTTATGCCGACAGCCTTCATCAACGGTATTGCCCTGCACTCGCCCGGCCAACAACCGGACGCCGCTACGCTGCGCGAACTGGCTTATACCGAGCTGCTTCGTCAGCAGGCGGTACGTGAGGGCTTGTTGCCACGCCACCCTGGACTGACCACCCCTGAATTGGGCGAGACCGAACGCACGGTGATCGAGGCCATGGTGGACCAGCAGGTGGTCACGCCCCGACCTACTCAAGAGGAAGGCCAACGCTATTACGAAGCACACAAGCCGCAGTTTGTCGTGGGGCAAGCGCTGCATGTGCGGCACATCCTGTTTGCGGTCACGCCCGGCGTGAATGTCCAGGCGCTCACCGTGCATGCCGAGCGTGCACTGCTTGAGCTCTCGCACAAGGGCGTGCAGCCCGCCCATTTTGCTCAGCTCGCGACCGAGTTGTCGAACTGCCCGAGCAGTGCGCAGGGCGGTGACCTCGGCTGGATCGGCCCGGACGACTGTGCACCCGAGCTGGCGACCGAACTGTTTCACCTCCAGCATGCGCAGAGCGGTACCGGTGTGCATCCGCGCCTGTTTCACACGCGCTTCGGTTTTCACATCATCGACGTGCTGGAGCGCCGCAGTGGCACGCAGCCTGCCTACGAGGACGTGCGCGAGCGCATTGCGGCCTTGCTGACCATGCAGTCGCGTGCCAGGGCTTTGCACCAGTACATGAGCCTGCTGGTGGGCGAGGCAGACATTGAGGGTATTGCGCTGGAAGGGGCGGATTCGCCTCTGGTTCAATGACCGAAGACGTCGCAGGTGCGGACGAGTTGCTGCTCCGCCTGCGGCGTTTTCACTCCGACTACTTTCCGTTGCACCAGCAGCGTTTTCAGGACTTGGTGGCCCAGGGGCAGCATCCAAAAACCCTGTTTATCGGTTGCTCAGACTCACGTGTGGTGCCTTACCTGCTGACCGGCGCCGGTCCGGGCGAGCTGTTTATTGTGCGAAATGTTGGGGCATTCATCCCGCCCTATGACGGGTCACATGGTCTGCACGGAACGATGGCTGCGATTGAATTTGCGGTACTCAGCCTGCATGTGGAGCGCATCATCGTTTGCGGACACAGCCACTGCGGCGCCATCCGCGCTGCCTACGAAGGTGTACCCGAAGAGGCGGTGGCGCTTCAGGCCTGGCTCAAACTGGCCACCGAAGCCCTGCTGCCCGTGCGCTCCAGCCCCGAGGCCTTGCGCCGCACCGAGCAGCGCGTGGTGGTGCTCCAGCTTGAACGACTGATGGCTTATCCCATGGTACGGCGTGAAGTCGAGAAGGGCGCGTTGACGCTGCACGGCTGGCACTACGTCATTGAGGACGGTGAAATTCATGTCTTTGATGTACGACAAGGAAGCTTCGTGCCGGCCGCGATAGCCTCTAACAGCGGCACGGGGCCGTACCAACCTTATGTGGAGCACGATGGACAAATCATCAGTAACTGAGGTGAGCGCAGGCGCCCCTGTCGACTCGGCTGCCATGGCAGGGATTTTGGAGATGCTGTCCCATGATTCAGGTCTCAAGCCCTGGCATTTGGGTGGCAAGGACTTGATTCCCGTGGTGCAGGGCGGCATGGGCGTGTGTGTTTCTGCCGGGGGCCTGGCAGGTGCGGTGGCCAGCATGGGTGGTGTGGGCACGCTGTCTTCAGTGGACTTGCGGCGCTTGCACCCGGACCTGATGGCGAAGACCGGGCATCTTGACAAAGAGCCTGACGCTGGCGCGCAGATTGATGCCGCCAATCTGGAGGCGCTGGACCGGGAAATCCGCCGGGCGCGTGAGCTTGCACAGGGCCGTGGCCTGCTTGCCGTGAATGTGATGAAAGCCCTTACTGCGTACGAGACTTATGTGCATCAGGCCTTGGCCAGCGGGGCCGATGCGCTGGTAGTGGGCGCGGGTTTGCCGCTTGATCTGCCGGAACTGGCAAAAGACTTTCCAAAGGCCGCTTTGATCCCCATCCTGTCAGACGCGCGCGGCGTGCAGTTGCTGGTGCGCAAGTGGCAAAAAAAGGGACGTCTGCCCGATGCCGTCGTGATTGAACATCCCGGTCTGGCGGGTGGTCATCTGGGTGCTGCAAAAGTGGCCGATCTGCACGACACGCGATTCGATTTTGAGGTGGTCATTCCGCAGGCGCTGGCGTTTTTCAAGACAGCCGGCATTGAGCGCGAGATCCCGCTGATTGCGGCAGGGGGTATCAACTGCCGCGAAGACATCCTGCGCCTGCAGGCGCTGGGGGCTTCGGCGGTACAGCTGGGTACAGCTTTTGCTGTCACGCATGAGTGCGATGCAGACCCTGCTTTCAAAAAAGTACTGGCCGACGCCAGGCCGGAAGACCTGGTGGAATTCATCAGCGTGGCCGGTCTGCCCGCGCGTGCAGTGCGCACGCCCTGGCTGGACAAATACCTGCGCCTGGAGCCCAAGCTCCAGAATGCGGCCCACGTGAAGGCCAAATGCAATATGTCGTTTGACTGTCTCGCGCATTGTGGACTGCGGGATGGGGTGGCCAGCATGGGGCAGTTCTGCATCGACCAGCAGCTCGGTCACGCGTTTGACGGTGATACGCGCAAAGGCCTTTTCTTTCGTGGTGCTGCACGTTTGCCGTTTGGCAATCAGATCCGTTCGGTGCAAGAATTGATGCAATGGCTGTTGGGCGGTGTTCGTCCTGCGGCGCTTGTCTAGGGAGCGCGGGACATGAAACGCGATCAATTTGGCCGGCCTCAGGATCTGACGGCCACGCAGACCATCAGCCATGATGTGCTGAAGGAAAAATACCTCAAGGCGGGGGAGTCCAGCGCGGAAGACGTCTACCGGCGAGTGGCGCGGGCGCTTGCCTCGGTCGAACCGGAAGCTGAGCGCGCAGCTCACGAATCACTGTTTCTTGAGAACCTGCACGCCGGCGCCATCGGCGCAGGCCGCATCATGAGCGCGGCAGGTACGACCATCCAGGCCACCTTGATCAACTGCTTCGTGCAGCCCGTGGGCGACTGCATTCAGGGCTTTGACGACGGTGGTTTTCCCGGCATCTATGAGGCCTTGCGCGAAGCGGCTGAAACCATGCGACGTGGTGGCGGTGTGGGTTACGACTTTTCGCGCATCCGTCCGCGCGGGGCTGAAGTCAAAGCCATGGCGTCTTTGGCATCGGGCCCATGCAGCTACATCAATGTGTTTGACCAGTCCTGTTCCACGGTCGAAAGCGCGGGTGCCCGGCGCGGCGCGCAGATGGGTGTGTTGCGCATCGACCACCCGGATGTGTACGAATTCATCACCGCCAAACGGACGGCGGGCCGCTGGAGCAACTTCAACGTCTCGGTGGGGATGCCAGATGCCTTTATGCATGCCCTTGCCGAAGATCAGCCGTGGGAACTGGTGCACATCGCCAAGCCCGGTGTGCCGCTGATGGCGCAGGGCGCCTTTCAGCGCGCGGATGGCCTATGGGTTTTCCAAACCGTGGCGGCGCGCGAGTTGTGGGACACCGTGATGCGTTCTGCCTACGATTTTGCCGAGCCCGGCATCCTGTTTCTGGACCACATCAACCAGGACAACAACCTGCGCTACTGTGAGTCGATTGCTGCGACCAATCCTTGCGTTGCTGGCGATACCTGGGTGATGACGACAGATGGGCCGGCACAGGTGTCGGACCTGATAGGCCAGCCGTTTAACGCGGTGGTCGATGGCAAGGCCTTCGCCGTGAAGAGTGACGGTTTTTTCAAGACAGGCCATAAACCGGTGTTTGTCTTGCGCACGCGTGAAGGACAGGTCTTGCGCCTCACCGCCGACCACCGTGTACGTCGTGTGGCGCGCAGAACCCGCTACACGCTGGAGGCCGAGTGGACCGAGGCTTCACAGCTAAAGGCGGGGGACGAAATCCTGCTGCACGATCATCGCGCACTGGGTGGCTGGGAGGGCACCGGCACGCAGGCTGAGGGTTACTTGCTGGGGCTGCTGATCGGCGATGGCACGCTCAAGAACGACAAGGCGGTAATTTCAGTGTGGGCACCGGAGCTCAAGTTGGCAGCAAATGGCGCTCTTGCTTACGCGCAAACAGGCGCTGCCGGCATCGTGCAGGCTGCCGAGGCTGCGGCCGCCACCTTGTCTCACCGCGCCGATTTCGGAGGCTTTCAGCGACCCCTATCGGTAAGAGGCGAGGCGCGCATGGTTTCCGGTGCGGTACGGCACCTTGCCCAGAAAATGGGCATGCGCCCGGGGCACAAGACCATTACCCCAGCCATGGAGAAAACTTCGTCCGCTTTCGCCGAAGGGCTTTTGCGCGGGTTGTTTGACGCTGATGGTTCCGTGCAGGGCTCGCAGGAAAAAGGTGTCAGCCTGAGGTTGTCGCAAAGTGATTTGAGCTTGCTTCAGACGACGCAGCGCATGTTGCTGCGTGTGGGCATTGCCTCAACCATCTACCCAAACCGGCGTCTGGCACAGGTACGACCGCTGCCCGACGGGCGCGGTGGATTGAAGGTGTGCCAGACCGCCTCGCAGCACGAATTGGTCGTCAGTGCGGACAACCTGCGAATTTACGCAGAGCGCATTGGTTTTGCCGATACCGACAAGGCTGAACGGCTGGACCGTGCGCTGGGCAGTTACAACCGCAGCCTCAACCGTGAGCGCTTCACGGCCACGGTTGCATCGCTGTCCGAGGACGGCAGCGAAGATGTTTTTGATGTCACCGTGGCAGACGTTCACGCCTTTGATGCCAACGGCCTGTATGTCCACAACTGCGGCGAGCAACCGTTGCCGCCTTACGGCTGCTGCGATCTCGGACCCATCATCCTCACGCGATTTGTGCGCCATCCTTTTGGATTTGACGACGCCCCTGACTTTGATTTTCAGGCCTTCGAAAAGTCGGTGAGCACCCAGGTACGGGCGCTTGACAATGTGCTGGACGTGACCTTCTGGCCGTTGCCGCAGCAGCAGGCCGAGGCCGCCGCCAAGCGCCGAATTGGGGTGGGTTTTACCGGCTTGGGCAATACGCTGGCCATGTTGCGCCTGCGGTACGACACGCCAGAAGGCTGCGCGATGGCTGCGCGTATTGCTGTGCACATGCGCGACGCAGCCTATGCCGCGTCGGTGGCACTGGCCAAAGAAAAAGGCGCTTTCCCCAAGTTCGACGCCGACGGCTACCTGGCCAGCGGTACCTTTGCCAGCCGGCTACCGGCCGCGTTGCAAAAGGCCATCCGTGCCAATGGCATCCGCAACAGCCATTTGCTGTCTATTGCGCCTACCGGTACGGTCAGCCTGGCTTTTGCCGACAACGCTTCCAACGGCATTGAGCCCCCGTTCTCCTGGATGTACCGGCGCAAGAAGCGCGAGTCCGATGGCAGCACCACCGAGTACGCCGTGGAAGACCACGCCTGGCGCCTGTACCGGGAGTTGGGGGGTGACGTGAACCAGCTGCCCAGCTACTTTGTCTCCGCGCTTGAGATGTCGGCGGCAAGTCACATCGCCATGATGCAAGCGGTTCAACCCTTTGTGGACACCGCCATCTCCAAGACCGTCAACGTGCCGGCCGACTACGCCTACGAAGACTTCAAGGGGCTCTACCAGTTGGCCTGGCGAGCGGGCCTCAAGGGTCTGGCGACCTACCGGCCAAATGCTATTTTGGGTTCGGTGCTGGAGGTTCATTCTGACCCTGCAGCAGCGCCCTCTGCTGCGGCGACCGCCATGGACCCCATGCGCACCGTGATCGAAAGCCGACCCAAGGGTGCGCTATCGGCGGTGGCCGAAAAGGTCGACTACTGGACGCAGGAGGGCCACAAGACGCTGTACATCGTAGTGTCGTTTTTGCCAGTGCCAGCGGCCAGCGGTGCGGGCACTGTTGAGCGCGCCATCGAGTTTTTCATGCCGGTGGGCCAAAGCGGCGAATCACAACAGTGGATCACTTCCAGCATGCGCATGTTGTCGCTGGCTGCACGCGGCGGATTTCTGGAGCGGGCGCTCAGCGACATGCGCAAGGTGGCCTGGGACCGAGGACCGGTGCGATTGGGAACTTACGAGAAGACCGACGGCACGCGCGTACCCCTGTGGCACGACTCCGAGGTGGCTGCCATTGCCTATGCGGTGCAGAACATCATTGCATTGCGTGCTGATCGATCAGCGTCTGGGGCAGCACCTGTTGCAGAGCCCGAGGTTGATGCCTCGCTTGCGCCCCCCGTGATGGCGGGCAAGAAATGCAGTGAGTGCGGTGCGCATGCCGTTATTCGAAAGGACGGCTGTGACTATTGCACGCAATGTGGTCATCTGGGGGTATGCGGATGAGCGAACCGCCAGTCATCGCGTTGCGGCTGAAGCCTGGCAAGCCTTCGGCCAGCGAGCGGGCGATGGTGGACCATCGCTGGCGCGTCGGCCATCTGATGCTGGCGCCGCATCGACTGGGCTTCTTTCTGGCCATGCTGGTGCTGGTGGTTGCGGCGCTCTGGTGGGCGCTGGTTCAGCTGGACCGCGTCAGTTCTGTCCTGAGTCTGCCTTACGCCTTGTCGCCCTCACTGGTCCACGGCGCGGTGATGACCTTCGGTTTTATCCCCTTGTTCTTCTCAGGCTTTTTGTTCACGGCCGGCCCGAAGTGGCTGGGTGTCACGCCACCGCAGACCCGGCAATTGCTTGTGCCTTTGCTGCTGCAGGCAAGCGGCTGGATGTTGTGGCTGATTGGCGCGCATCTGCACGGCTTGATGGCGTTGGTCGCGCTGGTACTTTCGTGCGTGGGGCTGGCGTGGGTGACTGCCCTGTTCTGGGGGCTCATCCGGCGCAGCGAAGCCGAAGACCAGTTGCACGCGCGCACAGCGGGCGTGGCTTGCGTGGTGGGATGTCTTAGCCTGGGCGGGCTGGCGCTCAGCCTGCTGCTGGGTGAGCCAGCTCTGGCGCGTGCCTGCGTGCTGACCGGTTTGTGGGGATTTATTGTGGTGGTGTACGTGGTGGTGGCGCACCGGATGATTCCGTTTTTTACCTCCAGCGCCATGCCCTTGGTCAATGCGTGGCGACCATCCTGGGCGTTGTGGCTGATGCTGGGCGTCGCAGCCTTCGAGGTGGCCGCTGCGTGGGTGGAGCATGCCGCCTGGCTTCGGGGCTTTGCTGAAGCCGGGTGGATGTTTGCGCGCGGCGCACTTGAACTGGTCTCGGGCGGCGTGCTGCTTTGGCTGGCTGTTGTCTGGGGGTTGGTGCAAAGCCTGAAAAACCGCCTGCTGGCCATGCTGCATATCGGGTTTGTCTGGCTTGGGCTGTCGCTGCTGCTGGCCGGCGTTTCGCAGTGGCTGAGTTTGTGGCAGGGCACGCCCGTGCTGGCTTTGGGATCGCTGCATGCGCTGACCATGGGTTGTCTGGCGTCCCTGATGCTGGCCATGGTCACGCGTGTGTCCTGTGGTCACAGCGGGCGTGCACTGGTGGCTGACAACCTGACCTGGGCGCTGTTCTGCTTGCTGCAGTTGGCGACCTTGCTGCGTATTGGCGCCGCCGCGCAGAGCCCCTTTGCGGCCTGGGTTTTGCTGGGCGCAGTCTTGACATGGACCAGTGTCATGGGCGTGTGGGGTGTGCGGCTGGGTAGCTGGTATGGCAGGCTGCGCGCAGACGCCCGTCCCGGTTGAATCGGATAAGCATGGGCCTCGTTGCTGTTCCTGTCCGCCGTCCCGAAATCGTTGAGCCGGAGAACGAGCTGGCGGCGATGGTGGCCGCCACCATGCAGTCGCGGCAGACCATTTTGCCGAAACGCTTGATTGCACCCGGGCCGGCTCCAGAGCAGCTGGCCATGATTTTGAATGCCGCAGCCACCGCGCCCGACCATGGGCAGCTGCTGCCGTGGCGTTTCGTGCTGGTGCCGCAGGACGCACGCTTTCGACTGGCCGATGTGTTTGGCGCGGCGCTGATCGCACGCGACGCGCTGGCAACGCCCGTACAGATCGGTCAGGCGCGCGAAAAAGCCTATCGGTCTCCCCTGCTGTTGCTGGTCGTCGTGGATGGTCGGCGCGGCGATGCCGCGATTGACCTGTCCGAACGCATCGTCTCTGCCGGCTGCGCGGTGCAGAACATGTTGCTCATGGCCACGGCGCTCGGGTTTGGTTCGGCACTGACCAGTGGTCAGGCCCTGAAGTTTGACGGGCTTCGCAAGTTGTTTTGCCTGGCAGAGGGCGAACAGCCGCTATGTTTTGTCAGCGTGGGTACGGCTCAGTCGCGCAAGCTGGCACGACCGCGCCCGGCCCCGCCCGAGTTTATGACCCGGCTGCCTGCTGTTCAAACCGTTGCGCCGGTCGAGGCGCTGCATTCTTTTTATTCCCTGTGACTGGATAGCTTCATGGACATTCTGAGTTTTGACGATCTTCTGCAAGCGGCCCGAGCCCAGCCCGAGGCGCAACGCCTGCTGTTTGTGTTCACCGGCGTCGAGTTGCCCGAGGACAGCACACCGCTTCAGCGCGAGCGTTTCCAAGCTGGCCAGGGCGGTGCGCTGGTGCCGCTGATGTGTGTGGACAAACGCCCGGACGAATTGACGTCTTTTGCAGCGCTGGCGCAAGAGTCCAGCCAGTTCGGCCACGCCTGGGGTCTGGTGTTTGCCGCGGCCATGTCGGGCACTGTGAACCGGGCGCCGACCACCGAGGACGCCGAAGAGCCGCTGCAACGCATGGTCGAGTCCATCAAGCAGGGGAGGATTGGCGCTTTTATTCCGTTTGACCCGCAGGGGCAACCGGTGCAGATGGGCTGACATGGGCGTGTTGCGCCGGGTAAGCCCGCCTGCGTCCTTGCCTGGCATGCCCGTACCGGGCGCCGGTTTTGAGGCGCCTTTTGAGATGCTGGCGGCCTGTCACGAGCGTGTGGCGCGCACGCTGGTGTTGCTGGCTCGGCTGCAGCAGCATTTGCTTGAGCAGGGCCAGGACGAGGCTGCGCGGCAGGCCGCCCGCGACGTGATGCGCTACTTTGATCTCGCCGCCCCGCTGCACCATCAGGACGAAGAGCTGCATGTGTTCCCGCCTTTGCTGGCGGGCACAGACGTGGCGCTGGCCGCTTTGGTGCAGCGCTTGTTGCAGGACCATCGGGATATGGAAGTCGCCTGGCCGCTGGCGCGCAGGGTGCTGCTGGGTATCGCAGAAAGTCCAGCCCCTGAGTGGGCGCCGCTGGCGCCCGGCCAGACCCTGGCGCTGAACGGCTTTGCCGCCTTGTACACACGGCATATGCAGGACGAAGACCATCTGGTCTACCCTGCGGCGCATGCTGCTTTGACGGGCGGCGCTCTTCAAACCATGAGCCAGGACATGATGCAGCGCCGCGGCGTCAGTGCCATCCAGTGAAGGGCTGCCATTTGCGGTCTGCTGCGGGCAGGTGTCTGGCCGCCGTTACAGGCAAAATAGCGCGATGAACGCGCCCGACTCTTCCAACGCCCTGGCTGCCCGCAGCGAACTCCCAGACCTGATGCAGACGCTGGGTTCTCAAGCAAAAACGGCCTCAGCTCTTATGGCGCGGGCGCCATCAGCTATCAAAAACAAAGCACTTGCGGGGCTGGCTGCCTTGCTGCGCAGCCAGATCGCGCCTCTGCAGGCCGCCAATACCCTCGATTTGCAACGCGCGACAGCGGCCGGCTTGGCCGGCCCCATGCTGGATCGGCTCAAGCTCGAAGCGAAAACCCTGGAAACTGTCGCCCTTGGATGCGAGCAACTTGCGGCCATGCCCGACGTGATCGGCGAGATCATTGGCATGAAACAGCAGCCCAGCGGCATCCGCGTCGGCCAGATGCGTGTGCCCATTGGCGTGTTCGGCATGATTTATGAAAGCCGGCCCAACGTCACGATTGAAGCGGCCTCGCTGGCGATCAAAAGTGGCAACGCCTGTATTCTGCGCGGCGGCTCCGAGGCGATTGAATCGAACAGGGCGCTGACTGCGCTGGTGCAGCAGGCGCTCACTCAAGCCGGCTTGCCCGCCGATGCGGTGCAACTGGTGCCAACCACCGACCGCGAAGCGGTCGGCCTCCTGATCACCATGCCGCAGTATGTGGACGTGATCATCCCGCGTGGCGGCAAGGGGCTGATCGAACGCATCAGCCGCGATGCGAAAGTGCCGGTCATCAAGCACCTGGACGGAAACTGCCACGTTTATGTGGACGACCCCTGCGACATCGCCATGGCTGTGAGCGTGGCCGACAACGCCAAGACCCAGAAGTACAGCCCCTGCAATGCCAGCGAAGGCCTTTTGGTCGCGCGTGGTGTGGCGGCGGAGTTCCTGCCAAAAATCGGTGCGATCTATGCCGCCAAAGGTGTGGAGATGCGTTGCGACCCCGAGGCCCAGGCCATGCTCGCGAAGCTGCCGGGGGCAAAGGTGCGGTCCGCCACCGAACAGGACTGGTACGAGGAATACCTGGCGCCTGTCATCAGCATCAAGGTCGTCGCGGATGTGGACGAAGCGATTGGTCACATCAACAAATATTCGAGCCACCACACCGACGCCATCCTCACGCGTGACCACATGCATGCGCAGCGCTTTCTGCGTGAGGTCGATTCGGCCAGCGTCATGGTGAATGCGAGCACCCGCTTCGCCGACGGTTTCGAGTTTGGCCTGGGCGCCGAAATCGGCATCAGCACTGATAAATTCCACGCCCGCGGGCCGGTCGGCATCGAAGGCCTGACCTCGCTGAAATATGTGGTGCTGGGCCAGGGCCAAGTACGGAGTTGATGAGTTTTGATTGAACGATTAAGCGTGAAATGCCCGCACCACTGCCTTTGCTGCAGCATGAATCGCAAGCGCACGGCTTCATGTTTCGCGTCAGAAATTAAACAGCCAAAGGATTTTTATGCATGAGGCGAGCAAGGCGTTGATGCGTCGATTGCACGATAACCGTTTCGGTTCACGTTTTTTTGTGGGCGACGGCATCGACATTGGATGTGGGCCGGACCCCTTGGGGCAGTATGCCGAGCAATTTCCGCTGATGAAAACTGTTCGAAACTGGGACATGCCGGATGGCGATGCGCAACTGCTCGAAACCGTTGGAGATGCCTCGCTGGATTTCGTGCACTCAAGTCACTGTCTTGAGCACATGCATGAACCCCGTATCGCCATGCATCACTGGTTAAGGGTCCTCAAGCCTGGCGGGCATTTGGTTGTCGTGATTCCCGACGAAGATCTCTATGAACAGGGTAGTTTCCCTTCTACCTTCAATTCGGACCACAAGTGGACATTTACCGTCCACAAAACATCCAGTTGGTCCCCAAAGTCGATCAACGTGATGGATCTCCTGGGCGGCATGTCTGGCGTGGCCCAGACCATAAAACTGGAATTGCTGGATGCAACCTACCGGTATAAGCTGGATCGATTTGACCAAACGAGGACGCCAGTGGGTGAGTCCGCCATTGAATTTGTCATGCGCAAATTGCTACCGGACGAAATGGAAAGAAAAGGACGCTTCACTCACCGGTAGGTTTCTTCAACCCGGCCATGGCGAGCGTGATCACTAAGCCTGGCTTTGCAGAACTTGAAGCCTTGCGTTTCGGCCCCAGGTTTGACGGGTTATTCGCCTATTCTCCAGAGGATTCCATGGTTCCGCACCTCATCACCGCCCTCAACGGCCCCACCAACGAGCTCGAACAGCGCATCCTCGACATGACACCGGCGATCGAACGCTGGTTCCGGCTGGAGTGGATGGAGCACACGCCGCCGTTTTACAGCTCGGTCGATGTGCGCAACGCGGGCTTCAAGCTGGCGCCGGTGGACACCAATCTTTACCCCGGCGGCTGGAACAACCTGACGCCCGAGATGCTGCCGCTGGCGGTGCAGGCGGCGATGGCGGCGATTGAAAAGATCTGCCCTGAGGCGCGCAACCTGCTGGTCATCCCCGAAAACCACACACGCAACACCTTCTATCTGTCCAATGTGCTGCAGCTCAAGCGCATCTTCCACCAGGCCGGCCTGAACGTGCGCTTCGGCTCGCTGAGCCTGGACATCACCGAGCCCACCACGCTGACCCTGCCGACCGGCGAGCAGATCACGCTGGAGCCGCTGGTGCGCACGGATCGGCGCTTGGGCCTGAAAAACTTCGACCCCTGCACGATTTTGCTCAACAACGACCTGTCAGCCGGCACACCCGGCATGCTGGAAGACCTCAATGAGCAGTATTTGCTGCCGCCGCTGCACGCAGGCTGGTCGGTGCGGCGCAAGTCGCACCATTTCCAGGCTTACGAGGAGGTCTCCAAGCGTTTCGGCAAGCTGCTGGGCGTGGACCCCTGGCTGATCAATCCGATGTTTGCTAAATGCGGCGAGGTCAACCTGGCCGAAGGCGCCGACATGGACTGCCTGACTAGTAACGTTGATGCGTTGCTGACGAAGATCCGGCGCAAATACAAGGAATACGGCATCAACGAAAAGCCGTTTGTCATCGTCAAGGCCGATAACGGCACCTACGGCATGGGCATCATGACGGTGCGCGACGTGAAAGACCTGGACGAGCTCAACCGCAAGACAAAAAACAAGATGAGCACCACCAAGGACGGCCAGTCGCTGTCCGAGGTCATCATCCAGGAAGGCGTGCAGACCCACGAACGCATCAATGACGCCGTGGCCGAACCGGTGGTCTACATGATGGACCGCTACGTGGTGGGCGGCTTTTACCGCGTGCATGCCGACCGCGGCATCGACGAAAACCTCAACGCGCCGGGCTCCAGCTTCGTGCCGCTGGCTTTTGCCGACAGCGGGCGCCTGCCGCAACCGGGTGTGCCGCCAGGTGCCAGCGGGCCCAACCGCTTCTATATGTACGGAGTGATTGGCCGCCTGGCCATGCTGGCCGCCAGCTACGAGCTGGAAGCAACCGATCCGGACGCCGAGGTCTATGACTAGGCTCACCCCTATCGTTCTCACTCCGCTGCGCTCGGTGTAGGGCCGTTTCCCTTGCAGGGGACGCCGCGGGCACCCGGCAAAGCCGGTCTGTCCGTGGCCGTTGAAAAAATCGAGGAAAATAACGATATTTCCTCGCCGACCCAGACTTTGAGTCTTTTAGGCCTCTAGCCCATAGCTAGCGGGCGTGAGCAGCTATCAAAAAAATAGTGTTTCCCTAAGCCAAGGCCAAGCACCGGACCGGCCAGGTCGCAGCCGTTCATGTTACAAGTTGTTGCACCGCAACAAAGCCCTGAAATCTGGTGGTTCGGGTGGCCGTCCGACTTGTTTCGGGCCGCGCGAGGCGCAAAATAGCGTCCCCAAGGCAACCCTTCCCGCATCGGGCCTGAACTGATTCCGGCTCAACGGGAATTTTTTGTGTCCAGTAAAAAATCATCACTTGCAGCGCTGACTCTAGGCGCCATCGGCATTGTTTACGGCGACATCGGCACCAGCGTGTTGTATGCCCTCAAGGTTGTGTTCGAGTCGGGCCATGTGCCGCTGACCCCGGACAACGTCTATGGCATCCTGTCCATGGTCTTCTGGACCATCACCGTGATTGTCTCGCTGAAATACGTCACGTTGATCCTGCGCGCCGACAACAACGGCGAAGGCGGCCTGATCGCGATGCTGGCACTTGCCACCAACGCCGTCAACGACAAGCCCAAACTGCGGCGCTGGCTGCTGGGCGTGGGCATTTTCGGCACCGCAATTTTTTATGGCGACGGCGTGATCACGCCGGCCATTTCGGTGCTGTCGGCGGTTGAGGGGCTGGAACTGCTGTCGCCAGCCTTTCATGACTACATCATGCCGATTGCGCTGGTAGTGATCTTCGGACTGTTCTACGTCCAGAAGAACGGCACCGCGGGCATAGGCAAGCTGTTCGGTCCGATCTGTGTGGTGTGGTTCGTCACCATTGCGGTGATGGGTATTCCGCACATCTGGGCCCATCCGGAGGTGCTGGGTGCCGTCAGCCCGCACCATGCCTTGCGCTTCATCTTCCAGCACCCCGGCATCACCTTTGTGCTGCTGGGCGCGCTGGTGCTGTGTGTCACGGGCGCGGAAGCGCTGTATGCCGACCTCGGCCACTTCGGAAAAAAACCGATCCGCATGGCCTGGTTTGCGCTGGTCATGCCGGCCCTGCTGATCAACTATTTCGGTCAGGGCGCGCTGCTTATCTACACCCCGGAAGCCGTGACCAACCCCTTTTACCTGATGGCGCCCAAGTGGGCGCTGGTTCCGCTGGTGCTGCTGGCCACTGCGGCCACGGTGATTGCCTCGCAGGCCCTGCTGTCCGCAGCCTTCTCGGTGACCAAACAGGCGATTCAGATGGGCTATTTGCCGCGTATGCAGATCCGCCACACCTCGGTGCACGAAACCGGTCAGATCTACATTCCCGCCGTGAACTGGTCGCTGTTCGCCGCGATTGTGATCGCGGTGGTGTTGTTCAAGAATTCGACCAATCTGGCCTCGGCCTACGGCATTGCGGTGACCTCCGACATGCTGATCACAACGGTGCTGACCTTTTTTGTGATCCGCTATAGATGGAAGCTGCCACTGGCCCTGTGCGTGAGCGCAACCGGCCTCTTCTTCATCGTCGACCTGATGTTCTTCGCCTCTAACGCGCTGAAGTTTCTCGCCGGTGGCTGGTTCCCGGTGCTGATCGGTGTGGTGATGTTTACCGTCATGATGACCTGGAAGCAGGGCCGGGCGCTGCTCAACAACAAGCTGCGTGCCGACGCCATCGACCTGCCGAGTTTTCTGGAAGCGGTGTTTGTCAGTCCCCCCGCCCGCGTTGAAGGTACCGCCGTGTTCCTGACCGCCGAGGCTGGCGTGGTGCCCAATGCATTGCTGCACAACCTCAAGCACAACAAGGTGTTGCACGACCAGAACCTGTTTGTCACCGTGCACAACCATGAGGTGCCCTGGATCGGCCTGGACAAACGCCTGGTGATTGAATCGCTGGGCCACAACTGCTGGCAGGTGGTGATCCACTACGGCTTCAAGAACGACCCCGACGTGCCCAAGGCGCTGCAGCAGATGCGCACGCGTGGCTGTGAGCTGGAGACCATGACAACCAGCTACTTCCTGTCGCGTGACGTGGTGGTGCCCACGATAGGGGGTGGCATGATGCCGTGGCGCGAGAAACTGTTTGCTCAGATGCACCACAACGCGGGCGGCGCCGCTGACTTTCTGAACCTGCCCAACAACTCGGTGGTGGAGCTGGGCAGCAAGATCGAAATCTGAATATTGAGTGCCATTTGAGCCTCAAGCCTCTGGCAAGTGGTCCTGAATAGCTATTGAATTAATAGCTGTTCTACGCAAAACCTCGGGCATCGTGTTCAGGCCATCAGCCGTTTCTTCGCCGCCGCCACGGCGGAAAGAAAATCCTCCAGCACCGCCGCATCGTCAATCGTGTCCGAACCCGGTTGGTGAAACTCCGGATGCCACTGCAAGGCCGCGATGTAACTTTTTTCCGGATCCTTGCGGCGTATCGCCTCCACAATCCTGTCGTCCACGCTGAAAGCCTCGGCCTCGAACTCTGGCGCCAGGTCCTTGATTCCCTGGTGGTGAATGCTGTTGACGCGCACTCGCTCCAGGCCCGGATAAAGGCACGACAACCGGGAGCCCTGCACGATCTCCACGCTGTGGAAGTTCTGGTCGTAACTCACCGCATCGCGGTGCACAAAGGATTCGGGCACCTGAGTTGTGATGTCCTGATACAAGGTCCCGCCAAAGGCGACATTGAGCAGCTGCAGGCCGCGGCAGATGCCGAACACCGGCTTGCCGGCCTTTTCAAATGAAGCGACCAGTGCCTTGTCGTAATCGTCGCGCACCCGGTCGCCAGACCAGCGTTCTTCCAGCGGGGCTTCGCCGTAGCTGCCGGGCCAGACGTCAGCGCCGCCGTGCAGCACCAGGCCGTCCAGCCATTGCGCGTAATCGTCAAAGTTCACGTCGCCGCGCTGGGTGCTGCCGGTCGGGCAGGGCACCATGACCACCATGGCGCCAGAGGACATGACCCAGTGCGCCACGGTTTGTTCGACGTATTGCAAGGTTTTGCCGGTGAACAGGGAGCGTGTGGGATCGGCGTGGGAAAAACAGGCCGACAGGCCGATCTTCAGGCGGGTGCGCATGTGGCGCCGGCTTTCCCTGGCGCTGGCATCGGCGGCAGGGAGGGTGTGGGGCTTGGGACTCATGGGCGGGGCATATCTCCGGGAAGGAATGCCCCAGTGTAGGCAGACCGGCATGCCTGCGCTTACAGACAGGCGCTCATTGCCCCGCCGGACAAGACCTCATTCCAGCGGCAGGTCTGCAAAACCCATGAAACGGATGGTCACGCGTGTGCCCGCCGGACTGTGCCCGGGCATGGCGTCTTCGATGGTGACCGTGGCGGCGTGCTGCTTGGCAATTTCCTCGACGATGGCCAGGCCCAGACCCGAGCCGTCCACGTTGGTGCCCAGCGCACGGTAAAACGGCTGCAGCACCAGCTCCCGTTCGGCTGCCGGAATGCCTGGGCCCGAGTCTTCGACCTGTAGCACCACCACGCCGCTGAAGCGGTCGGTCAGCAGGCGCACCGTGACCTGACCGCCATCGGGTGTGTAGTTCAGCGCGTTGTCCAGCAGGTTGCGCACCAGCTCCTTGAGCAGCGTCGGATTGGCCTCCAGCATGCTTGCTGTCTCGCCGGGCGGCGGACCGTCGTAACCCAGGTCAATATGTTTTTCCAGTGCACGGGGCACCGAGTCCTGGATGGCGTCGGACAGCACCTGCACCACGTCCAGCTTCTGCTTGGCCAGGCTGCGGCCAGTGGTCTCGGCGCGCGCCAGCGCCAGCAATTGGTTGACAGTGTGGGTGGCGCGCACGCTGGCACGTCCGATCTGCTTGAGGGATTTCTTGAGCTCGTCGGCATCGGTCTCGCGCTGGGCCAGGTCGGCCTGCATGCGCAGGCCGGCCAGCGGCGTCTTGAGCTGGTGGGCAGCGTCGGCCAGGAAGCGTTTTTGCGTGGTCAGCAGCACCTTGAGCCGGTTCAGCAGATCGTTGATCGACGAGACCAGCGGTGCCACTTCTTCGGGCACCACGCTTTCGTCGAGCGGACTCATGTCGTCGGACTTGCGCGCGCGTATGCGTTTTTCCAGCTGGTCCAGCGGCTTGATTCCGCGCACCAGCGCCAGCCAGACCAGCAGCACCGCCAGCGGCAGCGTGACAAACTGCGGCACCATCACGCCCTTGACGATTTCAGTGGCCAAGGTCTTGCGTTTCTCCAGCGTCTCGGCCACCTGCACAAGAATGGGGTGGGCACCCGGCACATCGACCTTGATCCAGGTGTAGGCCACGCGAACTTCCTGGCCCTGCATGGTGTCCTCGCGCAACCGAACCTCGCCATCGGTGGACAGTTCCTCGTCCAGCGGCAGCGGCAGATCATGCTCGCCGCTGATGAACTCGCCGCGTGTGCCCAGCACCTGGTAGAAGACCAGATCGGTGTCGTCGGCGCGCAGGATCTCACGCGCCGGCCCGGTCAGGTTGAACTGCACCTGCTTGTTCTTGACCACGATCAGCTTGCTCAGGGCCTGCACGTTGTATTCGAGCGCGCGGTCAAAAGGTTTGCCGGCAATGTTCTGTGCCACCAGCCAGGTCAGCGCCAGGCTGATGGGCCACAGCAGCAGCAGCGGCGTGAGCATCCAGTCCAGGATCTCGCCAAACAGGCTGCGGCGCTCGCGCTGGAAAAGCCTCAGTGCCACAGCTTAAAAGCGGGGCGGGCTGAGGCCCGCCGAACGTTCTCTTCATTTAAGCCGGGGCCGTGGGTCCGGCTTTGCTGGCCCGCAGGCGCAGCGGCCCCCTCGGGGCTGGCACCTGCGGCTCCAAACCTGCCTGAGCAGGTTTGGACAGGCACCAGAAGCGAAGCCTCTGGCGAGCGGCGGCTTGCAAGGTGCAGGGAGTTACACGCAGTGAAAAGCGTGGGGGCCATTTAACCAGGTATCTTTTCGAGGCAATAACCGAGGCCGCGCACCGTGGCAATCCGCACCGGGCCTTTCTCGATTTTCTTGCGCAGCCGGTGGATGTAGACCTCTATCGCGTTGTTGCTGACCTCTTCGCCCCATTCACACAGGCGCTCGACCAGCTGGTCCTTGCTGACCAGGCGGCCGGCGCGCTGCAACAGCACTTCCAGCAAACCGAGCTCGCGCGCCGACAGCTCGACCATCTGGCCGTCTATGGTGGCCACACGCCCGGCCTGGTCATACACCAGCGGGCCGTGTTTGATGGTGCTGCTGGCGCCGCCCATGCCGCGACGAATCAGGGCGCGCACGCGCGCTTCAAGCTCCTGCAGCGAAAACGGTTTGGCCATGTAGTCGTCGGCGCCATAGTCCAGGCCCTTGACGCGTTCTTCGACGCTGTCGGCGGCGGTCAGGATCAGCACCGGCATGGCCGAGCCACGCGCGCGCAGGCGCTTGAGCACTTCCAGCCCGTGCATGCGCGGCAGACCCAGATCAAGGATCAGCAGGTCGAACTCGGTATTGGTCAGCAGCGCGGCATCGGCTTCGGTGCCGCTGGCCACATGGTCAGCCGCAGCGCCGGAGGCGCGCAGGGTGCGCAGCAGGCCGTCAGCCAGGACCTGGTCATCTTCGGCGATCAAAATACGCATGCTTGTCTCCTGAGGGGATGACTGCACGCTCCGGCGGAGGGCGCAGGCTGAAACGGCTCTGAGGCTGTTTTCCAAATTCTAGGCTTTTATCCCCTCCGGTTTGCTGACTGGCTGCGCCCATGCTTTTCATAGCCTCTAGTGCGCTATGCCAATGCCTTTCTGTCTTTCCAAGCAGGGGCCGCGGATCTGGCTTTGCCAGTCCGCAGGCGCAGCGGCCCCCTCGGGGGGCAGGGAGCGACACGCAGTGCGCGACCGTGGGGGCCCCATTTTTACCCAGCATAGGCTTCCAGGCCCAGCGCGACCACGGTCGCCACGTCGGTGCCGACGGCCTGGCGGAACTCGGTCTCGGCCTGGCTGACTGCGGTGCGAAAGGCTTGCAGCCAGTGCAGGCCGGACGCGGTGAACATCACCACGCGGGCGCGTTTGTCGTGCGGGTCGGGCTCGCGTAGGACCAGGCCCCAGGCCTCGCATTGGTCCACCAGGTCGCCCATGGCCTGCTTGCTCATGCCGGCGCTTTGCGCCAGGTCGGTCAGGCGCGAGCCGCCGACCGCCAGGTGCCGCGTGATGTGGATGTGCGCCGCGCCGACCTGGGCGCGCGCGGCCAGGTTGGACAGGGCCAGGGGCACGTCCACATTGCGCGCCATCAACATCAACACGCGCTCGTCAAAACGCCGCAAGGCGTGGCCCAGCAGGCGGCCCAGGTGGGTCAAGCGCCAGTTTTCCTCGTCGGCCGGCGCGGCAGCGGGGGTCGGAACAGGGCTAAAATCCATGCCAAAAATGATACAGGCAATTGATCAGGCAAACTGACTAAAAATGGGGTTTACTTATTTCAACGACGCCCATAAAGTACTGGTCATGCATCCAGCGCTGTGATTAAAAGCAGAGCTGGAACAAGCAAAACTTTCAACTCAAGGAGCTTTTCATGGACATGCCCAATCGCAGCAACCCCGCCCTGAACACCGAAAAAGCCAAGGCCCTGCAAGCCGCCCTGGCCCAGATCGAAAAGCAGTTCGGCAAAGGCACCATCATGAAGCTGGGCGCCGGCGAGGTGATCGAGGACATCCAGGTGGTCTCCACCGGTTCGTTGGGCCTGGACATCGCGCTCGGCGTCGGCGGTCTGCCGCGCGGCCGGGTGGTGGAGATCTACGGCCCGGAATCGTCTGGCAAAACCACGCTGACCCTGCAGGTGATTGCCGAGATGCAGAAACTCGGCGGCACCTGCGCCTTTGTCGATGCCGAACACGCGCTGGACATCCAGTACGCCCAAAAACTGGGCGTCAATCTGCAGGAATTGCTGATTTCCCAACCCGACACTGGCGAGCAGGCGCTCGAAATTGTGGATTCACTGACCCGCTCCGGCGCAGTTGATTTGATCGTGATCGACTCGGTCGCGGCGCTGACACCCAAGGCCGAGCTTGAAGGCGAAATGGGCGATTCCCTGCCCGGCCTGCAGGCCCGCCTGATGAGCCAGGCGCTGCGCAAGCTGACGGCCCAC
This sequence comes from Polaromonas eurypsychrophila, assembly GCF_014641715.1. Classification (GTDB taxonomy): domain Bacteria; phylum Pseudomonadota; class Gammaproteobacteria; order Burkholderiales; family Burkholderiaceae_C; genus Polaromonas; species Polaromonas eurypsychrophila. Next base: position 143,413 of record NZ_BMIG01000002.1, on the reverse strand, counting down.
ATCAAGAAGGCCAACTGCATGGTGATTTTCATCAATCAGATCCGCATGAAGATCGGCGTGATGTTCGGCAGCCCGGAAACCACCACCGGCGGCAATGCGCTGAAGTTTTACGCCTCGGTGCGTCTCGATATCCGCCGCATCGGTTCGATCAAGAAGGGCGAAGAGGTGGTCGGCAACGAAACCCGGGTCAAGGTGGTCAAGAACAAGGTGGCCTCGCCCTTCAAGATGGCCGAGTTCGACATTCTTTATGGCGAAGGCATCAGCCGCCTCGGCGAGGTGCTGGATCTGGGTGTGGCCGCGCATATCGTCGAAAAAGCCGGTGCCTGGTACGCCTTCAACGGGGAAAAGATTGGCCAGGGCCGCGACAACTCGCGTGAGTTCCTGAAAGAAAATCCGGAACTGGCGATGGAAATTGAAAACAAGGTGCGCGAGTCGCTGGGCATCCCGCTGATCCAGGACGCCGTCGGCGGCAAACCGGAAAAAGCGGAAAAAGCGGACAAGACCGATAAAGCGGACAAGGCAGAAAAAGCCGAGAAGGCACCGAAGGCGCTAGTTGCCTGAAGGTGCAAGGCTTCGGATGGTGAGTCAAATCGGACTCCCGCCCTTGTCCAGTAAGCATGAGTAGCTACCAAAACAATAACAAATTGGGGTCGCGCGCCGGGCAGGTGACTGGCAAGGCGGCCACAGCGACAGGTTTCGGCCTGTCGCTCAAGGGCCGCGCCCTGCGTTACCTGGCGGCGCGTGAGCATTCACGCGCCGAGCTGGAGCGCAAGCTGTCCGCTCATGCCGAGTCGCCCGAGCAACTGGCCCAGGTGCTCGACGAGCTGCAGGCCAAAGACTTCATCAGCGAAGCGCGGGTGGTCGAGTCAGTGATCAACCGGCGCGCCGGGCGTTTCGGTGCGGCGCGCATCCGCCATGAACTGCAGGGCAAGGGCCTGGCGCCCGAAGCGGTGGCTGAGGCCGTCAGCGGACTCAAAGCCAGTGAGGTCGCGCGCGCGCGCGAAGTCTGGCGAAAGAAGTTTGGTGAGCCTGCGCCGGACGCCGCCGCGCGCGGCAAACAAATGCGCTTTCTGGCAGCGCGGGGTTTCGGGTCAGAGGCGATACGCCGCGTGGTGTCGCAGTCGGAAGACGATTAGGCGACAGCCTTGCTCGCGATCATGGCGGGTTGGACCCCCTTTCCTGACTTTTATAGAGCCAAATTGGCCGTAAGCCCCCGTCGGCCAGGCGCAAGCAGCTATCAATTCAAGAGCAATGAGGACTACAAACCCAGCATCAGTTCGAGGTTTTGCACGGCCGCGCCCGAAGCGCCCTTGCCCAGGTTGTCAAGCCGCGCAATCAGCACTGCGTGGCGGAATTCCTCGTTGCCGAACACCCGTAACTCCATCTTGTTCGTGTCGTTGAGGCCCAAGGCATCAATAGAGGTGCAGTCTCCGACCGGCTCGACCGTGACCCAGGGGCTGCCGGCGTAGTGACGCGCAAGTACATCCTGCAATTGGGCTGCGGTGGGCTGGCCCGTCAGCAGATCCAGGTGCAAGGGCAGTTGCACCAGCATGCCTTGCTTGAAGTTGCCAACCGAAGGCGTGAACACCGGTCGGCGTGTCAGCCCCGTGTATTTCATGATCTCCGGCAGGTGTTTGTGCTTGAGGTTCAGGCCGTAGACCTGGTACGGCGGCGCCTTGCCAGCTTCGTAGTCCTCGATCATGCTGCGGCCGCCGCCAGAGTAGCCGCTGATCGCCGGAATGGCCAGCGGATAGTCTTTCAGCAGCAGGCCGGCATCGACCAGCGGGCGGATCAGCGCGATCGCGCCGGTGGAATAGCAACCTGGGTTGGCAACCCGGTCGGCGCTAGCCACCGCCTCACGTTGGCCGGCCGCGAGCTCGGGAAAACCAAATACCCAACCCGGCGCCGTGCGGTGCGCGGTGGACGCATCAATGATCTTCGGGCCCTTGCTGCCGCTGATACGGGCCAGGTCGTCGATCATGGCGACCGATTCGCGCGCCGCGTCGTCATGCAGGCACAGCACCACCAAGTCAACCGTGCCCATCAGTGCGCGCTTGGCCGCCGCATCCTTGCGCAGCTCAGGCGCGATGCTGACCAGCTCGATGGCGGGCATGGCTTGCAGGCGTTCGCGGATCTGCAGACCCGTGGTTCCCGCTTCACCGTCGATAAAGACCTTGGCCATGGAGGCTTCTTCCTGTGAAAATTGCTAATTACGGAGGGGTCAGGCGCGCACAATAATTGTGCATCGCAACATGATACAGTTCTGCGCTGCTGCCCGCAGTGATCGACGGCGTTACATTTTGGGGAATTCTGCAAAATGTGGCAGATCCACATCACCCCCGCTGACGCCTCCTTTTTACCGACTCCTGGAAGTAATTTCATGAAAATTCACGAATACCAAGGCAAGGAAATCTTGCGCAACTTTGGTGTGCCCACGCCGCGCGGCATTCCCGCCTTCACCGTGCAGGAAGCTGTTGAAGCTGCGCAAAAACTCGGCGGCCCGGTCTGGGTGGTCAAGGCGCAAATTCACGCGGGCGGCCGTGGCAAGGGCGGCGGCGTCAAGCTGGCGCGCAGCATCGATGAAGTCAAACAACTCGCCGGCGAAATCCTCGGCATGCAACTGATCACGCACCAGACTGACGCCGCCGGCCAAAAAGTCCGCCGACTGCTGATTGAGGACGGCGCCGACATCAAGAAAGAATATTACGTCTCGGCCGTGACCGACCGCGCCACGCAGCGCGTCGCCTTCATGGCGTCTTCCGAAGGCGGCATGGACATCGAGGAAGTGGCGCACGCCACGCCCGAAAAAATCATCAAGGTGTTTGTCGACCCGGCTCTGGGCCTGACCGACGCGCAAGCCAAGGAACTGGCCGACGGCATGACCGTGCCGCCGGGCTCCACCGCCCAGGCCGTGGACGTGCTGCAAAAGCTCTACAAGTGCTACATGGAAACCGACTGCAGCCTGGCCGAGATCAACCCGCTGATTCTCGAAGGCAACGGCAACATCAAGGCGCTGGATGCCAAGTTCAACTTCGACCCGAACGCGCTGTTCCGCCATCCGGAAATCGTCGCCTATCGCGACCTGGACGAGGAAGACCCGGCCGAAGTCGAGGCCAGCAAGTTTGACCTGGCCTACATCAGCCTGAACGGCAACATCGGCTGCCTGGTCAACGGCGCCGGCTTGGCCATGGCCACCATGGACACCATCAAGCTGTTCGGCGGCGAGCCGGCCAACTTCCTGGACGTCGGCGGTGGCGCCACGGCGGAAAAGGTCACTGAAGCCTTCAAGATCATGCTGAAGAACCCCGATGTCAAAGGCATCCTGGTCAATATCTTCGGTGGCATCATGAAGTGCGACACCATCGCCGACGGCGTGATCACCGCCTGCAAGGCCGTTAACCTGTCGGTTCCACTGGTGGTGCGCATGAAGGGCACCAATGAGGACCTGGGCAAGAAGATGCTGGCCGACTCAGGCCTGCCCATCATTGCTGCAGACACCATGGCCGAAGCCGCGACCAAAATCGTCGCCGCCGTCAAATAAGCCCGGAGCCAAGAACATGTCCATCTACATCAACAAAAACACCAAAGTCATCACGCAGGGCATCACCGGCAAGACCGGCCAGTTCCACACCCGCATGTGCCGCGATTATGCTAACGGCAAGGAGTGCTTTGTCGCCGGCGTGAACCCGAAGAAAGCCGGCGAAGATTTCGAAGGCATCCCGATTTTTGCCAACGTGACGGAGGCCGCCAAGGCCACTGGTGCCACGGTATCGGTGATCTACGTGCCGCCTGCAGGCGCTGCCGCGGCCATCTGGGAAGCTGTTGAAGCCAACCTCGACCTGGCGATCTGCATCACCGAAGGCATTCCCGTGCGCGACATGCTGGAAGTGCGCAACCGCATGAAGGCCAAGGAAGCTGCCGGCGGCAAAAAAACCCTGCTGCTGGGCCCCAACTGCCCCGGCCTGATCACGCCTGAAGAAATCAAGATCGGCATCATGCCCGGCCACATCCACCGCAAAGGCCGCATTGGTGTGGTCAGCCGCTCCGGCACGCTGACTTATGAAGCCGTGGCGCAACTGACCGAGATCGGCCTGGGTCAGTCCAGCGCCGTCGGCATCGGCGGCGACCCGATCAATGGCCTGAAACACATCGACGTGATGCGCGCCTTCAATGACGACCCGGACACCGATGCTGTCATCATGATTGGCGAAATCGGTGGCCCTGACGAGGCTGAAGCCGCCATGTGGTGCAAAGCCAATATGAAAAAGCCCATCGTCGGCTTTATCGCCGGTGTGACCGCCCCTGCCGGCAAACGCATGGGCCATGCGGGCGCGCTGATCTCCGGTGGTGCCGACACGGCCGATGCCAAGCTCGCCATCATGGAAGAATGCGGCTTCACGGTGACACGCAATCCGTCAGAAATGGCGAAATTGCTCAAAGCCCTGCTGTAAATTCCGGAAAATTGAGTCCGGTCAACTGTTGGGCCGATTGTCTTCGCTGACAATCGGCCTTTTCGATTCCCTTTGAGAGGTTTCCATGGAAGAGTTCATGACGGCCAGTTTCTGGCTTGCGGTTGGCCAGATCATCATGATCGACATCCTTCTGGGTGGCGACAACGCGGTGGTGATCGCCCTGGCATGCCGGAACCTGCCTGCCAAGCAGCGCACCCAGGGCATTATTTACGGGACCATGGGCGCGATTGTGTTGCGCGTTTTGCTGATTGCTTTTGCGCTGGCGCTGCTGGCCGTTCCCTACCTCAAGATTGTCGGCGCCTTGCTGCTGCTGTGGATTGGCGTCAAGCTGCTGCAACCCGAAGGCGAGGACGCGCACAACATAAGCTCCAGCGACAAGCTCTGGGGCGCGGTCAAAACCGTGATCATTGCGGACCTGGTGATGAGTGTGGACAACGTGTTGGCGATTGCGGGTGCCGCCCAGGGCGCCCATCTGGACCATCAACTGCCATTGGTAATTTTCGGTTTGCTGGTCAGCATTCCCATCATTGTCTGGGGCAGCCAGATTGTGCTGAAGCTGATGGGGCGTTTTCCGATCATCATCACGCTGGGCGCCATGCTGCTGGGCTGGATTGCCGGTCAGATGGCGTACACCGACCCCGCCATCAAGGCTTATTTGCCTGAGTCGGCGGCCTGGAGTTACGTGGCGGCAGCGGTAGGTGCTTTGTTTGTCCTCGCGGCGGGCAAGATTGTGCAGGCTCGGCACAAGCCGGCAAGCCCGGCCTGAGCCCCGGCCTTACCGGGGCTGTAGCCTAGGCGCTTACGGCATCTAATTTGCAACACGGCCTTGTGCCGTGTGCAAAAGTCTCTTGTCCGTGTTCAAGGCGTCTGTTAATGTCCACAATAGGAAATTTGTAACCGCGATGTAACGTGGCGGGGCGGTCGCTTTACGCGACCAAATCGGTGAGAGTGGATATGAACAGCGAACCAGGACAAAGGGCGGGACGTGGCCACATCATCAAGTAAGCGCGGGCAATTCTGGCGGGCAGACTGGTTTGTTGGAGTCCTGGTGGTGCTGGCCGTGCTGGGCTTGCACGCAGCCACCGACTTCTTTGGCGCGCTGGAGCGTCGCTATTACGACTTTGCCAGCACCAGCACTTCGCGCCAGCCCTCCGACCGCATCGCGATCATTGCCATCGACGACCAGAGCATCGCCAACATCGGCCGCTGGCCCTGGTCGCGCGATGTGCATGCGCAACTGATTGACCAGTTGGCCGCAGCCAAAGCCAAAACGATTGCCCATACAGCGTTCTTTTTTGAACCCCAAACCGACCGTGGCCTGGTGTTCATTCGCAAGATCAAGGAAGCCTTGGGGCCGGTGAGCGACCCGGCTGTCTCCCAGGGTGGGCTCAGTGAGCAGCTGAGCAAGGTCATCGCGGAGGCCGAGATCACGCTGGACACGGATGCCAAGCTTGCCGCAAGCATGGCCAAAGCGGCCAATGTGCTGGTTCCCTCGGTGTTTGTGCTGGGTGAACCCCAGGGCAAGCCCGACAGTCCGCTGCCCGCATACGCGCTCAAAAGCGCCGTGGAAGAGACCGGGGGTTTCTCGCTGCCCGCCGTTCGGGGGCAACAGCCGATAGAGATCATTGGCAACAGCGCGGCGGGTGTTGCGCATTTGAACCAGCTGCCTGACGTGGATGGTGCGGTGCGACAGGAGCCTTTGCTGATCAACTATTACGGCAAGGCGGTGCCCTCGATGGGTTTGCTGGCAGCCGTCAAAAGCCTGAACCTTGACGCGCGAGATATCAAATTGAATGGGGTGGAGTCGGTGCAAATCGGCAAATTGCGCATCGGCACCGACGAGGCTGCATTGATGCTGCCGCAGTTCTACAAAGGCCGGGACGGCAAACCGGCGTTTACGGTGGACTCTTTCTATGACGTGCTGTCAGGCAAAATTCCATCCAGCAAGTACACCGACAAGATTGTGGTCATCGGCGCCACGGCCGCCGGGGTGGGGACACAGTTCCCCACGCCAGCCGGTCCGGGGCTGTCGCCCGCGGAGACCATTGCCCACATCACCTCCAGCATACTGAGTGAGCATTTCATCGTTCAGCCGGGCTGGGGCATCTGGGCTACGCTGGGGGTGTGGCTGGTGGTCGCTGCTTACCTGATCGCCGGTTTGCCGCGTCTGTCTGCCGGCAAGGCGGCGATGGTGACGCTGCTGGTGTTTGTGGCGCTGCTGGTGATCGAGTTTGTTTTGCTGTCGGCAGCGGCGACCTGGCTCAAGCTGGTGTTTCCAGCCGCGCTGCTGATGATCGGGCATCTGGCGCTGACCACCAAGCGCTTCCTCATGACCGAAGCCGGCAAACTCAGGTCGGACGAGGAGTCGGCCGAAACCAATCGAATGATGGGATTGGCCTTGCAGGGGCAGGGGCAGCTCGATATGGCGTTTGACCGTTTTCACCGCGTGCCTTTCACCGATGCGCTGATGGACAACATGAACAACCTGGCGCTCGATTTTGAGCGCAAGCGTCAGTTCAACAAGGCCCAAGCCGTGTACGAATACATGGCCACTTACAACAAGAACCACAAAGACCTTCAATCCAAACTCAACCGTGCCAAAAACCTCTCTGAAACCGTTATTCTGGGTGGCGGTGGCTCGCATCCGGGCGGGACCATGCTGCTCGACGGCGGCGGGGTTGAAAAACCGATGCTCGGGCGTTATCAGGTTGAGAAGGAACTGGGCAAGGGCGCGATGGGCGTGGTCTATCTGGGCAAAGACCCGAAAATCGGGCGGGTGGTGGCGATCAAGACGATGGCATTGAGCCAGGAGTTCGAAGGCGACGAGCTGACAGATGCCCGCGAGCGCTTCTTCCGGGAGGCTGAAACCGCAGGCCGGCTGCAGCACCAGAACATCGTGACGATCTTCGATGCCGGCGAAGAGCATGACTTGGCCTATATTGCCATGGAGTTCCTTAAGGGCAAGGATCTGGCCGATGTGACCAAAGACGGTCATCTGCTGGCCATTCCCAAGGTGCTTTCGATTGTTGCGCGTGTGGCGGAGGCGCTGGCTTATGCCCACAAGCAAAACGTGGTGCACCGCGACATCAAGCCTGCCAACATCATGTATGACCCCCAGAGCGACACCGTCAAGGTGACTGATTTCGGGATTGCCCGCATCACTGACTCCAGCAAAACCAAAACCGGCATGGTGCTTGGAACGCCGAGCTTCATGTCGCCCGAGCAGATCGCCGGCAAAAAGGTCGATGGCCGCTCGGATCTGTATTCGTTGGGTGTGATGCTTTTTCAGATGCTTGCAGGTGTGCTGCCTTTCCGCGGTGACTCGATGGCGGAGTTGATGTACAAAATCGCCAATGAGCCCGCACCGGATATCCGTATCATCCAACCTCAGTTACCCGGGCGCTTGGCGGATATCGTGGCCTTGTCGCTCAGTAAAAATTCCGAGACCCGGTACCAGGAGGGTGGGCAGTTTGCCGCAGATCTGCGCGTTGTAATCGCAGAGCTGTCTGGCGCCGTCACTTCGCCGCCTTCTGCGACGGTTTTGCAGGCTGTGGGGGCGTCAGACGCAGGCGAAAAAACCGTCGCTTTAGCAGCCGGAGAGCTACCTTCATTTGAAAAGACAGTCGTCACTCAAACACCTTTCGACGCCGCGGCAGGCCATGCCGAAAAAGAATTGAAGCCATAACAAAAAGCAATGATTTACGAGATTTGCACCCAGACTGACCCGGGGTTAACTCGGGACAATAACGAAGACGCGGTGACTTTCGATGCCGCTACCAACCTCTGCATTCTGGCCGACGGCATGGGTGGCTATAACGCTGGAGAAATAGCCAGCGGTATGGCCACCGCCTTCATCAAGTCGGAGTTGGGACGATGGTTGTCCCAAGCGGGAAAAAACGCCAACGCCAAGGAGGTGCGACGCGCCATGGAAATTTGCGTTGAAAATGCCAACCATTCCATTTTCAATGCGGCCAACTCCAACCCTCAATATTCCGGCATGGGCACCACACTGGTTGTCGGTGTGTTTCAGGGCATGCGCCTGATGCTGGGCCATATCGGTGACTCGCGCTGTTACCGTCTGCGGGGAACTCAGTTTCAGCAGATATCCAAAGACCACTCACTGCTGCAGGAGCAGATAGATGCGGGGCTGATCACACCTGAACAAGCGCTCACTTCGGTGAACAAGAACCTGGTCACGCGGGCTCTGGGGGTCGAGGATGCGGTGTTGCTGGAAGTCAACGAACACCGGGTGGAGTTGGGTGATATATATCTGATGTGCTCTGATGGCTTGTCCGACATGATCACCGACGAAGCGATTGCAGCTATTCTATTGGGATCGAAATCGCTCGATCAGATCGCCAAGCAACTTGTTATTGCGGCCAATAACGGGGGGGGGCGGGATAATATTTCAGTCCTGCTGACACAAGCCAAGGAAGCCTCGGTTAAACGCGGACTACTATCAAGAATGTTGGGAAAATAGCCATTGAGAGCTAAATTAAAAAATGACAGGAGTCGGCCATGCCGAAAATGATCGTCTCTATTGACGGTGTCGTCATCAAGGACGTGCAACTGACCAAGGACCGTACGTCTTTGGGTCGGCGGCCTTACAACGACATCGTCATCGACAACCTGGCCGTCAGTGGCGAGCACGCGGTTCTGCAAATGTCGGGCAATGAAGTGTTTGTCGAAGATTTGAACAGCACCAATGGCACCTATCTCAACGGCAAAGCCGTCAAAAAGCAGCAACTGAGCAATGGTGACATTGTCGAGATCGGCAAGTACAAGATCAAGTATGTGAATGAAGCCACAAGCGCGGGCTTCGAGAAAACGATGATCATCAAGGCGGGTTCGGCGGGCTTGGCCGCACCGGCAGCCCATGCGGTTGCGCCCTCTCCGGTGGATGGGGGCACGGGCCGTGCGGCCATCAAGGTGATGTCGGGCGCAGCGGCTGGCCGGGAGGTCGCGCTGGTCAAGGTCGTCACCACCATTGGCAAACCGGGCGTGGCGGTTGCCGCCATTACCAAAAGGCCTCAGGGTTTTGTTGTTGCGCATGTGGAAGGCGAAAACCGACCTACCCTCAATGGGGCGTCCATTGGTGCGGAGCCAGTCCCGCTTAAAAACGGTGATCTTCTGGAGCTGGCAGGCACACAAATGCAGTTTGTGCAGCATTGATCCAGGTGGTTGTGTGGCGTTGACCGGAACACCGACTTTAAGCGCCGCACTCTGAGAGGCCCTATGCGACTTCTTTTTCGGCACTGGCGTCGCATTGCTGTCACGCTGATCCCGCTGATTTTTGCATTGCTGCATGCAGGTGGCGTGCTTCGGCTGGATGTTCTGCAGCGGTTTGACGACATTCTTTACGATGCCCGGCTTCGCGCCACCATGCCCAAAACGCTCGACGAGCGCATCGTCATTGTGGACATTGACGAAAAAAGCCTCGCAGAGGTGGGCCGCTGGCCCTGGGGGCGCAACAAGCTGGCTGATTTGGTGGAAGAATTGCTGGACCGCCAGCAAGCGGCCATGCTCGGTTTTGACGTAGTTTTTGCGGAGGCCGATGACAGTTCCGGCTTGAAGCGGCTCAGGCAGCTGGCGCAAAACGAAATGAAGGACCAGCCGGCATTTGCCGACAAGCTTGGCCAGATACAGGACAGTCTGGACTACGACGCTGTCTTTGCAAAATCAATCGCCAAGCGCCCGGTGGTTCTGGGTTATTACTTCACAAGTGACCGGGATGGACGGGTCAACGGCCTGTTGCCGGCCCCGGTGATGGACCGCGAGGCGATGAAAGGCCGACTTATCAAGGTCACCAGCTGGAGCGGCTACGGCGCCAATATTGACGCGGTTGCCAAGGCGGCGCCGATGGCGGGCTTTTTCAACTCCATTACCGAGGGGGATGGCGTTGTTCGCTCCATCCCTTTGGTGGCCGAATACAAAGGCCAATATTACGAATCTCTGTCGTTGGCGATGTTTCGCATGCTGATCGGTTTGCCGGGCGTCGAGCCTGGGTTTCCGCAGGAAAGATTTTTGACCCGCAATTACCAGAGCCTTGAGAGCATTCTGCTCAAGCAGGGCAACAAGACGCTGGCTATTCCTGTCGACGACCGGGTGGCAACCTTGGTGCCTTTTCGGGGGCCGGGTGGCGCCAGCGGCGGCTCTTTCAGGTACATCTCGGCCTCCGATGTGCTCGCTAAACAGGTAGCGCCGGGCCAGCTAAAGGACAAGATTATTCTGCTGGGCACCACCGCGCCGGGTTTGCTCGATTTGAGGGTGACGCCTGTCGGGGAAACCTTTCCGGGCGTGGAGACCCACGCCAACGTGATTTCGGGTTTCCTCGATGGCAAGGTGTTTGTCAAGCCGGATTACGCGGTGGGGTATGACGTACTGATTCTGATTTTGTCCGGGCTGACACTGGCATTTGCGCTACCCCTGCTGTCCGCCCTCAAGGCCGTAGCAACCAGCGTGGGCATGGTCGCCTTTCTGGTCGGCCTCAATTTCTGGTTGTACTCCGCGTATGGACTGGTGTTGCCACTGGCCACCGCGCTGGTGATGGCGCTGACCGCCTTTGCGTTGAACATGAGTTATGGCTACTTTGTCGAAAGCCGTTCCAAACGCGAATTGGCCCATTTATTTGGCACCTATGTGCCGCCTGAGCTCGTCGATGAAATGGTCAAAGACCCTGACAGCTACAGCATGAAGGCGTCGGCCAAGGAGCTGACGGTGATGTTCTGTGACATGCGCGGTTTCACCAAAATGTCCGAGACTATGGAGCCCACGCAACTCCAGGCATTGCTCAATAATGTTTTCAGCAGGCTGACTGACCTGATCCGCAATAACCGAGGCACCATTGACAAATACATGGGGGATTGCGTGATGGCGTTTTGGGGCGCACCCGTGGAAACGCCGGAGCATGCCGGTCTGGCGGTCAAAACCTCCATCGAAATGGCCCATGCGATTCGCCAGCTTAACGAAGAACACCGCGCCCAAGGGTTACCGGAAATCGGCATAGGCATCGGGTTGAACACCGGGAGCATGTGTGTCGGCGACATGGGCTCCCACATCCGGCGCAGCTATACCGTGATTGGCGACTCGGTCAATCTCGGTTCGCGCCTGGAGGGGTTGTCCAAAATCTATGGGGTTGATACCGTGGTCAGCGACTCGACCCGCAAGCTCGCCACAGCGTTTGCCTGGCAAGAGCTGGACAGGGTGCGGGTCAAGGGCAAGGATCAGGCGGTGGCCATTTTCTGCCCGCTGGCGCCGTTGGGCCTGCTCGATGCGCGAACAGGTGCCGAGTTGAGGGAGTGGGCTTTGGGCCTCAAGGCCTACCGCGACCAGGCCTGGGACGCTTGCGATGTGCATTTGCTCAACTTACAGCGTATGAATGCGCAAAAGTACCTTTACCGCTTGTACGCAGAGCGTGTAGCCTCCATGCGATTGCTACCGTTTGATCCCGAATGGGACGGCGCAACCAACTTCGAAACCAAATAAGCGCAGCATGTCGGCGCATCAAGCGTAAAAACCATGAAAGTACGTGTACTGGGTTGCTCCGGGGCTATCGCCAAAGACTGCCGAACCACGTCCTTCCTGCTCGATCATGACGTGCTGGTCGATGCCGGGACGGGGGTTGGTGATCTCACGCTTGATGAGATGCGCGGCATTGACCACGTTCTGCTCACCCATTCCCACCTTGATCACGTTGCGGCGCTGCCGCTGATGGTCGACGCGATTGCGGCCCAGCGGACAAGTCCGATACAGATTCATGCGCTGCAGGGCACGATAGATGCGTTGAGGGCACATATCTTCAACAACACCATCTGGCCTGATTTCTCGAAAATACCGACGCCTGAGGCACCTTTTATCAGCTTCCACCCGTTGGCGATTGGACAGACACTGTTGCTCGCCGGAAAATTTGTGGAAGTACTGCCTGCGGTTCATACGGTGCCGGCGGTCGGTTATTCGGTGGCTGCTGGCGCTGGCTGCTGGGTGTTTACCGGTGACACTGAACGCAACCCCGCGCTTTGGCAACGTATCAACCAGCTCAACGTCGCCATGCTGGTGATCGAAACTGCCTTCAGCAACAGGGAGCGCGACTTGGCCAGGCGCAGTTTGCATCTGTCGCCCCATGCGCTTGCCAGCGAGCTCGACTGCATCGACAAAGGCAAAAATTACCCGATTTACATCACCCATACCAAGCCGGCAGAAACCGATTTGATCATGGCCGAAATCCAGCGCTTCGACAAGACGGCGCCGTTTGGTCCCAACGTCACCCACGACATACGCTGGTTGCGCGCGGGTCAGGAGTTTGAACTATGAGCGCCGTCGTACAACGAGACCACGAAGACGATTTCTTCAACTCTCAGATGCTTCCGCCGCAGGAGCGGGGAGTGACTTTTGAAGCGCTGTATTTTCGCCAGTTGCAACTGGTGACCAACCGGATTCACGAGACCGAAAACATCGACCAGATCATGCTGGACGCGAGCCAGGACATCTGCAAGCTCTTCAACGCAGACCGGCTTACCCTGTATGCCGTCAACGAGGACCGCACGTCAATTGTTTCCAAAGTCAAGACGGGCCTCAATACCAGCCGGGACCTCAAGCTGCCCATCAGCGCGCAAAGCATTGCGGGCTATGTGGCGCTGTCGAAGGCCATGGTGAACATCGCCGATGTGTATGACGATGAAGCACTCAAGAAAATCCATCCCAAGCTGAGTTTCCTGCAAGAGGTGGACAAACGCTCCGGCTACCGCACCAAGCAAATGCTGGTTGCCCCGGTGATGAATGGCAGTACCCTGTATGGGGTTCTCCAGGTCATCAACAACCGAAGCGATCAACCGTTCGCCAAGCTTGAGGAAGATGGCGCGCAGCAGTTGTGCAAGACCCTGGGCATTGCGATTCGTCAGCGTCTGCAGAAGGTGGAGGATGGCCAGCGGCGCAGGGCGACGAAATACGATGGGCTGGTGGCCGACGGCGTGTTGTCGCAAGATGAATTGCTGCAGTGTGTGCAGAAAGCCCGTGAAGAAGTGCAGTCGGTGGAGCATCTGTTGATGGCGGACTATCGGATCCGGTCGGCACAAATAGGCGCTTCACTGGCTAAATTCTTTGGCGTGCCTTATGAAACGTTCAACGCCGGGCGCATTCGTTCAGAGATGCTGCATGGCTTGCTCAAGCGGCATTTTGTCGAGCAGCAAGGCTGGATGCCGCTGGAAGAAACTCCCGAGGGCCTGATCATCATGTGTGTTGACCCCGAGGCCGTGCGCGGCGCACGGGTCGTTCCTCAGGTGTTTCCGAAAAACAGCAAGTTTTCCTACTGCGTGACGACGCAAACTGAATTTGACGAAACGCTGAACCAGCTTTTCGGTGCAGGAAACGAAGGGGGCTCCATCGATCAGCTGCTGGCTGACATGGACTCGCCGCTTGAAAATGATAGTGGCGACGATTCTGCCCTGGAGTCTGCTGCTGCCGATAACGAGCTGGTCAAGTTTGTCAACAAGGTCATCATTGATGCGTACAAGCAGAAGGTGTCCGACATCCACATCGAGCCCATGCCTGGCAAGGCAAAGACCGGCATTCGTTTCCGCATTGATGGCACCCTGCAGCCCTACATCGAAGTGCCGGCACAGTTTCGCCAGGCCATGGTGACCCGGCTCAAGATCATGTGTGATCTCGATATTTCGGAAAAACGCAAGCCGCAGGACGGCAAGATCAAGTTCAAGAAGTACGGCCCGCTTGATATCGAATTGCGCGTAGCCACCATTCCCTCGGCCGGCGGCGTGGAAGATGTTGTCATGCGCATATTGGCAGCGGGCGAACCCATTCCGCTGGAAAAGCTCGGCCTGACCACGCACAACAGGGAGCGACTGGAAAAAACCGTGACCAAGCCCTATGGCCTGTTTTACGTGTGCGGTCCCACTGGCTCGGGCAAAACCACGACCTTGCATTCCATTTTGAAATTCCTCAATACGCCGGATACCAAAATCTGGACCGCTGAGGACCCGGTGGAAATCACGCAGAAGGGCCTGCGCCAGGTTCAGATCAACAAGAAAGCCGGCATTGATTTCGCGCTGGTCATGCGCGCCTTTCTGCGTGCTGATCCGGACATCATCATGGTCGGCGAGTCACGCGACAAGGAAACCGTTTCGATGGGTGTGGAGGCCTCCTTGACAGGGCACATGGTGTTTTCAACCCTGCACACCAACTCGGCGCCGGAGTCCATCACGCGATTGCTGGACATGGGCATGGACCCCTTCAATTTTGCCGATGCCCTGCTGGGCATTCTTGCGCAACGGCTTGCGAAAAAACTTTGCGATTGCAAGCTGGCCTACCAGCCGGATTCACAGGAGCTGAAGGACTTCATCAAAGAATACGCTGAAGAACTGCGCAACACCGACGCCTGGAAGAGCGACCCTGGCGGAGCAGCGCAAGAACTGCTCGACGATTGGATGGAGCGTTATGGCCAAGACGGCAAACTCACCCTTTACCGTGCGGTGGGCTGCGACAAGTGCAACCGGACCGGCTACAAAGGGCGCATCGGCCTGCACGAGTTGATGATTGCCGACGATGCGGCAAAAAAGCTGATTCAGGAACGGGCGCGGGTCGCTGAGCTTTTTTCAGCGGCGGTCAACAGCGGAATGCGTACCCTCAAGATGGACGGCATGGAGAAGGTGTTGATGGGGCTGACGGACATGAAGATGGTCCGGTCAGTCTGCATCAAGTGACAAAACTGTCGCCCCCGGCCCCCTGGCCGACGAGAAAGGTCAACTTAGGCGGCCTTTCCTTGGTGAATATCGGCTAAATTGAGCATTTCTACGCATCCTACGGTGTGGGCATGAAAACTGCTCATATGTTCATCGCTTTTCTCAACCAAGGAGTTTTTCATGAAGCTTTCCGTGCAAAAGGGTTTCACCCTCATCGAGTTGATGATTGTTGTGGCAATCATCGGTATTTTAGCGGCGGTGGCTTTGCCTGCTTATCAGGACTACACCATCCGGGCCAAAGTGACCGAAGGTATCGTACTGGGCAGCTCGTTGAAGGTCGTCGTGGCAGACAATGCTTCGAATTCCACCCCCGCTGCCAGTGGTGGGTTTTTCGCCGGCATGACAACGGGTACTGCCGCTGCGGCGACGGTATGTAATGCAGCTGGTAATTGCATCATGCAGACGCCAGCGGCTGCTGGGCTGACTAAGAACGTGCTGAACATCACCGGAGCAACGGCCACCGGGCTGATTACTGTGGCATATCAAGCCGCTCTTGTTCCTGCGCTTACCAATACCCTGCTCATGAATCCTTCTTCAAATGGTGCTTTGCTGACCGTGGGTACTCCTCCAACAGGTGCCCTCGTCTGGACATGCTACACCGCCGGTAAGGGTGGAGTCGACGGTTTCGCAGGCACCGCTGCCGCCACGATGCTTGGCAAATTCGCACCCGCCGAATGCCGTTAAGCCTGTAAACAGGATTGCATCCTTGCAAGAAGGCCGCCGTTGCGGCCTTCTTGCATTGGGTGGCTTGGTTGTGCCTGCGCGCGCGCATGGCAGAATCGAATAACGTTTATTTCCTTGAGCGACTTGCAGAATTCAAAACCGCCGCAGCCCGCGCTTTTGCTCTTTGCGCGGGTTGTGGTGAGTTGCGCGACAAGGAGAGCGTGTCCACGGGCATGGACCCTTTCAACTTTGCCGACGCCCTGCTCGGCATATTGGCCCAGCACCGGACAAAAAAATTGTGCGACTGCAAAGAGGCTTATTACCCCGACGCAGAAGAAGTGAAAACCTTCATGGCCGAATACGCCGAAGAGCTTCGCCATTCGTCGGCCTGGAAGGCGGACCCTGCGGTCGGGACAAAAAAATCTACGACGGCTGCGTTCGACTGTATGGCGAGAGCGGCAAGCTCAAAATATGCCGGGTGGTGGGCTGCGACAAGTGCAACCAGACCGGCTACAAGGGACGGATTGGCCTGCATGAGCTCATGATTGCCGACGATGCCGCTAAAAAAATCATTCAGGAAAGAGCTTAGGGATGCTCTGCGTAACTCGCGCTGCAGCGGGAGTTGAACGGCAAGAATTCACACGATGAAACCTGAAGTGCGTTTTCACTGATTTCCTGAGCACATTTGCTTTGGTTCGAGGCCTTTTCAGGCTGCTGGTGGGCGTTTGCCCGCATTGCAAACGCACTTATCCCAGCGCTCCCCGAAGAACTCGCCTTCTGGCCATCCACAAATTGCTCAAGGCAAACAGCGTGACCAGTTGCGCCGTCTTCTTGGCCAGTCCCTTGTAGCGGACCTTGGTAAATCCGAACTGGCATTTGATGACTCTGAAGGGATGCTCCACCTTGGCGCGCACACTGGCTTTGAGCTGCTCAGCCTTGTCCAGCAGGTCTCCCCAGGGCGAATGCTTATCCAGTGCCCGGCGTTTGCCCGGACGCATGGCCACATGCCAGTCCACGCCCGTCGCTTCAGCACGCTTCGTCGCCCCTTGGAGCCTGCGTCAGCAAACACCACAGTTTCCTTGCCGTGCAGCAAGCCGTGTCCTTGGGTGACGTCGTTGACGTTGGCTGCTGTGCCGATGACGGTGTGTACCAGTCCAGAGTCAGCATCGACACCAATGTGGGCCTTCATCCCAAAGTGCCACTGGTTGCCTTTCCTGGTCTGGCGCATCTCGGGGTCACGCTTACCGCGGCTGTTCTTGGTCGAACTCGGCGCGGCGATCAAAGTGGCATCCAACACCGTACCGGTCTTGAGCATCAGGCCCTTGGTGGCCAAGGTGGCATTGATGGTGGCCATGATTTGGATACTCAGGTTGTTCTCTTCAAGCAAGTGGCGAAACCGCAGAATGGTGGATTCGTCAGGCAACCAGGTGATGCCTGCGTCCAGTCTGGCGAACTCGCAGTACAGCGGCACGTCGTGCAGGGCTTCTTCCATGGCCGGGTCAGACAAACCGAACCGCTGTTGCATGAAGTGAATGCGCAGCATGGTCGACACCGCAAAGGGCGGGCGTCCTGTCTTGCCCGTCGGCCCATGCGGCTCAATCAATCCAACCAGTTCGGCCCACGGCACCACCAGATTCATCTCATCCAGAAACTTGCGCTTGCGCGTGCGCTTGGCCACAAGTTCAAATCCGGTGGCGGCAAGGCCTATTTGTTTCATCAACACTCAACGTCTGGTCGGCCTATTGGGCTGACTTATGCAGAGAATCCCCAGGTGGCCGAGCTGTTTTCTGCTGCTGTCAACAGCAGCATGCGGACGCTGAACATGGACGGGATGGAAAAAGTACAGATGGGGCTGACTGATTTGAAGATGGTGTGATCAGTTTGTATCAAATGACAAAAATGTCTGGTCGTTTTTGCATCTTGACGGAAATGGTAACTTCTCTCTCACAGATGTAGCCTGATTGGGCTAATTTTTGGGGGCTTAGAGGGTGGCATGAAAACTGCCTATTCACTCCGCAAGTTTCTCAACCAAGGAGTTTTTATGAAGCGTTCCATGCAAAAGGGTTTTACCCTGATCGAGTTGATGATTGTTGTGGCAATCATCGGTATTTTGGCGGCGGTGGCTTTGCCTGCTTATCAGGACTACACCATCCGGGCCAAAGTGACCGAAGGTATCGTGTTGGGTAGCTCGCTGAAAGTCGTCGTGGCAGACAATGCTTCGAATGCCACCCCCGCTGCCAGTGGTGGATTTTTCGCCGGCATGACAACGGGTACTGCCGCTGCGGCGACGGTATGTAATGCAGCTGGTGATTGCATTATGCAGACGCCAGCGGCTGCCGGGCTGACGAAGAACGTGCTGAACATCACCGGAGCAACGGCCACCGGGCTGATTACGGTGGCGTATCAAGCTGCTCTTGTTCCTGCACTTACCAATACCCTGCTCATGAACCCTTCTTCAAATGGTGCTTTGCTGACCGTGGGTACTCCTCCAACAGGCGCTCTCGTCTGGACTTGCTACACCGCCGGTAAGGGTGGAGTCGACGGTTTCGCCGGCACCGCTGCCGCCACGATGCTTGGCAAATTCGCACCCGCCGAATGCCGTTAAGCCTGTAAACAGGATTGCATCCTTGCAAAAAGGCCGCTGTTGCGGCCTTTTTGCTTTTGTGGCCCTGGTTGCATGCACATACGCATGGCAAACTCAAGCCTTGTTTCTTTTCTTGTGGGGGTGACTGAATGAGTCTTCGCGTTCGCGCTTCAGGACTGCACTTTCTCATCAGCGCCGGCATTGCGCTGCTGGCCAGCCTGCTCGTTTTTCTGGTTTGGTATCCATCGCCGTACTCAACACTGGCCGGCGGCTTGGCCTTGTTTGCCATGCTGGTGGGCATTGACCTTGTGTTGGGCCCGGTTTTAACGGCATTGGTGGCCAATCCGTCCAAACCGCACGCCGAGTTGCGGCGTGATATCGCTCTGATTGTCCTGGTGCAACTGCTGGCGTTTGGCTATGGGATGTACACCATCGCCATCGCGCGCCCGGTGCATCTGGTGTTTGAAGTAGACCGGCTCCAGGTGGTGACGGCCGCCGATATAGAGCCCTTGCAGTTGGGCCAGGCGCTTCCCGAGTATCGCCAACTGCCGTGGACCGGTCCGACCTTGCTTGCCGCTCGAAAATCCGCGAGCCAGCAAGAGATGTTGCGCGGCCTGGATTTGGGCATGCAAGGGCTTGATCTCGCCATGCAGCCCGAGCGCTGGGTCAGCTACGCGTCCTATGCAGATGCGGTTTTCAACAAGGCACGTCCTGTGAAATTGCTGCTTGAAAAATTCCCTGAGCAGGCTGACGCCGTCCGTGCCGCAGCCGCGCGTCACGACGTGGCGCCAGAAAACATGCGCTTCCTGCCCATGACGTCCCGCCACGCAAGTGGCGTCGCCCTGCTTGCTCTCCCCGATGCACGCATCCTGGGGTATTTGCCAGTAGACGGTTTTTTCTAGTGGTGCCACTGGCTTTGGAGGCTCGCCTGTGAACCTCCGCGTCTCGATCCTCTGACATTATTTTGATGTTGCCCGTCGTCGCGTTCAGTTTGCTGGTCCTGCCTTGGTTAAATCCGTTTGCGCCAGGGCCCTCGCCTGCTGTGCTGCCATGGCTGTTTTCTTGGGGCTGTTTTGCCGCATTGGCAGGGATGTGGGGTGTTCACCATGAGCGCCCAAGTGCCCGAAGCTGGGCACCCGTCATTGCTGAGGCCTGGCTGCTTGCAGGGGCGCTCAGTAGCGTGATCGGTTTGTGCCAGTACTTTGGGGTGGCGGCCTACTTTTCACCCTGGATGAGCTTGCCCAGCACGGGGGAGGCGTTTGCCAACCTGCGTCAGCGCAATCAATTTGCGAGCCTGACCAATCTGTCTCTGGTGGCGCTGGTGTGGTTGGTGGCAACCAGCCGCGTTGCGCCACATCGAAAGTGGTTGCCGCTGCTTGGCGCGGCTTTGTTTGCGGCCGGCAATGCCGCCTCGTCGTCACGGACCGGTTTGCTGCAGCTATTCTTGCTGTGCGTGTTGTGCGGTGTGTGGGGTGCATGGCGTCAGCCAGCTGCACGGCGGGTATTGCTGACGGCGGTGTTCATTTATGCGCTTGCGCTGCTGGCCTTGCCGTGGCTGGCGGGGTTCGAGTTGCAGGGACAAGGTGCGCTTGCCCGCCTGCGGGACGGCGATGCGGGTTGTACCAGCCGCCTAACGCTCTGGTCCAACGTGCTGCACCTGATTGCCCAAAAGCCATGGCTTGGCTGGGGTTGGGGTGAACTCGATTATGCGCACTACACGACCCTGTATGCCGGCCAGCGCTTTTGCGACATTCTGGACAATGCGCACAACCTGCCTTTGCATTTGGCGGTGGAGTTGGGCATTCCTGTGGCGATGCTGTTTTGCGGTATCGCCGGTTGGCTGGTTTTGCAGGCTCGGTCCTGGTGTGAAACTGATCCGACGCGCCAAATGGCCTGGGGCGTACTCGCGATTATCCTGCTGCACAGCCTGCTTGAATACCCCTTGTGGTATGGACCGTTTCAAATGGCCTTCGGCCTGTGTGTGTACCTGCTCTGGACAACGCGACAGCGACATGACCCCACATCGCCCCCGCAAGCAGGCGTCGAAACAAGCCAGGTGCGTGTCAATTATTTTCTGGCCGCGACAGCGGCGCTGATGCTGACGGTGGCTGCCTACGCCGCCTGGGATTACCGCCGGGTCAGCCAAATTTATCTGGTGCCGGCCCAGCGCGATGCCGCTTATCGCGAAAACACCTTGGAGAAAATTCGTGACACGTACTTGTTCCGGCACGAGTTCGACTTCGCGGCGCTGAGTCTGACACCGCTGACCCCCGCGAATGCGCTACAGATCTACGCGCTGGGCATTGAGTTGCTGCACTACTCGCCCGAGCCCAGGGTGATCGAAAAGGTGATTGAAAGTGCCGTCATGCTGCGGCGCGACGATGAAGCCTTGCTGCACCTGGCCCGCTACCGTGCGGCCTTCCCGAAAAACCATGCGCAATGGCGTCGGGCCCAGATCATACCGACCGGACCGGCGAATTGAGACTGGCGTGCCCTCACGCCGTGGCCACAAAACTGCCTGATTTACCACCGTGTTTTTCCAGCAATTTGACATCGGTGATGACCATGGCTCGGTCCACCGCCTTGCACATGTCGTAAATTGTCAGCAATGCTATTTGTACTGCGGTTAATGCTTCCATCTCCACACCGGTGGGGCCGACGGTTTCAACGGTGGCGAGGCAGCTGATGCTGGCCCCATCGGCGCTGAACTCAAGCGCCACGCGGGTCAAGGCCAGTGGGTGGCACAGCGGAATCAGGTCGCTGGTTTTTTTAGCGGCCATGATGCCGGCAATTCGAGCGATCCCGAGTACGTCGCCTTTTTTTGCCGTGCCGTCGAGGATGATGGCCAGGGTGGCAGTCGTCATGAAAATACGGCCTTGTGCCACCGCGACCCGGTGTGTGTCGGGTTTTGCGGCGACATCCACCATGTGCGCCTGGCCTTGCCCATCAAAATGCGTGAGTGTTGAAGTTGTGGTCATACTGTTACGAAACCTTTACAAGCATCCTTCATCATAAGAGCATGTTCATCACGTCCCAGGTCATCGCGCTGGACAGACCGGCGTGACCCAAAGCCCCGTTCAGGACCTGCCGGTGTTGTTGACGCCGCGTTGGCGTCGGCGCCGGGTGCTGGCCGGTCCGGTGGCGGCCTTGCTTGATCTGAACACTACCGGGGTGATTGCCTTTGTTTCCATTGACTCCTTCCGAATTTATCAAGAAAAAAATGCCTCTAGCCCATAGTTTATATGCGTTAGCCGCTATATTTTTGATAGCATTTGCTGGTCTTTCGCAAGCCCAGGCGCCGGTTCGTTCCGGCGGCTCCTTGCCCGTGCTGGGCGATACATCGGAGTTGCCGGCCAGTGCGGAGAGACGCCTGGGCGACCGGATCGCCAGCAGCATTTACCGCGACCCGGATTACCTGGACGATCCGGTGCTCGGCGACTACCTGCAAAGCATCTGGCAGCCCCTGATGACGGCAGCGCGCGCCCGCGGCGAACTCGGTGTCGAGCTGGAGGAGCGCTTCGCCTGGGAGGTCATGCTGATACGCAACCGCACCATCAATGCCTTTGCCTTGCCTGGCGGTTATCTGGGCGTGCACCTCGGCCTGATTGCTGTCGTGGAAAGCCGGGACGAGCTGGCCTCCGTGCTCGCGCACGAGTTGAGCCATGTGACGCAGCGGCATATTTCCCGCCTGATGAGCAAGCAGAGCCAGCAAATGCCGTGGGTGCTTGCCGCCATGATCCTGGGCATGATGGCCGCCAGCAAAAATGCCGATGCCGCGAACGCTGCCATCGCCGGGGGGCAGGCGATCGCGGTGCAGAACCAGCTCAACTTTTCCCGTGACATGGAACGCGAGGCCGACCGGGTGGGTTTTGGCGTGATGGCCGATGCCGGCTTTGAAAAGCAGGGTTTTGCGACCATGTTTGACAAGTTGCAGCAGGCCTCGCGGCTCAACGACAACGGCTCATATCCCTACCTGCGCAGTCACCCCCTGACCACGGAGCGCATCGGTGACGCCAAAGGCCGGTTGCAGCTGGAGGGACCTGCACCCCCTTCGGTTTCCGGAGAGGGCGGCCGCGCGCGCGTGGTTCACGCGATGATGGCGGCGCGCGCTCGCGTGCTGGGTGATGCCAGTGTGGATGCCTTGCGCCTGTTGTTGGCCGAGGCGCAGCGCGTTCCCTCATCTGCAGCCGAGAGTTTGAAGCCGCGAGATGCGGGCGCTTTGTACGCGGGCGCTCTGGCGGCCGCCCGCCTGCGCGAGCACACCCAGGCACGCAGCCTGACCGACAAACTGAAAACAGCGGCGGCCGGAAGTCCATCGATGGCCAATGCGCTTGAACTGTTGTCGCTGGAAATTGATATTGCAGCGGGGCGTGCGGCGCAGGCCCCCAAACTGGTCACCGGTAACAGCCGGGCGGCGGTCCTGCTGCAGTCGCAGGCCGACCTGGCGGTGGGTCGCCCGCAGGATGTGTCGGACCGCCTGCAGAGCTGGGTCAGCACCCATCCCAAAGATGCGATGGCCTGGCAGCTGCTGGCGACGGCCCAGGGTCAGCAGGGACAGACCCTCCGGGCGATTCGGGCTGACGCAGAAAGCCGCGTGGCACAACTTGACTACGGCGCAGCGCGGGACCGCTTCAAGGCGGCGCAGGACCTGATGCGCAGCGGGCGCGACACCGGCTCCGGCGCCAGCGCGCACATTGACGGCTCGATCATTGATACCCGTGCGCGCGAAATCGACCAGTTACTTCGCGAACAGGCGCTCCAGGAGAAACTCGATCGCTAGCTGCAGCAGTGAGTAAATCAGCGAACCAATCAGGGCCGCCACGAAGCCAGTGACATGCAGGCCGCTGAGCAGGCTGGCCGCCGCCCAGAACATCAAGGCGTTGATGACGAACAGGAACAGCCCCAGCGTGACCAGCGTCACCGGCAACGTCAGCAGTACGAGGATCGGACGCACGACGGTGTTGAGCGCGCCCAGCACTGCCGCCGCGAGCAGCGCAGCGGGGACGCTGGTGACGGTGACACCGGAATATAGATAAGCCACCGCCAGCAGGGCGGCAGCGCTGAGAAGCCATTTGATGATGAGTTTCATGGACGCAAGAATAGCACCCGCGCCGCTTGCTGGCCGGCAAGACAAAGAGGCCCTTCCGGGAGATATCCGCTCGATTCAGTCCGCCGTCAGCAACATGCCGGTGCTTGCCATCATGGCGACATAACTCCACAGACCCCGCACCTCCGGCGGGTGCTGGCGCGTGACCGGTTGATATTCGTTGCCGACTTTGGGGCGGCGCGCGTCCAGCACGCGACTTGCACCATATTGCGCCATCAGTGCCTCCGTCAAATCGCACAGCGGACCGCTGGCGACCTGGGTGATCACCGAGTCGCCGGGGCCTTGCAGCCGGGGAACGACCTGAGAAAAGACTTTGTTGGCCCACTTGCTGCGCCAGCTCTGGCGTGCACTGTGCGTAACCCATTTACTTACGTGGTGGGTGACTCGGGGGGCACAGCCGACCACGATCCAGCGGACGGGGCTACGTGACTTGCCCACCGGCAGCATGGGCGTCAACATCGTCAACGCATAGGCGGCCTCGTCGACGTACACAATCATGTTGTCCATAAAGTTTCCCCGGTTGTGCGTGTTCGTGCGGACTCTCTAGCGCCCAGGCTGCGATGCAACGGCCGGTCGGACCGCCGCATCTTGCCCAGTGATGGTTTATTCTGCAACCAACTTGTTGTCATCGGAGGTTTTGCGGCGACGGGTCGCCCACCATCCGGCGCCCAGCACGCCGGCGACGGCCAGGGCGTAGGTGCCCCACTCGGCCAGGCGGTGCAGGGTCGCAGCGCCCACGGCCGAGTCAGGTCCACCGTAGATGACATCCAGCAGCGGTTCGCTGACAACCATACTTGCAGCTGTGAAGGCTAGAACCGCAGCACCGATGTTGATGATCATAGGGAAGCGCTCGACCAGCTTGAGCACCATGGTGCTGCCAAACACCACGATCGGGATGCTGATCAGCAAACCGATGACCACCAGGTCAAACGAGCCGTTGGCCGCGCCGGCCACACCCAATACGTTGTCCACGCCCATCAGCGCATCGGCGATCACAATGGTTTTCATAGCCCCCCAAAAGGTGCTGGCCACCGGGCCGTCGTGTTCCTTGTCACCCTGGTCTGCCAGTAGTTTGTAGGCAATCCAGAGCAGGCCCAAGCCGCCAACCAGCATCAGGCCCGGAATCTTGAGCAGCCAGACCACACCGACGGTCATGACCGAGCGCACAACGATGGCGCCGACGGTGCCCCAGGCAATGGCTTTTTTCTGCAGGTGCGGCGGCAGGTTGCGCGCCGCCAGAGCGATCACGATGGCGTTGTCGCCGGCCAGGACCAGGTCAATCAGGATGATGGCCAGCAGGGCAGACCACCAGGGTGTTGAGAATAATTCCATTTCACACTTTCACGTCAGGTTGCGACATGGAAATCCGGCGGGCGGACTTCCGGCTTCGTTAAAAACCAGACAAGGTTGGAGAGGGGCGGAATGGTTGCCGCGACGCCTCGATCAAACCTGTTCAGGTTTCAATCGAAGGTCTGGCTCGACATGCAATGCGCTGCATGCCCAGCAAGCCGGAAGTGTGAACTTCGTAATGACGACTTGCTGAACGTCTGGCGGCGGGACGATCCCGATCGGGCCGGACGAGGGAGTTACTCCCCTTCGGAATCCTGTATTTGACAACAAATTGCAAATTTTTGCAAAAGTTAGGCGGGTCGTGGCGGGAAAAGAGCCCGGGATACGGCATGGACGCAGGCTTGGCCTATCATTCGTGGCCTGGGAGCCTGGGCGGAAACAAGCCGACACCGCTTTGAAGCGCCGCCTGGTTTTTCAGCTTCGATTTTTCTTTTTTCGATTGCATCGCCCCGCATGCCTGGCATCCACATCACCGACATTGAAGCCGCCATCAACCACTGGCGCGAGAAAAAACCTTCGCCCGACGGCGTCACACTGGCGCCCGAGTTGCGGGCACTGGCCGAGGTCTATGCGCTGATGGTTTTCTACCATGAGGATGAGGCCGACGAGACGGGTTTTCCGCCCAAGGCCATGGCGGCCTGGCGCGCCTGGTACGACACCACCGCCGACACGCCCTGCATCGCCATCTGCTCTACCAGCCAGGGCGACGACCTGTGCAAAGGCTGCGGCCGCACTTTTGAGGAAGTCCAGCACTGGCCCGAGATGAACCCGGTAGAAAAACGCGCCACATGGCGGCGCATCACACAGGAAGACACCGCCTGGCGCTTTGGCCGTTATGCTGACCGTGCGCTGGAAAAAAAGGACGCACCGCCAGATTCGGCTTGAGCAGAATCTTAGAGCCTTTTCGGCCTCTAGCCCTTATCGAATGGGCGCAAGCAGCTATCAATTCAGGAGTACAGGAGTAAACTTG
The DNA here is from genome assembly GCF_014641715.1 of Polaromonas eurypsychrophila. GTDB lineage: Bacteria > Pseudomonadota > Gammaproteobacteria > Burkholderiales > Burkholderiaceae_C > Polaromonas > Polaromonas eurypsychrophila. The sequence continues at coordinate 117,516 of NZ_BMIG01000002.1, read as the reverse complement.
GGCCTGTCCCCACTATTTATGCAAGATGCGTTGCGAGTCAAAAAGGTCATGCGCGAGGCGCAAAAAGCAGCCTGGCCGGCGCCCGGCCAGGCTTTGCAACACTGCGCATGGCCTTTTTGGCCGCAACCCGAAGGGAACGGGGGTGAGAACAGCGCCACTCGTTGTTGCACTCCTAACCCACACGCCCGGTCTGGGTGTCGCCGCGCGCCTAGATTGCCACTGTTTTCACCCCGTTCGAACTTGTATAAATAGTGGGAACAGGCCCTAGATGCTCCGACTTGCCCGCGCGCCCAATATTGCCATTGCAGCACTGTGGACCGATGCCTTGCAGCAGGCCGGCTTCTCAGCCAGTGTGCAGCGCTATTTCCTCAGCAGCGTCGCCGGCGAACTGCCGCCCGACCAGTGCCAGCCCGAAATCTGGCTGGCCCATGATCATGAAAAACCACGCGCCGAACTGCTGCTGCAGAGCCTGCAGAACCCGCCGCAGCGGCACTGGCTGTGCGCGTGTGGCGAAATGGTCGAGGGCGGCTTTGAAGAGTGCTGGAACTGCGGCGCCAGCATGCCGGCCGTCTAGTCTTGTCGGATACAGCGCGACGCTATGAAACCAAGCCGGGGCCGCGGGTCCGGCTCTGCCGGCTCGCAGGCGCAGCGGCCCCCTCGGGAAGCAGGGCGCTACACGAAGTGCGACCGTGGGGGCTAGTCAGACCCGGTTGGCAAGTTCGGCGGCCTTGCCGGTGTAGCTGGCCGGCGTCATCGCCAACAGGCGGTCTTTCTCGGCCTGCGGAATCTCCAGGGAGCGAATCAGCCCGTGCAGGGCTTCGGCGGTCACGGTTTTTCCGCGTGTGACTTCCTTGAGCTTTTCGTAGGCGCCCTGCACGCCGTAACGCCGCATCACGGTCTGGATCGGCTCGGCCAGCACTTCCCAGGCGCTGCCCAAGTCCTCGTCCAGCGCCTCGCTATTGAGCTCGAGCTTGCCCAGGCCCAGGCTCAGCGAGCTGTAGGCCAGAACCGCGTAGCCGAAGGCCACGCCCATGTTGCGCAGCACCGTGCTGTCGGTCAGGTCTCGTTGCCAGCGGCTGATAGGCAGCTTTTCGCTGAGGTGGCGCAGCAGCGCGTTGGCCAGGCCCAGGTTGCCTTCGGCATTCTCGAAATCGATCGGGTTGACCTTGTGCGGCATGGTACTCGAACCAATCTCACCGGCTTTGAGCCGCTGCTTGAAGTAGCCCACGCTGACATAACCCCAGATGTCGCGCGCAAAGTCGATCAGGATGGTGTTGGTGCGGGCCACCGCGTCGAACAGCTCGGCCATGTAGTCGTGCGGCTCGATCTGGATGCTGTAGGGCTGGAAAGTCAGGCCCAGGCCCAGCGGCTCGGGCGACTCGATAACGCGCCGACTCAGCGCTTCCCAGTCGAACTCGGGCCAGGCCGACAGGTGGGCGTTGTAATTGCCAACTGCGCCGTTCATCTTGGCCATCAACTGCACCCCAGCAATGCGTTGGCGCGCCACGTCCAGGCGGGCGACCACGTTGGCGATCTCCTTGCCCACCGTGGTCGGGCTGGCGGTCTGGCCGTGGGTGCGGCTGAGCATCGGCTGGTCGGCATACCGATGCGCCATCTCGCGCAACTGGGTGATGACCTTGTCGAGCGCCGGAAGCAGCACCTGCTCGCGGCTGCTTTTGAGCTGCAACGCATGGCTGGTGTTGTTGATGTCCTCGCTGGTGCAAGCGAAATGCACGAACTCGCTGGCGCTCTGTAACTCGGGCCTGGCCTCGAATTTCGATTTGATCCAGTACTCCACGGCTTTGACGTCGTGGTTGGTGGTTTTTTCGATCTCCTTGATGGCCGCCGCATCGGCTTCGGAGAAGTGTTTGACCAAGCCCAGCAAGTAAGTGCGTGCTCCAGGCGTCAGCGGTTTGAATTCTGCAAATCCGGCATCCGACAGCGCGATGAACCAGGCGATTTCAACCTGGACGCGGCGGTGCATGTAACCGAGTTCCGACATCAGCGGCCGCAAAGGCGCCAGTTTGGCGGCGTAACGCCCGTCAAGCGGGGACAAGGCGGAGATGGTGAAGCTGGTGGACGGGTTCATGCCCCAATTGTAGGCGGCTCGCCTGTGCATCTACGCGACGGTTTGGCGAGTTTCAGCGGCTAACGGTTACCGTTAGGGGCTTACTCGATAGAATGCAAAAGACACCCCATTCCTGCCCACGATACAAAACCAAAGCTATGAAACTCATCGGATCCAACGGCAGTCCCTATGTGCGCAAGGTGCGCATTGTGATGGCCGAAAAAAAGCTCGACTACCACTTCGTCATTGAAGACGTCTGGGCGGCCGGCACCAGCATGTCCGAGTCCAACCCGCTGGGCAAGGTGCCCTGCCTGGTCATGGAAGGCTCCAACGGCTCTGAAGAAGCTGTTTTCGACTCGCGCGTGATTGTTGAATACCTCGAAACCCTGTCGCCGGTCGGCAAGCTGATTCCGGTACAGGGCCGTGAGCGCGCCGAGGTGAAAACCTGGGAAGCGCTGGCCGATGGCCTGATGGACGCGGCCATTCTGGCGCGGCTTGAAGCCACCTGGTCTGGCCGCACCGACAAGCAGCGCAGTCAGGAGTGGATAGACCGCCAGATGAAAAAAATTGACGACACCGTGCAGGCCATGAGCACCGGACTGGGCGACAAGCCGTTTTGCAGCGGCATTCACCTGAGCCTGTCGGACATCGCTGTCGGCTGTGCGCTCGGCTACCTGGATTTCCGTTTTGCGCAGATCGACTGGCGCACGCCGCACCCGAATCTGGCCCGGCTGTATGACAAGCTCGTGCAGCGTCCGAGTTTCATCGACACTCAGCCCTCCTGAGTTTCAAGAGTAAAATCGGGCTGTGGCCCATGTCTGATGGGCGCAAGCAGCTATCAAATCTGTAGCGGTTGCAGACTCCGCGACCAGCCGGGGCTGGTGCCTGCGGCTCCAAACCTGCTTGAGCAGGTTTGGACAGGCGTCAGAAGCGAAGCCTCTGGCGAGCGGCGGCCTGCAAGGTGCAGAGAGCTACACGCAGTGAGCGAACGTGGCGGCTAACCAGCCACCCGCTTCTTGAGCCAGCGCATCAAGCTGCCCACCAGTGGCAATTTTTCGTAGAGTTCTTCCGCCGCATCCCAGTAGTCGCGGTGGTAGCTGACCAGACCCGCCTCGTTGAACTTCAGGTGAGCGCTGCCGCGAATCGTTTGCTTCATGGTCGGCTGCTGCTCCTTGAAGTAAAACTCGAAGTCCCAGGTCAGGAAACATTGCCCAGCTTCTGACACCTGGCTGGTCACCACAAAACGCGGCCTGTCCACCGCCACATACATGTGGTTGAAGATGTGCTGCACCTGCGCCAGGGTGCGCACTTCGTTGAACGGATCCTTGAAATACACATCGGCCGAATAAAACTCGTCCATGCGCGCCACCTGGTCCGGGCTCAGGGTTTCAAAAAAGTGCACCAGGCGCTCAGTCACAGATTGGGTCATCTCACAGACCGGTGAATTTCCGGATCGCCGGGAAGTACAGCGCATAGGGCAGCACGCGCAGCGTTTTCATCCAGCGGGTAAAGCGTTTGGGAAAATGGATTTCAAATTCTCCACGCGCCCAACCGGCCAGAATTTCGGTGGCTGCCTTGTCCGGGCTGATCAGCGCCGGCATGCTGAATTGATTTTGTGCGGTCAGGGGTGTTTCCACAAAACCCGGGTTCACGATGCTCACACCGACGCCGCTGGGCTGCAGGTCAACATGCAGCGTTTCGGCGAGGTTGATCAGCGCGGCTTTGGTCGGGCCATAGGCCAGGCTTTTCGGCAGGCCGCGGTAGCCAGCGACGCTGCCGACCAGGCTGATGTGGCCGCTGCCGCGCTGGAGCAGCGCGGGCAGCACCGCATCGAGCAGGTAAAGCGCACCGGTGTAGTTGACCTGCTGGTGCTTGAGCATTTCTGCCAGGTCAAACTCGGTGGCGCGTAACTCGCGGTAATAACCTGCGCAATACATCAGCAGGTCGAGAGGGCCCTGGGCCAGAACGGTTTGTGCGGCCATGTTTACCGCCGCCGCGTCAGACGCATCCAGGGGCAGGGCCAGCGCGCCTGCGTGACCCCGCACAAAGTCCTCAAGTGCCTGCGCATTGCGGGCAGACACCACCACCCGCGCGCCGCGCGCATGCAGCGCATGCGCGGTGGCCTGGCCGATGCCGCTGGAGGCGCCAACCAGCCAGACGGTTTTGCCGTGCCAGTCTTTCAGAGGGGGGTTGTGAGACATGCTGACTTTGTTATAAAAATGATAGCTGCTTGCGCTTGCTGGGTATGGGCTACAGGTCTTTTTTGCTTAAATTAAGAAGTGGCCTGTCAGCGCTTGACGAAAGACAGCGTGACCTCGCCCAGCTTGAAGCCAAACTTGCTCATGACCGCCTTGTTGAGCATCACCTTGTCGGTCATCAAATACATCCAGTCGTCGAACTGCACCTCAATCACGCGGCCATCGACGGGCAGTTTGAGCGTGTAGCCCCAGCGGAAGGTGTTGCCTTTTTCCTCGCCGAGCGCCTGCCCGGCCACATCAGCGGCCGTGCCGGTGTACTTGCCGTCTGGCGTGCGTTTGAGCGTCCAGATGCGGCGGTCGGTGCTGCCGTCCGAATAGGTGAATATTTCGTCGAGCACGCCGGTCTCCGCGCCCGGCGGACCCTGCCAGGTGCAGGTCATCACCACGGTGAAACGCTTGACCACCTTGCCGGAGCGATCGGTGAACACGCCGTACGCATCGACGGTGCCTTTGAAGTACTGGCGCATGTCGAGCACCGGCTTTTCGGCGGCGTAGTCGCTGATTTGCGGGCCGGCGCAGCCTGCGATGCCGGCCAGCAAGGGGAGACACAGCGCCAGGGTAGCAGCGCCCTTGAGGAGAAAACGGTTCACGGCTGGACCTCTTGTGGATGTTTGATGATCAGAAAATAAAGACAGGCGGCGGCCGCCAGCTTGAGCAGGCAGGGCAACACGCAATACGCCACCAGCAACGCGTCCAGCGCCTGGGCATCACGCGCGCCGGGGGCATAACCGAACAGGGCGAGTAGCGGCAGCGCCAGCCCGGCGGCCAGCGCCAGATTGAGCTTGATCGCAAAATTCCACCAGCCGAAGTAGGCGCCCTCGGCGCGGCCGGACTGGCCGTTGGCCTGGATCACGCCGGCGAGCAGTGCGCCCGGCAGGGCCAGATCGGTGCCCAGCGCGATGCCCGAAAGCGCGCAGACGATCACAAAGGCGGTGGTCTGGCCAGCGCCCACCTGTGTGGCCCAGCCAAAGGTGGCGATCGCCAGCCCCATGCCAAGTAGCCAGGCCGGTGCCAGGCCGATGCGTTTGACCACGGCCAGCCACAGCGGGATGGACAGCGCGGCGGCAAGGAAGTAGCTGCCGAGGAACAGTGGCTCCATGGTTTTCGGCGCTTGCAGCCGGTCCTGGATGAAAAACAGCACCAGCGTGGCCGGCACGGCACTGGCGATGCCATTGAGCATGAAGACCACCAGCAGTCGGCGAAAGCCCACATGCTGAAACGGCAGCCAGATGGACGTGCCTTCGCCGGCATGCAGCGCGGGTTGCGGCAGGGGGCGCTCGGCGCGTGTCCAGGCCAGCCAGCCCAGCGCCAGCACGACAAAAAACAGCGCGGTCGTGGTCGGCAGGCCGAAAGCCACCGGCGTGACCGAAGCCAGCACCACGCCGATCAGCCCCAGGCCTTCGCGCCAGGCCACGATGCGGCTGCGCTGGCGTTCGTCACCGCCAAGCATCGCGCCCCAGGACTGGTGCGACACGCTGAGGGCGCTGTAGCCGGCATAGGTCAGCATCAGCGTCGCGCTGGCCCAAGTCACCAGCGCGGTCGGCGTGTCGACCAGCGGGAAGAACAGCAGCGCAAAACCGACGGCCAGCAGCAGCGCGGCGATCGCGCCCATGCCGAGTACGGCGCTGGGTGAACGTGCAAACAGCCGGTCGCTCAGGCGGCCCAGCAGCGGATCGATCAGCGCGTCGAACAGGCGCGCGCCCAGCAGCACTGCGCCCAGCGTGGCCAGCGGCACGCCGAACTCTAGTGCGTAGTGGTTGGGCAAAATCACATACAGCGGCAGCGCCACAAAGGCCAGCGGCAGGCCCAGCAGGCCGTAAGCCAGGCCGTTGCGCGTGCCAAAAGGGTTGCGGGCGCTAGGGCTCAAGGGCCCGCCCCCGCCAGCAGCGCGCTGCGCAGGCCGGGCTCCGAGGTGGTGGGCGCCAGCCAGATGCCAAAAAACAAGCGCGCAAATTCGGTATCGCGGATCTCACCCAGAGGTTTGCCGTTCATCCAGAACGAGGCGCCCACGCCGGGGCGGTGCACCCCCATCACGCGGTCGCCTTTTTTGACATCGGGCAACACCCGTGCCATGGCCGCCATCCATTTGTCGGCCTGTTCATCACTGATGCTGGCAGACCGCCGCATTTCGGTGATCGAACGCTCAGCCACGGCCTGGCTGAGGAAGCCGCGCAGGTAGGCCAGCTCCAGCGCCAGCGGCTGAGCCGTGAAGCTGCTGGCCGCGAAGCCGGGGTTGGCCCACAGACGGGCGTCATAGACCTGAAAACCCCAGACGGTCAGACGTCCCTTGCCAACCAGCTGCGCTTGCGGAAGGGCTTGCTGCAATTCCGCGCGTGTATCGTCGGCCGCGGTCTGCGCCCAGGCTGGGCCGGCCCAGCCGGTCAGCAGCATCAGGGCGGTGATCAGGACTTGCGCAGCGTGTACTGCACGACGTCGGTATTGGCCTGGGTGAAAGCCGCTTCGCAGTAGGCCAGATAGAACTCCCATATGCGGATAAACCTTTTGTCAAACCCGAGTTGAAGCACCCGTGACTCTTGCGCCATGAACTGGTCCCGCCACAGCTTGAGGGTGTGGGCGTAGTCCTGACCGAAGGAAAATTCATCGATCACTTCCAGACCTGCCGCTTTCGCCTGGGCCCGGAATTCTTTCGGGCAGGGCAGGCAGCCGCCGGGGAAGATGTATTGCTGGATGAAATCGGTGGAAGAGACGTAGCGTTCAAACAGGTTGTCGGCGATGACGATGCTCTGGATGCAGGCACGGCCGCCCGGCTTGAGCAGGCGCGCGACGGTCTGGAAGTAGTCGGGCCAATATTCACGGCCCACGGCCTCGACCATTTCGATGGAGCAGATGGCGTCAAAGGTTTCGCTGTCGCCGGTCTTGCCGATGTCGCGATAGTCCTGCAAACGCAAGTCATGGGTGGCCCCCACGCTGGCCACTGCGTGTGCCTCCGGCGCTTCGCTGCCCCTGTCACCAGGAAGAGGGGCTGTGCTTGCTTGGGGCAGCCCTGCGCGGCGCACGCCTAAGCGATCCAGACGCTCTTGAGCCCAGGCCAGCTGTTCGGTGCTCAGCGTGACGCCAACGATGGAGGCGTCAAACTCGGTGGCCGCCATTTCGGCCAGCGCGCCCCAGCCGCAGCCGATTTCCAGCACGCGGTCGCCAGCCTTCACGCCAGCCAGGCGCAGCGCGCGACGCACTTTGGCATCTTGCGCATCCTTCATCGAGGTCTCGGGCGTGGCAAAAATTGCTGACGAATAGTTCATCGTGCCGTCCAGCCAAAGCTCATAAAAAGCATTGCCCAGGTCGTAATGTGCGTGGATGTTTTTCTGGCTGTTGGTCTTGGTGTTGCGGTTCAGCAGGTGTTTGATGCGGTAGGCGAAGCGCCCGAGCCAGGTGCCGTAGATCACATCTTCGACTTCCTGGCGGTTTCGGATCAGCACGCTGAGCAGGTCATTCAGATTTTGCGTGGTCCAGTCTCCGGCGATAAAACTTTCGGCAAACCCGATGTCGCCCGATTTCAGGGCGGCGCCGCAGACGTTCCAGTTGTGCAGGCGCAAGCTGGCCACAGGGGCTTCACCCGAACCAAAATGCCGGGTTGAACCGTCGGGCAGTTGCACATGCAGCGTGCCGTGTTTCAGGCGCGTCAGCAACTGCAACACCGTGCGTGCGGCGGCGGGCGCACCCCCCGGCAGCGCCAGCGATGCCAGGGTTGAGGACACACACGAAGCGGTGGAAGAAGAAGGGTTGCTTGCAGTATTCATCGGGTGACAAAGCGTTGGGGTGGCTCGGGTTTTCGGACAAAGGGGACACGCTTGCACCACAGCCTGAAGGCTTGCCAGTGAATGCGCGCGACGACGCCGAAGGTCATGGCTGGGTGTCGCCACAGGGCGCGGCGCAGGCTTTGGATGCTGAGCGGAACCAGCGAGCCGCTGACGCTGGTTTCCAGCAGCGGTCCGTCAGCGTCGTCATAGTCGATGCGGGCAACGGTTTTCTGCAGGCCGTCGTTGTTGATGCGCATGAAACGGAAGCGGTAACGTCCTTCGAGCGTGCAGAACGGCGAGACATGAAACACTTTGTCCGCGCTGAGTTCCTGACCGTAGTGCGGACGGTCCAGCAAATAACAATGGCGCTCGCCAAAGGTGTTGTTGACCTCAACCACGATGGCGCGCAGGCTGCCGTCGATGTGGTGGCAGTACCAGAAACTCACCGGCTTGAAGGTGTGACCGAAAATGCGCGGGTAGGTGTGCAGCCAGAGTTCGCCGCCGGCATCGCTGATGCCCTCGCTTCGCAGCAGCTCATCAAGCCAGCTCACGCAGTCGAGGCGACCGTCGCCGTGGTCCGTGTCAAAAAAACTCAGTACGCTGCGGCGATTACGCGCGAGCGCGCCATCGCCGTGGGCCCGCATGCTGCGAAGCGGCAGCATCAAAAAATAGGTGGGATAGGCAAAGGCGTTGCGGGCCGGCTTCAGCCGTCTGTGCCGCACCTGGCCGAAACCAATGAGAGGTACTCCCACGCTCCGCACTGACGTGTTATCGCTGCCGCCTGAGGAGGCGCTACGCCTGCGGCCCGGCAAAGCCGTCTCCGTGGCTCCGGCGGGTGCAGACGGCGTCCAAGCGCTTGTCGCAGGGGTAATCATGCGGTGATCCCCGCGCAGTCGCCCCGCACCAGGCGAGCCACTTCCAGGCCCGACTTGAGACCATCCTCATGAAAACCGTAGCCAGCCCAGGCGCCGCAGAAATAGCTGTGCTGCCGGCCTTGCAGGCCGGGCAGGGCTTGCTGGGCGCGTATCGCCGCAGCGTCAAACACCGGATGTGCGTAGTCAAATTCAGCCATCACCAGATTACGCGCTATCGCTTGCACCGGATTCAGGGAGACCACCACCGGCTGCTCGAAGGGAAGCGGTTGCAGCATGTTGAGCAGGTAGTGCAGGCAGACTTGGTTGGACTCGCGCCGGCCATCCCGTGCGCGTTCGTAATTCCACGCTGCCCAGGCCAGCTTGTTGGCCGGCAGCACCGAGGTGTCGGTGTGCAGCACTGCGCGGTTCGGCTGGTAGTTGATGGCACCGAGCACGGCGCGTTCGCCGGGAGCGGCATCGGCCAGCAGGGCCAGCGACTGGTCAGAATGAGCCGCCAGCACCACCTTGTCAAAAATTTCGACCTGGCCTTGGGCAATAATTTTCACGCCGCCTTGCATCAAGCCGGCATCGCGCTCAATGCGTTCCACAGGCATGTTCAGGCGTTTGTCGGCGATGTTGGCGATGATTTTTTCAACGTAATTTCGCGCGCCACCCGTCACCGTCCACCACTGTGGCCGGTCCGTCACCTGGATCAGACCATGGTTGTGACAGAAGCGGATCATGGTGGCGACCGGGAACTGCAGCATCTGGTCGGTCGGGCAGGACCAGATGCAACCGAGCATGGGCAGGAAGTACCAGTCGCGAAATTCGTCTGAAAACCTGCCTTCCTTGAGGAAGTCACCCAGCGGCTGCAGCATGGCGGCCTCGGCGTGGCTCTCGGCCAGTGCGCTGGCGAGGCGGTTGAAACGCATGATGTCGCGCAACATGCGCAAAAATTTCCAGTTCAGCAGGTTGCCGCGCTGCGCAAACACCGTGTTGAGGCTGGAGCCGCTCCATTCGAGCGCGCGCCCTTCAATGGCACCGGGTACCTTGACCGAAAACGACATGTCCGATTTGGCGGTTGCCACGCCCAGCTCGGCAAAAAGCCGGATCAGGTTCGGGTAAGTGCGCTCGTTGAAAACCAGAAAGCCGGTGTCCACGCCATGGGTGACCGATCCTTGCGATGTCGGTAGAGTGACATCAACGGTGTGGGTGTGGCCGCCGAAATAGGCGCCGGCTTCAAACAGGGTGATGTCGGCCTGGCCCTGAAGGGCATGGGCCACTGCAAGGCCTGAAATGCCGGAGCCGACGATGGCGACCCGTGGGCGGGCGGGTGAAGAGAGGCTGGAAGAAACCATCTCAGCCGCCGGAAGATAAAAATGCTGCGGAGCGCCCCGGCGCGAACAAGGGAGGGAGGGAGGAGGAGAACCGCCCCGGGATTGCATCCTGGCCGCAAGGGCCTGGAAGTCTTCGCAACAAAAAAACGGTGTGATCGGAACAGCGCCGTGGGCGCTGCAACGATATCTGTCTGAGCTGACTCACATGCGCGCGGTTCCCCAACAATGCAATCGGCATCGCGTAAAGATTTGTTAATGGGGTCGTTGGCACGGTGGAAAAACAGTCTGGTAATAACAAGTCGAAAGGTTTAAATGGCCGAGATTGATACCTATTGGTCGAATTATTACCGATTGGTAATTATTTTGCCAGCAACTTTTTCTCGATTTCTTTCAAAAAGGCCGAATTGCCGGGATCGACGCTGGTGTCGAAGCTGCTTACTTGTTGTCCATCGCGGGATATCAGGTATTTGTGGAAATTCCATCGCGGCGCGCTGCCCGTCCTCTCGGCCAGTTGTTTGAACAGGGGGTTGGCTGCTTTGCCGCTGACGCTGGACTTGGCAAACATCGGGAACTTCACGCCGAAGGTGTTCTCGCAAAAATCGGCAATTTCCTTGTTACTGCCGGTTTCCTGGGAGAAGTCGTTGGAAGGAAAACCCAGCACTACCAGGCCCTGGTCGCGGTATTTGGCATACAGCGCCTCCAGGCCTTTGTATTGAGTAGTGAAGCCGCAAAAGCTCGCGGTGTTGACTACCAACAGCACTTTGCCACTGTATTGACACAGGGACTGAGCCCTTTCATCCTGGAGCCGCAAAAAGTTGTGCTGCAGCAAAGGCTCGCAGGAGGCAGTTGTTGCGGTGCCCGGCTTGGGTGCGGCAGTCACGGCATGGGCTGGTGTCAGCAAAGCGCCACCCAGCATGGCCGTGGTCAGGATGGCCTTGAATAAAACAGGGTTCATGGTGTTGTCACTTTTAAAAAGGCGGGGTGGCTGAAAGATGAGCGTGCAAAAAATACGCGGCATCGGCCGGATCAGATTCATGGTGCGGGGGGCTTAAGCGAGCGCGGGAAATTGGCTGCTATCCAAGCCGCCGCAAACCGTGTAAAACAATTAAAGAGGCTAAACAGCCATCAACCCGCATGAAATGGCATCAAAAACCATTTTGAGCGATTTGTCATATTCGCCGCATAAAATCGGCTTGAATCTAAGTCGGCGAGTGCCGCGTAAGGAGTCTCATGCTTTACCCAGAACTTTTCAAACAGCTCGAATCCGTCCGCTGGGACATGGACAAGGATATTCCGTGGGCCAGTTTTGACGCCTCCAAGCTCACCGACGAGCAGGCGCAGACGATCAAGATGAATGCCATCACCGAGTGGTCTGCCTTGCCGGCCACAGAGATGTTTTTACGCGACAACAAGGACGACAGCGATTTCTCCGCCTTCATGTCGATCTGGTTTTTTGAAGAGCAGAAACACTCGCTGGTGTTGATGGAATACCTGCGGCGTTTTCGCCCGGAGCTGGCCCCGACTGAAAAAGAGTTGCATGAAGTGCGCTTTGAATTTGAGCCGGCACCTGCGCTGGAAACCCTGATGCTGCATTTCTGCGGTGAGATCCGCCTGAACCACTGGTACCGTCGTGCCAGCGAGTGGCACACCGAACCGGTCATCAAGCAGATATACACGCAGCTCAGTCAGGACGAGGCGCGCCACGGCGGTGCCTACCTGCGCTACATGAAGCGCGCGATCAACAACTTTGGCAACGATGCCAGGGCAGCCTTCACCAAAGTGGGTGTGCTCATGGCCAGTGCCCGCCGCACCGCGCAGGCACTGCACCCGACCAACCTGCATGTGAACAAGGATCTGTTTCCGCGCGACACCATCCAGTCGCGCCTGCCCAATCCTGAGTGGCTGGAACACTGGCTGGACAAGCAGATCAACTTCGACGCGGTCTGGGAAGGCAAGGTCGTTGAGCGCATCCTGCACAACATGAGCCTTCTGATGAACCAGAGCTTCAAGACCGTGCAAGAGCTCAACCGCTACCGCAAGGAACTTGGCAAGGAAATCACGGCGTCCATGGCCGTCAAGCCGGCGTCCACCAGCCCTTGATGCCGGACTTTCGCTGGCCGAGCTTCTTCGGGGGGCGGAAGCCGGGCCGTCGCACGCGGCGCGCAGGTGTTTGCATTTGCCGAGGCAAGCGACCGGCAAGCCGGCTTTTAGGATCAACTCGTCCGGACCCTGCAGATGCTGGATCAGCATCTTTCCCATGCTGGTTTCACGCGCCTGCATGTTCGGCGTGCAGATTTTCGTCGGCGATTTCCAGTATAAAAATTGCTGGACGTGGCGAGGCGCTGATGGATCGGCGACGATGACGCACTCTTCCGCTAAAGTTGGCCAATGCACAGCGCGCCACTACCCCCGCATTTTCTGCAAAAAATCGTTTCCCGCGAAGCGGCAGCCCAAGCGCTGGCTGATTTGCCGCGGCCCATCGTTTTTACCAACGGCGTATTTGACGTTTTGCACCGGGGTCATGTCACCTACCTCGCCACGGCGCGTGCACTGGGCGGCAGCCTGGTGGTGGCGCTGAACACAGACAAATCAGCCAGGCGGCTGGACAAAGGGCCGGACCGGCCGCTGAACAACGAACAAGACCGGGCCGTCCTGCTGGCGGCGCTGGAGTCTGTCAGTCTGGTGACCTGGTTTGACGATGACACGCCCCTGGAACTCATCACCGAGCTCAAGCCCGATGTGCTGGTCAAGGGCGGCGACTACGACATGGACAAGCTGGCCGAATCGGCTGTGGTGAAGAGTTATGGCGGAACGGCGCTGGCCATCTCCTTTGTCGATGGGTATTCGACAAGCGCCCTGGTGCAAAAAATCCGGGCCAGCTGAGCCAGAACGTCTCCCGGCGCGCAGCCGAAGACTCCGCACGGCCTTCCGCCCGGAATCTTTGATCGTTTCGGCGCTTGTCCCATAGCCCACGCGCATATTTCGCTATTATTTTGGTAGCACTGGTACGGGTTCAGCCAGACCGCGGTCCGCTGCCTGCGTGCTCGGCGGCTTGCCGCGCAGCTTGCCTGTCATGCGGCCGAACCACAGCCCGATGTCGTCCACATAGGTGAACACTGCCGGTATCACCAGCAAGCTCAAAAATGTGGAGGTGATCAGCCCGCCGATGACGGCGACCGCCATGGGCGAGCGAAAGCTGCTGTCTGCAGAGCCCCAGCCAAAAGCAATCGGCATCATGCCGGCACCCATGGCAATGGTGGTCATGACAATCGGCCTGGCCCGTTTATGACAGGCGTCCAGCAGGGCGTCCATGCGCGACATGGGCGGCTGCTCGGGTTGACTTTCGGTGGCAGCGCGGCCCCGGCGAGCCTCGATGGCGTATTCAACCAGCAAGATAGAGTTTTTGGTGGCCACACCCATCAGCATGATCAAACCAATCAGCGAAGGCATGGAAAACGATTTCTGCGCAATCAACAGACCGACAAACGCACCACCCAAAGACAATGGCAGCGCGGCCAGAATCGTGACCGGGTGCAGAAAGTTTTTAAACAGCAGTACCAGCACGATGTAGATACACAACACGCCAGTGAGCATGGCCAACCCGAAGCTGGCAAACAACTCGCCCATCACTTCGGCGTCGCCAATCACCACTTGCTTCACGCCTGCCGGCAGGTTCACGATGGCGGGCAATTTCTCCACGGCTGTACTCACGTCGCCGAGAGCAAGCCCCGAAAGTTCGACCTCAAACTGCACGTTGCGGGACCGGTTGAACCGGTCAATCACGGCCGGGCCGCCGGCCATCTCGACCTTGGCCACCTGGCCCAGCATGACGGGTCCGACACCCGGCTTGGTGCTGGGCACCATCAGGCGCTCAAGCGTTGCCAGGTCGGATTTGGCATCGTCGGCCAGGCGAACCACGATGGGGATCTGGCGCTGCGACAGGTTCAGCTTGGGCAGCGCGGCGTTGTAGTCGCCCACGGTGGCGATGCGCAGTGTCTCGCCAATAGCCGCACTGGTGACGCCCAGGTCGGCCATGCGCGCAAAGTCGGGCCGCACCGTCACTTCAGGGCGCACCAGCGAGGCGCTGGAGGCGACAGAGCCGAGGCCGGGAATGGTGCGCAGGTCTTTTTCCAGCGCCGCTGCCGCGCCGGCCAGCGCCATCGCGTCTTCGCCGGTCAGCGCCAGAATGTACTTCTCGCCGGAGCCGCCCAGACCGACTTTGCTGCGCACCCCGGGGAGGTTCTCCAGTGCTTTTCGGATGTCGTTTTCAATGCCCTGCTTGCGTGGCCGTTCGCCACGCTCTGTCAGCAAAATGGTGAGTGTGGCTTTGCGGGTTTCAGCGGCGCCGCCGGGCGCAAACGGGTCACTTCCGGCCGCGCCGCCACCGATGGTGGTGTACACACTTTTGACATGGGGCACACGGGCAATCAGGGTGCGCGCCCGCTCGGCGGCCACTTTTGTCTCAGCCAGACGGGTGCCGGGAGGCAACTCCAGGTAGACCTGGGTTTGCGAGTTGTCATCGGGTGGCACAAAACCGGTGGGCAGCAGCGGAATCAGCATCAGGGAGCCGATGAAGAAGGCGCCAGCTGCGAGGCTGGTGATGAGCCGGTGCTTGATGCACCAGTTGCTGGCGCGCATGTACCAGCGCATCACCGCACCGTCCTTCTCAACATAGTTGACGATCGGTTTGAGGATGTAGGCCGCCATCATGGGGGTGAGCATGCGGGCCACCACCAGCGAAGCAAACACCGCGAGTGCCGCCGTCCAGCCAAACTGCTTGAAGAACTTGCCCGCAATGCCGCTCATGAAGGCGGTCGGCAAAAAAACTGCAATCAGCGTGAAGGTTGTGGCAATCACGGCCAGGCCGATTTCATCGGCAGCTTCCATTGCCGCCTGATACGGTGTCTTGCCCATGCGCAGGTGGCGCACGATGTTTTCCACCTCCACAATCGCGTCGTCCACCAGAATGCCGATCACCAGACTGAGCGCCAGAAGGGTCACGATGTTGATCGAAAACCCGAGGTAGTTCATGCCGATAAAAGCCGGAATCACCGACAGCGGCAACGCGACCGCCGAGACAAAAGTAGCGCGCCAGTCACGCAAAAACAGCCAGACCACCAACACCGCCAGCAAGCCGCCTTCAATCAGCAAGGTCAGCGAGGCGCTGTACTCTTCTTCCACCGGTGTCACAAAGTCAAAAGCCTCGGTCAACTCAATGTCGGGGTGGCTCAGCTGCAGGGTTTTCAGGGCGGCGCGCACGCCGCGACCTGCTTCCACCTCGCTGGCGCCCTTGCTGCGCGCAACTTCAAAACCCACCACGGGTACGCCGTTGAGGAGCGCGGTCGAGCGTTGTTCGGCGACGGTGTCCTGCACATCGGCGACCTGGCCCAGGCGCAGCTTGCGGCCGTCACCCAGCGCCAGCTCCAGCGAAGCCAGCTCGGCCGCTGATTTGACGGTGGCCAGAGTCCGCACCGGTTGCTCGCTGGTGCCCAGGTCGGTACGGCCACCAGCGGTGTCCATCTGCACTTGGCTGAGCTGGCGCGAGATGGTGGAAGCACTCACGCCAAGCGAGGCCATTTTGGCGGTGTCCAGCGCGATGCGCACTTCGCGGCTGACGCCGCCGACGCGGGTGACCGCACCCACACCGGGCACGGCCAACAGCCGGCGGGTCAAAGTGTCGTCGACAAACCAGGAGATGGCTTCATCGTCCATCGCCTTGCTGCGGATGGTGTAGGCCAGCACTGGCGAGGCCGCCAGATTGACTTTGCTGACGATGGGGTCGCGCACGTCCGAGGGCAGGTCGGCCCGCACCTGCTGCACGGCGGAGCGCACCTCATCAAGCGCTTCCTGGGTTGATTTTTCCAGGCGGAACTCGGCCGTGATGGTGGCCGCGCCGTCCTGCACCTTGGTGTAGATGTTCTTCAGGCCCTGCAAGGATGCGATGGCGTTCTCAAGCTTTCGAGCGACATCGGTCTCCAGTTGTGCTGGCGATGCGCCCGGCAAGCTGGCCGATATCACGATGTTGGGCACATCGAGGTCCGGAAAGTTTTGCACCTTCATGTTCTGGTAGCTGAGCAAGCCGGCAAAACACAGCATCACAAAAAACATAATTGCGGGAATCGGGTTGCGGATGCACCAGGCGGAAACATTCATGCTTTTCTCCGGCAATTTGCTAGTAGGCTGAATCAGTGAAATCGCTGGCAAGCGGCTGCCCAGCGGTGTGCCGGGCAAGGCGCAAAGCACAGGCGGGCCCGCAGGCCCGGCGCGCATTTGCAACGCCGCAGGGCGCGGCGAGGGGCGGTCGAGTGACAGTGAATTTCATTGATTCAGCCTACTGATTATTTGCTAGCTGCTTGCGCAGGAGGAGCGGGGGCTACGGTCTTGTTGGGCTCTGCGGTCGGGGCTGCAGATGCGACTAGCGCAACGGTGTCGCCGTCGGCCAGAAAGGCCGCGCCTCCGGCCACATAACGCTCACCGGCCAGGACGCCCTGGGTGATCTCCACGGCGTCGCCGAGACGGCGGCCGGTCTGCAGCTTGACCTGCGTGACCTTGTTGCCGGGCTCAATGCGCATCGCGTAGGTAAAGCCGTCGCGCAGCACCAGGGCCTGCTGCGGTAGTGTCAGTGCATCGGTTGCGCCCAATTCAAATTCGCCCTGTGCAAACATGCCGGCCTTGACGCCGGGGCTTCGCGCCAGGTCAACGTACACCAGCGCGTTGCGGGTCAGCGGATCGACCGTCGGCGCTACCACGCGCACCGTGCCTTGCACCTGTGTGCCGCTGGCGGCTGTCACCTGCGCATTCGCGCCCGGCTTGATGCGGGTCACCTCGTCGCTGGTGACCTCGGCGCGCCACTCCAGCCGGCCGCCGCGGATCATGCGAAACAGCTCGGTGCCCGCGCCCACCACCGCGCCCACCGTGGCGTTGCGTGCCGAGATCACGCCGTTGTCGGGCGCCAGCACCTGCGTGTTGCCGCCGCGCAGTTGCTGCGCGTCCAGCACCGCCTGCGCTGCGGCCACACGTGCCCTGGCGGTCTGTTCACTGGTGTTGTACTGGTTGATCTGCTGCGTGCTCAGCGCGCCGGAGTTTTGCAGGCTGCGCGCGCGTTCGGCATTGCCCGCAGCGTCCGCTGCCGTGGCCTGCGCCTCCACCAGCGTGGCGCGCGCTTGCGCCACGTCGGCCTGAACGCTGTCGCCCGAAAAGCGCGCCAGCACCTGCCCGGCCCTGACCGTGTCGCCGACATTGACCAGCACCTGCGTCAGGCGCAGGTTGCTCGATTCAGAGCCGATGATGGCCTCCTGCCAGGCCACGATGTTGCCATTCGCGACTAGCTTGATCGGCAGGCGGGTCTGCGCGGGCTGGACCGCCGTCACCGTCAGCGCCGCTTTGGGCGCGGCTGCCGCAGGCTCGGCCTTGTTCCCGGATTTGGAGGAAAAAATGGCAATGGCCCCCGCCACCAGGGCGAGGCCAGCTATCAAAACAATAGCGACTGGTTTGAGCTTGAATTTTTTCATGATGTTGTCGTTGATTCAGAGGTGATGCGAATCAGGGCTGCCGTGGTGTGCTGCCGGTGACGACAGCCGGGCCACCAGGTCCTTCCAGTTCACGCGTCCAGCCGCCGCCCATGGCGCGGTACAACGCCACCCAGGCCGAGGAGCGTTCGCGCTGCAGGCTCAAGAGGGCGGTTTCGGCGGCCAGTTGCGTGCGCCGGCTGTCTTCCAGGTCGACCAGGCTGGCGAGCCCGTTTTTATACAGCGCCTCGGTGCCAGCAAAGGCGGCCCGGTAACCTTCGGCAGCAATACGTGCATCTTCGCCGCGGGCGGCGGTGCTTTGCAGCGTGACCAGTGCCTCTTCGACCTCGCGCACCGCCTGCCGGACCCGGCCACGGTAGACGGCGGCGGCTTCGTCGTAACGGGCCTGGGCGGCTTCGGCATCGGCGGCACGCCGGCCGCCGTCAAACAGCGGCAGGCTGAGCGCCAGCGGGCCAATGGACCAGGTGTTGAAGTCGGTGCTGACGCTGCCGCTGCGGAAGGTGTTGGCCGCGACCGAGCCGTTGAGCGTCAGGCGCGGGTAACGCGCGGCCTGCGCGCTGCCGACATCGGCGCTGGCGGCGGCGACTTCGCGCTCGGCGCTAAACACGTCGGGGCGCTGCGCGAGGGCCTGCGCGGGTACGTTCGCTATCAAAACAGTAGCTGTTTGCGCAGGACGGGTGGGGGCTGAGGCCAGTTTTTGCCTCAATTCGGGCTCGGGCATGCTGCTCAATGCCACCAGCGCCTTGATGTCCAGTTCACACAGTGCCGCCTGCTGGGTGGCGCGGCTGTTGGCGTCGGCGGCACTGGCGCGGCCCAGCGCCGCGGTGGCCGGCGCGGTGAAGCCGGCGTCGGCACTGAGCTGTGCCAGCCGCCCTGTCTCCGCGCGTGATGCGGCGTCGGAGCGTGCCACCCGCAGCAACTGCCCGCAGGTTCGCAAACCGTAGTACTGATTGGCCGTCTCGGCCGCCACCAGCACCCGTGCGTCGTGCCACTGGGCCTGCGCGCCTTCGTAACGCAGTTGCGCCGCGTCGCGGCTGTCACGCCGGCCGCCGAACACATCAAGCTCCCAGGCGGTTTGCAGGCCGAGCTGGGAGCTGGTGCCCACCGGCGCGCGTGCCGCGGTCACCGGCTGGCTGCGGCCGCGGCTGACGCTGGCCGACGCATCGAGCGAGGGCAGCAGCGCCGCGCCGGCCGCCACGCGGCTGGCGCGCGACTGCTCTATGCGCGAACGCGCGCTGGCGACCGAGGGGCTGACGGCCTGCGCCGCGTTGATCAACTCCACCAGCAAGGGGTCGCCCTGCTGCTCCCACCAGCGGCTCAGGTCGGTCAGTGTGCCCTGATGTGGCAAGCCCGCCACCGGCTGGATACCGGGCAGCGGCGCCATCCATTGGGTCGGCAGATTCGTGGAGACGGCGGACGGCGGCGACTGCAGCGCGCAGGCAGACAGCAGCAGCGGCGCCAGGGCCAGGGGGATGAAGCGGAGTTTTTTCATGAAGTTTTTTTCTTGTCAACAGGCAGCCGACGCCGTGCGGCCTCGACCGCTATCATGGCCTCGGCAAAGTCCGCCAGGCGGATGGCCCACAGGTCGATGGCTTTGGGTGTGGCGATCAGCTGGGGCCGCACGTTTTCAATCACATCGCGGCTGATGAACATCTGCATCGCCAGCGCGGCGATGGAAAAAGCCAGGCGGTGTACATCGTCATCTATTTTGGTGACACGCAGATGGCGGCCCAGCACTTCGGTCAGCGCGACGTGGGCCGGCTTGATGTTGTTGTTGATCTGCTCGGCCCACAGACCGGTCGGCTCCAGCATCTCGCGGAAATGCAGGCGGGTGATCTGCTGCGCCATGTCGCCCTGTTTCAGCGGTTCGAGAAAGCCAGCGATAAATCCTTCCAGGGCTTCGCGCAAGCTCAGGTGTGCCGGCTGGTATCTGGAGATGTCGTCGCAGGGGACGCCCAGCGGCTCGGTGAACACGCTGCGGTACAGCCCGGCCTTGTCACCGAAGTAATAACTGATGGCCGCCACATTGGCGCCGGCCGCCTGCGCAATGTCACGCGTCGAGGTTTTGGAGAAGCCCTTTTCGGCGAACAGCCTCAGCGCGGTCAGCAGCAGGTGGGCTCTGGCTTCAGCGCCGTCGGAGCGTTGCTTGCGTGTATCCTGGCTGCGGTTGCCGGCCGGCGAGGCGGCGAGGAGGGCGGTTTTCATCTGGAAATTAAAACACAAAATTAAACAATTGATTTAATTAGGCCAATTGTTTCAATTGCGCACCGCTGACGGCAATGCCTCGGCCTAAAAATTCAAATCACAGGCTTGCGGGGCAATGCGAGCAACATTTACAGTGCTTTTACGCGACAACCGTTTTAATCAAAGGATGATCAAGCAACTGGTGACGAAAGATGTTTTATCTTTGGAGTGCATTGTGCTGGACGCCCCGGTGGTCTGGTGCGATCCGCGCCTGTTTGTGCAGACCTTGAGCAATTTGCTGGACAACGCTTTGCGTTACATCCCGGCTGGCAGCACCATCCGTGTCGTCGTCACGGTAAGCAATACGCACTGGCAACTGGCAATGGCAGACAACGGGCCGGGACTGCCGCCAGGGCATGAGCGCGATGTTTTCAAAAAGTTTTACCGCGGCCGCGCTGAGCCTGCAGGCGCCGGAACCGGGCTCGGGCTGGCCATTTGTGCGGCAGTGGCGCGGCTGCATCAGGGCTCGATAGACGCGACCAACCACGGCGGTGCGCATTTTGAACTCCGCTTGTCGCAACCGCCGCAGCCGGCCCCGCCAATGGACGAGGTGGCTTGGTGTCACAGCGCACTGCGGCCACGCGGGTTCTGTTGGTGGAAAACGAAGGGCCGATTCGCCGCTTTCTGGTCACTACTTTGGAATCCGAAGGGCATGAAGTTTTCGAGGCCGCCACCGCGGTGGAGGGAGAAACCCTCGCCGGCAACCGCCGCATTGATGTCTTCCTGATCGACCTGGGCCTGCCTGATCGCGACGGGGTCGAGTTGATAGGGCAGTTGCGCGCCTGAACGCAGCGGCCGATGCTGGTGCTGTCGGCGCGCTCCCACGAGCGGCAAAAGGTCGATGCCCTGGATGCTGGCGCAGACGACTACCTGACCAAACCTTTCGGTGTCGACGAGTTGCTTGCGCGCTTGCGGGTGGCGCTGCGCCATGCGGCGCAGACCACGCGGGCCGGCGAATCGATGTTGCGCATCGGTGATGTACGAATTGACCTCGAAACCAAAACCGTCCATCGCGCCGGTATGCTGGTGCGCCTGACCGCCACTGAGTGGCGTTTGCTTGAAGCGCTGGCCAAACGCGCCGACCGGGCGGTGACCTCGCACCAGTTGCTGCGCGAGGTGTGGGGTCCGGGGCATGCAGAGCGGGGCCATTACCCGCGTATTTATATCCGCCAGCTGCGCCAGAAACTGGAGGTGCAGCCGGCCCGGCCGGCGCTGCTGCTGACCGAGACCAGCGTCGGCTACCGGCTGATGGTGCCCTCAGGAGAAACCCTTGAAGACCTCGCGCCCCTGTCTTAGAAGCCTGTCAGTCTTCTGTCGATGCGCGCGATTTCTTACCGGCCATTTACATCCTGCTGTATAAACCAGCACTGACTTGCCCACCACTGCCGGAGGTTCCCGCATTGAAGACGCTTCTTTCCCTTGCTCATCTGATCGACTGGGTCAACGACCGTTTTGCCACCCTTGCCAAGTGGGCGGTCGTCTTGGCATGCGTGATCAGCGCCGGCAATGCCATCCTGCGCTACAGCTTTGACCTCAGCTCAAATGCCTGGCTTGAAATCCAGTGGTACCTGTTTGCTGCGTGTGTGATGCTGGGCGCCGCCCAGGTGCTGCGCGTCAACGAGCATGTGCGGGTGGACGTGATCTATGGTCAGTTCGCCGGCCGTGGGCAGGTCTGGATTGACCTGTTTGGCCTGGTGTTTTTTCTGCTGCCGGTGATGGCCCTGATGATTTATTACTCCGCGCCGCTGTTTGTGCGCACCTTCGTGTCGCAGGAAATGTCCAACAACGCCGGTGGCCTGATGCGCTGGCCGGTCATTTTGATGATGCCGTTGGGCTTTACGCTGGTCTTGTTGCAGGGCCTGTCAGAGATCGTCAAGCGCATTGGCTGGCTCATGCATGTCCATGAGATGGACCTCCACTACGAGAGGCCACTTCAATGATGTTCCCCGCCGAACCACGCTGCCGGAGCCGGGTGACTGCCCGCGTCACCCAGTTGCGCCGGAGGACAGCATGAACATGCAGGACTTCGCGCCGCTGATGTTTGGCGGGCTGATTGTCGTCATGCTGATCGGCTTTCCGGTGGCTTTTTCGTTGTCGGCCCTGGGTTTGCTGTGCGGCTTCATTGCCATTGAAATGGGCTGGTTCCCCGCGGCCTTCATGGCCAACCTGCCTTTCAACGTGTTTGGCATCCTGTCCAACGAGCTGCTGCTTGCCATTCCGTTTTTTACGTTGATGGGCTCCATCCTGGAGAAATGCGGCTTGGCTGAAGACATGCTCGATTCGATGGGCCAGCTCTTTGGCCCCGCGCGCGGCGGGTTGGGTTATTCGGTCATCATCGTCGGCTTTATCCTCGGGGCCATCACCGGGACCGTGGCCGGACAAGTGATTGCGATGGCGATGATTTCGCTGCCGGTGATGATGCGTTACGGCTACAACATGCGTTATGCCACGGGCGTGCTGGCCGCATCCGGAACCATCACCCAGCTGGTGCCGCCTTCACTGGTACTGGTGGTGATGGCCGATCAGCTAGGGCAACCGGTCGGTGACATGTACAAGGGTGCCTGGGGGCCGTCCATCCTGCAGGTGCTGATTTTTGCCCTGTACACCTTCATCTTGACGCGCTTGCGGCCCGCTTACCTGCCCGGCTTGCCGGCGTCGGCCCGCACGCTGGACGGCTGGGCCTTGTGGAAAAAATGCCTGCGCGGCATCATCCCCTCGGCCATCCTGATCTTCGCCGTGCTGGGCAGCATGGGAGGTTTGCCAGGCATTAACACTGCAATTGCCACACCCACTGAGGCTGGGGCCATGGGCGCGGTGGGGGCCTTCCTCCTCGCGGCGCTTCACCGCCGCCTGTCCTGGCCCATGATCAAGGAGGGCATGACCGGCACCATGCGCATCACGGCGATGGTGGTGTTTATCCTGATTGGCTCACGGGTGTTTTCGCTGGTGTTTCAGGGGGTGGACGGCGCCGTCTGGGTTGAGCACATGCTGACCGGCCTGCCGGGCGGGCAGACCGGGTTTCTGATTGCTGTCAACATCTTCATTTTTTTCCTTGCCTTTTTCCTCGATTTCTTTGAGATCGCCTTCATCATCCTGCCGCTGCTGGGGCCAGTCGCCGAGAAGATGGGCATCAACATGATCTGGTTCGGCGTGCTGATTTGCGTCAACATGCAGACCAGCTTCATGCACCCGCCGTTTGGTTTTGCCCTGTTCTATCTGCGCGGCATTTCGGACACGCTGTTCAAAGCCGGTGCAATTCCGGTCAAGGTGGAGTCGAAAGACATTTATCTCGGCGCCATTCCGTGGGTGCTGCTGCAGTTGGTGCTGGTGGTGATCGTAATTTTTGTGCCCCAAACCGTGACGGTGTTCCTGGACAAGAAGGAGAACATCGACATCGACAAGGTACAAATTGAGATGCCGGTCGAGGAAGAAAACA
This sequence comes from Polaromonas eurypsychrophila, assembly GCF_014641715.1. Classification (GTDB taxonomy): domain Bacteria; phylum Pseudomonadota; class Gammaproteobacteria; order Burkholderiales; family Burkholderiaceae_C; genus Polaromonas; species Polaromonas eurypsychrophila. The sequence goes on along the minus strand of NZ_BMIG01000002.1, from coordinate 94,032 downwards.
ATGCCACCGCCGAAGACGAGCAGAAAATCGTCGATGAACTTTTCAGGAACGCCGACAAACCCGGCGCAGCCACAGCACCCGCTTCGAAGCCCGACGGCGGCCAGAAATAAGATGCAGGCAAACCAGCTGTCGCAGGGCCAGGACTTCGCAGAAGGCGCGGCTTTTCCCCTGGCGGTCAAGTTGCTCGCCAGCCTTCTGATCGCGGCGCTGATATTCTGGGGAGTAAGGGCTTTCGACCAGATGACAGGCGCAGGGTGGTCCACCGCTGCCGCCGTGTTTATGGGCGTGACCCTGTGTGTGATCGGGCTTTGTTATTACTGGATTTTGCGCAGCCGCACGACCATCGACGCAGACAGCATCCGACAGAGCTGGCTCTGGCCCAAGCAGGTGGCGCTGGCCGACATCACCCAAGCCAAATTCATTTACGTACCCTATTTGCAGTGGCTGATTGCGCCGCGGCTGATGGTCCGCGCGCGGGGTCATGGGCTGTTTGTGTTTCATGCTGCCGACCCGCAGGTGTTGCAGCGTTTTGCACACCTGAGTCTTGGTCCGGGGTTTGCCGCCGTCGAACCGGCGCGGACGGACAAGTAGGAAAACTTACAGCGCCTGGACCTCGAACACGGCACGCCAAGCGGCCAGAATTGCGTTGCGTTCGTCCTGCAACGCCGGCGGGCGAACCTGCGTCGGCGCTTCGTTGAGCCGCGCCTGGTGCTGTACCCGCCGCAGTTCGCGGTAGGCATCCGCTGCGGCTTGGCCAACGCCCGGGGCCAGCAGGCCGGCGGCCTCAGCGCGCTGCAGCAGCGCGATGTTGCCGACGTTATCTATAAGTTCGGGGTGGCTGCCGGACTGAGACAGCACCAGAAACTGCACCAAAAATTCGGCGTCCACCATGCCGCCGGGGCTGTGCTTGACATCAAATTTTTCGCCCGCTTTCTCGCCCTTGATCGGTCGGCTGGTTCTGACCTTTTCGCGCATGGCGACGATCTCGCGGGCCAGCGCCGGTACATCGCGCGGTGCGCTGATCACGGCAAGGCGGACTTGGTCGAAGCGCTCCCTCAGGGACTCGTTGCCCAGCACAAAACGCGCTCGGGTCATGGCCTGGTGTTCCCAGGTCCAGGCGGTGTTGCTGCCGCGCTGCTGCTGGTACCTGGCGTAGGCCGCAAAGTTGGTGACCAGCAGGCCCGAGTTGCCGTTGGGTCGCAGCGCGGTGTCGATCTCGAACAGATCGCCTTCGGCGGTCTTGATGGTCAACCAGTTGATCAGCTTCCGCACAAAAGCGGCATACACCTCAGAGGCCTGCTCGTCTTCGTCCTCGAAGACAAATACGATGTCCAGGTCGCTGCCGTAGCCGAGCTCCTTGCCGCCGAGCTTGCCGTAGGCAATGATGGCGAACTGCGGTGTCTCGCGATGCTTGTTTTTCAGTCGCTGCCAGCACCAGTCGGTGGTGATCTTGAGCACGGTTTCCGCCAGTGCGCTGAGGTCATCGGCCACCTGCTCCACCGTCAGCTGGCCTTCAACATCGCGCGCCAGCGTGCGGAAGACCTCCGCATGGTGAGCCCGGCGCAACAGGTTCAGGCAGCTTTCCTCATCGTCCTCGCCCGTGCGCCGCAACGCTGCCAGGCGCTGCTGCAGTTCCTGGGTGAAGGCGGCCGCATCAAAACGCTCGTGCAGCATCGCGTCGCTGGCCAGCTCGTCGATCACGCCCGGATGCTGCAGCAGGTAACGCGCCGGCCATTTGGCCGCGCCCAGCAGGCGCAGCAGACGCTCATGCACGGCAGGGCGTTCCAGCAGCAGCGCCAGATAACTTTCGCGGCGCAGCAGGGGCTCCATCCAGTCAATGATGCGCACCGCTGCTTCTTCGCCCGCCTTGCCTTCAACCAGCCACTGCGCGGTGCGCTGCACCAGGCGTGTCAGGCGCGCGCGCGCGTCGTCGCGCAGGCCGAGCACGCGCGGATGCCTGCGCCACTGTTCCAGCCGCGCGCGAAACTTGTCGGGCCACTGGATCGCCAGCTTTTCCAGCAGTTCATCAAGATCCTGCGGCGCGGCCGGCACCGATTTGCCGCAGCCCTTGCAGTCAGTTTTCTGCCCCAGCAGGGTGTCGAATTCCTGGGCGACCAGCTCGCGGTGCGCATCGAGATCGCTCAAAAACGGGCAGCAACTGCTGTAGCCCATGGTCTGCGCAATCCAGGCCAGGTCATCGTCGCGCGTCGGCAGCACATGGGTTTGCTGGTCGTCCAGGTACTGGATGCGGTGCTCGACGCGGCGCAGAAAGTCGTAGGCGCGTGTCAGGGCTTCGGCGGTGGCTTGTGCCATCAGCCCGGCGCTGGCGACGCGCTGCAGCGCATCGAGCGTGGGCCGGGTGCGCAGTTCCGGGAACTGGCCGCCGCGCACCACCTGCAGCAATTGCACGGTGAATTCGATCTCGCGGATGCCGCCGCGCGACATTTTCACGTCGTTGGCGCGTTCGGGGTGGCCGGCGGCGCGTTTGGCCGCGTGTTCGCGGATTTGCCGGTGCAGCACGCGCAGTGCGTCAAACACGTTGTAGTCAAGGTAGCGCCGGAAGACAAAGGGCAGCACGGAGCCGCGCAAGGCCTGGGCCGACCCGCTTCGGACGCATTCGAGTGGCGCCACCACCCGGCTCTTGAGCCATGCAAAGCGCTCCCACTCACGGCCCTGGGCCTGGAAGTATTCCTCCAGCGCATTGAGTGACACTGCCGCCGGCCCCGAGTTGCCGTTGGGCCGCAGCGCCAGGTCCACCCGGAACACAAAGCCGTGTTCGGTGGTGTCGCCGATCAGGGTGTGGATGGCCTTGACCTGCTGCGCGAAATACTCGTGATTGGAAACCACCCCCCGGCCGTCCTCCCGTCCGGCGGTTTCGCCATTGTGGTCGTAGACGTAGATCAGGTCGATGTCGCTGGAGACATTTAGTTCGCGCGCGCCCAGCTTGCCCATGCCAATCACCCACAGCTGGGCACGGCCGACCGCGGAATTTTCTGATGCCGGCGCCTGCGGTTGGCCATACAGCGCGTCCAGCCCCGGGCGCGATTCGCAGATGGCGATATCGAGCGCCAGTTCGGCGAGCTCGGTCATGGCGCGTGTCACCACCGCCAGTGGAACGCCCGCAGTGGCAAATGGGACGGGGGTGGGATGGGCGAGTCTTTCGCCAGCCGGGGCCGCGGGTCCGGCTTCGCCGGCCCGCAGGCGTAGCGCCCCCTCGGGGGGCAGCGACGCACACGAAGTGGCGAGCGTGGGGGCCGTATATTCAAGCGTGGGGGCTTCATGATCACAGTCGAGGACCACCAGCCGTTCCAGCACCAACTGCCGAAGGATGCGCAGGCGGACCCCGGCATCGGCTTCCAGGGGCTGCAGGGCGTCGTAAGCAGCCTGCATGGTGGCGCGCACCGGCTCGCCGGCCGGCAGCAGCGCAAGCTGGCCGGCATAACGCCGGCGGATGCGCTGGACAAAACGGGAATGGTCGGATGCGGCCGTGAGGGCGGTTAACGAAGCAGGCATGACGCGGGTTACCAAACTTCCTTGTGGGGCATTGAACGGACGCAGGCGCTGAAGGTCATAATTCTCATGTCAATGGATCAATCGACCCCCTCCCAGCAAGTGCTTCCCACCCGACGTCTGAAAATTGCCGCCATGGTTGCACGCTTGGCCTTGGGGCTGGTACTGGCTTTTTGGGTCCTGTTCGGTGCGGCCTGGGCCGTGCTCCACGGCTGGATTGTGCCGCGAATCGCCGACTTTCGCCCGCGCCTTGAAACGGCGGCCACTCAGGCACTGGGGGTGCCGGTGCGTATCGGCCAGATCACCGCCCGCTCCGGGGGGCTGATTCCCTCTTTCGAGTTGCGCGAGGTCACCCTGCTCGATACCGAGGGCCGCGCCGCCTTGAGCTTGCCGCGTGTGCTCGCGGCCGTCTCGCCTTCGTCCCTGTGGCGGCTGGGGTTCGAGCAGATCTACATTGACCAGCCTGAGCTGGACATCCGCCGAACTGCGGACGGAAAGATTTATGTGGCCGGCCTGGATGTCCTGCAGAACCGCAGCGACGGCAGGGCCGGTGCCGACTGGTTTTTTTCCCAGACCGAATTTGTGATCCGTGGCGGCACGGTGCGCTGGAGTGACGATCTGCGCCAGGCACCGGTGCTGGCCCTGACCGAGGTGGACTGGACTTCGCGCAATCCTGGCAAGCGCCACCTGATGCGTCTGGATGCAACCCCGCCACCGGCTTGGGGTGAGCGCTTCAGTTTGCGCGGGGTGTTCCGCGAGCCGTTTTTGTCCGGCGGCGCCGGGCAGTGGCAACGATGGGCGGGCCAGTTCTATGCCGAATTCAGCCGCGTCGATGCTTCCGAGGTCAAGCGTTACGTCAGCTTGGACCGCCTCGGCATTGACTTGAAGGCCGGCATTGGGGCCCTGCGTGCCTGGGTGGACGTGCAGGACGGTCAATTTACCGGTGGCACCGCGGACCTGGCCTTGCTGCAGGTTGATGCGACGCTGGGGCGGGCGCTGGAGCCGCTGGCACTGCAGGCCGTGACCGGCCGCATTGGCGGCAGGCACCTGGCCAATGGCTTTGATGTGGCGACGGAAAACCTGCAGTTCCGCACCCGCGACGGGCTGCAGTGGCCAGGCGGCAATGCCGCCATTGTCTACACCGGCGCTGAAGGCAAGTTGCCGGCACGCGGCCAGATCAAGGCGGACAAACTGGACCTGGCGGCGCTGGCACTGGTCGCCAACCGGCTGCCTCTGGGCACAGCCACCCATAGCCTGATGGGTGCGCTGGCACCCAAGGGGCTGGTGGAAACGGTCGAAGCGAAATGGCAGGGTACGCTGGACGCGCCCAGCGCCTATTCAGCCAAAGGCCGCGTGGCCGGGCTGGAGCTCGCGTCACAGGCGGCGCCCCCCGGAGCGGGAGGACCGGGCAGCCAGGCGTCCATCGGGCGGCCCGGCGTGCGTGGCGCGCTGGTGGACTTTGACCTGACCCAGCAGGGTGGGCAGGCCAAGGTCAGAATCAGCAGCGGCGAGCTGGACCTGCCAGGCATTTTTGAGGACCCCCGCCTGCGGTTCGATCAATTTTCGACAGATGCTCAGTGGAAGCTGGCCGGTCCGAAGATTGACGTACAGTTGCGCAATATTGTTTTTGCCAATGCCGACGCGCAGGGCACAGCGCAGGCCGGCTGGCACACCGCCGATGCGCCGGCCGCCGGTAAGGCCGGTACCGGGCGCGACAGCCGCTTCCCCGGCGTGCTCGATCTGCAGGGCGCCCTCAGTCGCGGTGATGGCAGCAGGATTCATCGTTACCTGCCGCTGGTCTTGCCGGTCACGGTTCGTGACTATGTGCGTGATGCTGTGACAGCGGGTGCGCTCACGGATGTCAAGCTCAAGGTCAAAGGCAACTTGAACGACTTGCCTTTTGCCGATCCGAAACTCGGTGAGTTTCGGGTGTCAGCCAAGGTCACCAACGCGGCTTACGCGTACGTACCGAAATCGATACAGCCGCGTGGAGCCAGCGCCTGGCCAGCCTTGAGTGACGTGGCCGGCGAACTGGTGTTTGACCGGGCGTCGCTGCAGGTCAATGGCGCCAAGGGGCGGGTGGCCGGCCTGCCCGGTCTGCAAATCATCAAGGCCGATGCGCGTATTGCTGATCTGATGCACTCGGCCACGGTGCAGATCAACGCGGAGCTCAAGGGGCCGCTCAGTGACGCCTTGGGCTTCGTCAATACCTCGCCGCTGGCCGATATGACTGGCAAGGCCTTGAGTAAAACCGTGGCGAGCGGCGTTGCCGACTACAAAATCCAGCTGACTTTGCCGCTCGCCAAGCTGGACAACACGCGAGTGCAAGGAACGGTCAGCATGCCGGGCAATGATGTCCAGTTCACGCCGGACACGCCGCAACTGACGCGACTCAAAGGGCTGGTCAGTTTCAGCGAAAGCGGGTTTGCGATTTCCGGGGGGCAGGCGCGCATGCTGGGCGGAGACATCCGGCTGGAAGGGGGCACCCGTGGCGCGTCATCCGGCGCCGCGCGCTCCGTGACCGGTGCCCAGGACTTCCCGGACGCTGCCGTGGTGATTCGCGCCCAGGGCACGCTCACGGCCGAAGGTTTGCGCCAGGCGAAGGAGCTCGGCATGGCCGCGCGCCTGGGCGCCCATGCCAACGGTGCCACCGCCTACACCGCCAGCCTGGGGTTCAGGAAAGGAATGACCGAGATCAGCGTGGCCAGCAACCTGCAAGGCCTGGCCCTGAGTCTGCCCGCACCCCTGACAAAAAGCGCTGAGAGCACGCTGCCGCTGCGCTTTGACAACACGGCCGTGCGCGAGACCAGCGGCGGCGCAGGGCAGCCGACCCAGGACCAGTTGTCGCTCAGCGTCGGAAGGCTGGCGTCGGTCCTCTATGTGCGAGACATCAGTGGCGGCGAGGCACGGGTGTTGCGCGGCGCTATGGCGATCGGGCTGGAAGCGGACGAAAGCGCCCCGTTGCCGGACAACGGGGTCACGGCCAACATCAACCTGGCCCGCGTGGACATTGATGCCTGGGAGAAAGTGCTGGATGCGTCCGGCGATCCGGCCCCGGCAGCGGTCCCTGGCCGCCTGACGCCGGCCGGTGTCGTGCTCAGCTACCTGCCGACCAGCATGGCCATCCGGGCCAAAGAGTTGCTGCTGCAGGGGCGCACGCTGCACAACGTGGTGCTCGGCGGCTCGCGCGACGGCTTGACCTGGCGCGCCAACATCGATGCGGCGGAGCTCAACGGGTATGTCGAGTTCCGCCAGTCCGGCGGATCCGGGGCAGGCCGGCTGTATGGGCGTTTGGCGCGCCTGAGCCTGGGCCAGGGAACCGCCAGCGAGGTCGAGGCGATCCTGGACGAGCAACCGGCCAATATCCCGGCGCTCGACATCGTGGTGGAAGACTTGGAGCTGCGCGGCAAAAAACTTGGACGCGTGGAGATCGAGGCGATCAACCGGGGGGCTGGCACCGTGGCGCGCGAGGGGGGGGTACGGGAGTGGCGGCTCAACAAGCTCAACATCATCATGCCGGAGGCCACGCTGACCGCCAATGGCAATTGGATGGCTGTCAACGCGCAGCAGGCATTGGGTGCGGCGACCGGCTCGGGGCCACGCGCGGCCACCGAGCGGCGCCGCACGGTGATGAACTTCCGGCTCGATATCGAAGATTCGGGCGAGCTGCTCAAGCGTTTCGGCATGGCCGATGTCATCCGCCGCGGCAAGGGCCGGCTGGAAGGCCAGATTGCCTGGATCGGCTCGCCCCTGAGCCTGGATTACCCGAGCCTGAACGGCCAGTTCAATGTGAATGTGGCCTCGGGCCAGTTCCTCAAAGCAGAGCCGGGAATTGCCAAGCTGCTTGGTGTCCTCAGCCTGCAGGCCTTGCCGAGGCGGTTGACGCTGGATTTTCGCGATGTGTTTTCTGAAGGCTTCTCGTTTGACTTTGTGCGCGGTGATGTCAGCATTACCCAGGGACTGGCGTTCACCAACAACCTGCAGATGAAAGGCGTCAATGCCGCAGTGCTCATGGAAGGGTCCGCCGACATTGCGAAAGAAACGCAAAATCTGACGGTGGTGGTGGTGCCTGAGATCAATGCGGGAACGGCTTCGCTGATCGCCACGGTCATCAACCCCGCGATAGGCATAGGTACCTTTCTCGCGCAGTATTTCCTGCGGCGTCCCCTGACGCAGGCAGCAACCCAGGAGTTCCACATCGACGGAACCTGGACCAATCCGAAAATCACCAAGACTGAGCGCAAAGCCGTGGTCGGCGTGAAGGCCGGCGAAGACACGGGCGAGAAATAAACATGCAAGTCGCTGCCCTTCAAATGGTTTCCGGCACCAGTGTCCAGGCCAATCTGGAGGCGGCCAGGCAGTTGCTCGAACAAGCTGCAGCGCAAGGGGCCGAGCTGGCGGTGTTGCCGGAGTATTTTTGCCTGATGGGCTGGAAAGACAGCGACAAGCTGGCCGTGCGGGAAAGCGCTGGCCAGGGTGTCATTCAGGATTTTTTGGCGCAGTCGGCACGTGAACTCAAGCTCTGGATTGTTGGCGGCAGCGTGCCGCTTTGCGCCAGCGACAGTCAGCATGTGCGCAACAGCGCGCTGGTGTACGCGCCGTCAGGCCACTGTGTAGCGCGTTACGACAAGATTCACCTTTTCATGTTCGACAATGGGCGGGAACACTACGACGAGTCGCGAGTCATCGAGCGTGGCGCGCTGCCGGTGACGTTTGAGTTGCCGTCCATCGACGGCCACAGCTACCGGGTCGGCCTGAGCATCTGTTACGACCTGCGTTTTCCAGAACTCTACCGCGCGATGAAGGCCGATCTGCTGCTGGTGCCCAGCGCCTTTACCTACACCACCGGGCAGGCGCACTGGGAGACCCTGCTGCGCGCGCGAGCGATTGAAAACCTGGCTTATGTGGTGGCGGCCGCCCAAGGTGGTGTGCATGAGAACCAGCGCCGCACCTGGGGCCAGAGCCTCATCGCCGATCCGTGGGGGCAAATTCTTGCGCAACGCGCCCAGGGCCCGGCAGTGGTCATGGCCGAGTTGCGCGCCGAGCGCCTCGACGCCGTGCGTGTGCAGCTTCCCGCGCTGAAGCACGGTGTGCTGTGAGCGCGCTTCCAAAAGTGTTCAACAAGCGCGCGGGCCGGCGCTGGAGCCGGCGCTGGGCGCTGTGGACCCTGTTGGTTGCGTTGCTTGCCGGCTTGTTGTCTACGCTGGTCTGGCTGGCAGGGCGTTATGAAGCCAGCCAGGTACAAAGTCGGCTGGAGCAGGATGCAGCGCAGATGGCCACGGATATCCGCGCAGAGCTGACGCGCAACGTCCAGAGCTTGCAGGCCTTGCAGTCCAAAAGCCGGAGCACGCAGGCTTGGCGCGCCCCTGCGACCGAACTCCTGCACGAAAATCGCGAGATCATGCGCCTGGAGTGGCGCGACCTGGCGCTGGGTCCGCTGTCCTACGTCGAGACGCCCTACCGCACCCCGGTGTTCGAGCGTCTGGGCCGGGACGGCACGCAGACCGATGTCGGCTTTGCCTGCGCTGCAGCGCGGCGCTTCGGAGGCCCGGCGTATTCGATCAGCTATTTTCTGCCGCAGGCCGACGGCCTGGGCCTGGAGGTGCTGGACATGTGTGTACCTGTGCTAGCTGCCGGCCGGCTCGATGGCTACCTGGTGGCGACCTACTCACTGCCCGATATCCTGTCCGAGATGGTGGGTCGGCAAGTAGGGCGCGGCCAGGGGCTGGCTTTCACCGAAGCCGATGGCACACGGCTGGCAATGTACGGCAACCCAACGCGCGGCAATCAGGCCTACGTGGCCCAGCAACTGCTTGACCTGCCAGGCAACACGCTGGTCCTGCGGCTGGAGAGTCGGCGCGGCACACCGGCGCTGTTTCCCAACCTGCTGACTGCCCTGGTGACGGCCATGTCGGTAGCGCTGGTGGCGGTGCTGGCGCTGCTCGGTCGCGACATGCGGCGACGACTCAGGGTGGAGCACGACCTGGCCGATGCACTGGCTTTTCGCAAGGCCATGGAGGACTCGCTGGTGACCGGTATGCGCGCCCGCGACCTGCAGGGGCGGGTGACCTATGTGAACCCGGCTTTTTGCCAAATGGTAGGCCTGGAGGCCGGCGAACTGCTCAACCGCGACCTGCCCCCGCCCTACTGGCCGCCCGAACAGGTTGAGGAATACGGGCAACGCCAGGCCAGCCGCCTGGCCATAGGCGCCCATTTGCCGCGAGAAGGCTTCGAGTCGGTGTTCATGCGGCGCGATGGGTCTCGTTTCCCGGTGCTGATCATCGAGGCGCCGCTGATCAATGCAGTGGGCAAGCAGACCGGCTGGATGAGCGCCATTCTCGACGTCAGCGAACAGCGGCGCATCGAGGAGTTGTCGCGTGCCAGTCAGGACCGGCTCCAGGCCACGGCGCGCCTGGCCACGGTCGGCGAAATGGCCTCGCTGCTGAGCCACGAGCTGAATCAGCCGCTGGCGGCGATTTCGAGCTACGCCACCGGCTCACTGAACCTGTTGCAAAGCGCCGCCGCCGATGCGCAGCAGCCGTCCAGCAGCGAGGATTTGCAGCTCGCCATGCGCCGCATTGCCGAGCAGGCCGAACGCGCAGGCAAGGTCATCAAAAGCGTACATGACTTCGTGCGCCGTCGCGAGCAGGTGCGCGAACCGATTGCGCCGCGCGTGCTGCTCGATGCGGTGATGCCGCTGGTCAGCCTGCAGGCGCGCAAGCTCGGCGTGCGGGTGCTGATACAGGTCGACGCCAGTTGCGGCCCGGTGCTGTGCGACCGGACCATGGTCGAGCAGGTGCTGCTCAATCTGGCGCGCAATGGCATGCAGGCCATGCAGGGGCTGGACAAAAATCGTCGCGCCGAAAAGGTGCTGACCTTGCGCGTGCGGCCGGCCGCGTCGAACGCCTGGAGCCGCTGGGTGGAATTCGCCGTGATTGACCACGGCGAGGGCATCTCGGAAAAAGTGGCGCAGCAGCTATTTACGCCGTTTTTCACGACCAAGGCCGAAGGCATGGGCCTGGGCTTGAGCCTGTGCCGCACGGTGATCGAGCAGCATGGTGGTTTCCTCGGCTTTGAAGCGGTCTCGCCTCAGGGGACGATTTTCACTTTCACCCTGCCGGTGGCGGTCAGCGTCGGCGCATCGCCGGAGACTGCCGCGCTGCCGGCGTCAGTGTCCTAAAGGAATGTCATGGAACCGATCCAGAATGCCACTGTCTACATCGTTGACGACGATGCCAGCGTGCGCGAGGCGCTGGCTTGGCTGCTGCGTTCGCGGCGTCTGCCCAGCGAGTCGTTCGACAGCGCGGAAGCCTTCGACGAGCGAATTTCCGGGGCATTTCAGGTCACCTCCCCCTCGTGCGCGCTGCTCGATGTGCGCATGGGCGGCATGAGCGGCCTGGCGATGTTTGAAAAACTGATTGCCTGCGGCCTGTTGCCCACGCTGCCGGTGATCTTTCTGACCGGCCATGCCGATGTGCCGACGGCTGTAGATGCGGTCAAGCGCGGCGCCTTTGACTTTTGCGAAAAGCCGTTTTCTGACAATGCGCTGGTGGACCGCATCGAGCAGGCGCTCACGCAGTCGGCGGCGGCGTTGGCGCAGCGCAGCGAGCACACCGGCCTGCGCGCCCGCCTTGACGGCCTGACCGAGCGCGAGCGTGATGTGATGCGGCTGGTGGTGGAGGGGCTGCCGAACAAGCTGGTGGCCGACCAGCTGGACATCAGCGTGCGCACGGTGGAAGTCCATCGCGCCCGGGTTTTTGACAAAATGAGCGTAAAGTCGGCGGTGGAGCTGGCTAACTTGCTACGCAATTTATAGCGTCACAGCGGATCTCCGGGCTTGTCGGCTGATGCATCGGGCTCGACGTCTTTCTTCAGTTCACCGTTCTTGCGACCGGAAAACATGGTCCACCAGACAATGAACACCAGTATCAGCAAGGCCCCCAGGGCTTCAAGTAAAAGTAAGGCCATGACTGTTTTTTCCCGGGCAACATACACCGCTGCCATTATCGTCTTCATGGGCCTGCTCGCCTCCTGCGCCACCGCGCCGTTGCCGCGAGCACCGTCTTCACCGCCACCCGTCGCCGATACGCCGCGACCCGTCGATGGCACCAGCCTGCCACCGGCAAGAATGCAGGGCAAAAGCCGCTGGGTGGCGGTGCCATGGTCCGAGTTGCCGGGCTTTGAAAACGACGCGTTGTTCGAGGCGTGGAATGCCTGGCTCAAGAGCTGCGAACGGCCCGGCCCGGTGTTTGCCCCGCTATGCGGCGAGGTCCGGCGCCTGAGCATCGCCAGCGCCGATGAACAGCGCGTCTGGATGATGAGCCGGCTCCAGCCCTATCGCGTCGAAACACCGCAGGGCGCGGCGGAGGGCTTGCTCACCAGTTATTACGAACCGGTGTTCAAGGCCAGCCGCCAAAGTGGTAAGGGCTACACCGTGCCGCTGTACCAGTTGCCCACAGGCATGGCCAGCCGCAAACCCTGGTACACGCGGCAGGACATTGACACTCTGCCGCAAGCACAGGCGGCCCTGCGTGACCGCGAGATCGCCTTCATGGCCGACCCGATTGATGTGTTGATGCTGCACATCCAGGGCTCGGGCCGCCTGAACCTGACCGAGGCCGACGGCAGCCAGCGTACGGTGCGCGTCGCGTTTGCCGGTTCCAATGAGCAGCCTTACCGCAGCGTGAACCAGTGGCTGCTCGAGCAGGGCGTGACCAAAATCAACCCCTGGCCCGACGCGACCAAGGCCTGGGCGGCGCAAAATCCGCAGCGCCTGCCGCAGCTACTGTGGAGCAACCCGCGCTACATTTTTTTCCGCGAGGAGGCGCTCAGCGAACAGGATGCGTTTTACGGCCCACGCGGTGCGCAGGGCGTGCCGCTGACGCCGGGACGCTCGATCGCGGTGGACCGCGGGAGTATTCCCTATGGCACGCCGGTCTGGCTGGCGTCGCGCGGTCCGGCCGCGGACCTGCAAAAGCTGGTGATCGCGCAGGACACCGGCAGCGCCATCGTCGGGGCGGTGCGTGCCGATTATTTCGCGGGGACGGGATCCGAAGCCGGGGTGCTGGCCGCCCGCATCAACCAGCCGCTGCGTTTGTGGGCGCTGTGGCCCAAATAAAAACGCTCAAGCGAGAGTTTGCGGTGTGTTGGCACCAAGTTTTGCTATAAATAATATAGCTTCTGGCGCTTGACTGGTATGGGCTGAAGACCAATTTGGTGCATAAATCCCCAGCCTGCAACGGCGCGGCGTTACCAGACCTTGATCGACCTCAGGGGCTATTGCCCGCAGCCAGGTGGCCCAGCGGCAGCGCGCTGCTGGCCTTGACCTCGCCCAGCGAAAAGCTGGTGTGCAGGTCTTTCACATTGGGCAGGTTGATCAGGCTTTTCAGCGCAAAGCGTGAAAAACTGTCCAGGTCCTGCGCCACCACCTGCAGCTCGAAGGTGCCGGTGCCGCTGATGTAGTGGCAGGCAATGATTTCCGGCAGCTTGCGGATGGCTTCCTCCATCACGCTGGTGGCGTCGCCGGTGTTGCGGTCGGCGTCCAGCCGGACAAAAGCCAGCACGCCCAGGCCGATCTTGTGGCGGTCGATTTCCGCGCGGTAGCCCTTGATGAAGCCACTTTCTTCCAGCGCCCGCACGCGCCGCCAGCAGGGCGCGGCGCTCAGGCCGACACGCGCACTGAGTTCGGCGTTGCTGAGGCGGCCATCGGTTTGCAATTCACTCAGGATGGCGATGTCAAACTTGTCGAGTGTTTCCATAATTGGCAATTATGAGCAAGAATCTTTCGTCGAGCTACAGAAACAGGGCATAGAAAGCAAAGACTTATCTGTTCATCGCGCCTACACTTTGCTCATATATAGAGAGGCATCACCCTATCCGGGTGACCAGCCTTCGCCGCCCACAAGGCGGTTTCAGCCCCACGACTGGAGACAAAGATGAACGCCCCCCTGCCCGAACACATCCGCAAGGCGCTAGAGACCGTCACCCTCGACGATAAGTATTCGTTGGACTATGGCCAAGCTTTTATGAGCGGTGTCCAGGCCTTGGTCAAGCTGCCCATGTTGCAGCGCCAGCGCGATGCCCTGCAGGGCAAGAACACAGCTGGGTTCATCAGCGGCTACCGCGGCTCGCCGCTGGGCGGCTACGACCAGGCATTGTGGAAAGCTTCCAGCTACCTGAAGGCGCAGAACATCGTGTTCCAGCCCGGCGTCAACGAAGAGCTGGCAGCTACCGCGTTGTGGGGCACGCAGCAACTCGGGTTTTCGCCGCCCGGCACCAACAAGTTCGACGGAGTGTTCGGCATCTGGTACGGTAAGGGCCCCGGCGTGGATCGCTGCTCTGACGTGTTCAAGCACGCCAACATGGCCGGCACCACACCCTGGGGCGGCGTGATTGCGGTGGCCGGCGACGACCACGTGGCCAAGAGTTCGACCGCCGCGCACCAGAGCGACCATATCTTCAAGGCCTGCGGCCTGCCAGTGTTTTTTCCGGCCAATGTGCAGGAGATCTTGGACCTGGGCGTGCATGCCTTTGCCATGAGCCGCTTTTCCGGCGTCTGGGCCGGCATGAAAACCATCCAGGAGATTGTTGAGTCGAGTGCCACGGCGATGATCGACCCGGAGCGTGTGCAAATCAGAATTCCGACCGACTTCCAGATGCCGCCCGGCGGCGTGCACATCCGCTGGCCAGACGCCGCGCTGGAGCAGGAAGCCCGCCTCTTCGACTACAAGTGGTATGCCGCACTCGCATACATCCGCGCCAACCGTCTCAACTACAACGTGATAGCAGGGCCTAACGACCGCTTCGGCATCATCGCCAGCGGCAAGGCCTACAACGACACGCGCCAGGCCCTGATCGACCTGGGCCTGGACGACGCCACCTGCCGCCAGCTCGGCATCCGCCTGCACAAGGTCGGCGTGGTCTGGCCGCTGGAGGCCCAGGGCACACGCGAGTTCGCGACCGGCCTGCGCGAGATCCTGGTGGTCGAGGAAAAGCGCCAGGTCATCGAGTACCAGCTCAAGGAAGAGCTCTACAACTGGCGCGCCGACGTGCGCCCCAACATCTACGGCAAGTTCAACGAGGTCGAGGGCGACTTCAGCGGCGGCGAATGGTCCATGCCGAACCCCGCGGCCAACACGCTGCTCCGCGCCAACGCCGACCTGTCGCCCTCCCTGATCGCCAAAGCGATTGCCCAGCGTGTGCGCAAGCTCGGCCTGGACAGCGCCATGACGGCGCGTCTTGATGCGCAACTGGCGATTCTGGAAGCCAAAGAGCGTTCTCTGCAAGTACTGGAAATCAAGGCCGACCGCCAGCCCTGGTTTTGCTCGGGCTGTCCGCACAACACCTCGACCAAGGTGCCCGAAGGTTCACGCGCCATGGCCGGCATCGGCTGCCACTTCATGGCGTTATGGATGGACCGCAGCACCTCGGGCTTCACCCAGATGGGCGGCGAGGGCGTGCCCTGGGTCGGCCAGCAGCCGTTCACCACCGACCAGCATATCTTTGCCAATCTCGGTGACGGCACTTACTTCCATAGCGGCTCGTTGGCGGTGCGTCAGTCGATTGCCGCTGGCGTCAATATCACCTACAAGATTCTCTACAACGACGCGGTCGCCATGACCGGCGGCCAGCAGGTCGGTGAACGGCCGGAAGGCCATTCGGTGGTTCAGATCGCCCAGTCCATGCGCGCCGAAGGCGCGGTGAAAATCGTGGTGGTGACCGACGAGCCCGAAAAATACGAAGGCGTGACGCTGGTTGAAGGCGTGGCCGTCCACCACCGCGACGAACTCGACACGATCCAGCGACAGTTCCGCGAGATAAAGGGCACCACCGTCATCATTTACGACCAGACCTGCGCCACCGAAAAGCGCCGCCGCCGCAAGCGCGGCACCCTGGTCGACCCGGCGCGCCGCGTCGTGATCAATGAGCTGGTTTGCGAAGGTTGTGGGGATTGCAGCGTGCAGTCCAATTGCCTGAGCGTGGAACCATTGGAAACCGTGTTCGGCCGCAAACGCCAGATCAACCAGTCCACCTGCAACAAGGACATGTCCTGCCTGAAGGGGTTCTGCCCGAGTTTTGTAACGGTAGAGGGCGGACAACTCAAGAAAAAAGCCAAAGGAAAATCCACGTCCCCTTTTGAAATGGGGGTACTGCCAGAGCCGCAGATTCCCGCCACCCACGGGGTCAACGGCAATGTCTGGGGCATCGTGGTGGCCGGCGTGGGCGGCACCGGCGTCATCACCATCGGTCAGTTGCTGGGCATGGCTGGCCACATCGAAGGCAAGGGCATCGTCACCCAGGACGCCGGTGGCCTGGCGCAAAAAGGCGGCGCTACCTGGAGCCATGTGCTGATAGGCGCGACACAGGACGACATCCGCACGACTCGCGTCGGCATGGCCGGGGCCGACCTGATCATCGGCTGCGACCCGATCGTGGCGGCCGGCAAGGAGACGGTGCTGCGCATGCGCGAGGGCCGTACCCATGTGGCGCTCAATTCCTACAGCACGCCGACAGCCGCTTTTGTGCACAACGCCAACTGGCAAAACCCGGCAGAAGCGTGTGTCGCTGAAATTGTCAAGGCGGTGGGCGAGGCCGGCGTCGGTGCCTTCAATGCCGACGCGGCCTCCACCAAGCTCATGGGCGACAGCATTTACACCAACCCGATGATGCTTGGTTACGCCTGGCAAAAAGGCTGGATTCCGCTGGAATATGCCTCGCTGATGCGCGCCATCGAACTCAACGCCGTGGCCGTGAACAACAACAAGACGGCATTCGAATGGGGCCGGCGTGCCGCTCACGACCCGGCGTCGGTGGAAAAATTGTTGACCTCCGCGCAGGTGATTGCCATGCCGGCGCCACGCCAGGGTTTGGCGGAACTGGTGGCGCGTCGCGTGGCTTTTCTGACGGACTACCAGAACGCGGCCTATGCCAGGCGCTACGAAAGTTTCGTGGACCGTGTGCAGCGGGCCGAGTCGGCCCTGGGCATGACACAGCTGACCCAGGCCGTTGCCAGGTATCTGTTCAAGCTGATGGCCTACAAGGACGAGTACGAGGTCGCGCGCCTGCACACCGACCGCAGCTTCCATGACAAGGTCGGTGCGATGTTTGAAGGTGATTTCAAGCTCAACTACCATCTGGCGCCGCCTATGCTGGCCAAAACCAACGACAAGGGCGAACTGCAAAAGCAGAAGTTCGGCCCGTGGATGCTGAGCGCCTTCAAGGTGTTGTCCAGGCTCAAGGGCCTGCGCGGCACTGCGCTGGACCCGTTTGGCCGCACCGAAGAGCGCCGGATGGAGCGTGCACTGATCGTTCAGTACGAGGGCAGCATCGAAGAGATCTTCAAGAGCTTGAATGAGGGCAATCATGCGGCGGCCGTGGATGTGGCACGTATTCCGGAACTCATCAAGGGCTATGGGCATGTGAAAGCGCGTCATGTTGTGCTGGCGCAGCAACAGTGGACGCAGGCGCTGGCGGCCTTCCGGCAACCAGCGCAGGTTGGGCAGCAACTGGCCGCCTGAGCCCGGCTTGGGGCCCGTGGCTGGGCCGTGAGCGAAAGCGCCGGTTTCTGCCGGTGAGGCCTGAGGCCGCTCATAGAGTCCCCGCCAATTACGCGGGTTACAATTTTTCAGCTTCAGCCGGCCGCATACAATCAGGCCCTCTGCGCCCCGCGGTGTGACTTGGGGCGCCCTACTTTTGTTGTGGAGTCTGCCGTGTTTATTTCTTCCGCGTTTGCCCAAACTGCCCCTGCCGCTGCTGCCGAGGGCGGCATGATGTCTTCTCTGACCAGCATGCTGCCGCTGGTGCTGATGTTTGTTGTGCTCTACTTCGTGATGATCCGCCCGCAGATGAAAAAGCAGAAGGAGCATCGCACCATGATTGAGGCACTGGCCAAGGGCGACGAAGTGGTGACGGCCGGCGGTTTGCTCGGCAAGGTCACCAAGATGGGCGAGGCGTATCTGGGTGTGGAAGTTGCTGCGGGTGTTGAAATCCAGCTGCAGCGCAGCGCCATCGTCCAGGTCCTGCCCAAAGGCAGCATCAAGTAAGCAGAAGACGGTTTTTCGCAGGGCCGGCCCGTGCCGGCCCGCCCAGTCCCCTCGTTTCCCAGGAACAGCACGCTCATGAATCGTTATCCGGTCTGGAAGTACGCGATCATCGTCGTCGCCTTGTTGATTGCCGCGTTGTATACGCTGCCCAATTTTTTTGGCGAGGCGCCTGCCGTGCAGGTTTCCAGCGCCAAACCCAGCGTGAAGGTCGACAGCAGCACTGTCACGCGCGTGGAGCAGGCCTTGAAGGACGCTGGCATCATCTCCGATGCGGTGACTTTTGACGCCACCTCGGTCAAGGCCCGCTTCGGTGACACGGACACGCAGCTCAAGGCCAAGGACGCCATTGAAAGGGCGCTGTCTCCCGATCCGGCTTCGCCTTCTTACATCGTGGCCCTCAATTTGTTATCGCGTTCGCCCGCCTGGCTGACCGCGCTCAATTCCCGCCCGATGTACCTGGGGCTGGACTTGCGCGGCGGTGTGCATTTCATGCTGCAGGTGGACATGCAGGCGGCGTTGACCAAAAAAGCGGAATCGCTGGCCGGCGACTTGCGCCTGGTGCTGCGCGAGAAGAATATCCGGCACAGCGGCATCAACCGAAATGGCCAGACCGTCGAGGTCAAATTCCGCGATACGGTCACCTTGGAAGCCGCCAAGCGGATTCTCCTGGATCAGTTTCCCGACCTGCAATCGGTCGATACACCGGATGGCGCGGAGTACAAACTGGTCGCACGTATCAAGCCGGAGGCAGCCCGCCTGGTGCAAGAGCAGGCGCTCAAGCAGAACATGGTCACCTTGCACAACCGCATCAACGAATTGGGTGTGGCCGAGCCGGTGATCCAGCAGCAGGGGCTGGACCGCATCGTGGTGCAGTTGCCTGGCGTGCAAGACACGGCCAAGGCCAAGGACATCCTGGGCCGCACCGCCACGCTCGAGATGCGCCTGGTCGATGAAAGCAGCGAAGGCCGGTCCGCAGAGCTGGGCTCCGGGACCGTGCCTTTCGGTTCCGAGCGCTTTCTGGAGCGTGATGGCCGGGCCGTGATCGTGAAAAAGCAGGTGATTCTGACCGGCGAGAGCCTGACCGACGCCCAGCCCGGTTTTGACTCACAAAGTCAGCAGCCCAAGGTCGATTTGACTGTGGACGCCAAGGGCGGCCGCATCATGCGCGACACCAGCCGCGAAAACGTTAAAAAACGCATGGCCATTGTGCTGTTTGAAAAAGGCAAGGGCGAGGTGTTGACGGCGCCGGTCATTCAGAGCGAGCTGGGCAACCGCTTCCAGATTTCCGGCTCGATGACCGTGACGGAAGCCAACGATTTGGCATTACTGCTGCGCGCAGGTTCCCTCGCTGCCCCCATGGAAATCATTGAGGAGCGCACCATCGGCCCCAGCCTGGGTGCGGAAAACATTGCCAAGGGTTTTAGCAGCGTGGCTTGGGGTTTTCTGGTTATCGTCGCTTGCATGTCAGCGTATTACATGCTGTTCGGGCTGTTTTCGGGCCTGGCCCTGGCGGTGAATTTGCTGTTGCTGGTAGCGATTTTGTCCATGTTGCAGGCGACACTGACCTTGCCGGGCATGGCGGCCATGGCGCTGGCCTTGGGTATGGCGATCGACTCCAACGTGCTGATCAACGAGCGGGTGCGCGAGGAGTTGCGCAACGGCGCGTCGGCGCAGGCCGCCATCCACACCGGCTATGAACGCGCCTGGGCCACTATTCTTGACTCGAACATCACGACGCTGATTGCCGGCCTGGCTTTGCTGGCCTTCGGCTCGGGGCCGGTGCGTGGGTTTGCGGTGGTGCACGTGATCGGCATCCTGACCAGCATGTTCTCGGCGGTATTTTTCTCGCGCGGGCTGGTTAATCTCTGGTACGGTCGGCAAAAGAAGCTCAAATCCGTGTCCATTGGCACAGTGTGGCGGCCGGCCGGCGACGCGGGTGTTCCTGCCAAGTCCGGCAAGTCGGCGCCATCGGCGAGTTAAAGCCTGTTCTTACTATTTAGGCAAGATGCGTTGCGAGTCAAAAAGGTCATGCAGGAGGCGCAAAATGCAGCCGGGCTGGCGCTGCGAAGCGTCCGTGCGCGAAGCTGTACAGCGCAGCAGCGCCAATGCAGCCCTTCGCCGGGTCACTTCGCGGCCCTACGGCTACGGGCAGCGCCCGGCAAGGCTTTGCAACGCTGTGCATGGCCTTTTTGGTCGCAACCCGGAAGGAGCGTGGAAAACACCGCCACTCGTTGTTGCACTCCTAGCCCAGCCGCCCAGGCTAAGCGTCGTCGCGCGCGTAAATTGGCGATGTTTTAATCACGTTCGCACTTGCCTAAATAGTGTGAACAGGCCCTAGACAACAGAACAAGAAGGAAAGGATCCCATGGAATTTTTCAAGATCCGCAAGGACATCCCGTTCATGCGGCATGCCCTGATTTTCAACGTGATTTCGTTCGCCACCTTTGCTCTGGCGGTGTTTTTTCTGTTCTCTCGCGGCCTGCATCTTTCGGTGGAGTTCACCGGTGGCACGGTGATGGAAGTCAGCTACTCGCAGCCCGCCGATGTGGAGAAGATCCGCGGCACTGTGGCTGGCCTCGGCTTTACCGATGTTCAGGTGCAAAATTTCGGTACTGCGCGTGACGTGATGATTCGCCTGCCCGCACAAAAAGGCGTGACCACAGCGCAGCAAAGCGACAAGGTCATGACAGCGCTGAAAGCCGGTGACCCGCAGGTCGTGTTGCGGCGCACCGAGTTTGTCGGTCCGCAGGTGGGGGAAGAACTGGCCCAGGATGGTCTGAAAGCGCTTGCCATGGTGGTGGTCGGCATCATGATTTACTTGGCCTTCCGGTTTGAGTGGAAGTATGCGGTGGCCGCCATCATTGCCAATTTGCATGATGTGATCATCATTCTGGGCTTTTTTGCATTTTTCCAGTGGGAGTTTTCGCTCTCGGTGCTGGCGGCGGTGTTGGCGGTTCTTGGGTATTCGGTCAATGAATCCGTGGTGATTTTTGACCGCATCCGCGAAAACTTCCGTCGCTACCGCAAGATGGATACCGAGCAGATCATCGACAACGCGATCACGTCGACCATCAGCCGCACCATCATCACGCATGGCTCCACCCAGATCATGGTGTTGTCGATGCTGCTTTTTGGTGGGCCAACGCTGTTTTATTTTGCGTTGGCGCTGACAATTGGTATTTTGTTTGGTATTTATTCTTCAGTGTTCGTGGCCGCCGCCATCGCCATGTGGCTGGGCATCAAGCGCGAGGACCTGGTGAAGCCTTCATCAGGCAAAAAGGACGAGAATCCGAACGATCCCAATGCCGGAGCGACGGTGTAACCAGCCTTTCTAAGAACCTACACGGCTGTGGCTGCAACCAACAAACAGGATCTTCGTCTGGCTCGCCAAGCGCGTGAGCAGTTTGTTGCTTTTGCTGCAGGCGTGATGCCGACGCTGGCCGCAGACATCAAGGCCCGCTTGTCTGAAGCGATGGATGCGGCCGGGACCGCCCGCGAGATGCAAGACCGCCGCGATGGCTGGATGTCGTTCCAGGAAAACGAAACCATCTGGGTTGATGCCACCATGGCTGCCTGGAAAAAAGCGCTGATTGCACCGGCGGCTACCGCCTCCATGCCGCTGGACAGCGGGAAATTCGAGTTGATGGGCAATGAGGTGATGGAGAACAAGATCCTTGCCTCGCGGCTGGCCCTGCGTCTTCTGGACAGCGCCAGTTGGGAGCTCAACGATCTGCGACTGCGCATTCAGGCGCTGGAAAGTGTTCCCGAACTGGCCAAGGAGGATGTTTTGCGCCCCGAAGTCCTGTCGCAAAACCTGGTCGAACAATGGACGCTGGCGCCGCTGTCGCGCGAGCTGTGGCTCACAGTGCAAGACCTGATCCAGCAACGCCTCACCACCCATCTGCTGGAGGCCTACCGGGCCGCCAACGAATTCCTGATCAAGGAAAACGTCATGGTGGACATTGACCGCCGGGCGCTGGTCAAACGCACACCTTCGGCGGTTCCGAATGCGCCTGCCGCCAGGCTGTCCAGGCCTGCGGGCATGGCACCGGGCGAGCGGGCCTCCACGCTTCCGGCCCCCGGCCGGCATTTCGATGAACCTGGCTACGGCCGGCCAGGTGGCTCCGGCGGACCGGGGGGCAGGTCTGATACGGGGTGGGATAGGGCGTCCGATTTAGTATTCGACTCCAACGGGGCAGGCGGTGGACGGGCTGGCGGGCGCGGGCCGTCTTTCGGCGCTGGCGCTTCCCGGGGTGACCCGGGGGAACGCGGCCCGAGCTCGGCAGGGGCAGGCGGCGGTTTCGGTGGTGGTTCAAGCGGTCGGGGCGGTGGTCGGGGCACAAACCCAGGCCGCGAGGCCACTGGCTCGGAGATGGCTGCAGGCAGGAGCGATATCCAGGATGAGACGCGCATGCAAACCGGCACCTCGCCGCTGGCGCGGGCGCGTATGCGGGCGCAGGGGGTCATGGGCCACCTCAAGCGCCTGTTGTCCGACCATGCCGTCGAGTTCGATCAGACTCAGGCTCATGAGCCTTCTCCACAGTTGGCACAGGCATTGGCCAGGACGCCGTCTGGCGGTGGCGATTGTGGCAACAGTCACGAAGGCACCCTGGTCGATGCGCCGGACCAGATTTATGGTGTGGCGCAGGTCGAGCAGGCGGCGGGTGCCTTGCGTCAGCGCACCAGTGTGCTCAAACAGGCGGCATCCACATCCAGCGAGAAAGCCACCATCGAAATCGTGGCGCTGATGTTTCAGAGTATTTTGGCGGAAGACCGGATTCCTCCTGCGGTCCGGGTATGGTTTGCCCGGCTACAGATGCCGGTGCTGCGCGTGGCGATTTCCGAGCCTGAATTTTTCGGCTCCCTGCAGCATCCCGCACGCCGCTTGATTGACCGCATGGGCTCCTGCGTGCTGGGCTTTGACGCAACGGTGTCGGGCAGCGCGCTTGAAATCGAAGTCAAGCGGGTGGTGCAGGTGATCGAGCAGTATCCGGAGACCGGCCGGCGTGTATTTCAGCTCGTCTACGACGAATTCCAGAAATTCCTGTCGAAGTTTCTTTCCGAGCAGGGCAGTGTCGCGCGCGTGGTGACGGTGGCCCAACAAATGGAGCAAAAAGAGACCATGGCGATCCAGTACACCATTGAGATGCGCAACATGCTCAATGACATGCCGGTGCGCGAACAAATCCGGGAGTTCCTGTTCAAGATATGGGCTGAAGTTCTGGCCATTGCCGCCATGAAGAATGGCCCCCAGCACAATGACACGATCAAACTCAAGCGGGCTGCGGCCGATCTGGTATGGGCCGCGAGCGCCAAACCGAACCGCAATGACCGGGCGCGTGTGATCGCCGATTTGCCCAAGCTGCTTCAGTTGTTGCGACAGGGCATGTCCATGCTGGGCCTGGCGACGCCAGTGCAGGACCAGCACCTCAAAATCATCAGTGAGACGCTGGCTGACGCCTTCATGTCCAAAACCGATGCCATATCACTCGAGCGTATCGACGAGATGGCCAAGCGCTTGGCCAACCTGGAGGACTATCTGTCGGACGAGGATGTGGGTGACCTGCCGCTGGACACCGAAAACCTGGTCATGATGATTGGCATCGATGCCTCCGACCTTGCGGTGATCGCCGATGGGGGCAGCCGGCCCAGCGAGGCCGTGCGCGCCTGGGCGCTGGAGCTTCAAGTCGGGGCCTGGTTCAGCCTGGACCACAACGGCAAGGTCAGCCACGTGCAGTTCGCCTGGCGCAGTGACCGCAAGCAACTGCATTTGTTCGCATCCGCCGACGGCCGCAACTTCCTGATCCAGGCGCGCCGGCTGGCGGCCTACCTGCAGGCCGGCCTGCTGGTGCCGACCGAAGACGAGGCGCTGACTGTGCGCGCTACCCGCGATGCGCTGGCCAAGCTCGATGCGAACCCGGAGCGTCTTCTGGGCTAATCGCTAGAGCGGTGAGGGCCTCTCTTCACCAGCAGGGGCCGCGGATCTGGCTCTGCCAGTCCGTAGGCGCAGCGCCCCCTCGGGGCTGGCGCCTGCGGCTCCGAAGCTGCTTAAGCAGCTTTGGACAGGCGCCAGAAGCGAAGCCTCCGGCGAGCGGCGGCCTGCAAAGTGCAGCGCATTACACGAAGTGAAAAGCGTGGGGGCTCAATGCGCAATGCGGAAGTCCGCGTCGTCGCAGAGTTCGTCCAGAACCAGAGCATCTGGCTCTTCGCCAAAGCTCCAGTAAACCATCAGCACAATGATCTTGAGGTCGTCCAGCGCCAGCGGGTCGCCCGGCGCGGCCATGGCGCGGTCCATGACAATTTCCCGCATGTGCGGCGGCAATACGCCCGAAGATTCGAGGAAACTCACGAAACCCAAGGCTGGCGCGCCCAGGTGTTCCTGTTCGGCAACCGAATACACGCGCAGGCTGGCAGCAGACTGGGGCAGAAATCCTGTTGTTGCAATGGTGGACTTCACCACCGGGCCGCCCGTCACGCCAGCTTCATCCGGCAGGCCAATCTGGGTGTTCTGGGCGGCAATATTCAGACCATTGAGCCAGACCAGAGCCGCTTGAATCTCTTCGGCTTCAAAGCCGACCGCCGTCAATTTGCGGCTCAGTTGGTGCAACTCGGGGCAGGCGTCGCCCTGCCAATAATTTTCGTAAACATACACCAGCACTTCAAACATGCGTCCAATATAACGCAGTTGGGCGCCGCCCCGCAGGTCCGGCAGTCAGTGTCGGGCTCAGCCCAGGGAGATCCGCTGAAACAGGCCGCCGGGCAAGCGCGCGACCGCATCGGCCAGCTCCAGCTCCAGCAACTGGCCTTGCAATTCGGATGTGGGCAGGCCGGTGCGTGCCTGCAGTGCGTCCAGGCTGACAGGCTCAAAACCCATGGCTGTCAGCAGGTACGCTTCCTCCGGTTCGTCATCGCTGTCCGGGCCGGCGCTCGCCCTGCTCGCCGCATAAGGCAGACGGAGTTCTTCAAGAACGTCCTGCGCCGATTCGACCAGCTTGGCCCCCTGCTTGATCAGCGCGTGGCAGCCGCGTGACTGTGGGGAGTGGATGGAGCCCGGAATCGCAAACACATCCTTGCCTTGTTCGGCGGCCAGCCGCGCGGTGATCAACGAGCCCGATTTCAGCGCCGCCTCGACCACCAGCGTTCCCTGGGACAGGCCGGAAATAAGGCGATTGCGCTTGGGGAAGTTTGCGGTCAGTGGTGGCGTGCCCAGCGGGAACTCGCTGATGATCAAGCCGTCCTGTGCAATCCGGTGCGCCAGGTCCAGGTGCTTTTTCGGGTACACCCGGTCCAGGCCGGTGCCGACGACCGCAATCGTTGTGCCGCCGCCCAGCAAGGCGCCGTCGTGGGCCGCGCCGTCCACGCCCAACGCCAGGCCGGACACCACGCACAGATCGGCCGCGCCAAACACTTTGGCAAATTGCCGTGCATTGCTCTCGCCTTGCGGCGTCGGGTTGCGGCTGCCCACCATGGCCAGACAAAGCGCTCTGTTTTTGATAGCTGCTTGCGCCCGTGTACCAAAGGCTCCAAGCATATAGAGCATGGAAGGCGGGTCCTCGATGTCGAGCAGTGCTGCGGGGTAGCAGGGATCCCCCAGCGTGACCACCTGCCGGTCGTCGCCCGCCTGCAGCCATTCCAGCGTGGCCTGCAACTGGGCGCCCAGAGTGTCGGGCACGGTCTGCAGCGCGTTAGCCAGCTTGTCGGAGCCCAGCTGGCGCAAGGTGCCGGCAGATTGCTCAAAAATGGCTTGTGCTGATCCAAAAGCCGCCAACAGCTTGCGCGACGCGGTGTCGCCCAGACCGGGCGTCAGCGTCAGGCGCAACCAGGCGCCAAGTTCAGCGGCTTCCATGGCGGATCGCGCTCGGCATTGACGGGATCGGTCTAGTTCGGATTGACGAAGCGGTCACCCACTTTCGCGCCGTCATTGACCTGCAATACCAGGGCATAAGACAATTTTTCAAAGGTGCGGAAAACGATCAGCAAGCCATTGCGTTCGTTTGGCAGCCGGATCTGGGTCCGGGCTGAGTCGGTACGGTCGGTCATTTGGACACCGCTTTGCTGAAGCGCCATCACATGGCCGCGTTCCAGACCGTCTCGGGCGCCGCGATTGAGCACGACCACCTGGTTGCCGGCGGCGAAGCGGACAGCGCTGCCGTAAATCGAGACAATCTGCCCTTCGATCTGTGTGGTCGGCGCGCGCGGCACGTAACTCAGCAGTTCGCGGGGAGGCTCCGGTACCAGCCGGTCGCCGACCCGCATTTCTTCCTTGGCGAAGATGATGTCGATGGTCGCAGGCACAATTTCCGTCGATACCTTGCCGTCCTTGCCGACGATGTCAACCGTGGTTTCGCCGCGCACCAATTCAGCCTTGCCGACAAACTGTGCTTCGTAGCCGAGAATTTCACCCGTGCTCGGGTCTTTCAAGGGCGTGGCATTGCGGAAAACGCGGTAGTCCACCGGTTCGCCTTTGGCGGTGCTCAGGGGTTTGCCGCCGTCCTTGCTGCTGTAGGCGCCACGGGCATAGGCGCGGTCACCGCGGCTGAGCAACACGCGACCTTCCTGGGTGGCCACAATGCGGGGCGCCAGGGCAAAGGCGGCTTCGTCAACGATCAGCGCCTCGGATAGAAAGGGCTCGATGGCTTGCGGCGACAGGGTGGGAACCGCAGCGTCAGCCAGCGACTCATAACGCGTGCGTGGCGATACCCGCACTGTGCCGCCGGGCGTGCCGTCGGCACTGCGGCGGGTGCGCAGGATGGCGCGGCCGTTGGCCTTGTCCAGATACAGCTGCTGGCCGGGGTAGATGCGGTGCGGGTTGCGGATGTCCTCCAGGTTCATGCCCCAGAGTTCGGGCCAGCGCCACGGGCTTTTTAGGAACATGCCGGAGATGCCCCACAGGGTGTCACCGCGTTTGACAGTGTATTCATCCGGTGCGTTGGGCACCAGGTCGGCTAGCGGCACGCCGGTTTGGGCGACCTGATTGGCGGTGGCCCGTTGGCCAGGCGTGATCGGGAAATTCTGGGCATGCAAACCTGCCGTACACACCAGCAGGGCTGCCGCCATTGAAAATTGACTGAAACGACCAGACATAGTTTGCATCTTGAGGCCCTTGGGGCTGGCATGGCCTGTGGTGAGGGGGCCGAATGCCGTGTTTGTAACTTGATAAATCACTAGCGATTTTGTACTTAAGCCCTTGATTAGGCAACGAATATGCGATTTCAGAACGACCCGAATGCTGAAAATTAGCGAAAATTAGCGAAAATAGCGACATCTGATTGTTTGCCACCATGACCCAACTGACTATTCTTTGTTACCCCGATCCGCGCCTGCATACCGTGGCCAAGCCGGTGTCTGCCGTGGACGCGCGCATCCGTGTCCTGGTGGACGACATGCTGGAAACTATGTACGCGGCCGACGGCATTGGCCTGGCCGCCAGCCAGGTCAATGTTCATGAACGCCTGGTTGTCATTGATGTGAGCGAAGGTCGTGACCAGCCACTGGTGCTGATCAACCCCGAGCTGGTCTGGTCCAGCCCTGAAACCCAGATCAATGACGAAGGCTGCCTGTCGGTGCCCGGCGTGTACGACGGCGTGGAGCGCGCCAGCGCCATCAAGGTCCAGGCGCTGGACCTGGACGGCAAGCAGCAAATCCACAGCGCCGAAGGCCTGCTGGCCGTGTGTGTGCAGCATGAGATGGACCATTTGATGGGCAAGGTCTTTGTCGAATACCTGTCGCCGCTCAAGCGCAACCGCATCAAAACCAAGATGATCAAGCAGCTGAAATAGCCCCCTCGTTCGCGCACTGCGTGTCGCTCTCTGCACCTTGCAGGCCGCCGCTCGCCAGAGGCTTCGCTTCTGATGCCTGTCCAAACCTGCGCAAGCAGGTTCGGAGCCGCAGGCATCAGCCCCAAGGGGGCGCTGCGCCTGCGGCCCGGCGAAGCCGGTTCCGCGGCCCCGGCTGGTATGAAGAAAATGCCCCGAAGGCGCATTCGGTCAGGTAGCGCGGCAGAAAATGGGCTGGCAGGTTTCTGACAGGCCAGACCTCGGCGAAAATCATCTGATGCGCATTATTTTTGCAGGTACCCCCGAATTCGCCCGCGTGGCCTTGGCGCAACTCCACGCGGCTGGCTTTGAGGTTGCGCTGGTCTTGAGCCAGCCGGACCGCCCCGCAGGGCGCGGCATGAAGCTGCAGGCCTCCAGCGTCAAGCAGTTCGCCCTCGAAAACAACATTCCAGTCGTCCAGCCGCGCAGCTTGCGGCTGGACGGCAAATACCCCGAAGATGCTGCCGCGGCGCATGTCGCCATCGAGGGCGCGCGCGCCGATGCCATGGTGGTTGCCGCCTACGGCTTGATCCTGCCGCAGTGGGTGCTCACCACGCCGAGGCTGGGCTGCTTTAACATTCACGGGTCGCTGTTGCCGCGTTGGCGCGGTGCGGCGCCGATTCACCGCGCCATCGAGGCCGGCGACTTCCAGACCGGCATCACCATCATGCAGATGGATGCGGGGCTGGACACCGGCGACATGCTGCTGGTTGAAAAAACCGCCATCACTCCGGCCGACACCACCGCCAGCCTGCATGACCGGTTGGCGGCTCTGGGTGGTCGCCTGATGGTCGAGGCGCTGGAGCTTGCGGCCTGTGGCGGGCTGACCCCTGTGAAGCAGCCGGCGCAGGGCATCAGTTACGCCCACAAAATTGAAAAGCACGAGGCCGCCATCGACTGGACCCACGGCGCAGCAGTGATTGAGCGTCGTATCCGTGCCTTTAACCCCTTTCCGGTGGCCGCCAGTTCGGTGGCCGGTGACACCCTCAAGATCTGGGCGGCGACTGTATTGCCGGGGCCCCTGCCTGCAGGCGCGCGACCGGGTCAGGTTTTGGCCGTCGGCGATCAGGGGGTGGATGTTGCTGCGGCAGACGGCGCTCTGCGCCTGACACGCCTGCAAAAACCGGGTGGCAAGGCGCTCGATGCCGCGCAGTTTTTGCGTGGATTTGCGCTGGCGCCCGGAATGGTGTTCGGGCCGGCTGCGGCTGCGCCATGACGTCATTGAGGGAGCCCTTGTGGCGCCATCCGGAATTTCGTCAGGGCGTAAGAGACATGGCGCCGATTGCCGCCGGCACGGCGGCCTGGGGCCTGATGACCGGCGTAGCCATGGTCAAGTCCGGCCTCAGCGTGTTCGAGTGTGTGCTGATGACCCTGGTGGTGTTTGCTGGCAGCTCGCAGCTCGCGGCGGTTCCGCTGATCGTCGCCGGCGCGCCCATGTGGGTGATCCTGGCGACTGCGGCCTGCGTGAACCTGCGCTTTGTCGTGTTCAGCGCCCACTTGCGCCCGTACATGATGCACCAGCCGCTGTGGCGCCGCATGGCCGGCGGTTACTTCACGACCGACCTCAGTTATGTGATGTTCACCGCGCGCCATCCCAAGCCGGTGCCGCCCGATGATCTGCCGACCCTGCGCGCGCAGGAGGCCAGCTTGGCGGGAAACTGTGCCGTCACCTGGGTCGCCTGGGTGGTACCCAGCCTGATCGGTATCGCCATGGCCAATGCCGTGCCCTTGCACTGGGGCCTGGGTTTTGCCGGCATCCTGGCCTTGCTGGGCATCACGCTGTCGCTGGCCAGCAGCCGGATGCGCCTGATCTCCGCCGGTGTGGCCGGCGCCGCAGCGGTGGCGGCCTTTGCGCTGCCGCTCAAGCTCAACATCCTGGTGGGCATTGCTGCGGCTGTGGCAGTGTGCCTGATGCTCGAGAAGCCCGCTAAGCCGGATGCCGGCCTTCCCAAATCCGGGGAGGCCGCATGATGCAGACCGATGGCTGGACCGTCGTGACCATCCTGGGCCTGGCGGGGGTCACCGTCATCACGCGTTCTTTCTTTTTCCTGTCGAGCAAACCCTGGACCTTGCCGGCGTGGGCCCAGCGCGGGCTGCACTATGCGCCGATTGCTGCGCTGGCGGCGGTCATCGTGCCCGAGGTCGTGATGACGCAGGGTGCGCTGATCGCCACTTGGCGGGACGCGCGTGTGTTTGCTGCGCTGGCTGGCGCGGCCTGGTTTTTCTGGCGTCGCAGCGTGCTCGGCACCATCGTTGCGGGCATGGTGGTGTACCTGCCGCTGCACATCCATCTCGGCTGGTGAGTCTCACTGGAGCCGCTTCTACAATTGCGGCACATCGATTTTTTCTCCGTTTTCTTGCGAGTCCCCATGAAATTCATCCGTTTTTCCGATCTTTGTGCCCAAGGCCTTGTCAAGGGCCGGCGTGTGTTCATTCGCGCCGACCTCAACGTGCCGCAGGACGATGCCGGCAATATCACCGAAGACACCCGCATCCGTGCCTCCATTCCCTGCATCCAGATGGCGCTTGATGCTGGCGCCGCCGTGATGGTGACTTCGCATCTGGGCCGGCCCACCGAAGGCGCGTTCAAGCCCGAAGACTCGCTGGCGCCGGTGGCCAAACGCCTGGGCGAGCTGATGCAGCGCGAGGTGCCGCTGAAGTCCGACTGGGTCGATGGTGTGCAGGTGCAGCCGGGCGAACTGGTGCTGCTGGAGAACTGCCGTATCAACA
The DNA here is from genome assembly GCF_014641715.1 of Polaromonas eurypsychrophila. Lineage (GTDB taxonomy): Bacteria > Pseudomonadota > Gammaproteobacteria > Burkholderiales > Burkholderiaceae_C > Polaromonas > Polaromonas eurypsychrophila. Next base: position 63,935 of record NZ_BMIG01000002.1, on the reverse strand, counting down.
CCGGCGAAAAGAAAAACGACGAGGCGCTGGCCCGCAAGATGGCAGCGCTGTGCGACATCTTTGTGCATGACGCCTTCGGCACGGCGCACCGCGCCGAAGCCTCGACCTACGGCATTGCCCAGTTCGCCACGACCGCCTGCGCCGGCCCCTTGCTGGCTGCCGAGATGGACGCGATCTCCAAGGCGCTGGCCAATCCAAAACGCCCGCTGGTGGCCATCGTGGCTGGCAGCAAGGTCTCGACCAAACTCACCATCCTGAAAGCGCTGGCCAGCAAGGTGGACCAGCTCATCGTCGGTGGCGGCATTGCCAACACTTTCATGCTGGCCAATGGCCTGCCGATCGGCAAAAGCCTGGCTGAGCGCGAGTTGCTCGACGAAGCCCGCGCCGTGATGGAAGCGATGAAGGCGCGCGGCGCCGAGGTGCCGGTTCCCACCGACGTGGTCACGGCCAAAAGCTTTTCGGCTGAGGCGCCAGCGACGGTCAAGGCTGCAGCCGATGTGGCGGATGACGACCTGATCCTCGACATCGGCCCGCAGACCGCGAAAAAACTCGCCGCCCAGCTGATGGCTGCCGGCACCATCGTCTGGAACGGTCCGGTCGGTGTGTTCGAGTTCGATGCCTTCGAAGGCGGCACCAAAGCCATTGCCGAAGCGATTGCCGCCAGCAGCGCCTTCAGCATCGCCGGCGGTGGCGACACCCTGGCCGCGATTGCCAAATACGGCATCGAACAAGACGTGGGTTATATCTCCACCGGCGGCGGCGCCTTCCTGGAAGTGCTGGAGGGCAAAACCCTGCCGGCCTTCGAGGTTTTGCAGCGGCGTTCCGAAGCTTAGCCATGAAGATTTGCTACTGTTTTTATAGCTGTTTGCGCCCGTTGGATAAGGGCTGACGCTGTTTTTTTTACATCTAAATCACGAGTGCGGCCGGTATCCCTGACATGGATCAACGCGCGGTGGCGCCTGCTGGCTAAGCTCTGGAAACACTTCTGGAGAACCCTGTGGCCCACCTCGAATGGTCCGACGCCCTGTCGCTCGACCTGCCCCTCATGGACGATACCCACCGCGAGTTCGTCGACCGGCTGGCCCAAGCCCAGAGCGCGGGCGACGATCGACTGGCCGCCGCCTGGCAAGACCTGATCACCCACACCGACGCGCATTTCGGGCAGGAAGACCGCTGGATGCTGGCAACCCGTTTCGCCTCGACCAACTGTCACAGCATGCAGCACAAGGTGGTGCTGCAGGTGATGCGCGAAGGCGCTGCGGAAGCCGCCGATGGGAAGCTGGGCGCCCTGCGTGCCATGGCCAGTGAACTGGCGCTGTGGTTTCCGCAACATGCGCAGAGCATGGACGCGGCGCTGGCGCTGCATTTGCGCCGCGCCGGCTACGATCCGGTTACCGGTGTGGTGAGGCGCCCTGAGGACCTGCCTGCTGGCCTCGTCGAAGGCTGCGGTAGCGCCGCCTGTTCAGACGCACTGCCGGCCTGAGTTCAAGCGGCGCAAATCCTCACTGCGCCGGACGCAGTGCGCTGGTGGGCCGGCCCGCAAAATCGGTCCAGCAGTTGCGCGTGAAGTCATACAGCTTGCAGGCGCGTGCGGTCTCGAAGTACCAGCGCCAGGAAAAGCGCTGGATCACGATGCGGCCGGGCAACAGGTCTTCCAGCATCTTCTGCGCTTCCTTGAGTTTGTACAGCGGGATGCTCATGTCCACGTGATGCGCGGTGTGCTCCATGATGTGATGCAGCACCGCGCCTATCTGCAGCGGAAAGGTCAGATGCACCGTGGTTGAGACAAAAGGCTGGGCGCGCTGCCAGGCGGCGCGGTCATCGTGCCAGGACACTTTCACATGGGTGTGGTGGCCGTAGATCACAAAACCCATCATGTTGAACCAGACAAACAGCGGCAAGGCAAAACCCAGGGCCAGCAGCCAGGCCACTGATTGCTCCGTGGCGAGCGCGGCCCCGACCAGGCCGGCGATCCACAGTAAGGCAAATGTGCTGACCAGAATGCAATCCCAGGTGAAGACCGCGCGGCGGGTGTTGCCCAGGCTGCCCTGGGGCGGAAACATCATCTTTTTCCACCAGATCTCGACCATGTAATACAGGCCCGGTCCCCAACCGCTGCGGTAAATGCGCTGCATCAGGCGGGCTGGCGGCGACAGCGCGGCGAACTCCTGCTGCGTCAGCGGCGCCCAGACGAAGTCCACACCCTTAAGGTTGGTGAAACCATGGTGCACCACGTTGTGGCCCACGTCCCAGAGGCTGTAGGCGGTCAGCGAAGGCAAAAACGCGATGCGCGCCAGCCAGCGGTTGAGTGGGCGCGAAGGCGTCAGGCTCTGGTGGCAACCATCATGGCCGATCACGAACAGCCGGCCGATGACAAAACCGGCGGCCAGCCCGCAGGCCGCCATGATCCACAGGGAATCGAACAGGATCACACCCGTCAGCAAGAGCGTCAGCAGGCCGTAGTCCAGCGCCAGCAAGGCCAGCGCGCGCCAGCTGCTGCGCTGGCCCAGCGGCAGCAGCCAGCCGCGGATGACCTTGCGGTGCGGCAGCGGTGCGTCTGTCGCCAGCGGTTGGGGAAGGGGGGGTGCGTGCAGGGGTGTCATGAACAGAACTTGCGGTGGGTTGATCGTTTGCCTGGCGGGCGCTACAGGGGCGCCGCGTGGGTGACTGGCCTGATGATTCTGCGGGCCGCGCCGCAGGCGGGCTCTGACTAGGATCAATACAAGTGCAGGGGGTGTGACGAAGTTTGTACCATGCCGTTGCGCGCGGGTGGCGAAATACCCAGACTGTGCAGAGGGCGCTGGTAACCGGCTTGTAACCTTTTCGTGTGAAAATCAGAAACTAAATTACAGGAGACACCATGAAGATGCAGACCCGCGGTACCAAAATTGTTGCCACCCTGGGCCCCGCGTCCAGCGACCCGGCCCTGCTTGAGCAGATGATCCGCGCCGGCGTCAATTGCGTCCGTCTCAACTTTAGCCATGGCACGGCGCAGGACCACATCGACCGCGCCAGGCTGGTGCGCGAGGCCGCTACCCGCGCCGGCCGCGAGGTCGCGATCATGGCCGACCTGCAGGGCCCGAAAATTCGCGTCGGCAAGTTTGCCGAAGGCAAGGTGCAGCTGGAGACCGGCATGAAGTTTGTGCTCGACGCGTCGCGCACCGAGCCCGGCGACATCAACGGCGTGGGCCTGGACTACAAGGAGTTGCCGCGCGACGTGAAAGCCGGCGACACCCTGCTGCTCAACGACGGCCTGATCGTGATGACGGTAGAGGCGGTGCGCGGTGAGCAGGTGCACGCCACGGTGAAGATAGGCGGTGTGTTGTCCAACAACAAGGGCATCAACAAGCAGGGCGGCGGCCTGACGGCGCCGGCTTTGACCGCCAAGGACATGGAAGACATACGCACGGCCATGAGTTTCCAGGCCGACTACGTGGCCGTCAGCTTCCCGCAGAACGCTAGTGACATGGAGATGGCGCGCCAGCTCTGCAATGTGGCGGGCGCCGAGTGGCGTCACAAGCCGGGGCTGATTGCCAAGATCGAGCGTGCCGAGGCTATTCCGAACCTTGAATCCATTTGCCGTGCCAGCGACGGTATCATGGTTGCGCGAGGCGATTTGGCTATCGAGGTCGGCAATGCGGCCGTGCCGGCGCTGCAAAAACGCATGATCAAGATGGCGCGCGACCTCGACAAGGTGGTCATCACCGCGACCCACATGATGGAGTCCATGATCACCAACCCGGTGCCGACCCGCGCCGAGGTCAGCGACGTGGCCAATGCCGTGCTCGACGGTACCGATGCCGTGATGACCTCGGCCGAAACCGCCGCCGGCCGTTACCCGCTGGAAACTATCATCGAGATGGCCAATATCTGCGCCGAGGCCGAGAAGGCCGAGGACGTCAAGCTGGACGCCGACTTCACGGGCATGACCTTTGCGCGCATCGACCAGTCAATCGCCATGGGCGCGCTGTTCACCGCCTACCACCTCGGCTGCAAGGCCATCGTGGCGCTGACCGATTCTGGTTCGACCGCGCTGTGGATGAGCCGGCACCGCATCCACATCCCGATCTATGCGCTGACACCTAAACTCGCGACCCAGCGCAAGATGGCGCTGTACCGCAATGTGCGTCCGCTGCTGATGGACCAGAGCATAGAACGCGACATGGCGCTGGGCGAGGCCGAACTGCACCTGAAAAAGCGCGGCATCGTGGCCAGCGGCGATGTCTACGCCATCACCTGCGGCGAACCCATGGGCGCGCCGGGCGGCACCAACATGCTCAAGATTTGCCGGGTTGAGTGAATAAAAGGCCTTCTGCCCTTGTGCTGCAGTGATTTGTAGCTATCAAAAGAGTAGCTAAAGAGTTTTACGGCAGCCCATTCTGAATCCGGTGGCGCCGTTGCAGCGTAGTCAAAAGATGACCCTGCGAAATCCCCTTTCTTCCCGCCGCGGCTGGCTCGGCCTGCTGGCGGTCGCCGGCCTGGCCGTGCTGCCCGGCTGCTCGGCCTCGGGTGCGCTCAACGCCCTGGTGCCCAGCAACAGTTACACCCTGCGCGCCGACGTGGCTTACGGCCCGGCGGCGCGCCAGCGGCTGGATATCTATCTGCCGCTGCAGCGGCGCACGCCGGGGCCGGTCGTGGTGTTTTTCTACGGCGGCAGCTGGACTACCGGCGAGCGCGCCAGCTACCGTTTTGTCGGCGAGGCGCTGGCTTCGCGGGGCATCGCGGTGGTGGTAGCCGATTACCGGCTCAGCCCCCAGGTGAAATACCCGGTGTTCCTTCAGGACAGCGCGCAGGCGATGCGCTGGACCGTGGACCACCTGGGCGAACTTGGCGCCGACCCGCGCCAAGTGTTTGTGATGGGCCACAGCGCTGGCGCCTACAACGCCGCCATGCTGGCGCTCGACGCGCGCTGGCTGGGTGGCGCGGGCCTGCAGCCCGTGCAACTGGCCGGCTGGATCGGTCTGGCCGGACCGTATGATTTTTTGCCGATAGGTAACCCTGATGTGCGGGTGGCCTTCGAGTGGCCGGGCACGCCGGCTGATTCGCAGCCGCTGGTACATGCTTCCAGGAACTCCCCGCCGGCACTGTTGCTGGCCGCGCGCGGCGACACCACCGTGAATCCGGTGCGCAACTCCGAAGCCCTGGCCCGCCGTCTCAAAGCCGCCGGCGTACCGGTGGGGCTGCAGGTTTATGACCGCGTCAGCCACGTGACCCTGGTGGCCGCGCTGGCCACGCCGCTGCGTGGCCTGGCGCCGGTGCTCGACGACATCGCACGCTTCATCGCCCAGCCACGGGCCTGAGCGCGCGGACCGGGATATGCGACGCCCCTGCAGGTGATGACTGGCGGGGCCGGACCCTGCGGGTAAAATGGCGGAAGTTACCACCCGGTTACCCGCAACTTCTCATCCCCGAAGGAATATCTCTATGGCACTCGTTTCCATGCGCGAACTGCTGGACCATGCAGCCCTGAACGGCTACGGAATTCCGGCTTTTAACGTCAACAACCTCGAGCAGGTCCAGGCTGTCATGGAAGCCGCGAAGGAAACCGGCGCCCCGGTGATCCTGCAGGCCAGCGCCGGCGCACGCAAATACGCGGGTGAGCCCTTCATCAAACATCTGATCCAGGCCGCCATCGAGATGTACCCGAACATTCCGCTGGTCATGCACCAGGACCACGGCCAGAACCCCGATGTCTGCCAGGGCGCAATCAACCTCGGCTTTTCTTCCGTGATGATGGACGGCTCGCTCGAGGCCGACGGCAAGACGATTGCCAGCTACGAATACAACGTCGACGTCACCAAAAAAGTGGCGCAACTCGCGCACAAGGTCGGCGTCACCGTCGAGGGTGAACTCGGCTGCCTCGGCTCGCTGGAAACCATGAAGGGCGACAAGGAAGACGGCCACGGCACCGACGCCACCATGACGCGCGAGCAACTGCTGACCGATCCCGAGCAGGCCGCCGACTTCGTCAAGCAGACCCAGATCGACGCGTTGGCGATTGCCATCGGCACCAGCCACGGCGCCTACAAGTTCACGCGCAAGCCCACTGGCGACATTCTGGCGATCGACCGCATCAAGGAAATCCACAAACGCATTCCCAGCACGCATCTGGTGATGCACGGCTCGTCGAGCGTGCCGCAGGAGTTGCTGGCGATCATTCGCCAGTATGGCGGCAACATGAAGGAAACCTACGGTGTGCCGGTGGAAGAGATTCAGGAAGCCATCAAACACGGCGTGCGCAAGATCAACATCGACACCGACATCCGCCTGGCGATGACGGCTGCGGTACGCAAGTTCCTGGCCGAAAACCCGGAGAAATTTGACGCCCGCGAATGGCTCAAGCCGGCGCGCGAGGCCGCCAAGGCGATCTGCAAACAGCGTTACATCGAGTTCGGCTGCGAAGGCCAGGGCGCCAAGATCAAGGGTGACACCCTGCAGGTCGTCGCCGGCCGCTACGCCAGGGGCGAATTGGCCCAGGTCATCCAGTAACACGCCTCAGTAGCGCTCCCATAGCGATAATTAAAGGCTCGCATAAAGCTGCGCGGGCCTTTCGACCTTGCAAGCAATTCATGACCACAGCCCTGCATACCTCCGCCCTGACTTCCCTGCCGCTGCTGGCCCGCGGCAAAGTTAGAGACAACTACGCCGTCGGCACTCACAGGCTGCTGATGGTGGCCAGCGACCGCCTGAGCGCCTTCGACGTGATCCTTGGCGAGCCGATCCCGGGTAAAGGCGCGCTGCTAACGCAGATGGCGCTGTTCTGGTTCGACAAGCTGGGCCACCTGTGTCCGAATCACCTGACCGGCGAAGCGCCCGAAAGCGTGGTCACGCCCGCCGAAGTGCCACAGGTCACCGGCCGCTCCATGCTGGTCAAGCGCCTGAAGCCGATCCCGGTCGAAGCCGTGGTGCGTGGCTACCTGGCCGGCAGCGGCTGGAAAGAGTACCAGGACAGCCAGGCGGTGTGTGGTGTGCCACTGCCGGCTGGCCTGAAAAACGCGTCCAAACTGCCCGCGCCCATCTTCACGCCGGCTGCCAAGGCAGCGGTCGGTGAACATGACGAAAACATCAGCTATGAGCAGGTGGTCAAGGTGGTCGGCCCCGGGCTGGCAGCGCAGATCCGTGACATCAGCATCCGCATCTACGAAGCGGCAGCGGCTTTTGCGCTGACCAAAGGCATCATCATTGCCGACACCAAGTTCGAGTTTGGCCTCGATGAAAACGGCACGCTGACCCTGATGGATGAGGTGCTCACGCCCGATTCCTCGCGATACTGGCCAATTGAGGGCTACGAGCAGGCATTTGCCGCTGGCAGCAACCCGCCCAGCTACGACAAGCAGTTTGTGCGCGACTGGCTGGAGCAGACCCTGGTCAACGGCAAGCCCTGGGACAAAACCCCGCCGGCGCCGCGGGTGCCGCAGGACGTGATCGAGAAAACCGCTGCCAAGTACCAGGAAGCAATGACGCGGTTGACAGCCTGATCCACCAGGCCATTGCTTGGTCTAAAATACGCCCAACCCAAGGAGCGTTGCAGCGAAACCCCGTTTCGTCAGGCTTGGGTGACAGCAGGGCCTATCAGCCTGCCTTTGCAACGGCGCTCACCTTTGATCTGCAAGGTGAGTGAATGTCTGAAATCCTGGTTCCCCCCATGAAACTGTCCGGCCTGGAGCCGGTGGCCATAGGCGCGGGCACGTTGTTCGTCAATATCGGCGAGCGCACCAATGTCACCGGCTCCAAGGCCTTCGCGCGCATGATCCTCAACGGCGAATACGAGCAGGCCTTGGTGGTCGCACGCCAGCAGGTGGAAAACGGCGCGCAGATCATCGACATCAACATGGACGAGGCCATGCTCGACAGCCAGGCCGCCATGGTGCGTTTTCTGAACTTGATCGCCAGCGAACCCGACATTGCACGTGTGCCCATCATGATCGACAGCTCCAAGTGGAGCGTGATAGAAGCCGGCCTGCGTTGCATTCAGGGCAAGGGCATCGTCAACTCGATTTCCATGAAGGAAGGGCTGGAGCCTTTCAAACAGCAGGCCAAACTGCTCAAGCGTTATGGTGCGGCGGCCGTGGTCATGGCCTTTGACGAAAAAGGCCAGGCCGACACCTATGAACGCAAGATCGAGATTTGCGAGCGCGCCTACCGCGTGCTGGTTGACGAGTTGGACTTCCCGCCGGAAGACATCATCTTCGACCCGAATATTTTCGCGATTGCCACCGGCATTGAAGAACACAACAACTACGCAGTCGATTTCATCAACGCCACGCGCTGGATCAAGCAGAATCTGCCGGGTGCCAAGGTCTCGGGCGGGGTGTCCAATGTGTCCTTCAGCTTTCGCGGCAACGACCCGGTGCGGGAAGCCATTCACACGGTGTTTCTTTACCACGCGATCCAGGCTGGCATGGACATGGGCATCGTTAACGCCGGCATGGTCGGCGTGTACGACGACCTGGAGCCGACGCTGCGCGAACGCGTGGAGGACGTGGTACTGAATCGAACACCCGTTTACAAGGACGGCGAAGAACAGTTGAGTCCGAGCGAGCGCCTGATCGAGGTTGCCGAGACCGCGAAAAGCGGCGCCAAGGACGACAGCAAGCGCAATGAATGGCGCGCCTTGCCGGTGCGCCAGCGCCTGTCGCACGCGCTGGTGCACGGCATGAACGAACACATCGTGATCGACACTGAAGAGGTCTGGCAGGCGATCAAGGCCGAGGGCGGCCGGCCGTTGCATGTGATCGAGGGCCCGTTGATGGACGGCATGAATGTCGTGGGCGACCTGTTCGGGCAGGGCAAGATGTTTTTGCCGCAGGTGGTGAAAAGCGCACGTGTGATGAAACAGGCCGTGGCGCATTTGCTGCCCTACATCGAGGCTGAGAAGCTGCTGCTCGAAGCGGCCGGCGGCGACGTCAAAACCAAGGGCAAGATCATCATTGCCACCGTCAAGGGCGATGTGCACGACATAGGCAAGAACATCGTGACCGTGGTGCTTCAGTGCAACAACTTCGACGTGGTCAACATGGGCGTGATGGTGCCCTGCCACGAAATCCTGGCGCGCGCCAAGGTCGAGGGCGCCGATATCGTCGGCCTGTCCGGCTTGATCACGCCCAGTCTGGAAGAGATGCAGTACGTGGCGGGTGAGATGCAGAAGGACGACCACTTTCGCATCAAAAAGATCCCGCTGATGATTGGCGGCGCGACCACGAGCCGGGTGCATACGGCGGTCAAGATTTCACCCCATTACGAAGGCCCGGTGGTGTACGTGCCGGACGCCTCGCGCAGCGTCAGCGTGGCGCAAAGCCTGCTCTCTGACCAGGCGGCCAAATACATAGCCGATCTCAATATTGACTATGACAAGGTGCGCACCCAGCACGCCAACAAGAAGCAGACACCGATGTGGCCGCTGGCCAAGGCGCGCGCCAACAGCACGCCTATCGACTGGACCCACTACACACCGCCCAAGCCGAAGTTCATCGGCCGCCGTGTGTTCAAGAATTTTGACCTGGCTGAACTGGCGGACTACATCGACTGGGGCCCGTTCTTCCAGACCTGGGACCTCGCCGGTCCCTTCCCGGCCATCCTGAAAGACGAGGTGGTTGGCGAGGAAGCGGTGCGCGTTTTTGGCGATGCCAAACGCATGCTCAAACGCCTGATCGAAGGCCGCTGGCTGACGGCCAGTGGCGTGATCGGGCTGTACCCGGCCAACAGCGTCGGCGACGACATCGAGATCTACACCGACGAGTCGCGCAACGAGGTCGCCATGACTTGGTACGGTCTGCGACAGCAGGCCGAAAAAACCGCGCTCGACGGCGTGATGCGGCCCAGCCGCTGTTTGTCGGATTTCTTGGCGCCGAAAGTGCTCACTCCTGATTTGATAGCTGCGCGTGCAAGATTGACAGGGGCTAAAGGCCAGAATGACTTGAAAATTGAGGACTATATCGGTGTCTTCGCTGTGACAGCCGGCTTGGGTGCCGAGAAAAAAGAAAAGTACTTTAACGACGACAACGATGACTACTCGTCCATCATGCTCAAGGCGCTGGCCGACCGGCTCGCCGAAGCCTTTGCCGAAGCCATGCACAAACGGGTGCGCCAGGACCTGTGGGGTTACGCCGCCAGCGAAACGCTGAGCCCGGAAGACATGATTGCCGAAAAATACCAGGGCATACGCCCGGCCCCCGGCTACCCGGCCTGCCCGGACCACAGCGTCAAGAAGGACATGTTCGAGTTGCTGCAGGCCGCCGACATCGGCATGGCGCTGACCAGCAGCCTGGCCATGACGCCGGCTGCGAGTGTCAGCGGTTTTTACCTGAGCCATCCGCAGAGCGTGTACTTCAACGTCGGCAAGATAGCCGACGACCAGCTGCAGGATCTGGCCAAACGGCGTGGTGAGAAGGCGGAAGACCTGCAGCGCTTGCTGGCTCCCAACCTGTAGGTTTTGCCGCCTACGCTTGAGTATTGATTCCAAGGCGTCATGAGTGACCACCTGCTGCTGGAAGGGCTGATGGCATTGATGCCTGATGCGCCGCATCCCGCCCTCCGGCGGGCGGCAACGGGCGCACGGCTGCGTTGTCTCGAAAAAGGAGACATCCTGCTGCGGGCGGGTGAGCGGTGGAGCGAGTTCTGGTGGGTAGAAAGCGGCCTGCTGAGGCTGTACTACCTGGATCAGAACGGTGTGGAAGCCAACAAGAACTTCTTCTCTGATGGGCAGCCGCTGTGGCCCATCACCTCTGCTCTGCGTGAAACGGACAGTTCTTTTTTTGTGGCTGCACTGGAGCCAACGCGGGTGCACGCCATCCCTTATGCAACGATCGACAAGGAGATGGCGGGTGAGGCGGCCTGGACCGAACTCCGAATGCGCGCTCTTCAGGGGCTGCTGGATGAAAAGATGTGGCGCGAGCGCATATTCCTGCAGTCTGACGCGAGCCAGCGTTATCAACAGGTGCTTGTCAATCGGCCGATGTGGTGTGAGCGAATCCCCTTGAAACACCTCGCCTCCTGGCTGGGCATGACAGATGTGTCCCTTTCCCGTGTGCGCGCCAGCCTGGGGCTTATCCGGCGTTAAGAGAGCCGGGCCGCAGCTGTCTCATACTGCACCGATGAGACATACCCCCACCTCCATCTCTTTTCATGTCCTGGCCGTTGTCTGGTTCGGCATCATGGCGGGCTTCTTCTGTACCTACAGTTTCAACGTCAACTTTGCGACCCAGCAAATGGACGGTGCGACCTATGCGGTCGTGCAGTCCTCGCTCAATCGGAACGTCCGGCACAGCCTTTTTTTTGTGTTCTTCTTTTTGGCGCCCTTGTGGTGTGTTCTGGCGATCGCCCTGGACTGGCAGCGCCGTGGCTGGCACCTCTGTTTGGCTGTAGCCGCTTTGCTTTACGTCGGAGGGATCATTTTTTTGACCCGTGAGGTCAACCTGCCTTTGAACGCCTACACCGAGTCCTGGAACCCGGACGCCTTGCCTTCCGACTGGGAGCCCACACGACGCGCATGGAGCCAGGCCAACATGTGGCGAAGCGCTGCAAGCGCGACCGCCTTTGTGCTGTCAGTGCTTGCATTGGCACTGAGGGGGCATGGGACCCCTGCACGTTCCAGCTGAGAGGCGCCATATTTTCCGGGGCATCAGTGTGCCTTGAGCGCCCGCCGGTACTGCACCGCCTCAGCCACATGCGTGAGCTGGACCGACTGCGCGCCGGCCAGGTCGGCTACCGTGCGCGCCACTTTAAGACAGCGGTGAATGCTGCGGCCCGACCAGCCCAGTCGCGCCGCCGCCGTGTTCAGGAATTTCGCGGCGGCTTCATCAAGCTGACACTGGGTGTCGATGGCCTTGCCCTGCAGCGCGTGATTGCTGCTGCCCTGGCGGGTCATGGCCCGTTCGCGCGCGGCGACCACGCGTTGCCGGATCGCAGCGGTGCTTTCGCCGGGCGGGGTGTTGATCAACTCGTCGGCCGCCAACGCGCCCACTTCCACGTGTATGTCGATGCGGTCCAACAATGGACCGCTGAGCTTGCCCTGATATCGCGAGACCTGGTCGGGCGAGCAACGGCAGGCGCGCAGCGAGGAGCCCAGATACCCGCAGGGGCAGGGGTTCATGGCGGCAATCAGCTGAAAACGCGCTGGAAATTCGGCGCGCTGGGCCGCGCGAGAGATCGTGATGGTCCCCGACTCCAGTGGTTCGCGCAGGGCCTCCAGCGCGGCACGCGGAAACTCCGGCAGCTCGTCAAGAAACAAAACGCCGTGATGGGCCAGCGAAATTTCACCCGGCTTGGGCGGTGAACCGCCACCGACCAGCGCGACGGCGCTGGCGGTGTGGTGCGGCGAGCATGTCGGGCGCTGGGCCCAGCGGTCCAGCGAAAAGCGGCCGCCCAGCGAGGCTATCGCCGCGCTTTGCAGCGCTTCTTCGGTGCTCATGGCCGGCAGCAGGCCCGCAAAGCGCTGCGCCAGCATGGACTTGCCCGAACCCGGTGCGCCCACCATGAGCACGCTGTGGCCGCCGGCTGCGGCAATTTCGAGTGCTCGTTTGGCCGCCGCCTGGCCCTTCACATCCGACAGGTCAGGATAGGCCGCTTCTTTGTGCGCTGCGCTGGGCTGCAAGCGTTCCCAGCCTGCCACGGTTTCGGGCAGCGTGTCGCCCGGCAGAAACTGGCGCACCACGTCGAGCAGGTGAGTGGCGCGATACACCTCCGTGCCCGGAACCAGCGCGGCTTCTTCGGCGCTGCCTTCGGGCAGCACAAGTCTGGGTTTGGCAGCGCCGGCATCCGGTCCCGGCAGCGCCAGACTCATGGCCAGCGCGCCGCGGATGGGGCGTAACTCGCCGCCCAGCGACAGCTCGCCGGCGAACTCGTAACCATTGAGTTTGCGGGTGTCGAGCTGGCCACTGGCCGCCAGGATGCCCAGCGCAATCGGCAGGTCGAAGCGGCCAGAATCCTTGGGCAGATCAGCCGGTGCCAGATTCACCGTGATGCGTTTGTTCCCGGGAAACTCCAGCCCGGTGTTCTGGATGGCAGAGCGCACGCGCTCACGTGCTTCCTTGACTTCCGTCTCGGCCAGGCCTACCAGCGTGAAGCTTGGCAGACCGTTGGCGAGGTGCACCTCGACGCACACAGGATGCGCTTGCATGCCCAGCAGGGCACGACTTTGCACTAAGGATAGGCTCATTGCTAGGTTCTCTCCCTTATGCACCACAAATGCGCATTCAGTGACGCACTAAATCGGTGCCAATCTTGTATCTATTCCAGTTCACTGTAACGCGGGACCCCCGTTATACGACGACGAACAAGCGCAAGGCCTACAAACTTTGGCACGCTCCGTGCTAAAGGAAACCAGTAATCAAGAAACATGTCCTTTCAACTTACCTTTGGAGCCATCGATGAAATTTAAAGCCACCCACATCGCCGTCGCAGCAGCTTTCCTCGCAGCAGGCAGTGCTTTTGCCCAAGCCGCAGCCCCCGCGCCGGAATCCACAGTGTCTTACAACATCGGTGCCACCACCGACTACCGCTATCGCGGAATTTCGCAATCGGGCAAAAAGCCTGCGATCAATGGTGGCATTGACTATGCGCACAGCAGCGGCTTTTACCTGGGCACCTGGGCTTCGAGCATCACCTGGATCAAGGATTCCACCGCCAACCCCAACACCACCAAGGGCCCGGTTGAAATCGATTTCTACGGCGGCTACAAAGGCTCCCTTGCCGAAGGCGTGGGTTACGACGTCGGTGGCCTGTACTACCTGTACGCCGGCAACAACATGAAGAAGACCCCCGGTTTCGTCAGCCCGAACACCTTCGAGCTGTACGGCGCCCTGACCTTGGGCATCGTCACCGCCAAGTATTCGCACTCGACCACCAACCTGTTCGGTACGGCCAACAGCAAGAACAGCGGCTACCTCGATCTGAGTGCCAACTTTGACCTCGGCTCGGGCTGGTCGATTGTTCCGCACATCGGTGCGCAGAAGATCAAGAACGGCAACTCCTATACCGACTACTCGGTCGCAGTCAACAAGGACATCGATGGCCTGATCTTCAGTCTCGCCGTCGTTGGCACCGACGGCCTTGGCGCTCCTTACACGCTGCCAGGCTCCGGCACCCGCGACCTTGCCAAAGACGGCCTGGTGTTCTCGATCAAGAAAAATTTCTGAAATAACACAGCATCCGCTGAGGTAAAGGAGAACTCATGAAACTAGTAACGGCCATCATCAAACCGTTCAAGCTGGACGAAGTGCGTGAAGCACTGTCCGGTATTGGCGTGCAGGGCATCACCGTGACCGAAGTCAAGGGCTTCGGTCGCCAGAAGGGCCACACCGAGCTGTACCGCGGTGCTGAATACGTCGTCGACTTTCTGCCCAAGGTCAAGATCGAAGCGGCCGTGTCCGACGAGCTCGTTGACCGTGTCATCGAAGCGGTTGAAGGCGCAGCCCGCACCGGCAAGATCGGCGACGGCAAGATTTTCGTCTACAACCTGGAGCAAGTAGTGCGCATCCGAACCGGCGAGACCGGCAAAGAAGCGCTGTAAGGCTCTACCCATCAAGAGGACATCAATATGAAAAAACTACTTGCCTCCCTGGCTTTGGGTTTAAGCCTGTTCAGCGGCGCTGCCGCTGTGCTGGCCCAGGCCCCTGTTGCTGCGCCCGAAGCTGCAGCACCTGCTGCTGCAGCAGCCACCCCCGCTGTGGCCGCACCGGCCGCTGCCGCAGCACCTGCTGCGCCCGTTGCCGTCCCTAACAAGGGCGACACCGCCTGGATGATGGTTTCGACCATGCTGGTCATCCTGATGACCATCCCTGGCCTGGCGCTTTTCTACGGCGGCCTGGTGCGCAGCAAAAACATGCTGTCGGTGCTGATGCAGGTCATGGTGACCTTCTCGATGATCGTGGTGCTGTGGTTCATCTACGGTTACAGCCTGGCGTTCACCGAGGGCAATGCCTTCTTTGGCGGCTTTGACCGGCTGTTCATGAAAGGTGTCTGGGACAACACTGCCGGCACCTTCGCCAACGCCGCTACCTTCAGCAAGGGCGTTGTGATTCCCGAGATCATCTTCGCAGCGTTCCAGGCCACCTTTGCCGGCATCACCTGCGCACTGATCGTCGGCGCCTTCGCCGAACGCATGAAGTTCTCCGCTGTGCTGATGTTCATGGTCATCTGGTTCACCTTCAGCTATGCCCCGATGGCCCATATGGTCTGGTTCTGGATGGGCCCTGACGCCTACACCGCCGCTGGCGTGGTCGACGAAATGACTTCCAAGGCCGGTTACATCTGGCAGTCGGGTGCGCTTGATTTTGCCGGCGGTACTGTCGTGCACATCAACGCCGCAGTCGCCGGTCTGATGGGCGCCTACATGGTGGGCAAGCGTATTGGTTACGGCAAGGAAGCCATGGCACCTCACAGCCTGACACTGACCATGGTCGGTTCGGCCCTGCTGTGGGTGGGCTGGTTCGGTTTCAACGCCGGCTCTGCCCTGGAAGCCAACGGCTTCGCCGCCCTGGCCTTCATCAACACCCTGGGTGCCACGGCAGCCGCGGTGCTGGCCTGGTGTGTCGGTGAAGCGCTGATGCGCGGCAAGGCCTCGATGCTGGGTGCAGCCTCCGGTGCTGTTGCTGGCCTGGTGGCCATTACGCCGGCAGCCGGTAACGTTGGTATCGGCGGCGGCCTGGTCATCGGTCTGATCGCTGGTTTCGCCTGTCTCTGGGGTGTCAACGGCCTGAAGAAATTGTTGGGCGCAGACGACTCGCTGGACGTGTTCGGCGTACACGGCATTGGCGGTATCGTGGGTGCGCTGCTGACCGGCGTGTTCAACTCGCCAAGCTTGGGCGGCCCTGGCTACGTGGCCGACTGGGTCACGGCTACCATGATCACGGCAGCGGATTACTCCATCGTCGGCCAGGTCTGGATTCAGCTCAAGGCGGTCCTGATCACCCTGGTATGGTCCGGTGTCGTGTCCTTCATCGCCTACAAGGTGGTGGACCTGACCATCGGCCTGCGTGTCAGCGAGGAAGACGAGCGCGAAGGCCTCGACATCACCTCCCACGGCGAAACCGCCTACAGCCGCTAACACCGGTACACGCCGCAGCTGCGGCAGCTGCGGCAGGATTCTGAATAACGAGAGTCTCCTTTGGATGTTTGGCCCGCAAGAACTTCGGTTCCTGCGGGCCATTTTTTCCCCTGAAGAGGCAACCGCGAAGGCAGCTCTTTGCAAGCAGGGGCCGCGGGTACGGCTTCGCCGGCCCGCAGGCGCAGCGCCCTCTCGGGGGGCAGGGAATTACGCGAAGCGAACGAACATGGGGGCCCAGTTTGCGATGCACAATGGCGCCATGAGCCCTGCCATCACCCTGTCCGGCGCCCGACTGCGTTGCGAGATCAAGCCCGAGCTGGGCGGCTGTATTGCCGGCCTGTGGCTGGACGATGTACCCGTGTTGCGCTCAACGCCGGCGGCCGAACTGGCCACCGTCCGCCTTTCGGGCAGCTACCCGCTGGTACCCTTTTCAAATCGGATCGGGCATGCCACGCTCAAGTGGCAGGGCACCAGCCACCCTCTGGTGCAGAACAACGGACCCGAGCCACATGCCATCCACGGGGTGGGCTGGCAACGGCCCTGGCAAGTGCTTGATCAGGGCGATGATCTGCTGATGCTGGCTTGCGAACACCGCGCCGACGCAGCCTGGCCGTTCGCCTTTGACGCCTCGCAGACTTTTCGCATCCGCGGCGATGTGCTGGAGCTGACGCTCAGCATGACCAACCAGTCGGCCGTGCCCGCACCGGCCGGGCTTGGCTGGCACCCTTACTTCGTCAAGCGCGCGGCCAGCCATGTCACGTTTGAGGCCAGCGGGCGCTGGGAAATGAGCGGCGAAAAATTGCCGACCTATCGTCAGCCTTCGGCCGGGCTGGACACCGACTGCAGCGGCCTTGATGTAGACCATTGTTTTGACGGCTGGACCGGCAGCGTCAGCCTGCGCGACGAGTTGCTGCACACACGTATCCACTCCAGCCTGAGCCGGCTGGTGGTCTTCACCAACGCGACGCGCGACTTTGTGGCGATCGAGCCGGTCAGCCATGTCAACAATGCTGTCAACCTGTTGCAGGCCGGTACCGCACGCGCCGAGGACCTGGGGCTGGAAGTGCTGGCGCCGGGTGAATCAATGAGCGCGCAAATGAGCATCCAGGTGGAGCACGCGCGGTGAGTGCGGCCTGGCAGGTGGTTTCAAAGGCGCCTTGCGAGGTCGGTGAGTCGCCGTTCTGGCACCCACAGGAACAACTGCTGTACTGGGTCGACATTCCCGGAAAAACCATTCACCGCAGCAATGTGTTCATGGGCACGGTGGAAAACTGGTCCATGACGGCGCCGCATGATCTGGAGCCCGGCTGCATCGCACCGGCGGCCGGCGGCGGGCTGGTGATCGCGCTGCGCGACGGCATCTACCGCGCACAAAGCTGGGGCGGGGCGTTGGAAGCACTCGCGGCGGCAGGCCATGACAGCGCGACCACCCGTTTCAACGACGGCAAGTGCGACCCATTGGGCCGCTTTTGGGCCAGCACCATCTACGAGCCACGCGATGCGCGCCAAGCGGCGTTGTTTTGCCTGCAAGGTGGCGCGCTGGAGCGTATGGCGGGCGACGCAACCGTCGGCAACGGCCTGGCCTGGTCGCTGGATAGCCGCACGCTGTACTGGTCCGACACCACCGCCCATGTGATCCGCGCCTGGGACTGGGACGCGGCCGGCAATGTGCTGTCCAGCCCGCGCGTGTTCATGCAGTTCCCCTTCAAACCGGCGGGCTGGCAGACTGGTCAGCCCGGTTATGGCGGCCGGCCCGACGGCGCGGCTGTGGACAGCCAGGGCAACTACTGGGTGGCGATGTTTGAAGGCGCGCGCGTGCTCAAATTGTCTCCCGCAGGGGAACTGCTGGATGACATCGCGACCCCGATGATGTGCCCGACCATGGTGTGTTTCGGTGGCGACGACCTGCAGACCCTGTACCTGACCAGCGCGCGCCACGGTCGGCCGGCCGCAGAACTGCAGGCCATGCCCTTGTCGGGTGCCGTGTTGTCCCTGCGCGTCGATGTGCCCGGCCTGCCAGTCAGCTTCTTTGCCGGTTGACGGTACCAGCGTAAAAAACGGAACGGCCACCGTTCAAAAAAATCAAACAGGCCCGCACTGGGCCGACTTACCATTCAAGCATCATGGATTCAGCGCTTCAATTGATCACCGACCAGGTGCGGGAGGCCGCAGCAGCCGGTACCGCCCTGCGCATACGCGGCGGTGGCAGCAAGGATTTTTACGGTGAGGCGTCCACCGGCGAATTGCTGGACACCACGCCGCTGTCTGGCATCACGAGTTACGAGCCCAGTGAGCTGGTGGTCACCGTGCGCGCTGGAACGCCGCTCGCCGAACTCGAGGCCGTGCTGGCCGAACGCGGCCAGTGCCTGCCGTTTGAACCGCCACATTTCGCGGGCGGCGCGACCGTGGGAGGCATGGTGGCGTCCGGATTGAGCGGTCCGGCGCGTGCCAGTGTGGGCGCGGTGCGCGACTACGTGCTGGGGGTGACCTTGCTTAACGGCAAGGCTGAGCTGCTGACTTTTGGCGGCCAGGTCATGAAAAACGTCGCCGGTTACGACGTCTCGCGCCTGATGTGCGGCGCGCTCGGCACACTGGGCCTGATCAGCGAGCTCAGCCTCAAGGTGTTGCCGTTGGCTCCGGCCGAGGCCACGCTGAAATTTCATATGAGCCAGGCTGAAGCACTGGCGCAACTCAACACCTGGGGTGGGAAACCGCTGCCGCTCAACGCCAGTTGCTGGGTCGACGATGCCGGAGCCCCGACGCTGTACCTGCGACTGCGCGGCGCTGTCGCGGCGGTGGAGGCTGCTTGCAAATCACTCGGCGGCGAGCGCCAGGATAACGCGGCCACCGCGCCCGACTGGACCCTGTGCCGCGACCAGCAGCTGCCGTGGTTCCTGGAGCGCGGGACGCGTGAGCTGTGGCGCCTGTCGGTGCCGCAAACGGCGCCGTTGCTGGACCTGCCTGAGCCGCCACTGGTCGAGTGGCATGGCGGCTTGCGCTGGGTGCGTGCCATGTCCGAAGATGCATCTCGCCTGCGCGCAGCCGCCGCCGCCGTGGGTGGAAGCGCTACGCTTTTTATAGCTGATGACGCCCGTCCGACAAGGGATGAAGGCCGATTTGGTACCCTGAAACCGCCGCTGAACCGGATTCACCGCCAGCTCAAGCAAGAGTTCGATCCGGCCGGAATTTTCAATCGCGGTCGACTCTACCCGGACTTTTGACGCCTGACTTCTGATGCAAACCCACCTCGCCCCCGAATTCAAAAACAGCGCCGACGGCCAGGCCGCCGAGGCGATTTTGCGCAAGTGTGTGCATTGCGGTTTCTGCACCGCGACCTGTCCCACCTACCAGTTGCTCGGTGATGAACTCGACGGGCCGCGCGGGCGCATCTACCTGATCAAGCAGGTGCTCGAAGGTGAAGTGCCGACGCGCAAGACGCAGATGCACCTGGACCGCTGCCTGACCTGCCGCAATTGCGAAACCACCTGCCCCAGCGGTGTGCAGTACGGCCACCTGATCGACATCGGCCGCAAGCTGGTGGATGAACGTGTGCCGCGCCCGGCCAGGGAGAAGGCTCTGCGCTGGGCGCTCAAGGAGGGGCTGCCTTCGCCGCTGTTTGCACCTGCCATGAAAGTCGGCCAGTCCGTGCGCAGCCTGCTGCCTGCGGCACTGCAAGCCAAGGTGCCGGCGCCGCAGCCGGCCGGAGTCTGGCCCCAGCGCGAGCACCCGCGCAAGGTGTTGATGCTGGCGGGTTGTGTGCAACCGGCCATGATGCCCAACATCAATTCGGCCACTGCGCGCGTGCTTGACGCCGCCGGCATCCAGACCGTGCTGGCGCCGAAAGCCGGTTGTTGCGGTGCCGTCAAGTTTCATCTGAACGACCAGGACGGCGGCAAGGCCGAGATGAAGAACAACATTGATGCGTGGTGGCCGTTTGTGGAAAGCGGGGTCGAGGCCATCGTCATGAATGCATCGGGCTGTGGCGTGACCGTCAAGGAGTACGGCTACCACCTGAAGCAGGATGCGGCCTATGCGGCAAAAGCGGCACGTATCAGCGGCCTCACGCGCGACCTCAGCGAGCTGCTGCCCGAGCTGGTGGCGCCGCTGCGTGCGAAGGTGTCGGCCCAGGCCGGCAATATTGCCTTTCACCCGCCCTGCACGCTGCAGCACGGCCAGCAATTGCGCGGTGGCGTTGAAAAATACCTGAACGAACTCGGCTTCAGGATCAGCACATCGCCGAACGAAGCACATCTGTGCTGCGGCTCGGCCGGCACCTACTCGGTGCTCAACCCGGAGATTGCGACGCAGTTGCGCGACCGCAAGCTAGGCCATCTGGGGGCTATCAAACCCGAGGTGATTGTGTCGGCCAACATCGGTTGCATCACCCATTTGCAAAGTGGCACGGCCACGCCGGTGCGGCACTGGGTGGAAGTGCTTGACGACGCCCTGACCCCAAGCCTCAACTGAAGTTGGCAGTCAGTTGCGGCCCAGTGCCTCGCGGTAGCGCCGGCTGCAGGCGACCTGGCTGCCGTCTTTCATGTGCAGGCGGGCGTCGCCGCTGTCGAGCGGCGCTATCTCAGCCACGCGGTCCAGGTTGACAGCGTAGCTGCGGTGCACCTGGACGAAGCGGGCCGGGTCCAGCTGGCCCAGGAAGTCCGCCAGGGTGGAGCGCAGCAGGTAATCGTGGCCGTTGACGTGGATGCCGACGTAGTTGCCCTGGGCCTGCAGCCATTCAATGTCCGCCGCAGCAATCAGGAATTCACTGCGCAGCTTGCGCACCAGAAAACGCTCGGGCCGCGCCGGCGGGGTGCCGGAGGGCGGTACGCCGGGCGCCGTTTCGGGGGCATCAAGCAGCCGCGCTTCGCCCTGTAGCCGCCGCAGCAGCAGGCGGTAGCCGAGCACGGCGCCAAGAATCAGCACATAACTGCGCACGTCCTTGAGGTACTCGTAGCCGAACACGCTGATCCAGTAGCCAGTGGTGTAGCTGGCGCCTGCGGCCGCATAAGCCGCCTTGCGCAGGGCCACCATCACCAGCACATGGGCGGCGCAGAACATCAGTGTGCCGGCCAGGTGCCAGGGCAGGTTGCGGCCCAGCGTGTCCCAGCGCAGGGGAAAGCGCCGTTCAAACGCAATCAGAACCGGAATCAGCAAACCGACGGTCAGGTTGCTCGACAGCTCCCAGGCCAGGGGCTGGACAAAGGGTGCGGTGCGCAGGTCTATCCAGGTTGTGATGCTGTTGGCCAGCATCTGAATTGTCAGCACGAGCACCCAGAAGCCGACTTCGGCGCGGCGGCGCCAGGGCTGGTAACGCGCCAGCCAGGTGCTTGTTTTGTCTGACATGGCGTCAGTCTAGAGCCTTGACAGGCCTTGGGGGAAGCGCCGCCATTTTTCGTCCCCAGCCGGCCACCACCCGTCACAAAACCCCCGGTACCCGTCCCATGCCTTCACCCGGGCGGCAGCATGGGCGTAAAAATCGCGACCGTTTGCGATGTTTGCTTTCAGGAGAAACCCATGAACCGCCGCCACGATATTGACGCCTTGCGCGCTCTGGCTTTTGCCCTCGTCATTCTCTACCACGTGGCCATGTATTACGTGGCCGGCTGGCACTGGCACATAAAAAGCCCGCATGCGGCTGAATGGCTGCAAATGCCGATGCGGGCGCTCAATTTGTGGCGCATGGACCTGGTTTTCCTGATCTCAGGACTGGCGCTCGGCTTTCTGCAGCGTGGCCAGAGCCGGCTGGCCCTGCTGCGCTCGCGCAGCTGGCGGCTTTTGTTGCCACTGGTATTTGGCATGGCGGTGGTGGTTCCCTTCCAGGCCTATGCACAGGGTGTGGCCAACGGCAGCATCGCGCCGGGATTCGGCGCTTTCCTGCTGCGTTACGCCACCGGTGGACCCTGGCCGAAAAATGCGTTTGACGGCTCGGACTTCGGCATGACCTGGAACCACCTCTGGTACCTGCCTTATCTGTGGCTTTACACCAGCGTGCTGATAGTGCTGCTCCCCATGCTGCAGTTGGTCGCCGGGCAGCGCCTGCGCAGTGCTTTTACACGCTTGCGGGGTACTGCGCTGCTGATCGTGCCGGCTTTGCCGCTGATGGCCTGGTCGCTGTTGCTCTGGCCGCATTTTCCGCCCACATATGACCTGATCGGCGACGGCTGGCTGCACGCGGTGTATTTCACGCTGTTTCTCTACGGCTGGTGGATAGGGACGGACCCACACTGGTGGGCTGAGACGGCCCGGTTGCGCTGGCCGTCGCTGGGTATCGCCCTGGCATTGCTGGCGCTCTACATGGGACTGCGCGCGCTACCGGCCGGGCTGGCCGTGCCGCGCCAGTTGCTGCGCCTGATCGCTGACCTGCATGTGTGGACGGCGCTGCTGGCCATTCTCGGCTTGGCCCATGTGACGCTCAATCACCCCTGGCGCTGGCTGCCCTGGGCCAACGAGTCGGTCTATCCCTGGTATGTGCTGCACCAAACCCTCATCATCGTGGGGGTCTGGTGGCTGGCGCCGCTGCGGCTGGGACCCGTGCAAGAGCCGGTTTTGCTGGTGGCGGGCACGGTGCTCGCTTGCTGGGCGCTGACTGGCTGCGTGCGCCGCACGCCCTGGCTGCGGCCGCTGTTCGGGCTCAAGCGTTCAACGCGGCTTCCACGTCTTTCGCCAGGTCGGCCGGCTTGTCCGTCGGCGCATAACGCCTGATCACCTGGCCGTCCTTGCCCACCAGAAATTTGGTGAAATTCCACTTGATGGACTTGCTACCCAGCAGGCCGGGCGCTTCGGAAGACAGCCACTTGTACAGCGGATGCGCGGCCGGACCGTTGACATCGATCTTGCCCATCATCGGAAAACTCACGCCGTAGTTGACCTGGCAGAACTCGGCGATTTCACCGTCAGCGCCGGGATCCTGCGAGCCAAACTGGTTGCACGGGAAACCCAGCACCACCAGGCCCTTGCCGGTGTAGGCCTTGTGCAGCTCCTGCAGCCCGCCGAACTGCGGTGTGAAGCCGCACTTGCTGGCGGTATTGACGATCAGCATGACCTTGCCGCGGTATTCTGACAGCGAAATGTCCTGCCCGTTGATCTGCTGGGCTTGGAAGTCGTAAATGCTGCTCATGGTGTCCTCATGATTGGATCTGTCACTGTACTGCAGCGAGCGAATCGCGGGGGCTATTTCTGCGGAGCCGGAGCGAGCGCCGCCAGCAAGGCAGCCAGCACGATCAGGCTTCCGCCCAGCAAGGTGCGCGGGCTGAACTCGGCCGCACCCAGCAGGGCGGCGGACGCGCTGGCAAACAGGATTTCGGTCAACATCACAATCGCTGTGGTGCTGGCGGCCAGTCGCGCCGCGCCATATTGCAGCGCCATGTTGCTGACCAGGAAGGCCAGGCTCAGGCCCAGCGCCACCGGCAGCCAGGCGCCGCTCCACAGCGGTACGCTCACGATGCCGCCGGCCAGACCCAGCAACGCCGCGCCGGTGGCCAGCATCGCGCCGCCACCGAACATGGCCATCATGCGCGACGCGCTGGGCGTGTACTCCAGCTTGCGGAGCATCACATTGGTTCCGGCGAAACTGAGCCCACCCATCAGCGCCAGCCAGTCTGCCGCGTCCTGCGGCAACGGCCAGGGTGACGTGGGCTCCTTGAGCACGATCAGCACGCCGGCCATGGCCAGCATCAGGCGCAGCAGCGAAGCGCGTGTCGGTTGCTCGCCCAGCACCGCCCAGGCTAACAGCACCGACCACGCCGGCATCAGGTAAAACAGCAGCACCACGCGCACCACATCGCCGACGGTGACGGCCCAGTTGAAGCCGACATTGGTCAGGCCGGCGGCGACGGCCAGCCACCAGAGCTGCGGATGCTGCGCGAAGCTGCGCCAGCCGCCGGGTCGCCATGCCGAGATGCAGGCCAGGCAGAAGAAGTAGATCAGCGCGGTGGACCAAAGCGGGTGCAGGCCCATGGACTGCAGTTCGCGAAACGGCCACCAGGACACGCCCCAGACGAAAGCATTGCAGACCAGGGCGCCGATGGCTAGTGCGGTGGCGCGGGGGCTCACCGTGCCACCCCGGCCATAGGCTGAAAGCTGCGCGCAGGCGCATGAACCATCGCGCCGTCCCGCATCAGTGCGACTTGTCGCTGCGCGCGATACTCAGCAGGTGTTCAAGCTGCTCTTTGTGCTTGATGCAATTGCTCTTGTGCCAGCGCTGGATCAGCCACATGAAGCCCGCGACCACCACGCCAAAGGTGGTGATGGCGCCGAAGGCCGACAGGCCCATGCCGGTGGACAGGCTGTAACCGGCGCCCAGTGCCAGGATGCAGGCCTGCTCGTTGAAGTTCTGCACAGCAATCGAGCGGCCGGCGCCCATCAGGTTGTGGCCGCGGTGCTGCAGCAGGGCGTTCATCGGCACCACCAGGAAGCCGCCCAGACCGCCCAGCAAAATCAGGAAGGGCGCAGCCACCCAGACGTTGTTGATGAAGTTCATCAAAATCACCAGCACACCCATGGCAATGCCCAGCGGCATCACCATGGTTGCGTGCTCCAGCCGCATACGCATCGACGCCAGGATGGCGCCAAAAGCGGTGCCTATGGCCACCACGCCAACCAGCGAGGAAGCCTGCGTGGTGCTATAGCCCAGCGCCGCGGCACTCCAGGCCAGCACGATGTAACGCAGGTTGCCAGAGACGCCCCAGAACAAGGTGGTGGTGGCCAGCGAGATCTGTCCGAGCTTGTCGCGCCACAGCGCCGAATTGCAGTTCCAGAAGTCGGGCAACAGCTCAAGCTTGTTGCGCGGCATGGCACGCATTTCAACACCGGTGTGCGGGATGCGTGTGTTGAACCAGGCGGCCAGCGCGTACAGCAAAATCAGTGCGCAGATGGCGGCTTCAGGCGGGGAGTCGATGCCGGTGGCGAAAATTGGGAAGTCAAAGGTCAGCAGCAGGTGCGATACGGAATGGCCGACCAGTTGGCCACCCAGCAACACGCCAAGAATGATGGAGGCAATCGTCAGGCCCTCGATCCAGCCGTTGGCCTTGACCAGTTGCGAGGCCGGCAGCAGTTCGGTCAGGATGCCGTACTTGGCTGGAGAATAGGCGGCGGCGCCCAGGCCGACAATCGCATAGGCCAGCAGCGGGTGCGTGCCGAACAGCATCATCAGGCAGCCGACCACCTTGATGGCGTTGCTGATGAACATCACCTTGCCCTTGGGCTGCGCGTCGGCAAAAGCGCCGACAAAAGGCGCGAGCACCACATAAAACAGCGCAAACATGGGAACCAGCGCGGCCGGCTGCCATTTGGGCGCACCCCCGGTTCGGAGCAACTCGACGGCGGCGACGAACAGCGCATTATCAGCCAACGAGCTGAAAAACTGGGCCGCCATGATGGTGTAAAAACCGCGCTTCATTAAACTGTTTTGGTCGCCATTGTGAATGCAGCAGGCTGGCTGATGCCACAAGATAAAGTGAATGTCTCCTGACGATCAAGGTTTATAGCACGCGGCAAGCTGGCAAAATCCATAAATTGACCTTGCATTCCCTGTGTTAACCCGTGGCGCCGCCCTCCCTCCCTCCGTCCCACCCAGCCCCTTGCCATGCCCCGTCCGATTCTCTCCACCATCCACACCGCCGCGCTTGGCCACAATCTGGCGCGCGTGCGCGCGGCAGCGCCGGACGCGCGGGTCTGGGCAGTGGTCAAAGCCAATGCCTACGGCCACGGCATCGAACGGGCGTTTGAAGGCCTGCGCGGTGCCGACGGTTTTGCCCTGCTGGATCTGGACGAGGCGCGGCGCATGCGCGCGCTGGACTGGCGCGGCCCCATCCTGCTGCTGGAAGGCTGCTTTGAGTTGCGCGACCTTGAACTGTGTTCACGCCTTGGCCTGTGGCACACAGTGCACTGCGACGAACAGATTGACATGCTGGCCACGCACAAGACCCAGTTGCCGCACCGGGTGTTCCTGAAAATGAACTCGGGCATGAACCGCCTGGGTTTCACGCCCGCGCGCTACCGCGCCGCGTGGACGCGGCTCAACGCCTTGCCGCAAGTCGAAGAAATCTCGCTGATGACGCACTTCAGTGACGCCGACGGCACCAAGGGCATTGCCGCGCAACTCCAGGCCTTTGAAGCTGCCACGCATGACCTGCCCGGTGAACGCACGCTGAGCAACAGTGCCGCCGCCCTGCGCCATGGTGCGGCCATCGGGGAAAAATCCGACTGGGTACGACCGGGCATTGCTGTGTACGGCAGCTCGCCCGACTTTCCTGAACACAGTGCCACCGACTGGGGCTTGCTGCCGACCATGACACTGGCGTCAAAAATCATCGGCGTGCAGAACCTGGTGGCCGGCGACACGGTAGGTTACGGCTCCAGCTTCACCGCCGACGGCCCACTGCGCATCGGTGTCTTGGCCTGCGGTTATGCCGACGGTTACCCCCGGCACTGCACCACCGGCACACCGGTGCTGGTGGGCGGTGTGCGCTGCCGGATGGTTGGGCGGGTCAGCATGGACATGCTCACGGTGGACCTGACGCCGGTGCCCGAGGCCGGCATCGGGTCTGATGTAACGCTGTGGGGGCAATCCGCCACAGGCGTGGTGTTGTCCATCGATGAGATCGCGCGGGCGGCGGGTACGGTGGGGTATGAGCTGATGTGTGCACTGGCGCTGCGGGTGCCGGTGGTGGTGACGGACTAGTTTCCGGGCTTGTCACCCCGGACCGGTGGAGGCAGAACAAGGGCTCGGATCTCCCGCCTGTCATCCCGGACTTGATCCGGGATCCATGTGGGCAATCCCCGAGCACCGTTCGGGCTGAGCCTGTCGAAGCCATCTTTGCCTCAAGGCTTCAGGTCCTCCAACAAGCCGGGGGTTGCCCGGCGGCAACTCACTTTCTTTTTGCGTCGCCAAAAAGAAAGTAAGCAAAGAAAAAGGCGACCCGATGGTCTGGGTCCCCTTCGCTTGCGCTCAGGGGCAACCTGCGGTGCTCGCTGAAAATGGGGTCGAGCTCGAACTCGCTGCGCTCAGACAATCGCTCGCCCTGATCCATTTTCGGCTGCGCTCCTCGGCCCAGCCCGACGGGTGGGGAACAAACTAATCGGGGAAAGAATCCGGAGTGCATGAAGCGCGCAGCGCTTCATGCACGGGAATCCCAACGAACGGTCATGTTTGCACGTGAGCGCAGCGCACGCGGCCAAATGAGGCTCCCTTCCCTCGCCCAGCGGGGCGAGGGAAGGGCGGGGGGTTGGGAGTGGGGAGTCAGGCCTTGCTGTCTTCTGCATACCCGGGTGC
Source organism: Polaromonas eurypsychrophila (assembly GCF_014641715.1). Taxonomy (GTDB): domain Bacteria; phylum Pseudomonadota; class Gammaproteobacteria; order Burkholderiales; family Burkholderiaceae_C; genus Polaromonas; species Polaromonas eurypsychrophila. The sequence continues at coordinate 36,621 of NZ_BMIG01000002.1, read as the reverse complement.
TGGAGCTGGCCCCGCTACGGCGCGCTGGGAGTTTCAGCGCTTCCTCAGCCCCAGTACCATCACCGCGCCCACCACCAGCAACGCGCCGGCCACCTGCACCGGCGCAATCTCCTGGCCCAGGATCAGCCAGGCCAACACCAGCGCAAACACCGGCTCCACATTCATGATGGCCGAGTTGCCGACCACGCCGAGTTTCGGCAGCACGGTGAACATGATGGTGAAGGCCGTGCCGTAGAGAAAAGTCAGCGCCGCCAGGCCGGCCCAGCCGGCCACTGCCTGCGGCAAGTGAAAACCGCCCTGAGCACCCACCATCGCCAGAGCGATCAGGCCGGCCACCGTCATGGTGGTGGCGGTGCGCACGCGGCCGTCCACGTCGGCGGTTTCCTGCTGGGTGACGACCAGTGCCAGACCGAAGGTGCCGGCCGCTGCCAGGGCAAACGCCGCGCCCGCGCCTATGCGTGCCCATTGCCCGGAAGCGCCCAGGCCCGAGGCGGCGCCGAACACGTCCAGCGCCAGCGCCAGCCCGACCAGAATTACCGGCATCGCGATCAGCATGGCGCGTTCCGGCTTCTGGCGGTACACCACTGCGGCCCACAGCGCGGTCCAGATCGGGTAAGTGTTGAAGGCCAGCAGGGCCAAGGCCACCGGCAGGCGCGCCACGGCCGAGTAAAGACACAGGCTCTGGATGCCGATCAGCAGCCCAATCAGCGGCAACATGCGTTTGTGGCGCGCGCTGAAGCTGACACGCACGCGTGCCACCGCCAGCAGCGCCACGATGACCAGCGTGGTGACGCCGCTGCGGAACACCACCGCGGTTGCCACATCCACGCCATTGTTGAAGGCGATGCGCGCGGCCACATGGTTGGCGCCCATCATCAGCGCGATCAGCAGCAAGGTGGCAAAGGCGGTGCCGCTGATGGCTTTGGTGTTGGCCATCAGTACAAACCGCGGACGCGGGCATGGAGACGTGAAAGTCCCAGCAAGGCGTCGGTGAAAGGTGTCGGCACCTGGGTCAGTTCCCCCAGCTCCTTGACCACCGTGACCAGGGCGTCAAGTTCGACCTCCTTGCCGGATTCCACATCCTGCAGCATGGAGGTCTTGAAAGCGCCGAGCTTGAGTGTGACCGCATGCCGGTCTTCCGGTTGCTGGTCTATTGGTATGCCGATGCGTGCGCCTATTTCTTTCGCTTCGAGCATCACTTTCGAAATGAAATCGCGCACCAGCGGATCGCCCAGGATCAGGTCGGTGGTGGCGCCGGTAAAGGCACTGATCGGGTTGACCGTCATGTTGCCCCAGAGTTTGTACCAGCTGTCCTTCTGGATTTGCTCCGACACCGCGACCTCGTGGCCGGAATGCTCCAGCAGCGCCGCCAGCGCTAACACGCGCGCGCTTTTTTCGCCCGAGGGTTCGCCAATGATGAGCTTGTTGCCGAAGTGATTCTTCACAAAAGCCGGGCTGTTGAGCGAGCAGCTCGCGTGCACCACGCAACCGATGATGTGGCGCGAAGGAATGGCGGCGGCAATTGCGCCGTCCGGGTCCACGGCTTTGAGCCGCGTGCCGGCGTACTGCGCCCCGAAGCCTTCAAAAAACCACCAGGGCACGCCGTTCATGGCGGTCAATACGATGGTGTCGGGTCCGATCAGCGGCGCGATGGCGTTGGCGACCTCGGCCAGCGCCGGTGCCTTTACCGCAATGATGACGAGGTCCTGCACGCCGAGTGCCGCCGGGTCGGCACTGGCCTTGACCTTGACCGAGGCGATCACATCACCCGTCTGCAGCCGCAAGTCGTGTTGCTGCAGCGCCGCCAGGGTCCCACCGCGCGCCACCAGGCTGAGCGCGCAGCCGGCTTGCGCCAGCTTCACGCCCATCCAGCCGCCGATTGCGCCGGCGCCGTAAATGCATACTTTATTGATCAAATTGGCCTCCGGCCCATCCCCTGCGGGCATTGTTCGCTCTAGTTTTTATAGCTGTCATCGATCCGGTCGACCTGCCGCACCAGCGCATCGAAGACGTCCTGTCCGGCGCCGAACTGCGCGTCGAACTGAAAGGAATCGTGGGTGGTCTTTTTTGCCACGGCTTCGGGCACGGCAATCGCTGGCCCCATCGCCGCCTGCGCGAGCTGGATGTCGCAGGCGCGCTGCAAGGTCCACAGCCGCACAAAACACAGCGGCAAGGTTGATGCCCAGGCCAGCAGACCGTGGTTGCGCAGGATCACCACCGGCTTGTTGCCGATGTTTTTGAGCAGGCGCGGCGCCTCGTCGGCATGGATGGTGATGCCCTCGAAGTCGTGATAGGCCACCAGATCGTGAAGCTGCGCCGAGTAAAAATTGTTCTGCGCCAAGCCGCCCTCAGTGCAGGCCACGGCCACGCCGGCGGTGGTGTGGGTGTGCATCACGCAATGTGCGTCGGGCAGGCCATCGTGGAGAGCCGCATGTACCGTGAAGCCAGCCGGATTGACCGGCCAGGGGTTGTTGTCGAGCTTTTTGCCCTGCAGGTCGATCTTGAGTAGCTTGCTTGCCGTGACTTCGGAGTAGTGCAGGCCGAAGGGGTTGATCAGGAACTGTTTGTCGCCACCGGTTACGCTGTCCGGCAGGCGCACCGTGATGTGGTTGTAAATCATCTCGGTCCAGCCCAGCATGGCGAAGACGCGGTAACAGGCGGCCAGTTGCAGGCGGGCGGTCCACTCCTCGGGATGCATGGTGGCGGGTGGCGGGTTCAGGACGGCGTTCATGGTTCGGGCTCCGGATGAAGGGTGTGTCAGTAGGTCTTGCCGACCGGCGCGACGCTGATACTGGTTTTGAAGCTGGCGGCCAGCGCGCTGGTATGGCGCACCAGCAGATTGGTGTCCAGGCCAACAGCGACAAAAGTGCAACCGAGGGCGATGTAGTGGCGTGCCAGTTTTTCGTCGGTGGTCAGGATGCCGGCCGCCTTGCCGGACCGGATGATGCGTGCGATCGCCGACTCGATGGCCGCCTGTACCTTCGGATGGCCAGGGTTGCCGACATGACCCAGCGAGGCCGACAGGTCGGCCGGGCCGATAAAGACGCCATCTATACCGTCCACAGCAGCAATCGCGTCGAGGTTGTCCAGCGCGGTTTGCGTTTCGGCCTGCACCAGCAGGCAGACCTGTGCATTGGCCTCATGCGCGTAGCCGGGAATGCGGCCCCAGCGCGAGGCGCGCGCGCCGGCCATGCCGCGTATGCCGCCGATGTCCGTGCCCTGCGCATCGTATTGCGGGTAACGCGTGGCGCGCACCAGCGCGGCGGCCTGCCCGGCGGTATCGACCATGGGTACCAGCAGTGTCTGCACGCCGATGTCCAGGTACTGTTTGATCAGCGCTTCGCCGATATGGCCGTGGCCCATGGGCACGCGCGCAATCGGGTGCGAGGGGTAGGCCGCCACCACCTGCAGTTGCGCCAGGATGCTGCGCACATCGTTGGGCGCATGTTCGCCGTCGATCAGCAGCCAGTCGAAACCGGCGCCAGCGCAGATCTCGGTGCTGTAGGCATCGGCCAGGCTGACCCACAGGCCGATCTGCGTCTGTCCGGCGGCGATCGCCTGCTTGAAGGTGTTGGCGGTTGTTTGCATGATTTGTGCTTGGTTGTGCTCAGGAAAAAGAAAACTCAAAACGACCGAGCGGGCCGTAGTCGGCGTCGAACACATTGCCGGATTTGGCAACAACCGGCCGGGTGAAGGAACCGGCCAGCACGACCTCACCGGCCTGCAGGCATTCGCCCCAGGGCGCGAGTTTCATCGCCAGCCAGGCCACGCCGATGGCCGGGTGGCCCTGCACGCCGGCGGCCAGGCCGGTCTCCTCGACCACGCCGTTCTGCCGCAGGATGGCGCCGATCCAGGGCAGGTCCACCTCGCGCGGCGAGACCCTGCGCCCGCCGAGCACGATGCCGGCATTGGCCGCGTTGTCGCTGATGGTGTCCTGCACCTTGCGCATGGCCTTGCTGTGGCGATCAAACTGCTCGATGCGCGCGTCGATGATCTCGATGGCGGGCTGCACGTAGTCGGTAGCGTCCAGAACCTCGTCGATGGTGATGTGTGTGCCTTCCAGTTTCTTCTTCAGGATGAAGGCCAGCTCGACTTCGACACGCGGCGCGATAAAACGCGCAGACGGAAGCTCACCCGGCTCAAAAAACATGTCGTCCAGCAATGTGCCGTAGTCGGGCTCGTCGATCTGGCTGGAGATCTGCATGGCGCGCGAGGTCAGGCCGATCTTGTGGCCACGCGCAATACGTCCTCCAGCGATTTTCATCTGCACCCATGCGCGGGAGACCGCATAGCCGTCGGCCACCGTCATGTCGGGGAAGCGTTTGCTGAAGTGCTCGATTTGCACGCGGGCCTTCTCGGCCCGATCCAGTTCGGCGGCAAGCTGCTCAATCAGTTCTTTGCTGAACATAGGAAGTCAGATCTTGTTGAAAAGCGGATGCAGGCTGCTGTGTTTGCCGTCGTAGACCTGGCCTGGGCTTTCGTCGATCTGCAGGGTCATACCGACGGCCTGTCGCTCAAAAAGTGTGCCGAAATGGTCTCTAGCCCCTGCCAGAAGCGCGTCTCCTGCTCTTTTTTTTGTAGCATCCGAGCGGCCGGCAGCCATCCGCACATTGAGGTAGATGAAGCCGTAGTCCCCCTTTCCGTCGGCCACGGCGTAATGGGCCGCCGGGTAGGCCAGCACCCGTGTACCGCCGGTGGGGAAGACCTGTTTGCCCGCCTCGTCGAGGGTCTCCAGCATGATGTCGGCCAGCTTGCGACACAGCGCCGTCATGTCGGCTTCCGCTTCCAGGTTGGGGGTGTAGAGAATGACGAGGTGGGGCATGTGAAACTTGTTCAGAGTCCAGTTAATTGGCGGAGGCAGGCAGCGGGGTGACCGGGAAAATCGCATTGATCTGCCCGGTGCCCGAACTGCCGAAGTAGGGTGTGATGATTTCGGCCGGCGCCTTGTAGCTGTCCCAGCCCAGCAGGCCCAGCAGCATGGCGGTGTCGTGCATGTCGCCTTCGCCCCAGCATTTGTCGGCGTACATGGGCAGCATGCCGACAAAGGTTTTCCATTCGCCGGCTTTCCACAGCTCGACCACGCGCTGGTCCACTTGCTCGAGGAAGGGATCGTAGACCTTGTGCATGAACTCGGGCGCGCGGCCGTTGTCGGCAAAGTGGTGCGACAGCGAGCCGCTGGCAAACACCGCAACGGTGCCGGCGTAGTCCTCCTCGATGGCCTTGCGCACCGCCAGGCCGAAGCGGCCGGACTCTGCCAGGTCGTGCCAGTCGCACCAGCCGCTGATGCTGATGACCTTGTAGTGCTGGTCGCTGTTCATGTAACGCATAGGCACCAGCGTGCCGTAGCCGAGTTCCAGCGTGGTGTCCGAATGCGCGCGGCTTTTCACGCCCATGGCATTGGCCATGTTGGCCATCAGGTGGCCAAGTTCGGGATTGCCCGGATAGGCATAGGGCATGTTCTTGATGAAGTGCGGCAACTCGTTGCTGGTGTAGTTGCCCTCGAAGCGCGGCCCGCAGTTGATGTGGTACTCGCTGTTGACCTGCCAGTGCACGTCGAACACCACGATGGTGTCCACGCAGAGCGCGCGGCAGCGGCGGTCGATCTCCTTGTGACCATTGATGGCAGCGTCGCGACAGCCGAAGTTGGGCCCCGGAAATTCCGACAAATACATGGACGGAACATGCGTGATTTTGGCGGCGAGTGCTAGGGTTCCCATCGGAATGTCTCCCGGTTTGTCATTGCGGGCCTGACCCGCAATCCATCGTGGTGAACCGGGATGCAGCTTCTCGCGAGCGTGGATCCCGGATCAAGTCCGGGATGACAACCCAGGATACTCATGCGTTTCCCCAGTGCGGGATGTGGTGGCTTCCCAACGAGACCGCCACATTCTTCGGCTCGCAGAACACCTCATAACTCCAGGTGCCGCCCTCGCGGCCGGTGCCGGATGCCTTGGTGCCGCCGAACGGCTGGCGCAGGTCGCGCACATTCTGGCTGTTGACGAAACACATGCCGGCTTCGACGGCGGCGGCGACGCGGTGCGCCTTCCCGATGTTTTCGGTCCAGACATAACTTGATAAACCGTACTGCGTGTCGTTAGCCAGGCGGATCGCCTCGGCCTCGTCCTTGAAAGGGATGAGGCAGGCGACCGGGCCGAAGATTTCCTCCTGCGCGATACGCATGCGGTTGTCCACATCGGCAAATACGGTGGGCAGCACGTAGTTGCCTTTTTGCACACGCGCTGGCAAGTCCGGTGCACCGAGGCCACCACAGAGCAGTGTTGCGCCTTCTTTCGGGCCCAGTGCTATGTAGCTGCGCACTTTAGCCAGATGGGCCTGCGAAATCATGGGGCCGATGGTGGTGGCTTCGTCCAGCGGGTCGCCGACCTGGATGCGTTTGGCGCGCGCCACGAACTTTGCGGCGAAGTCGGCATAAATCGATTGCTGAACCAGAATGCGCGAACCGGCGGTGCAGCGCTCTCCGTTGTTTGAAAAAATCATGAAGATCGCAGCGTCGAGCGCGCGTTCCAGGTTCGCATCGTCGAAGATCACAAAGGGCGATTTGCCACCCAGCTCCATGCTGAATTTTTTCAGGCCTGCGGCCTGCACGATGCGGTTGCCGGTGGCGGTGGAGCCGGTGAACGAGATCGCGCGCACGTCCGGATGGCGGCACAGCGGCTCGCCGGTTTCCTTGCCGTAGCCATGCACGATGTTGAGCACGCCAGGCGGAATGCCGGCTTCCAGCGCCAGCTCGCCCAGTCGCGCCGCCGTCATCGGCGAGAGCTCGCTCATCTTGAGCACCGCGGTGTTGCCAAAGGCCAGGCAGGGCGCAACCTTCCAGGTGGCCGTCATGAAGGGCACATTCCACGGCGAGATCAGCGCGCATACGCCGGTCGGGTGGTACAGCGTGTAGTTCAGGTGCGTCTCGGTCGGGTAGGTGTGGCCATTGACCCGGGTACACATCTCGGCAAAGTAGTAAAAGTTGTCAGCCGCGCGCGGGATCAGTTGTTTGCCGGTCTGGGCAATGACCTGGCCGCAATCATTGGTCTCGGTTTGCGCGATCCCGGGCACATGCGCGGCGATCAGGTCGCCGAGCTTGCGGATGATTTTGGCGCGCTGCGGCGCCGGCATGCTTGCCCACTTCGGGAAGGCTTCTTTTGCGGCTGCCACAGCGGCGTTGACTTCCGCCTCGCCGCCGGAAGCCACTTCGGCCAGCACCTCCTGCGTGGCCGGGTTGACGGTGTCGAAATAGCTGCTGCCGGCTACGGACTTGCCGTTGATGAGGTGATCGATCTTTTTCATGTCATTCAATGGTGTTGATGAGGCCACCCAAACGTTCGATGCTCGTCACAATGACATCACCGGGCCTGCAGTCGACCACGCCGTCGGGCGTGCCGGTCAGGATCAGGTCGCCGGGTTGCAGGGTCATGAAGCTGCTGAAGTATTCGATCAGGAAGTTCACGTCAAAGATCATGTCCTTCGTGTTGCCGGATTGCGTGACCTTTCCGTTGACGGTGGTCTGCAGCGCCAGCGCCATTGGGTCGGCGACATCTGCCGCATCGACCAGCCATGGGCCCAGCGGCGTGCAGGTGTCGCGATTTTTCACACACAGGTTCGGACGGTACCAGTTCTCCAGGTAGTCGCGGATCGCGTAGTCGTTGGCGATGGTGTAGCCGGCGATGAAGTCATGCGCGTCGTCGCATTTCACCTTTTTTGCAGTCTTGCCGATCACGATGGTGAGTTCGCACTCGTAATGCATGAACTGCACCCCGGCCGGCCGACGCGTGAGCTTGCGATGCCCTATCAGCGTGCTTTCACCCTTCACAAAAACCAGCGGCTCTTCGGGGGCCTTGAATTCCAGTTCCTTTGCGTGATCGGCGTAGTTCAGCCCGAGCGCGAGGATGGTGCGCGGACGGTGGGTGGGCGCCAGTGGCGGCAGCCAGCTTACGGCGTCTTCGGCGACGAGTTGTCCGTTGTCCAGCAGGAGTTGGCCGTCGCGTTCTGTGGCTGAATGCACGTTGCCTAGGTGAACAACCCGTGCATGTTTCATGGGGCCTCCGCGACGAGTATGTTGCTCAGCGTGCCGAAACCGGGCGCCGTGATGTCAATGCGATCGCCCACTTTGGCCAGTGGCCGACCGGCGTCACAGCCGAGCATCAACACGTCGCTGACGCGCAAGGTCATGAACTCGCCAACATCAACCAGAAGTTGCGCGGCGGGGCGCACCAGCTGCGAAAAATCGGCGCTCTGCTTCAGCTCGCCGTTGATGCGTACCTCCAGCTTGAATATTGAAGGATCGCTGGCTTCTGATGCCGATAACAGGCGCTCGGCTATGCCGAGAAAGCCGTCCAGGTTTTTGAACTTGACTGGCGGACGGAAAAAACTGCCGTGGGGGATCGACAGGTCGTTCATCAGGACATAACCCTGCGCCTTGCCCGCTTCGCCGATCACCATCGCGATGGTGGCGCCGATCTCGACTTCGGGCACATGGGCCGGCACGGTGATCGCCGCGCCGTGCGCGCTCCAGGTGTTGGCCGTCTTGACATACAGCACCGGGGCTTTCGGCGGCGCCTTGTACGGCGGCTGGTTCATTTGCGGCGCGAGGGCATCCATTTCGTTCTTGAAATTGAGCAACACCCCGTACACCGTTCCTTCAGGCATCCAGCTCATGGCTGCTCCAGTTCAATCACCTTGTCGAGCAGCTCGTAAAGCTGCGACAGATTTTGTTTGCCCAGCGATTGCTCCATCCAGGCGTAGTGCGCTTCAATGGTTTGCGACAGGGTGCTAACCAGTTGCGTGCCCTTGTCGGTGGCCTCGACCACGCTGCGGCGCTGGTCGGCCGGATCGCGCGCGCGGCGGATCAGGCCGTCGCGTTCCATGCGGCTCAAAACCCCGGTCAGGCTGGGGCCGAGGATGAACGCTTCGCGCGCGACCCTGCCGGTTTCCACCACGCCGTGTTCGCCGAGCACCCGCAGCACACGCCACTGCTGGTCGCTCAGCGCATGTTCGCGTAGCCGAGGCCGGGTATGCGCCATCACGGATTCACGCGCCTGCAGCAGCAAGCGGGGCAAATTGCGGTGGATAAAAGGCGTGGTCATTGAGGTGTTTATTTATTTAACATGTTAAATGAAAGCAGCAAACACCCTCCCGGCCGCAACGCTGGGACTTACCCTTACTGTGTATAAATACAGTAACATTCGGCATGGCCAAAGACAAGACGATTTACAGCTGCACCGAGTGCGGCGGAACCAACTCGAAATGGCTGGGCAAATGCCCGCATTGCGGCGCCTGGAACACGCTGGTCGAATCGGCCGCCGAAAGTTCCTCGCCGGTCAAAAACCGTTTTGCTTCGCTGGCCAAACCCTCGGAAGTCGCCACCCTTGCTGATATCGAGGCCACCGACATGGCGCGCACCCCGACCGGCCATGAGGAACTGGACCGCGTGCTGGGCGGCGGCATCGTTGAAGGCGGCGTAGTGCTGATAGGCGGCGATCCCGGCATCGGCAAATCCACCCTTCTGCTGCAGGCGCTGGACTCTCTCCAGCGCGGCGGCCTCGATACCTTGTACGTGACCGGCGAAGAAAGCGGCGCTCAAGTCGCCTTGCGTTCCCGCCGTCTCGGGCTGGACGGTTCGCAGGTCAAGGTGCTGGCGGAAATCCAGCTTGAGAAAATTCTTGCCACGCTGGACGCCACCAAGCCGGCGGTGGCGGTGATCGACTCGATCCAGACCGTGTATTCCGACCAGCTCACCTCCGCGCCGGGCTCGGTGGCCCAGGTGCGCGAATGTGCAGCCCACCTGACACGCGCGGCCAAGTCCAGCGGCGTTTGCATCATTCTTGTCGGCCATGTCACCAAGGAGGGCGCGCTGGCCGGCCCGCGTGTGCTGGAGCACATGGTGGATACCGTGCTGTACTTTGAGGGCGACACCCATTCGAGCTTTCGCCTGGTGCGCGCGATCAAAAACCGCTTTGGTGCGGTCAACGAAATCGGCGTGTTCGCCATGACCGAAAAAGGCCTCAAGGGTGTAACCAATCCCAGCGCCATCTTTTTAAGCCAGCACAGCGAGCCGGTGCCCGGCAGTTGCGTGCTGGTCACGCTGGAAGGCACGCGGCCCATGCTGGTCGAAATCCAGGCGCTGGTTGACAGCGGTGGCCCGAGCCCACGCCGGCTGTCGGTCGGCCTGGACCGGGACCGCCTGGCCATGCTGCTGGCGGTGCTGCACCGCCACGCCGGTATCGCCTGCATGGATCAGGACGTGTTCGTCAATGCCGTGGGCGGCGTGCGCATCAGCGAGCCGGCGGCCGATCTGTCAGTGATGCTGGCCATCACCTCCAGCCTGCGCGGCAAGCCACTGCCCAAGGGTTTCATCGCTTTCGGCGAAGTCGGCCTGGCAGGCGAGGTGCGCCCTGCACCACGCGGTCAGGAGCGGCTCAAGGAAGCCGCCAAGCTGGGTTTCAGCGTGGCCGTGGTGCCCAAGGCCAATGCGCCGAAAAAGCCAATCGAGGGTTTGACCATCCATGCGGTAGAGCGTGTCGATCAGGCCATGGAAGTCGTGCGCAGCCTGAGCTGATCTACCGCAGCAGCCGTCACCAAGGCGCTTTGAGCCGAGCTCGCGCGCGGGTTGCAGGATCCAATTGCGCCATTGACCAGACAGGGGACTGACGCCTTGTCAGTCAAGGCCCCGTGAACAATGGCTTACCTTAATACGCAAGTCATTGGCGGCAGATCGCACATACATCGGCTTCCATCGGTTCTCATAATGAATTTATTCATTCAACCCAAGGAACCGACATGAGCTACACCCCGGCCTCCACCTCTGGCGACGACACCATCAACGGCGACGCGCAGCCTGACATCATTGACGCGCTTCAAGGCAACGACACTATTTACGGCGGCGGCGGCGATGACGAGTTGCTAGGCGGCCCCGGCAACGACAAGTTGTTCGGCGAAGCGGGTAATGATCGCTTGCTGGGCGGAACGGGCGATGACCGATACGAGATTGATCGCACGGACACCGTCATTGAGGAACTCAATGAGGGCAACGACAGCGTCTACTTTCGGGACGATACGTTCACCGGCATCTACTACATGCCTGCCAACGTTGAAAACCTGGTCTTGGTTGGCCGCTTTAACAACATGTCCGCGCTTGGCAACGGGCTTGATAACCGTATCTTTGGCAACAACACCGGTAACGACACGGTGTATGGCTACATAGGAGATGACTACATTCAGGGCGACTTTGCTTACTTCGGAGGAAGCAACTCGTTTTCCGGCAATACGGGCGCGGACATGCTTTACGGCGGCCATGGCAATGACGTGATCTGGGGCGACCAGGGCGAAGGCAGAGACCTGATTTATTCGCTGGCCGACGACATGTTGTTTGGTGACTACGGCAACGACATTCTGTATGGTCAAGCCGGCGCCGACACCCTGGACGGCGGCTTGGGCAACGACACGCTGTATGGCGGTGCCGGTAACGATGTGCTGAACGGTGGCTTTGACTTATTGCCCCCCGGTAAAGAGGCGGACCTCTTTGGCAGCAATTACTTTCCGGGAAACGACACGATGTCGGGAGGCGCAGGCGACGACGCTTACCTGTTTGGCCGCAGTTCGCGGTCTGACCGTATCGTGGATACATCGGTCAGCGGCGAAACCGACCAGTTGCGCTTTGAGGCCGGCGTCATTGCCGCCGACGTTGCAGTGCGCCATGAAGGCAATGACCTGAATTTTTACATCGTTGGCTTTATAGACAACAAGCTGTCGGTGGTGGACTACTTCAGCTCGGTAAACCGCCCACTCACCACAGCGGTGTTCAGTGACGGCACGGTGTGGACCAGTGCCCAGTTCGAAGCTGCGCAGCTCGGACCCATAGGCAACGGTGACCGGTTTATACGCGGCACCGACGGCAATGAAACGCTGACCGGACTGGGCGGGAATGACACCATTGATGGCAAGGATGGTTCAGACCAAATTTCAGGTGGCGATGGCAATGATTATTTGCTCGGCGGAGCCGGCCGTGACCTGTTGATGGGCGGCAATGGCAACGACGTGCTCAACGGCGGTGGCGACGGTGACCGCCTGCTCGGCGGTGCTGGTGCCGACACTCTTTTGGGCGATGTAGGTGATGATTTTCTGGATGGAGGCCATGGCAATGACGTGCTGGATGCCGGAACCGGTCAAAACCGGTTGATCTTCCAATTGGGTGATGGGCAGGACATTGTTCGCGGCATCGCTACCGCAGGTGTAGCGGACCGTACGACCATTGAACTGATGAAGTCTTACGCTGTAGGCTCTCTGGGTTCCAGCCCGGTGGGCATCGCATCTACCGAGGTTGTGCTGACCCGCACGGGAAACGATTTGGTGATTGATCGCAACGATGGCGACGACAGCGTGACGGTCGAAAACTACTTTGCATCGTCTGCGGCCAACCTTTATCCCGTTCACAACATCAGGTTTTCGGATACCGCCTGGAGCAATGCTGACATCAATGCACGCGTGGTCGCCGCGACGCCATCGCCAGTTCCGCCAAGCCCCGGCACGACGCAAATTGGCACCGATGGCAATGACGTGCTGACCGGCACCGCAGGCCACGACAACCTGTTTGGCCGTGCTGGTGACGACTATCTGTCAGGCGGTGCTGGCAACGACTTTTTGAACGGCGAAACCGGTAAGGATCTTCTGGAAGGTGGCGCTGGCGACGACATGCTGGTTGTGGACAGCGTGCTGGATGCGATCACTGAGCGCCCTGCCGAGGGGACAGACACGGTGCAAAGCTACATCAGCTACGCGCTTGGTGGCAACGTGGAAAACCTGACACTGATTGGCAACATTGCCATCAGCGCTACCGGTAATGAGCTGGACAATTACCTCGTGGGCAACGGCTTGGACAACGTGATGCTCGGCCGTTTTGGCAATGATGTGCTGTATGGCGACGCTGGAGATGATTTTCTCAATGGTGAGTTGGGCCAAGACCAGATGTTCGGCGGTGTGGGCAGCGACACCGTGATCGTCGACGATCTTGGCGACTTCGTCTGGGAGGCGGCCAACGAAGGCACAGACACTGTTCAAAGCTACATCAGCTACTCCTTGCAGGGCAATTTCGAGAACCTGATCCTGATCGGCCAGACCGGCGTGGTGGCCAACGGCAACGCGCTGGCAAATGTGATTCAGGGCAATGATTCTGACAACAGCATCGACGGCATGGGGGGGCTGGACAGCTTGAGTGGCAACGGCGGCAACGACACCCTGACCATTCATTCCGGCCAAGAGCAGGTGGCAGGGGGCAGCGGCGGCGACACCCTCCAGTTGGCAGCGGACCTCAGTTTCCTGAACATGGCAGGTCTGGCGGGCACGACTCTGACCGGTCTCGAGTCGGTGGACATGGGCAACGGCAGCGCCACATCCGTCCGACTCACCCTGGAACAGATGTTGGCTCTGTCCGCTGAAAGTGACACCCTCACCGTCGATGGCGATGCCGGGGATCAGCTTCAAATCGAGACAGGCTGGCGCCGTGACACATCAGGAACCGCAGGATATGACCAGTACAGCTCTACGGCAGGTGGCGAAACCGGCATCCTGCTAGTGGGCCAGGCCGTGACCGTGACCATGGCTGACTGGGCGGCGTAAACAGCGGTTTTCAGCAGGCCGAGGGCAGGCGCCAAGTCGAACGTAGAAAAAAGACGTGTCTGGCTTGGCGCCAAGTCGTCTCCGTCCGTCCAGGCCCCCAGAGTTCAGGCAACCAAGAGTAGTAAGCAGTCATTCATGAGCCCCCCTCCTGCCAGTTCCCCCTTGCGAGACGAGTTGCCATCGACTCTGCGCAAGTTGCGCGGGGCATTTGTGACCGTCGCCATCTTCAGCGGATTTTTGAATCTGTTGATGCTCGCGCCATCGCTCTACATGCTGCAGGTCTATGACCGGGTATTGGCAAGTCGCAATGAAACCACCCTCGTTGTTTTGACCGTTTTGCTCGTGGGGGCCATTGTGTTCATGAGCGCATTGGAGGCCATACGGACCTGGGTGCTGGTGAGAGTGGGTGCTCAACTGGATGCCGAACTCAATGCCCCGGTGTTCAACGCCACCTTCGATCGAAGTTTGGCGCAGTCAGGCAGCAATGCAACGCAGCCCATGCTTGACCTGGACACATTGCGCCAGACCCTGACCGGCCCTGCGCTGTTGACCTTGTTCGACGCGCCCTGGATGCCCATCTATCTGATCGTGATCTCGCTTTTCTCCATTGAGCTGGGCATCTTTGCTTTGGTCGGTGCCTTGCTGCTTGGCGTGCTCGCTGTGGTGAATGAAAAAATCTCCAAGCCCAAGCTTGACGAAGCGCAAAAGTACAGCGCCCAGTCGCAGTTGGCCTTGGGCCACCATCTGCGAAACGCCGAGATCATCGAGGCTCTGGGGATGCTGCCCCAGATTCGCCGGCGCTGGCATGGGCTGCATCAGAAGCAGATCCACCTGCAGGCCATAGCCAGCGATCAGGCGGCAGTGATGGGCGGCGTGACCAAATTTATCCGTATCACCATGCAATCGCTGGCGCTGGGTTTCGGCGCCCTGCTGGTACTGGAGGGCAAGATGTCGCCAGGCAGCATGATTGCCGCGTCGATATTGGTGAGCAGAGCCTTGGCGCCTGTTGAAATGCTGGTGGGGAACTGGAAGCAGATCATCACCGGGCGCTCCTCCTATGCGCGCATCAAGGAGCTCCTGAATAACTACCCGGTTCGGCAACATGGCATGCCCCTGGCCGCACCCAGTGGCGCAGTGCGTTTTGAAGGTGTTGCCGCGGCGGCGCCTTCTTCCAGGCAGTTCATACTGAAAAATCTCAACTTCACTATCGCTGCTGGCGAATCGGTGGCCATCATTGGCGCCAGTGGAGTGCCATGGCGGGGACGGTGCGCCTGGACGGCGCAGACCTTCATCAGTGGAACAAGGATCAGCTGGGACCTCATCTGGGCTACCTGCCGCAAGACATTGAATTGTTTGACGGAACAGTCGCTGAAAACATTGCCCGTTTTGGCGAACTCGACCCGGAGAAAGTGATACAGGCAGCGCAGCGCGCAGGCATGCATGAGTTGATTTTGCGTTTGCCCGAGGGTTACGACACGCCGCTGGGCGTGGGGGGCAGTGCATTGTCGGGCGGCCAAAAGCAGCGCATTGGCCTGGCGCGGGCCTTGTATGGGGACCCGGCCCTGGTGGTTCTGGATGAGCCCAATTCAAACCTGGACGAGGCTGGGGAAAGGGCGTTGTCCGAGACGATCGGTGAGCTGACTGCGCGAGGATGCACCACGATTTTGATCACGCATCGCACTGCGTCATTGGATGCGGTGCAAAAAATCATGATTCTCGCTGAGGGGACCGTGCGAGCTTACGGCCCACGGACCGAAATTCTGACTGCGATGAGAGCGCTTGCGGTGCCGAGTCCGGTGGCCGCCGCCTCCAGAGCCGCGCCACGCAAAGGGCTTGCCGCACTTCACCGTGTACCCGACAAGAAAGACATTCATCTTGACGCCTGAACCTTCGATGCGTGGCTCAGCCGAGCTTCAACCCCCGGTCCTTGTCGACACGGACAGCGCGCGACCACAGCGCTGGGGTTGGGGGCTATTGATCCTTGGGTTCGGAGGGTTTTTGGCATGGGCTTTGCTGGCGCCCCTGGATGCAGGTATTTCAGCAACGGGCACGGTGGTGGTGACCGGGAGCCGCAAGGTGGTTCAGCCCATGGTGCCCGGCAAGATTGCGGCGATTCTCGCCAAAGACGGCGACCAGGTCACCGCTGGCCAGGTGCTCATACGCTTTGACGAGACGCAGAGCCGGTCGCAGCTGGATATTTACAAGGGCCAATGGTTTACCAGCCTGGCCACGGAAGCCCGACTGACGGCAGAGCGTACCGCGCGCGAAACCCCAGAATTTCCCTCAACACTGAAAAACGAAAAATCCGACCCGAGGGCACTTGCCGCCATGGCGCTGCAAGACCAGCTTTTTATAACGCGGCGCAAGTCCCTGAGCAGTGAACTGGCGGCCATGAGAGAAAACATGCGCGGGCTGGAACTTCAAGTGCAGGGAACCGAGGCGTCGCGGCAGGCGAAGGAGGAGCAATTGAAAATACTGCAGGAGCAACTGAAAAACCTGCGCAATCTTGCGGACGACGGCTTTATGCCGCGCACTCGTGTCCTTGACCAGGAACGGGCCAACTCTGCCATGTTGGGTGCGATTGCAGAGGACAACGGCAGCATAGGGCGCAGCCGGCAGGCGATTGCCGAGATCAAAATCCGCATGGTGACGCGCGATCAAGAAGTTCGCAAGGAAGTGGAGTCGCAGCTGTCCGATGTCCAGCGCGATGCATCCTCGCTGGGCAGCCGGCTTGAGGGGCTGCAGTTTGATGTGCTCAATACCGAGATCAAGTCGCCAGCCACAGGTTTGGTGATGGGTCTTTCGGTGCACACAGTCGGTGGTGTGGTGCCGGCCGGCAGCCCCCTGATGGAAATTGTGCCGCGCGACGAGGTCTTGAAAATAGAAGCGCAAATTCCCCCTCATCTCATCGACAAGATCAAACCCGGCTTGCCCGTGGACATTTTGTTTACTGCGTTCGACCAGGTAAGCACGCCCAAGGTGGCAGGCAGGCTGACCCAGGTATCCGCTGACGTGTTGATGGACCCCAAGACAAACTTGCTTTTTTTCAAGGCATCCATTGATGTTACGACCGAGGGCATGGTCAAGCTGAAAAAAAATGAAATCAGGGCGGGCATGCCGGCTGAAATATTTGTCCGCACTGGCGAGCGTACAGCGATGAATTACCTGTTGAAGCCGCTGCTAGATCGAGTCAGACGCTCCATGACTGAGCCCTGAAGCGGCGACAACCACCTAGGCCGAGGGGGGGGTGCGAAAGGGGCTTGAGCGTCGGTTCGGGAGGCTACATATTTTGCTATCAAAATAGCAGCAAATTAATGCCGCGTTAAAGGGCAGCGTGCCCAAAATGCTGGAGACCAGCGATGAAGTGGCTCCTGCGGGCCAGCTACGCACTCTCCGCAGCCCATCGCTTTCCAGTCCTGCCAAAATGGCAACATGAACTTCCAGAAAATTCTTGTGCCCATCGCCGGCGTTACCTTTGTGGTGCTGGCCTACCGCTTTTATGGCTGGGCCGGTGTGGCGGCCGCAGTCGGCGGGCTGGTGATGTGGGTCATGCTGCACTTCACCCGGATGATGCAGGTGCTCAGGCGCGCAGCGAGCCGACCTATCGGTCATGTCGACAGCGCGGTCATGCTCAATGCCAAGCTCAGGTCACGCGTCACATTGCTGCACGTGGTGGCTCTGACCCGGTCGCTGGGTGAGTTGCTGTCTCCCAAGGATGAACAGCCGGAGGTATTCCGCTGGACAGATGCTTCGGGGTCCTCGGTGAGTTGCACATTTACCGGCGGCAAGCTGAGCCACCACGCTTTGTTTCGTCCCGCCGCAGTGGACGATTCCGGTGCGCCTGCGCCCGCCCCTTAAAATCAGTGTTCCCGGTTTTCCGGCTTCTGCCCGTCAACGGGCTGTTTGTTCGGGCTTGAAGAAATCGTTTTCATGACACTCACCACAGGATCAGCACCATGTCCCCAGTAGCCCCCTCCATGGAAGACCGCGACGGCAAAATCTGGATGGACGGCCAGATGGTGGACTGGCGTGACGCCAAGATCCACGTTTTGACGCACACGCTGCATTACGGCTGCGGCGCCTTTGAAGGTGTGCGCGCATACAACACCGCCGATGGCACGGCGATCTTCCGGCTGGAAGAACACACCGAACGGCTGTTCAACAGCGCCAAGATTCTGCGCATGAAAATCCCGTTCAGCCAGCAAGAGGTGATGGACGCGCAAAAAGCCGTTGTCCGCGAGAACAATCTGGAAAGCTGCTACCTGCGTCCGCTGACCTGGATCGGTTCGCAAAAACTCGGCGTTTCGCCCAAGGGCAACACCATCCATCTGATGGTTGCCGCCTGGGCCTGGGGCGCTTACCTCGGCGAAGAGGGCATGCGCCGTGGCATCCGCGTCAAGACATCCAGCTACACGCGACACCACGTCAACATCACCATGACGCAGGCCAAGGCGGTCAGCAACTACACAAACTCCATCCTGGCGAACATGGAGGCGCTGGACGACGGCTACGACGAAGCCCTGCTGCTTGACGCCTCGGGTTTCGTCAGCGAAGGTGCGGGCGAAAACATTTTTGTCATCAAGGGCGGCGTGGTCTACACGCCCGATTTGTCGGCCGGCGCGCTCAACGGCATCACGCGCAACACCATCCTGCACATCTGCAAGGACCTCGGCCTGGAACTGATCCAGAAGCGCATCACGCGCGATGAGGTGTACATCTCCGACGAGGCCTTTTTCACCGGCACTGCGGCCGAGGTCACGCCGATCCGCGAACTCGACCGCATCGAGATCGGCGCCGGCTCGCGCGGCCCCATCACCGAAAAAATCCAGAGCGCGTTTTTTGACATCGTCAACGGCCGCAACTCCAAATACGCCCACTGGCTCGCGAGAATATGAAGCCCCCACGGTCGCCCACTGCGTGTGGCTCCCTGCCCCCCGAGGGGGCGCTGCGCCTGCGGGCCGGCAGAGCCGGACCCGCGGCCCCTGTTTGGAAAGACCGGTCCGTTTTATCAAGGAACTTATGAGTACCTCTTCCACAGTTGAACTGCTGGCCAAAGACCTGAACCCGCAGGGCGGCGTGTTCTGCCCCAGCCCCAAGGCCGATATGGCCGTCTGGAACAGCCACCCCAAGGTTTACCTGGATGTGGCGCGTACCGGCCAGGCCAAGTGCCCCTATTGCGGCACGCTGTACACGCTGAAAGACGGCGAGCATTTTGGTAGCCATCACTGAGGGCTCGCCTCAAGCCTGTCATGCCGGACTTGATCCGGCATCCATGTTGGTGTGCCGGCGACGGATTGCGGGTCAAGCCCGCAATGACAAGACTTGAGCAGTTCCCTGATCATTGCCCCCCAGTGGATAGGCGACGCGGTGATGACCGAGCCGCTGCTGCGGCGTCTGCACGCGCGCGGTGAGAAACTCACTGTCGGCGCGCTGCCCTGGGTGGCGCCGGTGTACCGCGCCATGCCGCAGGTGAGCGAAGTCATTGAATTCCCGTTCGCGCACGGTGGCCTGCAATTGAAGGCGCGCCGTTCACTGGCAAAACGCATCGCCGGCCGGTTCGATACCGCCTACGTTCTGCCCAACTCGCTAAAAAGCGCCTTGCTGCCGCTGCTGGCCGGCATCCCGAAACGCATCGGCTACCTCGGGGAGGCGCGCATCGGCCTGCTGACACATCGCCTGAAAAACCCACGCAAGGGAAAGCGCCCGCCCATGGTGGCGTTCTATTCAGCGCTAAGCGGCGACACCCACCTGGACACGGACCGGCCCGTGCTGGCCATGCCGCCGGCCGAGGTGGACCAGGCGCTCGCCGAACTTGGCCTGCAGCACGCTACTTATGTGGTGTTTGCGCCCGGCGCCGAATACGGTCCGGCCAAACGCTGGCCGGCCACCCATTTTTCGGCGCTGGCCCAAAGCCTGGACGTGCCTGTGGTGCTGCTCGGCTCCGGCAAGGAGACGGCGCTGTGCGAAGAGATCGCGGCACCCGTCAATGCGCTGCAGCCGGGTCGCTGCCTGAACTTCGCCGGCAAAACGACGCTGGTGCAGGCCCTGTGCGCCATCGCCGCCGCCCGGCAGGTCGTCAGCAACGATTCGGGCTTGATGCATGTGGCGGCGGCTTTCGGCGTGCCGCAGGTCGCCATTTTCGGTTCGTCCAGCCCGCTGCACACACCGCCGCTGAGTGAGCGCGCCGCCGTGTTATGGCTCAAGAGTGATCCGGACTACCAGCCGCCGCTGGACTGCGCGCCCTGCTTCGAGCGCGAATGCCCGCTGGGCCACACCCGCTGCCTGAATGACATCACCGCCGCGCGGGTGCTGGCGGCCCTTACGGTTTAAGCCGGAAAAGCATCCAGCGCGTTGAAGCTGACCTGCGGCTGGCCCGGGGTGCGCGCCACGTTCATGACCCAGCAGACCATCGCGAAATAACCCACAAGCGTCGTCAGCTCGACCACGCCTTGTTCGCCGAAAATTTCAAGCGCCGCGGCATAGGACGCGTCACACACGCCGTGGTGGGCCAGCAGCTCCAGCACGAGGTCTACCGTGGCGGCCTCGTCGGCGGCGGCGCTGTGCGGGTACTTGCCGACTGCTACCGCATCCAGCACAGGCTGCGCGACACCGGCTTTCAGCGCCAGTGGCGCATGCATCAGCCATTCGAACTGGTTGCTCACATGGCGCGCGACCAGGCACATCGCGAGTTCGCGAATGCGAACCTCCAGCATGCAGTCAAAACGCAGGTACTCGCCGACTTTTCCGACACGGGCCATCAACTCGGGGCTGCGCAACAGCGGAATAAAGGGCCCCAGTACGGCCTTGCGCGGGCCCGCGATCAGCTCGTCGGCCGATGCGCGCTGCGCTGCCGTCATGGCTTGCGGTGACATCATCGGCAACCGCTCCTGCGGCACGGGCGAAAAGCCCTGGGGCACAAGCGGGGCCGGGTTCGGTGATGGCACGTGGAACTCCTGCGTCGGGTGGTTGGCGGGCAACCATGGTAACGCGGTGCAGTCCGGCCACCGGCAAAAAAAAGCCACCTCGCGGTGGCTTCCAAGTCCTCTTTCGAGAACGTCATTGAGATCCATCGGGTCTGTTGGTCGACCTGCTTCCTCGCCTTTTGCCTTGTTTTTTTACTTCCCATGTGTTGTCACAGCAACTTTTCGACTGTAGGGGGGCGCCGCCTGTGCGGCATCCCCCAAATAGGGGGGAGATGTCTCTTTGAGCATGAAAAACGCGAAAAATCGGGAGTTATTTCACGCTTGTGGCCAGCCACACGACTCGCCGTGGACTGAACGCGATCAAGCGGGCTGCTGCCCGGCCGTCGCCTGTCAGGTGGCAGCTAGCACCGGCAGTTCGACCACAAAAGAGGCGCCGCCACCCGGCCGGTCTTCGCAGCGTACCTTGCCGCCGTGACGCTCGGTGATGGACTTGACCAGCGCCAAGCCGAGGCCCACGCCGCCTTCGCGCTCGCTGGCGCCCGGCAGGCGGTAAAAGGGCTCGAAAATGCGTTCACGCTGGCTGGCCGGAACGCCGGGGCCTCGGTCATTCACGCGAATCACTACGCTTTCCTGCGTGCCCATGCCCGATTGCGACAATTCCAGGCTGATCTCGCCGGTGCCGTAACGCCTGGCGTTCTCCAGCAGGTTGCGGATCAGGCGCCGCAGCAGGCGCGCCGAGCCCTGCACCGTCAGGCTGTGGCTCTGGACGGCGGTGCCGAGCTCGGCCTGCACACGGGCGCATTCCTCCGCGGCCAGGCCGGTCAGGTCCAGGGTTTCAAACGGCTCGGCGTCGGCCTGGCGCGCGTCCAGCCGGCTGGCCAGCAGGATTTCGTCGATCAGCTGGTCCAGCTCGCTGATGCTGCGCGAGATTTCGGCGTGTTGCGCCGAGCCCGCGCCTTCGCCCATGAGCTCCAGCCCCATGCGGATGCGCGCCAGCGGCGAGCGCAATTCATGGGAGGCGTTGGCCAGCAGCGACTTGTGGGAGACGAGCAGCGACTTCTGGGTGTCCATCAGCGTCTCGATGCGCTCGGCCGCGTGGTTGAAACGCTCGGCCAGGAAAGCCACCTCGTCGCTGCCATTGACCGAGACACGCGCCGAAAGGTCGCCGTCGCCCCAGCGCTCGACGCCGCGTTGCAGGCCTTCCAGGCGCTGCGTCAGGCGACGCACGATGGGGTAAGTGCCCAGCGCTACTGCCAGCGCCACCACACCCAGCATCCAGCCAAAGCCAAAGCCAAAGGGCGGGCGGGTCCAGGAGTTGGCCTGCGGGCGCTTGGGACGCGGCAATACAAGGTGCAGATTCTGTCCATCCAGCGTCTGCACATTGAACTCGAGGCCTTCGCCGAGCTTGCGGTCGGGTTTGGTCTGGGCCTTGCCGATCACCTCGCCGGCGCTGTTGTGCACCAGCACTTCACGGATCGGCAGTTGCGGCGGATCGGTGCTCAGTTGCCAGGCCGCACCGACCAGAAAAGCCAGCACGACCACGGTGGCGACCACGGCCAGCCAGATGCGCACATACAGGTGTGAAGTAAATCGTAGCCACATAACAGCAGGCAGAAGAACAGCAGCAGGCAGAAGGTCAGGGGATGGACGCCGAAGCGTTAATCCTGCTGCTTGGCAAAAACATACCCCACGCCGCGCACCGTCAGGATGCGTTTGGGGTCCTTGGCATCGACTTCAATGGCGCTGCGGATGCGACCCATGTGCACGTCGATGGAGCGGTCAAAGGCCTCAAGCTCGCGGCCGCGCACGGCCTCCATGATCTGGTCGCGGCTGAGGACGCGACCGGCGCGTTCGGCCAGCGCCACCAGCAGGTCAAACTGGTAGGAGGTCAGGTCGCAGGTTTTGCCGCTGACCTGCACGGTGCGCGCATCGCGGTCAATCTCCAGTGAACCGAAACGCATCGCTTTCTGCGTGCCGGCGGCGGCGCCGCTTTCACTGCCTCGGCGCAGCACGGCACGTATGCGGGCAAGCAACTCGCGCGGCTCAAAAGGCTTGGGCAGGTAGTCGTCGGCACCGATTTCCAGGCCGACGATACGGTCCATCGGGTCGCCTTTGGCGGTCAGCATCAGCACGGCAGTGCGGGCGCTGTCGCCCCCCAGGTTCTTGATGCGCCGGCAGACTTCAAGGCCATCCACGTCGGGCAGCATCAGATCCAGGATCACCAGGTCGGGCTTGCAGACCTCCAGCGCCTCCAGCCCTTTCGCGCCGTCAACCGCGTGGGTGAAGCCATAACCGGACTGGCGCAGGTATTCGCCCACCATGGTGGCCAGGCGGGTGTCGTCCTCGATCATCAAAAGTTGCTGCGTCATGGTCTGGCTCGCTGGACGTTGGGAGGCATGTGGGTCAGTGTAGCCATTGGAGCTTGTGCTGTCAGGCGCGAGTAGGTCCGCGCCGGCGAAAGGGCTGGCGGTATCGGCGCGATGGCTTGGGCTGCTGCGGTGTTCGCTCATGGTGTTCTCCTGGACAGCCCATGCTGTGCCCGCCGCAACAAGTCGCGTTGAAGCGACTGTAAAGTTAGGTAAACCGTTGCAGTCAGCCGTTCGAATTTGCTATGTTTTTAATAGCGATTTGCAGCCGTGAATCATGGGCCGGAGGGCGATTTCATGCGTGAGGCCAGCCACACGAGCAGCAGCACCGGCAGGCCCAACAGCGCCGTGGCAGTGAAGAAGTGGCTGTAACCGAAGCTGTCCACATAACTGCCGGAATACCCGGCCAGGAACTTCGGCAGCAGCAGCATCATTGAGCTGAACAGCGCGTACTGCGTGGCCGAGTAGTTGATGTTGGTCAGGCTCGAGAGGTAGGCGATGAAGGCGGCCGAGGCAATGCCGCTGGACAGGTTGTCGGCCGAGATCACCAAGACCAGCGCCTGGACGTCGTGGCCGCGCGAGCCCAGCCAGGCAAACAGCAGGTTGCTGGCAGCGCTCAGCACCGCGCCCAGCATCAGCACCTTCATCACGCCGAAACGCATGGTCAGTGCGCCGCCGGCAAAAGCGCCGACCAGTGTCATCAGCACCCCATAGACCTTGGTGACGCTGGCCACCTCGTCCTTGGTGTAGCCCATGTCCACGTAAAAGGGGTTGGCCATGATGCCCATCACCACGTCGCTGATGCGGTACACGGCAATCAGTGCCAGGATCAGCAGCGCGTGTTTGCCGTAACGGCGCAGAAAGTCGGCAAACGGCGCGATCAGCGCGCTTTTGAGCCACTCGGTGGCATTGCGCGCCGCAGGCATCTCACGCGCAGCCGGTTCTGGCGAAAACAGCACCGTCACCATGCCCAGCAGCATGGAGGCGGCCATCACCAGGTAGGCGGCTTGCCAGGCGCCGTGCTGGTAGGCACCGCCACCGGCCACCTCGGCACGCGCGGCAATCCAGAGCACGCCGGCGCCGGCCCAGATCATCGCGATGCGGTAACCGGTCTGGTAGGTGGCGGCCAGCGCCGCCTGGCGCCGTGTGTCGGCTGATTCGATGCGAAAAGCGTCGAGCGCAATGTCCTGGGTGGCCGAGGCAAAGGCCACAGCCAGTGCGCACCAGACCACCGGCAGCAGCGCGGCTCGTGGATCGGTCAGCGCCATGCTGACCAGCGCCGCCATGATCACCGCCTGCGACAGCAGCAGCCAGCTTCGTCGGCGCCCGAGAAGGCGCGTCAACACTGGAATCGGCAGCCGGTCCACCAGCGGCGCCCAGACCCACTTGAAGCCGTAAGCCAGCCCGACCCAGCTCAGGTAGCCGATGGTGGTGCGGTCGATGCCGGCCTCTCGCAGCCAGAAGCTCAGCGTGCCGAACACCAGCAGCAGCGGCAGGCCGGCGGAAAAGCCCAGCAGCAGCATGCGCAGCGTGGGCGCCTCAAGGTAAACCCGCAGCGTCTCCCCCCAACCCGGCTTGGCCGCGGCGACTTCGGGCACAGCTTCAGGCGCAAGAGCGACGGCCGGATGCGGCGATGGATGACGCGCGGACTGCGGATTTTCGGATACGGTATCGCTCATGCGGGAATAATACGCTGTGACCTAATCCGGAGATGCCATGAGAATTGCTGCGACGTTGAACCTTGCCGCCCTGTCCACCGCCCTGTTGCTGGGTGCCGTGCCGGCGTTGGCCCAGAACGACGGCGTTCAGGTGGGGGGCAATTCCGGCTTCACCAAGCTGGTTCCGGCTGAAGAGATCGAGCAGGCGGCCAAACAGCAATACGCCAAGATGATGCAGGAGGCGGCGGCGCAGAATGCGCTGGCCCCCCCGAGCAATGCGCAGTTGCAGCGCCTGCGCCGGATTGCCCAGCGCGTCATTCCGCACGCCGTGGCCTGGAACCCACGTGCCAAGGCCTGGGAGTGGGAAGTCAACCTGATCGGCAGCAAGCAGATCAACGCCTTTTGCATGCCCGGCGGAAAAATTGCCTTTTACACCGGCATTCTGGAGCAACTGCAACTGACCGACGATGAGGTCGCGATGATCATGGGCCACGAGATGGCGCATGCGCTGCGCGAACATGCGCGTGAGCGCATGGGCAAGTCGGCCGCTACCAGCATAGGCGCCAGCGTGCTGTCGCAGCTGTTCGGACTCGGCGACCTGGGCCAGACAGTGGCCAGCTACGGCGTGCAACTGCTCAATCTGCGCTTCGGCCGGGAGGATGAGTCCGAGGCCGATCTGGTCGGGATGGAACTTGGTGCGCGTGCCGGCTTCAATCCGCGCGCCGGCATCACGCTGTGGCAAAAAATGGCGGCTGCCAACAAGGGTGCTCCACCGCAGTGGCTGAGCACTCACCCGGCCGGCGCCACCCGGATTGCGGACATGGAGCGCAACCTGCCGCGTGTGATGCCGCTGTACGAGCGTGCACGCAAGGGATGAGCTTGACGGGCCGAAGCGCCCGTCTTCAGGGTTTGCCCCCACCAGCGCTGCGGTAAGCTGCGATTTTCACCATGAGTCCTACCCCTTCCAATGCTGCTGCTGCCCGCGAGCCTTTGCTGATGCGCGTTTTGTCGTGGCTGCAGGCGCTGCGCCCGGCGCGTACCCGCATCAATGCCCGCGAGCGTTGGCGCATCATTGTCGGCGCCTTTCTGGGCATCCTGCTGGCGGGCGGGCTCAGCCATCTGGCCGGCGGCACAACGCTGGCTATCTTGCCCTGGCTGGTCGCGCCCATGGGTGCCAGCGCGGTGTTGGTGTTCGGTGTGCCGTCCAGCCCGTTGGCTCAGCCCTGGTCAGTGGTCGGTGGCAACACACTGTCGGCGCTGGTCGGCATCGCCTGCGCGCGATGGCTCGGTCCGCCGGAACTCGCCGCCGCAGTCGCGGTGGGCGTGGCCATTGCCCTGATGCTGGCGCTGCGCTGCCTGCATCCACCGGGGGGCGCGTCTGCGCTGATGATGGTGCTGGGCGGCATCACCAACCCCTGGTTCGCAGTGTTTCCGGTGCTGCTCAATTCCTTGTTGCTCGCCTTCGCCGGGATGGCCTGGAACAATGCCACGCGGCGCCCTTACCCGCATCGGCAACGCCCTGCGCTGGCGGAGCACGAAAAACCGCTGCAGGTGCGCGACGCCGAAGCCGACCTCGACGCCGTACTCGCGCGTTACAACCAGGTGCTGGACGTCAGTCGCGACGACCTGCAGGCCTTGCTGGAGCAGATGAAGTGGCAGGCTTACCAGCGCAAGCTGGCCGGCGTGCGCTGCGCAGACGTCATGTCGCACGACCTGGTCACGGTCACCCACAGCACGCCGCTGCGGGACGCCTGGGCGCTGCTGCGTGAGCGCCGCATCAAGGCCTTGCCGGTGGTTGACGCGGATTTCCGCATCGTCGGCATCGTCACGCTTGCCGACTTCATGCGAGCGGCCGAGTTGGAAAGCTACGAAGGCATGGATGCCAAGCTGCGCAAGCTGCTTGCAGCCATCGGTCCGTCCGGCAAGCCGCCGGTGGTGGGGCAGATCATGACGCGCCAGGTCCGGGTTGCCGGCAGTCAGCGTTATCTGGTGGATCTGGTGCCGCTGTTTGGTGGCTCTGGCCACCACCACATCCCCATCATCGGCGACGACGGGCGGCTTGTGGGCATCATCACCCAGTCTGACATGGTGGCGGCCCTGTTCGAGCCACCGACGCGACCACACGAGTCCACACCATGAGCACACCGCAAGAGCAGTTTCAGCAATTTCTCGAACCGCAGCGCATCGATTACAAACGTGCCTTGCCGGGAAAACTGGCGCATCTTCAGACGCTCTGGGCGGCATTGGACGCCGGCACCATGCCGACCACGCAGGCTTCAATCCGCGTGCCGGCATCACGCTGTGGCAGAAGATGGCGGAGGCCAACAAAGGCGCGCCGCCGCAATGGCTCAGTACGCACCCGGCAGGCGCTACCCGCATAGCCGATATGCAGCGCAACCTGCCCCGGGTTCTCCCTCTTTACGAGCGCGCCCGCAAGGGTTGATGTCGTGCTCCAATAGGGGCACTTTGCAAAAACCCCCTTCGGATCCTTCGTCCTCATTGCGCTGGGCGCAATCGGCCCCCTGGCAGCCGCTTCGGCGGCGTTTCCAGGCATGAGCACGCAGCAGCAGCTGTTCCAGCAATTTCTCGATGAGCAGCGGCGGGAGTATGGGCGCAGCTTGCCGGGCAAGCTAGGCCAGATCGAGGCCCAGTGGCGTCTTGCCGCCGCTGTTCCCTCTGCAGCGGAGCCACTGGCCCAGTTGGAGCGCCTGGCGCATACGCTGGCCGGCACCGCCGGAACCCTAGGTTATATGGCTACAGGTCACGCCGCCAAGGCGCTGGAACTGCTGCTGCAAGAGGCCGCGCAGGCTGGGGCCGGTGGCCCGGGGCTGCACGCAGAGATCGAACGCGCTATCTGCTGTTTGCAGGACAGCCTGCCGGACGCGGCTGTAGTGCCGCCAGGCGCACCGACACAAACACCCGACAACAGCCCGGACAACCCGAAAGCCGCCACATGAAAACCTCTACCCCTGCGAGGATCAACCTCGCCCTGGGGTTGGGTGCGGCCATGGTGCTGATCGTGGCGATGGCTGCCTACAGCACTATTGACAAGCTGGTCAATGACGCGCAGCAATCATTGAAGTTGCAGCAGTCAACCACCTTGCTGGAGCGCGTGGGGCGCAGTCTGGCCAACGCAGAGTCCACGCAGCGCAGATTTTTGATCGAGGCAAGTGATGAAAACCTGTTTGGTTATGAGGACGCGCGCTCTGGGGTGGTTGCGGTTTTGAGCCAGCTGCGAGCCGCTGATGAGGTCAATGGAGCCGACCCTAAATTGCCGGCACTCGCTGGCTCTGTTGACCGGCGTCTGGGCATGCTGGATGAGGCGGTTCGGGCCCGGCGCGCAGAAGGTTTGACGGCTGCCAGCATGGTGGTTAATAGCGATGTGAATCGCCAGCTCAAGGAAGAAATCGACTCACTGTCAGAATCGTTGGTTAACGACAACATGCAGGATTTGGCCCGCGCCCAGGCGGGTGGCCATGCAGACGCGCAGCAAACCGAACTGCTGGTTGCTGGCGCGGGACTTCTGACCCTGCTGCTGATCCTCGGTGCGCTGAAGTCGATCCACCACTACCATGCGACGCAGCAACGTGCCGAAGACAAGTTGCGTGACAGCGAGGCCATGAGCCGGGCATTGACGCTTGGCATGGCCGAGGGCGTGGTCACCACCAGCGAGGATGGTGTGATCACCGAAGCCAATCCAGCCGCGTTGAAGCTGTTTGGCTACACCCGCCATGAAATGCTGGGAAGCCAGGTGACGCACTTGATGCCCGAGCGCCACCGTGGGCAGTTTGACATGCTGCTGGACGACCTGCGCGCGCGCAAGAGCGGCTTCAGCGAGGCAGGCCGCGAGGTGCTGGCCATGCGAAAGGACGGCTCGGAGTTTCCTGTCACTGTGTCTTTTGGCGATGTGGTGGTGGCCGGCAAACGGCTTTTTTCTGCCATCGTGCACGACATCACAGAGCGCGTTCGCACCGAAGAGGCGCTGCAGGCCAGCGAATACCAGCTTCGGCAGATCACCGATTCGGTACCGGCGCTGATTGCCTACCTGGACCGCGACGGGCGCTATATTTTTCACAACAAGGCCTATGGCCAAGTCGTTCGGCCACGCGATGGCGTCATCTTGGGCAAAACCCTGCAAGAGGTGCTGGGCGAGGTGATGTACCAGGAGATTCGCCCGAATGTAGAGCGGGTGCTGGCTGGTGAGCCCGTCAGTTATGAGCGTACCCAAGGCTCGTCGGAGCTTGGCGAGCGTGACTACGCTGTCAGCTATGTACCGCGTTACGAAGATGAGAACCAGCAGGGCCAGGTGATGGGCTTTATTGCGTTGGCAACCGACATCACTGCCATGAAGCGCATGGACCGCATGAAAACCGAGTTTGTCTCGACTGTCAGCCACGAGTTGCGGACCCCGCTGACCTCGATACGCGGCTCCCTGGGGCTGATTGCCGGCGGGGTGGCGGGCCAGCTGCCGCCGGCTGCCCAGGGCCTGGTGGACATTGCCAAGAACAATTGTGAACGTTTGATCCGGCTGATCAACGATATCCTGGACGTTGAGAAAATCGAGTCAGGCCAGATGCGTCTGGCGCTGCAGACGGTAGCGCTACAGCCCCTGCTGGGACAAGCCATGGCTGCCAATGAAGGCTTTGCCGGGCAGCATGGTGTGACCTTGCGTCTGCAGGCCCCTGATGAAGCCGTGCTGGTCAGCGTGGACACCGACCGGCTCACGCAGGTATTTACCAATCTGTTGTCCAATGCGGTGAAGTTTTCGCCCCAGTCCGATGTGGTGGAGATCACGCTGTCCGTGCGCGCGCAGCATGTGCGGGTGGAGGTGCGGGACCACGGGCCCGGCATACCAGCAGAATTCCAATCACGCATTTTCCAGAAGTTTTCTCAGGCCGATTCGTCCGACACCCGGCAAAAAGGAGGCACTGGCCTGGGCTTGAGCATCTCCAAAGCGATTGTTGAAAGAATGGACGGAAGCATCGGGTTCGACAATCCCCCGGGGGGCGGCACGGTTTTTTACTTCGAGTTGCCACGTATCGCAGAGCCGGCCGCAGCCATACCGGGCGCATCGGCCAGGCCCGGCGCTCCGGGTACCCGGCCACGTATTCTTGTTTGCGAGGACGACGGCGACGTGGCGCGCCTGATTGTCCTGATGCTGGAGAAAGTCGGCTTTTACGCCGACGTGGCGCACGGCGCTGAACGCGCGCTGGTCATGTTGGGTGAGCAGCCTTATGACGCGATGACGGTGGATCTCGCGCTGTTGCCCGATCAAGGCGGCGCGGCACTGATCGCCGCCGTGCGGCGTAATGCCCACATCGCCAATCTGCCCATCGTGGTGATTTCTGTCAGCGCCGGGCAGGCGCGGCTGCGCCCGGATCATCAAGGCCTGGGCGTGTCCGACTGGATTGAAAAACCGATCAACGAGCAACTGATGGTGCGCAGCCTGCGCGGCGCCATTCATGGTGTGCCCGCCGGGCGGCCGCGTATTTTGCATGTGGAAGACGACCTCGACATTCAGCGCATTGCAGCGGCCATCACCCAGGAGTTTGCAAGCTTTGAGTTTGCGACCACTGTGCAAGAGGCCAGAGTCGCTTTGCAGGCCCAGCATTTTGACCTGGTCCTGCTGGACCTGAGTCTGCCAGGGGGCTCCGGTTGGGACCTCTTCCCTGACATCGACGCCTTGCCGTACCATCCGCCAGTGGTTGTTTTTTCTGCCACCGATGTCGCCGAAGCAGATGACCGCGGCGCCGCTGCCATTCTTGTCAAAGCGCACACCAGCAACGAGGAGTTGCTGTCAACCATTCAGCGCGTGTTGAAAAACTCCTCTGTCAAACCTGCTACTCCGGCCAAATCTGCCACGCCTGCCACTGAATCCAGGGATTCCTGAATGTCCAAACCGCTCGCACGCATTCTTGATGTCACTGGCAAACCCGATATCCGGGCCCTTGCTGCTGTTACCGCTTGCAGTACGGCTCCATTGAAAGAGGCAGCATGCTGGAACCTTTAATACCCTTTGATGAGCCGGCGCGTCTGGCCGAATTGCAGGGCTTGCGCTTGCTCGACAGTCTGCCCGAGGAACGTTTTGACCGGCTGACCCGCCTGGCCATCAAACTGTTTGGCGTCAAAACCGCGCTGGTGTCGCTGATTGACCATGAACGCCAGTGGTTCAAATCGCGGCAGGGGCTGGATGCCCCTGAGACGCCACGCAATATCTCTTTTTGTGGCCACGCAATTTTGAATGATGGTCTTTTTGTCATTGAAGATGCCAGCAAAGACGTGCGTTTTGCCGATAACCCGCTGGTGACGGGCGGGCCCTACCTGCGGTTTTACGCCGGTATGCCGCTCAGGGGTCCGAACGGCCACATGGTCGGGACGTTCTGCCTGATCGACCCGGTTGCGCGTCGCTTTGATGAGGAAGACCGGGCGGCGCTGCGCGATTTGGCGGCTGTGGCGGCGGCAGAAATCGCCAACAAGGACCTGAGCATTGCGCTGCACACCGCAAGCGAAAATGAGCTCCGGTTGCGGCAGATCACCGACGCAGTGCCGGCCTTGATTGCCTACGTCGATGCCGGGCAGCACCTTGTCTTCCACAACCGGGCCTACGAAGAGGTTTTTGGGCTGACGGCGCAGCAAATCCACGGCAAAACCTTGCGCGAGGTGATGGGCGAGGAGTTATATGAGACCGTGCGCCGCCACGTTGACAAAGCGCTGGCCGGTGAGGCGGTCAGTTATGAAAGGTTGCAGCCAGTTGCCGGACAGCAGGCGCGCGACTACGCCATGAATTACTTTCCGCGGTTTGGCGAGGGCGCGCAGCGCGAGCAGACCATAGGCTTTTATGTGCTGGGCACCGACATCACCGAGATGAAACGCCTGAACCGCATGAAAAGCGAGTTTGTCTCCACCGTCAGTCACGAGCTGCGCACGCCGCTGACCTCGATTCGCGGCTCGTTGGGGCTGCTGGCTGGCGGCGTAGCGGGAGCCGTGCCGGATGCGGTCCGCAACCTGATCGATATCGCCAGGAGCAACTGCGAACGGCTGATCCGGTTGATCAACGACATTCTGGACGCAGAAAAAATCGAATCGGGCCAGATGCGCCTGGCGCTTAAGGTGGTGGCGCTGCAGCCCCTGGTGCAGCAGGGGCTGGTAGCCAATGAGGGTTTTGCCAGCCAGCATGGCGTGACCCTGCAACTGCATGCGCCCGACGAGCCGCTGTGGGTCAACATCGACAACGACCGCATCACCCAGGTGCTGACCAACCTGGTCTCCAATGCGGTGAAGTTTTCCCCGCGTTCGGCTGCGGTCGAGGTCACGCTGTCAAGGCGGGATGAATCGGTGCGCATCGAGGTCCGTGACCACGGGCCGGGTATTCCCGAGGAGTTCCGTTCGCGCATCTTCCAGAAATTTTCGCAGGCTGACTCCTCTGATACGCGTGTGAAGGGCGGCACTGGCCTGGGACTGGCGATCTCGAAAGCAATTGTCGAGCGGCTCGGCGGTAACATCGGTTTCACTTCTACAGCCGGCGTGGGCAGCTGTTTCTTTTTTGAACTGCCCGAATGGCAAGCTGCGCCGGTTCCCGCCGCGATCGACCTGCCAGCGCCGGCACAGCGCATCCTTGTCTGCGAGCCCGACCCGGATATCGCCCGGTTGATCAGCATGATGCTGGAGAAGGCTGGCTTCGAGGTTGATGCGGTCCATGGCTGCCAGCAGGTACTGGCCCGTCTGGCAACGCGGTCCTATGCGGCGATGACGGTGGATCTGCAGCCGACCGACCATGCGGGTGTTGCGTTGATTCTGGCATTGCGCAGCGAAGCCCGCACGAGCAACATGCCGATTGTGGTGGTCTCGGCAGCGGCCGGTGAAAGCCAGATTCGTTTCAACAACCAGCCGCTGTCGGTTTCCAACTGGCTGGACAAACCCATTGACGAAAACCTGCTGGTATGCGGCCTGCGCAGCTCAATTGCCAGCATGGCCGCCGGCTTGCCGCGTATCCTGCATGTGGAGGACGATATGGACATTCAGCGTATCACCGCTGCGCTGGCACAGGACTTTGCAGTCTTCGAATTTGCGGCAACGCTTCCGCAGGCCAGGGCGCAGCTGCAGGCTCACCGCTTTGACCTGATCCTGCTGGATTTGGGCCTGCCGGGTGGTTCCGGCTGGGACCTGTTTCCCGACATCGACGCCTTGCCGCACCGGCCGCCGGTGGTGGTTTTTTCTGCCACCGATGTGGCCGATGGCGATGATCGCGGCGCCGCTGCCATTCTTGTCAAAGCCCAGACCAGCAACGAGGAGTTGCTTTCCACCATCCAGAGCGTGTTAAAAATCACCCCTGCCACTGACTCCAAGGATTCCTGAATGTCCAAACCACTTGCCCGTATTCTTTATGTCGAGGATGAGCCCGATATCCGGGCCATTGCCCAAATGGCGCTGGAGGCGGTTGGCGGTTTTACCGTGATCGCCTGCGCTTCCGGCAGCGAGGCGCTGGCTGCCGCGCCCGCCGCCGCCGCTGACCTGCTGCTGCTCGACGTGATGATGCCGGGCATGGATGGGCCCAGCACCCTGAAAGCCCTGCGGGAATTGCCGGCCACGGCGCAGACGCCGGTGATTTTCATGACCGCCAAGGTGCAGGCGGCCGAGGTGGCCCAGTACATGGCGCTTGGCGCCATCGACGTGATCCACAAGCCGTTTGATCCGATGGAGCTGTCCGCCCAGATCGGCCGCATCTGGGCACTTAAAGGCGGTTGATCGGGCGGTGAGCGCGCCGCCGGGACGGCGCCCCAAAGTTTGCGGACAATAGGCCCATGTCAGAACCCAGCCCCGGCGGCAACACGCTCCCTGCTTCCCCATCGGATAAGGCTCCCTTGTCGGCCTGGGCGCCGCTGAGTTCGCCGGTGTTCCGGATGTTGTGGTTCACCTGGCTGACGGCCAACATCTGCATGTGGATGAACGACGTGGCAGCAGCCTGGCTGATGACCTCGCTGACCACCTCGCCCATCTGGGTGGCGCTGGTCCAGTCCGCCTCAACCTTGCCTGTGTTTTTGCTGGGCCTGCCCAGCGGCGCAATGGCCGACATCCTG
The DNA here is from genome assembly GCF_014641715.1 of Polaromonas eurypsychrophila. GTDB lineage: Bacteria > Pseudomonadota > Gammaproteobacteria > Burkholderiales > Burkholderiaceae_C > Polaromonas > Polaromonas eurypsychrophila. Next base: position 2,974 of record NZ_BMIG01000002.1, on the reverse strand, counting down.
GACCGGCGGCGCTATTTCATCATCACGCAGTTCTGGGTGGCGGCGGTGGCCGTCATTCTGTGCATCACCATCGTGATGGGCGGCATGACCGCGCCCTTGCTCTTGGCGCTGACTTTTGCCAACGGCGTCGGTCTCGCGATGCGCTGGCCGGTGTTTGCCGCCATCGTGCCCGAACTGGTGCCGCGCACGCAGTTGCCGGCCGCGCTGGCGCTCAACGGTTTGGCCATGAATGCGTCACGCATCATCGGCCCGCTGGTCGCCGGCGCACTGATCGCCAGCGCAGGCAGCGAATATGTGTTTGTGCTCAATGCGGTGCTGTCGCTGATTTCGGGCTTTGTCATCATGCGCTGGCGCCGCGAACATGTGCCCAGCCCGCTCGGGCGCGAGCGGCTGGTCAGCGCCATGCGCGTCGGCGTGCAGTTTGTGCGCCAGTCGGCGCGTCTGCGTGCGGTGCTGCTGCGCGTGGCGTTGTTCTTCTTTCACTCCACCGCTCTGCTGGCCCTGCTACCGCTGGTAGCGCGCGGCCTGGGCGGCGGCGCCAGTACCTTCACCCTGCTGCTGGCGTCCATGGGTGTGGGGGCGATTGCACTGGTGTTTGTGTTGCCGCGCCTGCGCCAGCGGCTGTCGCGCGATGCGCTGGTGCTGGGCGGCGTGCTGCTGCAGTCGGGCGCCACCGCACTGGTGGCGCTGGCACCCAGCATCTATGTCGCGTCGCCCGCAATGGCACTGGCCGGCGCGGCCTGGCTGACCACCGCCAACACCCTGAGCGTGTCGGCCCAGGTGGCGCTGCCCGACTGGGTGCGGGCGCGCGGCATGTCGATTTTCCAGATGGCCATCATGGGCGCCAGCGCTGCCGGGGCCGCTGTCTGGGGCCAGGTGGCTACCGTGAGCAGCGTGCCGACCGCCATGCTGGTGGCCGCGCTGACCGGCGCTGTGGCGAACTTCGCGACCCAGTGGTTCTTCAAGGACCGCAGTATCGAGGAAGACATGACCCCGTCGCATGAGTTCAAGGCGCCGAGCGCGGCCGCTCCGCCCCTGACCGGGCATGTGCGCGTCACCATCGAATACCAGATCGATCCGGCCAAGGCGGTGGAGTTTCGCGCCCTCATGCAAGAGAGCCGGCGCAGCCGACTGCGCCAGGGTGCACTCGCGTGGGAACTGCTGCGCGACATCTCCGACCCTGGCCGCTACATCGAGCAAATCACCGACGAGTCGTGGACGGAACACCTGCGCCGCTTTGACCGCGTGACCGCCGGCGATGTGGCACTGCGCGACCGCAAACTGGCGTTTCATCTGCCCGAGACGCCGCCGGTGATTGCACGCAGTGTGGTGGAAGGCTAGGAACCTGCGCGGCAGACTTCAGAGGCGCTTGCCGCAGGACACGTCAGCCAGTCCCGCCTCCCGTTTGCCGCGCCAGATGCACCTGATGCAGCGTGATCTTGCGCACCTCGGCCTGACTGGTCTGGATGTGTGAGCGCAGCAGCAGGGCAGCCTGATCACCGCGCTTGCGCTGAATCGCCTTGAGAATCTTCGCGTGCTCCTCGTAGGTGGCGTCGATGCGCGGCTGCTTGGTGAAGTCGAGCCGGCGGATCACGCGTATGCGTTCTGTCACGTCGCGGTGAACCCGCGCCATCTCGGCGTTGCCGGCTGCGGTCACCAGCGCGCAGTGAAACGCTTCGTCCCATTGCGCGACCTGCACGGTGTCGTTGCTGCGCTGCTCCGGGCTGACCAGCCAGATGGCCACGAGCTCATCCAGCACCGCCGGATTGACTTTCAAGGCGTCTTCGCAAAGCCGGTGCGCCGCCGTGGTCTCCAGCACCATGCGCAGGTCATACAGCTCTTCAAACTGGTCGAAATCGAAAGGCAACACGCGCCAGCCGCTGCGAAACAGCACTTCGACAAAACCTTCATGCTGCAGGCGAAACAACGCCTGACGTACCGGCGTGCGCGACACGCCCAAGCGCTCGCTGATTTCAGTTTCGGTGAAACGGTCTCCCGGAACAAGTTTGAACTCAGAAACATCGCGCTTGAGTTGTTCATACACCTCGTCGGCACGCGAGCGGTGAACGGGCGCATCCCCGAGAGCGGCAGTATGGCTGGCGGCGGTGTGCATGGCGGAACTCTAGCAGTGTTGAGGTTGTGCTGGCAGGGCCGCCAGCGCAGGCAGCAAGTGGGAGCTGGTTGCGGTCCAGCCAACGATGGCCCCTTGGGCGCGCATCATCGCTACGGCTGCCGCCTTGAAGGCGGGGAAATAACTTTCAGTGCAGTCCTCCAGCAGCAGGCAGTCATAACCCCGGTCGTTGGCTTCACGCATCGAGGTCTGCACACAGACCTCGGTGGTCACACCCATGAACAGCAGGTGCGTGATGCCGGCCTGCTGCAGCAGCTCGTGCAGGCCGGTGGCGTAGAACGCACCCTTGCCGGGTTTGTCGATGGCCATCTCGCCGGGCAGCGGCGCCAGCGCGGCAATGATCTGGTTGCCCGGTTCGCCGGCGATCAGGATTCGGCCCATCGCGCCCCTGTCGCCGATGCGCAGAGCCGGGTTGCCGCGGTTGCGTTTGGCGGGTGGGCAATCGGCCAGGTCGGCCTTGTGTGCCTCGCGCGTGTGTACCACGAGGCCGCGAGCCCGGCGCCATGCCTCAAGCACGGCCTGGCAAGCCGGCACGATGGCCTGCAGCAGCGACACGTCGTTACCCAGCGTTTCACCAAAGCCGCCGGGCTCGATGAAGTCGCGTTGCATGTCGATGATCACGAGGGCGCTGGACTTCAGTTCGAAGTTGTAGGGGAAGGGTTGGGCCTGGGTTAGTTGCATGATGACTTTGGTGTGAGTTTCGTGCTGCCGCTGGGGTCTCTGCCAGTGCTGGCTTGGCCAGTGCTTCGGGCAAGCCGGGGGTTGCCCGGCAGCAACTCACTTTCTCTTGCTTCGCCAAGAGAAAGTAAGGGCGGTCTCAAACCCCAAGTGCAACACTGTCAG
>NZ_BMIG01000001.1 GCF_014641715.1 Polaromonas eurypsychrophila | reverse complement strand
GCGATCTCCTTGGCCGGATGTATTGCAAAGGTCGTGCCAGAAGAGGTTTTTTTTACAGCCTCAACGTTCGAGCTGCCGGGCACGCCGCACTAGCCACGAAGCCGCCTCCTGCTGTTGCAGTTCCGTATTGGCCGACCTGTTATGCCGCGTGCTCACGGCTTTACTGTCCCTTGGGGAGGCGCGGTTGATCTGGATGTTGTTCGCTCCTGCAACAGACTGGACAACGGCGGAAGCAAATTGAGAGCTGCGGCAGCCTGGATCAGCGACGCAATTAATGCGGCTAACGCAACCCAGAGTGCGACTTTTGAAACCCGCAGGGCCTGTGAATGCATTTCCTGACTCTGCCGCGCTGCCAAAAGCTGGCGCATCGTTTCACCCATCTCGGCTGCGCGCGCTTGGTTCGCGGGGTGCTCGATACGCTGACTACCAACGGCTAGAAGCAATTGCTCAAGTTCTCCTCGAGATGCATGAAGCACGGTGCCCTTGTCAAAGGCGGCCCGAACGTCATCGTAGTTCTTAAGCGGCATAACTCTGATGTATCCCGAAAAACTGCGGAATAACATCGCAGCCTGCGAGATAACGTGGCTGGCGGTTCTGGAAATTTTTCATATGGATCAAAAGCTTACCCCAAGGAAAGCCCAACCAGTCGAGGATATTGAAAACGGCAAAGTCGCCGGCACCGCTTCGCGATCTGGCGTTGCGCGCAGGACACGAATCAATGCCTAGCTATAACTCGGGGTTGGCATAAGCCGCAGGTGGCGCCAGCTTGGAGCGGCGCTGCGTTCCACCGGCTCACGAGTCCGCACCTGCGCCCCCGTATTCGCTATATTTTTGATAGCTGCTTGCGCAACCAGGACAAGGACTACAACTTTTGTTTAAGAAACTCAGCGCAAACGGCTCAGGACGGCACACGGGCTACGCCGCACACCAGGCCCTCTGCATCGTTCTCCACAACGGCACGCTCGTTCTTCGCGCGCGCCACTTCCATGTCGCGCGGCAGCACCACGCCGTTTTTCACGGCCAGCACTTCGGCCATGACACTCACAGCAATTTCAGGCGGGGTCTTGCTGCCGATGTAGATGCCGATGGGGCCGCGCAGGCGTGCGAGTGTGGCTTCGTTCAAGCCAAAATGTTCGGCCATACGCTGGTGCCGTGTTTCGTTGTTGCGACGTGAACCGATCGCGCCTATGTAAAAAGCGTCGGTACTGAGTGCCTCCATCAACGCCAGGTCGTCGAGCTTGGGGTCGTGCGTCAATGCAATCACGCAACTTCGCCGGTCCGGCTTGAAGGCGATGACCAGGTCATCGGGCATGTCGCTGAGCACCTTGGCACCTGGCACCGACCAGGCGCTGCGGTACTCCTCACGCGGGTCGCAGACGGTGACGGCAAAACCACTGAACAGCGCCATGGTCGCCAGGTATTCGGTGAGCTGACCGGCGCCTATCAGCAGCATGCGGTACTCGGGCCCAAAGGTGTTGACAAGCACCAGCGCGGTGACGCTGAGATCGGCTGGCGCCGTGGCGGGGGCCAGTGTCACCGCGCCGTCGGTGAGCCGCACGCTGCGCTGCATCAGTTGCCCGGCTTCCAGCGCCTGCACCAGTTCGGCCAGCGCGCTCGCCTCGGGGTCGTATTCAAGCAGCAGCTCCAGCGTGCCGCCGCAGGGCAGGCCGAAACGGTGCGCCTCGTCGGCCGTGATGCCGTATTTGACAAAGGTCGGCGGCCCGGACGGAATCGTTTTGCTTTCTGCGCCCGCACCGGCTGTCGCATAGGCCTGGGTGTACTGGTAGATCAGGTCGTCTTCGATGCAGCCGCCCGACACCGAGCCGACGACTGCGCCGTCTTCGCAAAGCGCCATGATGGAGCCGACCGGGCGCGGCGACGAGCCCCAGGTGCGCACCACGGTGGCCAGCAGCGCGCGTTTGCCCGCCTGGCGCCAGTCGCGCAGGGTGCGCAGCACCATGACATCAAGGTTTTCCATCTGCTTTCCTTTATTGCCAAACGGCGAGTAGACCGCTCAGCTACCGAGCCAGGCCGCCAGCGCCAGCACGGCGGCGCCCACCACCCACACCCAGACCGGAATGCCGGGCTTCTGCGCAGGCGCGGGTGTTTCGGTTTCCACCTCACCCATCACCATTTTGGCCGCATAACTCTCGGGGTGCTGGCGCTGCATTTCGCCATCAAAACGCTTAAAAAAATCTTCGGCCATGGACTTGGCCGCACCATCAATCAGACGCTGACCCAGTTGTGCCACCTTGCCACCGACCGAGGCATGCACGGTGTAGGCCAATTCGCAACCATCGTCATTGGGGGTCAAGTTCACTTCGGCGCTGCCCTTGCCGAAACCGGCGACGCCACCCTGCCCGTCAAACGACAACTTGTAGCTGGCCGGCGGATTGATCTCGCTGAGCGTGATCTTGCCGGTGAATTTGGCCGACACCGGGCCAATTTTCAAGGCCATCGCAATCGCGTACTGATTTTCGCCGGTGGCCTCGACTTTGTCGCAGCCGGGAATACAGGCCTTGAGCACGGCCGGGTCGTTCAGCGCGTCCCAAGCTTGTTGTTGTGTGACCGCGAGCTGGCGGCTTCCTTGCATGTCCATTTTTTATTTCCTTATTTCAATTTTTCAGAATCGTCATCCCGGACTGAGCCTGTCCCGGACTCGATCCGGGAACCCGGGATCCATGCCGGCACTGCCGGGTAGATGCGGTATGGATTGCGGGTCAAGCCCGCAATGACAACAGCGTGTTGGCATGTTATTTCTTCATCAGACCCGCGAGGCTGGCCGCGAGTTCTTCCAGCTTGCTGAGATTGTGCACCGCCAGCATGCCGTGGGCGTGGGCATGCAGCACCGCCGCACCTCGGGCCACCGGTGCATAGCCGTCAAAACGCAGCAGCGGATTGAGCCACAGCAGGCGGCGGCTGCGCCGCCGCAGCCAGCCCAGCTCCCGGGCCAGATCGGCCGGCTCGCCGGTGTCCAGCCCGTCGCTGATGACCAGCACCATGGTACGGCGCCCGACCAGACGGCGCGCGTGTTTCTCGCGCAGGCTGGCCAGTGATGCGCCCAGCTGGGTGCCACCGGCAAAATCTTCAATCGCTGCGCTGGCATGCGCCAGCATGTCGTCGGTGTCTGCCTGGCGAAAGGCCGGCGTGAGATCGGTCAGGTGCATGCCAAAGGCAAACACATCACGCTGCGGATGGCGCCGGGTGGCCGCATGCAAAAAGGCCAGCAACAGGCGTGCATACCGCTCCATCGAGCCCGACACATCGACCAGCACCAGCAAAGGCAGGGCCTGCTCACGCCGCGCCAGCCGGGGCAGGTGTATCAGCTCGCCGCAGGTAGCAGCGGCCTGGTGCATCACGCCAGGCCAGTGCATGCGTGTGCCGCTGCGAGAGGGCCGGCTGCGGCGCGAGGCAAACATGGGAAGGGGCAGTTTGATGTCGCGCGCCAGGCGCTCGACCAGCCGGTATTCGGTGGCCGACAGGGCATTGAAGTCGGCGTGTTGCAGACGTTCAATGTCGCTGGCCGTCATCACCGCGTCAAACTCGACCTTCTGGTCTTCGGTCGTGGGTTTTGCCTGCTGGCCAAAAGTCTTTTGCGGCGCCAGCGCCTCACGCACGCGGGGCCGGCGTTTGCTGGGCTCTGCCTTACCTTCGGCGCTGGGCAGCAGTTGCGCCAGCAACTTGTTGGCGACTTTCGGGTCCTGGAAATAGATGTCGAACAGCTCACGGAACACCAGGCGGTCCTGCTCGCGGCTGATCATCACGGCTTCAAACGCGGCGCCCAGGTCTTCCCGCTCGCTGATGCCAACGGCCAGCGCCGCTTCCTTGGCCAGGCCGATGCGCTGACTGTCCACCTTGACACCGGCGCGGCGCAGGGCGCGGCCGAAGCCGGCAATGTTGTCGGCGAGTTTGCCGCCTCTTGAATCACCTAAAAGCATGAGGTTTCCCGCTAAAACCGTTCGGGCTGAGCCTGTAGAAGCCTGCAAATCCCTTCGACAAGCTCAGGGCGAACGGTTCTGGAAAATTTCATTCTGCGGCCGCCTCTTCGGGCTTGAGCAATTCCACCGTCAGCGCATGGGTGAGTGCCGCCACATCTTCGCGCTGCTTGAACAAAATGCCCGCCGTGTCGGCCACCACTTCCGGGTCGACCACCAGCGCGTCGAGCGCCACCAGGGCTTTGGCCCACTCCACACTTTCGGCAATGCCCGGTGCACGCTGAAAGGCGTTGCCCAGGGGCGAACGGCGCAAGCGGTCCACAAAGCTGGCGACCTGAGCCGAGAGCTGCTCACCCGCCTCGGGCACCTGAGCCCTCACAATCGCCAGCTCGCGGTCGCGATCGGGGTAATCCAGCCAGTGGTAAAGGCAGCGGCGCTTGACCGCGTCGTTGAGCTCGCGTGTGCGGTTGCTGGTGAGTATGGTCACCGGCGTGACCTGGGCGTGCACCGTGCCGATCTCCGGAATGCTGACCTGATACTCGCCAAGGTACTCGAGCAGAAAGGCTTCAAACGGCTCGTCGGCGCGGTCCACCTCGTCGATCAGTAGCACTGCGCCAGGCGCCGGTGCCTGCAGTGCCTGCAGCAGCGGACGGCGGATCAGATAGCGGTCCTGGTAGACCTCACGTTCGACGTCGGCCGCATTGCCGTGCCCGCCGCCGCCGGGCCGCCCCAAGGCGGCGGACGCCCCCTCGGGGGGCAGCGAGGACACGTCAGTGCCGAGCGTGGGGGCCCTTAATTCCGTCGCGCGCATGTGCAGCAACTGGGCGGCGTAGTTCCACTCGTACAGGGCTTCGCGCTGCTCCAGTCCGTCGTAACACTGCAGGCGTATCAACTGCCGCTGCAGCGCGACCGACAGCGCCTTGGCCAGCTCGGTCTTGCCGACGCCAGGCTCGCCCTCAAGCAGCAAAGGGCGCTGCAGCTTGAGCGCCAGAAAGACGGCGGTGGCAAGCCGGCGGTCGGCAAAATAGCCGGCGCTCTGAAGCGCCTGCATCAAGGCATCAATCGTGGAAAAAGGTGTCATCGGTCCAGTTTAGTACTTGCCGCAGTCGCTATTATTTTTATAGCTGCTTGCGCGCGCCAAACAGGGGCTGGAGGCATAAATGGCTAAAATTTTCCGTCCGGCACCAGTTGGGGCCGGAAGGATGAAAGCCCGGTTAACCCAGCGCTTTCGCTACGCCCCGCTGCGTCTGCACGCTGATCAGGTTGGCGCGGTAGGCAGCGGTGGCGTGGATATCGCTGTTCAGGTCAGTGGCTGATATTTTCACAGCCGCCGCAGATTCAGGCGTGAAACTCTTGCTCAGCGCCGCTTCCAGACCGGCATGGCGAAACACGCCACTGGACGCACCAGTGACGGCCACCCGGACACCTGCATCAAACTGCGCCACAAACACGCCGACCAAGGCAAAACGCGAGGCCGCTTGCTTGAACTTCATGTAGGCCGCGCGTTTGGGAATCGGAAAGCTGATCGCCGTGATCAGTTCGCCCTCGTTCAGCGCAGTAGCAAACATGCCAAGAAAGAAGTCGTCCGCCGCGATCTTGCGTGTGGTGGTGTGAATCGTCGCGCCCAGCGCCAGCACCGCGCTGGGGTAGCACGCAGAAGGGTCGTTGTTGGCAACCGACCCGCCCAGCGTGCCCATGGCACGCACCTGGCGGTCGCCGATGTTCGCAGCCAGGTCGGCCAGCGCCGGCAAGGCTGCCTTCAACTCGGCGTGGATCGCCACATCGGCATGGCGGGTCATCGCGCCAATCACAAAGGCATTGCCTTCGCGCTTGATGCTGGTCAGCTCCTTGATGCCGCTGAGGTCAACCAGCTGGTCGGGGCTGGACAGGCGCAGCTTCATCGATGCCAGCAGGGTCTGGCCGCCGGCCAGGGGTTTGGCGCCGTCGGTCGACAGCTGCGCGGCAGCGCTTAGAGAAGTCGGGCGTTCCAGAGTGAATGCATACATGGTGGGTCTCCTTGGCTGTTTTTAGTGTTTGGCGGACTGGATGGCTTCCCAGACGCGGCTGGGTGAAGCCGGCATGTCGAAGTCGATCACACCCAACGGCTTGAGCGCGTCGAGTACCGCGTTGATTACCGCCGGTGGCGAGCCGATAGCACCCGCCTCACCGCAGCCTTTAGCGCCCAGCGGGTTGTGGCTGCACGGCGTGCACAAGGTGTCTAGCGTGAAGTTAGGCATGTCGTCGGCGCGCGGCATGGCGTAGTCCATGAAAGAGCCGGTCAGCAGCTGGCCGGACTCGGGATCGTAGACGCAGTTTTCAAGCAGCGCCTGGCCGATGCCTTGGACCAGCCCGCCATGCACCTGACCTTCCACAATCATCGGGTTGATGATGTTGCCAAAATCGTCCACCGCAGTGAAGCGGTCCACCCGCACCACGCCTGTGGCAGGGTCCAGTTCGACCTCGCAGATGTAGGTACCGGACGGGAAGGTGAAGTTGGTCGGGTCGTAAAACGCAGTTTCGTTCAGCCCGGGCTCCAGCTTGTCGAGCGGGTAGTTGTGCGGCACATAGGCCGTCAACGCCACCTGGCCAAACGTCACCTTTTTGTCGGTACCCTTGATGGTGAACTCGCCGTTGGCAAACTCCACATCAGCATCGCTGGCCTCCATCAGGTGCGCTGCAATCTTTTTGGCCTTGGTCTCTATCTTGTCCAGCGCCTTCATGATGGCGGTGCCGCCCACGGACAGGGAGCGTGAGCCGTAGGTGCCCATGCCAAAAGGCACACGCCCGGTGTCGCCGTGAACAATGTCCACCGCATCCACAGAGATGCCCAGCCGCGCCGCCACCACCTGCGCAAACGTGGTCTCGTGGCCCTGGCCGTGGCTGTGTGAGCCGGTAAACACCGTCACGCTGCCGGTGGGGTGCACCCGCACCTCGCCGCACTCAAACAAACCGGCGCGCGCACCCAGCGCACCGGCAATGTTGCTGGGCGCCAGGCCACAGGCCTCGATGTAACACGAGTAACCCATGCCGCGCAGCAGGCCTTTGGCAGCCGACGCGGTTTTCCGCTGCTCGAACCCAGCCACCTCGGCCAGCTCGTTGCCGCGCTTGAGCAGGGCATGGAAGTCACCCACGTCGTACTGCAACGCCACAGGCGTCTGGTAAGGGAAGTCTTTGACAAAGTTGCGGCGGCGGATCTCGTCCTGCGCCAGGCCCAGCTCCCAGCCGCAGCGAGTGACCAGGCGTTCAAGCAGATAGGTCGCTTCAGGGCGGCCAGCGCCGCGGTAGGCATCGACCGGCGCGGTGTTGGTGAACCAGGCATCGACCTCGACATAAATCTGCGACGTGGTGTACTGCCCAGCCAGCAGCGTGGCGTACAGGATGGTCGGCACCGCTGGCGCAAAAGTCGAGAGGTAGGCGCCCATGTTGGCGTCGGTGTGCACACGCAGTGCAAGAAACTTGCCGTCTTTGTCCATCGCCATCTCGGCGTGGCTGGAATGGTCGCGCCCATGCGCGTCGCTGACAAACGACTCACTGCGGTCGGCAGTCCACTTGATGTTGCGGTTCAGCTTTTTTGACGCCCAGGTCAGGCACACGTCTTCAGCGTACAGGTAAATCTTGGAGCCAAAACCGCCGCCCACGTCGGGCGCAATCACGCGCACCTTGTGCTCGGGCAGACCCATGACAAAGGCCGTCAGCAGCAGTCGCTCGACGTGCGGGTTCTGGTTCGACACGTAGAGCACGTACTCCTCCGTGGCCCGGCTGTAGGAGCCGATCACCGCACGCGGCTCCATGGCGTTGGGGATCAGGCGGTTATTGGTCAGATCCAGTTTGGTCACATGGGCGGCGTTCGCAAAAGCCGCGTCCACCTGGGCCTTGTCGCCAATCGCCCATTTGTAGCAATGGTTGTCGGGGGCAGCGTCGTGCAATGCCGTGGCCTTGGCCGCATCGGTCACACGCACCACGGCGCTCAGTACGTCGTAGTCCACCTCGACCAGCTCGGCGGCGTTTTTGGCTTGCTCCAGCGTCTCGGCCACCACCATGGCTACGTGGTCACCCACATAGCGCACCTTGCCCTGCGCCAGGATGGGGTGCGGCGGCTCTTTCATCGGATTGCCGTCCGTGCTGGTGATCAGCCAGCCACAAGGTAGGCCGTTGATCTTGTCGGCCGCCACATCCTCACCGACAAACACATCCAGCACACCCGGCGCAGCTTTGGCGGCTGCGATTTTGATGCTGTTGATATTGGCGTGCGCATGCGGTGACCGCACAAACACCGCGTAGCTCTGGTTTGCCAGCGTGATGTCGTCGGTGTATTGCCCTCCCCCGGTGAGGAAGCGGTAGTCTTCCTTGCGACGGACGGAGGTGCCAATATTTGGCAGGTTGACGAAGTCGGATGCACCCATGTGTGTACTCCAGAAAATTTTAAATACAACGGTTAACAGCGGCTCGCGGGATGGCGGCGCCGCGGGAAGTAGTCAGTGTGCGGCTCAGACCGCCATGGCCGCAGCGCCATGCTGCACCGCCTTGACGATGTTCTGGTAGCCGGTGCAGCGGCAGATATTGCCTTCGAGCAGTTCGCGGATTTCGCCTTCGCTGGCATTGGGATGGTGTTTGCACAAATCAACCGCGCTCATCACCATGCCGGTGGTGCAAAAGCCGCATTGCAGGCCGTGGCATTCCTTGAAAGCGGCCTGCATCGGGTGCATGGTGCCGTCGGCGGCCGCCAGGCCTTCGATGGTGGTGATGTCCGCGCCTTCAGCCTGGGCCGCCAGGATGTTGCAGGACTTGACGGCACGGCCGTTCATGATGACGGTGCAGGCGCCGCACTGCGCGGTGTCGCAGCCCACGTGGGTGCCAGTCATCTTGAGCTGCTCGCGCAGCACCTCTACCAGAAAGGTGTTGGGCGGCGTCTCCACGCTTTTGGTTTTGCCGTTGACTGTGAGCTGAACTTGCATGGGCTTGACTCCTGATGGCTATTTTTGCTGGCTACGGGTAGGACGGCTCATTGTTGAAGTGCCCACCTAACGCCTGCCTAGGTTAAACCCTAGGAGCTTGCCAAAGCCCTCTGAAATTCTCAAAATGGAGCATTCCCCGTCTGGCGCCCAAGCGCGGTTCCGTCAGGTCTGGTAGGCTGACCCACCCTATTTTCTACACGCATGCTGTCCGTCCTCCCGCCTTCTTCCGAACAACGCCTGCAGCAAATCGCGCAGGCGCGCCAGGCCGTTATTCATGAAGGCAACAGCCTCTCCAGCAGCTGGACCGATTCATGGATAGAGCGCTCCTGGCAGCGCTGTCTGGTCAACGGCCAGAGGCCGGAGCAGCAGGTCAGCTTCGACATCATTGCGCCGCAAGCCCTGCGCCGCACAGAAGAAGCCAACCACGTGCTGGTGCAGGCCGCGCGCCCGGTGCTGGAAAAACTGGGCGCCGCGATTGCCAGCACCCGTTACTTTGCCATTCTCACCAACGCGCAGGGAGTGGTGGTCGATTTCAATGGCGCGATCGACAGGCGCGACCGCCGCGCCGACCTGATTACCCGCATCGGCGTGGACCTGTCCGAGGATAGCGTGGGCACCACCGCCATAGGTGCGGCGTTGAACGAACTGCAGCCAGTCTGGCTGCACCGCGGCGAGCATTTTTTTAACGCCAACTCGGCCTACAGCTGCGCCGGTGCGCCGCTGTTCGGCCCGGACGGCCGCTGCGCCGGCATGCTGGACCTGACGGGCGTGGACACGGTGGAGCGGCCGGAGCTCAAACACCTGGTGGTGCAGTCAGCGCGCAGTATTGAAAACGCCTTGATCCAGAGCCGTCCGCACGATTTGCTGATTCGTCTGAACTGGTCCAGCCACAGCCTGGGCGATGACATGGACGGCCTGATTGCGCTGGATCCGGACGGCTGGGTCACCGGTGCCAACCCGGTCGCACGGCAAATGGTGCCGGCGCTGCAGGCCGGCAGCCCGGCAGCGGTGCACTGCAGCGAGCTGTTCGCCATGCCTTACGAGATGCTGTTTGACGCCGCGAAAAGTGACACGCTCGGTTACCAGCAACCCATGGACGTGCCGCTGTGGTCCGGCCTGCGCCTGCACGCACTGCCGCTGCTGCGCGGACAGGTGGCCGCACCGGGCCGCCTCGGCCCCCGCGTTGCAGCGCCTGCGCTGCCTCTGAAAGATGTCGAAACGGCGCTGATCCGCAAAGCCGTCAACGAAGCCAAGGGCAACGTCATGAAAGCCGCACGCGCGCTGGGCATCAGCCGCGCCACGGTTTACCGCCGGCTCGGCGGCAAGGCCAAATAATCAGTGTTTGTGGCCACCCGCGTTACCCGGCGTTGCAGCGCCCGGCGCCGTCGCGGCCACCGGCAGTTTTAGCTCCATCCTGCTCTCCCGGCCTTTGGCATCCCTGAGTGTCAGGGTCAGCGGCACGGTACTGCCTTTGGGCAGGGCCTGCTTCAACTCCATCAGCATGACGTGGTAGCCGCCGGGCTTGAGTTGCACAGTTTTGCCGGCCGGCAAATCCAGCACAGACACGGCGCGCATGCGCATGACATCGCCGTCCATCTTCATCTCGTGAACTTCGGCCACGCCGGCCACCGGTGAAAACGCGCCCACCAGTTTCGCGCCGTCTTTGGCGGTGAGGGTCATGAAGGCGCCGGTGCCCGACTGGCCGGGCACGGCGGTGCGCACCCAGGCGTCTTTGACGTCGATGCTTTGGGCGTGGGCCAATGCGCTGGTCAAGGCCAGCAGTGCGGTCAGGGTTGTGAGTTTCATGGTGTTTTCCTTTTAGATGAGATTAAATAAAACGGTGAGAGTTCAGTGATGGTGATGCGCGGTGTCGGCAGGCCCGACCTGCAGCAGCACCGCTGGCGACTTCAGGCCGCGCGTGGACGTCCCCGCTGCGGGAATGTCGCTCCACGCATTGCGGCCACTTTCGCAGATCTGCAGCACCTTGAACCAGAGCGGCCCCGCAGCTTCAGGCGTCATGCCGCGCAGCACGAACTCGTCGACAAATGCGTCGGGCAGTGCCGATTCCTTGGCGGTTGCCGTCCAGCTCACCAAAGTCACATCGTCGGTGACCTGCCGACCATGGCTGTCATACGGTTTGGCGAGTTTGCCGAGCTGCGTCGTCACCGTCCAGCCGGGCTTGGGGTAAGGCTTGGTGCCCAGGAAGCCGGTCGGAATCTGCACCACCACACCGGTGGTGGCAGAGCCCTGGCAGCCGTGGCCAAGCACAAAGACGGCTTTGTAGTTGCTGCCGGCGGGCGCGCTTTTGTTCTCCAGAACAATGTGAGAAAAAACGGGTGCAGCCCATGCCAGTACTGCGCAAGCAGCTATGGATTTGATAGTGGAAAGTATTTTCATAAAAGCCTCAGAAAAAAAGACGACGGCCCCAGGATTGAGGCAAGGGACACGGCATCCGGTTTGTCATCCCGGACCTGATCCGGGATCCATGCCGCATGAACCGTCAGCGGGTCCGCGGGACATCGATTGCGGGTCAAGCCCGCAATGACAGGACGGCCAGGCAAAGGACTCACAGGTTCACCTTCAGCTCGGCCACGAAGGTGCGCTGCGGATAGGGGTGGAAGTTCCAGTAGGAGTAGTTGTTCAGGTTGTCGATGCCGAAGGCGGCTGTCCACTGCTTGCCCACCTTGTAAAGGACGCGCACATCGGTGACGAAATATTTGCTGGTGCCCTGGTAAGCGGAGCCGTTCACGTCGCTGTTGTCCAGGCTGGAGAACTGCTTGCCGCTGTAACGCGCGGCAAACGTCCCCGTCCACGACGGATCGAAACGGTAGCTGACCAAACCCGTGGCGCGCCAGACCGGCACGCGTGGCTGGTACTTGCCCACGGTGTCGCCGGGGACCGCCACAAAGCCGCTGTTTTCCTTGATGCGGGAGTCCGCATAGGTCACGCTGCCGCTGAAGCCCATGCCTTTGGTCATCAGGTCGCTGCCGTTGAAGGCCATTTCCAGCCCGTTGGTCTTGATGCGCCCCACGTTCTGCACCCGACTGATGTTGGTGTTGGCGGCCGGGTCGAAAATGACTCGCGAATACAGGGAGTCGCGCGTGTTCTCGGTGAACAGCGTGAAGCGCAACACACTTTTGCCCAGGTCTTTCTCGGCGGTAAGTTCACTGGTCCAGGAGTTCTCGGGCTTCAGGTTCGGGTCATTGATGTACCGCGAGTTGACGGTGGCTGTTGCGCCATACAGCTCGCCGACGGTTGGGAAGCGCAGCGCGCGGCCGGTCGAGGCCTTGAGCGTGGTGTCGGCCGACCACTGGTAGGACAGGGCCGCCTTGGGCGACACAAAACTCTCGCTGCGAGAGGCATAGGCGGTGTTGGCTGGATTGCCCGCGCCAAAATCGGTGAAGCCGCTGGAGGCATTCCAGTTTTCGACCCGTGCACCCAGCACGGTTTTCCATTTCGGCGCGAAGGTCCAGGCGTCCTGCGCATAGACGCTGCGCAGTTGGGTGCGGCCACCCACGTCGTTGACCAGCGTGCCGGCGCCGCCATTGATCCAGTTGCCCACTGAATTGGATTTCAGGATGCGCAGCTTGTAGCTGTCCTGCTGGTAGCCGAAATCGACAATGTGTGCGCCTTGCATGCCTCCGGGACGCCAGATGCCCTTGAGCGCCAGGTTGTTCCAGCCGGTTCCGTCCTGATCCTGCAGCGTGCCGGCGCCACCGTTCAGCGAGCCCGGCTGCGCCGTGGTCGATACGCGGATCTGGTCGGTCTGGTAGTCGTAAAGGCTGGCAGCCACTTCCCAGTCGAACACACCACTCGTGTTGGACTTGACCGACAGGCCATGCATCAGATGGGTCAGCGCTTCATTGCTGACACCCAAATCGGTAGCCGCCAGGTTGTAGCCGCGCCCGTTGATGCTGACGATGCCGCTGTACACCGGGCTGCCTCCCGCATTGCGCAAATAACTTTCCGAGCGGTTCTGCGAGCTGTTGTCCCAGTAACCCAGGGTGTAGCTGGCGCGCACCGTGGGCGAGAAGTCATACGCCACCTTAAGCTTGGCGTGTTCCTGCACGGTGTCGTATTGCGTGGCGCCGCCGATCAACAGCCAGGGCACGTTGCGGGTGTTCAGCCCCGGCACCGCGCCTGTCACCGGCACCGCGCCTGGCGCCGGTGCGGTGGTGCTGATCAGTTTGGTGATGAAGGTCAGCGGCTGACCAGCACTTTTCGTTCGGTTGACATTGATAAACCAGGACCAGTCGCCGTTTTTGTTGCCCAGCGAGGCGCTGGCCTGGCTGCCGCCAAAACTGCCGTCGGTTCCATAAAGCTTGAAGTTCTGATTGAAGGCGCTGAGCTTGGCGTGCGCCTGGAACTGCAGCGGCATGCGCGTGACGTAATCCACCACGGCGCCCACCGAGTTTCCGGGGTACGCCGCAGAGAACGGGCCGTACAGCACATCGACGCGTTCGATCTCTTCCGGGGTCACCAGCCCCCAGCGCGGCGCGTAGTTGGTGCCATTGGCGATGCCGTTGCCCAGATAGTTGGACAGCAGGATACCGTCTGCGTACACCGCCGAACGCGCGCTGTTGCCGGTGCCCGAGGCGCGGCTGGACAGGATGGCGTGGTTGTAGTCTCCGATGTAACGCTTGCGCACCAGCAGGCTGGGCAGGTATTTGAGCGCGTCTTCGCTGTCGGTGGCGTTAATGGTTTGCTCAATTTTTTCGCCCGTCACACCTTCGATGGTGGTCGGTATCTGCGTCGGCAGCGAGGTGGGCTGGCCGCTGGTCACGGTGACCATGCCAAGTGATTTGGCAGGGGCCTCGGTCGACACCGCCGGAGCTGGCGTCTGTGCAAAGGCAGCCGGCGCCAGCAGCACGGCGGCCATGCAATTGAGGGGGAAAGAGAAACGGGCGCTGGAAGAACGCATGAAGTCCACACTTTGAAATTGAAGTCGAGGGCGCACTGCCCCGGTTTGTCATCCCGGACGTGATCCGGGATCCATGTCGCATGAACCACAGTTCGGGTTCTGCCTGCATGGATTGCGGGTCAGGCCCGCAATGACAAGCTCTTGCTTATTTCAAAGTGCAGGCGGGCCGCGGCTGAAAGGCAGCCCCGGCGAGGAGGCCGAACGGACGGCATCCTCAAAGACAAGCGCCATCGCCATGACGGTGGCGGAGCGACTGCCCGACTGCGCCAGCGGCGGCAAGGCCAGTCCGGCCGAGCCGCAGAGGTCGCAGTGGCCATTGGCAGATGAGGCGTCGTCGCTGCCCGGTTGACCAGAGCCGGTCGCGCTGCAAAGCCCGCCAAGCTGGCCGGTGCGCACATCCTCGGCCAGCATGGACACCGGCGCAATCAGCGCAGCGAACACTGCAAGGCATCCCAGCCACGCGGCAAGGCGGGCCCAGAGCGGACGGGAGGACGGGGTTGTTGGCACCGAATGATTATAGGGAGGGGTCAGGTGCGGCACAAAATGCTACAAAATCAGGAGCTGCTCACGCCCGCTGGATATGGGCTGGAGGCCGATTTAATTCATAATGGCATTGAAAGAGCCCACGCCACATGTTCACGCACCACCTCACTGGCATGATCACGCCGCGCCAGCAAGGCAGCCCGCAATGCGCCCGTTTCATCGCCGCCGGCCTGCAGGGCATTGCCCATGGCCACCGCGATGTTGCGCAGCCAGCGCTCATGCCCAATGCGCCGGATCGCGCTGCCTTCGGTGTAACGCAAGAACTCCGCTTCGTTCCATGCAAACAGCGTGACCAGTTGCTGGCCGCTCAGACCCTGGCGTTCGTCAAAGTCCGGCAAGGCGCTGCGCTGCGCAAACTTGTTCCAGGGGCAGATCAGCTGGCAGTCGTCGCAACCATAGATGCGGTTGCCGATCAATGGCCGCAGTTCGAGCGGGATAGCGCCGGCATGTTCGATGGTCAGGTAGGAGATGCAGCGCCGCGCATCGAGCCGGTGCGGCGCGATGATGGCCTGCGTCGGGCAGATGGTGATGCAGGCGCTGCAACTGCCGCAGTGCGGCGTGACCGGCTCGCTGGGCGGCAGTGCCACATCGACATAAATCTCGCCGAGAAAAAACATGGAGCCGGCTTCGCGGTTGAGCAGCAGCGTGTGTTTGCCGCGCCAGCCTTGGCCGCTGCGCGAGGCCAGTTCGGCCTCCAGTACTGGCGCAGAATCGGTGAAGGCACGGTGGCCCAGCGGCTGCACATGGATGGCAATCCGCTCCGCCAGTTTTTGCAGGCGCGTACGCATTACCTTGTGGTAATCGCGGCCGCGCGCGTACACCGAAACAATCGCTTCGCCGGGCCGCTCCAGCCGCGCCAGCTCCGTGGCCTGCCACTGCCCCGGCGCCTGCGGCGTGGATGCGGGCAGGTAATCCATGCGCGCCGTGATCACGCTGACGGTACCGGGCACCAGTTCAGCGGGGCGTGCGCGCTTGAGCCCGTGCGCCGCCATGTAATTCATGTCACCATGAAAGCCGGCCGCGAGCCAGGCCGATAATCCGGGTTCCGCCGATGACAAATCAACGCCTGCAATGCCAATTTGCGAAAATCCAAGCTCGCGCCCCCACGTTTGAATTTGAGAAACGAATTGATGGCCAGTAACGATCACCCGCTCATTGTAAAAAGTATTCCCTGGGTCACGGAGGATGACACCCAGGCGTTTGCCGCAGCGCTCGCCGCGAAGCTGCAGGGCACGGCCGGCAGCCACATGCTGATAGCGCTGCACGGCGACCTGGGCAGCGGCAAGACCACCTTCGTGCGGCATCTGCTCAAGGCCCTGGGTGTGGCGGGTCGCATCAAGAGCCCGACTTATGCGGTGGTTGAGCCTTACACCCTGGACGATGCGCCCGGCGGCGCGCTTGACATCTGGCATTTCGACTTCTACCGCTTCAATGATCCGGACGAGTGGGAAGAAGCCGGTTTTCGCGACATCTTCGCCAGCCCCGGCCTGAAACTGGTCGAGTGGCCCGAAAAAGCCGGCGAGCATCTGCCGAGCGCCGACCTGGACATCGCGCTCGAATTGCAGGACGGGGATGTGCGAGCCGTCACCCTCACCGCCCGCAGCGATGCCGGCGCGGCGCTGCTGCCATGAGCATGCCAAGAGACATCAGCCGTCGCGGCGCGTTGCAGATGGGCAGCCTGATGCTGCTCCTGGGCGTGCAGCAGATTGCGCGCGGCCTGACCATCATGGCGGTGCGAGTCTGGCCGGCCAAGGACTACAGCCGCGTCACCATCGAGTCCGATGCCGGACTCAAAACCAAGTATTACTTCATCGCCGAGCCGCCACGGCTGGCGGTGGACATCGAGGGCATTGACCTGATCCCCGCGTTGCGCGAGCTGGTGGCCAAGGTCAAACCTGATGACCCGAACATCGCCGGCATCCGCGTCGGCCAGAACGCGCCCGGCGTGGTGCGCCTGGTGGTCGAACTCAAGCAGCCCATGCTGCCGCAGGTGTTCTCGCTGCAACCGGTGGCGGCCTACCAGCATCGGCTGGTGTTCGACCTCTACCCGACCCAGGTGACGGATCCGCTCGAAGTGCTGATTGCCGAACGCCTGAAAGACAAATCTCAAGCCCCTGCTGCGCTGGTGGGTGATCCGCTGGGCGACCTGATTGCCAAACAAACCGAGCGCCCCGCACCGGTCAGCCCGCCACCCGCCACTGTCACCGAGAAGCCGCCAGCCACTGCGGCAACGCCCAGGGCGCCGTCCGAAACTGTGGGTGCGGGCGCCGGCAGCCGCAACAAGACAGACCGCCTCATCATCGTGGCGCTGGACCCCGGCCACGGTGGTGAAGACCCCGGCGCCATCGGCCCCGGCGGCACGCGCGAGAAAGACGTGGTGCTGCAGATTGCGCTGCGCCTGCGCGACCGCATCAACGCCATCCCCAACATGCGCGCCTACCTCACGCGCGATGCCGACTTTTTCGTGCCGCTGCATGTGCGGGTGGAAAAAGCCAGGCGGGTGCAGGCGGACCTATTCATCAGCATCCATGCTGATGCGTTTTTCACACCGCGGCCGCAGGGCGCCAGTGTGTTTGCGCTCAGCGAGAAAGGCGCCTCCAGCAGTGCGGCCCGCTGGATCGCCGACAAGGAGAACTCGGCCGACCTGGTCGGTGGCGTGAACGTCAAGGCCAAAGACGCGCAAGTGCAGAAGGCGCTGCTCGACATGAGCACCACCGCACAAATCAACGACAGCCTCAAGTTGGGCGGCGCGATGCTGGGTGAAATCGGCAGCGTCGGCAAGCTGCACAAACCGCGTGTCGAGCAGGCCGGCTTTGCGGTGCTCAAGGCACCCGATATTCCTAGCGTGCTGGTCGAGACGGCCTTCATCAGCAACCCCGACGAAGAGGCCAAACTGCGCAGCGAGGCCTACCAGGTACAACTGGCCGACGCACTGATGCGCGGAATCAGCAGCTACTTCGCGAAAAATCCGCCGCTGGCGCGCAACCGGCCCCTGTAATAGCAAGACCCCGCGCGCGTTCACGCGGGCAGATGACAGAACGCGCAGGCCCTTTCCTACAGCTCTGGCAGCAGGCCAAAGCTACAGTTCTCCTACAGGCAACAACAAGGCTTCATCCCAAGCTTATCGAGACCTGCCTGCAATCCGACAAAGGTGAACATGATGATCAAGAACATTCTGATGGCAACCGCAGCCGCATCCCTGATTGCCCTGACCGGCTGTGGCACTTCACTGACCAATCAGCAAATCGGCACAGGTACCGGCGCGGTGATCGGCGGCGTGGCAGGCAGCGCGCTCGGCGGTGGAACACTGGGTACGGTCGGCGGGGCTGCTGCCGGTGCGGTGATCGGTAACGAAATTGGCAAGCGCCAGGACCAGAAATAACCGCAATAGCGCCTCATCAGCTGCAACAGCTTGAGGCTGTGGTTTGCCTGATTTGGCAGGTCTAACTCCCCACTCCCCCCCTTAGCCCCTCCCTCGCCCCGCTGGGCGATGGAGGGGGACCTCATGTGGCCGCGTGCGCTGGGCTCGCGTGCAAACATGACTGACTCCTGAGATTTCCGTCCTTGAAGCGCTGTGCGCTCCAAGGACTCCGGATTGAATCCGGTATAGAATTTCTCCTCCACCCGTCGGGCTGGGCCGAGGAGCACAGCCGAAAACGGATCAGGGCGAGCGATTGGTTGAGCCGAAGGCGAGTTCGAGATCGACCCCGTTTTCGGCGAGCACCGCAGGTTGCCCCGAAGCGCAGCGCAGGGGACCCAGATCATCGGGTCGCCTTCTTCTTTGCTTACTTTCTTTTTGGCGACGCAAAAAGAAAGTGAGTTGCCGCCGGGCAACCCCCGGCGTGCTGGCCAACTACACAGTGGGGATCAAACCGGATAAATCAGCGAATTGAGGATCATCTCGCTGTCATACACACAAAGCCGTAACCGGAACTTCAAGCCTTCGGGCGTGCGCACGATCTCGTCGATATAACGCCCGACGTTGTAGACCTCGCTGATACCAGCCGGTTTGGTGCGAAACACCGCGTAGTTGGCCTGCGCCTTCACCACATCACCTTCAACGCCGAGCACCTGCGCCGGGCTGACGACGTGGCGCGTGTAATACGGCCCGTGGTAAATCGTTTGCGTGATGCCGTAGACACGGTCTTTCATCATGCCGCGGCTTTCGAGATCCATCAACGCCAGCGGCAGGCCGCGGTCATGGTTCTCGCGCGCCTGCAGGGAGTAACGCCCGTCCTCGACAAAAAATTCCGGCCAGGCGTCAAAACGTTTTTCATCCAGGGCTGCCGCATACGCCGCGTAAAGCTGGTCTACCTCCTGCTGCAGTAGCAATTTCTCCAGGCTCATACCGCCGCCTCCGTCATCACTCGCTCTGCAAGCATCCAGGTGTCGGCGGCCGGCGCCATTCGCGCTATGTCGATCCCCACTTTGTGGGGCCCCTTGCCAAGTGCGCTCATACCGCCACCTCTGTCATCACACCATCTGCAAACACCCAGGTGTCGGCGGCCGGCGCCATTCGCGCTATGTCGATCCCCACTTTGTGGGGCCCCTCGCCAAGTGCGCTCATACCGCCATCACTTTCTTCCAGTAGGCATACATGCTGCGGATCAGGGTTTCGGTCACCATGTGTTCGGTCATCTCGGTGCCGGTGCCGCCGAGTTCGCACAGCGTTTTCCCAGACTCGCCCCATTGCGCAAAGCCAGCCTGACTGAACTCGATCACCTCGCCATCATCGGCGCTGACAAAACCGGCCGGCCCGAACAAATTGGCCTGGCGCAGCCGGCGCCGCGTCATCTCGGGCGTGTCGTCGAAAAATCCAAAATGGGTCCAGACAAAATCGAACTCGCCCTGGCCGCGCGGCACGATGTGGCGGGTGCTCAGCGAGTTGACCTGCTGCTGGATGATCAGGCTGGGAAACAGCGTGATCATGGTCACAGTCGGCGTGATGTCGCTGCCGGGGTTAGCCGGGTCATCGACCTTCCACCAGGCTTCGGGCACCACGTCGAGGAGACGGTCGTCGTGCAGCGCCATGTCGGCCTTGAACGAGGTCACGCCCTCGGTCACGGCGGCGTTCTGCCGGCCCTCGTTGCGGCGCGAGATCATCACCGCATGCCGCCCATGTTCGTCCATCACCATGCGGCTTTTCTGGTCGGCGCGCCACAGGCCGAAGGTGACAAACCAGGTATGCAGAAGGCCGGGGTGGTAGGGGTCCTTGATGTTTTCCATCATCAGCTTCCAGTTGCCCGGAATGCGCTGGCAGTTGTAGCCGAGCAAAGTCAGTTGCCGGCCCTTGAAGATGCGGTCCAGCCAGGGCAACACGTTCGGTCCGAGGTAATCTTCAAGCGGCTCGACCGCATCGCTGAAGGTCGCAAACACCAGACCATGCAGCACCGCGACCCGCAGTTTGGTCAGGCCATGGTCCTTCAGATCAAAGCCATCGGGCATGCCCCCGTTGACACACTCGCCGTCCTTCACGCCGTCCTTGAACGGCAGACCGGCCAAGTCGCCGTTGAGCTTGTAGGTCCACTGGTGGTAAGGGCAGACAAAACTGCGCGCATTGCCCTGCGGGTTCTGGCAGAAACGCACGCCGCGGTGGGCGCAGCGGTTTTCCACCACGCGAATGCCGTGGTCGGAGTCCCGGTCTTTGGGGGCCACCCGGTCACGCACCATCACCACCTGGCGCTCGCCCACATGGCTGAGTTTGAAGTCTCCGAGGTTGGGGATCTCTACCGTCAGGCCGACATAACACCAGTGCGGGCCGTAGAAAATTTTCTCCAGCTCACGCTGGTACAACTGCTCGTCGGTGTAGGCCCAGAAGGGAATGCGGCTGGAGCCCGGCTGGCTCCAGCGCGACAGGGTGTGGGGTGCGTTCATTTGGCTGTGTCTCCGTCCAGAATAAATAATACGCTTACTTATTAATTTCGACCAGCCACAAGCCGCGCGGTCACACCACTGCAGGTTTTTTGCGGCTGGCCTTCCAGGCGCCGTACAGCACGACCAGGCCGGGAATCAAAATCATGGCCCAGATGATCTTGCTCAGGTTGGCCTGCACCCACGGCAGGTTGCCGAAGAAATAACCGGCGCTGCACAGTCCGACTACCCAGATCAGCGCGCCGATGACGTTGTAGGCGCTGAACTTGCCGCGGTTCATCTCGGCCACGCCGGCCACAAAAGGCGCGAAGGTGCGTATGAAAGGCATGAAACGCGCGATGATGATGGTGATGCCTCCATAACGCTCGTAAAACTCGTGCGCCTGGTTGAAAGCGCGTTTGTTGAAAAACTTCGACTGCTCCCACTGGAACACCTTGGGCCCGAAATAGCGGCCTATCAAGTAATTGCACTGGTCGCCAAGAATCGCCGCCACAACCAGCAAGCCCATGGCCAGCGGCAGGCTCAGCAATCCGGCACCGCACAAGGTCCCTACGATGAACAACAGAGAATCGCCGGGCAGGAAGGGCATCACCACCACGCCGGTTTCGACAAACACGATCAGGAACAGCAGGGCGTACACCCACATGCCGTAAGTACGCGTGAAGGCTTCCAGGTGTTTGTCCACATGGAGAATGAAGTCGATCAGAAAGGCGATAAGTTCCATGGCAGGGATTTTGACATGCCGACATTAAGCCTTTGGTTGCCTGTGCTTGGGAGGGCTTCGTACACGCCGGGGGCGGTCCTGATTTGAAAGAAGAATTTCGCAATTCGCTGATTCAGCGTCCACGCCACAGTGTTGGAAGCGTGGCTGGTCAGTGTGAAGTATCTGGCCGCCCATGCATCCGCTGCCTAGCCCTAGCCGCAGCGAGCGCGCCGGATCACACTGGCCGAGTCCACATCCAGATTCAGCCGCTGCGCATTGAACTCCATGGTCACCATCTGGCCTGGCCGCAGCACGCGCGCCATCAGAGAGCCTGACCGTTGACGCGCCTCTTCGACCACGCTGGCGCCCGCTGTTTTACCAACAGCAAACTCCGCGCCCTGCGCATTGCATGCACCCGTGGTCGGCCCGGTCGGGACGGTGCCTGTTCCGGCCGGCGGAGGTGCGGGCGTGGTACAGCCCACGAGGAGCCATGCCGCTACGCTGATGAGAATGACTTTGGGAACCATATTTTCTCCGTGAAAAACAATCACCATACCGTGTGAGGGCTGGTCACACCCGCATATTTACGACTGGTTGCGTCGCGTAAGGCATTAAACGCTCAGGATAAAATCGAACCCATGTCCGACGCCGGTCTTCCGGCCTGACCACCCCATCCATTGCCACTGAAAGGGCACCCATGACACCCAACACCGACGGCACCCTCACCGTCCTCGGCCAGCAGTTCTCCACGCGCCAGCTTGAAGCGCTGATGCACCAGCTTGCGCAAGCCCGCAACCAGATGCAGCCTCCCGTGCAGGAGGAAGTGACCGCTGACATGCCCGTGCTGGTGCAGCACGACGCCGACTTTGCCGTCGCCCAGACGCAAACACCTGAACGGCATGTGAGCTTCGGCTTGCGCCACCTTGGCTTTGGCTGGATCTTTTTCACCTTCTCCCGTGAGCGTGCCAAATTCATCGGCGAGGCGCTGTTACAACGAAGCAAAGGCTGAACACGAGGAGCCTGCAACGCACAATGCAGCTCGTCATGGCCAGTGCTAGCGAGCGAGCTTCTGGACAGCCCCCAGTTGCAATCCCCGCAGCCTCGCAAGCTCCTGGCCATCCTCGCTCCATTGCCAAAATTCTGTTGCGTGGGTGCCGGCGCGGCGCCTTCCTGGTAAGCGCTGACCTTGGCGGACAGGGCCGCGTAACGCCAGCGAACACGGTGCATCCTCAACTGCTCGGCTTCAACGGAGCTGCGTAATTCATTTTTGACGGATTGTTTTCGCATGCTGTATTTTTCCCAAAAAAGGCAGCAAGCTCTGGCGAAAATCAGACCACGAGCCAAGTAATGACAGCATTCGAAGGCAGGGGACCGGGTGCGACGGCTGAACTAAAAAAAACCGACTCTGATCCACATAGGGAAGAGAGTCGGTGTTCTTGGCGGAAACGAAGGGATTCGAACCCTTGATGAGGCTCTACACCCCATACTCCCTTAGCAGGGGAGCACCTTCGGCCACTCGGTCACGTTTCCTGATTTCTGGCTAGCCGCGATTATCTCACGACTTGCGTCCCTGTCCAGCACGCAAGGCTTCAGGCTGCAGCGGGCTGGTCCAGGTCAAAGGCCTTGTGCAGGGCGCGCACAGCCAGTTCCATGTACTTTTCGTCGATCACGACCGAAGTCTTGATCTCGCTGGTGGAGATCATCTGGATGTTGATGCCCTCTTCGCTGAGCACCCGGAACATCCTGGCGGCAACGCCAACATGGCTGCGCATGCCGATGCCGACGATGCTGACTTTGCATATCTTGGCGTCGCCGGTAATCTCTTCAGCGCCCAGCGGGCCCAGCACGCTGGTGCGCAGCAGCTCGACGGCGCGCGCGTAGTCGTTGCGGTGCACGGTGAAGCTAAAGTCGGTCTTGCCGTCCTTGCTGACGTTCTGGATGATCACGTCGACTTCGATGTTGGCGTCTGCCACGGCGCCCAGGATCTGGTAGGCGATACCAGGCTTGTCGGGCACGCCGAGGATGGAAATTTTGGCTTCGTCGCGGTTGAATGCGATGCCCGATACGATGGCTTGTTCCATTTGTTCATCTTCCTCAAAACTGATCAGGGTACCGGACTTGGCCTCTTCGTCGATGTTGATGTCCCAGTCGGTGAAACTCGACAACACGCGCAGCGGCACCTTGTACTTGCCGGCAAATTCAACCGAGCGGATCTGCAGCACCTTGGAGCCCATGGAAGCCATCTCCAGCATCTCCTCAAAGCTCACGGTCTGCAGGCGGCGCGCCTCGGGCACGACGCGCGGGTCGGTGGTATAGACGCCGTCCACGTCGGTGTAAATCAGGCACTCGTGCGCCTTCAGCGCGGCCGCAATCGCCACGGCCGAGGTGTCGGAGCCGCCACGGCCCAGCGTCGTGACATTTCCGCCCTCGTCCACACCCTGAAACCCGGTGATGATGACCACCTTGCCGGCGTCCAGATCGGCGCGCACGCGTTTGTCGTCAATCGACTCGATGCGAGCCTTGGTGTGGGCGCTGTTGGTTTTGATCGCGACCTGCCAGCCGGCGTAGCTGACAGCCTGCATGCCCTCGGCCTGCAGGGCGATGGCCAGCAACGCGCTGGAAGCCTGCTCCCCGGTGGCGGCCAGAGCGTCGAGCTCGCGATGGTAGGCGTCAGCGGCGTGCGATGGAGCCAGCTCTTTGGCCAGGCCCAGCAGGCGGTTGGTTTCGCCGCTCATGGCGCTGGGCACCACCACCATCTGGTGGCCGGCGCGGGCCCACTTGGCAACGCGTTTGGCGACGTTGCGAATGCGCTCGGTCGAGCCCATCGAGGTGCCGCCGTATTTATGAACGATCAAGGCCATTGCAGAAGGTCAATCAAGGATTGGTTGGGCGAACTTTCGCTGATGGCAAACACACGGTCTGGGCCAGCAAAGCTCTCAATTATATCTGGGGGCAAACCCCTAGAGCAGATAGACCAAGGCGGCCCCATCCCGCCTCACCTGCCCGGCCGCCACCTTGAGCTCGATTCGGTGACCGCGCGTGTTGCAGGCTTCAATTTGCCCCAGCAGTTGCTCAAGCTGGGCCGTGCTTGGCGCGGCCTGATGGGCGGTGAACAACCAGTGGCGCAGCACATTGGCCTGCCGTGCGCGCGACAGTCCCTGCAGGACCTTGATCGCGGGCGGCATGCCAACAAGGGCCAGGTCTTCGCTGGCGAGTTCGGCCAGCAGCGCCTGCGCCTGCGCCGCGTGACGGGCGCTGCGCGCAAAGGTTTCGCGAAACTGCGGGAAGCTGTCTTGCAGGGCCGGCAGCAGGCGCGCACGGATGCGATTGCGGGTGTAGCGTTCGTCGGTGTTGGTTGGATCGTCGACAAAAGGAACGCCGCTTTTCACGAGCCACTGGCGCAGGTCGGCGGCAGGCACCTGCAACAAGGGACGATGGAACACCACGCCACCGCGCTCGAACCGCGCCGCCATCGCGGACAGGCCCGGTAAACCGGCACCACGGCTCAGCGCCAGCAGCAGTGTTTCGACCTGATCATCGGCATGCTGACCGAGCATTACGGCCTGCAGACCCAGAGAGGTGGCAGCCTGCGCCAGTGCCGCATAACGCGCCCGCCGCGCCGCATCTTCCGGACTCTGACCCGCTGCATGGCCGGCACTGACACGCACCACTTGCAACGGCACACCGAGGCCAGTGCAGCTGTCTTCGCACGTGCGCTCAAAGCCATCGGCCGCAGCCTGCAAACCGTGGTGCACATGAATCGCGCTGACCTGCCCCGGCCAGCGCTGCGCGGCCGCGTGCAACAAGGCGGTGGAATCGGCGCCGCCACTGTAGGCAACGCCAACAGGCAAAACAGGAGAAAACGGTTCCAGCGCAGCGAACGCCGGATTGGGAATGTCAGAACCGGTGCCGGCTGCCGAGCCGTCCGGTGGCCGCTTATTTGGCGTCGGCTTTGGTGTCGGTGTAGCGGCCATAACTTTGCAGGCGCTCGTAGCGGCGGTCCAGCAACTCCTTGCCCTTGAGGTCGCTGACCTGGCGGAAGGCGTCGTTTAACGCACGCTTGAGAAAAGCTGCCATCTGCTTGTGGTCGCGGTGCGCGCCGCCCACCGGCTCATTGACAATCTTGTCGATCACGCCCAGCGCCTTGAGCCGGTGTGCGGTGATGCCCAGCGCCTCAGCGGCTTCCTCGGCTTTTTCCGAGGTTTTCCAGAGGATGGAGGCGCAGCCTTCGGGACTGATCACTGAGTAAATTGAGTACTGCAGCATCACCACCTGGTCGGCAACCGAGATCGCCAACGCGCCGCCGGAGCCGCCTTCACCGATGATGGTGGTGATGATGGGCACTTCGAGCTGCGCCATTTCAAAGATGTTGCGGCCAATGGCTTCGGACTGGCCGCGCTCCTCGGCGTCAATGCCGGGGTAGGCGCCCGGCGTATCGACAAAGGTGAACACCGGCAGCTTGAACTTCTCGGCGGTTTTCATCAGGCGCAGCGCCTTGCGGTAACCCTCGGGCTTGCTCATGCCGAAGTTGCGCAGGCCGCGCTCTTTGGTGTCGCGGCCCTTCTGGTGGCCCAGCACCATGCAGGCGGTGCCGTTGAAACGCGCCAGGCCGCCGACGATGCTGAGGTCGTCGGAGAAATGCCTGTCGCCGTGCAGTTCGACAAAGTCGGTGAACAGTTCGTTGACATAGTCCAGCGTGTAGGGACGCTCGGGGTGGCGCGCGATCTTGGTGATCTGCCAGGGTGTCAAGTCGCTGTAGATGTCCTTGGTGAGCTGTTGGCTTTTCTTGGCGAGCTGGTCGATTTCGTCGGAGATATCGACCGCCGACTCGGTCTGCACATAACGCAGCTCTTCTATTTTTCCTTCAAGCTCCGCAATCGGCTGCTCGAAATCGAGGAAGGTTTTTTTGGCCATGGTCTGCTCCTCAGGCTTCTTGAATAGGCTTACTCGGCACCCAGAACCGGCAAGGGGTCCAGCGAGCGCCAAATATACCAAGTTGCAACACTGCAATACGGCGCCCAGGCGGCGGCGACTTCACGTGCATCGCTGCGGCTGACCGCTTCACCGGAAAAATAACTCTGACTGATGCCATTGATCAGGCCGACATCGTCCAGCGGCAGCACATTGGGCCGGCGCAGGTAAAAGATCAAAAACATCTCTGCGGTCCAGCGACCAATGCCGCGAATGGCAATCAGCTCGGCAATGATGGCCTCATCGTCCATCGCCTGCCAGTCCTTCACATGCACCGTACCGGCATCAAAATGGATGGACAGATCGACCAGGTACTCAACCTTGCGCGCGCTCAGACCAGCAGCACGCATGTCGTCCACCTTGAGCTTGAGCACATTGCCCGGCGTCATTTTTCTGGGCAGGGCTGCGAAACGGTGCCAGACGGTTTGCGCCGCCTTGACCGAAATCTGCTGGCCGACGATGCTGCGCGCCAAGGTGCTGAAGGCGTCGCCACGCGACTGCAGGCAGGCGTCGCCAAACTGGGGGATCAGGCGTTTCATCACCCGATCTTTTTTGACCAGGTGTTTGCAGGCCTCGGCCCAGTACTCAGGCACGCTGGTCAGGGCAGACTCGGCGACTTCCGTCAACTCGGAGCTGGACGGCCCGCTTTTCACTATCTTTTTCATAGCAGAATGCACCCGCCGGGTATGGGCTGGTGGCTAAAATAGCTTAAAAGCAGTGTCAAAGCTGAACTTCCCAGGTGGTGCCGCCGACGGCGTCTTTCAGCACAATGCCCTGCGCCAGCAGGTTCTGCCGGATGCGATCGGACTCGGCAAAATTCCTGGCGGCCTTGGCCTGGGCGCGCTGGGTAATCAGGACATCTATGGCTGCGGCATCCAGCCCGGCACCAGCCTGCAAAAATGCGGCCGGATCGCCCTGCAGCAGACCCAGCGCGCCGCCCAGGTTTTTCAGCAAGCTGGCCAGTTCGGTCGAGCCGGTCTTGTTGACTTCCCCGGCTATCTCAAACAGGACGGCCACCGCTTCCGGTGTGCCAAAGTCCTCGTCCATGGCGGCCTTGAAGCGGACGGCAAACGGATGCGACCAGTCGGTCGCCACATCGGCTGGCCTAGCCAGACTCAGCGCGGTGTACAGACGTTTGAGCGAGTTGCGCGCGTCGTCCAGGTGGGCATCGCTGTAATTGAGCGCGCTCCGGTAATGCGCTCGCACGATGAAAAAGCGGATGGTCTCGGCGTCGTATTGGGCCAGCACTTCGCGGATGGTGAAAAAGTTGCCCAGGCTTTTGGACATCTTTTCGTTGTCTACCCGCACAAAGCCGTTGTGCATCCAGAACCTGGCCAGCGGCTTGCCATTGGCCGCCTCGCTCTGGGCGATTTCGTTTTCATGGTGCGGAAACTGCAGGTCGGCGCCGCCACCATGGATGTCAAAAGTCTCGCCTAGGGTATGGCAACTCATGGCCGAACATTCGATGTGCCAGCCGGGCCGGCCGCTGCCGTAGTCACTGGCCCATTTGGCATCGTCAGGCTCGGTCGGCTTGGCCGATTTCCAGAGCACAAAATCCAGCGGGTCTTCCTTGCCGTCCAGCACCGCCACACGTTCACCCGCGCGAAGCTCGTCAAGCGATTTGCCTGAGAGCTTGCCGTAACCTTCAAACTTGCGCACCGCGTAGTTCACGTCGCCGTTGCCCGAGCGGTAGGCCAGGCCTTTTTGCTCCAGCGTGGCAATCATGGACAACATCTGCGGCACGTATTCGGTGGCGCGCGGCTCCAGCGTCGGCGGCTCAATCCCGAGCGCACCGATGTCCTGGTGCATGGCCACAATCATCTCGTCGGTCAACGCGCGGATGCTGATGCCGCGCTCAACAGCGCGTTTGATGATCTTGTCGTCGATGTCGGTGATGTTCCGCACGTAGGTGACCGCATAACCACCGGCCTTAAGCCAGCGCTGCACCACGTCGAAGGCCATCATCATGCGGGCATGGCCGATGTGGCAGAGGTCGTAAATCGTCATGCCGCACACGTACATGCGGACCTGACCGGGCACCAAAGGCGAAAAATCTTCCACGGCACGCGACAGCGTGTTGTAAATGCGCAAGCTCATGAATGTCTGGAATTTCAGCCCGACTTGAATCGCCGGACCAGTGAAAATGCTTAAATCGAGGTCAAGATTAAACTATACCCCTCAGATACAATCGCCCAGTATATCTAGCTGGCCAGGGCCCGTGCAGCACGCTGCAACGCTGGCTCGCAGGCTCGTAGGCTCATGTTTTCGTGCCAGCCACCCCAATGCGTTCCAGAGGAAATATGTCCAAGTCAGCTTCACTTTCGAGCAAACCGCTGTCGGCCTCACTGCGCTGGCTGGCACTGGCTGCGGCCTTGTCACTGTCCGCAGCCCATGCCGACGATTACTCTGACGTGAACGACCTGGCCCGTTCCGGCAAGCTGACCGAAGCCATGGCCAAAGCTGACCAGTACCTCGCAGGCAAGCCGCGCGACCCGCAAATGCGTTTTATCAAAGGCGTGCTTCAGACCGAAGCCGGCAAGCCAGCCGACGCCATCAGCACCTTCACCAAGATCACCCAGGACTATCCAGAATTACCTGAGCCCTACAACAACCTGGCCGTGCTGTACGCCGGGCAAAACCAGTTCGACAAGGCCAGGGCCGCGCTGGAGATGGCGATTCGCACCAACCCGAGTTACGCCACCGCGCATGAGAACCTGGGTGATGTCTACGCCAAGCTGGCCAGCCAGGCTTACAGCAAGGCGCTGCAACTCGACGGCGGCAACGCCGGTGTGCAGCCCAAGTTGGCGCTGATCCGCACACTCTTCAGCGCCGAGCCCAAGGGGCAAAAACCGGCGGCCAGCAATTCAGCCTCCGGGCCCGTGACCACACCGCCGCCAGCTGCACCGGCACGCCCGGCTGTGGTGGTGCCTGTGGCGCCGCCCGCCCCGGCACCTGCGGCCCCCTCGACAGCGCCGGTCACACAGCCGACCGCCGCACCGGTAAGTGCCCTTGAAAAAGAAGTCGAAGCTGCCGTTCGTGCCTGGGCCAGCGCCTGGGCCGCCAAGGACATGGCCGCTTATCTTGCCGCCTACGGCAAAGACTTCGATACCCCCGGCAACCAGACTCGCAAGGCCTGGGAAGAGGAGCGACGCAGCCGCATCGTCGGCAAATCACGCATCAGCGTGAAGCTCAGCAATGTGTCCGTGGCCGTCAAGGGCAGCAAGGCCACCGCCAGATTCAAGCAGGACTACAGTGCCGACGCGCTCAACGTGTCAAGCCGCAAAACGCTGGACATGGCCAAGGCTGGCGAGCGGTGGCTCATCGTCAGGGAATCGACCGGGGGCTGATGCCCATGACTGGCACCAGACACGGTACGCGCGCCCTGTGACGCACCACTGATTATTCTTCTGACCACCTCCATGCAACGGGCCGCCGCCGCTCTCCTTTTCGTCGCCTTCTCGGTGGTGTGTGGCGTCGCGACCGGCGCTGAGACCTCTGCGAAAAAGAGCAAAAAAGACCCGGCCCAAAACGCGGCGGCAGAGAAAAAACGCGAAATTGCTCCCCGTCCACTGGCTGGACCGGAAGTCCGGGACGGTGAAGCCGAGGCACGACTGATCGAGATTTACAAACTCGCGGGTCAAGCCAAGGGGCGGGAAGCGCTCGACAAGGCAGAGCGCCTGGTCAATGCCCATCCCAACTTCCAGCTCGCGCAACTTGTGTACGGCGACTTGCTGGCGGCTCAGGCTCGCCCTCTGCGCACCTTGGGCGATGTGCCCGACGACACAGCCAAAGCCGGGGCCGGCATGCTGGGCGACCTGCGCCAGGAGTCGCTGTTGCGCCTGAAAGCGCTGCGTGAACGACCGGCAGCGGGGACCATCCCCTCCCAGTTTCTGGCGCTGTCACCGCGCAACAAACATGCGATTGCAGTCGATACCTCACGGGCCCGCCTTTATCTGTTTGAAAACACCGCCACCGGCCTCAGACTGCTGGCCGACTACTACATCTCGGTGGGCAAAGCCGGCATTGAAAAGTCCGTTGAAGGCGATTCACGCACGCCGCTCGGTGTTTATTTTGTGACCAGTAACCTGGATCCGAAGTCGCTCAAAGACTTCTACGGTTCCGGCGCGCTGCCCATCAACTACCCCAATGCGCTGGACCTCAAGCGCGGCAAAACCGGCGGCGGCATCTGGCTGCACGGCACGCCACCCACACAATTTGCGCGTGCGCCGCTGGCCAGCGACGGCTGCGTGGTGCTGGCCAACCCCGACCTCGAACGCATTATCCGCACCGTGGAGGTGCGCAGCACACCGGTTGTGATCGCGCAAAGCCTCAAATGGATTGCGCCGCAAAGCGCCAAGGCCGAAGGCAAGACCTTCGAGGATGCACTGCAAAGCTGGCACAAGGCCCGCTCCGGCAGCGATCTTGCCGCCCTGACCAGCCTGTACACGAGCGACTTCAGCAGTTATGGCAAAACGCTGGCCGACTGGACCACCGTGCTGCGTGCCGATCTGGACAAACGGGCCGGCCGTTCGGTGCAACTCAAGGACTTGTCCTACCTGCGCTGGACCGACAGCAACGACACCATGGTGGTCACCTTTGGCGAGGTCGTCAGCGGCTCGCGCACCGGCCCAACCCGCCGTCAATACTGGGTGCGCCAGGGCAGCCAGTGGAAGATATTTTTTGAAGGAGTGATTGGATGACCCTCAGCAAACACACACGACGCGCCTGCCTGGCATTGGCCGCGCTGAGCCTAGTCGCCGGCCAGGCTTGGTCCCAGACTACGGCCGCCGCTCCCCGCGTGAAATTTGCCACCACGGCCGGCGATTTTGTGGTCGAGGTCTATCCCGACAAGGCGCCAAAAACGGTGGAAAATTTCTTGCAATACGTGCAAGACAAACACTACGATGGCACGGTGTTCCATCGCGTAATCAACAACTTCATGGTGCAAGGCGGTGGCTACGATGCCGCCTTCGCCGAGAAGAAGACCCGTGCGCCAGTGCTACACGAAGGCCGTGAAGCGCTGGCCAAAGGGGGCGACAAAAACATCGTGGGCACCCTGGCCATGGCGCGCACCAGTGAGCCCAATTCCGCCTCGTCGCAGTTCTTTATCAACGTCAAGGACAACGACTTCCTCAACCCGACCCTTATTCCGCCTGGCGATCCGGTGCCCAAGTTCGAGTACCAGGGCCGCGTCTATGAAAACACGTCGCGCGCGCAGCTTGTCAACGCGCCCCAGTTGTTTGGCTACACCGTGTTCGGCAAGGTCGTCAGTGGCATGGACGTGGTCAACAAGATGAAGGCCGCGCCCACTGGCGCAGGCGGCCCCTTCCCCGGCGATGTACCGAAAACACCGATCCTCATCAACTCCGCAACCCTCCTCAAGTAAAAGCATCATGAGCAATCCCCAAGTCGAACTCCATATTGCCGGTCACGGCGTCATCACCCTTGAACTCGATCAGGAAAAGGCACCCAAGTCGGTCGCCAACTTCCTTAGTTATGTCGCCAAGGGTCACTACGACAACACCGTTTTTCATCGCGTGATTCCCGGTTTTATGGTGCAGGGCGGTGGTTTTACCCCCGGCATGAAACAAAAACCGTCGGACGCACCGATTGCCAACGAAGCCGCCAACGGCCTGAAAAACGACAAGTACACCGTCGCCATGGCGCGCACCAACGTGCCTGATTCGGCCACCGCGCAATTTTTCATCAACGCATCCGACAACGGCTTCCTGAACCACACATCGCCGACACCGTCCGGCTGGGGCTACGCCGTGTTCGGCAAGGTGGTCGCGGGCACCGAAGTGGTCGACAAGATCGAAGCTGTCAAGACCGGCAGCAAGGGTGGCCACAGCGATGTGCCGCAGACCGATGTGGTGATTGAAAAAGCGGTCGCGCTTTAAACCAGGTGCCCATGGCCCCGGCCGTGCCCCCGATCGCCGAACTTGTTGCGCCGGCAGCCTGGCGCACGGTCGATTTCATTTCCGACATCCATTTGCAGGCCAGCGAGCCCGCCAATTTCGCGGCTTGGCAGGCCTACATGCAGAGCACGCCGGCCGATGCCGTCTTCATCCTCGGCGACCTGTTTGACGTCTGGGTCGGCGACGATGCTGCGGGCCACGCGGCATCGGACTTTGACGCGTCGTGTGTGCAAGTGCTGCAACGCACCGGCGAACGCCTGGCGCTGTTTTTCATGCATGGCAACCGCGACTTCCTGGTCGGCCCCGAACTGATGGCACGCTGCCGCAGCACCTTGCTGGCCGACCCCACCGTACTGGATTTTGCCGGCAGTCGCTGGCTGCTGAGCCACGGCGACGCCTTGTGCCTGGACGATGTGGACTACATGCGTTTTCGCGAGCAGGTGCGCAGCGGCGACTGGCAACAAACCTTCCTGGGCCAGCCGCTGACCGAGCGGCAAGCCATCGCGCGCGGCCTGCGCCGGCAAAGCCTGGAGCAGCATGAAAAACGCTGGCAGTCGGGTGAGCCTTATATCGACGTGAACGCCGAGGCCGCGCGCCTGTGGCTGCAGGCCGCGAACGCGCCCACGCTGATCCACGGCCACACCCACCAACCGGCTGTGCACGCGCTCGGGTCAGGGCTGGAGCGTGTGGTGCTCAGCGACTGGGACGCAACCGCGCAATTGCCGCGCACCGAAGTCCTGCGCCTGGGCCCGTTGGGCCTTCAGCGCATCACGCTAACCTGACCCCCTGCCATGCTGAACTGGTTGCAGCGGCTTTTCAAAGGCAAGGCGACCGAACGCGCCATTCCCGAGGCCTTGTGGCAGGCCACGCTGGCCGACTACCCCTTCTTGGCACAATTGCCAGCCACGCAGCGCAGCGCGCTGCGCACATTGAGCAGCCGCTTTCTGGCACACAAAGAATTCCACGGTGCGCAAGGCATGGTCGTCACCGATGACATCGCCGTGGCGATTGCCGCCCAGGCCTGTTTGCCGGTGCTGCAGTTGGGCCTGGCCTGGTACGACGACTTTGTCGGCATCGTGGTGCATCCCGGCCAAATGCTGGCGCGCTGCGAACAAACCGACGACATCGGTGTGGTCCACCGCTACAGCGAGGTGCTCGCCGGCGAAGCGATGGAGGGTGGACCGGTCGCGCTGAGCTGGCCAGACGTGGCCGGCGCCGGGCACTCCGCCGGCCAGGGTTACAACGTGGTTATTCACGAATTTGTCCACAAAATCGACATGCGCGATGGGGCAGCCGACGGCTGCCCACCCCTGCCTTCGCGCGCCGCACGCAAGGTCTGGCATGACACCATGCAAACGGCCTATGACGGTTTTCGCGACAAGGTTGCCATCGCCGAACGCTTCGGCGGCGAGCCGACCTGGCTGGACCCCTACGGCGCCACTTCCCCGGCAGAGTTCTTCGCTGTGGCCTCCGAGGCCTACTTTGTGAGCCGGTCGCGTTTTACCGAGGACTTCACGCCGCTGACCGTGCTGTTTGACCAGTTTTTCATGCCCGACAGGCCTCCAGCCTAGCGGGCGGGCAAGCAGCAAGCCACAGCGCCGAGCGACTGAGACAAAACACTATTTCCCCATCAACTGATTGAGCTTGTCAGCCTCAAAGGTCTCCCGCCGCGCCGCGTCGTCCGGCACACAGTCGCGCTGCGCGCGTCCGCTGTCGGACAATTTTTCGATCGCCTGCCAGAGCAGCGCAATCTGGTGCTCCTGCGATGAGGCGTTGTCGATCAAACCTTTCATGGCCTGCGACACCGGGTCGTCTTCCAGCGTGATACCGTAAGCCGAGAAGGTGCCCTGCGCCGTGGTCACGTCAGCACTTTCGCCGGTTTTGGACGGGATGATGCGCGCCGGAATGCCAACCGCCGTGGCGCCGGCTGGCACCGGCTTGATCACCACGGCGTTGCTGCCGATCTTGGCGCCGTCGCCGACCTCAAAGCCACCCAGCACCTTGGCGCCGGCACTGACCACCACGTTTTTGCCGAGGGTCGGATGGCGCTTGGTGCCCTTGTAGAGCGAGGTGCCGCCCAGGGTCACGCCTTGGTAAATCGTGCAGCCGTCGCCGATTTCGGCGGTCTCACCCACCACCACACCCATCGCATGATCAAAAAACACGCGCTCGCCAATGATGGCGCCGGGATGAATTTCAATCCCGGTCAGCCAGCGCGCAATGTGCGAGATGAAGCGGCCCAGCCATTTGAGGCCGCTGGTCCAGCAGGCGTGCGCCAGCCGGTGCAGCAATATGGCGTGCAGGCCGGGGTAGCAGGTCAGCACCTCCCAGGCGCTGCGCGCAGCCGGGTCGCGGTCGAGGATGCACTGGATGTCGGAGCGGAGTCGGGAGAACATGCAGTGAGTTTATGGCTTGGCCGGCGTCTTTGCTGGCGCGCTGTTTTCAGAGCCCCCACGCTCGCCAGTGCCTGTGCTTCGCTGCCCCCCAAGGGGGCTCGCCTCGCTTGGGGCGGCCCTGCGCTCCGGCGCGGGCACGGGCGGCAAGGTTTTTTGCGACATGGCCTTGGCAATCCCGCGCAGAATGTGAATTTCTTCCGGGCTCAACCCGGCTCGGTTGAACAGCTGATTCAGCCGCGGCATCAGTTTTTTCGGCGAGGCCGGGTCCAGAAAGCCGATGCCGGCCAGCGCCTGCTCCCAGTGCCCCAGCATGCCGGCCACCGCCGCGGCGTCGGCCAGTTGCGGCTCGGGCGTGGCCGCCTGCACAGAAAACCCGCCCAGCGCCTCGCGCCAGTCGTAGGCAATCAGCTGCACCGCTGCGGCCAGGTTCAGCGATCCGAAATTCGGATCGGTCGGGATGCTGAGCGCCACATGGCAGCGGTAAACGTCTTCGTTTTGCATGCCGAAGCGCTCGGAACCGAACAAAAATGCCACACCCTCCGGTTTTGAAGTCGAATCGGCCTCCAGCCCATGTCCAGCGGGCGCAAGCAGCTCTTCTTTTGATAGCAAATCGGCAGTGCCAAGCAGCGCGGCAAAATGCTCACGCGGCGCACGTGTCGGCGGGCCGAAGTCGCGCGGCGTCATCGCCGTGGCGCAAAGATGCGTGATGCCGTCCAGCGCTTCATCAAGCGTGGCCACGATACGCGCGTTGTTCAGCACGTCCAGCGCCCCGCTGGCACGCTGTATGGTTTCCTCGCGCCTAAGCACATTCGCCCAACGCGGCGCCACCAGCACCAGGTCGCCAAAGCCCATGACTTTCATGGCGCGCGCGGTGGCGCCGACGTTGCCGGCATGGCTGGTGTTGATCAGGACGAATCGCGTTTTCATGGATAAAGGGGCGAGGGCGGGTGTTGAGCCGGTAAAATGCGGTATTGTCGCCTGCCCCCGGTTACCGGGCCGCAGCCCTTGTGCTCTTTCTTAGTCCTATATGTCTAGCAATCTCCACCCCATGCTCAATGTGGCCATCAAGGCTGCGCGCGCCGCCGGCGCCATCATCAACCGCGCCGCACTGGACGTGGAATCGGTCCGGGTCTCGGTCAAACAGACCAACGACTTCGTCACCGAAATCGACCAGGCCGCCGAAGCCGCCATCATCGAAACACTGCTGACCGCCTACCCCGGCCACGGCATCCTGGCCGAGGAATCGGGCAGCGAACACGGCGCGAAGGATTCCGACTTCGTGTGGATCATCGACCCGCTGGACGGCACCACCAACTTCATCCACGGCTTTCCTGTGTACTGCGTCAGCATCGCGCTGGCGGTCAAGGGCAAGGTCGAACAGGCGGTGGTCTACGACCCCACCCGCAACGACATCTTCTGCGCCACCAAGGGCCGCGGTGCCTACCAGAACGACCGCCGCATCCGCGTGGCCAAACGCACCCGCCTGCAGGAGTGCCTGATCTCCACCGGCTTTCCCTATCGCCCCGGCGACAAGCTCAAAACCTACCTCAACATGCTCGGCGAAGTCATGAGCCAGTGCGCCGGCGTGCGCCGCCCCGGCGCGGCCGCGCTGGACCTGGCCTATGTCGCGGCCGGCTACAGCGACGGCTTTTTCGAATCCAACCTCAAGCCCTGGGACGTGGCAGCCGGCTCGCTGCTGGTCACCGAAGCCGGCGGCCTGATCGGCAACTTCACCGGCGAGGCCGACTTCATGGACCATGGCGAATGTGTGGCCGGCAACCCGCGCATTTATGGCCAACTGGTCGGCACGCTGGGCAAATACAGCAAGTTCGCCGGCGCTGGCGACAAGGCCACGGTCCGGCAAGCGGCGCTCAATAACGCAGCCGATGGGGCGAAAGTCGACGACGGCGCGGCCGCTGCGGCGGCCCCCGCGAAAGCCACACTCAAGTCCAAACGCATCAAGGCCGGCGACGCCAGGCCGGGCAACACCCCGTCCCAGAACCCGCCTGACGCGCCGTTCTGAGGCTCGGCAAGGCCCGCTGCCGCAGCAAATGCTATTAAAAACATAGCGGCTTTCGCCTACTCAGCATGGGCTGGAGCCCTGTTTGACACTGATTTCTGCGGATGGCGACACGCCTGAGGAGCGCCACCACCGGATGCATCGCGCACACCGCGTGGGCTGGGCGAATTTACATCCTGTTTCGCTGGTGGCTGACGCGCTGCTGGGCTGAGCGCCTACAGCGGCAAGCCTGCGGCCAAACAATGTCAGTTACCATCAAAACATCACCCAAAGGGGGGCTGGCAGCCATGGCGCAGCACCTGAAAATCCTCCAAACAACGTCCATGCCCACGATGCCCGACTCAACAACCACAACATCTGTTCCACAGGCGGCCGACTCGGCATTGATGCGCGAAGTCGCCGAACTGGTGGTGTCGTCGCTCAACCTCGAAACAGCCGCCGCCGACATTCAGCCTGACGATCCCTTGTATGGCGACGGCCTGGGGCTCGATTCGATCGACATCCTGGAAATCGCGCTGGTGGTCTCCAAGCGTTATGGCCTGCAGTTGCGCGCCGACCACGAGGACAACACGGTCATCTTCCAGTCGCTGCGCAGCCTGAGCAATCACATCGCGCTGCAAAGAACGAAGTGAAACCCGGCTTG
This sequence comes from Polaromonas eurypsychrophila, assembly GCF_014641715.1. GTDB lineage: Bacteria > Pseudomonadota > Gammaproteobacteria > Burkholderiales > Burkholderiaceae_C > Polaromonas > Polaromonas eurypsychrophila. The sequence continues at coordinate 485,456 of NZ_BMIG01000001.1, read as the reverse complement.
ACGGCGAAACTGCTGCTTGGCGCGCGCTGGGCAGCCATTGCCGCCTTCGGTATCGCTTATTCGGTGATGGCTCATTTCGCCGCCGCCGACCCCCACCCCGACCTGTTTGACGCGGCCGTCGCCATCGCCCCGTTGCTGGCGCTGGCCGTACTGCTGGCCTGGCGCTCACCGCAGCGTCCTTGGATGCTGCTGCTGTTCCTGGCAAGCTGCGCCGCCCTGTATGCGACCAGCAGTTGGCTAGTGCAGCATTTCAACTGGATTTTTCTGCTGCAGCATGCCGGTATGCAGGCCTTGCTGGGCCTGGCTTTCGGTCGAAGCCTGCGCGCCGGACAAGAGCCCATGGTGTCACGTTTTGCGGCGGTTGTTCATGGCAGCCTGTCGCCGGCGCTCGCACGTTACACCCGCCAGGTCACCTGGGCCTGGACCGTTTATTTCGCGGTCATGACGACACTGTCGCTGCTGCTGTTCTGGCTGGCACCGGTGGCGGTCTGGTCGGTCTTTGCCAATCTGCTGAACCTGCCACTGCTGGTCCTGATGTTTGCGGCAGAGTACGGCGCGCGGCTGTATTTTCTGCCACCCTCGGACCGCGCCGGGCCGCTTGAGGCAATACGCGCCTACCGGCATGCAGGCTCACGCACCGCGCCGCCGCCCTGATCGCCGCCCATGCCTGTAACCAACTTTGCGCTCATTTCCCACGACCATGGCGACAACATCGTGGCCTGGCGTCATGGTCAACGCATCAGCGTGCGCCAGTTTCTGGCCGACGTGCGGCAGTTGGCTGCAGCCCTGCCTGCGGGCGGCCACATGCTCAACGCCTGCAGCGACCGCTACCACTTCACCGTCGGGCTGGGCGCCGCTTTGCTAACGCGCAAAGTCAGCCTGCTGCCGCCCACCCACACACCGGAAATGATCTGCCAACTGCAGGCGCTGGCGCCCGATGTTTTTTGCCTGGCTGACGCACCGCACGCGATTGACCTGCCTGGCTTTGTTTACCACGACGCATTTACCCGGGGGCCCGCCGATGCCGACGCCGACGAGGCCTGCGAGATACCGCTGATACCCGGCAACCAGCCGGTGGCCGATGTGTTCACCTCGGGCTCGACCGGCCTGCCGCAGCCGCACCGAAAAACCTGGGGTTCTCTCGTGCACAGCGCACGGGCCGAAGCGCTGCGCCTGGGCGTGGACCTGAACCTGGACCAGAAAAAAAGACGTCCCTACAGCATTGTCGGCACGGTCCCGCCGCAGCACATGTTCGGCTTTGAATCGACCGTGCTGTTGGCGCTGCAAAGCGGAGCCGCGCTTCAGGCGGGCCAGCCCTTTTACCCGGCGGACATCGTCAGCGCCCTGCAGGCCGTCCCGCGCCCGCGTCTTCTGGTAACCACGCCGGTGCATTTGCGCGTGTTGCTGTCCTCCGGGATAAGCCTGCCTGCGCTGGACCTGGTGCTGTCGGCGACCGCACCCATGCCACCGGCGCTGGCCCAGTCTTGTGAAGCGCAGTTTTCGGCGCCCCTGTTCGAAATTTATGGCTCCACCGAAACCGGGCAAATCGCGTCGCGGCGCAGCGCGCAAACCGACCAATGGGAGTTGTTTCCGCTGGTCACGCTGACGCCGCACGATGAGCGCATGTGGGCCTGCGGCGGTCACGTCGAGCAAGTCATGCCCATGAACGACGTGCTCGAATCCATCGACAACCACCGGTTTTTTCTGCACGGGCGCCTGAGCGACCTGATCAACATCGCGGGCAAGCGCAACTCCCTGGACTACCTGAACCACCAGTTGCTCAGCATCGAAGGCGTGCAGGACGGCGCGTTTTTCATGCCAGACGACAGTGATCACGAAGCGGTGGTGCGCCTGATGGCCTTTGTGGTGGCGCCAGGCATGAGCACTGCCACACTGCAGGCGGCGCTGAAAAAACGCATTGACACCACCTTTTTGCCACGCCCGCTGGTGCTGCTCGACGCCTTGCCACGCAACAGCACCGGCAAGCTGCCGCGCGAAGCGCTGCGGGCGCTGGCCGAATCGCAGCGGGCGCCCGCGTGCCCGAAAGGCGGCCCGGATGCAGGGTGAAATTCGCCTGAGTTTTGCAGCCAGCCATCCGGCGTTTGCCGACCATTTTCCGGGACGACCCATCGTGCCAGGTGTGCTGCTGCTCGATGCGGCCATCCATGCCATCGTGCAGGCCCGTGACGGCACGGCCGGCGGTAGCGCCATCGGGCAAGTCAGCTCGGCCAAATTTCTCAGCCCGGTCACGCCGGACGAAAGCCTGACCCTTTCCTGGCGCGACACCGGCCAGGGCCAGATCCGTTTTGACATCGCGGGCAGCGATCGCCAGGTGGCGACCGGTGTGCTGGGTTGGGCGCCCCCATGAGCGACGCCGGCAACACCGCCCCCGCCCGGGCCGCCTGGCGCGAGCGGCCAGAACGCAGCAACATGCTGATGCTGCGGGTCATGACCTGGATCTCCCTGCGCCTGGGCCGCCGCGCGGGCCGCTGCGTGCTTTACGGCATAGCCGCTTACTTCCTGCTGGCCAACGCGGCCGCGCGCCGCGCTTCGCGCGACTACCTGCGCCGGGTCGGGGACGTTCCGCAGGTCGGCTGGCGCCATGTCTTTCGGCACTTCCTGAGTTTTGCCTCGTGCATCCACGACCGGGTCTACCTGATCAACGACAAATTCGAGCTCTTCGATATCCGCATTCACCAGGAGCATTTGATCTTCGACCTGACGGCCGATCAAAAAGGCGTGTTCCTGATGGGCGCCCATGTCGGCAGCTTTGAGGTGTTGCGCGCCATTGGGCGGCGCAGGCCGGGCCTGCGCGTGGCGATGGTCATGTTTGAAGAAAATGCCCGCAAGATCAACGCCGCGCTCACTGCCATCAACCCGGCGGCGCAGCAGGACATTGTGGCGCTGGGCCATGCCGACTCCATGCTCAAGGTGCATGAGCTGATTGAAGGCGGCAGCGTCGTCGGCATGCTGGCCGACCGCTGCCTGAACCACGACAGCACACGCCCCGTGCCGTTTCTGGGTGAGTCGGCCGAGTTTCCGGTGGGCCCTTTCCGGATGGCGGCGATTTTGCGACGGCCGGTGCTGTTCATGGTCGGGCTCTACGGTGGCGGCAATCGCTACGATATTCACTTTGAGACGCTGGCTGATTTTTCCAACATTCCCGCTGGCGGGCGCGAAGCCGCCGTGCAGGCCGCGATGGCGCGTTACGCCGCGCTGCTGGAAACCCACTGCCGCGCAGCGCCCTATAACTGGTTCAATTTTTTTGACTTCTGGCAATCCGCCCGACGCATGGCCGACGCAACCCCGGTACCTCCCCATGCATGACGCAGTGCGCCCGCTATCCTCCCGCTTCTCTTCGGCTTTCTCCTTCGGGCTGGCCGCCGCCGGCCTGCTGCTGGCTCTGTGGGGCACACCGGCCCTGGCGGCGTGGGACCTCGCGCAATTGATGCAGGGCCTGGCCCAGAACAAGTCGGGCCGCGCCAGCTTTGTCGAGAAAAAATACATCGCGCTGCTCGACAAACCGGTGGAGTCATCGGGTGAGTTGTTGTACACCGCGCCGGGCCGGCTGGAGAAACGCACGCTCAAACCCCGGCCCGAGTCGATGCTGATTGAAAGCGGCACGCTGACGGTGGAACGCGGCAAGCGCCGCATGACCTTGCGTCTGCAGGACTACCCGGAGCTGGTGGCTTTCACCGAAAGCATACGCGGCACGCTGGCCGGCGATGTTGCCGCGCTCAGGCGCATTTACAACCTCGACCTTGAAGGCACCGAAGAGCGCTGGACACTGACACTGCGCCCCATCGAAACCAAAATGCTGGAAGTGGTGCAGCGCATTCGTATCGGCGGCAGCCGCGCCGAGGTCAAAACCATCGAGATCGAGCAGACCGATAAGGATCGTTCGGTCATGGTCATCGCTCCGCTGGCGCCATGACAAAAGGTTTTTTCCAGGCTCGCTTGCTGCCGGTCTGGGTCTGGCTGGCGACGCTGCTGCTGTGCGGCGTACTGGTGGCCCGCACACATTTCACCGCCGACATGTCGGCCTTTTTGCCGCGCTCACCCACGCCCGAACAACAACTGCTGGTGGACCAACTGCGCGACGGGCTGGTATCACGCCTGATCCTGGTCGCCGTTGAGGGTGGTGACCCGGCCAGCCGCGCCGCCGCATCCGGTGCCATGGCCGGCCAGTTGCGCGGCGACAAACGCTTCACCACCGTCAGCAACGGCGAGTCCGGCGGCATGCAGCGCGACCAGGCTTTCCTGTTCGAGCACCGCTACCTGCTGAGCCCCGCCGTCACACCGGCGCGCTTCAGCGTCGGAGGTCTGCGCGCTGCAATTGGCGACACGCTGGACCTGCTGGCCTCACCGGCCGGCTTGCTGACCAAGTCCCTGTTGCCACGCGATCCGACCGGCGAGATCCCCTTGTTGCTTGAGGAGTTTTCGGGCGATGGCGGCAGCGGCGCGAACCGACCCAACGTGGCCGGCGGCGTCTGGGCCTCACGCGATGGCCAGCGCGCCCTGTTACTTGTGCAAACCGTGGCGCCCGGTTCGGACACCGATGCCCAGGAAGAGGCGATTGGCGCCGTGCGCACGGCCTTCGCACAGGCACCGCTGACCGGAACGCCAGGTCAGGCAATGCAACTTGTAGTCACCGGCCCCGGTGTTTTCGCGGTGCAGGCGCGCGAAACCATCAAGCGCGAAGTCACCCGCACCTCGGTCATCAGCATGATTCTGATGCTGACCCTGCTGATCGTGATCTACCGCTCGCTGACCACGCTGGCTTTGGGAATGGTGCCGGTGGTGTCAGGCACCGTGGCCGGCATCGTCGCCGTCAGCCTCGGCTTTGGTGAGGTGCATGGCATCACGCTCGGCTTCGGCACCACGCTGATCGGCGAGGCGGTCGACTATTCGATATACCTGTTTGTGCAATCAGAGCGCACGGCAACCTCCAAAACCGACTGGGTGCGGCGCTTCTGGCCGACCATCCGCCTGGGGGTGTTGACCTCGGTTGCGGGATTCGCCTCCTTGCTGTTTTCGGGCTTTCCGGGGCTGGCGCAGCTCGGCCTGTACTCCATCGTCGGCTTGCTGACAGCGGCAGCCGTCACGCGTTTTGTCATGCCGCTGCTGCTGCCTGCGGGCTTTCGCGTACGCGATGTGTCCGCGCTGGGCGAACGGCTATCGGTCTGGGTGCGCTTTGCACCGCGCCTGAAATGGGCCGCACTGGCACTGATGGTGCTGGCCTGTGTTCCGCTGGCCATGCACCGCGACAAGTTGTGGAACCATGAATTGTCGGGACTGAGCCCAATCTCGCTGGCCGATCAGATGCAGGACACCACCCTGCGCGCAGACCTCGGCGCGCCCGACGTGCGTTACCTGGTGGTCATCAGCGCGGCTACCCAGGAGCAGGTGCTCCAGGCTGCGGAGGGCACCGTGCAGGCACTGCAGGGCCTGGTCGAGCGGAAGGTGATCACGGGTGTGGACACGCCGACGCGGTTTTTGCCCAGTATGGCAACCCAGCAGGCCCGGCTGGCCAGTCTGCCCCCTGCAGCGCAACTCAAGGAAAGCCTGGCTCAGGCCGTGAGCGACTTGCCCATCCAGGCCGCCCGGCTGGCCCCCTTTCTGGCCGATGCCGAGGCGGCACGCCAGAGCCGCCCGCTGCAACGCGCTGACCTCACCGGCACCACGCTGGCCGTGGCCGTCGATGGCATGTTGTTGCAGCGCGGCGCTTCACCCGGCCGGCCGGCAGGCTGGAGTGCGCTGCTGCCGCTGCACGCACCTGTCAACGGCATCATTGATGCTGCCGCCGTAAGGCAGGTCCTGGCAGACGCGCCAGGCAACCGTGCCACCGGCAGCGCCCTGTTCGTGGACCTCAAGGGCGAGGCCGACCGCCTGTACAGCGGCTACCTGCGCGAGGCGATTGTGTTATCCCTGGCCGGCCTGGCTGCAGTGGCGCTGTTGCTGCTGCTGAGCCTGCGTTCGGCGGTGCAAACACTGCGCGTGCTGGCCCCGCCTGCAGCCGCCATCATCGTGGTGCTGGGCGGCCTGGCACTGGCCGGTCACCGCTTGACCATTCTTCATTTGATCGGCCTGCTGCTGGTGGTGGCCGTGGGCTCCAACTACGCGCTGTTTTTCAACAGCGGCCCGCGCAGGTCCGGCCCTGAAGACGAGACGGCACGAGCGGACCGCGAGGCATCCGGCATCACACCGCGCACCCTGGCCTCGCTGCTGTTTGCCAACCTCACCACGGTGGCAGGTTTTGGCGTGCTGGCGATCTCCAGCGTGCCGGTGTTTCAGGCCATAGGGTTGACGGTCGGCCCCGGCTCTGTGCTGGTGCTGCTGTTTTCTGCCATTTTTGCGGCTCAGCAATCTTCGGCATTGACGGCACCGGCCAGGGACATCACGCCATGAGCGCGCCGCTGACTTCAGCCACCGTGAACGGCCGCTGGGACATGCCCGCCCTGATGAAGGTTTCACTGGGCGTGCACGCGGCCGCCGCACTGGCCATTCTGGTCGCCCCGGCATGGTGGCCGTGGGCGCTGGCGGCACTGGTACTCAACCATGCGCTGCTGGCGACGGTCGGCCTGCTGCCGCGCACCCATTGGCTGGGCGCCAACTGGACCCGGCTGCCCGCCGCCGCCGCGGCGCGCGGGGAAGTCGCGCTGACCATCGACGATGGGCCTGACCCGGTGGTGACACCCGCCGTGCTGGACCTGCTGGACCGCCATGGCGCCAAAGCCACGTTTTTCTGCGTGGGCCGGCAAGCTTCGCTGTACCCTGAGATTTGCCGCGAGATCGTCCGGCGCGGCCACCGCATTGAAAACCACAGCCAGCAGCATCGCCACAATTTTTCATTGCTCGGTCCCGGCGGCTTTCGGCGTGAACTGGAAGCTGCCCAGACCACCTTGACCGCCATCACCGGAGACCGCCCGCAATTTTTCCGCGCGCCGGCCGGTTTGCGCAACCCTTTCCTGGACCCGGCGCTGCAGCGCAGCGGCCTGCGTCTGGCGAGCTGGACGCGGCGCGCCTATGACACGCGGGAGGGCAACCCCGCCACCGTGCTGCGCAAACTCTGCACCTCGCTGCGGGCTGGCGACATCCTGCTTCTGCACGACCGCCATGCGGCCCTCACGCCAGACGGCGTGCCGGTGATTCTGGAGGTCTTGCCACCCCTGCTGCAAGCCATCGCGGAAGCCGGCCTGCGGCCCGTCACCCTTCGTGAAGCGCTCACATGACGGCCACCCCCACCGCGTTCGTCAAACACCTGATCTCCAGGGCGGCGGCGCCCTACCGGGCGGCCGGACTTTATGCCTGGTTTTTCGCACGCGGCAAGCTGGGCGGCGACCCGGCATTTTCGCACTTGCTGGCTGCCGGGCTGCTGACCGGGCGCAGGCGCATCCTCGACATCGGCTGCGGCCAGGGCCTGCTGAGCGCGTGGCTGCTCGCCGCGCAGGCTGCCAGCGCCAAGGGCATCTGGCCGGTGAGCTGGCCATCTGCACCTCAACCCTCGCACATACGCGGGGTCGAGCTGATGGCACATGACGTGGCGCGGGCCGACAGCGCGCTGGCGCCAGCGGTCAGCGCAGGCCAAGCCAGCTTTGTGCAGGCCGACATGTGCAGCGCAGACTTTGGCCAGACCGATGCGGTGGTGATTCTCGATGTGCTGCACTATGTTCCGCTGGCGGCGCAGGACGAGGTGCTGGCGCGTGTGCGCCGCAGTCTGTCTCCCGACGGCGTGTTGCTGCTGCGTGTGGGTGATGCCGCAGGCGGCCTGCGTTTTTCCATCAGCAACTGGGTGGACCATGTGGTGACCACCTTGCGCGGGCACCGCCTGGGCATCCTCCATTGCCGCCCGCTGACGGCCTGGCAGGACACGCTGCGCCAGCTCGGCTTTGTGGTGGAAGCGCAGTCCATGAGCCAGGGCACGCCGTTTGCCAACGTCCTGCTGGTGGCCCGCCTGCGCCCCGTTTCATGACCCTCCCGAGGACCCTGATGACCCTTGCTCCTCCTTCCCCGACTGGCGCCATGCAGGCGCTGCTGCTGTCGCATTTCACCGCTACCAGCTCGATTGGCGCCGGACTTGATGCCACACTGGCATCGCTGCAGTCAGAACGCAGCGGCCTCAAGCCCTGCGACTTTGATTCGGCCGACCTCGCAACCTGGATAGGCGAGGTCGAGGATGTTGACGGGCAGGTGCTGCGTCCTGACCTGCGCGCCTTTGACTGCCGTAACAACCGTCTGGCCCAGCTCGGCCTGCGTCAGGACGGTTTTGAACAAGCGGTGCTGGCTGCTGCAAGCCGTTACGGCAAGCGGCGCATCGGTGTGTTTCTGGGAACCAGCACATCGGGCATCCTTGAGACCGAACTCGCCTACCGCGCGCTGGACCCCCGCACCGGCGCCCTGCCTGCGACTTTTGTGTATGCGGGCAGCCACAACCCGTTTTCAGTCACGGCCTTCGTTCGCGGCTACTTCGGCCTCGAAGGGCCGGCCATGACGGTGTCGTCGGCCTGCTCCTCCAGCGCCAAGGTGTTTGCCTCGGCGCGCCGCATGATGGCTGCCGGGCTGATTGATGCGGCCGTCGTCGGCGGCGTGGATTCGCTGTGCCTGACCACCTTGTACGGTTTCAACTCGCTGGACCTGCTCTCGCGCCAGCCGTGCCAGCCGTTTGACGCGGGGCGCAAGGGTATTTCCATCGGTGAAGGCGCGGCTTTCGTGCTGCTTGAGAAGCTGCCCAACAGCCTGGACGCGGGTGCGGTCCTGCTGCGCGGTGTCGGTGAGTCGAGCGACGCCCACCACATGTCGGCACCGCATCCTGAAGGCCTGGGCGCCATCAGCGCCATGCGTCAGGCGCTGGCAAGCGCGGGGCTGCAGCCCGGCCGTATCGACTACATCAATCTGCACGGAACGGCCACACCCTCCAACGACACCGTCGAAGGCAAGGCCGTGGCCTCGGTATTTGGCGACCACGCCCTGCCCTGCAGTTCGACCAAGGGCGCGACCGGCCACACCCTGGGCGCGGCCGGTGGTCTGGAGGCCGTGATCAGCGCCTTGGCCCTGCAGCAGGGCTTCATGCCCGGCGGCGTGAACACACACGCCGTGGATCCGGCGCTACCGGTGGACTACCTGCTGCACAAGCGCGACGAAGCGCCGCAACATGTGCTCAGCAACTCCTTTGGTTTTGGCGGCACCAATTGCAGCCTGGTTCTCGGCCGCGCGAGATAGGAAGCACAATGACTGCCAGCAATATTTCAGCGCTCACGGTGTTTGTGGAAGGCATCGGCCTGGTCGGCCCCGGCCTGTCCAGTTGGGAAGACGGCCGGGACAAACTGCTGGGCCAGTCGCCCTACATGTCCGCCGCCACCGTGTTGCCCACACCCATGTCGCTGCCCGCCGCAGAGCGCCGCCGCGCCGGCGCCGTCATCAAGGTGTCGCTGGCAGTGGGCCAGGAGGCTGTCAACGCCGCCGGGCTGCTGGCGTCCAGCCTGCCCTCGGTCTTCACCTCTTCCGGCGGCGACGGCGTGAACTGCCACGACATCTGCTCGACGCTGGCATCGAGCGACCGGCTGATCTCGCCCACGCGTTTTCACAACTCGGTGCATAACGCAGCCTCGGGTTACTGGAGCATTTCAACCGGCGCGACGCCGACCTCGTCGGTGCTCTGCGCGCATGACGGCAGTTTTTCCGCTGGCTTGCTGGAAGCCATCACGCAGGCCGTGGTCGACGACACGCCGGTGCTGCTGGTGGCCTACGACACCCATTACCCCGAACCCCTGCACAGCAAACGGCCGATTCCCGACACGCTGGGCGTGGCACTGGTGTTGCGTCCGCAGCGCAGCGAGCGCAGCCTGGCCCGCATCACGCTGTCAGGCGACTGTGGCCTGACTGACGCGGCGGCAGCCATCATGAACGATCCCGCGCTGGAGTTCCTGCGCCAGACCATTCCGGCTGCGCGCGCCCTGCCTTTGTTGAGGCTCATCGCGGGCCGGCAGCCGGCAACCGTTGCGCTGGACTATCTGGACGACATTCGACTGGCCGTGGATGTTGCGCCACCATGAATCCGCCCCGCACGCTGAACCACGACGAAATTGCCAGGCGCATCCCGCACCAGGGCAATATGTGCCTGCTGGCCACTGTCACAGCCTGGGACGGCGACCGCATCGAGTGCCAAGCCAGCAGCCACCAGGCCGCCGACAATCCGCTGCGCGCTCAGGGCCGACTCGGTGCCGCTTGCGGTGTCGAATACGCGGCGCAGGCCATGGCAGTACACGGCGCGCTGGTGGCCGAAAGCATGACGACCAGTCTGGATGCCTATTCTGTCCCACGCGCCGGCTACCTCGCCAGCATCCGCAGCGTGACCTTGCATACGGACCGACTGGACACCGTTGCTGCGCCGCTGCGGATCAGCGCGGAACGTATCACCGGCGACGACAACACGGTGTTGTACAGCTTTGCGGTGAATGCCGGCGACACAGCGCTGCTCAGTGGACGCGCTGTGGTGGTGCTTGATGCCTCCGCGCTGTCATTGCCGTCCGTCGCCCCTGGCTAAACCGGGCTACCCCCAAGGAGAAACCCATGAGCACCCCTCCCAAACGCGCACTTGTCACCGGCGGCAGCGGCGGCATCGGTTCGGCCATCTGCCGGCGGCTTGCGACCGACGGTTACAGCGTCATCGTCCACGCCAACGGCAACCTGGCCACCGCGCAGGCGCTGGCGGCCGACATCGTCGCCGGCGGCGGTCTGGCCCAGGCGATAGCCTTTGACGTGACCGATGCACAAGCAACAGCAACAGCGATCAACGCCTTGCTGGAAGACGGGCCTGTTCAGGTGTTGGTCAACAACGCCGGCATCCATGACGATGCCGTGTTTCCGGGCATGCGACTGGCCCAGTGGCAGCGCGTGCTCGATGTATCGCTCAATGGTTTTTTCCATGTAACCCAGCCTCTGACCCTGCCCATGATCCGCACGCGCTGGGGCCGCATCATCACCATCACCTCGGTCGCCGCCGTGGCCGGCAACCGCGGGCAGGTCAACTATTCGGCGGCCAAGGGCGCGTTGCATGCCGCCACCAAATCCCTGGCGCTCGAAGTCGCCAGCCGTGGCATCACCGTCAACGCGGTGGCGCCCGGCATCATAGACACCGCCATGACCAAGGACAGTTTCAGCCCCGAAATCATCAACACCATGGTGCCGATGAAACGCGCCGGCAAGGCCGAAGAAGTGGCCGACCTGGTGGGTTTTTTGGCGTCAGACAAAGCTGCCTACATCAGCGGGCAAATCATCTCGATCAACGGCGGGATGATATAGCCCCCACGTTCGTTCGCTTCGCGTAGCTCTCTGCCCCCCGAGGGGGCGCTGCGCCTGCGGGCCGGCAAAGCCGGACCCGCGGCCCCTGCTTGAAAAAGACGGAGGCCTCGTTTGCTTCGAGCTACGCGCCTTCGATGCGCCGCCAAAGCAGTAGCGGCAAGCGCACAATAAATCCCAGCAGCAGCCTGGAATGCATCCAGGTCAGCAGCAGGTTGTCGCGCAGGTAGTTGAAATGGGACACGCCGCCTTCGTCAGGCCGGAAATACTTTACCGTGGCGGGAATGTTGACAGGTTTGACTCCCAGCCAGCACATGCGCACCACCGCCTCGGGGTCAAAATCGAAGCGGCGCATCCAGCGCTGACCGTGCATGACGCGCCGCAGCGGCTCAATCGGGTACACGCGAAAACCGAACAGCGAGTCACCGATGCCCGCCCACAGGGTTTCCAGGTTGGCCCAACCGTTAGACACCTTGCGTCCGTTCACGCGCAGGCGCGGTGCATCCGCCGCAAACACCGGCACACCGAGCACCATCACCGCGGGTTGGGCAGCCGAGGTCGCCATGAACTCGGGAATCAAATGCGCCGGATGCTGGCCATCCGAGTCCATCGTCAGCACATGCGTCAACCCTTGCCGGGCAGCCAGATCAATGCCGTGCAACACTGCGGCGCCCTTGCCGACGTTGTGGGGCAGCACGATCACATGCAGGCCGGGGTCCTGCGCGGCCAAGGCCTGGAGGCCAGCGGCGCTGTCATCGGTGCTGCCATCGACCACCACCCACACCGGCGTCCACTGAGCGCGCGCCGAGCGCACGGTCTCATACACCTTGGGGCCGGGGTTGTAGCTGGGAATCAGGACGAGGTGGGAAGGCGAGGCGCTGCGGGACGGGGTGCTGGTTGAGGAGTCTGTCATCGGCGTCAACGAGAGGGCGGTGGAGATCAGGGAACTGTAGCTCAGGCCGGCGGCGCCTTGACAGGAAAATCTGGCAACTGTGCGTGCGCAAGCTCGGACTGGAAGTAGTGTTCAAGTTCGCAGACAAATTGTGCCGTGTCGCGAGGCGGCTCGAAACGCCTGCCGAGCCGCACCCGGTAAGTGATCGGCATTTTCGGTGTCCACAGCAAGGACCAACCTTTTCCGAGAAAACCTGAATCGGTTTCGATGAACACCGTTTGCACCGGCACGCCGGCCTTTTTCGCGATCAGACCGGTTGTGCCCTGCATCGCGCCCACTGGAAACCGCGGGGTGCGCGTGCCTTCGGGGAACAGCAACAGGTGGCTGCCGTTGGCCAGATCGTCGACGCCGAGCTGCACCATGGTGCGAAGCGGTGTGTTGCGGATATAGCCTGCCAGTCTGGCGCCCGCGCCAAAGAAAACGCTATTGACCAGCTCGGCCTTCATGATGCAGGCGGCACCGGGCAGGCGCGAGAGAATCATCACCGCGTCGAGCAGGCAGGGGTGGTTGGGCGCAATCACCATGGCCGGTCCATCGCTGAGCGCATCCAGTTCTGAAAGATCAAAGCGGCAGGCACCCATGCGCACCAGAAAGCGCAAGTAGATACGCGTGGTCAGCGTGACCAGCTTGCGGCCCAGGCGCTTGCTCAACACACGCGGCAGCAGCGCACGCATTGGAAAAGCCAACAGCGTGACGCTCAGGCAAATCACGCCAAGCACGAGGTAACCCAGGTGCATGCGAAGAGACTCGTGCAGGCGGGTACGCCCGACCTGCATCTTCAGCGGTTCATCGAGCAGAACTTGCGGTTTGTAGTTCATGGCTCAGCGCGCGATTGGCGCGCCATGCGCTGGCTGCTCGACGCTATCCACGGCATCCACAACACGGATGTTGGCCTTGCGCAAACGCATTGCGTGCCAGGAGCGTTTGAAGTTCAACGCCGAGGCGACGTAGAAAATACCCTTGAGCGCAGCCAATGAGCGCCAAATCGGTGTCTTGCCGAAAATATCACCCGCCAACATGGACAACAAGGCTTCCTTGACGCGCCAGACATTGTTGGGTGCCATGAACAGGTCACGCATGGTCGGGTTGGTCACGCGGTAGATGAACCACGAAAACTCCTTGGGACCCTTGCGCACCTGGCGGTCGAAGTGGGCAAGCGCCTCAGCGGCTTTGGCCGGCTGGCGCAGACAGATGTCCACCGTCTCGGCACCGACAAAACCACCTTGCATCGCCAGCATCACGCCCGATGAAAACACCGGGTCGATGAAGGTGAAGGCGTCGCCGATCATCACGTAGCCGGGGCCATGGGTCCGGTCGCAGGCGTAAGAAAAATTGCCGGTGGCTTCCACCTCCGAAGAAAGCGTGGCACCAGCCAGTCGCTCGGCGAGCGCCGGGCACAGGGCGATGGTGTCGAGGAAAAACTCCCTGACCGGCTTGGTCCGGCTCTTGAGGTAGTGCGGCCAGACCACCGCGCCTATGCTGGTGAAGCCGTCGGTCAGCGGGATGAACCAGAACCAGCCGTGGTCGAACCAGAAAATCGTGATGTTGCCTTCGTCCTGGCCCGGATGCCGCGTCGCGCCGGTGAAGTGGCCGTAGAGCGCCGAACTGTTGTGTTTGGGATTGCGGCGTTTCATGTCGAACTGCTTGCCGAGCACGGTGTCGCGTCCCGAGGCGTCCACCACAAAACGCGTGCGCCAGCGAGCGCTGCTGCCGTCTTCGTGCTGCGCCTGCACCGTGGCGCCGCTGCCGTCAGGCGCAAAATCTACGCCCCTGACACGGCAGCCTTCAATCACCTCGGCACCGAGCCGGGCCGCATTGCGAATCAAAATTTCATCAAACTCGGAACGCCGCACCTGGTAGGAAAACGGCATGGATTTGTCCCAAGCGTCGGCAAATGCAAAGGTCTGGCTTTTGGCGGCATGCCAGGGAGAGACAAATTCGGCGCCCCACTTTTCCATCCCGATGGCTTTGACAGCGTCGGCTACACCCAGCTTTTCAAGCAGAGACAAGTTGGCGGGAAGCAGCGACTCGCCGATGTGAAAACGTGGGTGATGCTCTTTTTCAAGCACCACCACCTTGTGGCCACGCTGTGCCAGCAGGGCACCCGCCGTGGCACCAGCAGGGCCACCACCTATGACCAGCACATCACATTCGGCGTCCCCAGCATTGCAGAAAGAAGTGGGCGAGTGGGGCTCGGTCATGGACAGGTCCTTGGTTAAAAACGGCAGCTATCGCGCCTGTGTGCGATGCCCTCCTGAGTTTAAGCGCCGTCCACACCAATATTTGTAGTGAAATGTCGCTTTACACAGCCGCAGCTCGCCTGTAAATACCTGACTTGGCGCACCCGCAGGGCATGCGCGGGCGCGCAAGTGCTATTATTTTCACCGGTCGTGCTGCCGCTGCGCCGCCTTGCCGGCCCTTTCCCTCCCGCCTGAGCCACGCCAGAACCTTCCGTGAACCTTTCCCATTCCGACACCGTTGCGGAGATTGCCGACACCGCCCCCGCTGCGGGCGGAAAACACACGCCCATGATGGTCCAGTACTTTGGGCTGAAGGCTGACTACCCGGACACGCTGCTGCTCTACCGCATGGGCGACTTTTATGAGCTGTTTTATGCCGATGCCGAAAAGGCCGCACGCCTGCTCGACATCACACTGACCCGGCGCGGCCAGTCGGCAGGAGAACCGGTGGTGATGGCCGGTGTGCCCTTCCATTCGCTCGAAGGCTATCTGGCCAAACTGATCAAACTCGGTGAGTCGGTGGCAATCTGCGAGCAGGTCGGCGACGTTGCCACCGCCAAGGGCCCGGTTGAACGCAAGGTGGTGCGCGTCGTCACGCCCGGCACCCTGACCGACACCGAACTGCTCAGCGACAAGACCGAATCGATTCTGCTGGCCGTGCACCAGGGCCTGCGCAACAGCTGCGGCCTGGCCTGGCTCAGCGTGACCCAGGGCGTGATCCACCTGGCACATTGCCCGGCCGACGAGCTTGAAGCCTGGATTGCGCGCATCGCGCCCAGCGAGTTGCTCTACAACGTCGAGGTCACGGCTGCCTTCGAGCAGCGCCTGAAAACCCAGCGCTGCGCCGTCAGCGCCCGCCCGGCCTGGCAGTTCGATGCGGCACTCGGTGCGCGCCGGCTGCTGGCGCAGTTACAGGTCGCTTCGCTCGCTTCCTGGAACGCCGAAGCCTTGCCGGAAGCCCATGCAGCGGCCTCAGCCCTGCTCGGGTATGCGGAACACACGCAGGGCCGGACCCTGCCACATGTGCACAGCCTGCAGGTGGTGCGCTCGGGTGAGCTGATCGAGCTGCCGCAAACCACGCGCCGCAACCTCGAATTGACACAAACCCTGCGCGGCGAGGATTCGCCCACACTGTTTTCACTGCTGGACACCTGCAGCACCGGCATGGGCAGCCGCGCACTCAAAAGCTGGCTGCTGAGCCCGCGCCGCGAGCGCAGCCAGGCCCAGGCGCGGCTCGACGCGATCACGGTGCTGCGCGGTGGCCTGCAGCAAAGCCTGCGCGCCGGGCTCAAGGGTTGCAGCGACGTCGAACGCATCACCGCACGCATCGCACTGCGCCAGGTGCGCCCGCGCGAACTGGTGGCGCTATGTCAGACGCTACAAAAAACAGAGCGCCTCACGCCCGACCAGCATGGGCTAGAGGCGTATTTGACCACTATCTTCGAGGATTTGCAGGCACCACCGGACTGTGCGGCGCTGTTGGGGCGTTATCTGCTGGAGGAACCCGCCGCGCTGATCCGCGACGGCGGCGTGATCAACCACGGCTGCGACGCCGACCTCGACGAGTTGCGCGGCATCCAGACCAACTGCGATGGCTTTTTGCTGGACCTTGAAAGCCGCGAACGCGCCCGCACCGGTATCGCCAATCTGCGTGTGCAGTTCAACAAGGTGCATGGTTTTTACATCGAGGTCACGCAGGGCCAGGCCGCCAAGGTACCTGACGACTACCGGCGCCGCCAGACCCTGAAAAACGCCGAGCGTTACATCACGCCTGAACTCAAGGCTTTTGAAGACAAGGCGCTGTCGGCCCAGGAGCGCGCGCTGGCCCGCGAAAAATGGCTGTACGAGCAGTTGCTGGACGAACTGCAGCACTTTGTACCGGCGCTGAGCCGGCTAGCGCGTGCACTGGCCAGCCTGGATGTGTTGTGCGCGCTGGCTGAACGCTCGCTGACATTGAACTGGGCCGCGCCGGTATTTGTGAAGGAACCCTGCATAAGCATCCGCGAAGGCAGGCATCCGGTGGTCGAGGCCCGACTCGATGAAACCAGCGGGGGCGCCTTTATTGCCAACGACTGCGACCTGGGCGGCAAAAGCCGCATGCAGATCATCACCGGCCCCAACATGGGCGGCAAATCGACCTATATGCGCCAGGTCGCGCTGATTGTGCTTCTGGCCAGCATGGGCTCGTATGTGCCGGCCGCCAGTTGCCGGCTCGGCCCGATTGACGCCATCCTGACCCGCATAGGCGCGGCCGACGACGTGGCCAATGCCCAGTCCACCTTCATGCTCGAGATGCTGGAAGCCGCGCAAATCCTGCACGCCGCCACACCGCATTCGCTGGTGCTGATGGACGAGATCGGCCGCGGCACCTCGACCTTCGACGGCCTGGCGCTGGCCGGCGGCATTGCCGCGCACCTGCACAACAAGACCCAGGCCTTCACGCTGTTCGCCACTCATTATTTCGAACTCACCGAATTCCCGGCGCGCCACCATGCGGCCGTTAATGTCCATGTCAGCGCGGTCGAGTCCGGCGCCGACATCGTGTTCCTGCACCACATTGAGCCCGGCCCGGCCAGCAAGAGTTACGGTATCGCCGTGGCCAAACTCGCCGGTGTGCCGGCCGGTGTCGTCCACCATGCGCGGCATGCGCTGGCCGCGCTGGAGACCCAGCAGGATGCGACGCGCGCTCAGGTCGACCTGTTCGCCGCGCCGCCCGAACAGCCTTCGCCTGAGGCCAGCGCTGTCGAAAAAGCGCTGGTCGGCATCAACCCCGATCTACTGAGTCCGCGCGAAGCGCTGGACGCTCTTTACCAACTCAAAAAGCTTGCCGCCGGCTGACTTTTCACCCACTATCGATTTCTCATGACTTACTGCGTCGCCATCAAACTCAACGCCGGCCTGGTGTTTCTCTCGGACTCCCGGACCAACGCCGGGCTGGACCAGATCAGTACTTTCCGAAAGATGATCATTTATGAAAAACCGGAAGACCGCTTCATGGTGCTGCTGTCGGCCGGCAATTTGTCGATCTCGCAATCGGTGCGCGAGATCCTGCAGATCGAGCAGCTCAAGGATCCCGAAGGCGGCCCGCCGATCACGATCTGGAACGCCAAAAGCATGTTCGACGCGGCGCGGGTGCTGGGCTCAGCGATCCGCCGCGTGCATGAGCGTGACGCTGACGACCTCAAACATGCCGGTGTCGAGTTCAATGTCTCGCTGATTTTCGGCGGGCAGATTCGCGGCGAAGGCATGCGGCTGTTCCAGGTCTATTCGGCCGGCAACTTTATTGAAGCGACGCCCGAGACGCCCTACTTTCAGGTCGGCGAGTCCAAATATGGCAAGCCGGTGCTGGACCGCGTGATCACGCCCGACACCCCGCTGGACGAAGCCGCCAAATGCGCGCTGGTGTCCATGGACTCGACGCTCAAGTCCAACCTGTCGGTCGGCCTGCCGCTGGACATGGTGGTTTATGAAGCCAATGCGCTGCAGACCGACAAGGTCGTGTGTATCGACCACGAAAACCCATACTTCCGCATGCTGCACAACAACTGGGGCAAAAAATTGCGCGAAGTTTTCGACAGCATCGAGGACCCGATGTGGACCGGTGGCGAAACCCAGGTGCCGCTGCTGACGCCGCTGACGCGCAACCAGCCACTCAAGAAAATAACCTCGCCCGAAGAAAAGTTGATTTGACACGGGACGGGGCAGCCTGATGCGCCCTGTCTGTCATTGCGGACCTGATCCGTAACCCATGGATCCCGGATCAAGTCCGGGATGACAAGCGAACTGTTCGTGTACGCGCCAACCACAAAGACCACGTGCCCGCCCTGACCAAACCCCTCATCATTTTCTCCCACGGCAACAGCTTTCCCGCAAGCACCTACGGTGTCTTGTTCCAGAGCCTGAAGGCGCGTGGCTTTCAGGTGCGAGCCATTGAAAAATTCGGTCACGACCCGCGTTACCCGGTCACCAGCAACTGGCCGCACCTGGTGCAACAACTGGCCGACTTCAGCGCCGAAGCCGTGGAAAAAACCGGTCAGCCTGTATTCCTGGTCGGTCACTCGCTGGGCGGTTTTTTGAGCCTGATGTGTGCGGCGCGCAACCCCGACATCGGCGGCCAGCCGTTGCGCGGCGTGTTGCTGATTGATTCACCGATTCTGGGTGGCTGGCGTGCCGCCGCATTGAGCGTGGCCAAACGCGCGCAACTCGTGGGCTCGATCTCGCCCGGCGCCATCAGTCGCAAGCGCAAACACCAGTGGCTGGGTCAAGCCGAGGTGCTGGCGCATTTCCGCAGCAAGAAGGCATTTGCGCAGTGGGACGAACAGGTGCTGCTCGACTACATCGAACATGGCACACACGATGCCCAGGGTGAAGGTGACAACCAGCGCATGCTCAGTTTTGACCGCGACGTTGAAACCGCGATCTACAACACCTTGCCGCACAACCTGGAAGGCCTCCTCAAGCGGCACCCGCTCAAATGTCCGGTGGCTTTCATCGGCGGGCGCCAGTCGGCCGAGATGAAACAGGTCGGCATGGCGATGACTGAAAAGGTTACCAAAGGCCGCATCATGATGCTGGACGGCAGCCACCTGTTTCCGATGGAAAAGCCGGTGGTCACCGCAGCGGCCATCGAGGCCTCGCTGCGCAACATGATGGGCTGAGCCCGCCGGATTGTCATTGCGGGCTTGACTCGCAAGCCATGCGCATTGAGTTGCGGCGTTGGCGAGATGTTTTCATGCATCACGCTGCGCCTACAGTCCGTTCTCGACAGTAGTTCCAACTCCCCACTCCCACCCCTAGCCCCTCCCTCGCCCCGCTGGGCGATGGAGGGGGACTTCATTTGGCCGCGTGCGCTGCGCTCGCGTGCAAACGTGACGGTCTGTTGGGATTCCCGTCCTTGAAGCGCTTTGCGCTTCAAAAACTCCGGATTTTTCTCAGGTATTGGTTTTCTTCTCCACCCGTCGGGCTGGGCCGAGGAGCGCAGGTCAAAGCGGATCAGGGCTCGCGATTGTCTGAACCGGGAGAGTGCTAGCGAGACCCCGCTTTTACAGAGCACCGTAGATTGCCCCGAAGCGCAGCGCAGGGGACCCAGACCATCGGATCGCCTTTTTCTTTGCTTACTTTCTTTTTGGCCACGCAAAAAGAAAGTGAGTTGCCGCCGGGCAACCCCCGGCTTGTTGGCAAAGCCTGAAACGTCGAGGCAAGAGGCGGCTTCGACACACTCAGCCCGAACGGTGGTGAACCAAGCTGTGCGAGTTATCCAACATGGATCCCGGATCAAGTCCGGGATGACAGGCCAGGAGCTCACCCCCCGGGCCACGACGAACGGAAAACTCAATCGGCCCAGCGAACCCAGCCCATCTGCGCCGTCACCAGCACCACGATGCCGAATACGATGCGGTACCAGGCAAAAGGCACAAAGCTGTGGGTGGCGATGTAGCGCAGCAGCCAGCGTATGCAGAGCCAGGCGCTGATGAATGAAAACAGCAGGCCGACAGCAAACATCGGCACGTCGGCCAGCGACAGCAGCGCGCGATCCTTGTACAGGCTGTAGACCCCCGCGCCTATCAGCGTCGGTATCGCCAGGTAAAACGAAAAGTCCGTCGCAGCCTTGCGCGACAGGCCCAGCAACATGCCGCCAATGATGGTCGCGCCGCTGCGGCTGGTGCCGGGAATCATGGCCAGGCACTGCACCAGGCCGACCTTGAGCGCGTCCATCAAAGTCATGGCTTCCACTTCTTGAATACGCGCCGCGGCGGGGTTGTTCTGCTGGCGCCGCTCGGCCCACAAAATGATGAAACCGCCGATGATGAAGGTGCTGGCCACCACCACCGGCGTGAACAGGTTGGCCTTGATGGCTTTGCCGAAGAGCAGCCCCAGAATGACGGCCGGCACAAAGGCCACGAACACATTGAGCGCAAACTGCTGCGCCTGTTTGTCGGTGGGCAGTGCCACCAGCGTATCGCGAATCTTCTGCCAGTAGACCAGAATCACCGCAAAGATGGCGCCAGTCTGGATCGCGATGTCGAAGACCTTGGCCTTGGCGTCGTCAAAACCGAGCAGCGCGCCGGCGAGGATCAGGTGGCCAGTGGAAGAAATCGGCAAAAACTCGGTCAGCCCCTCGACGATGCCCATGACGGCCGCCTTGATCAGCAATGTGATGTCCACGCACGCTCCAGAAGATAAGGCATGATTATCGCCGCCGGGCCTCAGGCGCCAGCAGCCCCTTGACGGGGATCCGTTCACGCCGCCCGGCTGCATTTCGCGCCGCGCCGTCCGCACTTCGTCGCAAGCCACTGGCGACGAGGGCTGCCTTTCGGCAAAGTCCGATCCACCCCCTCCAAGGAGACTCCCGTGGACATGTCCCCCGTTATCGCGGTTCACCTCAGTGCCGTTACCAGTGCCACGGTGCTGGGCCCGGTTGCGCTGTGGGCTCGCCGCGCACGCGACCAGCGACCGCGCCTGCACCGCGCCTTCGGTTACGCCTGGGTCACGCTGATGCTGGCAGCAGCCGTATCAGCGCTGTTCATCCGCGACTTCAAGCTGCCCAACATCAACGGTTACACCCCCATCCACCTTCTCATTCCCGTGGTGGTCGGCATGCTGGCGCTGGCCTTCTGGTTTCTGGCGCGGGGCAACATCCGCGGTCACCGCCTGACCATGCAGGGCCTGTACATCGGTGCCTGCCTGGTCGCCGGCAGCCTCGCGCTGTTACCCAGTCGCTACCTCGGCAAGCTGCTGTGGGGCAGCCAGGGCCTGATCTGACGCGCCCTTCCCCATCCTTTTACTTTCAACACGGAGAACACCATGCTGATCCCGCTGCTTTTGCAACACCTCCAGGCCCTGGTGCCGGTCCTGAAAAACACCCCGGTCTGGGTCTGGGGCCTGCTTGCCACCCTGCTCGCGCTGGGCCTGAGCCAGTTGCACACACGCAGCGTCAGCGCGCTGCCTATGACGCTGATGCCCGTGGCCATGACCGGCCTCTCTCTCTGGGGCACGGTCTCGGCTTTTGGCGGCTCGCCGCTGTTCGGCTTCGTGGTGCTGGCCTGGCTGGCCAGCGCAGCGGCCACGCTGTGCCTGATCGCTCCGCAGTCGCCGCCTGCGGGCACACGGTATGACGCGGCTTCGCGCAGCTTCACCGTGCCCGGCAGCTGGTTGCCGCTGGCGCTGATCGTGGGCATCTTCCTGACCAGGTACACCGTCGGTGTCGACCTCGCCATGCAGCCGCAATTGGCGCGCGACGGCCAGTACACATTGCTCATCGGCGCGTTGTACGGCCTGTTCAGCGGCGCCTTTGCCGGACGCAGCGCCCGCCTCTGGCGCCTGGCCCTGAAGCCCGCCACCCCTGCATCTTCATCTCCGCTCCTCAAGACCTGAAAGGAAACACCATGAACGCATTGCACGTCTCCACCGCCCTGGTCGACACCGGCCTAGAACGACTGGCACGCAAACGCGCCGGCGCCAAACTCGGCTGGTACATCCATGCCTCGGTTTACCTGGGGGTCAACCTGCTGCTGGTCGCGCTGTCGCTTGCCAGCGGACGCCACTGGGCCGTCTTCCCGCTGCTCGGCTGGGGCATCGGCCTGGCGGTGCACGGCGCCGTGGTGTTTCTGATCACCGGTGGCGCCGGCATACACGAGCGCCTGGTGGAGCAAGAGCGCGAACGCCTCACGCTGCAGCGCGATCCCTGGTAATTACAGGAACACCCCATGCGCAACTACTTCATCACCGGCCTGCTGTCTCTCGCCGCCGCCTATGCCCAGGCCGGCATGGGTTTCACCGAACTGCCGGGCCTGCAGGCCGACGGTCCCGTCACCGTCTTCTACCCCACCCTCGGCGAAGGCCAGCGCATCCAGAAAGGCCCATTTTCCCTGCAACTGGACCTGCAAGGTCCGCCGGTGCGCGGCAACGGCCGGCTGGTTGTCATTTCGCACGGCTCGGGCGGCTCGCCCTGGACTTTTACCAACCTGGCGCGCACGCTGGTCGATGACGGCTTTGTGGTTGCGCTGCCTCGGCACCGTGGCGACAACCACAAAGATCCGTCCAGCCCCGGACCCGACAGCTGGAAGCTGCGACCCGCCGAGGTGTCACGCGCCATTGACACGGTAGCGCGCGACCCGCGTTTTGCGCTACTGCTGGCGCTGGACAAGGTGGGCATGTACGGCATGTCGGCCGGCGGCCACACCGCCTTGAGCCTGGCCGGCGGGCGCTGGTCGCCGGCCCAGTTCGCCAGCCATTGCGGTGCGAACATCGCGGAAGACTTTCAGACCTGCGTCGGGCTGATCACGCGGCTGACCGGCGGCGTGTTTGACGGTCTGAAGAAAACCGTGGCGCTGGCCGTGATCCGGCAGAAATTCAGCGATGCCACCTGGCTGGTTCACACCGATCCCCGCATCCGTGCGGTGGTGGCGGGTGTGCCGCTGGCCGCCGACTTCGACATGGACTCCCTGGCCGCGCCGCCCGTACCGCTGGGACTGGTCACGGCCCGGCAGGACAAATGGCTGCTGCCGCGTTTTCACAGCGACCGCGTGCTGCAGGCCTGCAAAGCCTGTGAACTTGTGGCCGACCTGCCGAACGGCGGACACGGCGCCTTGCTGTCTCCGCCGCCGCCGGCCGATGTCTTGTCGCCTCTGGCCCAGGACCTGCTGCTGGACCCGCCCGGCTTCGACCGCAGCGCGCTGCCGGCGGTGGACCGCCAGATCACCGCCTTCATGCGCAAGCACCTGTTGCCGTAGCTGCCGCCCTAGAATGATCCGCATGACCTTGCCCCGCAGCCCCGAAGCCATCGAACGGCCCGTGATGCAGATCAACTGGATCGCCAAGCTGCGCCATCTGCTGCAGGTGATCGCCTTTGCGCTGGGCATTGCCACGCTCCAGTACGCCTTCATGCCGGACAAGCCCTATGGCCCGCCGCTGGTGTATTCCCTGTTCATTGCCACCATCACCTGGGCCGTGATTGACCTGGGGCGTGATCTCTTTCCCTCAAGTGCAGAAACTGGCTGGCCACAGGGTTGGGCCGGCCTGGCCCTGGTGCTCGGCGGTATTGTGCTGGGTTATGTGCTCGGCACCCGGATCGCGGACACGCTGTGCCAATACTACGGCTGGTACCCGCCCGGCGCCGGCCAACAGGACCCGGCCCAGCTTCGCAGCTCCATCCTGATCACCGCGATCGCCGGCATGGTTGGCAGCTTTTACTTCTACGCGGTCAACAAGAGCGCCTACCTGCAGCGCAAGATGACCGAAGCGCGCCAGCATGCCAGCGAAGCGCGACTCAAGCTGCTGGAAACCCAGCTTGAGCCACACATGCTGTTCAACACCCTGGCCAACCTGCGCGCGCTGATCGGCAACGACCCGCAACGCGCCCAGGTCATGCTGGACCACATGATTGCCTATCTGCGTGCCACGCTAGGCGCATCGCTGGCGCCCACACATACGCTGCAAGCCGAGTTTGACCGCGTACGCGATTACCTGGCGCTGATGGCCATCCGCATGGGCCCGCGCCTGTCATATGCGCTGGACCTGCCCGAAGCGCTGGCCCACTGCCCCGTGCCCACGCTGCTGCTTCAGCCACTGGTGGAAAACAGCATCAAACATGGGCTGGAGCCCAAGATCGAAGGCGGGCACATCGCCGTCAGCGCGCGCCGTGAAGGCGACGCGCTGGTGCTGGATGTCATCGACAACGGCGTCGGGCTGGCTGGCGCCCCCGACGGCACCGGCTTCGGCATGGCCCAGGTGCGCGAACGCTTGGCCAGCACCTACGGCGCCTCGGTCGCTATAGAATTAGTAGCTGTTAGCGCAGGCGGGGCAAGGGCTACAGCCCGATTTTCCTTAAAAATATGAGTCATCTTCCAGCCACAGCCCTGATTGCCGAAGACGAACCACTGCTGGCCCAGGCGCTGCAGGCCGAGCTGGCGCGCGCCTGGCCCGGGTTGCGCGTGCTGGCCAGTGTGGGTGACGGTGCATCCGCTGTGGCGCAGGCGCTGGCGCTGCGGCCCGACGTGTTGTTCTTTGACATCCGCATGCCCGGCCTGGGCGGGCTGGAGGCTGCGGCCGAACTGGCCGACGAATGGCCGACCAGCAGCGCCTTTCCCGCGCTGGTGTTCGTCACGGCCTACGACCAGTACGCGGTGCAGGCGTTTGAAACCCAGGCGGTCGACTACCTGCTCAAACCCGTGCAGCCGGCTCGCTTGCAAAAAACAGTGTCAAAAGTGCAGTCAGCCCTTGCAGCACGGGCGCAGGCAGCCGTGAATTCAGGCGCACATGACAGCGCCACCTGGAACCCCGCCCTGGACCAGGCGCTGGGCCAGTTGCGCCATCTGCTGGCCGCTGGCCAGACGCCGGCCGCCAGCCCGCTCAAGCTGATTCAGGTCAGTGCGGGCAGCAGCATTCGCATGGTGCCGGTTGCCGACGTGGTGTATTTCGAGGCTGCCGACAAGTACATCCGCGTGCTGACCGCCAGCCACGAGTACCTGATACGCATGCCGCTCAAGGAGCTGCTGCCTCAGCTCGATGCGCAGCTGTTCTGGCAGATCCACCGCGGCACGGTGGTGCAGGCCCAGACCATCGACAGCGTGCAACGCGACGAAGCCGGCAAGCTGTCGCTGACTCTGCGCGGCCGGCCCGAGAGGCTGGCGGTAAGCCGGTTGTACAGTCAGCAGTTCCGGGCGATGTAAGCGCCCTGTTCCGACTGCCGCCATGCCTGATTCCGTCACGCCTGCGTCCGTCCTCGACTTCTGGCTCGGTGAAAATTTCGCCTCCGGGTGGCCCAGCCGCGACATGGGCAGGCAGTGGTTTGGCGGTACGACAGAGCTGGACCAGCAGATTGCCGACCGCTTTGGGACACCAGTCACGCAAGCGCTGGGCGGTGGCCTGACCGACTGGGAGGGCCAGCCACTGGACCGCCTGGCGCTGGTGATCCTGCTCGACCAGTTTCCGCGCAATATGTATCGCGGCAAGGCCCAGGCCTTCGCCGGCGACGAGCGCGCCCAGTCCCTGGTGACAGACGCTTTGGCGCAGAGCATGGATGCGCAACTACCCTGGGTGGGCCGCATGTTTTTGTGTATGCCGCTGATGCACGCGGAAGACCTGATGCTGCAGGAAGAAGGCGTGCGCTGCTTTCGCGAAATGGCCGACGCGGTGCCTCAAGACCTGCGTGTCACACTGGCCAGCAGCTTGCGTTTTGCCGAGCAACACCGCGACATCATCGCCCGCCTGGGCCGCTTTCCCTATCGAAACAGTGCGCTGGGACGCGCCAACTCGGCGCTGGAATTCGAGTTCCTCAAAAACGGCCCGCGCTTCGGGCAGTGAGGCGGTCACACCGGCCTGTCACACCAGCCGTCCCAGCCGCCGCCTCAGGTCGTCCACGGGACTTTTTGCACTTTTTTGTCCCGGTCTGAATCCAGCGTCCATCCGCTTGCGTAAACTTTTCAGGGAGCCATGCATGGCCAGGTCAAAACGGTCGTGCAGAGGAGCTGACAACAAACTGGCACCCGCCAGCTCACCTCTCACTTAACCAGGAGTTACCAAATGATGATCCGCACCGCCATCGCTACCGCCGCCGTTTCGCTGATCACCGCCTGCGGCAGCATGTCCCCAATGATGCCAACCTACTCCCAGGCCGCGCTGCCCGCAGCCGTGCAAGTGCCCGCCGGCAACAAAGTTGCCCTGGAAACCGTGGGCGTCGGCGAGATCACTTATCAGTGCAGCGCCAAGAAAGACATGGCAGGCCAGTTCGAATGGGTGTTTGTCGGCCCCGACGCCAAGCTCAATGACCGCAGCGGCAAGCAAGTCGGCAAATATTACGGCCCACCGGCCACCTGGGAAGCCATGGACGGCTCCAAGCTGACCGCCGTGCAAGTCGCTGTTGCGCCCAACGCCAGCATGGCCGGCAGCATCCCGCTGCAACTCGTCAAGGGCAACCCCGCCATGGGCTCCGGCGCCATGCAGGGCGTGACCTTCATCCAGCGCGTGGACACCCGCGGCGGCGTCGCCCCGGCCATGCCATGCGCTGCCGGCAACCTGAATGCCAAACAAATCGTCAAATACCAGGCCGACTACATCTTCTACAAGGCCATGTAAGGCCAGGTTGATCTGCTCTCGGGAAGCTCGCTTTCTGTCCAGATGGTGAGCGACCAGCTCTGAAGTTAGGCGGAGCTGGTTTTAGCCCACAGGCCGCGTGCGCCCTGTGGGCTTTTTTGCGCCTGCTTCCGGGTGCACTGCAGAGGTGCATCTGGAAAGCGCTCTTGCCTTGCAGTCTGCCGACCAAGCGTCCTACATGCACTTACATCATTCCCGGCTCTACTGGCAATAAGTAAAAACAAACCGGGGAATCCAGATGAAAAGCACCAACACCCAATTCCGCACCGCTGGCAAAAGTCTGCTCTGCACCACCCTGATGATCGGTGGCACCGCGCTGATCATGGCTGCTTGCTCCAGCGCGCCACCGCTGCCCAAAATGTACAGCCAGGACCGCCTGCCACAAGCTGTGATGGTGCCGGCCGGCCACCAGGTCGTGCTCGAAACCCGCGCCACCGGCATCCTCAATTACGAATGCAAGCCCACCGCCACCGGCCCCTACGGCTGGGTGCTGGTCAGCCCGCAAGCCAACCTGCTGGACCGCACCGGCAAGGATGTGGTCGCTTATTCCGGCCCGCCCGCCACCTGGAAGCACATTGACGGCTCCAGCGTTGTGGGCACCCAGGTCTCCGTGGCGCCTAACGGTGAGTACACGCTGCCGCTGCAACTGGCGCGGGCCGAACCGTCCATGGGCACCGGCGCATTGCAAAACATCAGCTTCATCCAGCGGGTCAACACCAAGGGCGGTGTTGAAAAAACAAAACCTTGCGCTGCCCTCAACACCGGTGAAAAGCTGACCCTGCCCTACCAGGCTGACTACATCTTCTGGCGCCAGGGTTAAGCATCAAGCGTCAGGGTAGGGCAAACCCGAGGTACGCAGGCCACGCAAGGAAGCGCACCTGCATGCCTTGGGGGCTAACTCCTACACCTGCGGACCGACTTTGGCGGTGTACTGTAACAAGCGGGTAAACAACCCGACTGCCAAAACAACTTGGCAAGCAAAGCAAAAGTTGAATAAGGGGTGATTGCGATGAGAAGCACACACAACACAATTCGCGCCTTGGTCATAGGAATTGGTCTGACCCTGCTTGTCATCACCGGCACCGCCGCCGTGATGGCCGCTTTTTCCGCCCCTGCGCCCGCGACCCATATCTATCGCCGCGTCGCCGTCACCGCCCCTCTCCCGCCCACAACACACCAGGCTATCGGCCATGACACCGTGTTGTATGAGCCCGTCGTTCTTGTAAACGGCCGAGTTCAATGGGTGCTGTCCGGCGAGCCCGACAGTTCGTCAATTTATTCAAGCGCAGCCAGAACCGTCAGCTACACTCTGGTGGTGAAACCGACGGGCCTGAGCAAAGCCGTCAAAAACTGCAGCCCTCCGACCAACCACGCCTACGACATTGCATGTAATTTGGTGAGTTGATCGCCTGGATAGGGGCACGAGCTTGTCATCACCGGAAAGCATCTTGAAACCATATCCTGCCTCTTCCCGTCTCCGCCGCCCCTTGCAAGGCCTGCCTGCGCTGACATTGCTTGTTGCAGCCGCCCTGCTGGCGGGATGCAATTCCCGGTCCTTGAATTTGACGCAGTACCTGACCCAGCAACCCACCTTGCCGTTAGACATCCGCGTGCCGGCAGGCCACCTGGCGGTGCTTGAAGCCCGCGGCATTGGCGAACTGCAATACGAATGCCAGGCCGTCAACCGTGCGCCCTTTCAGTATGCCTGGCTGCCCAGGGACCGCAGCATCGAGCTCAGGGACAGCGCCAACAACCGCATCGTGCTGGCGCGTAGCGCCCGCAACTGGTTGCACCGCGACGGCTCCGAGCTGGCTGTTAAAGAGTTCATCGAAGTGAACAACGGCGACCCCAACCTGCCGCTGCAGCGCGCCCGGGTCGAACCCGGCAACCAGCCTGGCGCGCTCCACAACATCAGCTACATCCAGCGCATCAGAACCCTGGGTGGTTTGCCGTCAACGCGCAATTGCAGCTCAGCCGAACTCGGCATGCGTGTCAACGTGCCTTATGAGGCCGACTACGTGTTCTGGCGACCCACGGCCTCTTGATCGAAACCAAACCATAAAAAAAAGCCCCCAAGCATGCAGCTTGGGGGCTTTTTTATGAATGGCACCTTTCGGAAGCGCCCCGCGCTGATATTAACGATGGTGACCATTTCCATGACCGTCGCCATGGTCGCGGTGACCTTGACCTTGACCTTGACCGTGTCCGCGGTGTCCGCGATGACCGTGACCCTCATGGCGGTAGTGATGGCCGCCGCGGTAATAAACCGGAGGCGGCGCCATGTAAACCGGCGCCTGCACATAAACCGGGTGCGGACGGTAGACCGGCTGAGGCTGCACATACACGGGCTGCGGATGGTAGCCATATGACGGTTGTTGCTGGTAGCCATACACAGGCTGGCCATAAGCCGGCGAGGTGTAGACCGGGTAGGCGTTGCTCACACCGAAAACCACGCCCGGGGTGGACACCCCGACAGAGAAACTCACATCGCCACGGGCATGTGCACCGCTGGAAAAACCCATCGCGGCAATGGACAACACCGCAGCGGCACCGGCCATCAGCAGGGTCCGGCTGGACGAATCGGAACGGGTGATTGACTTGATCATTTCTTTCTCCTGGTTGGGGCGCTTGTTGCCTATGTGGGTATTAAACGTCCCAGCCCTGAAACCGCCTACCCACTGCACAGTGAAGAGCGTAGCCAAAAGTAACGCCCAGGCCGTCTTTAAACACGGGCACCCCCTAGAATCAAGCGCATGACCCCCTCTGCAGACAAAGAACACCCCAAAACCAGCAATTTTTTGCGCCAGATCATCGAAAAAGATCTGGCCGAAGCCACCTACGCCGGCAGGAAATGGGGCGGCAGCCCCGGCGACGCCGCCCACCACGCCGCCGGCCAGCCGGATCCGGCCAGGGTCCGCCTGCGTTTTCCGCCCGAGCCCAACGGCTACCTGCACGTCGGCCATGCCAAAAGCATTTGCCTGAATTTCGGCCTGGCGCGCGACTACGGCGGCATCTGCCACCTGCGTTTTGACGACACCAACCCCGAAAAAGAAGACACCGAGTACGTCGACGCCATCAAGGACGCGGTCCAGTGGCTGGGCTTCGACTGGCTCAACAACGGTCCTCGCGGTATAGAAGTCAACCTGTATCAGGCCAGCGACTACTTCGACTTCATGTACCGCGCCGCCGAGTATTTGATCGAGTGTGGCAACGCCTATGTGGACGAACAAAGCGCCGACGAGATGCGCATCCACCGCGGCGACTTTGTCAAACCCGGCGTCAACAGCCCCTTCCGCACCCGCACCCCGGCTGAAAATCTGGCGCGCTTCCGCGAAATGCGTGACGGCAAACTGGCAGACGGCGCCGCCGTGTTGCGCGCCAAAATCGACATGGCCTCGCCCAACATCAATATGCGCGACCCGGCGATCTACCGCATACGCCGCGCGCACCATCACAACACCGGCGACAAGTGGTGCATCTACCCGATGTACACCTACGCCCACCCGATCGAAGACGCGCTTGAGCAGATCACCCACAGCATCTGCACGCTGGAGTTCGAGGATCAGCGCCCTTTCTACGACTGGCTGCTCGACAAACTGGCCGAAGGGCAACTGATCGCCACCCCACACCCGCGCCAATACGAGTTTGCGCGCCTCAATCTGACCTATGTACTGACCAGCAAACGCAAGCTGGCCCAGCTCGTCAACGAGAAGCGCGTCAGCGGCTGGGACGACCCACGCATGCCCACCATCGTCGGCCTGCGCCGGCGCGGCTACACGCCCGAAGCGATTCATTTGTTTGCCGAACGCATAGGCGTGACCAAAAGCGACAGCTGGATCGACTACAGCACGCTCGAAGGCGCATTGCGCGACACGCTGGACCCGATCGCCCCGCGCGCCATGGCTGTGCTGGACCCGGTCAAGCTGGTGCTGACGAATTGGGATGAGGTCATGGGCGCAGGAACGCTCGACGATTGCAGCGCCCCGGTGCACCCGCACCACCCCGAGCAGGGCAAACGCGAATTCAAGATTGGCAAGGAAGTCTGGATCGAACGCACCGACTACGAAGAAACGCCGCCCAAGGGCTTCTTCCGCCTCTTTCCTGGCAGCAAGGTGCGCCTGAAATACGGCCACGTGATCGAATGCACCGGCGCAATGAAAGACGCCAACGGCAATGTCACGGAAGTATTGGCCACCTTGATCCCCGACACCAAAAGCGGCACACCGGGCTCCGACGCGGTCAAGGTCAAGGGTGTGATCACCTGGGTCGGCGTCGACGATGCAGTGCAGGCCGAAGTACGGCTCTACGACCGCCTGTTCACCGAGGCGCATCCCGAAGCGGACGGCAAAGATTTTCTGGAGAACTTGAACCCAAACAGCCTGTCGGTGGTGACGGCTTATGTTGAGCCTTCACTGGCTTCTGTCGCGGTCGGTCAGCGCTTCCAGTTCGAGCGGCATGGGTACTTTGTCACTGACTTGAAGGATCACGCTGCGGGGAAAGCGGTGTTCAATCGGGTGACGGGGATGAAGGACTCCTGGGGCAAGTAGATGCCAATATCGGAAAACGATAAAACTTATCATATTTGATATAAAATGAAACGCATTCAATGGCTGGGAACATCGCTGAATGCGGTACGCGAGTTCCCGGTCGATGCGCGTATGTTCATCGGGCAGGAACTTCGACTGGTGCAAAGTGGTTTGATGCCAAGCGACTTCAAGCCCATGCTTTCGGTAGGCTCCGGGGCTTATGAAATACGGGTACGTGCAGGAAACCAGTACCGTGTGATTTATGTGGCGAAATTTTCCGACTCGGTTTACGTGCTTCACGCCTTCATTAAAAAGACACCCAAGACTGCCCTGCCTGATCTGGAAGTTGCGAGAAACCGATACGCCGCACTGTCGAAGGAGAAGAAATCATGACTGAAAAAATGCGCCGTGTTGTCGGCAGTGACAACGTCTTTCGCGATCTGGGTTTTCCCGAGGCCGAAGCGCAAAACCTGCTGCTGCGCGCTGATCTGGTCATCCACATCCGCAAAGTGATAGACAAGCTTGGTATCACCCAGGCAGAAGCCGCAAAACGCGTGGGGATTACCCAGCCGCGCATGAACGATCTGGTTAAAAACCGTACTCACAAATTTACGCTGGACGCATTGGTCAACGTAGCGGCCAGTCTCGGGTACTCGGTTCAGTTGAAACTCAAAAAAGCTGCTTGAGCTTGGACGGACATGCGATCGTATGCCCGGCTGTTCTACAAGGCGCAACCTGAAGCGGATGGAAAAGATTTTCTGCAGAACCTGAATCCAGCCAGCCTGTTGGTGGTGACGGCTTATGTGGAGCCTTCACTGGCTTCTGTTGCGGCCGGGCAGAGATTTCAGTTTGAGAGGCATGGGTACTTTGTCACTGACTTGAAGGATCACGCTGTGGGGAAAGTCGTGTTCAATCGGGTCACGGGGATGAAGGATTCCTGGGCCAAATAAGACATAACGCCAGCAGGCCACGTGCAAACGGGTCGGCGTTATAGTGAGTCATGCCTTCTCTGATCCTGTCAAGGAGCGAACAATGAGCCAAACCGCAGAAGCCCTGAGCGCGCAAGCGTTGCAATTGCCCCCGAATGAACGTCTGGCGCTGGTCGAGCATCTTCTCGACAGCCTCGACGTTCCTGACACATTGCTGGAAGCGCTGTGGACAGCAGAGGCCAACGACCGCCTTGCGGCATACAGGCGCGGCGAGATCCGCGCCATCCCGCTGTCAGACGTGCTGGGCAAATACCAGGTAGCCAACCGGTCGGCATGAACATCCGGCTTCTTGAGCCCGCACAGACCGAACTCGATGGGGCCATCGAATGGTATGCAAGTCAGGCGCCCGGTTTGGGCCAGGCATTTTTGCTTGAAACCCTGAAAACCCTGAAGCTGATCAGCCAGTTTCCAAACGCGTGGCATCCGCTGTCGCCCACCCTTAGGCGCTGCCGACTGAATCGTTTTCCTTACAGCATCATCTACAGTGCAGACGAGAGCGACCTCTTGGTCATCGCGGTCGCCCATCAGCACCGCAAGCCACAGTACTGGAAAAACAGGGTACAAGCGCGATGACCTGCAGGAAGAACAGTGCATAAACGGGACACCGGACTGGCTCCAGAGGAGTTCCAGCCGAAACGGATGGCAAAGATTTTCTGGAGAACCTCAACCCCAACAGCCTGTCGGTGGTGACGGCTTATGTAGAGCCTTCACTGGCGACTATGGCGACTGGTCAGCGCTTTCAGTTTGAGCAGCATGGGTACTTTGTGACCGACTTGAAGGATCATGCTGCGGGGAAAGCGGTTTTCAATCGGGTGACGGGGATGAAGGATAGTTGGGGGAAATAGCGAATCGCAACAGTGATCTTGCTAATGGAGTCAAAAAGGGAGAACTATGAAGTCTATTGCCTTCTTTAATAATAAAGGTGGTGTTGGAAAAACAACGCTCCTTTGCAATGTAGCTGGATATCTCGCTCTAGAGAAGGGATACAAAGTTCTAGTCGTCGATGCAGACCCGCAATGCAACGCCACGCAAAGCCTTTTTTCGGATGACACGTTAGATGCCATTTACAAAAAAAAATCTTTCACTATCGATAATGTCGTAAAGCCGTTGGCGCTTGGCAAAGGCTATACAGACTTACTAGAAACAAGAAAAAGCAAAAACTTTGGAGTTGACGTACTTGTAGGTGATCCTAGGCTTGCATTAACAGAAGACCTGCTCGCGACCGACTGGGGGCACGCGGTTTCTGGAAATGTACGCGGCTTGCGAACTACGCTACTCTTCCGCCATCTGCTTCATATGTGCGGAGACTATGATTACGTGCTATTTGATGTAGGTCCCTCCCTAGGGGCGATAAATCGATCCGTACTACTTGCCGTTGGTTACTTTTTAACTCCACTTTCCACTGACATCTTCAGCCTTAAGGCTCTAGAGAATATTTCGCTATCTTTAGTGAAGTGGAAAAAGCAATACGAAAACGCTATAAATCAAGCCGATGATTCCTCGGAAATTGGAATTGAGGACCTCAATTGGCGGCTTCAATTTCTAGGCTATGTCACTCAGCAATACACCGCGAAACGAGATGTTGAAGGAAAACCCAGGGCTGTTCGGGCTTTCGATCACATTATTAAAAAAGTGCCAAGCGCGATCAAAGACCAAATAGTCGCAAAACTTCAACCAGAGGCCAAAAAAAATGTCGACTATGTATTGGGGACTATTCCTACGTTGCATAGCTTGATCCCACTTAGTCAAACTAGCCGTCGCCCAATATTCTCACTTAGAGCGGTGGATGGAGTCGTGGGTGCCCATTTTGCAAAAGTAGCCGAGTATAAGAAAACCATCCAGGAAATCGCCGATCACGTAGTGGTGAATCTTGGGGACTTGGAATGATCACATGGCCCGTACCGCTGGTGGATGAGCTAGCAAGAAGGAGGGCAATAATTTTTCTCGGCTCTGGCGTCTCTAAAAACTCGTCGGGCATAGGTGGGAAGCGTCCACCAATATGGAAAGAATTCTTAGAGCTTGGAATTAAACGATGTACAGACAAAAAACTTAGTCGCGAGATTTCCAAGTTAGTTAGAGAGTCGGACCTTCTTACCGCCTGCGAGCTCCTTCATGATGCGCTAGGGGCCGATTGGGAGAACTTAATTCTTGAGGAGTTCGTTAACCCGCAGTACCCACCCGGTGACATTCACAAACACATCTTTAGTCTTGACTCCAGATTAGTAATTACTCAAAATTTTGACAAGATTTACGACACATATGCGTCTGCGGCCTCCCAAGGTACTGTCATCGTTAAAAGTTATGACGAAGGTGACGTCTCCAACTTTATTCGTAAACGTCATCGGCTCGTTATAAAGGCCCACGGTTCTATTGATGCACCTCTTCAGATGGTTTTTACCAAAGGAGACTACGCTCGGGCCAGACATAGATACGCTGCTTTCTATTCGCTTTTGGATGGGTTGATGCTTACTCATACCTGCATATTTCTTGGGTGCGGAATCAGCGATCCAGACATTCAGGTTCTACTGGAAAGAAATGTGCAACTCCATCCCACATCTAATCCTCACTACATTGCAATGGGATCAAGGTATTCGGCGGACTTTAAAAGGGCTGTCAAGAAAACAATGAACCTTGAAGTTCTTCAGTACAACCCCAAAGACAATCATTCTGAGCTTGAATCTTCACTCGCTACCCTCGGTGATTTGGTAGAGCAAAAAAGGCAAGATTTGGCAATCACACGCGACTGGTAGTTTTGCACAAACTGTTTGGCTTCAGAGTTCACAATGGCGATATGCATACTAAAAAATTCTCTAGAAGGCTGCGGGCCTCTTTGTTGACTGGCATCATCTGCCTGTCGTTAGCTAGAGCCGAAGCCCAACCCATCGAAGAAGTCCCCTTCATCACCTCCCCCGACAACGTCACGCTCGAAATGCTGAGCAGCGCGGGCGTCAAGCGTGGCGACCATGTGATTGACCTCGGTTCGGGTGACGGGCGCATTGTGATCCTGGCGGCGAAAAAATTTGAGGCGACCGGCCTCGGCGTCGAAATCGACCCGTCGCTGGTGGAGCGCAGCAAGGCCAGTGCGCGCAATGCGGGTGTGGCAGACAAGGTCGAGTTCCGGGTGCAGGACTTGTTCAAGACCGACCTGGCGCCCGCCAGCGTGATCACCATGTATCTGCTGCCGGAATTCAATTTGCAGTTGCGCCCCGCCCTGCTCGCGCTCAAGCCGGGCACACGCATCGTCTCGCACGACTGGGACATGGGCGACTGGAAGCCGGACCGCACGACGGTGGTGGCTGTGCCCAACAAAGCGGTGGGCCGCGAGAAGTCGAGCAAGATTCATTTGTGGACGGTTCCCGCCAAGGTCGATGGCTTGTGGTGCGCAAGCGGGCTGCTGCGCGGCGCCAGCATCACACTGACGCAGACCTATCAAAATTTTTCTGGCACGCTGGCCTGGCGCGATCGCACGCGGGAGCTGGCCGGCACCATCAGCGGCAGCGAGCTGCGCACGCCTGCGGGTAGCAGTGGAGAGCTGGTGCTGCAGGCCACGGGTGATGAACTGCGCATCGCCTCGGCCCAGGGCAACATGGCGCTGGTGCAAGGTGCGTCGTTCAGACGCGCCTCCGGCGCCACCTGCAGCTAAAGACCCTGCCGGTATCGCGGAAAAAACGCGCTTTTGGCTGACACACGGCACGCCGTCCCTCATGTTTAATGGGTGAAGCAACCGACGACCGCCGAAGATGTTGTCCCAACCCTCAAGGAGACTTCCATGCCCCAATTCGCCACAGTGACCGGTGACGTGACCTTCACCCCCGGCGATGGCGCGCCCATCCCGATTCCGCCGGGGCGCATTGAAGTGGCGCTGGAACCCGACAGCGCGACCCTGAGCTGGGATGCTGGCGACGGCGTGGCTGGCGTGACCGCCATTCCGCGGATCCAGTTCGACGACTACGTCAACGACGGCAAGATCGTCTGGGAAAAACAATAATCTGACTTGTGCCTTCATCCGCTGAATCCGCCCTCCAAACAGTCGAGCTGTCGCGCCGCAAGGCGCTGATGGCCGCGCTGGGCTTGCTGACCCTGCCGGGCGCAGGTTTTGCGGCCACCCCCCCCGCTTCATCCACGGTCTGGCCGCAGGCCCTGCCAGTGCCCGGCGGCGTGGGGCGGCTGTCGCTGGGCCCCTCGGCGCAACGGCCGGTCGCGCACCAGGGGGAGCTGCCGCTACTGGTGGTGGGCGACGTGATCGAATGGACGGCCATCGTCGGTATCCCGCTCTCTAGCGCGCCCGGCGAAGCGGCCATCACGGTGCAGCTACCCGGCGGCGCGCAGCGCCAGATCCCCTACACCATCGTGCCCAAACGCTACAGTGAACAAAAACTCAAGGTCTCACCGCGCACGGTGGACCTGTCACCGGAAGACTTGGCGCGTTACGAGCGTGAGCGCGCCCACCAGGAAACCGTGATGGCGACCTTCAGCCAGCCGCTGCCCGCCTCGCTGCGCATGCGGGTGCCGGTGCCGGGGCGCAAATCAAGCTCTTTCGGGCTGCGGCGTGTCTTCAACGGCCAGGCCCGCAACCCACACAGCGGCATGGACATCGCGGCCGGCACCGGCACACCGGTGGTGGCGCCGCTGCCGGGGCGAGTCATCGACAGCGGCGACTACTTTTTCAACGGCGGCACCGTCTGGCTGGACCACGGCGGTGGCCTGCTGAGCATGTATTGCCACCTGAGCGCCATGGACGCCCAGCCGGGCGAAGTGCTGCCCACCGGCGCGCGCCTGGGCGCGGTGGGCGCAACCGGACGCGTGACTGGCCCGCACCTGCACTGGGGCGTGATGCTGAACCGCACCATGGTGGATCCGGCGCTGTTTCTGGCCTGATTACAAGCCACATCAACCTCTAGCCCTTACTGGCCAAGCGTAGGCAGCTATTAAAAACGTAGCGATCCCTCTGCATTGACTCACGGACGGAATAGATGAATTCAAAACCCCTATTCGGGTATGATCAAACCCATTATGGGTATAAATCATCTTCATGCGGACTCCAGCAGGATCGCCGACGCGTTATTTCCCAAGGGGCGGCAACGTGTGCTGGCGGTGCTGTTTGGCAACCCCGATCGCAGTTTTTATGCGAATGAAGTGATTGCCCTGGCGCAGTCGGGCACCGGCTCCGTGCAGCGTGAGCTGGCTGCCCTGTCTGAAGCAGGTTTGTTGAGTGTCACCAAACAAGGCAACCAGAAGCACTACCAGGCCAATGTGGCAGCGCCGGTGTTTGCCGAATTGCGCGGGCTGGTCATGAAGACCTCCGGGTTGGCCGACGTGTTGCGCGCCGCACTGGCGCCGCTGGCGCCGCAGATGGTGGCCGCCTTTGTCTATGGGTCGGTCGCCAAACAGAATGACACCGCACAAAGCGACATCGACGTGATGGTGGTCAGCGCGGGCCTGAGCTACGCCGACGTATTTGGCGCGCTGGAAGGCGCGACCGCTTCGCTGGGCCGCAAAGTCAACCCGACGCTGTACACACCCGCCGAGATGACCAAGCGCATAACGCAGGACAATGCGTTTGTCAGCCGCGTCCTGCAGCAGCCAAAAATATGGCTGATCGGCGACGAGAAGCAACTTCATGCTTGAGCTGGACAATCTCTGCGGCCCCGGAAAGCCGCTCAAAGCGGAACCGCCCGACACCCACGAGATCTCAGGATTGCAGCGTACCGGCATGGCGCGTCTGGCCGACTCCCGCAATGCAACGCTGGCGCTCGAAAGCCAATTTGACCTTGCCTACAACGCGGCGCACGCCCTGTGCCTTGCCGCATTGCGACGCAAGGGTTATCGCCCGGCCAACCGCTACATCGTGTTTCAGGTGCTGCCCCACACGCTGGGATTGGGGCCCGAGGTATGGCGAGTTCTGGATAAATGCCACAACACGCGCAACCTCGGCGAGTACGAAGGCCTGCTCGACGTCAATGAACGCCTGGTCACCGGCCTGATCGCCGCCACGCAGGCAGTGGCAGACGCGCTGGCGACTTGATGCCGTTTCGAACATCGGCCTGGTGCATTCTGGACGAGCGCCCCTAAGAAAGCTGCTTAGCTAGGTTGCAGTCACTAGTAGAAACCCTGAAGATGGAGCATCTTCCAACCCACTCCAAGGAAACCTCCATGACTGCCAAAAACCTGTCCACCGTGGCCACCGACCTGATCGAAGCCTACGGCAACACCGCCAAAAACATGATCGATGCCTACCGTGCCGGCGGCGAGCGTGTGGTCAGCCTGCTGGAGCAGCGCTGGAACAAGGCCCTGCGCGAGTCGCGCTCGGAACTGACCGCCGAAACCGCCAAAAACGCCCGCGCCGCCCAACTGGCCTTCAGCGTTTATTACACCAAGGGCCTGAGCCTGACCAGCAGCGGCGCCCAGCAAGTGGTGAACCAGCTCGTCAAGGTGGCCGAAGCTGGCGTCGAGCGC
The DNA here is from genome assembly GCF_014641715.1 of Polaromonas eurypsychrophila. Classification (GTDB taxonomy): domain Bacteria; phylum Pseudomonadota; class Gammaproteobacteria; order Burkholderiales; family Burkholderiaceae_C; genus Polaromonas; species Polaromonas eurypsychrophila. The sequence goes on along the minus strand of NZ_BMIG01000001.1, from coordinate 446,902 downwards.
GCCTCTGCCAACGCCGCCCTGTTTGAAGAAAAAACCGGCGTCAACACTCTGTCAACGATTGCCCAGGTCACGGCACCCGGCGCCCTGGCGCTGAGCAAGCTGGCCGCACAGATCGAGCAGAAAACCGCCGACCTGGCCGGCAAGATCGCCGGTGACGACGTCACCACGGTCAGCGCCAAACGCACGTCGGCCTTCAGCCAGCGCCGTGCCGCCGCTGCGGCCTAAGCTGTTTTTGCAAGCAAAAAGTGGCGCCGGCCCATACCGGGCAGGCGCCACTAGCTATTAAATCGATAGCAATTGTCCAGATAAGTGGCCACCTACATCGGCTGCCCAAAAGTGAAATAAAAAGTCGCGCCCTCGCCGGGCTTGCTGTCTGCCCAGATGCGGCCGCCGTGGCGGTCGATCACGCGTTTGACCGTTGCCAGGCCGATGCCGGTACCCGGAAAATCTCCGGGCGAATGCAGCCGTTCAAAGGTGCCGAACAGCTTGTGCGCAAACGCCATGTCAAAGCCGGCGCCGTTGTCTCGAACGAAGAAGACCGCCTCGCCGTCAGTGGCCGGTTCGCAGCCCACTTCAATCCGGGCCACTTGTTGCCGCGCGCTGAACTTCCACGCATTGCCGAGCAGATTCTGCAGAACAGCCGTCAGCAAACGGGGATCGCCCTGAGCTTGCAAGCCATCCTGGATGCAGAACTGCGCCTCGCGCTGCGGCTCACGCTCGCGGTGGACCTGCTCGATCACCCGCGCCATGGCCGACAGATCCACCGACTCTGACTTGATCTCTTCGCGCGACAAGTGCGCCAGGGTCAGCAGGCCTTCGATCAGATCGCCCATCTGTTTGACGCCTGCGCGTATGCGCTCCAGGTAATGCAGACCCTTGGTGCTGACGTTGCCTGCATCGCTTTTGAGCAGCAACTGGCTAAACCCGTCCACGGTATTAAGCGGCGAGCGCAGGTCATGCGACACCGAGTAGGCAAACGACTCCAGCTCCTTGTTGACTTCGGCGAGCTGGCCGGTGCGGAGCAGCACCCGCTGCTCCAGCTCGCTGTTGAGGCTGAGGATTTCCTGCTGCTGCTGTCGTCGCTCGCTGACGTCGCGCCCCACCGCCACCCAGTGCTTGAACTTGCCCGACTCGCCGGCAATCGGCGCAATGTCGAGCTCCAGCCAGAGCAGTGCGCCGTGTCGGGTGCGGACCGAAATCTCGGTGCGCACCGCGCGCCTGCGGTCCATGGCGGCGCGTATACGCTGCAGCTCGGCCTGCTGGTGCGTGGTGCCCCAGAGCAGCATCACGCTCTGCCCCAAGGCGTTCTCACGGCTGTAGCCGGTCTGGCGCTCAAACGCATCGTTGACGAACACAACGCGCGGGCCACCGTCCTTGTCGGCGCCGGCCTCGGTGATGACCACCATGTCGTTGAGGCGGGACACCGCCGTCTCCAGCAGCCGCAACTGCGCCTGTTCCTCTCGCCGCTGGGTGATGTCCTGAAAATACACCGCCGTCCCTGCCTGCGTGGGATAAACGTGGAACACGAACCAGGTCCGCAGCGGCCGGTAAAAAGCCTCGAAGCGCGCGGTGCGCTGCTGGGCCACCGAGGTGCGGTACTCGCGCTCGACCGGTGTGCCCAGAACGTCGGGAAACTCTTCCCACAGATTCTTGCCGAGTAACTGGCCGGCCGGGCGCTGCAACATGCGTTCGGCCTGGCGGTTGAGGAAGGTGAAGCACCAGTCAGCGTCCATCAGCGCGAAGCCGTCGGTGATGCTCTCCAGCGTGGAGATCATGCGCGCCTCCAGCGCCAGCGTGCGTGCCTCGGCGGCCTTCTGCTCGGTGATGTCCTGGAAAGCACCCTGCAGGCGGATGATGTTGCCGTCAGCGTCACGTACCGCCTCGCCGAGCGAGCGCACCCAGATGCGCCGCCCTTTGGCGGTCATTTTGGGCACAATGAATTCATAAGGCGTACCTTGTTCGGCGCAGGCCTCGACCAGCCGGACCACCTTGAGCCGGTCTTCAGGCAGGAAGTAGCTGAGGCCTTCTTCCAGCGTCGGCACGTAACCCGCCGGCACCTCGTGGATGGCGCAGTTCTCGTCTGACCAGGTGAGCTTGCGATCGGGCAGCTCGATGGTCCAGCTGCCCAGCCGCGCCATGCGGCCGGCGATGCGGTTCATGAACATGTTCTTTTCGAGCAGCTCGGTCGCACGCTTCAGGTCGTCAATGTCCGTCAGGGTGCCCAGCCATTGCACCCGCCGGCCGTCGGCATCCATTTGCGGAAGCGCGCGACCCAGCATCCAGCGGTAAACGCCGTCGGCCCGGCGCAGGCGGTGTTCAATCTCGCAGGGCTCACCCCGGCTCAGCGCGCCAGCCCAGAGCGTGCTGGTGCGTTCGGCGTCTTCAGGGTGAAGAAGGATGCTCCAGCCTTTGGTCAGGCTGTCCTCCATGCTCAGGCCGGTGTAGTCCAGCCAGGTCTGATTGAACCAGCTGTGCTGGCCGTCCGCCTGCATGGTCCAGACGATGTGGGGCATGCCGTCGGTCAGCCGGCGAAACTGCGCCTCGCTGGCAGTGAGAGCGTCCCGGGCGAGTTTGCGATCAGTGATGTCCTGCACCGTTCCCGACAAGGTGACAGGCCGGCCCTGGACATCGCGCACCGCCTCGCCCAGCGCATGCACCCAGCGCAACTCGCCGTCGGCCCTGACGGTGCGGTACTCGATATCGAGCGTGCCCTGGCCGGCGAAGAAAAGCTTCTGGGCGGCGGCGTAAGTTTCACGGTCGTCGGAAAATACGTGGGACAACCCGCCCTCATGGGCGCTCCCCGCGGGATCTGGTGCGCCCGGCGTCACACCGTAGATGGCGGCGGTCTCTTCCGACCACCAGACCCGGTTGCTGGCGATGTCGAAGTCCCAGTTGCCGATCCGGCCTATGCGTTGCGCGGTGCGCAGGCGGTCCAGCGCCAGTTGCAGCGCACGTTCGGTGCTCTCCAACGTCTGCCTGGCCTGCTGCTGCGCAAGACGCATCGGCGCCAGCACCAGCGCCTCGCCCGCCCATCCCGCAAGCACCAGGCCGAGCACCGCCATCGCAACAACCAGCGTCGCATGCAGCGACGAAGCCAAGGCGGTCACAACCAGGGGCAACAAGCCAAGCAGCGCCACCACAACCAGCCGGGTACGCAAACCAGTCAACCACACTCTCCAGTCCATAGCTTTCATCAAGGCTCTTTCATCAGACGCCTTCTGCTTTTCGTGAGAACCAGGCAACGCTCAAACAAGTGTAGCGCCTGGGCTCTGGCAAGCCGGCCTTTTCAGCGCGACGCGGCTTGCCGATAATGCAGACATGAACAAATCAGCACAGCCTGTCCACGCGAAAATACTGGCTTTCGATGTTTTTGGCACCGTGGTCGACTGGCACAGCAGCATCGTCCGGGAGGTGCAGGCGTTGCGCCCGGCGGTGGACGGCAAGGCATTTGCCCTGGCTTGGCGCGCAGGTTATCGGCCGGCGATGGCCCGCGTGATGTCTGGCGAACTCGGCTGGACACGCATCGACGATCTGCATCGCCTGATCCTTGACAGCATCTTGCCGCAGTTTGGCCTCGATGATTTTAGCGAAGCCGACAGGCAGCACCTGAACACCGCGTGGCACCGGCTCGATCCCTGGCCCGATGTGGTGGCCGGCCTAACACGGCTCAAGTCGCGCTACACCATTTGCACGCTGTCCAACGGCAACATCGGCCTGCTCACCAACATGGCCAAACGCGCCGGCCTGCCCTGGGACTGCGTGTTGTCGGCTGAAGTCTTCCATGCTTACAAACCCGACCCGGCAACCTACCTGGGCGTGGCCAAGGTCTTTGATCTGGCACCGGCCCAGGTGATGCTGGTGGCCGCGCACCAGGACGACTTGGCGGCCGCGCGCGAATGTGGTCTGCAAACCGCCTACATCGAACGGCCTGCAGAGTTTGGTGCCGCCCGGCCCAAGGACGTGTCACCCGATCCCGCCAACACCTGGCACGCGAAAGACTTTCTCGCACTGGCCGACCAGTTGGACTGCTGATGCAAGCTGCGCCGCCGCGCCTGATTGTTTTCAACAAGCCCTATGGCGTACTGAGCCAGTTCACGCCGGAAGGACGCTGGCGCGGACTCAAGGACTTCATCGCCATCCCGGACGTGTATGTAGCCGGCCGGCTCGACGCCGACAGCGAAGGCCTGTTGCTGCTGACCGGCGACGGTCAATTGCAGGCGCGCATCACCGACCCGCGCTTCAAGATGGAAAAGACCTACTGGGTGCAGGTCGAGGGCCTACCTGATGAAGCTGCACTGCAGGCGCTGCGCGATGGCGTGCTGCTCAATGACGGCATCACGCGCCCGGCCTGTGCGCACCTGATGGCGCCACCGCCTGCACTGTGGCCGCGCGACCCGCCGGTGCGGGTACGCCAGGCCATTCCGACCGCATGGCTGGAACTGGTCATCCGCGAGGGACGCAACCGCCAGGTGCGGCGCATGACGGCGGCCGTCGGTTTCCCGACCCTGCGGCTGGTACGCGCCAGCATCGGCCCCTGCCGCCTGGACGACCTCGCGCCAGGCGCCTGGCGCGAGGAAGCTGTCAGCGCCTGGGCCTGACGCGGTGATACGCGCCAGGCAATGGGGATTGCCTAGCTGCGGCCGCGGCCGTTGCCATTGCGCAGGGCGCGGTCTATCTCTTCGCGCAAGGCGCTGAGTTCGCTGCGCAGTTGGCGGCGCTCCTGCGGCGTCACCACACCGTCGGCCTTGAAGCTGGCCTCATGCTGCTGGAACGAGCGTTCACGCTTGAGCAGACGGCGCGCTTCACGTTGCGATATGCGCCCATCACGGACACCCTCGTCGATGCGCTGGCTCAGGCGGTATTCCTGCTTGTCCAGCCCCGGCGTACCGACGTCTCGGGGGGCGTTGTACACATTGTTGGCCATCATGCGTTCGACATCGGCGTTCAGGGCGCTCAGGTCAGTGCGCAATTGCTGGCGCTCCTGCGGCGTGGCCTGGCCGTTGGATTTGAAGAAGGCCTCTTTGGCAGCGATGTCGCGGTCGCGGGCGTACAGCGCCTGCGCTTCGGACGGCGTGATGTGCCCCGAGTTCAGGCCCTGCTGGATGCGGGCGCTGATCGCCTGCTGCGCGCGGTCCACATTGGGCGTGCTGGTGTTTTGCGCCATAGCCGGGGACATGCCCAGGCCGGCGAACAAGGCGGATGCCAACAAGGAAGTGGTCAACAGTTTCGAATTCATGCGGTTCTCCTGCTTTGACAACAAAGGGCCAGCAACCTGTCAGGGCTGCTCCTGAATCGCTGCTTTTCAATCGCTGGAGATTCAGTGAGCAGATAGTGGGCTGACTGTGTGAAGCCGGGGTAAGTGCCGCGTGTATTTACCCGCTGTTTACCTCGCGGACGCAGTGGTATCGACATGCGCCTGGAGCAACGCAGTGGACATGCACCACACCGTGCCTGACACCCTGCCCTGCCGGCGAAGATGTTCAACGCGGCGTGGCGGGGCTGCCAGTGATGCCGGTGATGCCGACGCTGTCGTCCATCACCAGGTAGCGTTTGACCAGGTCGAAGAAGCGGTCGTAAAAGACATCTGCGGTGATGGTTTCGCTACCGACCTTGACCATCGCATCGTTGCTGGAACTGAATGGCAAGGACACCGAGCCGATGCCACCCACGCCGAGGCTGGCGGAGTTGTTGCTTTTCTTCAGCGCATAACTGTCTTGCAACGCAGTGACAAAGCCGAGGCTGACGGTTTTGTCGGCGGTCTCGGGCGCACAGACCACACGAATGGCCATCTGCAAATGCGCTTCGGGCTCGGGCTGGAAACTTTTGTGTCCGTCCACCAGGTCCTCACGCGCGGTATTGATGATGTAGCCCTGGCTCAACAACGCACGCCGCGCGGCCTCGCACGTTTGCTTGGCGGTCGCATCAAACAGCCGTGAATAGGTTGCGGTAGAGCCAAATTGCTCCTGCAGGGGAAATTGCTTGACCGGCATCGCGCAAGCTGCGACCAGCAGCACACTCAGGCCGGCAACCGACAAACGGGCAATGGATTCAACCATCCGGAACAGCTTCACAACCGGGTACTCCTTCAGCACAACAACGGGCGATCTTGCAGGGCGGCTCGTCTCGTTTTTTTGTAACCAGCATGCAAAAAATGAAAGCAAAAAAGCGCGCACCAAATCGTTGCATACCCAACTTCAGCCTAACACGGCAAGGTGCCCGAGTGCGGCCGAATGCAAGCATTTCATACAAACCCTACCGGACCCTCAGGCCTTGCGCACTAGTCAAATATTTCGCTGAGCCAGGACTTCTGCTTGCGCGGATAGCCACGCTGCTGCTGGTGGCGATAGTCGGAATCCACGAAGTCAGGCTGCCGGACTTGCGACGCTTGCCGGATCGGTGATGGTGCGGACGCGGGGGGTGCTGCAGACAGGTTTATCAGCTTGTCGAGCTCACCGCGGTCCAGCCAGACGCCGCGGCACTGGGGACAGTAGTCAATTTCAACACCCTGGCGTTCAGACATCAGCAAGGTGGCATCGGGGCAATGGGGACATTTCATCAAAGGATTCTCCGTAAAAATTAAAAAGTGCGGCGGTCGCGTCAGCGTTGGTGGCTGATGGCATGCCGGGCGCTGCGCGGCGGCTGAAGTTTGCGCAGCAAGGCGCGGACAGCGCGCGCCAATGCGCTTTGCAACGCCGAGCCCCAGTCGCGCGTGACGGAGGTCACCACCACCGAGCCCGCACCTTCAGCCGTCAGTTCAACCTCGCAGCGCTTGTCGATGCCGTCGTCGGCACCCTGAACATCCGAGACCCGAACCCGTGCGCGCGGCGCCAGCCAGCCGAGATGCCGAGTAGCCTGCCGCACGCGACGCACCGCCAGACCACGCAGTTGCTCCAGCCACGGCTCAGGCGATTCAAAAATGATCTGCATGAATACACTCCATTGAGTTGGGAAAGAACCACCATACGCAATTATGGGTTTCTGTAAAAGCAGACAATATAGAAGTTATTTTCCCGATAAAACTGACAATGCACAAAGACTTCAGCTATCACCATTTGTACTATTTTTGGGTTGTCGCCAAGGAAGGAGGCATGACCCGCGCCGCCGCGCGCCTCGGCATGGCAGTGCAAACCGTGAGCACGCAGGTGCGCGAACTGGAGCGCTCGCTCGGCTACGCCCTGCTCAAGCCCAAGGGCCGTGGCTTGGCACTGACGGATGCCGGCACCGCGGCGCTGCAGCAGGCCGAGCAGATCTTTCAGCTCGGCGAGCAACTGCCCGCGCTGGTGCGCGATGCCGTCAGCGCACCCACCGTGCGGCTGGCTGTCGGCATTTCCGAGGGCTTGCCTAAACTGGCGGTCAGGCGTTTGATGCAACCCGTCATGCGTACGCCCCGGCTTCGGCTGGTCTGCCATGAAGACGAGTTCGAAGACCTGCTGGGCGATCTGGCGCTGCACCGGCTTGACGTGATCCTGGCCGACCGTCCGGCGCCGCCCCACCCCAATGTCAAGCTCTACAGCCATTCCCTCGGTTCTTCGCCCCTGGCCTGGTACGCCGCCCCGTCTCTGCACGCAGCCGCGCGCAAAGGCTTTCCTCAGTCGCTTGTAAAGGTGCCGGTGCTGCTGCCCACCACGCACGGCGCGGTGCGGGTGCCGATCAACCAGTGGTTTGAGCGGCTGGGGATCACGCCCAACCTGGTGGGAGAGTTTGAGGACAATGCCCTACTCAAGACCTTCGGCGCCGCAGGGATGGGCGTGTTTCCGGCCGCCGAGCTGGTGCATGAGGAACTGGTCACGCGTTACGGCGTCAAACGGATTGGCCCCTGCGAAAATGTGGAGCAACATTTTTTTGCCATCGCAGCGCATAAAAAATTGCTGCACCCGCTGGTGCAAAAACTGCTGCTAGCTGCTCGCTGACCCGACCCCGCATGGGGTCCATACGGATGGGCTGGCTGCGCCAGTCCTTACTATTTCAGATTTTTTCTGGGAAGGTAGCGCCTCGTCGCCAGTCAAATCGGGCACTTCCTCGGCAAAGGTAATCCGGAAGCGGTAGTAGTGATCCTTGACCAGCGGCATCACAATTCATTTTTCACTCATTGCATGGGCTTTCTTCAAGTTAAGGACGGGCAAGGGATCACAAGGCGTTGAGTGGAATTTTCAGGTACGACACGCCGTTGTCTTCCTTTGGTGGCATCTCGCCGGCACGGATGTTGACCTGCACTGAGGGCAGAATAAGCACCGGCATCTCCAGCGAGGCGTCACGCGCGCTGCGCATCTTGACGAAGTCATCCTCGCTCACGCCGTCATGAATGTGGATGTTTTTCGCCCGTTGCTCGGCCACCGTGGTTTCCCAGACCGCCGGGCGCCCCTCCGGCGGGTAGTCGTGGCACATGAACAGGCGTGTCTCGGGCGGCAGGCTCAGCAGCTTGCGCATTGAGCGGTACAGACTGTGGGCATCGCCGCCAGGGAAGTCGCAGCGCGCCGTGCCCACGTCGGGCATGAACAGGGTGTCGCCCACAAACACCGCATCACCGATGCGGTAGGCCATGCAGGCCGGGGTGTGCCCGGGCACCGACAGGGCCTCGGCGGTGAGCACGCCGATGGCAAACGTTTCGCCGTCCTGCAGCAGGTGGTCGAACTGGTGGCCATCCGGCCGGAACTCCGCTTCAAGGTGGAAGATGCGCTTGAACACGTCCTGAACATCGGTGATGGCCGCGCCAATGGCAATTTTTCCGCCCAGCTTCTCGCGCAGATAGTGCGCCGCTGACAGATGGTCCGCATGGGCATGTGTTTCCAGAATCCAGTCGACCCGCAGGTTCTTTTCCTGCACGAATGCGATCAGCTTGTCGGCGGAGGTAGTGCTGGTACGTCCAGACTTCGGGTCGTAGTCGAGCACCGAATCAATGATGGCACAAGCTGAGACTTCCTTTTCATAGACCACGTAGCTGACGGTCCAGGTGGCGGGGTCGAAAAAACTTTGTACGGTGGGTGTCATGCAATGGTCCTTGTCGCGTGAGTTTCTATTCAAATAGTATATTGACGAACAAACTATCTGTCAATATACTATCTATGTCTTAAATCAAAAAGGAGTGACGTCACCATGCAGGTAGACACCATCATGGACCTCGCCATCTTGCGCAGCGCCGCCGACGAGGCCAGCCGCCTAATGAGGGTGCTGTCCAACCCCGACCGGCTGCTATTGCTGTGCCAGCTGGCACAGGGAGAGCAGCGAGTGGGTGAACTGGAAGCGCTGGTCGGAATCGCGCAACCCACGCTGTCCCAGCAGCTGGGCGTGTTGCGCGACGAAAGCCTTGTCAGTACGCGCCGTGAAGGCAAGAGCATCTATTACCAGATCGACAGCCCGCAAGCGCTGGCCGTGATGAATGTGCTGTACGAACAATTTTGTGACAACCCCAAGAGGAAAAAACGATGACTATCGACTGGAATCATTTCACGCCCTGGGCCTCGCTGGCCGGTGGCATCTTGCTGGGCCTGGCATCGGCGCTATTCATTCTGGTGAACGGGCGCATCCTCGGCATCAGCGGCATTGTGGGTGGCCTGTTCCGCCCGAAATCCGGCGACGTGGGCTGGCGTTTGTCCTTCCTTCTCGGCCTGCTGGTCGCACCGATGCTGTACTTCCTGGTGGCCGGACCCACCTCGGTGCGCATCGACGCGGGTTGGACCACGGTGGTGGTTGCCGGACTGCTGGTGGGCGTGGGCACGCGATACGGCTCGGGCTGCACCAGCGGTCACGGCGTCTGCGGCCTGGCACGCCTGTCGCCCCGCTCGCTCATGGCCACGCTCGCCTTCATGGGCGCCGGCTTTGTGACCGTATACCTGGTGCGACACGCACTGAGCTCATGAACCGAATAATAAGGAAACACCCATGAAACATCGCATTTCTGAATTCGTGGTCGGGCTGATTTTTGGCATCGGCCTCATCCTCTCCGGCATGACCGATCCGGGCAAGGTGATCGGCTTTCTGGACCTATTCGGCGCCTGGGATCCTTCGCTGGCGCTGGTAATGGGCGGCGCCATCCTGATCGGCGTGTTCGCCTTCGCGCTGGCGAAAAAACGCACCACCACTTTCCTGGGCGATGCTCTGCACCTACCCACCTCGCGCGACATCGACAAGCGTCTGCTGGTGGGTGGGTTGATGTTTGGCGTTGGCTGGGGTCTGGCGGGCTTCTGCCCCGGCCCGGCCCTCGTCTCGCTCGGGACGGGGCAACCCAAGGCGGCGGTGTTCGTGCTGGCCATGCTGGCGGGTATGCTTCTGTTCGAGTTGAGCGAGCGGCGCACACAGCGGCTTGGTGCGCGTTGACATGGTAGCCCCGATTCGTCATCTGAACGCGGCGTTCGCGGTCACCGCACAGCTCACGGTCGGTGACGTCCACGGTCTTGCCGCCATGGGCTTCACTGCCCTGATCAACAACCGCCCGGATGGCGAGGGTGGCAGTGCCCAGCCTCTGAGCCGTGATATCGAACAGGCCGCCCGGACGGCTGGTCTGCACTATGTCTACCTGCCCGTGGTCAGCGGCGCCATCACGCCGGCGCAAGCCGTGGCCATGCGGCAGGCGCTGGTCACGGCTCCCGCCCCGGTGCTGGCTTTCTGCCACTCGGGGGCGCGCTCGGCTCAGCTTTATCAGTTGGCCCAGGCCGCCGCGTGAAGCCCCGCTCCTGGTCAGCCCCCGCTCATTTCTCATGACAAGGACAACTTCATGAACTTGTTACCTGCCTGGCTCCGCAGCTACCGGCCGGCCTGGCTGGCCGGTGACCTCACCGCGGGTGTGATCGTTACCGTGATGCTCATTCCGCAAAGCCTGGCCTACGCCCTGTTGGCCGGGCTGCCGCCCGAAGTGGGCCTGTACGCCAGCATCCTGCCCATCGTGGCTTACGCCTTGCTGGGCTCAAGCATGACTCTGGCGGTCGGACCGGTAGCGGTCGCTTCACTCATGACAGCCAGCGCCTTGCAGCCGCTGGCCGCCGCCGGATCGGCCGAGTACGTGACACTGGCCATCCAGTTGTCGCTGATCTCGGGCGTGATGCTGCTGGCTTTCGGCGCCCTGCGCCTGGGCTTTCTCGCGCATTTTCTGAGCCACCCGGTCATCAGCGGCTTCATCACCGGATCCGCGGTGCTGATCGCCGTGGGCCAGCTCAAGTACATCCTGGGCGTCAAGGTGGCGGGCTCGGACGTGCTGGAGACCCTGGTCGGCTTGGCCAAGGCGCTGCCGCAGACCACGCCAGTCACCTTGGCCATCGGTGGGGCCAGCCTGCTTTTCCTGCTGCTGGCCCGCCGCTACCTGGCTCCGCTGCTGACGCGGCTGGGCGTGCCAGCCAAAGCGGCCGACCTGATGGCCAAGCTGGCGCCCATGGCGGCCGTGATCGTCTCCACCGCCGTGGTCTGGCTGTTCAAGCTGAACGAGACCGCCGGTGTCAGTGTGGTGGGCTCCGTGCCGCAAGGATTGCCGCAACTGACCTTGGCACTGCCCGGCGTGAGCACGCTGGGCCAGCTCTGGCTGCCTGCGCTGCTGATCACGCTGATCGGCTTCGTCGAAAGCGTGTCCGTGGCGCAGTCGCTGGCGCTCAAGCGCCAGCAGCGCATCCAGCCCAACCGCGAGCTACTGGGCCTGGGCGCCGCCAATGTCGCCAGTGCCCTGTCGGGCGGCTACCCGGTGACCGGCGGCTTTGCGCGCTCGGTGGTGAATTTCGCGGCCGGTGCACACACGCCGCTAGCGGGGGTGATCTCGGCCGCGCTGATGGCGTTGGTGATCGCCGCTCTGACCGGCCTCTTCTACTACCTGCCGTATGCGGTGCTGGCGGCCACCATCATCGTGGCGGTGACTTCGCTGATTGACCTGAAGACGCTGAAGGAAGCCTGGCACTATGACCGTGCTGACGCGCTGTCGCTGCTGGCTACGGCGATGGGCGTGGTGGCGCTAGGTGTGGAAGCAGGCATCCTGATGGGTGTGGCGCTGTCACTGGCTGCTCTGGTCTGGCGCAGCAGTCACCCGCACATGGCCGTGGTCGGGCGGGTGCCCGGCACCGAGCACTTCCGCAACGTCGAGCGACACGCCGTGCAGACCGTCCCCGGTCTGCTTGCCCTGCGCGTCGATGAGAGCCTGTTTTTTGCGAATGCTACCGTGCTGGAAGACAGGGTCGAGGCGCTGCTGGCCCACGACCCGTCGGTGCGGCGCGTGCTGCTGATTTGCTCCGCCGTCAACCAGATCGACGCCACCGCTCTGGGCGTGCTGACCCAGCTCGAGCGCAGCCTGGCGAGCAGAGGCATCGAGTTCACGCTGGCCGAGGTCAAGGGTCCGGTGATGGACCGGCTGCGCTCAACCGAACTCGGTCAGCGCCTGCAGGGCAAGGTGTTTTTGAGCGTGCATGAGGCGTTTGAGCATGCTGTCCAGGTGGGAAATTAACCAGTCCCAGTTGGCCTGAGCGTCGGCAAAGCCCCGCAGTGTAGGACGGTCTGGGGGAGGCGGCTCACGCCAAGGCGCGAGCTCCAGTTCGCAGTTCAAAAGTAAATTGCGTTTTCACACAATCTTGACCCTGCGCGGACATAAGAGGTGAGCACACCACGGACGGTGACCTCCCGCAGACCCGCAGGCCGCGCTGACTCAGCATGAACAACAACATCGCAGCGGTGGGTGTGACGCCCCCGGCTCAGATTTCGCCCAAAGTCCGCGTGCAACTCGACGCCAACCAGACGTTGATGCAGCAACTGGGATTTACTGCCACACCGACGACCCTTTACAAAGACACCGACGGAAATCTGCAAAATGAGCAAGGTGCACCATCGTCGAGATGCTGAGTCGAATCCTTGCGCCACGCTGAGCCTGCTCAGAGGGTCGGGAAACTCTCGGGCTCGCGACCGGCCCGAATTGAACGCCAAGGATCTTTGCCAGACCCGCCGGTGCAAGAAAGCATCTGACGGGAACTTGGAACCATGCAGTCATTTCGATAGCAGTTTTCCAAATGATTTATTCAACATAACGCAGGCATACTTCACATGGAATTGCAAATAACTATGCAATGGATGACAAGAACGTTAAATCAAAAAGGCTTGCTCAAAGGTCTTGCCAAAGAGTCTGTTCGATCGGGAACCATTGCATCGATCGCGATGATTCCTTTTGGATTTCTGTTCCAACTTCTTGGGCTTCGCGTTGGGCACTACGGAAAAAAACTACTTGAGGCATTTTTCACTGACCTTTCCGAATTGACATTTCGCCTGTTGATGTTCATCGAACATTTCGCCATCGGCTGGATATCCGCCGCCCCCTTGCTCATCCTTCTTGTATTGTCAAAAACCCGACTTCCTGCATGGTCTGTTGGCGCAATCTACGGCGTTGTCTACTATGTCGTCCTCAATTCTCTCGTTCTTCCGCTGAGTTTCGGAGATAGAACACCCTGGGCGCTTGATTTCTCTGTGATTTATCCGAGTTTGATTATTCACATCGTTTTTGGCATTTCCATCGCACTCACATCAAACCGTTTTGTTTGTTCCTTTTCGAAGTAATCCGGGCTCAGGCGTGGCAATCCTGCAATGCTGGTTCATGTACCACTGTCGCGTCCTTGAGCATGAGAACTGCGGCATGATGGATCAATTCGCGACTGATTGATCTGCTTACCCCATGAGCTGGAGTATCTGCGCGGCGAAGAGCTGAAGAACGTCTACTGACTACCATCCGGTGATAGGCTATGTCATCGAGGCCGACCGGAGCCCTCACGCTTCCCAGATAAATTCACTGCCAACGTGGCCGCCGCCATGGCCAGCAGGCAGTTAAGTCATCCGGCTAGACCGCTCCAGTAGCCGCGTAGGATCTCTCCGGCTCGCCCGAGCAGCGCCTGATGCGACAGAACTGTGGCACGGAAATTACGGCGACACGGACGCCGATCCGCAGCAGGCCCACTGCGAGAAGCCGCAACCATCGTGGCGATCGCAGTCCGTTTCCAGGCGCGCAAAGATGCGCTCGGGGCGAACAAGACGCGGGGCCTTCAGGATCGACATCGACGGTGGGCATCGGCTGCAGTATTTTACGTGCACGACATCGCAAGCAGATCCGGGCTCGCGGGGATCAACGCGAATCGTCCAACCCCCGAAGTGAACTGGGAGGAATTGAATCCATATCTCACTGCCCGAGGCTTTCACAGACTCGCCGCAGCCGCTGCGCGGCGTCCTCCGCAACATGCTGGACTTCGGGTTGTTTCACCATCTCCATCATCACCATGGGATCGATGATTGCGACAGTGACCCGACTTTCTGCTTCCTGCCGGACCACTACGTTGCAGGGAAGCAGCAAGCCGATGTCAGGGTCGGCCTGCAAGGCCTTGTGCGCTAGCGGCGGGTTGCAGGCGCCAAGGATACGGTACGGTGGCATGTCGATACCGAGCTTTTCCTTCATCGCGCCCCGAATGTCGATGTCGCTCAGGACGCCGAAGCCTTCGCGTTTCAGTGCCGCCGTGACGCGCTCCACGGCCTCGTCAAACGAAAGATTGAGCGTCACGTGAAATCCATACATAGTGTTTCTCCTAGGTGGGGGTTGTTGAGCTGAAGGCCTTGGTTTTGCCGGAATGCAGGGTGTCATTAACTTGGCTCGTTCGCCTGCAATCAGTTCCTCTATTTCTGACATCGCAGAGCCCATGAGTTTGTAAGCAGCCGTGCACACGAGAGAACTGTTTTTGACCACGATGATGGTCCGACAAGTGCTTTCAAGCTACAAACTCTCAATCAGGCGCCTACAGCGATACGCGCCAAAAAAATGCCGATCCGGCCTGACAACAGGGTGAATTATTTGGGCCGTGGCCGCGTCAGGCCCTTGTCGGGCTGTGACAGCTTGCCGGCACGCAATTCTTTCACCGCATTCGCTACTGCGGTCGCCACATTGCGCACCTCGGCCTGCATGGCGGTGTCGACGTCCAGCGCTTGGTGGCTGGTCGCATACGGTTCGTAATAACCGACATACCGGTCCAGGCGTGCCTGGCTGCCGGCATCCATCAGACCCATCCAGTCCAGCCAGTCCGACAGGCCGCGCCGCGAGCCTTCGATGCCGGCCACGTCGCCATGCACCACTAGGCCGTACACCCGGCCGGCCAGGTGTTTGGGGAAGTCCCAGCCTTTGAGTTCGAGCGCTTTGGCTTCGGCCGGCTTTTTGCCATGGGTAGTGGTCGGATCGGGGTTGCCGCCGTCGGCGCAGACCAGCCGGTCAATCATGAGTTTGAGCGGACTTGGCGACTGATACCAGTACACCGGCGTCATGATGATGACGGCATGCGCAGCAGTCCAGCGTTCATAAATTTCGTTCATCCAGTCGCTGGTCTGGCCCATCGAATGATTCGGGTAACAACTGCAAGGCCAGTGGCACAGCGGCATGGCGGTAGACACGCAGCCCTTGCAAGGGTGAATGTGCAGGTGGTAGCTTGATGTAAGCAGGCTCAGGTCGAGCACGTCGGTCTCCATCTTCTCCTTCTTCAATACCTTCTGCGCCCATTCAATCATGCGGAAGGTCTTGGAGATTTCGCCGGGGCAAGTGCCGTCGTTGCGTGATGATCCGCAGATCAGCAGCACGCGTGAGGGCGTCGACGGTTTCTTCCACGCCGCAGCGGCCTTGTTGATGCGGCTTTTGGCGTCCAGCCAATCGACCGACAGGTCGTAATCCGGGTCGGCATAAGCGCGCCCGGCCTTGCGCGTCACCGGCGCCTTGCGGCCTTCCTTGTAGGCTTCCCAGGCAATCTGCTCGACCCGCGAGATGGCTTCTTCCTCGGCCCGGAAGGCCGGATCCATGAAGGACTGCATGAAGCGTTCATGGAAGATGCTGCGCGACAAAACGGCCGGCGCCTGGCCTTTGCGGATATCGATCATGCTGCCAGTGTAGGCAGGCACGCGTGCGCCAAACCACTGTTTCGGCGCTGTCCTACGCGGTTTCCGGAAGATGTCGCGTGCCTGTCAGCGTGTGCAGAAAGACACCAAACCACTATGAAATAAATAGCAATTTATGACCGTGGGGTATGGGCTGAAGACCTATTTTTTGAAATTTACCCTTGCAAGGCGCAGATGCAGATCGTGCCCTTTGCGGGATTTTTAGCAGCGATGATCAGGTCATTTCTTCATGTTGCACATATCTGACGAAATTGTCCAGGATCGCCTGCCATCCATCGCGCTGCTGATCGATGGAATGCGTTGCTTCCGCATCAAAAGTGACGCGCACCGTCACGCCTTTTTCACTGGGGATAAATTCGACGACGCCTGTCCGGTCGCCGAAGGAGTACTCGATATGCTGGGTGGGTACCAGCTTGGTGTATGTCCCTGCGAAATCAAAGCCGATGCTGCCATCCTTGGCTTCCATGCGCGAGCTGAACACGCCACCCACGCGCAGATCGACCGATGCGGCGGTGGTGTGCCAGTCGCTTGACGCGGTATTCCATAGCTTGATGGCTGCGGGTGTTGTGTAAGCGCTCCAAACTCTGGCGACGGGGGCATTCACAAGGGCTTCAACTGTGATTTTCATCATGCGATCCTTTTGGACAATCAAGGGGTAAATGGGGCTTTAGTGACCCTGGAGGGTGTTTGATAGCGCTCAGCCCGGGATATTCGGCTCGACCAGTTTGGCCAGATGCCTCAGCGATTCCTGCCAGCCGAGATAGCAGGCTTCTGCTGGGATCACCGCCGGAATGCCACTTTGGGTGATTTGAATTTCCACGCCGACCGAGACCGGCTTGATCGTGATGTGTGTGGTCATCTCGCCCGGAAGATTCGGGTCTTCAAAACTTGCTGTGTAGGCAATACATTCATTCGGACGCAACTCCAGGTAGTTGCCGCCGAAGAACATCTCACCGCCGGTCGTGAAGTTGGTGAACGACATGCGATAACTGCCGCCGACCACAGCATCCAACTCATACACATGCGCCGTGAAGCCGTTGGGGGGCAGCCAGCGCGCAAAGGCATCGGGTTGCGTGAAAGCGCGCCAGATTTTCTCGGGGGTGCTGGTGAGCACACGGTGCAATTCAATGGTGTTGCCGCTGCGGCTGGTGTTCTGCGTGTTTGTCATTGGATTGTTCCTTTGGAATGCGTTGAGATGGTCGGGGGCTGCGCCACAGGCGTGAGCAAGCTTTGAACGTAGTGCCGCAAATGTGCAATGCACTGGACGGCGATGTATGTATTGCCCCGCGCCTTGGCGAGAATGAAGGCACCCTGCAAAGCCGCCTGGGTGTACAGGGCCAGGTTTTCAGCGTTCCAGTCAGCCTCAGGCGCATACAGTGCCTTGGCCTGCGCAATCATGGGCTCGAGCGTGCGAGCGTGGCTCTCCATGCCTTCACGGCAGGCGGCGCGGATGGCAGGGTGGCTGTCGAAGGTCTCCTGCACCATGGTGCCGAGCAGGCAGGTCACGTTGGCCAGGTCACCCTGCACGATTTGCGCGCGAAAGTCGATGTAGGCCAGGATGCGGTCGCGCGGGTCTGGCACGGACTGGTACGGCGCGCTGGCAAAAAGCGCACCGGTTACTTCGTTCCAGTGCTGCGCGGCCTGGATCGCGAGATCTTCCTTGGCGCTGAAGTGATGGAAAAAACTGCCTTTTGTGACACCGGCGGCGCGGCAGACATCATCCACCGTGGTCGCGCTGTAGCCCTTGCTGCGGATCACCCGCAGTGCGGCGTCGAGCAACAGGCCTCGGGTCTGCAATGCACGGGCCTGAGGAGGGCGGGAAATTAGAGTGGGGGTGATTGACATAAAATACAAACTGGTTGGTATGTATTTTATTTAGGCGGCACGGCCTGTCAACCCCTCCTTGCAAAATTTTTCAGCGCCGGGCTACAGCCCGGATCAGCTAGGTCGCTTGTATCAGCCCCCACAGTCGCGACGGGCTCAAGGGCATCTGCAGGTGTGGCGATTGCGCGGCCAGGCCGGCCCGCGCCAGCGCATCGGCCACGGCATTGACCACCGAAGGGCCAGCGCCTATGGTGCCCAGCTCCCCCACGCCCTTGACCCCAAGCGGGTTGTTCAGGCACGGTGTGGACTGATCCATTTCGGTGAGAAAAGGCGGTGTATCCCCAGCGCGCGGCGCGGCGTAGTCCATCAGGCTGCCGGTGACCGGCTGGCCGGTCTCGCGGTCGTAGACCAGGTGTTCAAACAGTGCCTGCCCGATGCCCTGCACTGCACCACCATCAAGCTGACCGCGCACAATCATCGGATTCACAACGCGGCCCACATCGTTAACCGAGGCATAAGCCACCACCGCCACATGGCCGGTCTGCGGGTCGATTTCGACCTCGCTGATGTGGCAGCCGTTGGGCCAGGACGGTCCGGCCACGGCGGTGGTCGACTCCATGAAGATGCGCTGCTCGCCCTGACGTGCCGCCAGCGCAAAAATGTCGATGGCCAGATCGGTGCCCGCCACGGTGAACTTGCCGTCGGCGTAACTGATGTCCTGTTCGGCGGCTTCAAATTCTTTCGCCGCCAGTTGCCTGGCCTTGTCGATGGTGCGCTCGGCACCCACGCGCACCGCCGAGCCGCCGGTGAACAGCGAGCGCGAACCGGCACTGCCGAAACCGTCGCCGCGGTCGGTGTCGCCGAGCACAACGCGCACTTTTTCGGGCGGCACACCAAAGGCATCCACCACCAGTTGCGTCAGCGAGGTCAGGATGCCCTGCCCCATGGCATTGACGGCAGAGAACACCTCGATCACGCCGTCGTCGGCACGCACAGACAAAGTCACACGTTCTTCCAGCGCATTGCCGCCGGTCCATTCGAGAAAGGTCGAAATGCCGAGGCCGCGCATCAAGCCACGCTGTTTCGACGCGGTGGCGCGCGCCTCAAAACCAGGCCAGTCGGCTAGCAGCAGCGCCTGGTCCATCACGGACTCGAAGCGGCCGCTGTCATAGACCTGACCCATGGGGTTTTTGTAAGGCATCTGCGCCGGCTGGATGAAGTTGCGGCGACGCAGCGCGAGGCGGTCCATGCCGGTCTGGCGCGCCGCCTCGTCCATCAGCCGCTCCATGATGAAAATGGCTTCTGGCCGCCCGGCGCCGCGGTAGGCGCTGGTGGGCGCGGTGTTGGTCAACACCGCGCGGAAATGGAAGTCAATAGTCTGGATGTCGTACACACTGGTCTGCACCCAGGGACCGATCAACAACTGGATGGCCGCGCCCGCACCGGTCGGGTAGGCACCGACGTTGGCTAGCGAGGCCAGCCGCAAGGCCAGGATTTTGCCGCTTTCATCGAGCGCCAGTTCGGCGCGGCTTTGCAGGTCGCGGCCGTGCGTGGCGGAGACAAACTCCTCGCTGCGGTCCGCCACCCACTTGACGGCACGCTGCAGCTTGCGCGCGCAAAAGGCGACAGACACGTCCTCGGGGTAAGCGCCGGTTTTCATGCCGAAGCCGCCGCCCACGTCGCCAACGATGACACGCACC
The DNA here is from genome assembly GCF_014641715.1 of Polaromonas eurypsychrophila. GTDB lineage: Bacteria > Pseudomonadota > Gammaproteobacteria > Burkholderiales > Burkholderiaceae_C > Polaromonas > Polaromonas eurypsychrophila. The sequence continues at coordinate 427,505 of NZ_BMIG01000001.1, read as the reverse complement.
GCCTCTTTGGCAATGCCCAGCGCGTCACACACCGAGTTGCGCACGCCCGAGGGCATCTGCGTGCTCATGCGGATGGTCAGGCGCTGCGAGGCGGTGTCGAAACCGGCCAGCACCGAGCGCGGCTCCAGGCTCAGCGCGGCCAGGCGCTGATTCACGATGTCAAGTTTGACAATGTGGCGGGCTGCGGCAAAGGCGGCGGTAGTGGCCGCAGCATCGCCGTAACGCGTCTCGGCCGCGATGTTGTCAGGCGCTTCAGGGCACAGCGCCGGCGCGCCGGCGGCCATCGCATCATTCACATCCACCACCATGGGCAACTCGTCGTAGTCCACGATGATCGCCTCGGCCGCGTCGCGCGCCAGGCGCAGGCTCAGGGCCACCACCGCGGCCACCGGCTCGCCGACAAACCGCACGCGTTCGTGGGCCAGCGCGCGCCGTGGCGGTGTCGCGCAGGGTGATTTGTCGGCGCGCAAAAAGCCGCCTATGCCCGGAATCGCCTTGACACCGGCCGCCACCAGATCGGCGCCGGTGACGATGGCCAGCACACCCGGCATGGCCAAAGCGACCGTGCTGTCCAGCGCGGCGATGCGTGCATGGGGATAGGGAGAACGCACAAAAAACAGATGGGTCTCTTGCTCCAGCGTCACGTCGTCGGTGAACTGGCCGACCCCGGTCAGCAGCGCGTCGTCTTCGAGGCGGTGCACGGCCTGGCCGCTGCCGAAACGCGCCGGTACTAGATCAGAGTCAGCGAAAGTCTTCAAAAAATGCCCTTCGGTAGTCATCGCGTAAATGCGGGATGGTTGCAAGCCAAGGCAGTGTGACGCCGTAGACCTACGTGTCACAGCCGCCGTCGCCTTTGGCATCGTCTCGCTTCTTTTGTTTGCTCTGCCGTTTGCCGTATGCCGTGTGCAGATCGATCAATCCCGTGGAAACCCACAGAAAAGTGTCCTACGTCGGCTGTCGCCCGCATCTCACGGCACCGGGATTTTCGAGAGTTACAGTTTTTTGACCCCTTACGTTTTTATGCATTTTTGCCTTCCACTTTGGATAAACATCATATGCCCTACCCCCTCGTCCCCGTGTCCCGCCCGGTCACACTTTATTCCGCTTTTTTTCTCGCAAATCTGCTCGCCGTCCCGTTTTCGTCAATGGCGCAGACGCCTTCCGCCCCTCATGCCCATGCAAGAGGCGCCAAGGCTTGCCAACCCGCTGATATAGAAGCGAAAAAATATCGCCATGAAACGGAAACACTGGGCGTGCGCCACGCTGACCAGCATGCCCAGATGCGCCTGGTTCAATGCGAGGTTGAACGCGGCGTGCGCAAGGTTTCGGCAGCCGGCATTCTCAAGTCCGCCGATCAAACACTCAAAGACGACGAGGCGGCCAAACAAGCAGCGTTCAAAATCCGCAAAAACAAACCTGCAGACCTTCGGGGGCTGGGCGGCGGATCAGCGCTGGCGGAACCTGGCGGCACCCCAACCCTCGCTGCTGCAGCAGGAAGTCTGGATCCGGCCACGATGGGCCGCTGGAGCGACCCGTTCATCATCCCTGTCGTGGGCGTTGCCGCGGTACTTCTGCACACGGGCAAAGTCATGTTCTGGTCCTATGACCCCGTGGATTACCATAACCCGGCCAACTCGAAAAACGGGGTTGCGTTCATCTGGAATCCGGCTAGCCGGACCGGTTACAACATTCCCCCGCCGGAAAACGTCTGGTGTGCCGGCCAAACCATCCTCAGTGATGGTCGCGTCTATCTCGCTGGAGGCAACCTGCGCTACCCCGACCCCAACGCGCTCGGCGGCGCCACCAACTGGGCTGGGACGCTGACCAATTACACCTTCAACCCCCTGAATGAACTTTGGGCCAAACAGCCTGACATGGTGCGTGGTCGCTGGTACCCGACGGTGACCCAGCTGGCCGACAACCGGATTGTCATCACCAGCGGGATGGACGAAACTGGCTCAGGCGCCATCACCAACGCCGTCGAGGTGTTGACGCCTGATTCCAATATGAACGGCATAGGCACCATCCAGGTCGTCTCCACGCACAATGCTTCCGGCCTTTACCCCTTGCAATTCCTGCTTCCATCCGGGCAAATGCTGGAGGCCGGGCCAAATGCCGCCAGCAGTTTCCAGCTGAATCCGGCAACATGGAACTGGAGCAGTCTGCCGCGCATGAAAAGCGACCATTACTACCTGGGCAATGGCATCTCCTATACCGATACCTCAACCGCCCAACCCAGACAATTGATCATGGTTGCTGGTGGACACACGGAAAAAGTCCCGCTGGCAGCCAACGAATGGCTGGATGGCTTTAACCCTGCGCTGGGCTGGAACACCTACCCCCAATGGCAGACGCCCCGGCACAACGCCAACACGGTCATCCTGCCCGACGGGACACTGCTGACCGTGGGCGGCAACAAAGGCCTGTACGGTTATGAAAACGCGGAATTCAGTACCGAGCTTTACTCCAAGGCAGCCATCGATACCACGGGTACATGGTTGAAATTGGCCCCGCACACCATTCAGGCCGCCTACCACTCCACGGCCATTCTGCTTCCCGACGCAACCGTCTTGCTGTCGCAGGATGATATGGACTACTCAGCGCAAGCCGCGTTCCAGCACAAGGCCCAGGTCTATTCACCGCCGTATTTGTTCAAAGGCCCTCAACCCACAATCACCGCTGCACCCACGAATGTCACTTACGGCCAATCGTTCAATATTTCCACCGACCGCAGTGACATGGTCAGCGCGGTATTGGTGGCGCCCGGCGCCACGACGCATGGCAATGACATGCACCAGCGTGCGATCAAGCTGCGCGTCCAGCCACGCAGCAACGGACTGACAGCGGTCGTTCCATCATCGAGCGCACTGGTTCCGCCGGGTTACTACATGCTTTTCGTGATGGACTCGCAAGGCATCCCCTCCGTCGCTAAATTCGTACGGGTGGCCTGATCCGGCGCACGTCGTTGAGGCATCAGGTTCAGGCCAGATGACTCAAGCGGTCAAAATTCAGTTGCCCTGCATGCCTGAAGATTTGGCCCGACAATCGGGCATGCCCCTACCTCCTCCCCCTACTCGCCGCCACAGCAACAAGGCCAACAACGAGTTGTTGTTCAAGGCCTGTCTGTGCGTCCTGATCGGACTGGCCGTGCTGGTCTCTCCGTATTTCATCAAATCACCCGGCATGCAGGGAATCGTCGCGGGTGCCGCGCTGGTCGGCTGGTTCGCGATGGTGCTCGGCCTGGCTTTCGGCGGGCTCTACCTGCGGCGCAAGTTCGCCAGCACCCGGCGGCCAGCAGGCTCGCAGTAAGCATCCCACTGCTATTAATTAAGTAGCTGCCGTCCCTTTCAAAGAAAGGCTAACAGCCTGTTTTTCTGCAAGACGGGGAGGCTAAACGGTGGTGGTTTTTCCTTCCCGACCATCGCAAAGACATGTGGCCTTCTGTCCTACACGGGTGCAGTGCAATGCCTTGCGGCAAACATCTCAGGAGCAATGGACAATAAATTTGTGAATGCGATGAATTTTTTCGGTGATCCTTTGCAGAGATCAGCCATCTACCCACCCACTCAGGACCTTATGGCGTCCAAGGCCTACATTGTTGAAGACAACACCCTCATCCGCGACAATTTGGTAGAAACATTGACGGAACTGGCCGGCGTTCAGACCATTGGATATTCGACGACCGAGGCCGATGCCTGCTACTGGCTGGAACGGCACCCCCGAGACTGGGACCTGCTGGTGGTGGATCTTTTTCTAGACGAAGGCACCGGACTGGGTGTACTCAGAAAATGTCCGCGGCGGTCTGCGGTGCAAAAAGTGGTGGTGCTGTCCAACTACGCAACCGACGAAATGCGCAGCCGTTGCCTGGCTTGTGGCGCCGATGCCATCTTCGACAAATCCACCGAACTTGACCAGTTTCTCGACTATTGCACGGCGCAGCACTAGGCGCGGCTGAAGAACCACCTCAGGGCGTGTCAGGCCGCGGAATCTTTTTGAACTTGACCAGGCGAGCGGTCTCAATCTTGTCTTTCTTGACCTGCCGCTCCGCATCGAGCAACTGGCCGGCGGCCAGCCAGCCGGCGAACTCTTGCGGCGTTTCCAGCGTGATGCGTCCCAGCGTTGACGCGCGAAATTCATGGATCACGATCTCGGCGGCTTTCTGCAAATTGATTCGTCCCTTGCCCAGCACCGCGCCGCGCTTGCGGCCTATGGCTTCAAGCAACTGCTCGTCGGTGATGCCCGGCGGTAGCTCGACCTTGTAACGTGCCTGCAGCGCGGCCGGGTAGTGTTGGATCAGGTAATCGAGCAGTTCCAGCGCCACTTCCTCCTCGTTGAAGGCATTGCGGCCAATGGCGCCGCTGGCCGCCAGGTTGTAGCCGCTTTTGGCAACGATGATGCGCGGCCAGAGCATGCCCGGCGTGTCCCACAAATAAAAACCGTCGGCCAGCACAATGCGCTGCTCCAGTTTGGTGATGCCGGCTTCGTCACCGGTTTTGGCCGCGCGTTTGCCCGTCAGTGTGTTGATTAGCGTGGATTTACCGACGTTGGGAATGCCGCAGATCAGCACCCGCATCGGCTTGACCATGCTGCCGCGCGTCGGCGCCAGCGCATGGCAGGCGTCGATCAGGCGCCGCGCCGGCGTGGTTGCACTGGCATCGAGTTCGATGGCGCGCGTGGCGGGCTGGCTGTTGTAGTGGTCCAGCCAGGCCGGCGTGCGCGCCGGATCGGCCAGGTCCTGCTTGTTGAGCACCTTGAGCGCCGGCTTGCCGCCGGTCAACTCGGCCAGCATGGGGTTAGCGCTGGAGCCAGGCAGGCGCGCGTCGAGCAGCTCGATCACCACATCAATTTCCTTGATGCGCTCGCTGATGGCTTTTTTGGTCAGGTGCATGTGACCGGGAAACCACTGGATGGCCATCGGGATGTTCTTTCTTGGGTTCGAAGTTTGGGTCGCGGCGGGAAAACGGTAAGGCGGGCTGGCGGTGTTTTGCACGCTGCAAGTCAGCCCACCCCGATTATCGACGCGCCGCCGCATCCAGTCCCGCGGCAACGTACAACAAGGTAGATGAGCGACAAAAGACCGCTTCGGGCCCTGAGCAGAAGTTGAGTTTTCTCTGAAGCCGACATTCGGTTAGCGCCATCCGTGGTGATATAGCTTGAGCACGTTCTTACCTTCGCCTGGAAATTTCCAGGACGCGTTCAATTACCATCAGGCAGGCACAGGTTTGGGCGTTTTTGAGTTGGTTTGAACCTGGAGCGCTGCAAGCAAGCCTGCCAGCGTCGCTTCGAGCTGAGGCAACTTCGCCGCGCCAAAGAAAACGAAGTCTGGGCGTATGACTACTGCATCAGCATTCATCGTGTCCAGCATGGCAATGTATGTTCCGTCCTCATCGCCCACGCTATCCAGCTCCACCCAATGCACGCCTACGTCCTGCAGTTGCTGCTGCATTGACGGAGAAAGCGCGTCCTTCACCTTCTTGCGAGACACCACGGAGAAGTTGAATCCCACGTGTTCATCAAAGCGTTGAACTGTACCGCCTACTTTGAGACGTCCCTGACCCGACAATGCTCCTGCGGCCCCTTCGGGCTTGCCGTCCTTGCCCCGCGCAATCACGCCATCGGTGACGATGGGAAACTGCGGTTTAGGCGTAAGCTTGAATCGGAAGAGCAAATCGCGAACTGCTGCCTTGATGGGGTTCGAAGTGTTGGCCACCAAGCCCAGAGTGCGGGAGTCCAACATGAGCTTCTGCGCATGTGGCCGGCGTTCCTTCTCATAGGTGTCGAGCAGCTTGTCGTTTGCGAGGCCGCGCAGCACGAGGTCGAACTTCCAAGCCAGATTCGAGGCGTCACGCATGCCTGAGCACGCACCTTGGCCCAGGTAGGGCGGATTGGTATGCGCGGCGTCTCCGCTAAGAAACACGCGACCGACACGCCAACTCTTGGCCATGCGACATTCAAACGTATAGACCAGGTTGCGCACGATGCTGACATCCTGTGGCCCCAGGTCGTGGTATTCGCGCAGCAGGCGCCAGGCGGCTTCCGGCTTGCTCATTGACACGGTGTCTTCTTTTTCTTGCAGAGCAAACTCAAAACGCTGGCGGGTTTTTCCAATCGGCATGAACATGTATCCGCGCCGGGGGTCGCAGATTTGCATCGCGTTTTCGTCAAACTTCGCAGGCAACGGTCTCAGTGGTTCCGTGTCGACGCACAACCAGCGCTCATTGAAGCCGAAGTCGATACGGTCGACTCCCAGCGCGTTTCGAACGAAACTGTTGGAACCGTCAGCGCCCACCAAGTACTTTGCCTCCAGAGTGATGGCTTCTTCTGGAATCTCGGCTTCGTCACCTCGTCTCCAAGGCTGGCAGGTAAGTCGTACTCCCGCTGAGTCCTGGACCAAGGATGTCGCCGCATAGCTGCGAAAGAGCTGAACATTGGGGTTCGCTGTGATGCGCTGATGGATGGCCGCTTCGAAATGCGGCTGGTGCACCGAAATGTGGTCATCCCAAAGCGACTTTCGCGTGTTGCCGGCGGCGACGTCAATCAGCAGCTGACCCTTGCCGTTGCTCCAAAAGTAGTGCGGAGTGGTCCAACTGTCGCGCAACGACTCTTCAGCATCGGCTGCAAGTGACAAAAGGCGTGCAGTTTCTCCGTCGATGTGGGTGAGACGAGGCTTTCCATAGAGCGCTGGCCACCGCTCGACGACAGCCACGCTATGCCCGCGCTGTCCGAGTAATGAAGCGAGAACAAGACCAGTAGGCCCGTAGCCTACAACGATGATATCGACTGACTGAGTGTTGGTTTTCATTTATGTCTCCTATTTTTTGTGTTGTCAGAACCTTGGCGAACGAATGCAGTTTTTGGACTATGGGGATAGCCAATCCGAGAACCAGTCGGCAACGAGGGCATTGCGCGCCGCTGCGTGGTTGTAAATCGTGTGTTCCCCGTCATCCCAGGACACGACATGAGAGCGTTCTGGGTGGCTAAGTTCTAGGAAAGCCCGTTGTTCGCCCAGCGGCACCATCGGGTCCCTTCCTCCTTCAACCACCAGCATGGCGCCTTCGATGCGGTGCCGTACCGGAGACATGGCGATGGCTGCCAGCCTGTTTGGAAGGTCCGCTTCATTCACGCCAAACACTGCCTGCATCTGTTCGCGGGCTGTCCGAAACGAAGGGACGATTGGGGCAAAGGGGGCGCCGTTGATGCAGACTGCCTTAACCCGTGGGTCGTGTGCTGCCACATGCGCAGCGAACAGACCTCCAAAGCTGTTGCCCCACACGCCGACGCGATCACCACACTCGGCCGCCGCAGCATCCAGCAAAGCTCCAAACAAAGCCAGGCTTTCGGCGTCGAGGTGCAGCCCACTGCGCATACGGGTTAGGCCCTGTCCTGGCCCTTCACCCAGCACGGCTAGCAGACCACGCGCGGCCAGCGCCTGGGCCATACCGAAGTAGACGCTCCCCCAGCCGCTCAGACCTCCGAGAATAAGGACCGCTGCGTGAGGAACGCAGTGCACCGGGCGTACAACCCAACCGTGCAGCTTTCCTCGGGACGTCGGAACGATGAGTTCTTCCACATGGCGCACGTGGCGCGCGCCCTGAGCCATCGCCGCGTGAGAGCGCTCGTACAACTCGAGTTTCCGTGGCCCATCCTGATTGAATGCAAGCTGGGCGCACTGAAGCAAGGCACTGGCCGCACGCCACGCCTGGTGTGCTGTCGCGCTACGGCGCTGAATGTCAGCTTCGTTGGCTACTTTGAGGTGTCTTTGTGCAATCTGCTCACATAGCACGTCCCACGCAGGAGGCTCTTCTGCCGTTGTTTGTGCATGGATGTTCAGAGCATCGCCAAGCGGCACGCCATAGTCCACCATCCGCGTAACGGGGATGGCCCGTCTCAGGGCTTCAAGCTGCTTTTTCCCCTCCTCGCTGACGAGTGGCGCTTGGTCAACCAGGGTGTCTCCATGTGTCATACACGTGAGAATAGACCTGCGTCGATAATCGTTCAATCAGCCAATGGCGATATGCCATATCTACAGGAGCGATAATGGACTTCGACTTGAACCTGCTAAGGGTGTTGGTGGCGCTGGACCAAACACGTCACGTAGGCCGAGCAGCAGAACACCTGAAGATGAGCCAGTCGGGCTTCAGCTCCGCGTTGGCTCGTCTGCGCCGACAAATGGGAGATGATCTTTTCGTCAGAACAGGGGCCGGGATGAAGCCCACCACACAAGGGCTGGAGCTGGCGGAAACCGCTCGTAACGTTCTACAAGAAGTCGAGCAGAAAATGTTTGGACGTACGTCCTTCATCCCGAGTGAGGCAGAAGTGGCGTTTCATGTCGCTGCTTCTGACGCCGGAGAGGTGGTGTTTGCGCCCCCGCTCGTTCGCCACCTCGCTGAACATGCCCCCTTTGCGTCCTTGCACATCATCTCACCCACCATCATGCCGTTGGCCGAAACGCTGGCTTCTGGTGACGCAGAGGTCGCTATTGGATACTTTCCAGACCTTGAACGCGACCGCTTCTTCCGGCAGGCTCTCTACAGTCACACGTATGCATGTATCGTTCGAAAGGGGCATCCTGTGCTGTCAACAGGCATGACGCGAAATGCCTATAAATCCTTGAGTCATGCGGTGGTATCCACCCCTGCTCGTTCCAACTCGTTGTTGGAAAAGGCGCTGGTCCGCCAGCGAATCCCGCGGCACGTCGCCTTTAGTTCTCCACATCACCTGACCTTGGCATCGACAGTCGCCAATTCGGACCTCGTTGCAACAGTGCCTCTCGGGACGGCGTCAGACATGGCGCGCTCAGGTGCGGTTGTAGTGACGGCGCTGCCGTTTCAGCCGCCGACCTTCACCATTTACCAGTACTGGCACCGGCGCACCCACAAGGGGCCAGCGTTCCAGTGGCTGCGGGTCCAGATTAAGACGCTGTTTAATGCGGACACCGACCCGTATCGTTGAAGACATCTTGAGAACGAGAAGCGTGGTCGGCTTCTGACGTCTCGTATCGGTCGGAGCAGGAGGCCCAAGAGGATGCCCTGCTCACGACCAGCGCAGACAAAAGAAGAAGCGCGACGAGAAAGCCGCAGCCGGTCAAGGTCCGCTCTTGGCCAAAAGCCGCCTAAGCGGAGGACGTCAAACGCCCACATCGCGCTACGTGCGTGTCAGCCTAAACAGACTGCATCAAGACGGACGAAGCGATGAAAATCGAGCGCGGCCGCAGCCGGGGGTTTGCAAGAGAAAGCCAGGGGCCGACAAACGGATCTGCCCAGGAGGCCGGTGATTTCGCTACGATTTCAATAGCTACAGCGCATACACAGAAAAGGCTGCAGCCATTCTTAGCTTCAAAAAATGAAAGCGCCTCCCAGCGCTGACACTCCCTCCCGCCAGGAAATAGCCGGAGGTTCAGGCCGCGTGCGCCAGGCTGCGTATGCCCAGCCGCTCCGGCGAGACGTATTGCTGGCGGTAGATTTCAAACGGCATGGAGTCGGCCGCCTCAATCGTCTTCTGCTCGGCCAGCGACTGCCGTGTCAGCTCCTCGAAACGCGCCTGCTGGGCGGCGGAAAACGGCAGGTCCAGCAGGGTTTGCCGGGTGGCCAGCGATTGCGCCCGCGCAAACGCCACAAACGAACTGTCGTGGTCTTTCACCATGGCCGCCAGCACGCGGGCCGACGGCAGGCCGTCGGGCTGGTGCAGCGACGCTTCTGAAGCGCGCAAGGCCTCCACATAAGCGCTGCCGCCCTGCGCCGCATCAAGCGCCGCAGCAATTGGCGCGCATTGCCCGATCAGCTCGTCGCCCCATTTCGTGAGGTCGACCTCCTCGCCGCTGCGCTCCAGCTGTAAGCCGGGCTCGCGGCCCCGTGCGGCCACGCGGTGCTGGTTGCGCGCCAGCGCAGCGATCTCCTGCGTCGTGTCGGGCGGGCTGTCGGTCAGCAGGCAGTGCAGCAAAAACACATCGAGAAAACGCATGGTATCGGCCGCGATGCCGACCGGCACAAACGGGTCCAGGTCCATCAGCCGCACTTCAACGTATTCAACGCCGCGCTCGCGCAGCGCATGCAGGGGGCGCTCACCCGGAAAAATCACGCGTTTGGGGCGGATGGTGCCGTAAAACTCGTTTTCGATCTGCAGCAGGCTGGTGGCGAGCTGGTTGTAGTCGCCGCCGGGGTTCTGGATGTCGACCGCCTCATAGGCCGGATAAGGCCGGGTCAGCGCGTCCTGTAGCGAGGCGCCATAACCGTCGAGGTTGTTGTAGCTGACCTTGAGCGAGGCCTGCGCGTCGCTCTGGTAACCGAGGCGGCCCATCCGCAGCGAGGTTCCGTGCGGCATGTACATGGTGCCCGCGCCCAGCGCCTGCAACTCGTGCTGGCGGCCGGCAACAAAGCTGGAGCAAACGGCGGGCGACGCGCCAAACAGATAAAGCAGCAAAAAGGCATGGCGGCGAAAATTGCGGATCAGGCCGAAATATTCTTCGCTGGAAACGCCGGGCAACGACCAGTTGTAGTGGATGCCCGAGATCGTCTGCATGCGCCGGCCATAACGGTGACCCAGGCCCATGCGGTAAACGCTTTTGGCGCGCCCGACATTGGACGAACCGTAGCGGCCAATCGGAATCGTCTCATCCGTCGGCAGGCCACAGGGCATGCTGGAGACCCACAACATCTCGTCGCCGAGCGCTTTCATCGCGCGGTAGGTGAACTGGTGAATCTGCGTCAGTTCGCTGAGCGCGGCTTCGGCGCCGTCACCCAGGCCGGCGTGTGCGGCAGTCACCAGCTCGACCTGCGACTCGCTGAAGTCGGTGGTAATGCTCGGGTGGGTCAGGGCCGATCCCAGCGCAGCGGGGTGCGGCGTCAGCGCCAGCGCGCCACCGGGCTGGGAGCGCAGGCTTTCCTTTTCCAGTCCGCGACGCATGCCTTTCAGCCTCGCAGGGGCCAGCGCCTGAAGGCGGTCTCCCAAAAGCGTGCCCTGGCGCGCATGCAAGCTGTTCATATCTGTCTTCCCTCTGTTCTTCCGTGGCGTGCAAGGTATCACAGGCCGGGCTTGTTTGCAGGCGGGCCTGCGCCGGAGCCGGTGCAGGCCAGGGTGCAAGGCCTGCAGGAGGCCCCTCGCGGGCCATCGATTGCTACACTTTTTATAGCTGTCTGCGCTTTCTGCCTATGGGTTGGAGGCCTATTTGATGCTTAAAACATGGCTTTGGCGCTGGCCTTCAGTCCGGCCTCGCCGCGAAAGCCCTTACGGTTGCTCTGCCTAACTCCCGACTGCGCGTTCGGGTCCATAACGGGATGATTTTCTCGCCAACACCGTGCAGCGTGTGCTGAAGCACACGCAAGAGGTTTGGTGAGGAAAGCGCCCGTTTTGGTCCGAACCCGAAGGGGCGTGGTTTTGCGGGCACGCACGGCTAAGGCCGTGCCTGCCCATAAGGGCTCAAAGGGCTGCAACCGCGACCGCGGTTGCCAGCGCTTCGTTACAAAACCAGGCAAGGCAGAAAGCCTTGCCTTGGGTTTTGCGCCTCACGGCTCATCACGCAAAAGCCCCGCCGCGCTCGGCGCGAGTTAGGCAGAGCAACCGCCCGCCAGCACGCGCAGCAGCCAGGTGTTCATGTCGGCGATCTCTTCCATGCAGACCGAATGTTCCATCGCGTACTCGCGCCAGTCAACCGGGTAAGCCAGCGCGGCCAGCGTATCGCGGGTGGCGGTCGCGGCGACCAGCGGCACCACGCCGTCGCGGAGGCCGTGGCCCAGAAACACCGGCAGCCCGTGGTTGGCGGCGCTGCGTTCGGCCGCCAACCTGTCGGCCAGCGGCAGGTAGCCGGACAGGCCGATGATGCCGGCCAGCCGTTCGGGGTAACGCAGGCCGGTCATCAGCGCCATCGCACAGCCCTGGGAAAAGCCGGCGACGACGATGCGGCTGGCCGGGATGCCGCGTGCAATTTCGCCCGCGATCAGCGTGTTGATGCTGGCCTGGGTCTTGCGCAGGCCCTCTTCGTCCTGGCGCTGTGTCAGGTCGGCGCCCAAAATGTCGTACCAGGCCGGCATCTGGTAGCCGCCGTTGATGGTGACCGGAATCACCGGCGCGTTGGGAAACAGGAAACGCACCGGGCCGACGGCCGAGAGATCGAGCTGCTGCGCGATCGGGACAAAGTCACGCCCGTCGGCGCCCAGGCCGTGCATCAGCACAACGCTGGCGGTCGGGTTGGCGGCGGTTTCAACTTCAATGACATCGAGTGACATGGCAAGGATAAAAAAGTGGCTGTAAACCAATTGTGCCTGCGGCAACGCCGCGGCTTGACTTGCCACCGCACTTGGACGACCATCAATCACACACAAGCCGCCGGTAGCGGCAGCGACCGGTTCGCGCCAGCCGGCTTGCCGCAAGGAGGCATAGCCATGAGACAAGCGATCAACAAATTATTGGGGCTGAAAACGCCGCAAGCTCCGGAAAAATCGGCCCCTGCGTCAGCCACGGCCGCAAAAAGCGAGCGGGCAGACAGCCTGGACAACCCGCACACCATCGAAGACAACTCCGACAACGCCACCCGTCGTCAACTGGTCCAGATGATGTTGCGCGACGGCTTGCGCAAACACGGTATTCCACCTGGCTGGGTCGAATGCCGGATGTTGGTGGTCAACAGCCGCAGCCGCGGCACCGGCCTGTACGTGCGCCTGGTGATGCGCCACTGGGACATGTTGCTGCTGACCTACGCGCATGCTTTTCAGCAGCAGTTGCTGGCAGCCATCACCGAGTTCGAGCCGCAGGCATCGGTCTGGCTGCATGGGCTGTCCTGGGAGCTGGACGTGGGCAACACCTGTCCTTATCTCGACATGCCCGAGCCCTCGGTGTGGCTGGATGTGTCGGCGCCGCTTCAAACGGCCGTCCCGATGCCTGAAGTCTCCCTGATGCCCGAAGATGCGATCATCCCGGTCGCCGTTCCGCGAGCCTCCTCAGCCGGCGCCCCGCCAGAGCCCGACCACGATGCCGAGGTGTTGCAAGACCTGCAGCGCATGTTTGCCATCCGCGATGCCCATCTGCAGCAGCCAGTGGACGGCTCGCCCGCGCCAGACTTTCAAAATACCGCGCCGTCGTCCCGGCGCATATAAAAAACGCTCGCCTAGCGCACCAGGGCCGCGAGCCGCCTGGAAAAGTCCGCCTGCGTGTTGAGTTCGGCATACCAAAGCCGGTAGCCCGCATCGCTGGGGTGCAACCCGTCTTTGGCATTGAGCTCGTCCGGCCGCTGGGCAAACGGGTCTTCCGACTTGTCCTTGTATAAATTGACATAAATCGCGCCGTTGTCGCTGGCCACTTCACGTACAAAGCGGTGCAGGGTTTTGGAGCGCTGCGTCATCAGCCACGACCACGGCGGAAAAAAGAAGGGCGCGCTGCCCACATTGCCGGAAGGCATCAACACCACCAGCCGGGCTTGCGTGCGCGCCAGGGCCGCAACGCGGGCAATATTTTCTTCCAGTGGCCCATAAGGCGTGAGGCGAATCACATCATTGCCACCACCCAGCACCAAAATGGCATCGAAGCGCTCGCCGCCAGACACGTCGAGCTGGCGGGCGATGTCGGCGAACTTGGCGCCGTCTTTGGCCCGGTTTACAACCTTGAAGGAAGGATGGTCGCGCGCAATCAGCCCGGCCAGGCTGGCGGCCGGCGAAGACGCACCGGAGCCCACCCCGGTGCTGTCGCCCACCACCAGCAAGCTCGCGCCGGCACCCGCAGGCGATGCCTGGAAGGGCTCGCTTTGCCGGGCTAGCTCAGCCGATTGCTTGATGCGCCAGGCGGCGCAGCCCGAGGTGGTGAGCACCACCAGGGCAGCTATCAGGGACACAGTGCCCAGCAGGGAGGGACGGCGAAGTTTCATCGGAATCTTTCAACAGTTCAACGGTTGAGCCAGGTGATGCCCAGTTGCAGGACGGTGGCAAAACCGACCCAGGCGAGATAGGGAAGATTGACCAGCGCCACCCAGCGCGCACGCTGCCAGACGGCGGCCAGCGCCCAGACCAGCGTGCCCAGAACCAGCACGATGTCCAGACTCGCCAGCAGATTGTTTTTGAGGCCGAACTGGATCGGTGTGTACAACACGTTGAACACCAGGTTCAGGATGAAGGGCAGCAACACACGAAAGGGCAGACGGCGCTTGAGGTACTGCAGCAGCACAAAGCCAAAGCTGATGGCGATGATGATGTAGAGCACGGTCCACACGGGGCCGAACACGGCAGCCGGTGGCGCGAAAAAAGGCTTGGCGAGTTGCGCGTACCACGCGGCGCTGCTGGTGCTGTCCATGCAAAATTTTTGGGTTGGGTTTGACGGGTTGGCTCAGAAAAGTTGTAATCATTTTTGCCGCTGGCCGGGCGGTAACGGGCAGCCCGTGCGCTGATTGCAAGGTAGGACGCAAGCGCAAATACTGCGCCTGCGCATCCAATCACGCAGCCGGCCCGTATCGGCATCAGCCTCGCGGCACAAAAACGAGGCGCCGTCTTTTACTTTTGTGGGTAGCAGGCGGACAATCCATGCACCGCCTCAAGGAGATCTTCATGACCCAACAGCCCGCCCTTTTTACCCGCCTGGTGCGGCTACTGGCTGCGGCATGCTGCGCGCTGGCCTTGGGGGCGCCGGCCCAGGCCGCGTCCTTGACCCCGGCCGATGAAAAAACCGTGCGCACCACTGTACAGGGCCAATTGGCAGCTTTTGCGGCGGACGATGCCGTCAAGGCTTTTTCTTATGCTGCGCCCAACATCCGCGAAGCGCTGGGCACGGCGGCCGGTTTCATGGCCATGGTGCGCAACGCCTACCCGGTGGTCTACCGCCCGTCGTCGGTGGCTTTTCTCAAGCCCGAAAACAAGGACGGCCAGGTGATGCAGCGGGTACAAATGCTCGATGCCAGCGGCGACGCCTGGCTGGCGATTTACAGCTTGCAGCGCGAGGGCACGTCCTGGCTCATCACCGGCTGCGTGGTGGTCGCCAACAAGGGGCGCATGGCCTGAGGCAGGAATTGCTTCTTTTTTGATAGCTAAATACGTAAATCTGATATGGGCTGGAGCCCTGTTTTATTGATAACCGGGAGGTTTCAAGGGATGTTTGCTGACAGCGCAAACGCCTGAGCGCCTGCGCTCCGGCCGGCGCGGCGGCCCGATCATGGACTTTTCTGAAAGATCCACGCATGACACTCGCCCTCAAATACGCCCTCGGCGTTTTGCTGACCGCCACCCTGAGCGGCCAGGCGCTGGCCTGCTACACCGTCTACAACCGCGCCAACCAGGTCATCTACCACGCAAGACAGGCGCCGGTGGACATGCGCTACCAGTTGCATCAGACGCTGCCGACGGTGTTCAAGGACGGGCACATGGTGTTTTCCATCACCGACAGCAATTGCCCGGCGGTCAACCTGACCCGCAGCAACATCCGGGATTCTGCGGGCGGCAACATGGTTTACGTGGTCGACCAGGGACCAGCGCGGTCCCGTCCGTTCCGGGACCCACGCAACTGACAGCCGCTGATCAGGGGTTCAGGGCGACTGGGCAGAGAACAGCGCGTACACCGCAGACTGTTCGGGAAGCACATACACCACACTGTGGCTTCTGCCGAGCAACGGGCTGACCACCGTTTCGTAAAACGCCACCGGAACCACCACACAGCCGAGCGAAATCCGATTGTCCTGCGGCGTCGCGGAAGCCAGGCGTTCACGCCGCTGCTCCTGGCTGTTGCCGGGGCGCACGCGGTGAATTGCCAGGCCCTCGCTGTAGTTGACCCAGATCACATCCTCACCCTGCAAATTGCGACCCGGCTGCGCCATGAAACGCCCCGCCGGTGTGGTGCGTTCCGCAGGCAGGATCTGGGTCACCGGCCGCTGGCCGATGCCGGGCACCGAGCGGTCACCGCTGGCCAGCCCAAGCAAAGCGGCCGAGGCGCCGCGCAGGCGACCGCTGGCGTCGAATACAAACAGCTTCGCGTCTTTTTTGTCGACGATGACAAAAGGCAACCCTTTGTTGTCGGCCGAGGCCATCACCGACGCTGCGGCATAACGGGCATCGGTGGATGCAGATTCGCCCGCGAAGTCGGCCAGCAGAGGCAACTGCAGCGTGGGCAACTCCTGCATGGCGGAAACAGGCATGGACAGCACAACCAGCACTGCCAGGGCAGCCGTGGCGTACAGCGTCGTCGTGCTTCGAATGCTCATTCCGTGTCCTGCCAGGTTGAATCGGTCCGTACAGAATCGGGCAGGTGCCCGGCGCTGTAGGACATATCCTACTGACTGGAAGCGGTTTTGAGCAAACGTAGGGCCATGTAACAGGCCGCTGTGCTCTAAATTTGATAGCTATCAACCCATATTTGGTATGGGCCGAGAATCAATTTTATGGAAAATAGGGGAATTCCCGAAGATGCTTGCGTTGTAGGTTTTATCCGACAAGCAGGATCGTCAGTGATCAGCTCGCGCCGATCACCTTGAAGTTCCGGAACACGGCTTGCACCGGACGGGTTTCGGGCAGGACGTAAACCACACCGCGCTGCGAACCAAGCGCTGGTTTGACCACGTCTTCATAAAAAGTCACCGGCAGGTTGATACAACCGAACGAGATCCGGTTGTCGGTCGGCGTGGCAGACGCCAGCCGCTCGAGCCGGCGTTCGCTGGGCTCCTTGGCGCGCACCCGGTGCATGGACACCGCCGCCTCATAGTCCACCCAGACAATGTCCTCGCCAGACGAGTTGGTACCGGGCTGCGAGACAAAACGCCCGGCTGGTGTGGTGCGTTCATGCGGCTCGATGGCGGACATTTCCCGCTCGCCGATACCTAGAACCGAATCATCACCGACGGCAGACCCCATCAGCGCCGGCGTCGCACCGTCCAGCGTGCCGTCCGGCTTGAACACAAACACCCTCACCTGCTGTTTGTCGACGATGACAAACGGCATGCCACGGTGGTCGCGTGCATCCATCACCCAGTTGGCCATCTGGCGCGCTTCACTGGACGGATCTTCCTGAGCAAAATCCGCCACCCGCGGCAAATGTTCCAGCGAAGGCACCAGCACAGCAGCCGGCGCTACTGCAAGCGGCCTGGACTGACGCGATGTAACCTGCCCTGGAAGAATCAGCGCGAGTGCAGCACAGCCTATGCCCAAACCCTTGAAAATGGCATCAAGTTGAGAAGGTTCAGCAGAAGACATGCTTGAAAACACCCGTGTTTAAAAGGATGCAGGGAAGACGGATGAACTCATCCGGCTTCCCCGCGACCTAAGGAAACATGTGTTGCCGTCTTAGTTACGGTCAGCGCGTGGCTCCAGCGTGGTGTTCATGGAAGGGGTGGCGCTGTTGCTGGTGTCCATGCTGGTGGTGCCAGTGCTGGTCGAAGGCTGGGCTTGCATGGTGCTGTTGCTGTTCATCGAGCCGCTGTTGCTGTTCATTGAGCCGGTAGCGCCGCTGGTGCTGCCCTGGTTCTGGTTGATCGGACCTTGCGCCGACGATCCGCCTGGTGTGTTGGTCACTTGGGGAGCGGATGTTTGTGCATAAGCAAAACCTGCACCCGCAACAAGTGCGGCAGCGGTGACGGCGGCAGTCAGAGATTGATTCAGTTTCATGGGTAGCTCCTGATTTGAAACCCCGAAGGGTGGTTGATTTAAAACGCCGATCGGTGATCGACTGAGTTCAATCTAGACCTCGCATTCGTGCGCCGGGTCGGTGGCATCCGCGTGCGCCTGTAGGACAGGTCCGCCCTGGCCGCTGATGCTTGCACCTCGTTACGTCCGCAGCCAAAACGGATCGGGATTCTACAAAATGCTACGTTTTCAGGAGCATGGAAAGCTTGGGAGAAAAGGGTTTCAACCGCTTGCCTAAGATATGCCCAGTGGGGGGGGGGTGACCGCGCGACAGACGTGGACTACACGAGTCATCACCACCGGACTGCATGCGCCGCGCCAGGGATTGCGCAAACTTCATTTGTGCCAGCCGGGTTTCGCGCTACAACGACAGGTATCCGACCTCCGCCTCCGTGCGAAACGTCGAAACATTGTCCAGCGAACCCGGCTGCATTTTTTTTCCCGCTTCGCATTCGCCTTTTTTTCAGGCGGCAGCCGAAGTTTTCGCGGCCTGCGCCATCGCCTGGGTGACTTCGTTGCTGGCCTGCGCCGATCCGCTTTGCGGCACCATCTCGCCACTGCGCTCGCGCACTTCACCGAGCCTGCCCGCCAGCCCCTCAGGCACCTGCGCACCTGTGCCCAGCCACAGACCCCGCGTCAGTGTGATGTGAGCCGCTTCAAAAGTTCCGGCACCCGCGCACAGGATGGCGCGCGTCGGCGCGTCTTGCGCCGCCAGCACCAGCATGGCAGGCACCACCGCCTCGGGTTGCAGCGCACGCAGCACTTCTTCTGGCATCAGGCCCTCGGTCATCCGGGTGGCGGCAGTGGGCGCCAAGCAGTTGACGCGAATATCGTTTTTTGCGCCCTCGATGGACAGCGTCTGCATCAGGCCGACCAGCGCCATCTTCGCTGCACCGTAGTTTGACTGGCCAAAGTTGCCATACAGGCCCGACGACGAGGTGGTCATCACGATGCGGCCGTACTTCTGCGCGGCCATGATGTCCCACACCGCCTTGCAACAATGCACGGCGCCCATCAGGTGCACGTCCATCACCAGCGCAAAGTCGGCGAGCTCCATCTTGGCAAAACTCTTGTCGCGCAGGATGCCAGCGTTGTTCACGAGGATGTCAACCCGGCCCCAGGCATCCATGGCTTGTCTGGCCATGGCCTGCACGGCGGCAAAGTCGGTCACCGACGCGCCATTGGCGATGGCTTCGCCGCCGGCAGCGCGTATTTCCTGGACCACCGCTTCAGCGGCACTGACCGATCCACCGGAGCCGTCACGCGCGCCGCCAAGGTCGTTGACCACCACCTTCGCTCCGCGCGCGGCGAGCGCCAGCGCGTGCTGTTTGCCGAGCCCGCCGC
This sequence comes from Polaromonas eurypsychrophila, assembly GCF_014641715.1. GTDB lineage: Bacteria > Pseudomonadota > Gammaproteobacteria > Burkholderiales > Burkholderiaceae_C > Polaromonas > Polaromonas eurypsychrophila. The sequence goes on along the minus strand of NZ_BMIG01000001.1, from coordinate 408,579 downwards.
CCGCGCCTGTGACGATGGCCACGCGGCCCGTGAAATCCATACCCATTGCTGTCTCCTGTCTTTCTGGTGATCGTTGGATGGCCCGGGCTCTGGTAGCCTAGGACGTCAGGCCGTACTGTAATGGACCGCCTCCCTTTCGCCTGAAAGCCCGCATGGAACTGAATCTTGAAACCGTCACCACCCCGCCGCGCCCCGCCGCCACCGTGGTACTTCTGCGTGATGCGCCGGCTGGCCTGGAGGTGTTTCTGATGAAGCGCCACGGCCTGTCCGATGTGCTTGGCGGGGCCTATGTTTTTCCCGGCGGCAAGGTCGACGCGGCCGATGCCGATCTCGACATGGCCGCGCACGGGGACCAGCCACTGGACGCGCTACACGGCGGTCTGGGCGAAGCCGACATCAGCGAGACGACCGCCGGCGCCCTGTATGTGGCGGCGCTGCGTGAAGCCTTTGAGGAATGCGGCGTGCTGTTTGCGCAAAGTGGCTCTGCTCAGCCCGCCACACAGGCCGCTGCGCTGCTGCGGGGCGGCCTGGGCTTCAATGCCCTGCTGGCGCAGATGGCACTGCGCCTGCAGACCCGCAGCGTCCTGCCCTGGTCGCGCTGGATCACACCGGCCCGACCCTCGGTCATGAACAAGCGTTTCGACACCCGCTTTTTTGTCGCGGCGGTGCCGGACGGCCAGGTGGCGCGCCACGACGACTTTGAAACCACCGAAAGCACCTGGCTCAGCCCGCGCCAAGCGCTGCAGCAATACTGGACCGGTCAGATCGAGCTGGCGCCGCCGCAGATCATGAGCCTGGCGCACCTGGCACGACACAGCACGGTGGACAGCGTGCTGGCCGCCGCGCGTGCGCGGCGGCCACCGGTGATCCAGCCCGAATCCTTCGACGACAACGGCGAGCGCATGATTTGTTACCCCGGCGATGCGCGGCATACGGTGCGTGAGGCGGCCTTGCCCGGCCCAACCCGGCTGCACTACCGCAACAAACGTTTTGAGCCGGCGACCGGTTTTGAGGGCTTGTTTGCCTGATGCGTGTGCGCTCAGGCGGCTTGCAGCAAGCGCGACGGGCTTGGGGGCTCAGCGACATGCGCCTGGACCTCGCCCGCCAACCACTGGTCGATCAGCGCCGGGTCGTTGATGGTCTTGAGCGACTGGTAAGCAATTTCCGCTTCCGGGAAACGCCGGCGCAAGAAATTGAGCCACTGCTTGAGCCGTCCGGGCCGCGAGCGCGCATCAAGCCGGGTGCAGATCAGGTGCCAGAAATCAGCCAGCAGTGGCACCAGCGTCGGCCAGCCGAGCACCTGCGCATGGCCGTTACCCATCGATGCCTTGATGGCCCGACCCAGTCCGGGGTCGGCCACCGCGCCGCGGCCAATCATCAACATGTCGCAACCCGAGGCCTCGCGGCAGCGGCGCGCATCGTCCACGGTCCAGATCTCGCCGTTGGCCACCACCGGGATGGCAACTGCCGCACGGATGTCGGCGATGCGTTCCCAGTAGGCGGGCGGCCGGTAGGCCTGCGCTTTGGTGCGTGCGTGCACCACCAGTTCGTCGGCACCGCCGCTGGCAATCGCCTGTGCACACGCAACTGCCAGCGCATCGTCGTGGTAGCCCAGGCGCATCTTGGCCGACACCGGCAGGTGCGCCGGCACGGCGCGCCGCACCGCCGACACAATCGCGGCCAGGGTGTCCGGCTCCTTCAGCAGGGCCGCACCGCCGCCGTGGCGATTGACGATGTTGGCGGGGCAGCCGAAGTTCAGGTCGATGCCGGCCGGGCCCAGCGCCGCGAGCCGCGCGGCGTTCTCCGCCATACACACCGGGTCCGACCCCAGCAGTTGCGCACGCACCGGCACGCCGGCCAGCGTGCACCCGCCGTTCAACAGCTCGGGCACGATGCGGGTGAAGACACGCTCGGGCAACAACTGGTCGGTGATACGGATGAACTCCGAGACACAGCGGTCCACGCCGCCGGCCCGCGTGAGAATGTCACGCAGTACGAAATCCAAAAGCCCTTCCATGGGCGCCAGCAAGATGGTCATGGGGTAATGCTACGGCGCGGTGCCGGGCGGAAAGCCCTTACCAACACTGCGCTGCCTCTGTTTATGAATCAAAAAGTTCTCCAGCCCTTGGCAGTTGTACATCCAAAGCTCTGTTTTTGATAGCGCCTGATTGGCCTTCCCGTCCTACACGGATGGCAGGGACTTCTTACAGTGTGCGGCTGGAGCGGCGCATAGATTTGTTGTTTCATCGAAGGAGACACCATGGCTCGGCCCCCTGCCCCTCACACCGCTGATCCCCGACGACCCAGCCATCAGGGCGCACCAGCTCAGGACGGCCGACTGCTGGCACCGAAGGCATGGCCATTTGCCCAAGGTTCGCAAAACCACCTCGACGAAACCTCCGCGCCCTGGCCCCGGCCGTCGCGGTTAACAGCCGGCAAACTATCGGGCTACAGCAAGCCCGATCAATAAGTTCCGACGTAGTCCTTTTTGCCCACGTCGACACCACTGTTGCGCAGGATGGCATAGGCCGTGGTGGTGTGAAAAAAGAAATGCGGCAAACCATAGTTCAGCAGGTAGGACTGGCCGGTGAAGATTTTTTCCTTGGGTGTGCCGGCCTGCGTTACGATGCGGCGCTCTTCGCTGCCATCGATTTGGGAAACCTCCAGGCTGGTTACAAAGGCCAGCGTTTTTTCAATCCGCGCCTGCAGATCGGCAAAAGTCTCTTCCTTGTCCTCAAAACCCGGCACCTCTGCGCCGGCCAGACGCGCCGACACCCCTTTGGCGAAGTCGCAGGCAATCTGCACCTGGCGCAGCAGGGCAAACATGTCGGGGAACAGACGGGCCTGCAACAAGGCATTGGGCTCGATTTTTTTCGCCACAGCATGGGCTTCGGCTTTGGCCAGCACGGCGCTGAGCGCGCCCAGCATTTGCTTGAATACGGGAACGGAAGCCTGATACATCGAGAGGGTCATGAGAAAGGTCCTTGAAAAGAAAAAAAGGGGTCAAGCCGCTGGCGCGCTGCGTTTTGGCAGCAGGCGTTTGACAAGTGTCACCGCGGCCAGCACCAGCGCGCCGGCCGCGATGCCAACCACCGCATCAGCCAGCAGGAGGGTGATGGCGCCCAGCACCGTGCCGGCGGCTGCAGACAGGGCCTCGATGGCATGGTCCAGGGCCGGGATACCGTGGGTCAGGATGCCGCCGCCCACCAAAAACATGGCGGCGGTGCCGGCCACCGACAGGCCCTTCATGAGCCAGGGTGCGGTGGCCAGAATGCCCACACCCAGCGCGCGCAGGGCACCGGTTTTTTTGCTCAGGTGCAGGCCGCCGTCGTCGAGCTTGACGATGCCGGCGACCAGGCCGTAAACGCCGACGGTCATCAAGATGGCGATGCCGCTGAGCACGCTGATCTGGGTGAGGAAAGCGCTGTCCTGCACCGTGCCCAGCGTGATCGCAATGATTTCAGCCGACAGAATGAAGTCGGTGCGCACCGCACCCTTGATCTTGTCTTTCTCGGCCGCCACCAGGTCCACGGTAGGGTCGGCCAGCGCTTCCAGCAGTTTCTTCTCATGCGCCGCATCCTCGGCCTTGCTGTGCAAAAACTTGTGCGCGAGTTTCTCGAAACCCTCGTAGCAAAGAAAAGCCCCACCGACCATCAGCAGTGGCGTGACGGACCAAGGCGCAAACGCGCTGATCGCCAGCGCGGCCGGCACCAGAATGGCTTTGTTCAGAAATGAGCCTTTAGCGACAGCCCAGACCACCGGCAACTCGCGCTCGGCCTTGACGCCGGCGACCTGCTGCGCATTGAGCGCCAGGTCATCACCAAGAACACCCGCACTTTTCTTGGCCGCGACTTTGGTCAGCAAGGCCACGTCGTCAAGCACGGTGGCGATATCGTCAAGCAATGCAAACAGGCTGCTGGCCATGGGGATTTACCGGAAAAGTGATGGGCTGACCATTGTCGCAGCAGGAAAGCAGGCTTTGCTGCGCCGGTACACAATGACCGGATGATAAAAAACTCGCTGATCGCTTACGCTGGCACCTTGGTGTTTTTTCTGGCCGCCGACATGCTCTGGCTGGGCCTGCTGATGACCGGCTCTTACCAGGCCTGGATCGGTCCGCTGATGCGGGAGCAGCCGCTGCTGCTGCCGGCGGCGCTGTTTTACCTGCTGTACCCGGTCGGCCTGGTGGTATTTGCCGTGCGCCCCGGCCTGGAAAAACAAAGGTGGATAAATTGCGCCGCACTCGCCGCGTTTTTTGGCCTGCTGGCCTATGGCACCTACGACCTGAGCAACCTCGCCACGCTCAAGGGCTGGCCATGGCAGCTGACGCTGGTGGACATGGCCTGGGGCGCAGCGCTGTCCTGCGGCAGTGCGTTGGCGGGATATGCTGCAGTTCAAGCCTGGGGTTCGCGCCCGGCCGCCTAACCGGCCCTTGTAGTCGGCGCTTGTATTTCAAGAGTTTGCTGCCACATCCTTGGGGCGCCAACCGACGTTGCCCCTGCGAGCACCCATGTCTCTGTTTTTCTTTTCCCTTTTTCTGCACGCCTACCTGGGCGTCCGCCTGATCCCCGCGCTGGCAGCTTGGCCTGTCGCCCAGCTGCTGCTGGGCTTGAGCCTGCTGGCATCCATGGTGCTGATGCCGATGGGCCTTACGGCGCGGCGCTTCAAGTCTCCGCTGCTGGCCGACCGCGTGACCTGGACCGGCATGTTATTCATGGGCCTGTTCTCGTCGGTGTTTGTCTTGAGCCTGCTGCGCGAGGCCGCTCTGCTCGCAGGCTGGCTGTGGCTTCTGGTACGTCCGGGTACTTTTTCATGGCCAGGCCTCAACGCAGGATCAGCAGCGGCGGTTGCGCTGCTCGGGCTGCTGATGACTTTTTTAGGTTTTTTCAACGCCAGGCGCACCGCCGCTGTGGTCCGGGTCGAGGTGCCGATAGTCGGCCTGCCGACCGCCCTGCATGGTTTTTCGATTGCACAGATCAGCGACATCCATGTCGGGCCCACCATCAAGCGCGGCTACCTGCAAGCCATAGTGAACGTGGTCAACGAACTGCAGGTGGACATGGTGGCAGTGACTGGCGATCTGGTGGATGGCACGGTGGCAGACCTGGCCCCGCATGTGGCGCCGCTGGCTGGCTTGTCGTCGGTGCATGGCACCTACTTCGTCACTGGCAACCACGAGTATTATTCAGGCGCCCACGCCTGGATCCAGGAGCTGAACCGCCTCGGCGTGCGGGTGCTGATGAATGAACATGTGGTGCTGCCCCACGGCCTGGTCTTGGCCGGTGTCGCAGACTGGAGCGCCGGCCATTTTGACAGTTCACACCGCAGCGACCCGCATGCGGCGCTGGCTGGTTCACCGGCCAATGCGGCGTTCAGGTTGTTGCTGGCGCACCAGCCACGCAGCGCTGTCGAAGCGGAAAAAGCCGGCTTTGATCTGCAACTCTCGGGTCATACTCATGGCGGCCAGTTCTGGCCCTGGGGCTTGTTCGTTCGCTTCCAGCAACCGTTTACTGCAGGATTACACCGGCTTGAAAATCTGTGGATTTACACCAGCCGGGGCACCGGTTATTGGGGGCCGCCGAAACGCTTCGGCGCGCCGTCCGAAATCACCTGCCTGCGGCTGGTGACCGTTTCCTGATCGCGCAGGTCAATGGCGGCTGGCGGTCAGGCGGCCGAAGATCAGCCCCACCAGCAGCGCGGCACCAACGGCCTGCAGTGGATGGTCTTTGATGTAGGCCTTGGAGTAATCCACGGCCTGCAACGGTGCATCGGTGAAACGGTGCGCCTGGTCGCTGAATTTGCCGGCCACGCTGCTGGCGCCGCTGGCGAGTTTGTCCACCGTGTTGTGAGCCACAGTAGCGGCACGGTCCACGGTGGTGCGGGCCGGCTCGGCGACCTTGTCGATGGTGTTGTGCAGCGAGCTGCCGGCCTGGCTGACGCCACGCAACAAGGCGCTTTCGCCGCTGCTGATGCCGCTGGAGGTGCCATTGGATGTTTCCATGATGAATTCCTTCAAAGTAAGAGCTTGCAGTCTGCCCACAGCGCCGGCGGAGGCCGGCTGGTGAACGCTTTCTTTACTTTGAGACAGCGATCCCGGCTTGCCTGTGCGCAAGGGGATGACTCGACTGTAGGACAAGGCAGCTAGTCAGTCGAACAGACCCGGTGTGCCGCGCATCGCGCCTTCGATGATCAGGAGCCGCAGCTTGGTGCGAATGCCGCCGCTCGCGGAAAATCCGCCCGGCTTGTCACCTGCAGCCAGCACGCGGTGGCAGGGCACCACCGGCGCAAACGGGTTGCGCCCCAGCGCCTGCCCGACAGCGCGCGCGGCGCCGGGCTCGCCGAGCCGGGCCGCCACTTCGCCATAGGTCAGGGTCTGGCCCGGCGGTATGGCACGCGCGACGGCGTACACGCGTTGGTAAAAGGCCGGCACGCCGCGCATGTCGAAGACTATCGCATCCAGCGCGTGCGCCTCGCCGCGCAACATGGCGCGGATGCCGCCAATGGCCACTTGTACCGCCTCGCCAGGGGCAGCCTCGGCCGCTGCAGGAAAACGCTGGCCCATGCGCACGCGTGTTTGCGCGGCGTCAGCTTCCGGCAACTGCATGCCGCAAATTCCCGCGTCGCCCCAGGCAATGCCACAAGCGCCGACGGCGGTGTCGAACAGTGCAAAAAAGACGGTGGGGGTGGCGGCGCTCAAGCTAACGGACATCCTAATACAAGACCGCTCCACGCCGCCGCAACAGCGCGAAACTTGCTACTGAATTTGTAGCTGTCAATCCTTGCTGGCTATGGGAAAAAGCCTAGAAATGTCGTGCAAAAGTCTGTCGGTCGGCACCGACAGGAACTGGCATGGTTTTCCTAGGGGGGTCTTGCCGGGGGACGCGCAAGATAGGGCCTTAACCGGAGCATGACCATGACCCATTTTTCCGCCAGCACACATGAAGGACGACCGCGCGAAGTCAACCCGGACGAGACCGGCTTGGCCGAAGACACCGAAGACCTGCCGCTGTCGCCGGACGAAGACATGTCGGTGATTCCCGACGAGGAGCGCGTGCTGGACGTGCCCTCCTGAGACAGCCGAGGTTCAGCCGACGTCGCGCCTCAGGCGTATTTCTTCGAGCTTCACGGTGCCCACGAGCACGGTTTTCAGCGATGCCATCTCACGCTTGAAACCGGCGTGTTCGTGAAAGCGCAGTGCGCGCTCATTGCGCACCGGCACCCAGACGGTGACCTTGGTGCAGCCTTCTTCCTTGAGCCCGTCGTTGGCGGCGTCCCACAGAGCCACGCCCACACCCTGGTTCCAGTGTGCCGGGTCCACATAAATGGCCCAAATTTCGCCGCAGGCTGAAGGTGTGCCCTTGTCGCGCGAACGGTCGAACCCGACAAAACCCACGACCTTATCGCCATCGGTGGCGACCTGCACCTGCGGCTCCATGTACTCGATGGCATCGCGCCAGAACTGCTGGCGCTTGTCAATGGACAGGGTACCGAGCTGGTCGTCGGGAACCAGTCCCTGGTAGGCGGCGCGTGAGGAGGTGGCGTTGATTTCGGCAATGGCTTTGGCATCGCGCACGGTAGCGGGTCGGACTTGGTAGCTGGACATGAAAGAGGCTCTGGGAGAATCGTTGCTGGGGGACCCGGATTGTCGCAGCAAATGAAAACCGCCCTGATGCCCGGACCCCTAAACTTCAGGCCATGACGAAGACGTCTACCGATCCGGTTTACAGCGCGCGCCTGCTGCCGGACGGTGAGCCTTTCGACGCAGCGGCCGGCCGGCCGCTGCTGCAGTCGGCGCTGCAGGCCAGCATTTTTCTCGAAAGCTCCTGCCGCAACGGCAGCTGCCGCAGTTGCGTCTGCCGGCTGGCCAGCGGTCAGGTGAGCTACCGCATCGCGTGGCCAGGCCTGAGCGCCGAGGAAAAGGCCGAGGGCTGGATCCTGCCCTGCGTGGCCTTTCCAGCATCTGATTTGGTGCTGCTGCCGCCTGGCCCGTAACTTCAAACCAAATCAGCCTCCAGCCCATGCGCGATGGGCGATGGGCGATGGGCGATGGGCGATGGGCGATGGGCGGAATCAGCTCCTTTTTTCATGGCAATTTGGCTGGCAGGGAGGCATGCATGCAGTGATTTGTCACACAAGTCTGCAAGGATGGGAATATGGATTTTTTGCACCCGCCCGCCGACGCCTACCGCTTCGCCCGCACACCCGATGCCGCAGCGACTTTTGCCGAACATGAAGACTTCAAGGCCCTGCTGCGGTCCGGCGGCGCGCACTTTGAGGTGCAGACCGTCGCCGAGGTCCACACCGCCGGTCCCTCGTTTGAGCTGTTCACCGCCGCCATCGGCTCACGCGACCCACGCGCCCCGGCGATTGGTTTTTTCGGCGGCATTCACGGTCTGGAGCGCATCGGCACGCAGCTGATCCTGCATTACATGCGTGCGCTGCTGTGGCGGCTCGAATGGGACACGCTGCTGCGGCAACAGTTGCAAAACGTCCGGCTGGTGTTCATGCCCATCGTCAACCCAGGCGGCATGTGGGCGCACAAACGCGCCAACCCGCGCGGCGTGGACCTGATGCGCAATGCAGCGCAGCGCGCCGAAAGCCGCGTGCCTTTTCTGGCTGGCGGTCAAACCATGAGCCCGCTGCTGCCCTGGTACTGCGGCCGGCCCGGTGCGCCCATGGAAACCGAAAGTACGGCGCTGCTGCAGGTGGTGCGTGAGCAACTGGCCTGCCGTCCCTTCAGCCTGGCGCTCGACTGCCATTCGGGTTACGGCTTTGACGACAGCATCTGGTTTCCTTATGCGAAAACACGCCGGCTGATGGCGCATCTGCCCGAGATGTTTGCGCTCAAGACCATGCTGGAGCAAGCGATGCCGCACCACGATTACAGCTTTGAGCCGCAGAGCAACCAGTACCTGCTGCACGGCGACCTGTGGGACCACGCTTATGAACACGCGCCCGCAGGCCACGTATTTTTGCCGATGACGCTGGAGCTTGGCTCCTGGTTGTGGATACGCAAGAATCCGCGCCAGTTGTTCTCGCGGCACGGCATCTTCAACCCGATCAAGGCGCACCGCATCAAACGCGTGCTGCGCCGCCATGTGGACCTGCTGGACTTCCTCACGCGGGCCGCCTATGCCGCGCCCGGCTGGCTGCCGCTGGCAGCGCGCCGGACCGAGTTGCAACAACAGGCCAGCGCCCACTGGCGGCCCCGGCGCGCGCCATGAGCTGGGTGCTGTTGCGCGGCCTGGCACGGGAGGCACGCCACTGGGGCGGCCTGCCGCAGCAACTGGCGGCCACCGGCGACACCGTGGTCGCGCTGGACTTGCCAGGAAACGGCACGTTCTGCAAGCTGCGCTCACCGGCAACGGTACCTGCCATGACGGTTTTTGCGCGAGCGCAATTGCAGCGCCAAGGCTGCGCGCCACCCTACCGGCTGCTGGCGATGTCGCTGGGCGGCATGGTCGCCACCGACTGGGCGCAGCAGTTCCCTGGCGAGGTGGCCGCGCTGGTGCTGATCAACACCAGCATGCGCCCCTTCAGCCGCGCCACCGAACGGCTGCGCCCCGGCAACTGGCCGACGCTACTGCGGCTGGCCGCGCGCTGGGACGATGTCAGGGACAGCGAGCGCGTGATTCACGCGCTGACCTGCGAGCGCAGCGCAGCCATGGAAAAAGATCTGGCAGCCTGGGTTCATATCCGCAAGAGCGCGCCGGTACAGGCCAGCAATGCCTGGCGCCAACTGTGGGCAGCAGTGCAATTTTCAGCGGCTGCAGGCAAGCCGCACTGCCCCACGCTGCTGCTGTCATCCAGCGTCGACCGGCTGGTGCATCCGCGTTGTTCACTGCGCCTGGCACAGGCATGGCAGGCCAGCCATCAGCAACACCCCTGGGCCGGTCACGATCTGCCACATGACGACGCTGACTGGGTCTGCCAGACCATCACCGACTGGCTGGCCACAGTCTGAATCGCTCCTGTTTTGATAGCTTGTCACGCTCGCCAGCCATGGGATGGTGGCGCTTTTAATCCATCCATGAATGCACCTCGCGCATGACCTGTTCACAGTCCGTGGGCGCCCGTCGGGCTCCTGGTCAGGCAAAATTCAGTTTCCACCTCAAGTTAAGGTCTGCAGAAAAATCGCCATGACGACCCTCCTAGCACCCTTGCCCGAGACCGCCGGGCCTGCGCCCCCGCCGGGCCAGCCCAAACGCGTCTGGGCACTGGCGCTGGGTACGGCCGCTGTCTGGTACCTGGACACGCTGCTGCTTGAGATGGCCGAGTTGGTGGGTGCCATCGCCTTGTCGGACAACAAGTCCCTGACCAAGGACGCCATTGCCGAGCTGCGCCGCAAGGCCGCAGACCTGCGCTGCCAGATCGGCCCGCTCCCCGCCAGCGCCTTGGCCAAGGTGGTCAGGCGCACCGAGGCAGCCGGCGGCGCCGTGCTCGACAAGGGCGCACGTTTGAAGGAGCTGCAAACCAGTTGGGACCATTTTCTGGCCTGCCTGCGTTCCAGCCCGAAACGCTGACAAACGCTGACAAACGGCGGGGCCATGCGCCCGGTTGCGGCGTCAGCCCGCTTCTCAAGGCATGATCTCCCCATGATGAATCTTCCTTCCGGATGGCGCGCACCGGTCGCACGATGGCTAACGGGCTGGGCGCTGCTAGCCGGCAGCGCCGCTGCTGGCCAGGCCGCCGCCCCATTTGAAGACAACATCGCCCAGCGCACCGTGGCCTGCACCGCCTGCCATGGCCCGCAGGGCCGGGCCGGGCCCGACGGTTATTACCCACGCCTGGCCGGCAAGCCGGCAGGTTACCTCTACAACCAGTTGCTTAACTTTCGCGACGGGCGGCGCCATTACGGGCTGATGACGCAACTGGTGGAGCCGCTGAGCGATAGCTACCTGATGGAAATTGCCCAGTATTTCTCGAGCCTCCAGGTGGCCTACCCGGCGCCGGTGCCGGCCACCGCTTCTGCCGACCTGCTGCGTCAGGGCCGGCAACTGGTGCTGCAGGGTGATGCAGCGCGGCGCGTGCCGGCCTGCGTGGCCTGCCACGGCCAGGCCATGACCGGTGTCGTGCCCGCGATACCCGGCCTGCTGGGGCTGCCGCGCGACTACCTCAATGCCCAGCTCGGTGCCTGGAAAACCGGCCAACGCCGCGCCCACTCGCCCGACTGCATGAAGCAGGTGGTGGAGCGCCTGAACCTGGACGAACTCAACGCTGTAGCGAGCTGGCTGGCCGCGCAGCCACTGCCTGCCAACAGCAAGCCGGCCACCACCCTGCCCGCCGCGGCGCCCGGCGCGGTCACCTTGACCTGCGCCGGCGCACCAGCCAACGCGCTGAAGGCCAGGCCATGAAAAAATTGCTGTTGTGGCTGTCCGCCCTCAGCCTGCTGATGGCCGCTACCGCGGCGGCGGTGACCTGGCTCAATCTGCGCGACGAGGTCGATGTGCGGGTGCCGGTCGCCGCGATCACCCCCGGCGACAGCCTGATCGCGCGCGGCGCTTACCTGGCGCGTGCCGGAAACTGCATCAGTTGCCACAGCGCGCGCGGCGAACCCAGCTACGCGGGCGGACGGCCCATAGACACACCGTTCGGCACGGTCTACAGCAGCAACCTCACGCCCGACGAAAAAACCGGCCTGGGTAGCTGGTCGCCCGCGCACTTCTGGCGCGCCATGCACAACGGCCGCTCCAAAAACGGCCGCCTGCTTTACCCGGCCTTCCCCTACCCCAACTACACCCAGGTGACGCGCGAGGATTCAGACGCGCTGTTTGCCTACTTCGGCAGCCTGCCGGCGGTGGAGCGCGCCAGGACGCCGAATGTGCTGCGTTTCCCCTACGATTCGCAAGCCGCGCTGGCGATCTGGCGCGCGCTGTATTTCAAACCCGGCGTCTACGAGACCGACAAGCAGCGCAGCGCCGAATGGAACCGCGGCGCTTACCTGGTCCGGGGCCTGGGGCACTGCGCCGCCTGCCACACCGCGCGCAACGCGCTGGGCGCCAGCAGCGAGGCGCTGGACCTGGCCGGTGGGTTGATACCGATGCAAAACTGGTACGCGCCATCGCTGAGCTCGCCGCATGAAGCCGGCGTCGGCGACTGGGACCGCCAGCACATCGTGGCCCTGCTGAAAACCGGCGTCTCGCCGCGCGCCTCGGCCACCGGTCCGATGGCCGAGGTGGTGCTGCGCAGCACCCAGTATTTGAGCGACGCCGACCTCGGCGCCATGGCGCAGTTTTTGAAGGAACTGACCCCACCGGCGATCACGGCGATGGCGGCGGTGCAGGCAGCACCCGCAGCGCAGGCAAGCGTGCTGGCGCGTGGCGCCAAACTCTATGAGCAGCATTGCGCGCAATGTCACGGCGAGCAGGGCCGCGGTGTGCCTCAGGCCTATCCGGCGCTGGCCGGCAACCGCGCGGTGACCATGGCGCAGTCCGCCAATCTGATGCAGATCGTCCTCAATGGGGGCTATGCGCCGGCCACCGCAGGCAACCCGCGGCCATTCGGCATGCCACCTTTCGTGCTGGAACTCAGCGACGGCGACATCGCGGCGGTGCTGACCCACATCCGCCAGTCGTGGGGGAACCGGGCGGGCGTTGTGACACCCCTGGAGGTGAACCGGATGCGGGCGTCGGGCACGCGTTAGGTAGCTCAGGCATCACGCGGCATCTGGCGCTTGCCGCCAACCCGGCTTGTGGGTACATCACGCGGCACGGTTCGCAAACAAGGATTTCGCATCAAGTCCGGATGACAAGCAGCGCAGCGCACTTGTTATGAATTCAATAGCTTCTGATGCCCGTCAACAAGGGTCTGATGGTCAGTTTTGTCTGTAAAAATTATCTGGGCAAACCAGCCGCCTGCCGCGCCAACTCACTGACCCGGGCCCAGTCGCCGCGTGCCAGCGCATCGCCTGGCACCAGCCAGGAGCCGCCAACGCAGGCGACGTTGGCCAGCGCCAGAAACTCCGCCGCGTTGGCGGCGGTGATGCCGCCGGTGGGGCAAAACTTCACATCCCCGAAAGGTCCGCCCCAGGCCTTGAGCATGGCCAGCCCGCCGGCCTGCAAGGCCGGGAAAAACTTGAGCTCGGTGTAGCCGTCTTCCTGCGCCGCCATGATTTCGCTGCCGGTGGCCACACCGGGCAGTAGCGGCAGATGTGCATCGCGGCAGGCCGTACCGACCGCGTGGGTGTATCCCGGGCTCACGATGAAACGCGCGCCAGCCATCGCGCAGGCCTGCACATCGGCCGCGCTGCGCGCGGTGCCGGCGCCGACCACCGCCTCGGGCACGTCACGCGCAATCGCCTCGATGCAGGCCAGCGCCTGAGGCGTGCGCAAGGTCACTTCGAGCATGCGGATACCGCCGGCTACCAGCGCGCGTGCCAGCGGCACAGCGTGCGCCACATCTGTCAGCACAATCACCGGGATCACTGCAGCATCCTGCATCACCTGCAAGGCCGTCAGCGGCCCGGCGACGCCATCCATTGTTATGTCCACGACAAAGCTCCTTCTTCAGCGGCCAGCGCATTGCGCCGCATTCCCGCAAACAACTCGCGCCCCATTCCCAGGCCATTGGCGACGCGCAATGCCTCAGGCATCACGGCGGTCTGGCGGGCAGCCCAGTCGGCGGCCGGCACCATTATCTCGAGTATGCCGCTGATGGCGTCCAGCAGAATCACGTCACCGTCGCGCACTTTCGCCAGCGGCCCGCCTGCGGCGGACTCGGGCGACACATGAATCGCCGCCGGCACTTTGCCCGAAGCGCCGCTCATGCGCCCGTCGGTCACCAGCGCCACCCGAAAGCCCTTGCCCTGCAGCACCGCCAGCGGCGGCGTGAGTTTGTGCAGCTCGGGCATGCCATTAGCCTGCGGGCCTTGCCAGCGCACCACGCAGATGACATCGCGGTCCAGCTCGCCGGCCTGGAAGGCCAGGTGCAGCGCTTCCTGTGAATCGAAAACACGCGCGGGCGCTTCAATCACATGGCGGTCGTCCGGCACCGCCGAGACCTTGATCACGCTGCGGCCCAGGTTTCCCTCCAGCAGCTTGAGGCCGCCGCTGGCACTGAAAGGCGCGCCGGCCGGTCGCACGATGGCCTCGTCTTTCGACAGACCCATCTCGTGCCAGGCCAGCTTGCCGTCTTGCATGGCCGGCTCGCGCGTGTACTCGCGGATGCCGCCTGCGCGCACCGTCAGCACGTCCTCGTGCATGAAACCGGCGTCCAGCAGTTCGCGGATCACGAAGCCGGTGCCGCCAGCCGCCTGGAACTGGTTCACGTCGGCGCTGCCGTTCGGGTAGACATGGGTCAGTAAGGGCACGACATCGGACAAATCCGAAAAATCATTCCAGTCGATCAGGATGCCGGCCGAACGCGCCACCGCCACCCAGTGGATCAGATGGTTGGTCGAGCCGCCCGTGGCCAGCAAGGCCACCATGGCGTTGACGATGGCCTTTTCATCCACAATTTTGCCGATGGGGGAGAAGCGCCTGGACGACTTCACGATGCCGAGCACCGTGCGCGCGGCTTCGCGCGTCAATTCGTCGCGCAGGACGCCGCCGGGCTGGACAAAAGCCGTGCCGGGAACATGCAGGCCCATGGCTTCGAGCAGCATCTGGTTGCTGTTGGCGGTGCCGTAAAAAGTGCAGGTGCCGGGACTGTGGTAACTCTTGAGCTCGGCGTCGAGCAGGCCGTCGCGGCCAACCAGGCCTTGCGCCGCGAGTTCACGCACACGGGCTTTTTCCTTGTTCGGCAGCCCCGACGGCATCGGGCCGGCAGGCACAAACACCATGGGCAGGTGGCCGAAATGCAGCGCACCTATCAGCAGGCCGGGCACGATCTTGTCGCACACACCCAGCATCAGTGCCGCATCAAACATGTCATGGCTCAGTGACACCGCGGTGGCCATGGCGATCACGTCACGGCTGAACAGGCTGAGCTCCATGCCCGTCGTGCCCTGGGTCACGCCGTCGCACATGGCCGGCACGCCGCCAGCCACCTGGGCGGTGGCGCCGTGCTGGCGCGCCTCGCACTTGATCAGGTCCGGGTAGGGTTGCATCGGCGTGTGCGCCGACAACATGTCGTTGTAAGCGGTGACGATGCCGATGTTGGGCGCGCGTTCAGTGACCACCTTGAAGCGGTCGTCCAGTGGCATGCCGGCCACCGCGTGCGCGATGTTGCCGCAACCCATGCGATCCACGCTGATCGCGCGGGTGGCGGTGGCGTCCAGCCGCTGGAGGTAGGCGCTGCGAGTACTGCGGCTGCGCTCGCGTATTTTTTCGGTGACCTGGGCGACGACGGGATGAAGGCTCATGGGGGTGGTTTTCTTTGGTATGCGTTGTAACTTTATTACTTCATACATCCTACTGCGTTACCAAATCCCTGCAATGCCACGGGTACAGACCGGTTACCGGCGGGCCAAGGCGCCGCCGGTGCGAGCTCACTGCAAGGCAATTTCCACCCGGCGCGCCTCGGCATCGCTGCCCGTGCCAGCCGTTTGCGCGGGTTTCTCCAGGCGAATTTGCCGTTCGGACACACCGGCGGCGACCAAGGCCTCACGCACCGCCAGCGCACGCTGCCTGGCCAGTTCGGCGTTGCGCGCAGCGTTGCCTTTGGCGTCGTGAAAGCCCGAGATGACGACTTTTTTTCCGCCGCGTGCACCCTTGACCACATCGACCAGGGCCTCAGCCGCGCCGGCAGCGAGTTCAGCCTGACCGGAAGCAAAGTAAAACTTCACGACGCCATACTCCACAGTGATGCTGGCGGTGTCAGACACGGCCTGCGCCGACAGTGCCGCCGATACAGGAACGGCGGCAGGAGCGGCGATAAAAGCCGCCGGCGGCAGGCCCGCGCGCACAGCCGTCACGCGGCTGATGGCCAGGCCAAGCACCAGGGCCAGCAACAGCGAGACGAGGCCGAAAACCAGGCCCAGCACCCAGCCCTGCTGCTCATCGTCCGATTGTGAAAACATGCAGAAAATCTCCGAGGAAGCGGTTGTGCACCAACGTGCGGCGAGGCTTGCGCGATGCTCACCGGAAGAACATTGTAAAGTGTGGGCGTGCAAAAACACCTGCCTGACAGCCTGCAAACCCTTCGCGATCCAGCCCCCATGCTGGAGCGTTTTCTGCACCAGTGGGGCGGCAAGGAGGACCTCTGGATTTTTGGCTACGCCTCGCTGATCTGGCGGCCCGAGTTCGACTTTGCCGAGCAGCGGCGCGCCAGGGTACACGGCTGGCACCGCGCGCTCAAAATGTGGAGCCGCATCAACCGTGGCACGCCCGAGTGCCCCGGACTGGTGTTTGCGCTGCTCTCTGGCGGCAGTTGTCACGGCGTGGTTTACCGCGTGCCGCGCCACCAAGTGCCAGAGGTCATCGCCAAACTCTGGCTGCGCGAGATGGTGACCGGCGTGTATGACCCGCGTTCACTGCACTGCACGACCGACAAGGGACCGGTGCAGGCACTGGCCTTCACGCTGTCGCGGCGCAGCCCCAACTTCACCGGCGAGCTCAGCGAGGCGCGTTACCGGCAAATATTTTCGGACGCCTACGGCCGTTACGGAACAACCCATGACTACGCGCATCAGACGCTGGAAAGCCTGCGCCATCACGGTATCTCCGACGCCACCCTGGCGCGCCTGCTCAAGTTGTCAAAAACGCAAACAGTGATTGCCAGCGATCAGCCAGAAGCCTAAAGTTGGCGAGTAACTCCCCATCAACCCGTCCGGAGACAAGCATGAAAAACCACCTGATCCTGATCGCTATCGCCACCCTGCTGAGCGCCTGTGCCAGCGCACCCAGTGGGCCGCGCGCAGGTGCCCAGCTTCAGTCCACCATCGGCAACAGCACCAGCGGCAGCGCCAGTTTTGTGCAAGCCGGCGGCAAGGTGCTGGTCAGCGGCGAAGTCCGCGGCCTCAAACCCAATGCAGAGCACGGCTTTCATGTGCATGAAAAAGGCGACTGCTCCAGCGGCGACGGGATGAGCACCGGCGGCCACTTCAACCCGGGCGGCGCGCCGCATGGCAACCATGGCCTGGGCATACACCACGCCGGCGATTTGCCCAGCCTGAAGGCCGACTCCAGCGGCGTGGCCCGCTTCAGCTTTGAGTCGTCCACCATCACCGTGGGCAGTGGTGCCAACGACATTGTGGGCAAGGGCCTGATTGTTCACCGCGACCCGGACGACTACAAAACCCAACCGACCGGCAATGCCGGCCCGCGCCTGGCTTGTGCGGTCATCTCAAGAAGCTGAGGCCGGTTAACGCGCGGCGAGCAATACTTCGGCGCGCTCCAGATCCTCCACGGTATCGATATCGGTGACGATGCCGATGTCGTCAAGCTCCAAAAATGCTATTGAATTCATAGCTTGATACGCCCGCAGCACAGGGGCTGCACCCTGATTTCCCTTTAGATTCAACAGACCTCCGCGGCAGGCGACGGAAAACCCGACCGGGTGGCCGCGCGTGCCCTGGTACATCGGGACCGCCGCCGCATGCTGCGCGAGCGCAGCGGCAACGGCACGCAGACTTTCACCGCAAACCAGCGGCAGGTCGGCCGGCAGGATCAGCCAGCCCGGCGCGTCAGCGGTGGCCCGCACGCCGGCTGCGATCGAGTCACCCATGCCGGGACGCGATGCATCGGCTTGCACCAGATGGTGCGGCAGGCCACTGGACCGCACGGCGGCAAGTACATGCTCAAGCACGGGTCGGCCCGCCAACAGCGCCGCCAGCTTGTGGACGCTGCCACCGGAAGCGGAAAAACGCTCGCCGCGACCGGCAGCCAGCACGATGACCACAGGCGCGGAAGAAGGGGGAAACGGTGGAGACATGGAGTTGGAGGACTATCTATACTTCAAGTATGTCAGAGCTCACCGCCCACATCGCCGACCTGCGCAAAAGTTACGAGCGCGCAGAACTCAACGAAGAGGCTTCGCAGGCCGACCCGCTGCTGCAGTTCGACCAGTGGCTCAAGGAGGCGATCGCTGGCGAAGTGCCCGAGCCCAATGCGATGACACTGGCCACAGTAGCCGGCAACGGGCGCCCGTCAACCCGCATCGTGCTGGTGAAGGGTTACGACGAACGCGGCATCGTCTGGTACACCAACTACGACAGCCGCAAGGGCCGCGAACTGGCTGCCAACTCCTTTGCCGCCCTGCAGTTTCACTGGGTCGAGCTCGAGCGTGTGGTGCGTATCGAGGGGGTGGTGGAGAAAGTCTCGGCGGAAGAAAGCGATGCCTATTTCCACAGCCGCCCGCTCGACTCACGCATAGGCGCCTGGGCCAGCCCGCAAAGCGAGGTCATCTCCGGCCGCAGCGTGCTGGTGACCAATGCTGCGAAATACGGCGCCAAATTTTTGCTGCAACCGCCGCGTCCGCCACACTGGGGCGGTTACCGCCTCAAGCCGGACAACTGGCAGTTCTGGCAAGGGCGCAGAAGCCGCCTGCACGACCGGCTGCGCTACACGCTGCAAGCCGATGCGGAATGGCTGCGCGAGCGGCTGGCACCCTGAACCTGTCTCAAGAGGCCCCGTCGGCCAGCCGCTCGATGGCCTGACCGGCCACGGCGTGTAGCTGCTCTTCAGAGATCAACTCCGGCGCCATCTCCGCCAGTGGCACCAGCACAAAAGCACGCTGACCCATGCGCGGGTGCGGCACGCTCAAGCGCGGTGAATCAATGTAAGCATCGCCATACAGCAAGAGGTCGAGGTCAAGAGTGCGCGGCGCGTCGGGGTAAGGCCGTTCGCGGCCTGACGCCAGTTCCAGCGCCTGCAACTGGTCCAGTAACTCCAGCGCCGGCAGGCGCGTGTGCAGCGCCACCACGGCATTGATGTAATCAGGTCCGTCCGCACTGCCGGCAGAACTGCGGGCGACGGGTGCCGTCCGGTACAGGCTGGAGCGGCGAGCCACGCGGCTCAAGGGCAGACGGCCCAGATCTTTCATCGCCTGCCTCACAGCAGACTGCGCATCTCCCACATTGGCACCAATGGCCACATAAGCCGTGACCTGCTGCGCGCCCTCAGTCATGGGTTCGCCCGCTGCCATGGCGCAGGCTAGTGATCGGCCGGTGTGTCAGGCGCCGGGCTGGCAGACAGCGCACCGCCTTCGCGGTTGGCCGGCTTGCGGCGGCGCCTGCGTTTTTTGGCCGGAGCCTGCTCGCCAGACTCCCCGAACTCGGGAAAAGGCGCTGCGGGCTGATTGCCGTCCTCATCACGTGCGGCCTCGGACTCCACACGTTTGACGCGGGTGCGCGGCGCCTGCGGCTTCTGCGCCTGAGCCACGCGGGCCTGCTCGATCATCTCGTGGCGCTCGTCGTCGTAGGCGGTGCTGAATTTTTCCCACCACTCGGACAGCTCCATCTCGATCTCGCCGGTCTGCGCACGCAGCCGCAGGAAGTCGAAACCGGCGCGAAAGCGCGGCTGGTCCAGCAATGAATAAGGCGAGCTGCCGGTGCGTT
Source organism: Polaromonas eurypsychrophila (assembly GCF_014641715.1). Taxonomy (GTDB): domain Bacteria; phylum Pseudomonadota; class Gammaproteobacteria; order Burkholderiales; family Burkholderiaceae_C; genus Polaromonas; species Polaromonas eurypsychrophila. The sequence continues at coordinate 389,144 of NZ_BMIG01000001.1, read as the reverse complement.
TTTCAAAGCGCGGCTGCATGGTCCAGATCTCGCGCATGTCGGTGCCCAGCTTGCCGCGACCCGACACGTCGCCGATCTTGGCGTTGAAGGCATCGTCGATGGCGTCCTGCAGCGCCGGCATGACATGTTCGCCGCGCTGGCGCCGCTGCTCCCAGCCCTGGCGTACATCGGCCCAGAGCACGCAGGACAGCAAAAAGCTGGGCGCCACCGGTTTGCCCTCGCCGACGCGGCGGTCGGTGTCCAGCAGCGCCAGTTGCAAAAACGGTTCTTCGGCGGTATCCACCACCACATCGAGCAGCGGGTAGATGCCGGTGTTGAGCCCGAGGAACTTGAGCTGCGCAATGCTGGCCAGCGAGTGGCCGGTCTGCAGCAGCTTGAGCATTTCGTCGAACAGGCGCGACTGCGGCACATCGGCCAGCAGGCCCTTCATGGACTTCAGCGGCGCAGCGGTCTTGTCCTCAAACTTGAAGCCCAGCGCGCTGAGCTTGGCCGAAAAACGCACGGCGCGGATGATACGCACCGGGTCTTCGCGGTAACGCGTTGCCGGGTCGCCGATCATGCGGATGATCTTTTTCTTGGCATCGCGGATGCCGTGGTGATAGTCGACCACGATCTGTGTTTCGGGATCGTAATACATGGCGTTGATGGTGAAGTCGCGGCGCGCGGCGTCTTCTTCCATCGGTCCCCAGACGTTGTCGCGCAGCACCCGGCCGGAGGCGTCCACCGCGTGTTTCATGCCGGCAAGCTCGCTTTTGCTGGTGCGCTCGTTGCCGCCGACCTGTTCGGCCAGGCTGCTGTCCAGGTGCGCGCGGAAGGTCGACACCTCGATCACCTCGTGCTCGCGGCCGCGGCCGTAAATCACATGGACGATACGGAAACGCCGGCCGATGATGAAGGCGCGGCGGAACAGGCTCTTGACCTGTTCGGGCGTGGCATCGGTGGCCACGTCGAAGTCCTTGGGGCGCAAGCCGACCAGAAGATCGCGCACCGCACCGCCGACGATGTAGGCCTCATAACCAGCGTCCTGAAGTGTGCGCACCACGTCCATGGCGCGGTCATCAACCAGCTTGGGATCAATCGCATGGTCCTGGGGGCCGACTTCGCGGCGTTCGCCAAAAACTGATTTTTTGCTCCGGGCGGCGCCTGCGGCGGGGCTGCCGGTCTTGCCAAACAGCTTGTCGATAAATTTTTTGATCATTGAATCAGGAGATTTTGCCGGAGGGGCCGTGCTGGCTGGGCCAGGGCGGCGTCACCGGCCGTTAGAACAACTCAAGTATGCGCCATCCGCGTGTCACGGCAATGGCGCGCAGGCGCTCGTCCGGGTTGGTGGCCACGGGATGAGTGACTTTTTCGAGCAGGGCCAGATCGTTGAGGGAATCGGTATAAAACGTGGTTTCGACCGTGTTCCAGTCCCAGCCCCGCTCGGCCAGCCACTGCTGGACGCGAATCACCTTGCCCTCGCGGAAGGACGGCGTGCCGCGGATGGCACCGGTCAGTTGGCCAGCGGCGTCACGTTCGAGTTCCACCGCAATCAGCTCGCTCACGCCAAACGCCGCAGCAATCGGGCGCGTCACAAATTCGTTGGTGGCGGTCACGATCAACACTTGCTCGCCGGCGTTCTGGTGCTTGTGTACCAGGGCCAGGGCCTGCGCCTTGATACCCTTTTGTACGATTTCACGCATGAAACGGGCGTGGGCAGCGATCGAATTTGTAGCCCCCTGCTCCCGGATCGCCTGCGTGGCAAAACGCACATAGTCATGGATGTCAAGCGTGCCGGCCTGGTACTGGGCAAAAAATTCGGCGTTGCGGCGCTTGAATTCCTGCCCGTCGCACCAGCCCAGTGCAATTGTGAACTCGCCCCATTCATAGTCAGAATCGAAGGGAATCAGCGTGTGGTCGAGGTCAAATAATGCGACCCCCACGCTTGTCGCTGCGCGTACTTCGCTGCCTCCCGAGGGGGCTGTGCTTGCTCGGGGCGGCCCTTCGCTGGGCACAGCGGTGCCAGTAATTGAAATCAAAGGTCCTCCAGCATGGACTTGATCAGGGGGATGGTGATGGCACGCTGGGTTTGCAGCGCATAACCGTCGAGCTGGTCCAGCAGTTGCATCAGGTTACCGAGGTCGCGCGAGAAGCGGCTCAGGATGAAATCCATGGCCTCGTCGCTGAGGAACACGCCTCTGGCATCGGCCTCCTGGCGCAGCACCGAGCGCCGGTCGGTTTCGGTGAGCGCCTGCAGGGCGAACACATGGCCCCAGCCCAGGCGCGTGCGCAGGTCCTCGCGCAGAGACAGGTCGGAAGGTGGCGTCGCGCCGGCCGCCAGCACCCAGCGCGGGTGGCCGTCGGGGGCGTTGAGGGCGTTGACAAACCAGTTGAAGGCGGCGTGCTGCTGCACGGCGGTGTACAGGTGACAGTCGTCGAGGATGACGGCCGCCCAGCTTTCGCTGAATTCCGGTGGCTCCAGGATCGTCGCGTCCATCCAGCCGACCGCCGCGCCCTGCTCCCGAAGCGCCTCGCTGACGGCCTTGAGCAAATGGGTCTTGCCGCTGCCGGGTTCGCCCCAGAGGTAGGTCGGCACCGGAGAGCGCAGACTGTTGCCGGCCCACAGTTCCAGGTGTTTGAGCGCCACCTCGTTCGGGCCGGCAAAAAAGTTGGCCAGCGAGGGTGGCGAGGCCAGCCCGATGTCCAGCGCGATCTGCTTCATGGATGCCATGCCCTGTCCGCCAATGCCAAAACCCGGCAGCAAGCGGCCGCAAGTTGGGAGGGGGGAGTAAATTGCATACAGCCGGTCTGGGGTGAACCCTTAGAATCTTGGCTTGATTCTATCGGGCTTGGTGCCCGTCCGAAGCCGTCTACCCACCAAGCTCCAATGACCACCTCCCCTTCCTCCCCCCTGAGCTACAAAGACGCCGGCGTTGACATTGACGCCGGTGACGCCCTGATTGAACGCATCAAGCCGCTGGCCAAAAAAACCATGCGTGAAGGTGTTCTGGCCGGCATTGGCGGCTTCGGTGCCTTGTTTGAAGTGCCCAAGCGATACAAGGAGCCGGTGCTGGTCAGCGGCACCGACGGCGTGGGCACCAAGCTGCGTCTGGCGTTTGAATGGAATATGCACGACACCGTGGGCATTGATCTGGTCGCCATGAGCGTCAACGACGTGCTGGTGCAGGGCGCCGAACCGCTGTTTTTCCTCGATTATTTTGCCTGCGGCAAGCTTGATGTGGACACTGCCGCTGCCGTGGTCGGCGGCATCGCCAGGGGCTGCGAACTTTCGGGCTGCGCGCTGATCGGCGGCGAAACTGCCGAAATGCCCGGCATGTACCCCGAGGGCGAATATGATCTGGCCGGTTTTGCCGTCGGCGCCGTGGAAAAGTCGAAAATTCTGACTGGCCGCGACGTGACGCCTGGCGACGTGGTGCTGGGCCTGACCAGCAGCGGTGTGCACTCCAACGGTTTCAGCCTGGTCCGTAAATGTATTGATCGCGCCGGCAGCAGCCTGCCCGCCACGCTGGACGGCAAACCCTTCCGGGAAGCCCTGATGGAACCGACCCGCCTGTATGTCAAGAACGTACTGGCAGCCCTGGCGGCGCACCCGATCAAGGCGCTGGCCCACATCACTGGCGGCGGCCTGCTGGAAAACATTCCGCGCGTGCTGCCTGAAGGCACGGCCGCCCACCTGAAGAAAGGCAGCTGGCCGCAGACCGAGCTGTTTGCCTGGCTGCAGGCCACCGCCGCCATCTCCGACTTCGAGATGAACCGCACCTTCAACAACGGCATCGGCATGGTGGTGGTGGTAGCTGCCACCGACGCCCAGGCCACGGCCAAAACCTTTCGTGAGGCCGGTGAACAGGTCTACGAGATTGGCATGATTGCCGCCAGGGGCACCGACGCCGCTGTCACGGTGAGTTAATCGGCGCCGCACGCGCGGCGCGGTGCGGTAGCCTTTTTGCTACAAAAACACTAGCTGCCTATGCAGGTTGCCATTGGGCGTACTGGACTTTCAAGGCTATTTGTATCAAACTGTTAAATTCATTTCCAATGGAACAGTTATGCCGGTCATCGCAGTCGTCAACCGCAAGGGAGGCAGTGGAAAAAGCACGCTGGCCGCCCACATCGCGGCCTGGTGCGCGCGCAACGGCAGTTCCGTCATGCTGGGCGATGTGGACCGCCAGCAATCGGCCCGTGCCTGGCTGAAACGGCGCGATGCTGCCCTGCCGCCCATTGCGCCGTGGGCGGTGGACCAGAAAAACATGTTGCGCGTGCCGACTGGCATCACCCATGTGGTGCTCGACACACCCGGTGGCATGCATGGTTTCGAGCTGGCGCGGGTGGTGATGTTTGCCGACGCCATCGTGATGCCGGTCTGCAACTCGATGTTTGACCGCGAGTCGGCCCAGGCCTGCCATGCCGAGCTGATGACCATGCCACGCGTGGCCAGCGGGCGCTGCCGGCTGGCGGTGGTCGGCATGCGCATCGATGCGCGCACCAACGCTGCGCAAACCCTGGACAAGTGGTCGGAGTCTCTGGGTGTGCCGTTTCTCGGTGCACTGCGTGAAACCCAGCTCTATGTGCGCAGCCTGGAACGCGGCCTGACGATTTTTGATTTGCAGCCGCAACTGGCTGCTACCGATCTGGCGCAATGGGCACCGATTCTGCAGTGGCTCAAGCCACAGCTCTACCCGCCGCAAGCCGCCAACGACGGCAGCGCTGTCTTGCAGGCCCCGGCGCGCACGCTGGCACCCAAGGCCGCAGTCTTGGCGAAATCCGTTTCCGAAGAGGTGGTCTCCAGGCACCGCGGGGCACTGTCCAACAGCCTGATGCCGGCCCAGGAGTCCATGGTGCAGGGCGGACGCCTGTCCACGCTGAGCGCAGGCCGCACACCAGCGACATCCGCGAAACCGGTCGTCAAACCCACGCTCGCTCGCACAACGCGGCCAGCAGATGGGCCGCAAATTCCTCAGTTTTTGAAAAGAGGATAGAGCCCCCACGTTCGCTCACTGCGTGTAGCTCTCTGCCCCCCCTGCGCCTGCGGACTGGCGAAGCCAGATCCGCGGCCCCTGCTGGAATGGAACCGAGCATCGAGCTCCAAACTTGCTGAGAAGCCGGCCGATCAGCTTTTCTGGCGTCGCAGGCGGACCAGGCGATCCGAAACCACATCCAGGTCCAACGCGTCTTCGGCGTGTTCCAGATAAATTTCCAGATCGGGCACGGCGCGGCCGGCCTCGCCCTGCTCGGCCAGGGCCATGCCGCGGTCGCGGTATTCAGACCAGGCCTCGGGCAACAGCACAATCAGCCGGTCTTGCACCGCCACCATCCTGACCCAGTCCTGCTGGGTTTTGTGGATTTCCTTGAGGTTGCGCAGCATGCGCCCGATGACGTCGCGCGCCGGCACCGACTGAAGGTACAAGCCGATCGGCACCTCGAACTCGTCCAGCAGCCCGCTACGCTGCCTGAAAGGCTCGAGGCGCTCGGCCAGTTCCTCCCGGCTCAGCGAATGGCCGCTAAAGGGGTCGATCACCACCTGACCCTTGGGCAGGTTGACCTTGACCATGAAGTGGCCGGGAAAAGCCACGCCGCGGGCGTTGAGGCCCATGCCACCAGCCAGTTCCAGCCAGAGCACCGCTAGCGAAATCGGGATGCCGCGACGAGTCCGGAGCACGGCATTCAGGTAGCTGTTGTCCGGGTCGTAGTAGTCATTGATGTTGCCGCCGAAATTCAGGTCGCGAAAGAAAAACTGGTTCAGCGCCCGCAAGCGCTGCAGCGGGGAAGCGTCGGCCGGCAGGCGGCGCTTCAGGCGAGCCAGCAACTGGTCCACATCGCCCAGCACCTGTTGCACGTCCAGGTCGGGATACTCGTCCTGGGCCAGGCTGATGGCAGCTTCCAGCAATGGAAAATGTTCGTCACTTTGGACCAGACTGGCAAAGTACTGCAGCGGCGACGGAACATCGAGATTCAGGGACATAACGCTACTTTCTCACAAACCGGGGCGCGAGGCGAGTGGCAGGTATTTACCCGTCGTCACCGTCACTTCAGCGGCGCATCAGTGTGCGGACTTTCAGGCCGGCAGCCCAAAGTGCTCCGAAATAGATAGCGGAAGATGCAAGCAAGACAAGGGCCAGCAGCCCAATCCGCTTGAAAGACTCGGCGCGCAGCCCGGTCCAGCTAACGGCCTGCGCCGACCACAGCAGAAACACCGCCAGCAGGGCACTGGCCGCCAGCACCTGCAATGCAAACACACCCCAGCCCGGCGCCGGACGGTAACTGCCGCGCTTGCGCAGGCCGAGCAGCAGCCACAAGGCATTGATCAGCGCGCCTATGCCGATGGCCAGCGCCAGCCCGGCGTGCTGGAAAAACGGCACCAGCGCCAGGTTCAGCAGTTGTGTCATGACCAGCACCACCACCGCGATCTTCACCGGCGTGCGGATGTCTTGGCTGGCGTAAAAGCCCGGCGCCAGCACCTTGATGGCCACCAGCCCGACCAGCCCGGCGCCGTAGCCCATCAGCGCCGTGGTGGTCTGCTGCACATCCCGGTCGGTGAACGCCCCATAGTGATAAAGCGTGGCGACCAGCGGCTGGGCAAAGGTCAGCAACGCCACCGCACTGGGCACCGCCAGCAACACCACGATGCGCAGGCCCCAATCCAGCATGGCGGAATACTTTTCGGCGTCGTCGGCCGCTTTGGCCGCAGCCAGTTGCGGCATCAGCACCACGCCGATCGCCACACCCAACATGGCGGTCGGGAATTCCATCAGTCGGTCCGCGTAGGTCAGCCAGCTGACGCTGCCCGGCGCCATGTGCGAGGCAATCTGGGTATTGATCAGCAGCGAGACCTGCGCGACGCTCACACCCAGCAGCGCCGGCACCATCAGGCGCGCGATGTTGCGGGTGCCGGAATCGGCCCAGGCCAGGCGGATGGCCGTCAGGCTCAGGCCTATCCTGGGTAGCAAGCCGATTCTCAAGAGGGCCGGGATCTGTACCGACAGTTGCAGCAGGCCCCCCAGCATCACGCCGGCGCCCATCGCGTAAATCGGCTCGATGCCCTGCGCCTTGAACCAGGGCGCCCCCAGCCAGGCGGCGGCAATCATGGACAGGTTCAGCAGCACCGGCGTGGCCGCCGGCACCGCAAAACGCTTCCAGGTGTTCAGTATCCCGGCCGACAGGGCCACCAGCGACATGAAGCCGATGTAGGGAAACATCCAGCGCGTCATGAACACAGCAGCCTCAAAGCCGCGCGGGTCCTGCTTCAACCCGCTGGCCATCAACCAGACCAGCACCGGCGCCGCCGCCACGCCGATCACGCAGGTCAGCAGCAGCGCCCAGGTCAGCAGGGTCGCGACACGGTCAATCAGCAGTTTGGTATCGGTTTCACCATTTTTTGCACGGCTGGCCGCCAGCACCGGCACAAACGCCTGGCTAAAGGCGCCCTCGGCAAATAGCCGGCGAAACAGGTTGGGAATTCGGAAAGCGACGTTGAAGGCGTCGGTCATGGCACTGGCGCCGAAGGTTGAGGCCATCAAGAGCTCGCGCACCAGGCCGGTGATCCGGGACACCAGGGTCAGCAGGGAAACGGTGGAGGCAGCTTTGAAAAGTGACACGTGGGGAGTTTAAGGCCCCAGAGCTAGGGCCCCCACGTTCGCGCATTGCATGTCGCTCTCTGCCCCTCGATGGGGCGCTGCGCCTGCGGGCTGGCAAAGCCAGACCCGCGGCCCCGGCTTGAAAATACCGCCCCTTCCCAGCAGGGCTCTCCTCCAAGGTCGCCGTCGTGGCTGAACTCCGCGGTATGCCGACCGGCTGGCATATAATGGTGGGCTTTGCTGCATCATCCGCTGAACTCCTCCCCGGATTAAAGGAATTAATTATGGCTACCGCCAAACCCAAGAAAAAGAACCCCCGCCTGGCCTCCGGCCGCAAACGCGTCCGCCAGGACACCAAACTGAATGCCGCCAACACTTCGCTGCGCTCGAAATATCGCACCGCCGTGAAAAACGTTGAAAAAGCTGTCGCCGCCGGCGACAAGACCAAAGCCACCGAACTCTTCGCCAAGGCGCAGAGCATTGTGGACACGATTGCCGACAAGGGCATCTTCCACAAAAACAAGGCTGCTCGCGACAAGAGCCGCCTGTCCACCAAGGTAAAGGCACTCGCCCTCGCCGCACCAAAAGCGGCCTGATCACTCAGGTCCATCGCCCGGACTGATTCGATCAGTCCGCCGTTTCGCAGGGTGCGCTGCCAGCAAAGCAAAAAAGCCGTCGCAAGACGGCTTTTTTGTTTCCGGCTCCAGCTCGCCCTTCAGGGCTTCGGTGGATCAGGAAGCAAACACGCTTCGGCAACTTGCAGATCGTTGTCCTTGGCAAAGTTGATCGCAAAGTCCCAGGCCATGGGTTCGGCCTCGCGCAACTCGCTGTTGACCACAACACATTTGACGCCGTTGATCACCGTCGGCACACACCAGGGCGAATAGGTCAGGTGGCTGCCCGGTTGCGGTCCGCCCGGGCGGAACTGGCTCATCACACCGCACAGCCTGTCCGCCCAGTCGCTGGGACGAAAGGTCTTGCCGTCGCGGGTGACGCCCTGGATAAAGACTTCTTTGGCGGAGTTGGAGACCATCGGGTTGAAGGTGTGTCGCCTGCCAGAGGCGGGGATATCGCCTTATGCTGCAGTGCACAATGATTCTATCTTATATAAGACTTGGCCCCGGCCTTTAAAAGCGCCATGCCGGCGCATCGCTGTGATGCAGCATCGTCACAAAAGGCCGCAAGGCCTGCGCCTAAAATCAGTTCAGACCTGCCGCATCGCCCACAGCCTGCTGTTCTGCCACATCCCCGGAGTTTTCCCCATGACCGCTGCCCTGCCCGCCCACATCGAAGCCACCTCACCCCACGTGATGAACACCTACGGCCGCCTGCCGATAGCGCTGTCGCACGGCCAGGGCTGCCGCGTCTGGGATGTCAACGGCAAGCAATACCTGGATGGTCTGGGCGGTATCGCCGTCAACACCCTGGGCCACAACCACCCGCGCCTGGTGCCTGCGCTGCAGGACCAGATTTCGAAAATCATCCACAGCTCCAACTACTACCATGTGCCCGGCCAGGAAGTGCTCGCCGCCAAGCTGGTCGAGCTGTCGGGCCTGACCAACGTGTTTTTCTGCTCCACCGGCCTGGAAGCCAATGAAGCGGCGCTCAAACTCGCGCGCAAGTTCGGCCATGACAAGGGCATCAACCGCCCGGAAATCGTGGTCTATGAAAAAGCCTTCCACGGTCGCAGCATCGCGACCCTGAGCGCCACCGGCAACACCAAGGTGCAGGCCGGCTTCGGCCCGCTGGTCGAGGGTTTTATCCGCGTGCCGCTCAACGATGTCGCCGCACTGGAAGCCGCCACCGCGGGCAACCCCAATGTGGTCGCGGTGTTTTTTGAAGCCATCCAGGGCGAAGGCGGCATCAACCCCATGGATGCCGGCTACATGCAGCAGGTGCGCAAGCTCTGCGACAAAAACGACTGGCTGCTGATGATTGACGAAGTGCAATGCGGCATGGGCCGCACCGGCAAGTGGTTTGCGCACCAGTGGGCCGGCATCCAGCCCGACGTGATGCCGCTGGCCAAGGGCCTGGGTTCGGGCGTGCCGATCGGCGCCGTCGTGGCCGGCCCGCGCGCCGCCCATATTTTTGGCCCCGGCAACCACGGCACCACCTTCGGCGGCAACCCGCTGGCCATGCGCGCCGGCATCGAAACGCTGAAGATCATGGAAGAAGACGGCCTGCTGGCCAATGCTGCCAAAGTCGGTGCCCACCTGAAAGCGGCGCTAAGCCGCGAGCTGGCTGCTGAACTGAAGTCCGGCCGTGTGAAAGAAATCCGCGGCTTCGGCCTGATGCTGGGCATCGACCTCGCCGTACCCTGCGGCGAAATCCTGCAACGCGCTGCCGACAAGGGTCTGCTGCTCAGCGTGACCGCCGATTCCGTGATCCGCCTGGTCCCGCCGCTGATCCTCAGCGAAGCCGAGGCCGACGAAATCGTGGCCATCCTGTGCCCGCTGATCAAGCAGTTGCTGGCAGAAAAACCATGAGTACCGCCAGCACAGACATCCGGCATTACCTGCAGTTCAGCGACTTCAACGCCGCCGAGTACGCCTACATCTTTGAGCGCGCCGCGCTGATCAAGAAAAAATTCAAGGCCTACGAAAAACACCAGCCGCTGGTGGACCGCACGCTGGCCATGATTTTCGAAAAAGCCTCGACCCGCACCCGCGTGAGTTTTGAAGCCGGCATGTACCAGCTGGGCGGCAGCGTTGTGCACCTCACCACCGGCGACAGCCAGCTCGGCCGCGCCGAGCCGATCGAGGACAGTGCCAAGGTGATCAGCCGCATGGTTGACCTGGTGATGATCCGCACCTACGAACAAACCAAAATCGAGCTGTTTGCCGAACACTCGCGCGTGCCGGTGATCAACGGCCTGACCAACGAGTTCCATCCCTGCCAGATCCTGGCAGACATCTTCACCTACATTGAGCACCGCGGCTCGATCAGGGGCAAGACGGTGGCCTGGGTCGGAGACGGCAACAACATGGCCAACACCTGGCTGCAGGCCAGCGAGATCCTGGGCTTCAAGGTGCATCTGAGCACGCCAAGTGGTTATGAGGTGGACCAGTCGGTGGCCGGTATCCGCTCCGCCGACAGCTACAAGGTGTTCAGGGACCCGATGCAAGCGTGCGCCGGTGCCGACCTGGTCACCACCGACGTGTGGACCAGCATGGGTTACGAAGCCGAGAACGAGGCGCGCAAAAAAGCCTTTGCCGACTGGTGTGTGGACAGCGAGATGATGAAGGCCGCCAAACCTGATGCACTCTTCATGCACTGCCTGCCAGCGCACCGCGGGGAAGAAGTCGAAGCCGAGGTCATCGATGGGCCGCAGTCGGTGGTCTGGGACGAGGCAGAAAACAGATTACACGCGCAGAAGGCACTCATGGAGTTCCTTCTGCTCGGCAAGCTGGTTTGACCGCTCTGATCAAGCATCACGCTCCGTCCCCGGCCCGCGTCGGACAGCAGGTCTGACTCCCCACTCCCTCCCCTAGCCCCTCCCTCGCCCCGCTGGGCGATGAAGGGGGACCTCATTTGGCCGCGTGCGCTGCGCTCGCGTGCAAACATGACCGCCGCTTGGGATTCCCGTCATTGAAGCGCTGCGCGCTTCAAGGACTCCGGATATGTCCCCGCATTGATTTACCCCCACCCGTCGGGCTGGGCCGAGGAGCACAGCCGAAAATGGATCAGGGCGAGCGATTGTCTGAGGCGAAGCCGAGTTCGAGCTCGACCCCATTTTCGGCGAGCACCGCAGGTTGCCTGGAGCGAAGCGGAAGGACCCAGACCATCGGGTCGCCTTTCTTTTCGTTAGGTTTCTTTGGCGAGACAAAGAAAAGTAACTCGCCCGCCGGGGTGAGACCCGGCTTGCTGACAAGCCAAGCTGCACGAGTTATCCACCATGGATCCCGGATCGAGTCCGGGATGACAGACAGGAAGACTTGTTATCCCCGGCTCTGCCCGCGGGCCTGACACCGCAGCGCGCGGGGCGTTAGCCGCGCCCCACAAATGGCATTTTCGTGGCCATGATCGTCATGAACTGCACGTTGGTCGCCAGCGGAAGTGCGGCCATGTGTACCACGGCATCGGCGACATGCTCCACATCCATCAGCGGCTCAATGGCAATTTCGCCATTCGCCTGCGGCACCCCCTTGGCCATGCGCGCGGCCAATTCGGTCTGGGCGTTGCCAATGTCGATCTGGCCGCAGGCGATGTCGTACTTGCGGCAATCGAGCGAGATCGATTTGGTCAGGCCGGTGATCGCGTGTTTGGTCGCCGTGTAGGGCGCCGAATGCGGGCGCGGCGCGTGTGCCGAGATCGAGCCATTGTTGATGATGCGGCCACCTTGGGGCGACTGGGCTTTCATGAGACGGATCGCCTGTTGCGCGCACAGGAAGGAGCCGGTCAGGTTGATGTTGACCACGTTTTGCCATTGCTCGAAGGTCAACTCCTCCATGGGCACCGGCGGCGCGCCGACACCGGCGTTGTTGAAGAGCAGGTCCAGCCGGCCAAAGGTCTGCTGCGCCAGATCAAAGGCCGCGCGCACGGCATCCGGCTGGCTCACATCGCAAGGGACGGCCAGGGCGCGGTCACCGGCGCCGGAGGCCTTCACGACCTCGTTCAGCGGTTCGGAACGGCGCCCCACCAGCGCCACGCTGTAGTCCGCGCGCAGCAGCGCGAGCGCCACCGCCTTGCCGATGCCCGTGCCTGCACCGGTCACCAATGCCACTTTTCCCTTGCCGCCTGATGTCATGATGTTCCTCTTGATGGTTGCGAATCGTAAAAGCGCCTGTCTCCGCGCCAGCCACAGACTGTACCGCCCGTCCCCCGTTTCCCGCTGGCAGCGATGTATTTCAGGCGCCTGTTGGAAATAACCGACACCACAGGGTTTTTGATGGTGCTACCTTCAAAAACATGACAACTTCCAAGCCCCGGATCTGGGACATTTCGCCACCGGTGGACGAACACGCCGCCGTGTTTCCGGGCGACGCTGCCTATTCGCAAAAGCTGCATTTTGCGCTGTCGCCCGACTGCCCGGTCAACGTCAACACCCTCACCTTCTCCCCGCACACCGGCGCGCATGCCGATGCGCCCATGCACTACGCCAACGGCGCGCCGGCGATCGGTGCCGTGGACCTGCTGCCCTACCTCGGCCACTGCCGTGTCATCGATTGCCGGGACTGCGGCCCGCTGGTCGAGCCGCAACACATCGCCCATGCGCTACAGGACCTGCCACCGCGCGTGCTGCTGCGCACATCCGCCGCCGCCAGCCAGGCTTGGGCATCATTTACGGCCATAGCCCCTGCCACACTTGAATTTTTAGCTACTAAAAACATAGCATTGATCGGCATCGACACGCCCAGTGTGGACCCTTCCACCAGCCAGGACCTGCCGAGTCACCAGCTGCTGCTGAAGCACGATCTGCGTGTGCTGGAAAATCTGGTGCTCGACGACGTTCCCGCTGGCGACTATGAACTGATTGCCCTGCCTCTGAAGCTGATAAAGGCCGATGCCTCACCGGTCCGAGCCATCCTGAGAGAGTTATGAGCCCCAGCCTAAACCACTGCCGCGCGCTCGACACGAGCGATCCGCTGCGCGCCTTGCGCGATCACTTTGTGCTGCCCGACGGTGTGATTTACCTCGACGGCAACTCGCTGGGCGTGTTGCCAAAAACAGCAGCCGCCCGCGTTGCCGACGTCATCACCCGGGAATGGGGGCAGGACCTGATCCGCTCGTGGAACAGCGCTGGCTGGTTTCATTTGCCGCAACGCCTGGGCGACAAGATCGCGCCGCTGGTCGGTGCCGCGCCGGGCGAGGTGGTGGTCACCGACAGCACCTCGGTCAACCTCTACAAAGTGCTCAGCGCAGCGCTGGCGATCGCCGCAGAAGATGCGCCCGGCAAAAAAACCGTCGTCAGCGAACGCAGCAACTTCCCGACCGACCTCTACATCGCCGAAGGCCTGTGCCGTGAACGCGGCTACACGCTGCTGCTGGTTGAACCGGACGGCATCCTGCCCGCATTGATTGGCGATGCCGCCGTGCTGATGCTGACCCACGTCAACTACCGCACTGGCGCCCAACACGACATGGCGCCACTGACGGCCGCAGCCCATGCAGCAGGCTGCCTGGCAGTCTGGGACCTCGCGCACAGCGCCGGCGCCGTGCCTGTGGACCTGAACCGCGCCCAAGCCGACTTTGCCGTCGGCTGCGGCTACAAATACCTCAATGGCGGCCCGGGCGCGCCGGCTTTTGTCTGGGTGAACACGCGCCACGCTGAGCGCTTCCAGCAGCCGCTGTCCGGCTGGTGGGGCCATGCCGCCCCCTTTGAGTTCACGCCGGGCTACCGGCCCGCGTCCGGCATCACGCGTTACCTCTGCGGCACCCAGCCCATCCTGAGCCTGGCGGCGCTGGAATGCGGGCTGGAGGTGTTTGGCGCCGCCGAGGCACTGGGCGGCATGGCGGCGCTGCGGACCAAGTCGCTGGCACTGACCGACCTGTTCATTGAACTGGTGGAAGAACGCTGCGCGGGCCATGGACTTGGATTGGTCACGCCACGCGATCACGCCCAACGCGGCTCGCAGGTTTGCCTGAGCAGGAACGAAGGCGCGTATGCCATCGTTCAGGCGCTGATCAAACGCGGTGTGATTGGCGACTTCCGTGCCGGTGACCCTTCGACAGGCTCAGGACAGGCTCCTTCGACAGGCTCAGGGCGAACGGGGAGTCCGGACATTCTGCGCTTCGGCTTCACGCCGCTGTACATCGGCTTCGAGGATGTCTGGCATGCGGTCGAGCATTTGAAGCAAGTGCTGGAAACTGGTGAATGGCAGCGCCCTGAATTCAAGCAGAAACACGCGGTGACCTGATCATGCCCACCCCCGAAAAAATCGTCGCCGACGAAAAAGCCCAACTCGACTTCAGCCGCGACATGAGTTACGGCGACTACCTGCAGCTGGACGCGATTCTCGGCGCGCAAAAGCCGCTGTCGCCCGCGCACGACGAGCTGCTGTTCATTGTGCAGCACCAGACCAGCGAACTCTGGATGAAGCTGATGCTGCACGAGCTGCGCGCGGCGATTGCGAACGTCGCTGGTGACGAGCTCGGCGACGCCTTCAAGAAGCTGGCGCGTGTCAGCCGCATCATGGAGCAACTGGTGCACGCCTGGGACGTGCTGGCGACCATGACACCGCCCGAGTACAGCGCGATCCGGCCGTATCTGTGCAACTCCAGCGGTTTCCAAAGCGCGCAATACCGCTGCATCGAGTTTGCGCTCGGCAACAAAAACGCCGCAATGCTCAAGCCCCATGCCCACCGGCCCGACCTGCTGGCCCAGGTGCAAGCCGCGTATGAAGCACCGTCGCTGTATGACGAAGCGCTGCGCCTGCTGGCCCGCCGCGGCCTGGCCGTCCCGGGCAGCCACACCCAGCGCGACTGGACCCAGGCTTATGTCGAAAGCGATGCGGTCGAGCAAGCCTGGCTGGTGGTTTACCGTGACCCCAAACAGTACTTTGACCTGTACCAGCTCGGTGAGGAACTGACCGACCTCGAGGACGCCTTCCGCCTCTGGCGCTTCCGGCATGTGACGACGGTAGAGCGCGTGATCGGCTTCAAACGCGGCACCGGCGGCACCGGTGGGGTGAGTTATCTGCGCAAGATGCTGGATGTGGTGCTGTTCCCGGAGATCTGGAAACTACGCACGGATTTGTAGGGGAATCGGCCACTAGCCCGTGGGGGATAAGCGTAAGCAGCTACTCAATTGATAGCGTTTTTTGCATCACGCTGCGGCTTTAATACGCCCTGGACAGTGAGCGCAACTCCCCACTCCCACCCCTAGCCCCTCCCTCGCCCCGCTGGGCGATGGAGGGGGACTTCATTTGGCCGCGTGTGCTGCGACCGCGTGCAAACATGACGGTCCCATGGGTTTGACGGGACGCGCTGCGCGCGTCCCGTCTCCCCGAATTTTTAATCGATCCCGCTCTCCATAACCCGTCGGGCTGGGCCGGGGAGCGCAGCCGAAAACGGACCAGGGCGAGCGATTGTCTGAGGCGCTAGCCGAGTTCGAGCTCGACCCCGTTTTCGGCGAGCATCGCAGGTTGCCCGTAGCGAAGCGAAGGGACCCAGACCATCGGGTCGCCTTTCTTTTGGGTACTTTTCTTTGGCGACGCAAAGAAAAGTACCTCGCCCGCCGGGGCGAGACCCGGCTTGTAGGCACGCCACGAACAGCAGAAACAAAGACTGCTCTGAGTTCATGAGAAAAATCCTCAACAGCCCTTACCCCACACGCACAAGCAGCTATCAACTAAGTAGCAAATCAAGGCCCGCCATACAACCAAGGCAAGTCCAGCAAGCGCTCACCCAGCAGCTTCATCGAAGCGTCCCTGCCCCACCGCACCGGACCACTCGCATGAAAGATTTGTCCATTGCGGATGGCACGCGCCTGCACGCGTGCATTGCGTTCCCAGCGATTCAGCGCATAACGGTTGAGCATGGTCGGCACGTCCAGCGCCGGGTCGAGCGCCCGCGCCAGTACACGGCCCAGTTCTGCAGCGTCTTCTATCGCCATGCCTGCCCCCTGGGCCAGGTAGGGTCGCATGGGGTGGGCCGCATCGCCTAACAGCGCCACGCGGCCCAACGCGTGCTGGTACGCACCTTGCATGGGAGCGCGGTCACACAGCGCCCATAGCCGCCAGTAGTCGATGGCCTGCACCAGATTCTGCAAAGGTGAACAGGTGCCAGCCAGGGCCGCACGCAGGCCCGCAGCGTCGGTGTCATGGTCCCAGCCGTCAAGTGCGTCGCCCCTCTTGCCCTGCACAATGCCCACCACATTGAGCCAGTCACCCCCACGCACCGGGTACTGCACCACATGCACTTGCGGGCCCAGCCAGACGGTGATCTGACTGGAGCGAAGCACCTCCGGTAAGTCAGCCTGCCGCACCAGCGCCCGATAGGCCGAGTGGCCAGTGCTGCGCGGCGGGCCATCGCCCAGCAACCATTGCCGCACCGGACTCCACAAGCCGTCGGCACCGACCAGCACGTCGCATTCAAGAGGCGCACCGTCCGCGCTTTGCACCGTCACGGCATCCGCGGTTTGGGTGAACTGACTGAGTGTGTGCTGGAGTTTGAGTGAGACATCTGCCTGCTGCACCGCATGGAGTAGCAGACCATGCAAATCAGCGCGGTGTACCGTTGCATAGGGAGCGCCATACCGCTGCACCATCGCACCTCCCAGCGGAAGGCGCGCCAACGATTCACCGGACAGCGCGCTGCGCACCTCCAGCCGCTGCGGAAAAGCGGCCACGCTGGCCAGCGCGTCTGCCATACCCCACCCATGCAACACCTTGACCACATTGGGGCCCAGCTGGATGCCTGCGCCAACCTCACTGAATGCTGCGGCGCGCTCGTACAGTCGTACCTGCCAGCCGGCACGGACCACCGCTAGCGCCGCCGCCAACCCACCGATACCCCCACCAGCAATCAAAACCTGCTTCATCGCTGGATGGACCGCAGGTCTACAGCGCCGTCATGCGTGAAGTGAACGATCTGAATGCGCTGTTGCTGCCAGGCCAACAACGTGCGGGTATCCAGCCCAAACAGGGCCGCGTGCTGATCCGGTGGCAGTGCGAGTGGGAGCTCGCGCACATTCCGTGCGAGTGCTCTTTTACGCCAGACTTGAACGCTCACCAGCAGCCAGACCATGGCCAACACAACAAGTTCTGCAAAGGGGCGCAGCCGCTTCCACACAAAGGCCATGTCAGGCAGCGTTGTGGTGTTCAGTTCAAACCGGGGATACCGAAAGTAGTCAATCGCCACGGCGATCGGCTCGCGCAGAAAGTAGGCCAACGTCGCCCATGCCAGTAACGTGAGGACGACATCTCGTACCGGTATCCATCCAGGTGAGTTGTGGTGGCTTTTGATCAGGGGCGGCCAGGCGACGGGCTTGAGCTGGACCTTCATCGAAAACCCCGGTCCGGACTGATCCACGTACCACGCGCATGGCGCGGCCTGAACAGTGCCCGGGGAACGCCGACGACAGCAGCGGCAGTCTGCAGCATCCAGAATACAAGCGGGTACCAGATTACCCAGAAAATGGATCTGAACATGTGTTCCTCAAAACGCCTGTCAAGGTGGACGCTAACCGCACTTTGCAAGAGGTAAGTGAGCGCCAGCAAGGTTCCCCACCACTGTGGCAGCACGCTAAACCCCAATGGCCCGCCCGTCACATCGGGAAACAGCCGCGAGACCCCCCACAAGCCAAAACCAATCACCATGGAATAGGCCCAGAAAATGCTGACCATGTAGTTGATCCAGATCGGCAGCAACCGCCCACGACGCAAACGCAGCATGGCACGAGTGGCCAGCAAGATGGACTGCACGCCCCCTTCAGCCCAGCGCAGGCGCTGACGCCAAAGGCCACGGAATGTTTCGGGGGTCAATATCCAGCATAGCGCCTTGGACTCAAAGGTCACACGCCAGCCCGCCAGTTCAATGCGCCATGTCACGTCCACGTCTTCGGTCAGCGCGGCAGGCGACCACCAGCCAGCATCCTGCAGTGCGCGTTTTCTGAATGCGCAAATCACTCCAGAAATGGTGAACAACGTGCCATACGTGCTCTGCGCGCGCTTGATCAGCCCCACCACTGAAGAAAACTCCCCGACCTGCAATTTTCCCAAAAGCGTGCCGCGATTTCGGATACGCGGGTTACCCGTGATCGCGCCCAGCGTCTGGTTCATCTGAAAGCGGCGGACAAACCAGGTCACAGCATGCGGGTGAAGCAGAGCATCCCCGTCAGTGGCCACCAGAATTTCACCGCGCGCCGACAGTGCGCCGATGTTCATTGCAGTTGATTTTCCCTGGTTGCTGGCCAGATGCACAACTCGCAATTGTGGAATCTGCTGCACAAGTGCGTCAAGCATGTCTGCCGTGTGGTCGGTGGAGCCGTCGTTGATGGCGATGATCTCGTACGACGGGTAGGCAATGGCGGCCAGCGCGGAAAACGTCTCTGCAATCTGATCCTGCTCGTTAAAGCACGGAACCAGAATGGACACCAAGGGGTAGTCAATCAATGGCGGTGGTGCCTCGGGCAAGGGTTCGCGTCGGTCGCGCGTATAGCGCAGCAGCAAGCCACCTGCCATCCAGTACCACGCCATGACAAAGGGGTAGCCAAAACAGAAGGCGGCGAGTGCCGCCGACGCACCTTGCCAAGTTGTCAGGGCGACCACAATATTCCCCTCAAAACTTGACAGGAAAGGTTGCAGAGGAAATGCCGGGGGCAGCGCGCTTCGCATTCGGAAGGTCAGCAACCGGGTCGTCGGGGCACCAGCCCAACACACTGCGGCCCGCGCGTTGCAGGGCGAGCGCCGAAGCGGTCAATACATTGGCATCGATAGTGCCGGGGCCCGAAAGCCACACGCCGCTGCGGCGCATGCGCCCAACCGCATCAGGCGCCATGGCCGCATAGGACCTGGCATGCGACACCACAGGGCTTGCAGGCAGGTCAGCTCTTGCCCACGTGATGTCGGCCAGCGGATTGGGCTCGGGCGGCAGACTGTTGGCATCAGTGGCGGCAGAAGCGTCGCCCGAGTTGATGGCAAGCTGCAGCCACGGCCGCGCACGCTGTACCGCCCTGAAAGACTGCATCGCGAGCGCATCGTTGGCCGTCAGCCGGTTGGGGTCGAGTGTGTCCCTGGCAGCGCGCGCATTCCAGGCCTGTCCGACATGCAGCGGCAGGAGCGCAGGGGCCATAACCAGCGCATCGTCCACGAACAACCCGCTCAGGGGCACATAAGCGCCCAGGTCTTCAAACAAACGTAGTACGCGCTCTGCGCTGCCTAGCGTGGCCAGAGCGCGCGTCGAAGGCAGCCTGACCTGCACCTCGACGCCAGCGCGCGTTTGCAACTGCCACACCATGCGCGACAGTACATCGGCCTGCAGCGGCAGTTCTCGATTCGGAAACCAGGCCTGCGCCAAACCTCCGTCGGTGCCGATCGTCGCCGCATTGATGACCACGCCGGTCACCCCAAGTGTCCGATAACGTTCAATGGCGCGACCGAGGCGTTCGTCCGTTGTGGCTGCGTCGCCCGTCCACAGTAATGCCGGATCCAGACACACCCAGCGCTGTGCCGAGGGAAAACTGATGTTGTTGCTGACCATGGCAGCCAGAGTGTCCAGCGAGGGGTCGGCGCTGGGCGAATGGCGCGCCACCGTCATGGGCATGCGCGCTGTGGACGGTCCCGCATCCAGCGTCAGGGCCCAGGAAAAGCCAACATCGCGAGCGACCTCCACCGCCATGCTTGAATACCGACCAAACGGCCAGGCGATGGCGCGTGGCGCCTGCCCGAGTTCACGCACCATTTGCTGCCTGGAAAGCATAAGATCGGCACGCAGCCTGGCGCGCTGCGCAGTCTCTGCCTCATAGCCGGTGTCATCTGCATAAATTCGGGTCGTGGCAGCGGGCATGAGACTGCCCTGGGGATTTCCACGCACGTTGTGGTGAATGTCGTAGCCCTGCGAGGCAAACTCAATCAGACCAGAAGACTGCATCTCGCGCGCCTGGGTCCACGAAATAAAACGATTGCGCGGCACCTTCTGGTCACCATGGCGGACCTGTCCACCCATGTCACCCTCCAGCCAAGACCCGGCCAGCGCGGCGACCACCGGAACCCGGTAGGCCAACGCCAGAGGAAAGACCCGGCTGTACAGGCTGGCGTAACCGTCGTCAAAAGTCAGCAAGACAGCGCGCGGCGGCAACGGACGGCCGCCACGCCTGGCCACCTCTATGTCGCTCAGCGAAACGGCTGTAAATCCGTTACCGCGCAGCCATTCGAAAAAAGCCACCAGCCTGTCGGAGTTGATTGCATCGTCGGCCATCGCATGCGGGGTGTCGGCCGCATCATGCAGCGCTATCGCGGTGAAATGCAGCCCATCGGCGGCGGGCGTCTGGGCGCGGGCCGTTGGTAAAAGCCATGGCAAGACGCACAGGGCCAGTAGCAAAAAGCGCTTTAGGGGGAGCAGAAAAGCCGTCGTCATCAAAATCGCCTCGTCGCACCTGCAAACCAACTGATTTTTCGTTCGGCCTTGCCGTCATACACGCGCCTGTCGGTTTCAATGCCCCAGCGCAGTTGAAGGCTTGGGTCGAGGTCATAAACCTGCTCATAAGCGACCAGTCCCATGCTGCCGGTTGCAAAACCGGCCTGCGCATAACGCCCCACCGAAGCACGGACACGTTGCACCCAGCTGCGGTCGTAGCGGCGGTAAATCATGTGCTCGGCTTCCAGTGTTAGCGTCAGCGCCTGGTCATTGACCGGATTGAAATAGGGTGCTGCCGTCCGGCTGTTTTGCGACGCAAAGTATTCAGGGCGTGCAGTGAGCTTGAAATGCGGTGCGTCAAACACCCGCTGGGAAAACGCAAGCCGTTGGGCAGTCCGGCGATTGCCATCGCTGAAGTGCAGTGTCCGTGCACTCAGCAGCAGCGAGCGCGATTCATGCCAGCGGTACTGAACACCGGCCCCGGCCGCGTCGGCGGAAATGCCATAAAACAGCGCCCGCAGTGGTGTGTCTCGCGCAAAGCGTTCTGCGTCAACATAAACAGACCATTGATCAGAGAGCTGCCAGGCGGCGTCGACGCTCGCCCCTGTGCCGCGAAGAGCGCCCGAGTTTGTCCAGCCCATGAGTTCGACGTCAAGATCAGGCCCCTGGTACACAGCACCTGCGCCCAGGCGGTCGCGCACGATCCGACCTTCTGCTGGTTTGGACGTGCTGCGCTCAAGCGCCACCTGGGCGCGCCAAAGTTCCCTCAACGGACCTGAGCGCAGGCGGGACCCCGCCGTCAGGCCCCCACCCGGTGAAGACGAAGCGTCGCCCAGTTCGCGACTACCTGCGACGTCTACGCGCCACTCTGCCTTGTCGTTGAGCGCAATGTCGCGGGCGAGCCGCTGCACGGCGCTGTCACCTGGCGACTGTGCAAGCAGGTCGGCGCTGATACGGCGCGCCGCAGACGCATCGCGCCTTCGCAGTGCCGAGTCTGCCAGGCCCACACGAACGCCCCGGTCTTCGGGCGCCAGGCTCGCCGCCAGCTTAATCTCGGTTTCAGCCCGGCGCTGCCAGCCCCGAGATGCCGCCACACCGGCCAGGGCCGACCTTAAATAGCCCAGCGCAGGGGCAGCGCCAGCCAAGGGTGACAAACGCGCCCAAGCCTGGCCAGGCACATCGCCATAATTTCGAGCCTGCCCCGCAAGAATTTGAGACGATAGCCAATCGTTGTTTTCCTCAACACGGCCAGTGCCTGGATTGACGCGCCAGGCACTGCCCTGCGCAGCCAGCGTATCCACCGTGGCAAATGCGGCCTCAAAATCTTCGTCTTCCACCTCCGCATAAAAGCGGCCAATATAGGCCTCCCGATTGACCGGGCTGCGCGGCTGGCCCGCAATCAACTGCGTGTAAATGCGCCGCGCCTCGGCAGGCCTGCGCAGCGCCAGTAACGAGTCAGCCTGTGCCTGCCGCACATAGGCGGGCAGCGCTATGTTGTCGGCTGCCAGGGCGTCAACTGCCACCAGTGCGTCAGCCCAGCGCTCACGCTGGCGCAGCGCAAGGACATGGTCACGGCGCAAGGTCGCCAGCACCTCACTCGCGCTAGCACCCGCCCCTAGCGCCTCCTCAATCAAGGCTTCCAGTTGGGTCAACGCCCGGTCGGTGGCGGCAAAGCGGGCACTGCCGGGTGGCGGCGTGACGGTGGCGGACCAGCGCAGCATCAAGGCAGCCTGCTGCGCGCGAACGGACAGCGATATGGAACCAGGGTCTGCGCTGTAGCCCGCTGCACCGAACGGTGCGCCCAAGTCACGCAGAACAGCAGCCATGGCGGCCTGCGCATCGTGCTGCCCAGGCTCCAAGCGCAACACCTCGCTATAGGCGCGCAGGGCAGTGAAAGGGTCGTTGGTCTGCCGCGCTATGTAACCGAGCGCCAACCAGCCCCGCAACGAAGCCGGCTGGCTGGTCATCAGCAGGGGGCCCAGCACAGCCCTGGCTTCGGCACCCCGCCGCTGGTCGGCGAGGATGAGGGCCAGCAACACCGTGGCGTCCGCGCTGCCTTGCTGGCGTGCCAGCAAGGCACGGGCAGTTTGCTCTGCCGCTTCGAACTGCTTCAGGTCGCGCTGGGCCTGCGCCACCGCGAAAAGCACGTAGTCGGGGACGGAAGATTGGGCGAGGGAACCAGCCGGGAGTCCGATGGCTGCAAAAGTATGCAACGCCTCCTGCGGCAGCCCTGACCACTGCTGCACTGTGGCGAGGTCATAGGCCACGCGGGGATCGGCAGTGCCAGTGGCCAGTGCGCGAAGGGCCTCTATCGCCTCGGCGAATCGCCCCTGACGGGCAATTTGCACCGCTTGTTCGCGTCGGCCATCCAGGGCGGAATTCGTACCCACTGCGCTCTGCGCAAATACCAAAGGTGCCACGAGAAACAGACTGAACGAGGCAGCTTTTACAAGGCAATCCCGGAGCAAGAACAGAAGCAGGGGTTGGTGCAAAACTCAGGCCGCCAACAGCTGCCTGAGAACAAACGGCAGAATGCCGCCGTGGCGGTAGTAGTCCACCTCGATCGGCGTGTCGATGCGCAGGATCACCTGCAGCTTTTGCTGCGCACCATCGGCGCGGGTGATCACAAGGGTGGCTTCACTTTGCGGTTTGAGGTCGGGGTCCGGCAGGACACCAATCACTTCATTTCCACTCAATCCCAGTGTTTGCCAGGAGTCGCCGGCTTTGAACTGCAGGGGCAGCACGCCCATGCCGACCAGGTTGCTGCGGTGGATACGCTCAAAGCTTCTCGCCACCACCGCCTTGATGCCCAGAAGCTGTGTGCCTTTAGCGGCCCAGTCACGGGATGAGCCGGTGCCGTATTCCTCGCCGGCAAAAATCACCGTGGGTGTGCCTTGCTCCATGTACGCCATCGCGGCGTCGTAAATGAACATCTTTTCAGCGCCGGGCTGAAACAGCGTGACACCGCCCTCCTCACGCGACCCATCGTCGCCGGCGGGGATCATCAGGTTCTTGATACGTACATTGGCAAAGGTGCCGCGCATCATCACCTCGTGGTTGCCACGGCGCGCGCCATAGCTGTTGAAGTCGGCTTTTTGCACGCCGTGCGCCAGTAACCATCGCCCCGCGGGTGAGCTGCCCTTGATAGAGCCAGCCGGCGAGATATGGTCTGTAGTAATGGAGTCGCCAAACAGCGCCATGATGCGTGCACCTTTCACAGATACAGCATCTTTGGTGGCCTTGGATCCTGCCAACTGTGCGGAAGCAGCTATGTTTTCCATAGCAAAATCCTTGAAGAACGGCGGCTCGGCGATGTAGGTGCTGGTCGGCCAAGTGTAGGCCGTGCCTTCCACCCCCTTGATCTTTTCCCACAGCTTGCCGGGCTCACTTTTGACCTTGGCGTAGTTCTCACGAAAGGCCTTGGCATTCATGGCGTACTTCATGAGTTTGTAGATCTCGTCGCTGGTCGGCCAGATGTCGCCCAGGTACACGTCTTTGCCGCCCTTGCCTTTACCCACCGGCTCGGTCATCAGGTCGCGCATCACAGTGCCGGCAATCGCGTAGGCCACCACCAGCGGCGGGCTGGCCAGAAAGTTGGCTTTCAGATTGGGGTGGATGCGTGCCTCAAAGTTGCGGTTGCCGGACAACACGGCGGCGCACACCAGGTCGCTCTGGTTGATGGCCTCGTTGATCTCCGGCGTCAGGTCGCCGGCGTTGCCGATACAGGTGGTACAGCCATAGCCAGCCAGCGCAAAGCCCAGCTTTTCCAGATACGGCAGCAAACCAGCCTGTGTCAGGTACTCGGTCACGATGCGCGAGCCCGGCGCCAGTGAAGTCTTGATGTGCGGCTGCACTTTCAAGCCCGCCTCCACCGCTTTTTTGGCCAGCAGGCCAGCAGCAAGCAGCACGCTGGGGTTGGACGTGTTGGTGCAGCTGGTGATCGCCGCAATCAGCACATCGCCATTGCCTATGCTGATGCCTGCGGTTTTGGACACCGGCGTAGCCTGCTCCGCATGGGCACTCACAGCCGAGGCCATGGTCGGACGGCTGCCCTCCATCTCGACCACCATGCGCGGCGCGCCTGGTGGCGTTGGCATAGCGGACGGCAGGGCGTCCAAGCTGCGGTCGTCGGTGTGGCGCAGCAGATGCCGGGTGGCCAGAACACTGGCTGGCTGGTTAAACCCGTTCTCGGCAATCGGCTTGCTGAACAGCGCGGCAAACTGGCTGGCCACACTGCCCAGCTCAATCCGGTCCTGTGGCCGCTTCGGGCCAGCCAGGCTGGGCGTGACATCGCCCAAATCGAGCCTGACTACTTGCGAAAAGTCAATCTGACCGGGCAGCGGCACACCAAACAGGCCCTGCGCGCGGAAGTAGGCTTCAAAGGCCTCGATCTCACCCTTGGTGCGGCCGGTGCCGGTGAAATAGGCTATTGTTTTTTCATCCACAGGAAAGAAACCCATGGTGGCGCCATATTCAGGCGCCATGTTGGCAATCGTGGCCCGGTCCGGCAGGGCCAGGGTGCGTGTGCCTTCACCAAAAAATTCGACAAACTTGCCGACGACTTTTTCCTTGCGCAAGGCTTCTGTCACGCGCAGCACCAGGTCGGTCGCAGTGACACCTTCGCGCAGTCGGCCGGTCAGCTCAAAGCCCACCACGTCGGGGGTCAGCATGTAGACCGGTTGGCCCAGCATGGCGGCCTCGGCCTCAATACCGCCCACGCCCCATCCGACCACGCCAATGCCGTTGATCATGGTGGTGTGGCTGTCGGTGCCAACCAGCGTGTCGGGGTAATACACACCATCGGCACGTCTATGCACACCACGGGCTAAATATTCCAAGTTAACCTGGTGGACAATTCCAAAGCCGGGCGGCACCACGCCGAAGGTATCAAAGGCCTGCATGCCCCATTTCATGAACTGGTAGCGCTCGTTGTTGCGTTGGAACTCGAGCTTCATGTTCAGGTCGAGGGAATTCTTTTTGCCGTAGTGGTCGACCATGATGGAGTGGTCCACCACCAGATCGACGGGTACCAGCGGTTCGATGCATTTGGGATCCTTGCCCAGCTTGATCGCCACACTGCGCATCGCGGCCAGGTCGGCCAGCAACGGAACACCGGTGAAATCCTGCAACACCACGCGAGAAACCACGAAGGGGATTTCTTCAGTACGGTCGGCATTGGGAAACCAGTTGGCCAGTTGCCGCACGTGTTCGGCCGTGACCTTTTTGCCGTCACAGTTGCGCAGCACCGACTCGAGCACGATGCGCATGGACACCGGCAGCCGGGCAATTTTGGGGAATTGTCGGGCCAGCGTCGGCAGGGAGTGGAATTTGCCGGTCTTGCCAGACGCCGTGGTGAAGGTTTTGAGGGTGCTGGCGAACTCGTGGGCCATGGCGAACTCCTGATCTTGTGGGTTTACTTGATTGTCATCCTACAAGTCTTGTCCGCAATGTCTGTAGGACTTGGCAGCCTAAGCATCGGGACAAGGGGCTAAACGGCGGAATCCGGCAAATACCGCACCGCCAGCACGCCCTCAATCGCCCGCAGATGCTCCAGCACCGCAGCACCAACCGGGCTTTCCACATCGACCAGCGTATAGGCCATGTCGCCGCGCGATTTGTTCACCATGTTGTGGATGTTCAAGCCCGCTTGGGCCATGGCAGTGGATATCTGCCCCAGCATATTCGGCACATTGGCATTGGCAATCGCCACGCGGTAGGCGGATTCGCGGGCCATGCTCACCGCCGGGAAATTCACCGCGTTAACGACATTGCCGTGCTCCATGTAGTCGCGCAGCTGATCGACCACCATGATCGCGCAGTTTTCCTCGGCTTCGCGGGTGGACGCACCGAGGTGCGGCAAGGCCACCACGCCGGGGTGGCGGTTGATCGCTGCCGAAGGAAAGTCACAGATATAAAAGCCCAGCTTTTTGCCATCAAGCGCGGCCAGCACCGCCGCCTCGCTGACCACGCCCTCGCGCGAGAAATTGAGCAGCACCGCACCGGGGCGCATCAGCTTGAGGTTGTCGGCATTGACCAGGTCGCGCGTGGCCGCCACCAGAGGCACATGCAGCGTCACAAAGTCGGCGTTTTTCAGCACCTCCGCGACGCTGGCCGCTTTTTTGACCTGCGCCGGCAGGCTCCAGGCCGCATCGACCGTGATGTCCGGGTCGTAACCGAGCACGTTCATGCCCAGCTTGATGGCGGCGTCAGCCACCAGGCAGCCCACCTTGCCCAAGCCCACAATGCCCAGCGTATGGCCCGCCAGCTCAAAGCCGGCAAAGTTCTTCTTGCCGTCTTCGACCGCCTTGTCCATATCGGCCATGGCAGGGTCCAGGCCGCCCACAAAGCGCAGCGCGGGTGCGATATTGCGCGCCGCCAGCAGCATGCCGGTCAGCACCAGTTCTTTCACCGCATTGGCGTTGGCTCCGGGCGCATTGAACACCGGCACGCCGCGTGCGCTCATGGCCTGGACTGGTATGTTGTTGATGCCGGCACCGGCGCGGGCAATGGCCTGCACGCTGGCGGGCAGCGCCATGCCATGCATGTCGGCAGAACGCACCAGCACCGCATCAGGGCTGGCAAAGTCCTTGCCGGTGGCGTATTGCCCGGTTGGCAGGCGCTTCAGGCCGTTGGCTGAAATCTGGTTGAGCACCAGAATCTCAAAACGCCGGCCTGCCGGGCCGGCGGCATCAACCATGGCTGGCCTCAAACTCTTTCATGTAAGCCACCAGCGCCTGCACCCCTTCAACCGACATGGCGTTGTAAATCGAGGCGCGCATGCCACCCACAGAGCGATGGCCCTTGAGTTGCACCATGCCGCGACCCTGCGCACCTTTGAGGAAAGCTTCGTCGAGCGACTCGTCCCTGAGCTTGAAGGGCACGTTCATCAGGGAGCGGTCTTCGCGCGCCACGGGGTTGCTGTAAAAGCTGGTCGCGTCGAGGTAGTCGTACAGCACCGCCGCCTTGATGCGGTTGTGTTCTTCCATGGCCTTGAGGCCACCGAGCGCCTTGATGTGCTTGAACACCAGCCCCGCAATGTAGATCGCATAGGTCGGCGGCGTGTTGTACATCGAGTCGTTGTCGGCCTGTTGTTTGTAGTCAAAGACAGACGGCGTGTGCGGGATGGCCTGGCCGATCAGGTCTTCGCGCACGATCACGATGGTCAAGCCCGAAGGACCGATGTTCTTCTGGGCACCCGCATAAATCAGGCCGTAGCGGCTGACATCGATGGGACGCGACAGGATGTTGGACGACATGTCGGCCACCAGCGGCACCGCGCCGGTGTCCGGCGTCCAGTGGTATTCAACTCCGCCAATGGTTTCGTTCAAGCAGATGTGGACGTAGGCGGCATTGGGGTCGAGCTTCCAGCTGTCGAACTTCGGCACGCTGGTGAAGCCGCCGGCCTCTGCTGTGGCGGCCACATTGACCTTGCAGTAGTTTTTGGCTTCCTTGATGGTCTTTTTCATCCACTCGCCGGTATTGATGAAGTCTGCGCCGGCATGGCCGCGCAGGAGGTTCATCGGAACACAAGCGTTTTGCCCGAGACCGCCGCCCTGCAGGAAAAGGACCTTGTAGTTGGCGGGAATTGTCAGCAATTCACGCAGGTCGGCTTCGGCCTGCGCATGGATGGCGATGAACTCCTTGCCGCGGTGGCTCATCTCCATGACCGACATGCCGGACCCATTCCAGTCCAGCATTTCGGCGGCAGCGCGCCGCAGCACGGGTTCTGGAAGGGTGGCCGGGCCGGCACTGAAATTCAAGGCGCGTGTCATGGGGAGAACTTTCCAGGAGGGATGATGAGAATCGGCCTGGCACCCAGTAGGGGCCAGACCGCACAGCATACAAGAAAGTCGCGCTGCGCCGGGCCTGCAGCACTACCAGCGGCTGGCAGCGGCCTTGCGCAGCCCCACCCACTCCAGCTCGGCCATGAGGCCAACCCAGAAGGCCTGCACCGCCAGAAATGCCGTGCCAAGCAGCGTGGGTGTGAGCCCTCCACCAAAAATCAGCGCCAGGCAGCCCAGCGCCCAGGCGGCATTGCCGACAATCAGCAACCAGACCCCCGCTGGCGGTATCTGGCGCCGGGTCGCCAGAAAGGTGATGTACGCTGTAAAGGCCAGCATCGCCCAGCCCGACTCGACCAGCAAGGCCTCTGGCAGACCCAGCAAACCCGCCAGCCAGGCGGGTAGCAGCAATTGCAAGGCGCCAGTCGCCAGGCCCGTGCCGGCGTCCAGCCACAGGACGCGGCGTAAAAAATGGGCGGAGGCCGACAAGGGTGCAGGAGCTGCGCGCCTACCCCGTGCCAGAGGGAACAGACCTGCAACTCGATGGCGAACACGCAGGCATCGCCATGCCTTTTCGCTTCAGCACGCCGGGCGGTGTATTGAGCTTCATCAGCACCATCACCATCTTCGGCACACCCACCGATGTAACGCTTCAGGAGCTGGCCATGGAAACGTTTTTTCCGGCTGATGAGCAGACGGCGCAAGCGCTGCGCGACCTGCAATCGCCTGGCTGATCGCGCCTGCCCGCCCGCCGGCCACCGCGCAGGTCTGAGTGTGTTTCGCGGTTCGTGTTTGAAGATCAAGCACAAAATAGGGCTCCAGCCCTTGTCTGACATGCGTAAGCAGCTATGTTATTAATAGCAAAATGGCGGAACTGAAGCACCACAGCCTGTAGAGCCCAGGCCCAGGCCCAGGCCCAGGCCCAGGCCGAGAACGGCAACGCTGGCCGCGATTGCTGGAGGGCCACTGTCGGCCTGCGCTGACAGGTAGCAGGCGCTCCGACTGATGAGCAGGCGCGGCAGCAAGTCTTAAGGTGGCTTGTGACTTCAACCTGACCGCTTTTTAAGGAATCCGCATGAGCAACACCACTTCTGACCTGCAGACCCTATGGGACCTGATCAAGGACATCAAATTCGGCATGCTGATACACCGTCACAGCGACGGCAGCCTGCAAGGCCATCCGCTGACCACGCAGAACAAGTCCATGGACGAAAGCTCCATGCTGTACTTTTTTATTTCGCAGAAAAGCGAAATGGCCACCCGCCTGCGCAGCGACAGCAACGTGAACGTGTCGTATGCCGACACCGGCGCTGACAACTATGTGTCCATCGCCGGCACGGCGCAATTTTCAGACGACGCGGCCAAAAAGGACGAGCTGTTCAACCCGATCGTCAAAGCCTGGTTTCCGGGCGGTGTAACCGACCCTGATCTGGCGCTGCTGGAAGTGCGGATCAGCCATGCCGAATACTGGAATGCCAAGGACAGCAAGCTCACGCAGCTCTTCAAGATGGCCAAATCAGCTGTCACCGGCGAGCCGCCGAAGAACATGTCAGAGCACAAAGAGCTTCGCGTTTCCTGACGCGCGGCAGCAGCCATGCCATTTGTTTCTTTCAACAAGGCGACCGACCCGGCGGCGCCTGACGATCTGCGCATCAACCCGTCGGCGGTGCTCTATGTTGAGGCATCTCGTGCCGGGCTGATCGGCCAGACCACTATTCACATGCTGGGCCAGGGGACCGTGGTCAATGCGGTGACGGAGTCGATAGGTACCGTGGTCAGCAGCATAGGTGGCATGGTGGCCGGCAAGCGCCACTATCTGGCGCCGCCGCCGGACGATGGTGCGGCCACGCTCTACATCTGCTCCGCCAACGTCAGCCATGTTCGGCCCAATCTGCCGGCTTCCCCCGACTTCTGGTACGTGAAGTTTGTCGACGGCTCGGAAGTACGTATCGTCGACCCACTGCCGGACGGACTGTAAAAAAAAGCCCCGCAACTGTTGTTGCGGGGCTTTTTTCATGCCGGCTTGATGCACTGAATCAGGCGGGAATCGTGTCTTTCACGGTATCGGCCATATCGGTGTAATCCTTGACTTGGTCAAAGTTCAGGTACTGGTACACGCTGTCGCTTGCAGCAGTCAGAACACCCATGTCCGCCATGTATTCCTGCTTGGTCGGGATATGACCCAGCTTGGCGCAAATGGCGGCGAGTTCGGCGCTGCCCAAGTACACGTTAGAGTTTTTGCCCAGGCGGTTCGGGAAGTTGCGGGTTGAAGTCGAGAAGACGGTGGCACCCTCTTTGACTTGCGCCTGGTTGCCCATGCACAGGCTGCAGCCGGGCATCTCCATGCGTGCGCCAGCCGAGCCCAGAACACCGTAGTGGCCTTCTTCGCTGAGTTGCTTGGCGTCCATTTTGGTCGGCGGTGCCATCCACAGCTTGACCGGAATATCGCGCTTGCCTTCGAGCAGCTTGGAAGCCGCGCGGAAGTGGCCGATGTTGGTCATGCAGCTGCCGATGAATACTTCGTCGATCACCGCGCCAGCCACATCTGACAAGGTCTTCACGTCGTCAGGGTCGTTCGGGCAGGCGACGATTGGCTCATGGATGTCGGCCAGATCGATCTCGATGACGGCGGCGTACTCAGCGTCGGCGTCGCCCTTGAGCAGTTGCGGGTCGGCCAGCCAGGCTTCCATGGCAGCAATGCGGCGCTTGATGGTGCGCACATCCGAATAGCCAGTTGCAATCATCCACTTCAACATGGTGATGTTGCTGGTGATGTATTCGATGATGGGCTCCTTGTTCAAATGCACCGTGCAGCCGCCAGCAGAACGCTCGGCCGAGGCATCGCTCAGTTCAAACGCCTGCTCAACCTTCAGGTCCGGCAAACCTTCAATTTCCAGAACACGGCCCGAGAAAATGTTGATCTTGCCCTGCTTGGCGACAGTCAGCAGGCCCGCCTTGATGGCGTACAGCGGAATCGCATTGACCAGGTCGCGCAATGTGATGCCGGATTGCATCTCGCCCTTGAAGCGCACCAGCACCGACTCGGGCATGTCCAGCGGCATGACACCGGTGGCGGCGCCGAAGGCCACCAGACCAGAGCCAGCCGGGAAACTGATGCCGATGGGGAAACGCGTGTGGCTGTCGCCGCCGGTGCCGACGGTGTCGGGCAACAGCATGCGGTTGAGCCAGCTGTGGATGATGCCGTCGCCCGGCCGCAACGGAATGCCGCCACGGTCGCTCATGAACTCGGGAAGCTCGTGATGCATCTTCACATCAACCGGCTTGGGGTAAGCGGCGGTATGGCAGAAGGACTGCATCACCAGGTCGGCACTGAAACCCAGGCAGGCCAGATCTTTGAGCTCGTCGCGTGTCATCGGGCCGGTGGTGTCTTGCGATCCGACCGATGTCATCTTCGGCTCACAGTAGGTACCGGGGCGCACGCCCTGGCCTTCTGGCAAGCCGACCGCGCGGCCAACCATTTTTTGCGCGAGGGTAAAGCCGCGCTCACTGGCAACCGGTGGCTGTGGCAAACGGAACAGCGTCGAGACCGGCAGGCCCAGGGCCCAGCGTGCCTTGGCCGTCAGGCCGCGGCCGACGATCAGCGGAATACGGCCGCCGGCGCGCACTTCGTCAAACAGCACATCGCTCTTGAGCTTGAATTCGGCGACGATCTTGCCGTCTTTGAGTGCTTTGCCGTCGTAGGGACGCAGCTCGATCACATCACCCATGGCCATCTGGCTCACGTCGAGTTCGATCGGCAACGCGCCGGAGTCTTCCATGGTGTTGTAGAAAATCGGCGCGATTTTTGAACCCAGGCAGACGCCGCCGAAACGCTTGTTCGGCACGTAAGGAATGTCCTGGCCAGTGAACCACAGCACCGAGTTGGTCGCCGATTTGCGCGAAGAACCAGTCCCCACCACGTCGCCGACATAGGCCACCAGATGGCCCTTGGCTTTCAGCGTGTCGATGAATTTGACCGGACCGCGTTTGCCGTCTTCTTCAGGCGTGACGCCGGGGCGGGCATTTTTGTGCATGGCCAGTGCGTGCAGCGGGATGTCAGGGCGGCTCCAGGCGTCCGGCGCGGGAGACAAGTCGTCGGTGTTGATCTCGCCCGCCACCTTGAAGACGGTCAGCATGATGGACTGCGGCACTTCCGGGCGGCTGGTGAACCACTCGGCATCAGCCCAGCTTTGCAGCACGGCCTTGGCGTATTTGTTGCCCTTGTCGGCCTTTTCCTTGACGTCGTGAAACTGGTCAAACATCAGCAATGTGTTTTTCAAACCGCTGGCGGCCTGGGTGGCGACGCTGTCTTCAGCGTCGTCGAGCAACTCGACCAGTGGGCTGATGTTGTAGCCGCCCAGCATGGTGCCTAGCAGTTGCGTGGCTTTTTCGCGCGAGATCAGGGTGCATTTTTCGCTGCCGTGTGCGACTGCTGCCAGATAGCTGGCCTTGACCTTGGCCGCTGCGTCTACCCCGGCCGGCACGCGGTGGGTGATCAGCTCAACCAGAAAACTTTCTTCGCCCTGGGGCGGGTCTTTCAGCAGCTCGATCACTTCGCCGGTCTGCTGGGCGGACAACGGCAGCGGCGGAATGCCGAGTGCGGCGCGCTCAGCGGCATGGGTGCGATAGGTGGCAATGAATTCGGTCATCATGGTTTTCTTCTCCAGTACTCAAAAAAACGGTCGAGGCGGGGGGCAGGCTTGGTTTAGCGCGGGACCGACGCTGCGGGTGTGGCGGGTGGAGCAGAAGCCGTGCCAGCTCCGGCTGCTGCAGGCGGCGGGGCGTCGAGAATGCTGGGGCGTGGGTTGCGCTTGAGCTCTTCGGCAAAGGTGGCCTGGTCCGGGCTCATGCACTCGTCGGCGATGCGCTGGCCGATCTTCTGGCTCATCAGCATGGATTTGTTGCCCAGTTGCAGCCACATCGCGCCGGCGCGGCCGTCTTCCAGGCGGATCGCACCGGTGCGGCTGCCAACCGGGTGCATGCGAAAACGCATCAGGCCGCTGCGCACCGTGAAGAAGCCAGGGCGCTTGTCGCTAGGGATAATGGTTACCGAGGCACCCAGTTCGCAGGGAAATGTGCCAACGTGCACACGCTTGGCCATTTCGAGGTCTTCCGGGCTCAGTGTGATATTTGGATCGTCGTCGATGGGTGTGTTTTCTTCGACAGACTTGACCGCCGCCGCGCGCCTGGCTGGCGTTGCGCGAGGCTTGGCAGCAGGTTTGGCGTCGGCCGCCGGGGCAGCGGCCTTGGCAGCAGGTTTGGCTGCCGGAGCCGCCTGGGCCAGCACCAGGGCGGGCGCGGCAAACAACAGGGCGGTAGCAAGAATAATTTTCATGGGGTCCTTGGATGGATGGGCCGGTGGGGTCGAATACGTCAAAGGGTGGCGCTAGCAGAGCTGAACCAGGTTTGCATCTCGGCTGGCAGGACGCGCCCGGTCTGGTGGGCGCGCTCCAGCACCTGCCAGAAATAGCGGTAGCTTGCGCGGTCGTGCAATTGGCCGTCGAAACTGATGGGCGCCCAATCGGCACGGGAGGCAGCAGCTATTATTTTTGTAGCGTTTTCAATATCACCCTGATCCGGTGCAAAGGCCTCCAGGATGGGCCGGATCTGGCCCGGGTGGATGCTCCACATGCGGGTGTAACCCAGCTCGCGCGCGGCTTTCAGCGCCGCAGTTTTCATCGCTGCAGTGTCGCTGAATTCGGTGACCACACAGTGCGAGGGGACCTTGCCGTGCGCATGGCAGGCGGCGGCGATTTCCAGCTTGGCGCGCACCACCAGCGGGTGCGTGAACTGGCCCTGGCTGCTCATGCCACCGGCCGGGATCGCACCGCCATGGCTGGAGACGAAATCCATCAAACCGAAACTGAGCGACTGAACGCGCGGATGCGCGGCAATGTCGAAGGCCCTATGCACCGCAGCGGGCGACTCCAGCAGCACGTGGATGGGTAACGCTTCACAGGACACGGTGGCCAGCGCGGCCACCACACGGTCGACATCGGCAACCGACTCGACCTTGG
Organism: Polaromonas eurypsychrophila; assembly: GCF_014641715.1. GTDB lineage: Bacteria > Pseudomonadota > Gammaproteobacteria > Burkholderiales > Burkholderiaceae_C > Polaromonas > Polaromonas eurypsychrophila. Next base: position 354,758 of record NZ_BMIG01000001.1, on the reverse strand, counting down.
GCACCATCAGGTGGCTCATCCGGTGCCCGACCTGGCCGACAATCGTGTCGATGTCGGCCTCAAAGGCGGGGTGGCCGAGCGCATGCACACGCACCGCCACGCGGGCACCGTCGCCGGCCTGGGCCACCAGCGAAGCCACCAGTGCCGCATGCTCGGCTTCGCCGCCGACCGGCGCGCCATCCTCGCAGTCCAGCGTCACGTCGAACACGCAGGCGCCGAATTCTTCGATCATTTCAGCCTGCAGTTGCAGGCTTTTGCGCATCCGTGCCTCGACGCCGCTGTAGTGGTCACAGACAGGCAAAAAACCTGCTGCAGCCTGGGCGCCAAGGAGGATGTCGCGGGGATGTGTCATATTGGCTTTGTCATTGCGGGCTTGACCCGCAATCCATACTGCGAAACGTGATGCGCAGCCATGGATCCCGGATCGAGTCCGGGATGACAGCATTTTTCAGAGCAAATGCGCTATGCCGGCTTGTTCGCCCTGCAGCTCTTCCAGCGTCTTGTTGATGCGTTCCTGGCTGAAAGCGTCGATCTCCAGGCCTTCGACCAGCTTGTACTCGCCGCCTTCGCAGGTGACGGGGAAGCCGAACATGGTGTCCTTCGGAATGCCGTACTGGCCGTCCGACGGAATGCCCATGGTGACCCATTTGCCATTGGTGCCCAGGGCCCAGTCGCGCATATGGTCAATGGCGGCGTTGGCAGCCGAGGCGGCCGACGAGGAACCGCGCGCTTCAATAATGGCAGCGCCGCGTTTGCCGACCGTGGGCAGGAAGGTGTTGGCGTTCCATTCCTGGTCGTTGATCATCTTGGCGACGCTTTCGCCCTTGATGGTGGCGAAGCGGTAGTCGGCATACATGGTTGGCGAATGGTTGCCCCAAACCGTGAGTTTTTCGATGTCGGCCACGGCCTTGCCGGTTTTGGCAGCAAGCTGGCTGGCGGCGCGGTTGTGGTCCAGGCGCAGCATGGCGGTGAAGTTCTTGCGTGGCAGATCCGGCGCGCTTTTCATGGCGATGTAGGCATTGGTGTTGGCCGGGTTGCCGACCACCAGCACCTTGACATTGCGGCTGGCCACCGCGTTCAGCGCCTTGCCCTGTGCGGTGAAGATGGCGCCGTTGACGGCCAGCAATTCGGCACGCTCCATGCCCGGGCCACGCGGACGCGAACCGACCAACAGGGCGTAGTCGGCGTCCTTGAAGGCGGTCATGGGGTCGCCGTGGGCTTCCATACCAACCAGAAGCGGGAAGGCACAGTCGTCGAGCTCCATCATCACGCCCTTGAGCGCTTTTTGCGGGCCTTCAACTGGCACTTCGAGCAATTGCAAAATCACCGGCTGGTCCTTGCCCAGCATTTCGCCAGAGGCAATACGAAACAGCAGCGCGTAGCCGATCTGGCCGGCGGCCCCTGTAACGGCGACGCGGACGGGTTTTTTGCTCATGATGGAAGAACTCCAGGAAGGTTGTGAATCGGTGGGTAGGGATGGTCAGTGAAGTGTTTTGCACCGGATGGGCCACCCGGGGAACCGGTGAACAGCGTCACAAAGGGGGCCCACTTTGCATCAACTCAGCCCTGGATTTTACGCCGGAAAACCGCCGTCCGTCAATTTGTCTTATGTCTTATATAAGATATGATTGCATTGACCCACCCCACAAATCATGGCATCCCTTCCTAACCCGCCCACCGATGATTTTGCAGGTGCCACGCCGGCTTTTAGCCCGCTGTACCAGCAAATCAAAGGCCTGATCCTGCAAAGCCTGCAATCGGGCGAGTGGAAGCCGGGAGAAGCGATTCCTTCAGAGATGGACTTGGCCGCGCGTTACCGCGTCAGCCAGGGCACGGTGCGCAAGGCGATTGACGAGCTGGCCGCCGACAACCTGGTGGTGCGCCGCCAGGGCAAGGGCACTTTTGTCGCCACCCATGCGGAGCAGCATGTGCAGTTCCGCTTTCTCAAACTGGTGCCCGACAGCGGCACGCCGGGCAGCGAAGGCCCGGCGGAGCGCGACATCATCGACTGCCGCCGGGTGCGCGCAAGCGCCGATATCGCGCGCCTGCTGGGCCTGCGCACCGGCGACGCGGTGCTGCAAGCCCGGCGCGTGCTGAGCTTTGCCGGAACTCCGACCATTCTTGAGGACCTCTGGTTACCCGCCGCGCCCTTCAAGGGCCTGACTGCCGAACGGCTCGCCGACTATCACGGTCCGATGTACGCACTGTTTGAGACCGAGTTCAATGTACGCATGGTGCGCGCCGAAGAAAAAATACGCGCCGAGGCCGCGACAGATGGGCGTGAGCTGCTACTGAAAGTCGCGCAGGGCACGCCATTGCTTAGCGTTGAGCGCATTGCCTACACCTACAACGACGTCCCCATGGAGCTGCGGCGCGGCTACTACCGTACTGACACGCATCACTACAGCAACACCTTGAGCTGAACGCGGCGATGGGTTTCAAAGGCAACAAGTCCGCACTCCCCAGCAAGCCCTGCGTGGCCTGCGGGCGCGACATGAGCTGGCGCAAAAGCTGGGCCAAAAACTGGGGGGAAGTGAAGTATTGCTCTGATGCCTGCCGGGCCAAAAAGGCCTCCCCTGCCAGCCCGGCACAAGGGTCAAATAAGGATTAGCCAAGGTGCGCGCATGGGTTTGACCCGAGACCAATAATACCAAGTAGTCATTTATTAGAATGGCCAGTATGAAAAAAATACAGTGTCGTCGTCTGGTTCTGATTTTGGGCGATCAACTGGACGAGGCGTCCAGCGCTTTTGAGGATTTTGATCCGGCACAAGACCGCGTGTTGATGGTGGAGGCATTTGAAGAGTCCACCCATGTCTGGTCGCACAAGATTCGAACGACCCTGTTTTTGTCCGCCATGCGCCACTTTGCCGAAGGCCTCAGGGAACGGGGCTGGCTGGTGGACTACCGCGCATTGGACACAGATGGCGACCAGACAATTTCCGAAGGTTTGCTGGCCGCTATCGCTGCCCACCAGCCGCTTGCCATCGTGGGTGTTGAGCCTGGCGATATGCGCGTCAGGCAGCAGATTGAAAATGCTGTCAAATCAATAGCTGTTGGCGCCCGGGTTCAGACGGCGACATCGCTGAAGGCTACCAAAACAGTGCCTAAAGTCAGCGCCAGTGCACCTCGTTTGAGCTGGCGCGAGGACAAACACTTCTTGTGCGGTCTGCCGCAGTTCCGCGCCTGGGCGGGCCAGTCCAGGAGTCTGCGCATGGAGTTTTTTTATCGCACCCTGCGCAAGCAATACAAGGTCCTGATGGACGATGTGAAGCCAGATGCGCCCATAGGCGGTCAGTGGAATTTTGATGCTGACAACCGCAAAAGCTTTGGCAAGGCGGGGCCGAAAAATCTACCGTCTGTGCCGAAGTTTGAATTGGATGACATCACGAAAGATGTCATCGACTTGGTCAACACCCATTTTGCTGACCATCCCGGCCAGCTGGACGATTTCAACTGGCCCGTCACACGCCTGCAGGCATTGCAGGCGCTGCAAAGCTTTATCGACGAACGCCTGCCGCAGTTCGGCCCGCACGAGGATGCCATGTGGACGCATCTTGAGTTTGGCTGGCATTCACTGTTGTCCAGTTCCTTGAATCTCAAGCTGCTCAATCCCCTGGAAGTTGTTCTGGCCGCCGAGGCGGCTTACAAAAAACACGGCCTCGACCTGGCGAGCGTCGAGGGATTCATTCGCCAGGTGCTGGGCTGGCGCGAGTTCATGCGCGGTGTTTACTTTCTGGATATGCCCGAGCTGAAAACGGCCAATCACTATGGACACACCCAGCCCCTGCCCAAGTGGTACTGGACTGGCGATACGCACATGAACTGCATGAAGCAATGTATTGGCCAGACCCTCAAAAACGGCTATTCCCATCACATTCAGCGGCTGATGGTGACCGGCATGTTTGGCGTCACGGCCGAGCTGTCACCCCAACAGGTTTGTGACTGGTATCTGGCGGTGTATGTTGATGCTGTCGAGTGGGTGGAACTGCCCAACACGGCAGGCATGGCATTGTTTGCCAACGGTGGGCGCTTTACCTCCAAGCCTTATGTTGCCAGTGGGGCCTATGTCAAACGCATGAGCAACTACTGCGCAGGTTGCAAATATGAGCCCGAGTCAAGGGTGGGTAACGACGCCTGTCCGATGACCACGTTGTACTGGAACTTCCTGGACAAGCACGAAGCCAGCTTCGCAGGCAATCCACGAACCGCGCTGATGGTCAAAAACCTGCAGCGCATGACACCCGAGCTGCGTGCGCAGGTGCGCGAGCGCGCAGGCGAAATGCTGGCAGATCTGGACAACTTGTAGCCGGAATGTCAGCGTTCACTCCAGATAATCAGATAAAACTTATAAGTTATCCACACCACAAACGAAACAGGATGCTTCGTTGCAATAGAATTTGAGGGTTTACCAGAATTCACAAGTTACAAGGCGGTTACCAAACGCCAAGAACAATTCAGAAAGCCACGTATGTCCGAATCAGCGACAACCGCAAAAAAGCGGCCCGAGTTCCGCAACATCAACGCCTTCACAGACCTCACCACCTACCGCATGACGCCTGCGGCCTGGGTCTCGATTCTGCACCGCGCCAGCGGTGCGATCATGTTCATACTGTTGCCTTTCATCATCTGGATGTTTGACGCCTCGATTTCTTCGGAAATTTCGTTTGCGAAATTCAAGGCCGCTTTCAACATCGGCATGCTGGGTTTACCTGGCTTCATCTGGAAGCTGGTTGCGCTGGCATTGATCTGGGCCTACCTGCACCACTTCATGGCCGGCTTGCGGCACTTGTATATGGACGCGACGCACCGACTGAGCAACGAGTTTGGCAAAAACACCGCGCTCGTCACGCTAGGCCTGAGTATTTCGCTGACGCTGGTGCTGGGCGCCAAGCTGTTCGGTCTCTACTAACAAGAAAAACGAAAGATCAACACATGTCTGTGAATTACGGCTCCAAACGGATCGTTGTCGGTGCGCACTATGGCACGCGTGACTGGCTGGCCCAACGCGTGACTGCAGCCCTGATGGCTCTTTTTACCATGTTGCTTCTGGCCCAGGTGATCTTCAGCAAAGGCGCCATCGGTTACGACCAGTGGGCCGGCATTTTCTCGGCGCAGTGGATGAAGTTGCTGACCTTCTGCGTCATCATCGCGCTGGCTTACCACGTCTGGGTGGGCATGCGCGACATCTGGATGGACTACGTCACCTCTCGGGTCTGGCTGCGCCTGACTCTACAGGTAGCCACCATCGTCTGGCTGGTCGCCTGCGCCGGCTGGGCGATTCAGGTCCTTTGGCGCTTCTAGGCCGCTTCCGACCCCACGACTGAACAAAAAACATGACTGCTACTTCCAAGCTTCCCAAACGCAAATTCGACGTGGTGATCGTCGGGGCCGGCGGCTCCGGCATGCGCGCCTCCTTGCAGCTGGCGCGTGCCGGCCTCAACGTCGCCGTGCTCTCCAAGGTATTCCCAACGCGTTCGCACACCGTTGCGGCCCAGGGCGGCATTGGCGCCTCGCTCGGCAACATGAGCGAAGACAACTGGCATTACCACTTCTACGACACCGTCAAGGGCTCCGACTGGCTCGGCGACCAGGACGCAATTGAGTACATGTGCCGCGAAGCACCCAAGGTTGTGTATGACCTGGAGCACATGGGCATGCCATTCGACCGCAACCCCGACGGCACGATTTATCAGCGCCCCTTTGGCGGCCACACAGCCAACTACGGTGAGAAAGCCGTGCAGCGCGCCTGTGCCGCCGCCGACCGCACCGGCCACGCCATGCTGCACACGCTGTACCAGCAAAACATCAAGGAAAAAACCAGTTTCTTCGTTGAGTGGCTCGCGATGGACCTGATTCGCGATGCCGCCGGCGACGTGGTCGGCGTCAGCGCCATCGAGATGGAAACCGGCGACGTGCATATTTTTGAGGCCAAGACAACGCTGCTGGCCACCGGCGGCGCTGGCCGCATCTTTGCCGCATCGACCAACGCGTTCATCAACACCGGCGACGGCCTGGGCATGGCGGCACGCGCTGGCATTCCGCTGGAAGACATGGAGTTCTGGCAGTTCCACCCGACCGGCGTGGCCGGCGCTGGCGTGCTGCTGACCGAAGGTTGCCGCGGCGAAGGCGCGATTTTGCGCAACAGCAATGGCGAGCGTTTCATGGAGCGTTATGCGCCGGCCTACAAGGATCTGGCGCCTCGTGACTACGTGTCACGCTGCATGGACCAGGAAATCAAGGAAGGCCGCGGTTGTGGCCCGAACAAGGACTACATCAACCTCGACATGACGCATCTGGGCGCAGAGACCATCATGAAACGCCTGCCTTCGGTGTTCGAGATTGGCCACAACTTTGCCAACGTTGACATCACCAAAGAGCCGATTCCCGTGGTGCCCACTATCCACTACCAGATGGGCGGCATACCGACCAACATCCACGGCCAGGTGGTCACGCAAAACGCCGACAACAAAAGTGAAGTCGTCAACGGTTTGTATGCCGTGGGTGAGTGCTCCTGCGTCAGCGTGCATGGCGCCAATCGCCTGGGCACCAACTCGCTGCTGGACCTGCTGGTGTTTGGCCGCGCAGCGGGCAACCACATCGTCGAGTTCAACAAGTCCACCACGCACAAACCTTTGCCGGCCGATGCGGCCGACGCCACACTGGCGCGTGTTGCGCGCCTGGACAACGCAACCGGCGGCGAATACGCGCAGGACGTCGCCAATGACATCCGCGCAGCCATGCAGCAACACGCCGGCGTGTTCCGCACCCAGGCCATCATGGACGAAGGCGTGACCAAAATCGCCGCCCTGCGCGAACGTGTCAACAACATCGGCCTGAAAGACAAGTCCAGGATTTTCAACACCGCGCGCATCGAGGCGCTCGAAGTGGAGAACCTGATCGAGGCCGCGCAAGCCACCATCGTGTCGGCCGCTGCCCGCAAGGAAAGCCGCGGTGCACATTCGGTGGATGACTACGGCGACACACCCGAGCACCCGAACGGCCGCAACGACACCGACTGGCACAAACACACCCTGTGGCACAGCGAAGGCAACCGCCTGAGCTACAAGCCGGTGCAGATGAAGCCGCTGACCGTGGACTCCATCCCCCTAACCGTTCGCTCCTTCTAAAAAGACAAGCGGGAACCCCATGACCATACGCACATTCAAGATCTACCGCTACGACCCCGATCAGGACGCCAAACCCTACATGCAGACCATAGAGGTCGAGCTCGATGGCAGCGAGCGCATGCTTCTCGACGCCCTGATGAAGCTCAAGGCGCAGGATCCGACCATCTCTTTCCGCCGTTCCTGCCGTGAAGGCGTTTGCGGTTCTGACGCGATGAACATCAACGGCAAGAACGGCCTGGCCTGCCTGACCAACATGCGGACCCTGCCGGGCACCATCGTTCTCAAGCCGCTGCCTGGCCTGCCCGTGGTGCGCGATTTGATCGTCGACATGACCGACTTCTTCAAGCAGTACAACTCGATCAGGCCTTACCTGATCAACGACAACGTACCGCCCGAAAAAGAGCGCCTGCAAAGCCCGGAAGAGCGTGATGAGCTCAACGGCCTGTACGAGTGCATCCTGTGCGCTAGCTGCTCCACCGCCTGCCCCAGCTTTTGGTGGAACCCGGACAAGTTTGTCGGCCCGGCCGGCCTGCTACAGGCCTATCGGTTTCTGTCTGACAGCCGCGACGAAGCCACCGCCGAGCGCCTGGACAACCTCGAAGACCCTTACCGCCTGTTCCGCTGCCACACCATCATGAATTGCGTCGATGTTTGCCCCAAGGGACTGAATCCCAGCAAGGCCATCGGCAAGATCAAGGAAATGATGATCCTGCGCACTGTCTAGAAATCAATGAACGAACTTCTCGACGAACGCGCGATGAGCAAACTGAAGTGGCGCTGTCGCCGTGGTTTGCTTGAAAACGACTTGCTGATCGAGAAGTTTTTCAGGCGCCATGAGGCAACGCTTACCGTCAGTCAGGCTAAAGGCTTGAATGATTTAATGGACCTGTCTGATAACGATTTGCTGGACCTGTTGCTCCAACGCCGGGAGCCTGCCCAGCTTTCCGAAACTAACGCTCAGGTAAGTGCCTCTACTTACGAAGCGCTACAGGTTTTAAACTTGATTCGCGCTGCAGCAACAGGCCCCCTGACTGCCTCTATTTGATTTGACAAGAAAGACGAAGATATGAAGCTCGCTGACAACAAAGCCACCCTCTCCTTCAGCAATGGCAGCCCCAGTGTTGAGCTTCCGGTCTACCGGGGCACGGTCGGTCCCGACGTGGTTGATATCCGCAAGCTGTATGCGCAGACCGGCATGTTCACCTATGACCCGGGCTTCCTGTCAACGGCGTCCTGCCAGTCGGCCATCACCTACATCGACGGCGACAAGGGCGAGCTGCTGTACCGCGGCTACCCGATCGAGCAGCTGGCAACCAACTGCGACTACATGGAAACCTGCCACCTGCTGCTCTACGGAGAATTGCCAAACGCCGACCAGAAGAAGGATTTCACCGGTCGCGTGACCAACCACACCATGGTCAACGAGCAGATGCAGTTTTTCCTGCGCGGCTTCCGCCGCGACGCGCACCCGATGGCCATCATGACCGGTCTGGTTGGCGCCTTGTCGGCCTTCTACCATGACAGCACCGATATCACCAATCCCGAGCACCGCGACATTTCGGCGATCCGCCTGATCGCCAAGATGCCGACATTGGTCGCAATGGCGTACAAGTACACCGTGGGCCAGCCCTACATGTACCCGAAGAACAACCTCAGCTACGCCGGCAACTTCCTGCACATGATGTTTGCCACGCCATGTGAAGAGTACAAGGTCAACCCGGTGCTCGAACGCGCGCTGGACCGCATCTTCATTTTGCATGCCGACCACGAGCAGAACGCCTCTACCTCCACGGTTCGCCTATGCGGTTCGTCCGGCACCAACCCGTTTGCGGCGATTGCTGCCGGCGTGGCTTGCCTCTGGGGCCCGGCCCACGGCGGCGCCAATGAAGCGGCGCTCAACATGCTGGGCGACATCCAGAAAAACGGCGGCATCGAGAACATCGGCGACTTCATCAAGCAGGTCAAGGACAAGAACTCCGGCGTCAAGCTGATGGGTTTTGGCCACCGCGTCTACAAGAACTATGATCCGCGCGCCAAACTCATGCAGGAAACCTGCAAGGAAGTGCTGCATGAGATGGGCCTGGAAAACGACCCGCTGTTCAAGCTGGCCATGGCGCTGGAAAAAATCGCGCTGGAAGACGACTACTTCGTCTCGCGCAAGCTCTACCCCAATGTGGACTTCTACTCCGGTATCGTGCAGCGCGCCATCGGCATCCCGGTGCCGCTGTTCACTGCGATTTTTGCACTGGCTCGCACCGTCGGCTGGATCGCCCAGCTCAATGAAATGATCGGCGACCCCGAGTACAAGATCGGCCGCCCGCGCCAGCTATTCGACGGCTCGGTGACACGCAACGTGAAGCCCCTGAACGCACGTTGATTCGCCGGCATGTTTGAATGCGGCCCGCCCGTGGCAACACCGGCGGGCTTTTTTCCGCCTGATTTTTTTTCGGACTTTCCTGTTGAAACCCATCAAAACCGCTGACGAATTACGCACCGCCATCGCCGGCGCCGCGCTGCCGCGGCCCTGCAGCTGCGCCCTCGGCCCCTGCGCGGGTTGGGAAAGCCTGGCCGAGTACCGCTGGGAGGCTGGGCAGATGACCCAGGTCGCCACGTTGCGCGACCCTGAAGAAGACGAGCCGACGCTGGAGGAGTTCCATCCCGAGGGCACGCGTTACGACTCGCCTCAGGCCCCGGTGGCGCCGGCCTTCTTCCCCTACAACCGCTGCGATGTCTGGCACTGCAGCCGTTGCGACCGGCACTTGATGCGTTACACCGAGTTCGGCGGCTACAACGTGGATCCGCGAGTCCGCGAGCTGGCTCCGGACAAAATCGCTGAGTGAGTCATCCGATATTAAATTAATAGCTGGCTACGTTGACCGGGTATGGGCTGAGGGCCCAAAACCCATGGATTGCCAGCCAGTCTCCGGCGCCCGCCCCTGCAGGCATGTCACCCATCGCATTTCACGATGGCAAAAACGTCTGCATGAGGCCAAAATGGAATATTCATCGTGCATGGAGATGACTTTGGCTAGCTCTGAACGCAACTTTGCCCGCCGTATCGACCTGACCTCGCTGCAATTGTTTGTCGCGGTGTGCGAGCTCGGCAGTATCGGCAAAGCCGCCGAGCGCGAGTTCATTGCAGCCTCTGCCGTCAGCAAGCGGCTCTCGGACCTCGAAGCCGCGCTCGACACGCCGCTGCTCTACCGCCACACCCGCGGCGTGGACCTGACGCCGGCTGGACAAAGCCTGCTGCACCATGCGCGCTCGGTGCTGTTCAGCCTCGAGAAAATGCAGGGTGAACTCAGCGAATACGCGGCTGGCGTGCGCGGCCACGTGCGGGTGCACGCCAGCATCTCGGCCATCGTGCAGTTTTTACCGGAAGACTTGGGCGCTTTCACCAGCCAACACCCGGAGGTCAAGGTCGACCTCGAAGAACACCTGAGCACGGAAGTTGTGCGCGCGGTGCAGGAAGGCGCGGCGGACCTCGGCATCTGCAACACCGCTGACGGCATCGGCGGCCTGCAGGCCTTGCCCTACCGTCAGGACAGTCTGGTGCTGATCGTGCCGCGCGGCCATCCGCTGGGCGAGCAGGACGCCGTCGCGTTTGAAGACACGCTGGACTTCGACCATGTCGGCCTGCATTCGAACAGCTCGATTTACCTGGCGATGCGCGACGCCGCTGCACTGGCCGGCCGCACCATCAAGCTGCGCATTCATGTGACCGGCCTCGACGCCATGTGCCGCATGATCCACAACCGCCTGGGTGTCGGTGTCATGCCGCAGCGCGCCTTCGAACTGATGCACGGCGTCGGTGAACTCGAAGCCGTGGCCCTGACCAACCCTTGGGCGACGCGCCAGATTGAGCTGGTGGCGCGCGACTTTTCCAGCCTGCCAGTCACGGCTCGCCTGCTGGTCGATCACCTGACCACGCACGCTGCCCTGCCCGCTACCGCCGCGGGCTAACAAATTAAAATCAGCAAGAAACCACGAAGGAAAAACAATGGGACGCACCCTTTACGACAAGATCTGGGACGAACACGTCGTCCACACCGAAGAAGACGGCACCGCCATCCTCTACATCGACCGGCACCTGGTGCACGAGGTCACCAGCCCGCAGGCCTTTGAGGGGCTGCGCGAGGCCGGCCGCAAAGTCTGGCGCATCAGCTCCATCGTCGCCACCGCCGACCACAACACGCCGACCACCGGCTGGGAGCTCGGCTACGACGGCATCACCGATCTGGTCAGCAAAGAACAGATCACCACGCTGGACAGCAACATTGCCGAATTTGGCGCGGCGGCCTACTTTCCCTTCCTGTCCAAACGCCAGGGCATCGTGCACGTGATCGGCCCCGAAAGCGGCGCCACCTTGCCGGGCATGACGGTGGTCTGCGGCGATTCGCACACCTCGACCCACGGTGCCTTCGGCGCGCTGGCGCACGGCATAGGCACCAGCGAGGTCGAACACGTGATGGCCACGCAGACCCTGCTGGCCAAAAAAGCCAAGAACATGCTGGTCTATGTGGATGGCAAGCTGGGGCCCGGCCTGACCGGCAAGGACATCGTGCTGGCCATCATCGGCAAGATCGGCACGGCGGGCGGCACCGGCTACACCATCGAGTTTGGCGGCCCGGCCATCCGCGCGCTAAGCATGGAAGGTCGCATGACGGTCTGCAACATGGCGATTGAAGCCGGCGCCCGCGCCGGCCTGGTGGCGGTGGACGACAAAACAATTGCCTACGTCAAGGGCCGGCCGCTGGCGCCCACCGGCATCGAGTGGGACCAGGCCGCCGCCTACTGGAGCACCCTGCAGTCCGACCCAGATGCCAGGTTCGACACTGTGGTCAAGCTTGACGCCGCCCAGATCCGACCGCAGGTCACCTGGGGCACCTCGCCAGAGATGGTGCTGTCCATCGACGACCGCGTGCCCGACCCGGACAAGGAAAAAGACGCCAACAAGCGCGACGCCATCGAACGCGCGCTGACCTACATGGGCCTGCAGCCCGGCAAGGCCATCAACGACATCATGGTGGACAAGGTCTTCATCGGCTCCTGCACCAACAGCCGCATCGAAGACATGCGCGAAGCCGCCGCCATGGTGCAAAAGATCGGCCAGAAGGTCGCCGGCAATGTGAAACTGGCGATGGTGGTGCCCGGCTCCGGCCTGGTCAAGGAACAGGCCGAACGCGAAGGCCTGGACAAGATTTTTGTCGCCGCCGGTTTTGAATGGCGCGAACCGGGTTGCTCCATGTGCCTGGCCATGAACGCCGACCGTCTCGAGCCGGGTGAACGTTGCGCATCCACCAGCAACCGCAACTTCGAAGGCCGGCAGGGCGCCGGCGGCCGCACCCACCTGGTGAGTCCGGCGATGGCGGCGGCTGCCGCCGTGCACGGCCATTTTGTCGATATCCGAAAATTTTCCTAACCCCCACTCAGGAGAGTCCTCATGAAAAAAATCACTCCGCTGCTCGTACTGTCGCTGGCTGCCATCGCTTTTATGCTGGCCGGCTGCAACACCGCCCGAGGCTTTGGACAAGACCTGCAAAAGGTCGGCGAGAAGATTGAAGACAAGGCGAAGAAATAATGAAGCCCTTCACCGTGCACAAGGGCCTGGTGGCTCCGATGGACCGCGAAAACGTCGATACCGACGCGATCATCCCCAAGCAGTTCCTCAAGTCCATCCGCAAGACCGGCTTTGGCCCCAACCTGTTTGATGCCTGGCGTTACCTGGACCCCGGCTTCCCCGGCCAGGACCCGGCCAGCCGGCGCCCGAATCCGGACTTCGTGCTGAACCAGCCGCGTTACAAGGGCGCGTCCATCCTGCTGGCGCGCAAGAACTTCGGCTGCGGCTCCTCGCGCGAACACGCGCCCTGGGCGCTGGACCAGTACGGTTTTCGCGCCATCATCGCGCCCAGTTATGCCGACATCTTTTTCAACAACAGTTTCAAGAACGGCCTCTTGCCCATCGTCCTGAGCGACACCCAGGTCGGCCAGTTGTTCGACGAGGCGCTGGCCTTCCCCGGTTACCAGCTGACCATCGACCTGGAGCGCCAGGTGGTGATCAGGCCGCAGGGCGAGGAAATTGCCTTCGAGGTGCAGGCCTTCAAAAAATTCTGCCTGCTCGGCGGCTATGACGACATCGGCCTGACCCTGCGCCAGAGCGACAAGATCAAGGCCTTTGAAGCCGAACGGCTGGCGACCAAGCCCTGGCTGGCGAACCGCCTGGCCGCCTGATATTCAAGACAAATCGGCCACCAGCCCCCGCCCTCCGGGGGCTTTCAGCTATCAAATTCATAGTAAATAGAAAAGACCAGTCATGAAAATCGCAATTCTCCCGGGTGACGGCATTGGCACTGAAATCGTCGCAGAAGCCGTCAAGGTCCTGCACGCGCTCGACCTGAAATTTGAAACCGAGACCGCGCTGGTCGGCGGCGCCGCCTACGACGCCCATGGCCATCCGCTGCCGGACGCCACCCTGAAACTGGCCAAAGAATCCGACGCCATCCTGTTCGGCGCCGTCGGCGACTGGAAGTACGACACGCTGGACCGGCCGCTGCGTCCCGAGCAGGCCATCCTCGGCCTGCGCAAGAACCTCGGCCTGTTCGCCAACTTCCGCCCGGCCATTTGTTACCCGCAGCTGGTCGATGCTTCCAGCCTGAAACGCGAACTGGTGTCCGGCCTGGACATCCTGATCATCCGCGAGCTGACCGGCGACATCTATTTCGGCCAGCCGCGCGGCCGCCGTGTGTCGCCCGACGGCCACTTCCCCGGCGCCGAGGAAGCTTTCGACACCATGCGTTACTCGCGGCCCGAGATCCAGCGCATCGCCCACGTTGCCTTCCAGGCGGCGCGCAAGCGCAGCAGCCGCGTCACCAGCGTCGACAAGGCTAATGTGCTGGAGACCTTCCAGCTCTGGAAAGACGTGCTCACCGAGATCGGCAAGGAATACCCCGACGTCGCGCTGGACCATATGTATGTGGACAACGCCGCCATGCAACTGGTGAAGGCGCCCAAGAAGTTCGACGTGGTGGTGACAGGCAACATGTTCGGCGACATCCTGTCCGACGCCGCCGCCATGCTGACCGGCTCCATCGGCATGTTGCCCTCGGCCAGCCTGAACACCAAAAACCAGGGCCTGTACGAGCCCAGCCACGGCAGCGCGCCGGACATCGCCGGCAAGGGCGTGGCCAATCCGCTGGCCACCATCCTGAGCGCGGCCATGATGCTGCGTTTCAGCCTGAACCAGCCGGAAGCCGCCGTGCGTATCGAAAAAGCCGTGGACGCGGTTTTGACGCAAGGCCTGCGCACACCGGACATCTTCAGCGAAGGCACGACCAAAGTCGGCACGGTGCAGATGGGTGATGCGGTCGTGAAAGCCCTCAGCCAGTCCTGAAACGTCGCCACCAGCGCTTGGTCGTTGGCTGGCTACCACAGGCCAGGCCGGCAAATGGCGCCCGCGCGGCGCCGGTCCGGCCCGCCGTGATTACAATAGTCCCATGCGTAAAAACCCCGCTTCCACCCGCTTTGTCGCCGCTTCGCGCGCTATCAGCGCTGCGCCGGTTTTTGCCCAGACCACCAAAACGACCACCATTAAAGGCTGACAAGCCTAGTTCGTCGTGCCCTGCCGGCTCGATGAGCCGGGCCAAAAAGCCGTATTTCTGACTTTTTGAAGGGCGACATCATGAAACTCAAGGGCAATCTCACGGGACTCGTCGGCTGGCGCGGCATGGTCGGCTCGGTGCTGATCGACCGCATGCAGGCCGAAGGCGACTTCGACCTGATCGAGCCGGTCTTCTTTTCGACTTCCAACGCCGGCGGCAAAGCCCCGGCCCAGGCGAAAAACGAAACCACCCTGAAAGACGCCTTCGACATCGAGGCCCTGAAGAAGTGCGACGTGATCCTGACCGCCCAGGGCGGCGACTACACCTCCGAGGTCTATCCCAAACTGCGTGCCGCCGGCTGGACCGGCCACTGGATCGACGCCGCGTCGACCCTGCGCATGAATGATGACGCCATCATCGTGCTGGACCCGGTCAACTTGCCTGTGATCCAGAACGCTCTGGCCAAAGGCGGCAAGAACTGGATTGGCGGCAACTGCACCGTGAGCTGCATGCTGATGGGTGTGGGCGCGCTGTACAAGGCCGGCCTGGTCGAGTGGATGACGTCCATGACTTACCAGGCAGCATCCGGCGGCGGCGCCCAGCACATGCGCGAACTGCTGACGCAGTACGGCACGCTCAACGCCGAAGTCCGCGCGCTGCTGGACGACCCGAAATCAGCCATTCTGGAGATCGATCGCCGCGTGCTGGCGAAACAGCAATCGCTGTCAGCCGCAGAAATGACCAACTTCGGCGTGCCGCTGGGCGGCTCGCTGATCCCCTGGATCGACAAGGACCTGGGGATCGGCAAAAACCGGGACGAGCCGGGTTGGGGGATGTCCAAGGAGGAATGGAAAGGCGGCGCCGAGACCAACAAGATCCTGGGCCAGGGGGCCAGCTTCGGCACGGCCGAAACGCCGGTGGACGGCTTTTGCGTGCGAATCGGCGCGATGCGCTGCCACAGCCAGGCGCTGACCTTCAAACTCAAGAAGGATGTGCCGCTGGCCGACATCGAGGCCATGATCGCCGCCGACAATGAGTGGGTGAAAGTCGTGCCGAACACGCGCGAGGCCAGCATCACCGACCTGACGCCCGTGGCCGTCACCGGCACCATGAACATTCCCGTCGGACGCCTGCGCAAACTCGCCATGGGTGGCGACTACCTCGGCGCCTTCACCGTCGGCGACCAGTTGCTCTGGGGTGCGGCCGAACCGCTGCGCCGCATGTTGCGCATTCTTCTTCAAGCCTGACAATGCGGGCCGCATGTACAGCGGCCCGCCATTGCTGGCGTCCGCAACCGTAACTACTTGTGACGAGACGTTGTCGTCAGACAACAACCGAAACTTGTAAGTGATGCTAACCCCGCGTGTCAAAACTTAAGTGCTGTCTTAGCTTGTCAGCCTAATCCCTTGATGTTAATGTTGTTTGTCGGAAATTAGCGCAGGGGTTTTTGTGCGGACCAGCAGAATAAAATTTGATGCAGACGGAGCACCGGAGGCTCACATTCCCATGAATCATCCTCGCCGTTGGCGTATCGGAGCGGTAGCAGCTGCTGTTGCCCTGTCCGGCAGTTTTGCCAGTTTGCCGGTTTTGGCCCTGGGTTTGGGCCGGGTTACCGTCCAGTCTGCACTCGGCGAACCCTTGCGGGCCGAAATCGACATTGCCGAGATCAATGCAGAGGAGGCCGCCAGCCTGCGCACCAGCGTCGCCAGTGCCGATGCCTTCAAAGCCGCCGGCCTGGAGTACAGTGCCGCCGTCACCAATGTGCAGATCACCCTGCAGCGCAGGCCCGACGGGCGGTCTTATCTGCGTTTGAGCAGTGACAGACCTGTCAGCGAACCTTTTGTCGATTTGATTCTGGAAGCCCGATGGGCGTCCGGGCGCATCGTGCGTGACTACACGATGTTGTTTGATCCGCCGAACCTGCGCTCCACCGCGCGGCCCATGCCCGCACCGATCCCGCCGGTGGTATCACGGCCTCCCGCACCGGTCGCCACGCTGCCGCCGGCACCGACACCGGCCGCCGTTCCCTTTTCGCCGCCCAGCCCGCCCGCCGTCCGGCCTGCTGTACCGCCAACACCGGCCCCCGCTGTCACAAGCCGCGCCCCATCACCCGGCGGCCAGACTTTCACCGTTAAAACCGGAGACACCGCCGGCAAGATCGCGGCACAAACCAAACCCGCCAGCATCTCGCTGGACCAGATGCTGGTGGCGCTGCTACGCAGCAATCCGGATGCCTTCATAGGCGGCAATGTCAACCGCCTCAAGGCCGGCGCCGTGCTGGAAGTGCCAAGCGCCGACCAGGCTGAAGCTCTCTCTGCCAGCGAGGCCAGCCGAACCATCGTCGCGCAAAGCCGTGACTTCAATTCTTTCCGTCGCAAGCTTGCCGAAAGCGCACCCGCCACCCAGACCGCCGGCGCCGACCGTCAGGCTGCGGGCCAGGTCCAGGCCAAGGTGGAGGACAAGGCACCGGCCGCCGCAACGCCCGACAAGCTGACCCTGTCCAAAGGGGCTGTCCAGGGCAAGGCCGCAGCGGAAGAAAAAATTGCGCAAGATCGCCAGTCCAAGGAAGCAGCAGCGCGCGTCGCCGAGCTGTCAAAAAATATCGCCGACTTGAACAAGCTGGGCGCTCCGTCCACGCCAGCGGCCGCTGCAGCACCGGTTGCACCCGCACCGGCATCCCCGGCGCCCGGCGTCGCAATTACCAGCCCCGCCGCTCTGGCAGGCACTTCGCCCACTGCCACCGCACCGGCTACACCCATGGCGCCGGCCAGCAGCACCGCAGCCGTCCTCACCCCCACCCCTGCCGCAACTGTGGCCCTGCCTGCGGCCAGCGCTGCGGTAACCGCAGCACCAGCAGCCAGTGCGGCAGCACCGGCGACTGTGCCCGCGAAAAAACCAGTGGTGGCGCCGCCCCCTCCTCCGCCAGAGCCGAGCCTGGTTGACGAGCTGCTTGAAAACCCCCTGCTCCTCGCCGGCGCCGCCATCTTGCTGCTGCTGTTGTTGGCTCTGGGCGTTTACCGCGCGCGCCAGCGCAAAAATTCCGTCGCCGTGGACAGCTCCTTCCTGGAAAGCCGCCTGCAGCCCGACTCCTTCTTCGGCGCCAGCGGCGGCCAGCGCATCGACACCAATGAGGCCAATGTCACCGGCTCGTCCATGGTGTATTCGCCCAGCCAACTCGATGCCGCCGGCGACGTGGACCCGGTGGCTGAAGCCGATGTCTACCTGGCTTACGGCCGCGACCTGCAGGCCGAGGAGATCCTCAAGGAAGCCATACGTGTCAGCCCGACCCGGATTGCCATCCATGCCAAGCTGATGGAAATTTATGCGAAACGCCGGGACACTGCCGCTTTTGCATCGGTGGCCACTGATGCCTTCAACCAGACCAAGGGCCACGGGGTCGAGTGGGCGCACATGGCTGAAATGGGTCGTGACCTGGACCCGGGCAACCCGATGTACCAGCCTGATGGCCAGCCTCCCTCTGCCGCTGCGATCGCTGCAGTAGGAATTGCTAGCGCCTCTTTTGCAACCCAATCCTCGCCGCAAGCCCCGCAAATCGCCCCTGAGCCTGAGGCATCGGCGGTTGACTTCGACCTCGATCTTGATTTTTCGATGGGAGACGATACACCGGCGCCCGCACCTGTCGCACGCACCGAACAGACCTTGGCCATGCCAGTCATCACTGCGGCGGCTCCACTGGACAACGGGATGGACTTCAGTTCGGCGACGCTGGCCATGCCGACCGCGGCGCCCGCCCCGGCGATTGCCGAGCCCCTGCCATCCATGGATGCCGGCCTGAGCTTTACCACCGACGAACCGGCCGTTACCACGGCGGCCACACCGCTGGATACATCTGGCGGCATGCTCGAGTTCGACATGGGTGCGCTGTCGCTGGACCTCGACGGCCCGACCACCGAGAGCCAGGACATCACGCCCGCGCCGGCATCGGCATTCGCACCCTTACCGTCGATGGACCTGGAAGACCCGCTGGAGACCAAGTTCGCGCTGGCTGAAGAGTTCCGTGCGATCGGTGATGCCGATGGCGCGCGTTCGCTGGCCGAAGAAGTTCTGGCGCAGTCGAGTGGTTCGCTCAAGGCCAAGGCCCAGGCTTTCCTCAACGCCCTGGCCTGAAGCTTTTGTGCCTTTCCCCTGAGGGCCACCCGTGAGGCTCGCTCTGGGCCTGAGCTACAACGGCAGCGCCTACCAAGGCTGGCAGAGCCAGTTGTCCGGCAAGACCGTGCAGGACCAACTCGAAAAAGCACTCGGCAAGTTCGCCGACCAGCCGATACGCACCTTGTGCGCGGGGCGCACTGATGCCGGTGTCCACGCGCTGATGCAGGTGGTTCACTTTGATACCGCCCTTGCGCGCGAGCTGCCCTCCTGGGTGCGCGGCACCAATGCCTTTCTTCCGCGCGATATTGCCGTGCAATGGGCGCACGCGGTTCCCGATGCCTTCCACTGCCGCGGCAGCGCCACCAGCCGACGTTATGCCTACGTGCTGCTGGAGTCGACGGTGCGCCCCAGCGTCGAGGCCGGCCGGGTGGGCTGGGTCTACCGCCCGCTGGATGGCGCTGCCATGCGCGAGGCCATCACTCACCTCGTCGGCGAACACGATTTTTCGTCCTTCCGCGCCGCCCAGTGCCAGGCCAAGACGCCAGTTAAAACCATCACGCGCATCGAAGTGACCCAGCGCGCCGGCTATTGGCGATTCGAGTTCGAGGCCAACGCCTTTTTGCACCACATGATCCGCAACATCATGGGTTGCCTGGTCGCCATTGGCCAGGGCAGTCAGCGGCCCGGCTGGATGGTGGAGGTGCGGGACGCTCGCAGACGCGACGTTGCCGCGCCAACCTTCTCGCCCGACGGTCTGTATTTTCTGGGCCCGCGTTACGACGCCAGTTACGGCCTGCCGGACCGCACGGCGGCTTATGATTGGTTGCCATGAACAGCGCACCCACCCCTGCATCGACCAGAACCCGCATCAAGATCTGCGGCCTGACACGTGAGGAAGATGTGGATGCAGCCGTGGCCGCAGGGGTGGATGCGGTCGGTTTTGTCATGTACGCACCCAGTCCGCGCCACGTCAGCGCCGAACGCGCCGCCGAACTGGCGCGCCGCCTGCCGCCCTTCGTGACGGCGGTGCTTCTTTTCGTCAATGCATCGGCTGCTGATATCGCTGCAGCGTGCGCCTTGCTGCCGACCGCCCTGCTGCAGTTTCACGGCGATGAAACGCCGGAAACCTGCCTGCAGGCAGGACGCACCTTCATGCGCGCCGCGCGCATCCCGCTCGATGAAAGCCCCGCTGATGGCGCTGACGCCTTTGATCTCGTAAAATACGTCGAAGACTTCAAAGCCGCCCAGGCCATCCTGCTCGACGCCCATGTCGACGGATTCGGGGGCAGCGGAAAAACATTCAATTGGTCACTTCTTCCTCCAAGCGTCAACGCTCACCTCGTTTTGTCTGGTGGACTCACACCTGCAAATGTGACCGATGGCATTTTGCAAGTGCGGCCGCGTTGTAAAACGCTGGCCGTCGATGTCAGTTCGGGCGTCGAGATTTCCGCACCCGGGGGCTCCACCCTCAAGGGAATCAAAAGCGCCGACAAGATTCATCATTTCGTCGCAGCCGTTCGCGCCGCCGACGACTTACTTGCAGGACACCATGTACGATTACCAACAGCCTGACACTACAGGCCACTTCGGAATTTACGGCGGCAGCTTCGTCTCCGAAACACTGACCCACGCGATCAACGAACTCAAGGCTGCGTATGCCAAATACCAGCACGATCCGGAGTTCCTCGCCGAATTCCAGTACGAACTGGCGCATTTTGTGGGACGGCCCTCGCCGGTCTACCATGCGGCGCGCACCAGCCGTGAGCAGGGCGGCGCGCAGATTTACCTGAAACGCGAGGACCTGAACCACACCGGCGCGCACAAGATCAACAACACCATCGGCCAGGCCATGCTGGCCAAACGCATGGGCAAACCACGCGTGATCGCCGAAACCGGCGCCGGCCAGCACGGCGTGGCCACCGCCACCATCTGCGCACGTTACGACCTCGAATGTGTGGTCTACATGGGCAGCGAGGACGTCAAGCGCCAAAGCCCCAACGTTTACCGCATGAAGCTGCTGGGTGCCACCGTGGTGCCGGTCGAGTCTGGCAGCAAGACGCTGAAGGACGCGCTCAACGAAGCCATGCGCGACTGGGTCGCCAATGTGGACAACACCTTCTACATCATCGGCACCGTGGCCGGCCCGCACCCCTACCCGATGATGGTGCGTGACTTCCAGAGCGTGATCGGCGAGGAATGCCTGGTGCAGATGCCGGAGATGACCGGCGGCAAACAACCCGACGCGGTGATTGCCTGTGTCGGCGGCGGCAGCAACGCCATGGGCATCTTCCACCCTTACATCGCGCACGAAGCCACGCGCCTGATCGGTGTCGAAGCGGCCGGTGAGGGCATGGACAGCGGCAAACATTCGGCCTCGCTGCAACGCGGCAGCCCGGGTGTGCTGCACGGCAACCGCACCTATGTGCTGCAGAACGAGGACGGCCAGGTCACCGAGACCCACAGCATCAGCGCCGGCCTGGACTACCCCGGTGTCGGTCCCGAACACGCCTTCCTGAAAGATATCGGCCGCGCCGAATACGTCGGCATCACCGACGCAGAAGCGCTGGCTGCTTTTCATTACCTGTGCCGCACCGAAGGCATCATCCCCGCGCTCGAATCCAGCCATGCCATTGCCTACGCGATGAAGCTGGCTCCGACGATGCGCCCCGACCAGTCCATCCTCGTTAACCTGTCAGGCCGCGGCGACAAGGACATCGGCACCGTTGCCGACCTCTCGGGTGCGGATTTTTATGACCGGCCGTCGATGCGCGGGCATGTAGTCAAAGGGGGAGCTGCCACATGAGCCGCATTGCCGCCACCTTTGAAGCATTAAAAGCGCAAAACCGCAAAGCCCTGATTCCCTACGTCACGGCCGGTTTTCCCTACGCAGACATCACACCCGAGCTGATGCACAGCATGGTCGCAGGCGGGGCCGACGTGATTGAGCTGGGCGTGCCTTTTTCAGACCCCAGCGCCGACGGACCTGTCATACAGAAGGCTGGCGACAAAGCGTTGGCCATGGGCATTGGTCTGGTGCAGGTGCTGGCAATGGTGCAGCAGTTCAGGCAAAAGGACAGCAAGACGCCGGTCGTTCTGATGGGTTATGCCAACCCGATCGAAGCCTACGACCTCAAGCGCGGCAAGGACAGCTTTGTGCGCGATGCGTCGGCAGCCGGCGTGGACGGCGTGCTGGTGGTGGACTACCCGCCTGAGGAATGTGTGGCTTTTGCTGCCACGCTGCGCAGCCACGCCATGGACCTGATCTTCCTGCTCGCGCCGACCTCTACCTCCGAACGCATGGCGCAGATCGCCGGCGTGGCCAGTGGTTATGTCTATTACGTTTCGCTCAAGGGCGTGACCGGTTCCGGCGCGCTGGACCTGGGCGCGGTGGAAGCCATGCTGCCTCGCATACGTGAGCATGTCAGCGTGCCGGTCGGCGTCGGTTTTGGCATCCGCGACGCGGCCACGGCCACGGCCATCAGCCGCGTGGCCGACGCCGTGGTCATTGGCACCCGCATCATCCAGCTGCTGGACGGGCAGCCCCGCGAACAGGCCGCCGCAGTGGTGCGCGATTTTCTGGCCGGCATACGCCAGGCGCTGGATGAATCGACAGCCCCGGCGAAGCGCGCATAATTCCCTTCTTTCCGGTTTGCCCTCAAGGACTGATACATGTCTTGGCTAGAAAAACTCCTCCCTCCCAAAATCACCCCCACCGATCCGACCGAGCGCCGCAGTGTGCCCGAAGGCCTGTGGGTCAAGTGCCCGAGTTGCGAAGCCGTGCTGTACAAGACCGACCTGGAAAAAAACCAGAGCGTCTGTCCGCAGTGCAGCCACCACCACCGCATGGACGCGCGAGCCCGGCTCGACGCCTTCCTGGATCCGGAAGGCCGTTATGAGCTGGGGCAGGAAGTGCTGCCGGTCGATCCGCTGAAGTTCAAGGACAGCCGCAAGTACCCCGAACGCCTGAAAGAGGCGCTGGAAAACACCGGCGAGACCGATGCCCTGATCGTCATGGGTGGCGCGGTGCACAGCATCGGTGTCGTCGTGGCCTGCTTCGAGTTCGACTTCATGGGCGGCAGCATGGGCAGCGTGGTCGGCGAGCGTTTTGTGCGCGGCGTGCATGCGGCGATCGAGCAAAAAGTGCCTTTCATCTGCTTTACCGCCACCGGCGGCGCCCGCATGCAGGAAGGCCTGCTCAGCCTGATGCAGATGGCAAAAACCAATGCCTCGCTGACCCGTCTGGCCAAAAAAGGCCTGCCTTACATCAGCGTGCTGACCGACCCGACCATGGGCGGCGTCAGCGCCGGCTTCGCTTTTGTGGGCGACATCGTGATTGCCGAGCCCAAGGCGCTAATCGGTTTTGCCGGGCCACGGGTGATCGAGTCCACCGTGCGCGTGACCTTGCCAGAAGGCTTCCAGCGCGCCGAGTTTTTGCAGACCAAAGGTGCGGTGGATTTCATTTGCGACCGGCGCGAGCTGCGTAAAACCGTGGCCAATTCGCTGGCCATGCTGCTGCGCCAGCCGGCCGACGCGGTCCTCTGAAACCCGGCTCCCTGTGAGCCAGGTTTGCTATTAAAAACATAGCTATCAGTGACCAACCTGCATGGGCTAGAGCCCTGTTTCTCTCTCAAAAATCACAAATAAGCCCCTGCGAGCACTGGAAACCACGCGTCCGGCCGGCGGCCTTCAGAAAAGCGCGCCGGCCATCATCCAAGCAAGGGAAAACAGGATCGTGGGAAGATAGGGGTAGCCACCCATTTTTCGTGAATTTCGCGCCTTGAACCGATGTCCGAAGCCATTACTCTTTTTTCGCTGCCGCTGTTTCCCTTGGGGACGGTGCTCTACCCCGGCGGCCTGCTCCCTTTGCGGATTTTTGAGGTCCGTTACCTCGACATGATCGGCAAATGCCACAAGACCGGCGCGCCTTTCGGCGTGGTGGCGCTGACCCAGGGCTCGGAAGTGCGCAAGGCTGGGGACGGCCCCAGCGGCGACGGCTTTGCCAGCGAGGCCTTTCACAGCGTCGGCACGCTGGCCACCATCACCAGTTATTCCGTGCCGCAGCCGGGCTTGATGGTGATCCGCTGCAGCGGTGCGCAGCGCTTCGAGATTTCCAGCCACGAAAAACTCAAACACGGCTTGTGGATTGCCGATGTGACACGCCTTGACGACGACCAGGTGGTTCAGGTCCCGGACGACCTGCGCAGCGCGGCCAACGCGCTCGGCAAACTCATCAAAAGCCTGCAGGAGCGGGATATCCCGGCTGACCAGATGCCGCTGGAGCCGCCCTACCGCCTCGACGACTGCGGCTGGGTCGCCAACCGCTGGTGCGAGTTGCTGCCCATGCCGGTCGAAATCAAGCAGCGGCTGATGGAGCTGGACAACCCGCTGGTGCGGCTCGAACTGGTCAGCGACATCCTCGAAAAAACCGGCATCGCGATGTAGCGCATGGCCGCCCCAGGTGTGGGCGGCAACGCAGCCTAAAATCAGGGGTTTGGCACTTGGCCCGGTCCCTTCGGCCTGCCCTCTTTCTTCGAGAAATTTTCATGTCCAACACGCCCACCAGCCCCGCGGCCGCTCCCGCGCACGACGAAAACCAGTTGATGACGGAGCGCCGCGACAAGCTGCGCCTCATGCGCCAGCACCAGGCCGAGGGCAAGGGCGTGGCCTTTCCCAACGACATCAAGCCGGCACACCGCGCCGAGGCACTGTTTGCGCAGTACGACGGCAATACCAAGGAAGAGCTGGAGCCGCTGGCCGTTACGGTCAGCGTGGCCGGCCGCATGATGCTCAAACGCGTGATGGGCAAGGCCAGTTTTGCGACGCTGCAGGACGCGTCCTTCGGGCCGTCGGGTGGCCGAATCCAGGTCTATATCAACAACGAAGGTGTCGGCGAGGACGTGCACAACGCGTTCAAACACTGGGACCTGGGAGACATCGTGTCCGCCACCGGCACCTTGTTCAAGACCAAGACCGGCGAGCTGTCGATTCACGCCACGGGCATCCGGTTGGTCACCAAAAGCCTGCGGCCGCTGCCCGACAAGTTTCACGGCGTGGCCGACCAGGAGGTCAAGTACCGCCAGCGTTATGTGGACCTGATCACCGACGAAGCCGCGCGCAAGCGTTTTGCGGCACGCAGCAAGGCGGTCTCGACCATGCGCAGCTTCATGGTTGACAACGATTTTCTTGAAGTTGAAACGCCGATGCTGCACCCCATTCCGGGCGGCGCCAATGCGAAGCCTTTCGTCACGCACCACAACGCGCTGGACCAGCAGATGTTTTTGCGCATCGCTCCCGAGCTCTACCTCAAACGCCTGATCGTCGGCGGTTTCGAACGCGTGTTCGAAATCAACCGCAGCTTCCGCAACGAGGGCATCAGTGTGCGGCATAACCCCGAGTTCACGATGATGGAGTTCTACGCCGCGTGGTGGAACTACCAGGACCTGATGACCTACACCGAGGATCTGATCCGCCATGTGGCCACGCAAGTCGCGGGCGGCACGGTGCTGAGCTACCAGGGCAAGCCGGTGGACTTGAGCCAACCGTTTGAACGCCTGACCATACGCGAAGCCATCATCAAACACACCGACGCCGGCGCCAATGTTGACAACGCCGCCTGGCTGCTGGACGCGCTGAAAAGACTCGGCAAACACAGCGCCAAGGACAAGCTCGAGGAGCGCTCGTTGCCGAGCTTGCAGGTGACCTACTTTGAAGAAACGGTGGAAGAAAAGCTCTGGCAGCCGACCTTCATCATGGAGCACCCCACCGAGATATCCCCCTTGGCCCGAGCCAACGATACACGGCCCGAGGTGACCGAACGCTTCGAGCTCTACATCACCGGCCGCGAATTTGGCAACGGCTTCAGCGAGCTCAACGACGCCGAAGACCAAGCCGCGCGCTTTCATGCCCAGTCCGACGCCAAAGACGGCGGCGACGAAGAAGCCATGCATTTTGATGCCGACTATGTGCGCGCGCTGGAGTACGGCATGCCCCCCACCGGCGGCTGCGGCATCGGCATAGACCGCTTCATGATGCTGCTGACCGACAGCGCCAGCATTCGCGACGTGATTCTTTTTCCGGCGCTGCGGCGCGAGGCTTGAGGCTTGAGGCTTGAGGCTTGAGGCTTGAGGCTTGAGGCTTGAGGCGGGGCGCAAACGCCGCCATCATCATGTGATCACTGCCGAGTAAGAAGCACGTGAGTGGCAAGTGGCGAACTTTCGCGCCTGGTGCAGGCGTAGCCCAGCGCAGGAAGATTGATTCCTTCAAAGAGTCTTTCACCCGCCCCGAGCAGCACTGGCGCAATGGCAATGTGCATCTCGTCGATCAGGCGTTGGCGAAGATACTGTTGAATGACGTTGACGCCGCCACCCACCCGGACATCCTTGCCTTGGGCCGCTTCGCGGGCTTGCGCCAGGGCGGCGGCAATGCCTTGCGTCACGAAATGAAAGGTCGTGCCTCCCTCCATGACCAGCGGCGCGCGTGCGTGATGGGTCAGCACAAACACCGGGACGTGATAGACAGGATTATCGCCCCACCAACCCCGCCAGCTCTCATCGGGCCACGGTCCGCGAACCGGGCCGAACATGTTTCTGCCCAGAATCCAGGCCCCCACGTTCCGAAAGCCTCGCGCGGCAAAGTCCTCATCAATACCCACTTCCCCGCCATCGTTGCCGAACAGGTACTTCTGAAACGTGCGTGTGGGCATGGCCCAGCCATGCAGCGACGTACCGCCCACGCCGAGTGGGTTGTTGATGTCCTGGTCCGGGCCAGCGCCGAATCCGTCGAGCGAGATGGTGAAACCTTCTACACGGAGTTTTGCCATGGTGTTTTCTCGGAATTGGGAGTGACTGCGGAAGATGGTTTGTGACGGCTAACGTAAAGATGACCGGGCCACCAACACTCGCGGCGCAGCCGCATCCTGCCGTTGTGGGTCCGTGTCGATTGGTAAGTTAGGCATGCGCATTTACACGAATCCCTCCGAGCTCTATCAAAGCATCGAGGATTTCCTCGGCGGCGGCGATAAGGGAGGGAAACTTGTCCTGGCCCAGGTAGGTGCACTCGTGAACCACCAAATTTCGGAAGTTGACCGCATGCTTAAACAGCGGCCAAGTGTCCTCCGTAAAGTGCGCGTGCGGCTCAGGTAAGCGATGGTGGGCAAGCAAGCTCTCGATGAGCACCTGCGGCTCCTTGTACTTATGCTTGCCGTAAACAGCAGAGGTATCCGCAGCGCTGCCGGATTGAGCATGCACCAACAAGGAACGAGCTAGAGCCTTCACAGCAGAAACAACGGTGACTAGACGCGCCGGACCAATTTCAGACTGACCGAGACGCTGGGCGATGACGTTCCATCGAGCCTGCGGCTGCACGCACGCGTAGATTTTCCGAAGCGCTAAGAGCTCCTGCACGTAGTCGACCTGTGGGTTCAATCGCGCCACCTGCGGCCTAACGTGAAGATGACCGGATCACAACACTTAGCGGCGGAGCCGCCTTCTGTTGTTGTGGGTCCGTGTCGATTGACATGTTAAACAGCATTAGTGATTGTCGAAGTCATTGTGCTTCGCATCCAGAACGACCGCAACATACACCTCCAGCAGCGTTTGCCGTACGGGGTCGGATTCCTCAACATATCGCAATTCCATGTCGCAAATGCGCGCCTTCGCCGCAAGGAAGGCACCGGCAAAACCGGGATCTTCCATGAGAGCTGAACGCGAACCCTCGCCCTTCTTGTAGGTAGGACGTAGATGGCCGGTTTCCACTCTCGCAAGCCTGAACGCAAACGCGGCCATTCGATGCGTGGCACCTGGCTTTGAATGCCTGCCAATGCGAGCTCGAATGTCGTTGCTACGGCCAACATATAGCGCTTGCCCGCCTTCAGACAAAACATAGACTCCGGCCTTAGGCATCTGAGTTGGGAGTTGAGTCGGCTTAACCGGTTGCATGGCAAGCAACGCTTCGAGCTTGGGACGCAGAGACTCTACGTGCGCAACGAACTTTGCATCCATAGACTTGCGGTTTAACGTTTGAGCTCAGCCGCTCGCGTAGGCTGGTGAAGCCAGCCGTAGTGAATCGGCTGGAGGGAAGGGTTAGGCGTCACGTTGTGTCTCGACAACGAAGGCTCTATGCCTTGAGCACTGTGGCATGCACTTCGACCAACTGCCCCGCATAACCAAGGCCTGCGACGCCCAATAAAGTAGCTGGAGGAACCTGTCCACCGAAGGAGTCCGCGACAAGTTTCCATGCCGCTGAGAGATTGGCTTGTCCCCCGACAACGTAGACCACAAGTTGGCGGACATCAGAAGTTGAAAAACCATGAACCGCCAATACTGCGTTCAGGTTGCTCAAGCACTTGAGAGCTTGAGCATGGGGGTCGTCCAAGCCGACAACGTGCCCTTGGGAATCATGGGGCACCTGACCAGCTACAAAGAGCTGGTTGCCTACGCGCTCGGCATACTGATACTGGGCGGTAGCCGGTAGCCCGGCGGCACGTTCGGCTTCGTTCATGGGTGTGACGTCTAACGTAATTTAGACCGCAAAACCTGCGGTTTAACTTGGCGTCTGAGGTTTAACTTGACCATAAATATCTCCCAAAACCCTCTTGTTTATTGGGTTTCCGGCAAATATACTGTATTTTCATACAGCTATAAATGCTTCTATGAAACCCGGCAACCCTCCGCTGCAGTCCATCCGCTTGCTCGACCAGGTCAAGGAGCGAATTCGGTACTTGCACTATAACCTCAGCACCGAGAAGCTTTATGTGTACTGGGTGCGTTTTTTCATCCGCTGGCATGGTTTGAAACATCCACGCGACATGGGGGCCAGAGAGGTCGAGGGGTTTTTGACCATGCTGGCAACAGAACGCAAGGTTTCAGCATCCACGCATAACCAGGCTCTGAGTGCGCTGCTGTTTTTGTACCGTGAGGTGCTGGGTGTCAACCTGCCCTGGCTCGATAACCTCAACCGCCCCACCCGCGCGCGGCGAATTCCGTCGGTGCTGACAAAAGACGAAGTTGCCGGACTGCTGGCATTTCTTGATGGAGAACCAGCCTTGCTGGCGCGCTTGTTGTATGGCACGGGCATGCGGCTGATGGAGGGTATGCGTCTGCGCATCAAGGACGTTGACTTTGACCGCCATGTGATCATCGTGCGTGAAGCCAAGGGCAATAAGGACCGCGTGGTGATGCTGCCCCGCTCTCTGGCGACTGCGCTGCGGCTGCAAATGCTTGCCGCCCGTGCCACCTGGGAGGCAGACCGTCAGGCACAACGCGCGGGTGTACAGGTACCCGACGCATTGAGTGTGAAATACCCCAGGCTGGGCCAAACCTGGGGTTGGTTCTGGATGTTTCCTTCACCCACACTGTCAAAAGACCCGCGCAGCGGCATTAAGCGCCGCCATCATCTGTACGAAGAGCGTTTGCAGCGCAGCCTGAAGCAGGCCGTCACGCGGGCTGGCATCTTCAAGCCAGTATCGGTGCACACGCTGCGCCACAGCTTTGCCACCCATCTCCTGCAGTCGGGCACCGACATCCGCACGGTTCAGGAGCTGCTGGGCCACTCTGACGTGAGCACGACCATGATTTACACCCATGTGCTCAAGGTCGCCGCGGGCGGGACGGCAAATCCGCTGGACGCACTGAGCACCTGATTCGCTATCAATTCAATAGCTGCTTACGCCCATATCTAAAGGGCCAGCGGCTGTTTTAATGCATCAACAGCGTAGCGCAGGGTTCATCTGGAAAAGATGTACCGGTTTTTAAGCATCAAATCGGCCTCTAGCCCGCGTCCTACCAGCACAAACAGCTATCAAATAAGGAGTAATGTTACGCATCCCTGAGCGTGTTGAAAGGCTTCCACAGGCTCAGCCCGAACGGTTGTCGGGCTACAGCAGCCCGGCCCCCGGCAGAAACGTGGTCGGCGGCTCCTGCGTTTCGGGCGCACCAGGCTCTGCTACAACCGGCACCGGTTCCGCCTTCTCCACCGGCATGCGCAAGTCATCGAGGTAGTCGCGCGCGATGTTGACCGTGCTTTTGACGCCGAGAGCGTCATAACGTTTGGCCAGCCACTCCTTGCCGCACAGCACACCCAGATCGCGCAGCGAATGGATCAGGCCCTTTTCTGTCGACGCCCGTGTGGCAGATTCAAACTTGTCCAGCGCCGCGCCGCCGTCTATGCGGTGCATCAGCACGTCTTTGTAGTGCGTGGCCTCCAGCTTGCCTTCGGCCAGCAGGCGTTTGACAAAGTCGATGGCGCGCATTTCGGCGATGAGTGCGGCGTTGAAGGTGATCTCGTTGACGCGACTGGCGATTTCTGCTGCCGTGGTTGGCAGCTTGCCTCGAAGAATGGGGTTGATCTGCACCAGCACCACATCGCGGCTGTCGCAGCTGTAGATCAGCGGGTGAATACCGGGGTTGCCGGAGTAGCCGCCGTCCCAGTAGTGGTCGCCGTCTATCTCCACCGCCTGAAAAACCATGGGCAGGCAGGCTGATGCCATGACCGCGCTGACCGTCAAGCGCCTGCCCGAAAAAACCTCGGCCTTGCCGCTGGCAACGCGGGTAGCCACGACAAATACCTTGGGCGTTTCGGGGTGGCGAGCAGCAGCCAGGCGGTCAAAGTCAACCTGCTTTTCAAGAAAGTCTCTCAAAGGGTTGATATCAAAGGGGTTGCTCTGGTAGGGCGACATGGAGCTGGACCAGTACCGCGTCATGGCGTCCGTCCACAGCTTGGTTGAAGAGTTGCCGGTGCCCATGAGGCCAAACAAGATTCCAAAAGGTGCGCGCTGCATTTTGGACAGCGATGACGAGATGGCGCCCATGTCGACAATGCCGTTCCAGAAGCTGTCCAGCGCCTGGCGCGCTGCCTCGTGCCGCTGAATTCTGGTTTTGCCCTCTGACAGTGCAAAACCATGCGCCAGGGCCACGGCATTCATGGCGCCAGCGCTGGTGCCGCTGATGCCTTCGATGTCCAGCCGTCCGTCTTCCAGCAGCGCATCCAGCACGCCCCAGGTAAATGCACCGTGCGAGCCACCGCCCTGCAGCGCCAGATTGATGATGGGCTGCGGCGCGCCGATGTCGGCAGAAGGTTCTGGTGCAGGCGGAAGGTTCATGCGGGCAGCTTAGCAAGAATCGGTCTCAGGCCGATGAATTGCAGCTCCGGGGCCGCGCACGACTAAAATTGCGAGCTGCCCACGCCCGTTTGAAAACACCATGAACTACCTGATGGGCTACCCCGATACCCTGCAAGCTCAGGCGCGAGAGCTGGTCACGCAGAACCGCCTGGGGGCGATGCTGCAAAAGAAGTACCCCAGCACGCACGACATACGCACCGACAAGGCACTGTATGGCTATGTGATCAATCTGAAAAACGACTTTTTGCGGAATGCAGATGCGCTGAGCAAAGTCGCGTACGACAGCAAGCTGCAGGTGATTGCCCACGCGCTGGGTACACACACCACGGTGTCACGCGTGCAGGGCAGCAAGCTCAAATCCAAGCGCGAGATCCGCGTGGCCAGCCTGTTCAAGGAGGTGCCAATCGAGTTTTTGCGCATGATCACGGTGCATGAGCTGGCGCATCTGAAGGAAAAGGGCCACGACAAGGCCTTCTACCAACTGTGCACCTACATGGAGCCGCAGTACCACCAGTTCGAACTCGACCTGCGCCTTTACCTGACACATGTCGACGCGGGTGGCAGTACGCCGTGGCCGGCAGCCCAGGCAGCGCTATGAATTCAGGAGCTGCTCACGCCCATTTGACATGGGCTGGCGGCCAAAAAGGCTTGTAAACCTCAGGAGCTCAGGGAATCAGGCCCATCGCGTGCATATAGGCCGGATGCACCATCAGGTCGTCCCAGCCATGAGCCGGTATGACCGGCAGCAGGTCCAAGCGGCGCAACTCGCTGGACTCCAGCGGCTCCCAGCGGCCCTCGAGCTGGGCTTCTGCCATGCCATTGAGCAACTCGTCCACAGCCTCGCCGCCGTCCACCGACTGATTGCACAGCAGCACCATGTCGCAGCCGGCATTCAGCGCCGTAACGGCCGCTTCGGTGTAGCTGACTTCCTTGCCGTCGATCAGGCGGGCGCCGGCCATGCTGAGGTCGTCGCTGAAAATCGCGCCGCCAAAGCCGAGCTGGCCGCGCAGGATATAGGTCAGCCATTTCTCCGAGAAACCGGCCGGCCGTGCATCGACCTTGGGGTAGATCACATGCGCCGGCATCACGCTGGTCAGCGTGGTGTTGAGCCAGTCGTAAGGCGCAGCGTCGTCCGCCAGAATGGCCTTAAGGCTTCGCTTGTCGACCGGGATGTCGGTGTGGGAGTCAGCCTTGACAAAACCATGGCCCGGAAAATGTTTGCCGCAGTTGGCCATGCCGCTTTGCAGCAGGCCGTGCATCAGGCTTTTGGCCAGCAGGCCAACCACGCGCGGGTCGCGCGCAAAAGCGCGGTCGCCGATGATGCTGCTCTCGCCAAAATCGAGGTCCAGCACCGGCGTGAAGCTGAAGTCCACACCGCAGGAACGGAGCTCGGCGCCCAGCACGTAGCCGCAAGCTGTGGCGGCGTTGGTGGCGGCCATGGCGTCTTTCAGCCACAACTCGCCCAGCGCGCGCATCGGCGGCAGGTGGGTGAAACCGTCAGTTTTAAAGCGCTGAACACGACCACCTTCATGGTCCACGCAGATCAGCAGGTCAGCGCGGACTTTCTTGATGTCGTGGCACAGGGCCTTGAGCTGCGCACGGTTTTCCCAGTTGCGCGCAAAGAGGATGATGCCGCCGGTCAGCGGATGCTTGAGGCGGCGTTTGTCGGTTTTGCTCAGAGCGAGGCCGGCAATGTCGATGATCAGGGGGGCGTGTGGGCTCATGGGGACTCTGGTTTAAAATCTGGTTAGTTGCACTGGTGTTCGATAAAGGCCTTGTCCCCGGTCTGTCATCCCGGACTCGATCCGGGATCCATACCGGCACAACGCAATTGACGGTTCAGTGCGGCATGGATTGCGGATCTAGTCCGCAATGACGAGTGAGAAGATTTTCATTGCGAACCGGGACCGACAGCATTGGTTTCAGTGCCTGGATTGTGCTCGACCACCACAAAGCTGGCGGCGTAGTCGGTTTCGTCGGTCACGCTGACGTGGGCGGTGAGGCCCCGCGCCTTAAACCATTCCTTGAGCGCGCCGTGCAAAACAATTTCAGGTTTGCCGCTGGGGGCCTTGGTAATTTCGCAGTTGCGCCAGGTCATGGGCAAACGCATGCCCATGCCGATCGCCTTGCTGAAAGCCTCTTTGGCTGAAAAGCGCGTCGCCAGGTAGCGCAGGCCGCGCTCGGGCCAGCGCGCACTGCGGGCTTTCCAGGTGGCGAGTTCGGCGTCGCTGAGGATTTTCTGCGCAAACCGCTCGCCATGGCGCTCGAAGCTTGCGCGCACGCGGCGCACGTCGCAGATGTCGGTGCCTATGCCGTAGATCATGAAAATGTTGCCCCCACGGTCGCGCATTGCGTGTCGCTCCCTGCCCCCCGGGGGGGCTGCTGCGCCTGCGGGCCGGCAAAGCCGGACTCGCGGAACCGGCTGGCAAAGACAAGAGTTTCCAGCAACGTGGGCATCAGGCGACGGTGAATGCGTTATCAATACAGCCCAGATATGCGGCAACGGTGGCGCTGTAGCCGAGCTCCAGCGCATCGGCGATCAGCGCGTGGCCTATCGACACTTCCATCACGCCGGGAACGGCATGGATGAACTCAGCGAGGTTGTCCCGGTTCAAGTCGTGGCCTGCATTTACTCCTAAATTGATAGCTGCTGCCGCCCGCCCCGCAAGGGCAAACTGATTCAACACCTTGTCTTTGTCGACCGTGCCCCAGGCCCGGGCATAGGTTTCGGTATAGAGCTCCACCCGGTCCGCGCCGACTTCTTTGGCGGCGGCCATGGCCTCGGGCAGCGGGTCCATGAACAGGCTGACACGCACGCCGCGACCATGCACTTCCTCGATCAGCGGCTTGAGGCGCGCAGCGTCATCGGGAAAGCTCCAGCCGTGGTCGCTGGTGAACTGACTTTCACCGTCGGGCACAAAAGTGCACTGGTGCAGCGGCAGGCCACGCGCCGATAGATTGCGCACAAACTCCATCAGGTTTTGCAGCGGGTTGCCCTCGACATTGAACTCCCGGTCGGGCCAGTCCTTCATGAGTGCGGCGAGCTCATAGACATCGTCCTTGCGGATGTGGCGCTCGTCAGGGCGCGGGTGCACGGTAATGCCCTGGGCACCCGCCTGCAGGCACAGCTCGGCAGCACGCAGCACATCGGGAATGCCGAGGTGGCGCGTGTTGCGCAGCAGCGCCACCTTGTTGATATTGACCGACAGGGCGGTGCGGTGGTGCGGGGCCGGGGGATGGACGGGAGTCATGAACTTGCCTTGATAACGCACACCTAAAAAGCCTGCAGATCGATCATCATCTGCCGGGTTTTGAGAACCTTCACATCGCAATGGTAGTGCAGCAGCGCGCGCAGTTGGGTCTTGAGCTGCGGCAGATGCTCCACGCAGGCACGGACGGTGTCGGTGAAGGGCGCGTCGTCGGCCAGCGAGGCCTGCAGCTCCCGCCACTGCTCGCCGCTCAGGCTGGCGCGGTCGTCCTCATGCGCTTCGCGCAGACCCGATTCGGCAACCAGCACATAAGGCGTCTGCAGCTCCAGCGGCGCCAGCGTCGCGGTCTGGGCGTCCAGCGTCGGCAGCAGTCCGATGTCACGCAACAGGCGCAACTCGAAGGCGCGCAAAGCCACCTGCAGCGTATCTGCACTCTGGCTGGCCAGCAATTGCACCGTCGCGGCATAGGCGTCGAACAGCACCGGGTGCGGATCATCGCGCGCCAACAGGCGCATCAGCAGCTCGTTGAGGTAATAACCCGAGAGCAGCGCGTCGCCCGTCGGCATCACGTGGCCGCCCTGCCATTCGGCGCTGCGCAACATGCGGATTTCGGCGTCGCCACCAAAAGCCACATGCAGCGGCTGCAGCGGCAGCAGGATGGGCCGAAAGTTGGAACTCGGTTTCTTCGCCCCGCGCGCCACCAGCGCAATACGGCCGTAGCTGCGGGTGAACACTTCCAGGATCAGGCTGGATTCGCTCCAGTCGTAGCGGTGCAGGACATAAGCCGGCTCGTCGGAGATGCGTTTGGTGACCACGCCGGTACGCCTATAAATCCGACGGCAGAGCGCATGCTGGCGTTGCGCGGTGCTCGGAATCCTCATGCACCCAAGTGCATTCCGGTGTCCTGCGCTCCGGGCGCCTTGGCCTGCATCCCGGCCCCCAAATTTCTAGGCGCACCGAGACTCCATTACTCGTAGCCAAACGTTCTCACTCGGGCTTCATCGTCGGCCCAGCCCGAGCGGACCTTGACCCAGATCTCAAGAAATACCTTGCCACCGGTCAGCGCTTCCATCTCGTGGCGCGCCTCGGTACCTATGCGTTTGAGCTTCTCGCCCTTCTCGCCAATGATCATGCCTTTATGGCCATCGCGCTCGACCACGATGGTGGCAGCGATACGGCGCAGCTCGCCCTCCTGCTCGAACTTGTCGATGATCACGGTCGAGGTGTAGGGCAACTCGTCGCCGGTCAGGCGAAACAGCTTTTCGCGGATGATCTCGGCAGCCATGAAACGCTCGCTGCGGTCTGTCAGCTCGTCGGCGCCGTACATCCAGGGCTGGGGTGGCAGGTATTTTTCGCAGATGCCGAACAGCCGAACCACATCCTTCGCGCTGTTGGCCGACATCGGCACGAACTCGGCGAAATTGTGGCGCTCCTGCATTTCCTTGAGCCAGGGTGCGATTTCGGCGCGCCGGTGGATCAGGTCGAACTTGTTGGCCAGCAGGATGGCCGGGGTGCCGGCCGGCAGCAGCGACAGCACCTTGGCGTCGGCCTGATTGAATTGGCCAGCCTCGACCACAAACACGATCAGGTCCACGTCGTTGACGGCGCCAACCACTGTCTTGTTCAGCGAGCGGTTCAGCGCATTGCCGTGCCGGGTCTGGAAGCCTGGCGTGTCGACAAACACAAACTGCGTAGGGCCGACCGTGCGCATGCCGGTGATGCGGTGGCGCGTGGTCTGGGCCTTGCGCGACGTGATGCTTATTTTCTGCCCGACCAGCGCATTGAGCAGCGTTGATTTGCCCACATTGGGCTTGCCGACAATGGCAATCAGGCCGCAGCGCTGGCCTTCTGCTGGCGGAGCATTGTTGGCCTGGGACATCATGGCCCGCGCTAACATGGCTTCGAGCTCTGCGTCCTGCGCGGGCAGATCCGCGCTCAGGGCTTCAGCCGGGAGGCTGTCGGCCGGTTTCGCCGGACGTTCGGGGTTTTTGGA
The DNA here is from genome assembly GCF_014641715.1 of Polaromonas eurypsychrophila. GTDB lineage: Bacteria > Pseudomonadota > Gammaproteobacteria > Burkholderiales > Burkholderiaceae_C > Polaromonas > Polaromonas eurypsychrophila. The sequence continues at coordinate 318,601 of NZ_BMIG01000001.1, read as the reverse complement.
GGTTTTTTTGCCTGGGGTCATGTCGGATGCCTGTTGGCGGCTGCATTTGCAAGCGCCGGGTTTCTTCAGTCGAGCGTCTTCACGTAGGCCAGCATGGCGGCTGCAGCCGCCTGTTCGCCAGCGCGGCGAGAGCCGCCGATGCCGCGTTCGGCCCGCCCGTATTCGCTGATCTCGCATTCCACATCGAACGTCTGCTTGTGGGCAGCGCCCAGGGTGCCGACCACGCGGTAGATCGGCAGATTCATTTTGCGGCCCTGCAGCCATTCCTGCAACTCGGTCTTGGGGTCCTTGCCGATGGCCGGCATGGTCGGGTTGATCTCCACCGCGCTGAACAGCCGGCGCACCAGCTGGTCCGCTTTGGCAAACCCGGCGTCGAGGTAAACCGCACCAATCACCGCTTCCAGCGCATCGGCCAGGATGGACGGGCGTTTGTGTCCGCCCGACTTGGCTTCGCCCTCACCGAGGCGCAGCAACGCCGGCAGGCCGAGCTCCACGGCCAGCTGGTGCAGGGTGTCCTGCTTGACGAGGTTGGCGCGCACCCGGGACAAATCGCCTTCAGGCAATTCGCTGAGCCGCTCATACAACAAGCCTGCGACCGCGAGATTGAGCACGGAGTCGCCGAGAAATTCGACGCGTTCGTTGTGGTCCGCCGAAAAACTGCGGTGGGTCAAGGCCTGCTGCAACAGGCGGGGATTGGAAAACTCATGCTCCAGGCGCTTTTGCAGCGACTGGAGATCGGGGCTCAACGGGGCATTGGCACGCACTTACTTGGATCGGCCTGCGTACTTGATCAGCAGGAAAGTCGGTCCTGCGATATGGATTTCCTTGTTGTAGGCAAAGCTGACAACGGTTTTGTCGCCCTCCTTGCTGACTTCGAGGTCTTTTCCGGTGATGGACTTGATGTCATCGACTTGGGCGGCTTTGTCAAAAATGGTCCGGATTTCTGTGACGGAAGCGCCGTCCTTGGCCTTGGTGGCGGCCTTGGTAATGGACTGGAACTCAACCACCGTGGGGAAAGCCTGGGCGGCAATCACACCGGCAAAAGCCAGCACGCCGACCACAAACAGGACCCCGATGAAGGAAATGCCACGTTGTCGATTGTTCATGTGTTTCTCCACTCCAGTATTGCCAATTTTTGTCCCATGACCTGATTGACCTGTGTGTTGCTGCACGGCAACCCGCACGCGCTCAGTCAATTTTTCCAATCCGCTTGAGACTACCAAAGTTCATCCAGACAAAAAAGGCCTTGCCGACGATGTTCTTTTCAGGGACAAACCCCCAGTAGCGAGAGTCCAGCGAATTGTCGCGGTTGTCGCCCATCATGAAGTACTGTCCCTCGGGCACCTTGCAAACCACCCCTTCGCTACTGTAACGGCAATTCTGCCGATAAGGGAAGTCGTCCGCGCCAGCGATAAAGGCAGGGCGATCCAGGTCATTGAGCAGGCGGTAGCTCTTGCCGGCACTGGATTCCTGGAACTGCTTGGCGTAACGCAACGCCTCTTCATCAAAGAAATCCGCCAGCGCCACTTTGGGCAGAGGCTTGCCGTTGACCGTGAGTTTCTTGTTCAGGTAAGCCACCTCGTCGCCTGGCAGGCCCACCACCCGCTTGATGTAGTCCAGGCTGGGCTTGGGCGGGTAGCGAAATACCATCACGTCACCGCGCTGGGGGCTGTTGTTGTCCAGTATCTTGGTTTGGATGACCGGAAGGCGCACGCCGTAGTGGAATTTGTTGACCAGAATCAGGTCGCCAACCAACAACGTGGGGATCATGGAGCCCGACGGAATTTTAAAGGGCTCAAACAAAAATGAGCGCAGCAAAAAAACTACCACGATGACCGGAAACAGGCCGGCAGTCCAGTCCAGCCACCACGGCTGCATGAGCAACCGGGCATGGGAGTCACCCATGTTGTTGTCGACCTGGTGAATGCCCTGAGTGGCAAGTTCTGCGCGGCGCTGTAGAGCTTGCGCCTCCAGGCTGGCGGCGGCCCTGCGTCGTTGCGGCCAGAAATAAAACTTCTCGGCCAGCCAGTACAGGCCGGTGACGACGGTGGCCAGAAACAGCAGCAGGGAAAAATTGCCTTCCACCACGCCGAAATACCAGGCGCCGCCATAGCCGACAAACACGGCCAGGACCAGCGCAGTCAGGGTACTCATGAAGCCCAGCATTATTCTTCTACCTGCAAGATGGCCAGGAAGGCCTCTTGGGGCACTTCCACCGAGCCGATTTGTTTCATGCGTTTTTTACCCGCTTTTTGTTTGTCCAGGAGCTTGCGTTTGCGGGAGATATCACCGCCATAACACTTGGCGATAACGTTTTTGCGCAAGGCCTTGATTGTCTCACGCGCAATGATGTTGGCCCCAATGGCGGCCTGAATCGCAACGTCGAACTGCTGGCGGGAAATGATCTCCCGCATCTTGGCCACCACCGCCCGGCCGCGATAGGCCGACTGGCTGCGGTGAACAATGATGGACAGCGCATCGACCTTCTCGCCGTTGAGCAGAATGTCCACCTTGACGACGTCGGACGCCCGGAACTCCTTAAACACGTAGTCCATGGACGCATAACCGCGGGAGACCGACTTCAGCTTGTCAAAGAAGTCCAGCACGATCTCGCCCAGCGGCATTTCGTAGGTCAGCATGACCTGTTTGCCGTGGTAAGCCATGTTGAGCTGCACGCCGCGCTTGACGTTGGCCAGCGTCATGACTGCGCCCACATAGTCCTGCGGCATATAGAGATGCACCGTGACAATCGGCTCGCGAATCTCGTTGACCTTGCCGGCGTCGGGAATCTTCGACGGGTTTTCCACCTTGATGATGGTGCCGTCGGCCTGCAGCACCTCGTAGACCACGCTTGGCGCGGTGGTGATCAGGTCCTGGTCAAACTCGCGTTCGAGCCGCTGCTGGACAATTTCCATGTGCAGCAAGCCCAAAAAGCCGCAGCGAAAACCGAAACCCAACGCCTGGCTGACTTCCGGCTCGTAATGCAATGACGCATCGTTGAGCTTGAGCTTTTCCAGCGCATCACGCAACGAGTCGTACTCGCTGGCTTCGGTCGGGTACAGGCCGGCAAACACCTGCGGCTGGATTTCCTTGAAGCCTGGCAAGGCCTGGGTGGCCGTGGCTGCCGCGCCGCCAGTACCGGTTTTGATCAGGGTCACGGTGTCGCCGACGCGAGCCGCCTGCAGCTCCTTAATGCCGGCAATGATGAAACCGACCTCGCCGGCCTCCAGCGCGGGGCGCTGCTCGGTATGCGGCGTGAAGACTCCAAGTTGCTCTGCGTTGTAGGTGGCTTCGCTGGCCATGAGCTTGATGCGCTCTCCTTTGGCCAGCCTGCCATCAACCACACGCACCAGCATGACCACGCCAACGTAAGCGTCATACCAGCTATCGACAATCATCGCGCGCAGCGGACCGTCCGGGTTGCCCTGCGGCGGTGGCATCCTGGCGATCACCGCCTCCAAGATTTCGTCGATGCCCATGCCGGTTTTTGCCGAGCACGGAATCGCATCTGTCGCATCGATACCGATCACGTCTTCGATTTCCTGCTTGGCGTTCTCAGGATCTGCATTCGGCAAATCCATCTTGTTGAGCACCGGCACCACCGTCACGCCCAGCTCGAGCGCGGTGTAGCAATTGGCGACGGTCTGCGCTTCCACGCCCTGGCTTGCATCGACAACCAGCAGCGCACCCTCGCACGCCGACAGTGATCGGCTCACTTCATAGGAGAAGTCAACATGGCCAGGTGTATCGATCAGGTTGAGGTTGTAGATCTGGCCATCAAGTGCCTTGTATTTGAGCGCGGCAGTCTGTGCCTTGATGGTTATCCCACGTTCCTTTTCCAGATCCATGGAGTCAAGCACTTGCGCACTCATCTCGCGATCCTGTAAACCACCACAGCGCTGGATGATGCGATCTGCAAGCGTGGATTTGCCGTGATCAATGTGCGCAATGATCGAGAAGTTTCTGATGTGATTCATCAAAGGGAACGCCTAAGTGCTTGAAAGTATTGCGAAGAACGGAAGGCTCATTCGCGAAAGACATAAAAAAGGGCGCGTCACTGATGACGCGCCCTGAACCAACAATCTATGGCAACTGCGATAGCTGGAAACTTCATTGTAGGCAAAAAGCCAGCGACGCATAGCTTCGAAATTGCCAAATTTTTCTCGTTGCAAGGCAGCAACATGAAACTTATACACAACTTATTCACAATTTTAACTGAGAAGCTCTGGACAACTTGTGGGTGATCTGTGGATCAGCAGTGAATGGAGTTAATTCATGCCAAAACAGAAACTTTTTGGAGGCCGATATATTTGAATCAACCAAAAACAGTAAATCATTCTACCAAAATCAATCCTTAGACGAATTAAAATGTTAGTGAATACCAACATTTATTTAATTTTGAAATCAGAAAAATATTTTTTCTAAGGCAAAAAATTCGCAAACCGAAAACCCCAATCCTGGCAGGGAATGGGGTCAGGTCAAAAGGGTGACAGTGATACCGCGCGCCGGGCGCCTATCGTGCGGGACGAATCAAGGCGTATTGGGTCCACTCGCTGCGCCTGAACAGCACATTGACAGGTTTGACCTTGTCAATCTTGGCGAGGGCTGCTTCGAAGTCTTTCACGCCACTGATTTCGGTATTGGCGATGGCGAGGATCACGTCGCCTTCACGCAAGCCGGCGCGGGCGGAAGCACCTTCACTGGTATCTACCTTGACGCCGCCTTTGAGCTTGAGCTCTTTCTTCAGCGCATCGGGCAACTCGCTGACCATCAAGCCCATAGCTTGCGCAGGGCCAGCCACTGGCGGCTTGGCCTCCGGCGCCTGCGCCTTGCGTACAGGTTTTTCCGCCTCGACCTCGCCGATGATCACACTCATGTCCCGTGTTGTTCCACGCCTGAAAACAGTCACAGTCGATTTGGTGCCCGGCTTCACATTGCCAACCAGCCTCGGCAGATCAGTGGCTTTCTCGATCACCTTGCCTTCAAACCTGGTGATGATGTCGCCTGCCTCGATGCCGGCCTTCTCCGCCGGCGAAGCAGCCTCAACGCCACGCACCAGCGCGCCCTGCGCCTTGCCCAAGCCTATGGATTCGGCCACATCTTTGCTGACCTGATCAATCTGCACACCGATGCGCCCGCGCGTTACCCTTCCGGTGCTGCGCAGCTGGTCCGCCACGCGGATGGCTTCATCAATCGGGATGGCAAACGAGATGCCCTGAAAACCGCCGGAGCGCGAATAAATCTGGCTGTTGATGCCAACCACCTCGCCACGCATATTGATCAGCGGGCCACCCGAGTTGCCGGGATTGATGGCCACATCGGTCTGGATGAAGGGCAGGTAGTCGCCGGTGTCGCGCTGCTTGGCGCTGACAATGCCGGCTGTCACGGTGTTCTCCAGACCAAAAGGCGACCCAATGGCCATCACCCACTCACCGACTTTGAGGCGGTTCATGTCACCAATCTTGACGGCCGGCAAACCAGTCGCCTCGATCTTGACCACCGCTACATCAGTGCGTTTGTCGCTGCCAATGATCTTGGCCTTGAACTCGCGCTTGTCGGGGAGGGTAACCAGCACCTCGTCCGCACCTTCAACGACGTGTGCATTCGTCATGACCAGTCCGTCCGAGCTCAGGATGAAGCCCGAACCGACGCCGCGCGGTTGGTCTTCGTCAGGCTGCGAGCGGTCAGGGCGCGGGGCGCGCGGCATGTTCGGTGGCACCGGAATGCCGAAGCGCTTGAAAAATTCAAGCATTTGCTCGTCGGCGCCACTTGAAGCGCCGGCTTTGACTTTTTCCAGCGTTCGGATGTTGACGACTGAAGGGCCAACCGCCTCTACCAGGTCGGTGAAGTCGGGCAGGCTGCGCACTTGCGCCAACACAGTCTGGGCGGGCATCAGACTTAAGGTAGCGCCCAGCGCCAGCGCGCCGGCAGCAAGATGGGAACGGCAATGTTTCCAGTTCAATTGATGCATCATCAGCCTTTGAGAAATTGTCAGAACAGCAAACACGGGTGCCGAAGTCTCTCGCAACCAGGCAGGAAATCGATAAAAAGAAATGGGGTGCTATTTCTTGCGTTCAAGACCATCGGCAAACAAGCTCAGCGTGGTCATGGGAACCTCCCCCATCACGGTCAGCCAGTAGGCTTCGACCCTTCGGGTCAGGGACTGGGTCGCACCCAGAGACATCCGGGACTCCTTGACATGGCGCTGGCCGTCAAACGGTTCGACAAAAATCGAGACTGACGCCAGCCCATCCGAAAAAACCCATTGCATGGGCGCTTCGCCGCCCTGTGCTCCGCGCGGGCGCTTGTGACAGCTCATGGGTGTAAAGCCGGCAACAGCTTGCTTGAGCGCCCAACCCTCCGCGCTGGCGGTGGTTTTGACCAGCGCAGGTCGCTCGACCTTGTAGCCGTCAACCTTGTTCATCATCTGCGCGAGCTTTTCAATCTTGACGGGCGCGTCGAACTGCAACTCTGAAAAGGCCGCCTGTTCCAGCACCTTGCCATCGATGTCCAGGGTCTGTAATTTGACCACCAGCCCCTTCTTCTGCTCGGCCCAAACGCGATAACCAAAACGCATGGCATCTTTGGGAACAAGCGCGATCACATCAGCATCCACGCCCGCGACCCGCTCCCGGCCTTCCTGCCGGGCCTGGTAAAAATCGCCAATTTGGCTGCCGGTGGACTTGAGCAAGGCAGGAAAAAGGCCCAGCGATTCACGCTTTTCTGCGCGTATCAGCTTTTGCTCCGGCATGAAAGTCACAACCTGATCGTTGTGACGAAAGGTCGAGCGCGGCGGGCCTGTCAGGGCCTCCACCCGCTCCATTTGCTGAGTTCCGTCACAGACATGCCAAATTTTGGCGCTGGACAAGGCATTGCCAGAAGACACAACAAAGGTGCCCACATAAGAGCGGTTTCTGGACGCCTCATGCATGCGCATCAACCATTCGTTGATGTCTTTGGTTTCCGCCGCCTGCGCCGGGGCAGCCGGAGCCGGTGTCTGCGCTGCGACGTAATGTGGAGCAGACAGCGCACAACCCATCAGGGCTAGAAGGCGGAAAAACTTGAAATTCATGGCTGAAACGGGTTGGAGCAGGTGATGCAATTTGCAGACGCCCTAGCGCCGCTCGCCCTGGGAAGAGTCAAACGTGGCATTTCGCAGAAACCCCGATGGCATTTGCAAGGCGGAGATGCCACCAAACTGCTTGTGTTCCGCCAGCAACTCCTGCAGCCTCGCATCTCGCACCACAGGGCCCTGCGCGGACATCACCAGCACCTGCTGAGGAGGCACATCCGAACGAGCCAATTGGGGCGCAGCAGACGGTGACAACAAACCGAAACCCGCGCTCCAGGCCACCGCGACCACTGCGGCAAGGGAAGCAAAACCGGCGACAAGCTTCCAGGTGAAACGGGCGTCGTTGGCGGCCTGACGCTCAGACAGGGTCACCGCAGCGCCTTGCGCCAACACGGTCGTATCGGGGACAGCAGCCAACACCGGCTCCTGCGCCAGGCGAGCGCGCAGACGCATTACAAAGGCAACATCCGAAGCCTGCGGCACCAAGCCGGGCGAACGCAACACATCGCCGATCAGGTGGTATGCACTCCAGTTCGCCCGCGCATGCCCGTCGGCTTCACAAAGCGCCAACGCACAAGCCAGCTCCTCGCCTGCCAGTTGACCGTCGGCCAGAGCGGAAATCAGTTCACGGTTTTGCGTTGTCGGTTTCATGGTGTTCGTGGGCAACTTGTCTGTGCCGATTTAATTGTTTGCTCTGATTTCCAATAAAGGTGGCGGCTATCTACACCTGTGGCGTCATGGTCCGCTTTCTACCAACGCTTTCCCGACTGGTTTTCCAGCAAGGGCTTGATCTTGTCAGAGATCGCTTCCCGGGCCCTGAAAATCCGGGACCGCACGGTGCCGATCGGGCAATTCATGGCCTCAGCGATCTCTTCATAACTCAAACCTTCGATTTCCCGCAAGCTAATGGCTTGGCGCAACTCCTCGGGCAAGGCGTCCATCGCCGCATTCACCATCTGGGCAATTTCCTTGCTGGCCAGCACGGCTTCCGGGGTTTCTGAACTCGTTAGTTCGTTTTCCAGCGGGGAAGTTTCATCGTCATCGTCGGATTTGAACGAATTTTCCGAGACCGTGGGATTGCGCTTTAGATCCATCAAAGCTTTTTTGGCAGTGTTGACGGCAATCCGGTACAGCCAGGTATAAAACTGCGCCTCGCCACGGAACTGGGCCAGCGCGCGGTAGGCGCGGATAAAGGTTTCCTGGGCAATGTCTTCCACCAGGTCCACATCACGCACCATGCGGCCGATCAGCCGCTGGATGCGGCGCTGGTATTTGATGACCAGCAGTTCAAACGCCTTCTGGTCGCCCGCCACCGTGCGCTCGACCAGCACGGCGTCGCTGTCACTGGCCGTCGCCGGATCGGGTGAAGGGATATCGGCGCTCATGGATAGGGGCGTGGGGGATCGGATTTGGCCGAAAAGTCCGCTGCGACTGCAGGGATGGATAGATCAGATGGCAGGCCAACAGGCCATGCCTTGCGCCGCGAATATACAGCACGCCGCAAATCCATCCAGCGTTCGGGCAGGGCCGCTCGGTGGGCCCAGAGCCACAAGGAGACGTGATCGTGGTTGTCCAGCCGGATCAGCAGGGTGCGCTGCAGGTCCAGGGCTACCGACAAGGCCAGCACCGGCGTTCCGGCTTGGTAACTCTGGCTTTCCCAACGCCAGACCTGCCCATCCCAGTGCAACCGGCCAACCGGTGCGTGGTTCCATCCCAGCCATGCAGCCAGGCCGGCTATCACTACCGCAGCCACCGCGATGCCGAGCCGCCAGTCGAAGCTTGGGGCGGTCAAGCACCACAAGCCCGTCACCAGCAGCCCGGCCAGCCAGAGACCCGCCAGGGTCACGCTCTGGAAATGCGAACGCCCCAGCGGGTAGGAAACCGGCGGGGCGTTATGCATGGACGAGGCGGGCAGTGATGGCTCTGGATGCTGAGGGAGTGAAAAGAGGGGCATCAAACCCGCTTGAAAACCAGCGTGCCATTGGTGCCGCCGAACCCGAAATTGTTTTTGACAGCAACGTCAATCCTGGCATCACGCGCGGTGTTGGCACAGTAGTCCAGGTCGCACTCAGGGTCCTGGTTGAAGATGTTGATGGTCGGCGGAATTTTCTGATGATGCAGCGACAGCACGGTGAATACCGACTCGATACCGCCGGCGCCGCCAAGCAGGTGCCCGGTCATGGACTTGGTCGAACTGATCACCAGCTTTTTGGCATGGTCGCCAAACGCCGCCTTGATGGCGTTGGTTTCATTGAGGTCACCCAATGGTGTGGACGTGCCATGCGCGTTGAGGTAATCCACCGCATCGGCATTGATGCCGGCATTTTTCAGGGCCATGACCATGGAGCGGCGCGGGCCGTCCACGTCCGGCGCCGTCATGTGATACGCGTCGGCGCTCATGCCGAAGCCGGTGAGCTCCGCATAAATCTTCGCGCCGCGCGCTTTGGCGTGTTCATATTCTTCCAGCACCACCACACCGCTGCCCTCGCCCAGCACAAACCCGTCGCGGTCTTTGTCCCAGGGACGGGACGCGGTTTTCGGATCATCGTTGCGGGTCGACAGGGCGCGTGCTGCGGCAAAGCCCCCCATACCCAAGGGCGACACCGTCGCTTCGGCGCCGCCGGCCACCATCACGTCACAGTCGCCGTACTCGATCATGCGTGCCGACAGGCCAATCGCATGCAGGCCCGTGGTGCACGCCGTCACGACGCCGATGTTGGGGCCCTTGAAACCGAACTTGATGGACACATGGCCGGAGATCATGTTGATGATGGACGCCGGCACAAAAAATGGTGAAATGCGGCGCGGGCCGCGACTCGTCAGTTCTGCATGCGTCAGCTCGATCATCGGCAGGCCGCCGATGCCGGAGCCGATATTGCAGCCGATGCGCGTCGCCTCTTCGGCATCCAGGGCATCACCGGTGGACAAACCGCTGTCAGCCACCGCCTGGAAGGCTGCCGCCAGGCCCAGATGAATGAAGCGGTCCATGTGCCGCGCTTCTTTTTCAGGGATGTAATCCGTGATGTTGAAGCCCTTGACCTCGCCCGCAAATTTGCAGGCGAAGTTGCTGGCGTCAAACTGCGTGATCAGGTCAATGCCAGGCTTGCCTGCCAGCAAATTGGCCCAGGAATCAGCCACGGTGTTACCCACTGGGCTGACACACCCCAGACCTGTCACAACAACGCGACGACGGCTCATGCGCAAATCCTGAAGAAATTCCCAAAAAACCGGGGACGGCTTTCTAGGCGGGATGAAAAAAGACCGGGGTAAGAACCGGGGTCTTCAGGCTTTTTGATGGGTGTTCGCGTAGTCGATCGCGTTTTGGACCGTTGTGATCTTCTCGGCGTCTTCGTCCGGGATCTCGATGCCAAATTCATCTTCCAGAGCCATCACCAGTTCGACGGTGTCAAGCGAGTCGGCGCCCAGATCGGCCACAAAGGCTTTTTCATTGGTGACCTGACCTTCTTCCACGCCAAGTTGCTCGGCAATGATTTTCTTAACACGTGATTCGATATCGCTCATAAGTCCCTCTGAGGGTTGTAAATTAATCCGTGATTTTAGCGTTGTTGGGGTGATTCCCCCAACCCGCCAGCCGGACGGATAAAACCCGGCTTGTACTCCAGCACCTGCCAGCGGCCCTGCGTCACCCATTATTCATGATCCGGGTGACGCCAAGCCTGCCGGCAACTGCCGAACGAGTCCTCACATATACATACCGCCGTTGACGTGTAATTCCTGCCCGGTGATGTAGCCGGCCTGCGGGCTGGCGACGAAAGCCACCGCATGCGCGATGTCCTGCGGCTTGCCCAGGTGGCCCAGCGGAATCTGTCCCAGCAGGGCTTTTTGCCGCTCCTCAGGCAAACCCGCGGTCATGTCGGTTTCAATAAATCCGGGGGCCACGCAGTTGACGGTGATGTTGCGGCTGCCCAGCTCACGCGCCAGCGCGCGTGTCATTCCGGCTACGCCGGCCTTGGCCGCCGCGTAATTGGCCTGGCCGGCATTGCCGGAAGCGCCGACGACCGAGGTGATGCTGACAATGCGGCCGTAACGCTGCTTCATCATGGTGCGCATCACGGCGCGGCTCATGCGGAACACGGCTTTCAGATTCGTGTCCAGCACCGCGTCCCAATCGTCGTCCTTCAGGCGCATGGCCAGCATGTCGCGGGTGATGCCGGCGTTGTTGACCAGCACCTGCAGCCCGCCGTGCTCCTTCACGATCGCGTCGATCAGCGCTTCCGCTGCTGTCGCGTCGTTCACATTGAGGTTCTTTCCGGCGCAACCGGGAAAGGCCGCCAGCGCCTGGCTGATCTTCGCGGCGCCATCGTCGGTGGTGGCCGTCCCTATGACCTTCAGTCCCCGCTGCGCCAGTTCCAGCGCAATCGCCGCGCCAATGCCGCGCGAGGCGCCGGTGACCAGTGCCACCTGGCCTTCAAATTTAACGTCAGACATAACTCCCCCCACGTTTGCGGCTACGCTGCTGCACTGCCCCCCAGGGGGCCCTCACGGCTTGGGACGGCCCGGCGCCGCTCATATCAGCGCCTCCCTGGCCTGCTTCAAGCTCTCCGGATCAAACACGGCTACGCCCGTCATTTCCGCATCGATACGTTTGACCATGCCGGCCAGCACCTTGCCTGGGCCGCATTCAACGATGGTGCTGATGCCGCGCGCCTTGATGGCCAACACACATTCGACCCAGCGCACCGGACCGAAGGCCTGCGCGTACAGCGCCGCGCGGATGCGTTCGGGATCGGTCTCGACCGCGACCTCGATGTTGTTGATGACCGGTATCAGCGGCATGGCAAACGCCGTTGCCGCAAGTTTTTCCTTTAACTTGTCGGCGGCAGGTTTCATCAGGCTGGAGTGAAACGGCGCAGACACCGGAAGCGGCAAGGTGCGTTTGGCGCCGTTGGCCTTTATAACTTCACAGGCTTTTTCCACCGCGGCCTTGCTGCCGGCAATCACCGTCTGCATCGGGTCGTTGAAATTGACGGCCTCCACCACCTCGGAAGTGCCCGGTCCAAACGTGCGCAGCGCTTCGGCACAACCTTCGATAACCCGGGATGCTTCCATGCCGAGGATGGCAGCCATCGCGCCCACACCCACCGGCACCGCATCCTGCATGGCCTGCGCGCGAAAGCGCACCAGCGGCGCGGCCTGCGCCAGACTCAGCACGCCGGACGCCACCAGCGCGGAATATTCGCCGAGCGAGTGTCCCGCCACCACCGCCGGCGCCCGCCCGGTCTCTGCCATCCAGGCGCGGTAGGCGGCCACACCGGCGACCAACATCACCGGCTGGGTGTTGGTGGTCAGGCCCAGCGCTTCCTTTGGGCCCTCAGCGATCAGCTTGCCGAGGTCTTCGCCCAGCGCATCCGAAGCTTCGCGCAAGGTCTCGCGCACGGCGGGGTGTTCACCCCAGGAGTCCAGCATGCCAACGGCCTGCGAGCCCTGTCCCGGAAAAACGAATGCAAAAGGTTTCATGGAATTTTTAGTCAAAACAGCCATCAGCCCATAACAGGCGAATGTAGGCAGCTATAGATTCAGGAGCACGGCGCCCCAGGTGAAGCCGCCACCCACACCTTCGAGCATCAAGGTGTCGCCCTTTTTTATCTTGCCGCTGCGCACCGCAACGTCGAGCGCCAGCGGAATCGAAGCCGCCGAGGTGTTGCCGTGCTGGTCCACCGTGACGATCAGTTTGTCCAACGGCATCTTCAGTTTTTTTGCGGTGCTGTGCATGATGCGGATGTTGGCCTGGTGCGGGATCAGCCAGTCGATGTCGCTGTCCTGCAGGCCGGCCTTGGCCAGGGTGGCGCGGGCCGCCTCTTCCAGTACACCGACCGCCAGCTTGAACACCGCCTGGCCATCCATCTTGAGCAGGGGGTCACCCAGCACCTGGCCACCGGCGACCGTGCCCGGCACACACAGGATGCCGACGTATTTGCCGTCGGCATGCAGGTCGGTCGCCAGAATGCCGGGCGTGTCGGAGGCTTCCAGCACTACCGCGCCTGCGCCGTCGCCGAACAACACGCAAGTGGTACGGTCCGAAAAGTCGAGGATGCGCGAAAACACCTCAGCACCAATCACCAGCGCCCTTGACGCCGAGCCGGTCTTGATCATGGCATCAGCCACCGTCAGCGCATAGACAAAGCCGCTGCAGACCGCCTGCACATCGAAGGCCGGGCAGCCGGCGATGCCGAGCTTGTTCTGCAAAATACAGGCGACCGACGGAAACACCATATCGGGTGTCGATGTGGCCACAATGATCAGGTCGATGTCTTTGGCCTCCAGACCGGCGGCCTGCAAGGCATTTTTCGCCGCCTCCAGGCCCAGGTCGCTGCTGCAGACCTCAGGCGCCGCGAAATGGCGAGCCCGGATGCCGGTTCGCTCGACTATCCATTCATCCGAAGTTTCTATGCCTTTGGCCGCCAGTTCGGCCGCCAGGTCGGCATTGCTCAAACGGCGCGGCGGCAGGTAGCTGCCGGTGCCAGTGATACGTGAATAGGGGCTCATGAATTAATTTAATGCGCTGGCATTGGATCGGCCTGCACAACAGGCACCTCGGCCCCTGTTGCGCCCGCCGGCCCCAGCGCCGCTTTCGCCAGCAGTGGGGCGGCGTGGGCGATGCGCTCCTGCACCCGCTCCAGCAAGTTGTTTCGAGCTGCATCATAAGCGCGATTCAGGGCCCGCTCAAAAGCGAAGGCATCGGCCGATCCATGACTCTTGAACACCAGACCACGCAGGCCCAACAACGCTGCGCCGTTGTAACGTCTGTGGTCTACACGGTTTTTAAACGCAGATAACACCGGATAAGCCACGATGGCGGCAGCTTTGGTAAAAATGTTTCGGGAAAACTCGGCCTTGATGAAGCCACCAATCATGCTGGCCAAACCCTCGCTGGCCTTCAGCGCCACATTACCGACAAAGCCGTCGCACACAACGATATCCACGACACCTTTGAAAATATCGTTGCCCTCAACATTACCGTGAAAATTCAAATCGCCGCTTTTAGCGGCAGATCGCAGCAATTCACCGGCTTTTTTTATGATTTCGCTACCTTTAATGGCTTCTTCCCCAATATTGAGCAAGCCAACCGTGGGGCTAGGTTTATCGGCAATGGCTGAAACCAGGGCCGAGCCCATGACCGCAAACTGGAACAGATGGTCTTCTGTGCAATCGATGTTGGCGCCAAGGTCCAGCACCGTGGTAGCGCCACCGGCTGCATTGGGCAGTTGAGTGGCAATTGCAGGGCGGTCAATGCCTTCCAGCGTCTTGAGCACATAACGCGCAATCGCCATCAGCGCGCCGGTGTTGCCGGCAGAAACAGCGGCCTGGGCACTGCCATTCTTGACCTGGGTAATGGCCACCCGCATGGAGGAGTCTTTTTTGCGGCGCAGGGCAACCTCGATCGGGTCGTCCATGGTCACTACTTCGGTCGCAGCCAGCACTTGGCAGCGAGGATGAGACTGGATGCGGGGAAATTGCGCCTGGGTGGCAAGCACATCAGGCTGGCCCACCAGCACGACGCCGGCTTCGGGATGGCTGTCCAGAAAGGCCAGGCAAGCCCGCACAGTGACGGACGGGCCGAAATCGCCGCCCATGGCATCGACCGCTATCCTGATCATGGCAGGACCGGTGCAGTCAGGAAATGGGAATTCAACAAAACAAAGGCCCGCAGGATGAGTGCGGGCCAGTCGTTAAAGCGCGGAATTACGCTTCGGATTTGGTTTTCAGCACCTTGCGGCCACGGTAGAAACCGGTGGGGCTGATGTGATGGCGCAGATGGATCTCGCCGGTGGTGGACTCGACAGCCAGACCTGGAACGGTCAGGGCATTGTGTGCACGGTGCATGCCGCGCTTGGAAGGTGATTTTTTGTTCTGCTGGACGGCCATGATCCGCTCCTGAGGGGGTATAGGGTTGGTAATTGCGCTCTGGATCCGTGAACTGATCCCGGCGCGAAGCCTTTGATTATAGCGCGATACGGTCGGCGAATCCACTGCCCCGGTGCGCTCGGCTGGCTGGG
Organism: Polaromonas eurypsychrophila; assembly: GCF_014641715.1. Lineage (GTDB taxonomy): Bacteria > Pseudomonadota > Gammaproteobacteria > Burkholderiales > Burkholderiaceae_C > Polaromonas > Polaromonas eurypsychrophila. The sequence goes on along the minus strand of NZ_BMIG01000001.1, from coordinate 303,511 downwards.
TGGCTCGAAACCACCCGTCAACCCGCCGTTATTTAGGCTTTTTGAGCTGGGCCAGCGCTGCAAACGGATGCGGTTTGACCTCCGCTGCGCCCTCCGGCTGCGCAATATCGGCCTCGCCGGTGCTGAACACCGGGCTGACGGGGCAGGTCTCGTGCATGGGCACCAATGGCAGGGCCATCAGCAATTCATCCTCGACCACGGCCAGCAAATCGAATTGCGGCTCCATGACCAGCAAGTCCTCCTCGGACTCGTCATCCTCGGCCATGGCGACGTCTTCGTCGGCCACAAAGCGGTACCACTGGTCGATCTCCAGCGGCGTTGTCACGGCACCCATGCAACGCTGGCAGGTCAGCGGCAGGCTGGTTTTGGCTTCCAGATGCACCCAGACATCATCCTCAGCGCCGGTGCGCGCGCGCAACTCGCCAGTGGCTCGCCAGTTGATGGCCAAATCGGGCGCTGGCCCATGTATTTCCTGGGCCAGGCGCTCCATATTTTGTAGCGGCGTGAGTTCCACCAGCGGCTCGCCCGCTTGGGCAAAGGCCGGCATGTTGAGGCGCCGAGCGTTCAGATTTTTCGACATGGCAAGCAGTGTAAGAGAATCGCTGCATGAGCCCTCCTTCCGCCGACCATGACCGCACAGCCCGCCCCGGCACCACCGTCCGCACCCTGATCCTCGGTTCCACCTCGCGCTACCGCCGCGAATTGCTGACGCGCCTGACGATTCCTTTCGAGGTGGCGTCGCCGGAAGTGGACGAAACCCCCTTGCCCGGCGAGGCCCCGGCTCAGCTGGCGCTGCGGCTGGCGCTGGCAAAAGCCCGCGCAGTGGCCGCTAACTTTCCGCACGCCGTCGTGATTGGTTCCGACCAGGTCGCAGACCTCAACGGCCTGCCGCTGGGCAAACCCGGCAGCCATGAACGCGCCGTGGCCCAGTTGCACCAGATGCACGGCCAGACCGTGATTTTTCAGACTGCCGTGGCCGTGGTCTGCGCCGAAAGCGGCTTTGAACAGGTCGAGCTGGCCGCGGTCAAGGTCAAATTTCGCGAACTGAACGATGACGAGATCGAGATCTACCTGCGCATCGAGCAACCTTACGACTGCGCCGGCAGCGCCAAAAGTGAAGGCCTGGGCATCGCCCTGCTGGAGTCGATAGAAAGCGACGATCCGACCGCGCTGGTTGGCCTGCCGCTGATACGCACCTGCCGCATGCTGCGTGCGGCCGGCATCGCGCTGCTGGCCACATCCGGAGCCAGGCCATGAGCGCGCCACCCAAAGGCAAGCTTTACCTGGTTCCAGCGCCGCTGGACTTCGGTTGCGATGTCCAGGCGCCGCTGCAGAACGTGATCCCGCTAGGCACGCTGCAGATCGCGGCCGCGCTGCCCTGCTGGATTTGTGAAAACGCCAAAAGCACACGCGCCTACCTGAAACGGGTCGGCGAGGTGCAACCGCTGCTGCAGCCGGTGCAAGCGCTGCAGATCACGGAGTTGCCGCGCGAGGTGCATAAAAAGGGCGACCACGGCGGGGGCTTCGATGCCAAACCACTGCTCAAGGCGGCGCTGGAGGGCCACAACATCGGCCTGGTCAGCGAAGCCGGCATGCCGGCGATTGCCGATCCTGGCTCTTCAGTGGTGCGCGCAGCGCATGAGCTGGGCATCCAGGTCCTGCCGCTGACCGGACCGATGTCGCTGATGCTGGCGCTGGCCGCCAGCGGCCTGAATGGTCAGAATTTCGCGTTTGTCGGTTATTTGCCGCAAGACGGCGGCGAGCGTAACCAGCGCATCCGCGAACTCGAATCGCTGGCGCTGAAAACCGGCCAGACCCAGATTTTTATCGAGACGCCTTACCGCAACTCGGCCCTGCTGCAGGCGCTGCTGCAAACACTTCAAGCCAATACCCGCCTCGCCCTGAGCTGCGGCCTGAGCCTGCCGACGGGCTGGTCGCACAGCGCAGGGGTGAGCGCCTGGAAGCGCGACAAACCAGCGGCACCGCTGGCCTTGCCGACGGTGTTCTGCATCGGGCGTTGAAGCCTGGCTGCAGGCGCAAAAAAAGCCCGCATACAGCGGGCTTTTTCATGGATGCAATGCAGACTCACCGAATGGCGGGAATCGCCTTGAGGCTGCGGATCGCGCCATCACCGATCGCCGCGCCGAAACGTTTGGCCAGCCTTTCGGCCACGTTTTCGCGGCGCGTGTAATCGATGATTTCCTCAGTCTTGACAATCTCGCGCGCCACGTACTCAAGCGACCCGACATTGTCGGCCAGGCCCAGTTCAACTGCTTGCTGGCCGGTCCAGAACAAGCCACTGAACATGTCCGGCGTTTCCTTCAAGCGCTTGCCGCGACCGGCCTTGACGACGGTGATGAACTGCTGGTGGATCTGGTCCAGCATGGTCTGCGCATAGGCGCGCTGCTTTTCGGACTGCGGGCTGAACGGGTCAAGGAAGCCCTTGTTGTCGCCAGCGGTCAGGAGGCGGCGCTCGACGCCGACCTTGTCCATCAGGCCGGTAAAACCGAAGCCGTCCATCAGCACGCCAATGCTGCCGACGATGCTGGCCTTGTCGACAAAAATCTGGTCGGCTGACGCGGCCACGTAATAGGCGGCGGATGCGCAGGTCTCTTCAACCACGGCGTAGACCGGCTTCTTGTGCTTGGCCTTGAGGCGGAGGATTTCATCGCTCATCATGCCGGCCTGCACCGGGCTGCCGCCGGGTGAGTTGATCAGCAGCACCACCGCCTTGGCGCCTTCGTCTTCAAAGGCGGCACGCAGCGCGGCGTTGACGAACTCGGCGCTGGCATCTGCGCCGGCGGCGATCTCGCCCTTGATCTCGACCACCGCTGTGTGCGGAGTGGTGACGCTGGTGGCGGTACTGCGGTGCAGCGCAAACCAGACCAGGAACACAAAAAACGCCAGCCAGGACAGGCGAACGAAAGTTTTCCAGCGGCGCGTTGCTTTTTGCTCGTTCAGGGCTGCAAACGCCAGCTTTTCCAGCGTGGCCCGCTCCCAGCCCGGTTTCAGCGTCGGATCGGCGTTGCGATTTGCTATTTTTTCAGGAGCTGCTGATGCAGAACCGACATGGGCTGGAGGCCGATTTGGATCGTAATCTGGATCGTCGTACGGGTCGTTGCGGTTTGAATCATTCATAACAGGTAGTTTAGAACTCGATTGCCTTCAGTTTGTAGGAGGTATGCCAGAAAACAAGTCCATCACGTTCGGAAAGGTCAATTTTGACCAGCCCGCCGTGGCAGGGGCCGCCGCTGCAGGCACCGGTATCGGGCCGGTAAGCCGCGCCGTGGCTGGCGCACAGCAGCCACTGGCCGCTGTCGTCGAACACCCGGTTCGGCTGCCAGTCCAGTTCCATCGCCACATGCGTGCAGCGGTTCAGGTAGGCATGTGGCTGGCCTTCGAACCGGATGGCAAAAGCGCGGCAGGTCTGGCCGGCGTAGCTCACGTCGAAGGGCACGGCTTGCCCGCCGTCAGCCAGTTCACCGGCGCGGCACAGCGCCACCGGGGCCAGATCGGCGCCGCCGGCTTCAAGCATGGAGCGCCAGCCAATACTGCAACTCGGTCACCGAATGCGCGATGAAACGCGGTTTGAGCGGCTCAAACGCCGAAAATTCATGCGCGCCATAACTGACGCCGACGCTGGCACAGCCTGCATTCACCGCCATCTGCAGGTCATGGGTGGTGTCGCCAATCATCAGCGTGCGCCCGGGCGTCACGCCGAACTGGTCCATCAGCTCATGCAGCATGCGCGGATGCGGCTTGCCGGCGGTCTCATCGGCGGTGCGCGAGGCATCAAAGCGGCCCTTGAGCTCGACCGCCTGCAAAGCCTCGTCCAGGCCGTGCCGGCTCTTCCCGGTGGCCACGGCCAGCTTGTGGCCGCGCGCCTTGAGCGCGGCCAGCAGCGGCAACACGCCCTCAAACAGGCTGATGTCGTTCTGATGCGCAATGTAATGATGACGGTAACGTGCGCCGAGTTCGGGATATTTGCTCTCCGGAACGTCGGGCGCTGCGTGGGCCAGCGCTTGCATCAGGCCCAGGCCGATCACGTAGCCGGCGGCCTCGTCGGTCGGCACCGTGCCGCCCACGTCGCGCACTGCGGCCTGGATGCAGCGCACGATGATCTGGGTGGAGTCAAACAGCGTGCCATCCCAGTCGAAGGCAATCAGGTCAAAGGTCAAGGGCTTGGAGGGAGACGGCATGGGTCGTGAAACTCTCGAGATCGGGGGGGAGCGCAGCCCGCAACTCAATGCGTTTGCCGCTGGACGGATGGGTGAACTTTAACCGCCAGGCATGCAGGAACATGCGTTTGAGCGCTGCGGCTCCGGCCTCTTTTTGAAGGGCCCTGTTGAGCTCGAAGTCGCCGTATTTGTCGTCACCGGCAATCGGGTGACTTTCACTGGCCAGGTGCACGCGAATCTGGTGGGTGCGGCCGGTCTTGATGGTGACTTCGAGCAGGCTGAAGCCGCCATCCGGCGCCCCGCCTTTCACCTTGACCAGCGTCACGGCGCGCATGCCGTCCGGGTGCTCCTTGCCGACCACCTGGACGCGGCGCTCACCATCGGCCAGCAAATATTTCTGCAGTGGCTTGTCCAGTACCTTCTTGTTGGCCGGCCAGGCGCCTTTGACCATCGCCAGGTAAATTTTGTCGGTCTCGCGCTCGCGAAACTGCTCCTGCAGGTTTTTCAGCGCCACCCGTTTTTTAGCGATCAGCAAAATCCCGCTGGTTTCGCGGTCCAGCCGGTGCACCAGTTCCAGGAAATGCGCATCGGGCCGTGCCATGCGCAACTGCTCAATCACGCCGAACGCCACGCCGCTGCCACCGTGCACCGCCACGCCGGCCGGTTTGTCAATCGCCAGCACATGGTCGTCCTCGAACAGGATGGGGAACTCACGCGAAGGCGCATAGCCGCCCGCCGTGGACGCCGCGCCATGCCGCGCGATCTCGACCGCCATGGCCTCGGCTTTTTGCTCGGCGCGCTCCGAGGTCCGTACCGGCGGCAGGCGCACCAGGTCGCCGGCCGCTATCCGGGTATCAGCCTGCACCCTGCCCTTGTTGATGCGCACCTCGCCGCTGCGGATGATGCGGTAGACATGGGTTTTGGGCACACCCTTGAGTTGGCGGATCAAAAAATTGTCCAGGCGCTGGCCGGCCGAGTCCTCGTCGACAGTTACAAATGTGGCTTGCACTGCCGCCTTTTCGGGCGTAACACCGACACTTGGCGGCGCAGCAGCAGCCATGGCGCCTCCAGCTGCGACGGCGTCTGGGGGTTTACCCGTGCGGGCTGTTTTGGCTGAACCTACGCCTATAATGTGTTTCACTAGCGACAAGCTGTAAGTGGTTGATTTGTCTGGGAGTTTAGTCCACACACCCATCAACCCACTGCCAACAGCCTTGCTGGAAGGTCGACGCCACTGGCAGCAAATGCCTGCAAGCGCACGGTGCCAGGCACCCCGCGGCAGGAAATTGTTGTGCGGACGAGTCGACGTTTTGCGAACACAACTACGGAATACGATGTGTTCAGCCCCGCGGGCTGAACACGGATAGCAGCGAAATCTGGTCTTTGAATGGGTAGCCTCTTGACAACACTGGTCGTACTGATGAACTCATGCCTGCGGCGCTTTTTAGCCCCGTTGTTTGGCATGAATCAGCCGCCAGCCCTTGTCCTGCGGGCGCAAGCAGCTACTGAATTTGTAGCAATCACCTGTCTGACCCCGGCTCGCCCCATCCACGCGCCTACGCCCAGACAGCGCAGCTGACCGGTTTGTTCCGGTTCGCTGTCGTGCCGTCAAAGGCTCTCCGGCAATTCCCCACGTTCGCACAACGTCTGCTCCCGGCGTCGTTTGCCCATTTTTCGGGCAGTGATGTTTGAGACAGAGAAGAACGAAGGAAACCCCATGAAACGCATGCTGGTCAATGCCACCCAGTCGGAAGAACGCCGCCTGGCCATCGTCGACGGACAAAAGCTCCTCGACTACGAAATTGAAATTGAAGGGCGCGAACAGCGCAAGGGCAACATCTACAAGGCCGTTGTGACACGCGTCGAGCCCTCGCTCGAAGCCTGTTTTGTCGACTACGGCGAGGACCGCCACGGCTTCCTGCCCTTCAAGGAAATCTCCAAGCAGTACTTCGCCCAGGGCGTGCCGGTCAGTCAGGCGCGCATCCAGGACGTGATCCGCGAAGGCCAGGAGATCCTGGTCCAGGTCGAAAAAGAAGAACGCGGCAACAAGGGCGCGGCTCTGACCACTTTTGTCTCACTGGCCGGCCGTTATGTCGTGCTGATGCCGAACAACCCGCGCGGCGGTGGCGTGAGTCGCCGTATCGAGGGCGAGGACCGGGCCGAGCTCAAGGAAAACATGGACCAGCTGGAATACCCGGCCGGCGCCAGCATCATCGCCCGCACCGCCGGCATTGGCCGCAGCGCCGCCGAGCTGCAGTGGGACCTCAACTACCTGATCAAACTCTGGACCGCCATCGACGGCGCCGGCAAGGAGGGCAAAGGCGCCTTCCTGATTTACCAGGAATCGAGCCTGGTGATCCGCGCCATCCGCGACTACTTCAACAGCGACATCGGCGACATCCTGTTCGACACCGACGACGTTTATGAACAAGCGCGCCAGTTCATGGCCCACGTGATGCCCGAACACGAGCACCGCGTCAAGCGTTACCGCGACGACGCGCCGCTGTTCAGCCGTTTCCAGATCGAGCACCAGATCGAGTCGGCCTATGCGCGTACCGTGCAGTTGCCTTCCGGCGGCGCCATCGTGATCGACCACACTGAAGCCTTGGTGTCCGTCGACGTCAACTCCGCCCGAGCCATCAAGGGCGGCGACATTGAAGAGACCGCCACCCGCACCAACCTGGAAGCTGCCGACGAAGTCGCCCGCCAGATGCGTTTACGCGATCTGGGCGGCCTGATCGTCATCGACTTCATCGACATGGAAGAGTCGCGGAATCGCCGCGACGTTGAAAACCGCCTGCGCGATGCGCTGCGCCAGGACCGCGCACGTGTGCAGTTCGGCACCATCAGCAAGTTCGGCCTGATGGAAATGAGCCGCCAGCGCCTGCGCCCGGCACTCAACGAAGGCGCGTCCATCCCCTGCCCGCGTTGCGGCGGCTCTGGCCACATCCGTGACACTGAAAGCTCGGCGTTGCAGATCCTGCGCATCATCCAGGAAGAGTCCATGAAAGACAGCACAGCCTCGGTGCTGTGTCAGGTGCCGGTTGATGTGGCGTCATTCCTGCTCAACGAAAAACGTTCCGAGATCGCCAAGATCGAGATGAAGCAGCGCATCAACGTGCTGCTGGTGCCCAACAAGACGCTGGAAACACCGAACTACAAGCTTGAGCGCCTGAAACACGATGATCCGCGCCTGGACAACATCGAAGCCAGCTACAAGATGGCCGACGAGATGGAAGACCCCACCACGGTCACGCGCCGCAGCCAGGAAAAACACAACAAGCAGGAACCGGTCATCAAGGGTGTGTTGCCCGATGCACCGGCACCGCAGGCGATTCCGAAACCCGCGCCTGTGGCCGCTGCACCAGTTGCCCAGGCTCCGGCCCGTGTCGTAGCTCCCGCCCCGGCCGAAAAAAGCTTCTTCGCCAAGCTCAAGGAATTTTTTGTCGGTGCCGATGCCGCCCCTTTGGCCGCTCCGACCCGCGAAGAGAAAAAAGACGAACGCAGCGGCGAAGCGCGCCGTGACGGACGTGGCGAGCGCAGCGGTGAACGCAATGACCGCGGCGGTGAACGCGGCGGCCGTGACGGACGCCGTGGCGGACGCGGCGGACGCGGCGAAGGCCGTGCCGGTGAAGCGCGCGACGAAGGCCGCCCGGACCAGCCGCGCGAAGCCCGGGGCGAGCGCAGTGAACGTGGTGAGGGCCGTGGCGGCGAACGCCGTGAACGCGGTGAAGGCCGCGGTGACCGTCCCGCCACCGAGGGCCGTACAGAAGGCCAACGCCAGGAGCGCCCGGCCGGTGAACGCAACGAACAGCCGCGCGAGGCCCGTGAACCCCGCGAGCCGCGTGAGCCGCGTGAGCCGCGCGGCGAGCGTCCGGACCGAGTCGAAGGCCAGGCCGCTGGCGCCGAGGGCCGTGAAGGCCGTGGTCGCCGTGGCCGCGGTGGTGATCGCGGCGAACGTGGAGAGCGCGGCGAGCGCGCACCGCGTGATGCCGAACAACAGGAACAGGCATTGGCCAACCAGGCGGCCATGGCTGCAGCAATGGCTGGTGATGCCTCGCCGCGTCAGGATCGCACGGTCGAAACCGGTGCTGACGGTGAGCGCCAGGACAGCAACCGCAACAACGAAGCCCGCCCGGAAGGCCAGGGCCGACGTGAACGTGGCGAGCGTGGCGGAGAGCGCGGGGACCGTGGCAATGGCCGCCGCAACGAACGCCGTGACGACCGGGGTGAACGCACAGACGGCAGCGCCGCGCCAGTCGCCGGCGCGCAGGCCGACAGCTTTGACGCGGCCCACCCGGCCGTTGTGGCCAGCATGGACGAAGCAGGCAACCCGGTGGCACCTGCTTCCTCGACCGATGTTCAACCCCGTGCCGAGGGCGAAGAAGGCGGCGACCGCCAGCCCCGCGAGCGCCGCAGCCGCGACCGTTATGGCCGCGACCGCCGCGAGCGTTCGGAGCGGGGCGATCAGCCGGCAGAAGGCAGCGCCAATGGCCATGCACCGCAAGCTGCACCTGCCGACAATTCAGAGTCAAATCAACCCGCAGCCCATGAACAGCGTGCGCAGGCAGCTCCTGAATTTGTAGCACCGGCAGAGCCAACACGCGCGCCGCAAATGGCGCCGCAAGCCGCACCGGTGGCAGCAGCCCCCATCGCGGTGGCCACGCCCGTCGCATCCCCCGCACCGGCCGGCCGCGCACTGCCGAAAGTGCAGACCTATGACCTGCCGCTGCAGGACCTGGCCCAGGTGGCCCAGTCCTCCGGCTTGCAGTGGGTCAACTCGAACGCCAGCAAGATCGCCGAAGTCCAGGCCGCGATGGCTGCCGAACCGAAGCCGATCCATGTGCCACGCGAACGCGCACCGGTCGCCCAGTTGGACAACGGTCCGCTGGTACTGGTCGAGACCAAACGCGATCTGCGCGACACGACTTTGCCGTTCGAGCAGGCCGCTGTGACCGCACCGGCTACCGGTGAACGCGCGGAGTAATCCTGCCGTTCATGCCCGGCTGGGCACCTTGATCAAAGGCAGCTCTTGGGCTGCCTTTTTTTCGTCTGTGGACTGGATTGTTCAGAGCATCACGCTGAGGCGGTGGCTTGCCTGGGATAGTAGTTTCAACTCCCCACTCCCACCCTCAGGGATGCGCTGCCTGACTCGCGCCTGGCGCGGCGGGGCTTTTGCGGGATGAGCCGTGAGGCGCAAAACCCAAGGCAAGGCTTTGCGCCTTGCCTGGTTTTGTAACGACACGGATCGCCCACAAAACCACGTCCCTTCGGGTTCGGACCAAAACGGGCGCTTTCCTCACCAAACCCCTTGCGTGTGCCTTCGGGCACACGACGCGGCGTGTTGGCAAGCAAATCATCCCGTTGTGGATCCGAACGCGCATGGCGGGAGTCAGGCAGCGCATCCCCGACCCCTCCCTCGCCCCGCTGGGCGATGGAGGGGGACAACATGTGGCCGCGTGCGCTGCGCTCGCGTGCAAGCATGACCGACTCTTGGGATTCCCGTGCAGGAAGCGCTTCGCGCTTCCTGCACTCCGGATGGGAGTTCGGTATCAGGCATCGGTTTTCTCTCCCCACCCGTCGGGCTGGGCCGAGGAGCGCAGCCGAAAACGGATCAGGGCGAGCGATTGTCTGAGCCGAAGGCGAGTTCGAGCTCGGCCCCGTTTTCGGCGAGTACCGCAGGTTGCCCGCAGCGAAGCGGAGGGACCCAGACCATCGGGTCGCCTTTCTTTTCCTTAGGTTTCTTTGGCGACGCAAAGAAAAGTAAGTCGCCCGCCGGGGCGAGACCCGGCTTGTTGGTGAACCAAACTGTACGAGTTATCCAACATGGATCCCGGATCAGGTCCGGGATGACAAGCGGGGAGGGGCGGAACAGCATCTCCTCCGGACCCACAGCCGGAACAGTGGAAATTAAACTTCCGCCGCCCGCTTGTAAGCCTGCGCAGCAGAAACCGGGTCTTCGCGCTGCTCGGCCAGCAGCGCCAGCGCGCGCCAGGCATTGCGATGCAGGCCCGCGTCCTGCAAGGCCATCGCGGCCTGAGACAGCAGTTGCTGGGCCTTGCCCCAGAGCTGGCGTTTCAGGCAGGCCATGCCCGCCAGGTACTGCAGGTTGGCGTCACGCGGGCGCTGCTGCTGCGCGGCCTCAATGCGCGCCAGCCAGGCGGCGTCGATGGAGTCGAGGCCCTGCTCCAGCACATGGATCAGCTTGACGCGCAGGTTGTCGCTGATCTCCGAGCGCGGCTGCATTACCGGCTCCCATACCTGCAGCAGCCAGGAGCGCGCCAGGTCGGCGTCGCCGTGCAGAGCCATCAGGCGTGACGCGGCGTGGACCACCAGTTCGGGCATGGCGCGTTCGGCGGCGTCCAGCGAAGCCCAAGCGGTTTGCAGCTGCGCTGGATCATGCGCGCCACCCAGCAACTCCAGAGCCAGCCCGCGCACGATGCTTTGTGCGGCGCCTGGCGAAAACGCCCGGTGTTTGGCCAGCAGGCGCGCCGTGTCCAGCGCCTGAGGGGTCTGTCTGGCCTGGCGCGTGGCCTTCAACCGGGTGCGCAGGGCCAGAGTGCGGCGTGCAACGCCTTGCGGCAACTGGCCCAGCAGTTCCAGCGCGCCATTCGGGTCACGGTCGTCCAGCGCCCAGCGGGCGGCGCGCAATTGAACACCGTCCCGGGTTTCCTGGGCGATGCGGTGGTTGCTGCTTTCCAGCGCCTGCTGCAAATGCTCTTCGCGCAGCGCCCTGTTCTGCAACGACTGCGCGCTTTCGGCGGCCAACAGGTGCGCCAGCAAGCGCAACTGGGTTGCCCGCGCGGCGTTGTAGCTGCTGACATCGCTGGAGGTACGCGCCAGCTGGCTCAGGCTTTTTTCCTGCGTGATGGCGTTCTGTGCCAGTTTGGCGGCGCGGATGAAGCGCCCGGCCATCAGGTGCGACAACGCGTCCATGAAGGCGGCGTACATCGCCCTTTCCTTTTGTTGCGCGCGCCAGCGCCTGGCTTCGGCCGGCAGCGAAAACACCGCAGACGAAGCGCGCAGAGCGACATACAGCAGCGTGAACAAACCCGCCAGCAGCAGCACCAGCAGGTTGAAGGAGATGTCGATGCGGTGTGGCGGCCAGAACAGCGTGACCACCGCCTGGTTGTTGCCAGCCACCAGCGCCACCGCCACCGCGATGCCGAACAGGGCCAGGAGCCAGAGTGCGCTGCGCATGTGTTTCGGTCGCCTAACGGCCCGCCGCCGCCGTGGCCAGCGCGGCCAGGGTCTCATCCAGGCGCGGCAGCTCGCTGGACTTCATCTGGGTTAACACCTGTTGCAGCAACTGGCCGGCCGCCTGCGTCCTGCGCGAAGCCGGGTCAAAGTATTTGCCCAGCATGGCCGATGCGCTGCCCAGATCGGCGCGCGCACTGGCGGTTTGCCTCGACAGCAGGCCCAGGCGCGCATTGAGCAACTTGAGCTTGAGGTTCTCGCGCAGAAAAAACGATTGTTCCGGCGCCAGCAAGGCCGCGTCGGGCTGGTCGATGCGGCTGACACGCAGCAGGTTCCGCGCCTCGTCACGCACGCCCTGCCAGGTGTTCTGCCACCACGCCTGCAGGGCGAGCCGGTCGAACGCCATGCGAACGGGATTGCTGGAAGGCGCGCCGGCAGACGCTGCGCGCGCCGGTACTGGCGCTGCAGCAGGTGCGCGCGTGTTGCTGGCCACCGGCATCGCATTGGCCAGGGGCAACTCGTCCACCAGCCGCGTCAGTTCGTCGAGCTTGAGCAGCAAGCCGGGCACGTCGGTCACCGTGGTGGCCTTGATGCGTTCCACATCACGCGCAATCGCACGCTGCAGCGGATTCAGGCGCGGCTGCGCGGCGCGCACCAGCCGCTGGTCGGCTGATTTGAGGGCAGCCAGCATGGGCTCGGCACTGCCGGTCAGTTGTGCCTGCTGCTGCGCCAGCCGCAGGGCCGACTCCACGTCGACCACCAGATTTTCATCGCGCGAGCGCGACAGGCTTTGCATCAGCTCCTCCAGCTGGCTGCGCTGCAGGCTGACTTCGCTGAGCCGGGTCTCCAGCAGCGCCAGCCGCGCCGACAGTTCGCGCGTGCCCTCCTGGGCCTGGCGCGCCAGCGTTCGCGCTTCAATCGACTGCGCCGTTGAATCGGTGCTGCGCCTTGCCAGTTCTTCCTGGATATTGACCAGCTTTTGCCACAACAGCGCACTCATCACCACCCCGGCGACCGCCACCAGGCCAGTCCCAAACAGCCAGCGGCGCGGCAGGCTGTTGGCCGGCGGCACAGCCACCACCGGTAGCAGCGCAGCCGATGCGGGCAAGGAAGGAGTAAGGGGTTCGCTATCGCTCATGGTTACATCGATTCTATCGAGGCCACGATGTCATCGAGTGCAGGGCGTGACTCAGCAACAACACCCCAGCCCGCCGCGCGCACGGCCTCGGCGATACGCGGATGTGTCGCGACGGCACGGGCCCGCGACCAGTCCCCCGCCGGCAGGTGGCCGACCGCCTCGGAACTGCTGAACAGCCAGACCGAGCCGTCCACCGCAGCTTCGGCCATTGTTTTGCGCTGCTGCGAGGTGAACAGCGGCGCGCTGCGTTGGTAAACCGCAATGAATTCAGGCAGGGCACCGGCCGCCGACAGTTGCCGCGCCAACCAGTCCCGCCCATTGGATGCGCCCGCCATCTCCGCACCGGCGCCCTGCCCGCGCACGATCAGCACACGGCGACCCTGCCAGGGCCGGCCGGCAACCACCGACCACAGCGCTTCGGAATCAAACTGGCCGGCATCCAGCGCGGGGGAGTCGATGCGCGAGTCGGGGATACCGGCGGCCCGCAGCGCGGCCACCGTGCCGGGGCCAGGCGCCATGCAGCGCGGGCCCTCATTTGCTATGAAATCAATAGCTGTTTGCGCTTGACCGGTATGGGCTGAAGCCTCATTTGATGCAAAAAAAGCCTCGGCCGCATTGCCGCTGACAAACATCAGCGCGGCAAAGCTGGCGATGTCGCGCCAGGTCTGCTGCAGCGCCGACGACACCGGCAGCGCTTCAATACGAATCAACGGCAACGCCTCGGCTGGCAGGCCGCGCTGCGTCAGGGAGAGCACCCAGCGCGTGGCATCGCGCGCGGGCCGGGTAACGATAACGCGGCCCGGCTTCAAGCTGGATTCCGCAGTAAAACGCGCTTCTCACCCAGGTGGAGATGCTTGTCGTGGCAGTAAAACTCTGTATTCATGCGGGTAGCCAGCGGCGGCAAGCAATCACGCGCAATCCAGGTTCAGGAGTTGGCGGCCCACACCGCGCCCCCGGCGCGCAGCGAGGCGGCGACCCGCTCACCCAATGCCTCGGCTTCGGCAAAGTTCGTCACGCTGGCGCTGTGATCGGCGCGCACCAACGGCTGGCCGGCCACGCCTTGCCCGTCGGCGCCCGGCTCGCCCCAGGCGGCTTCCAGTCGCATCTGCGCCGACTGTGGCGCGCGGATGAACGCTGCCAGCGGCATCGAGCAACTGCCGCCCATGGCGCGCGAGACCGTGCGTTCGGCCGTCACTGCAAGCCAGGTCGGCTGGTGCGCCAACGGGGCCAGCGCGGCCAGCAAGTCCCGGCGGTCGGCACGCACCTCGATGCCGAGTGCACCCTGCCCGGCGGCTGGCAGCATCTGCTCGGGTTCAAAGGCCTGACGAATGCGCGATGACAAGCCCAGGCGCTTGAGGCCGGCAGCCGCCAGCACGATCGCCTGGTAGTGGCCCTCGTCGAGCTTGCGCAGGCGGGTGTCGAGGTTGCCGCGCAGCGGTTCAATGCGCAGGTCAGGTCGCAGGCTTTTGAGCAGCACCAGCCGGCGCAGGCTGGAGGTGCCGACAACGGCGCCCGACGGCAGCTCGGCCAGCGAGGAGAAATCATTGGAGACCAAGGCGTCGCGCGGGTCCTCGCGTTCAAGCACGCAGGCCAGCGCAAAACCCTCGGGCAGGTCCATCGGCACATCCTTGAGCGAATGCACGGCGATGTCGGCGCGGCCGTCGAGCAGTGCGGTTTCCAGCTCCTTGACAAACAGGCCCTTGCCGCCGACCTTGCTCAGCGAACGATCCAATATCTGGTCACCCAGGGTGGTCATGCCCAGCAACGCCACCTGCCAGCCCAGGCGCGCCTCCAGCAGTGCCTTGACGTGTTCGGCCTGCCACAGCGCCAGCCGGCTTTCACGCGTGGCGATCACCACGCGAAGGGAAGTTGAAGAATCTGCGCGCACTCGTAACCTGTTCGTATCTGGAGGGGTTCTCGGATGCTAGCATGCTGCACTGCAATACAAGAGCCCACATAAGGTGAACCAATGGTGACGACGGCACGAGTGAAATCATCCAGGGAGCAGCCGGCAGGCAGCAACAGCCAGCAACGCCCGCGCGCGCGCGCCAAAGACAACGAAAGGCCGCTGGTCGAGGACATCCGCCTGTTGGGCCGCATCCTCGGCGACGTGATCCGCGAGCAGGAAGGCGTGGCTGCCTATGAGCTGATCGAGGAAGTGCGCAAGCTCTCGGTGACTTTCCGCCGCGACGCCGACACCGAGGCCGACAAGTCGCTCAAGAAGCTGCTCAAGGGACTGTCGGGCGACCAGACCGTCAGCGTGATCCGCGCCTTCACCTACTTCAGCCACCTGGCCAATCTGGCCGAAGACCGCCACCACATCCGGCGCCGCGCCATCCACGAACGTGCTGGCGACACCCAGGAAGGCAGCATCGAAGTGGCGCTATCCCGCCTGCGCTGGGCCGGCATCTCGCCCAAGACCATCTCAAACACGCTGGCCCATGCCTACGTGTCGCCGGTGCTCACCGCGCACCCGACCGAGGTCCAACGCAAAAGCATCCTGGACGCCGAACGCGACATCGCCCTGCTGCTGACGGCGCGCGACGAAATTAAGTCGCATGCACTGGCGGTGAATGCCAGCCGCGACGCCTTGACACCGCGCGAACTGGCCGCCAACGAAGCCCAGCTGCGCGCGCGCGTGATGCAGCTCTGGCAAACACGGCTGCTGCGTTTCACCAAGCTCACCGTGGCCGACGAGATTGAAAACGCGCTCAGTTATTACGAATCGACTTTTCTGCGCGAAATCCCCAAGCTGTATGCCGAGCTGGAGCGCGCGCTCGGCAGCCAGCCGGTACACAGCTTTTTGCGCATGGGCCAGTGGATAGGCGGTGACCGCGACGGCAACCCCAACGTCAGCGCCGACACGCTGGAGTACGCGCTACGGCGCCAGTCCGAGGTCGCGCTGCGCCACTACCTGACCGAGGTCCACTACCTCGGCGGTGAGCTTTCGCTGTCAGCCATGCTGGTGGACTTCACGCCAGAGATGCGTGCTCTGGCCGAACGCTCGCCCGACATCAATGAGCACCGGCTGGACGAGCCCTATCGTCGCGCGCTGACCGGTGTCTATGCGCGGCTGGCCGCCACGCTGAAGGATCTGACCGGGGGCGATGCTGCACGCCATGCGGTCGCACCGCAAAACGCCTACCTGAGCGCCGAGGACTTTCTGGCCGACCTGCGCATCATCGAAGCTTCGCTGCGCGCCAACCACGGCAGCGCGCTGGTGGCGCAGCGCCTGCACCCGCTGATACGCGCGGTCGAGGTGTTCGGCTTTCACCTGGCCACGGTGGACTTGCGGCAAAGTTCGGACAAACATGAGGAGGTGATTGCAGAGCTGCTGGCTGTCGCACGCATCGAAACAAAATATTCCAGCCTGGACGAAAGCGCCAAGCGCGAGTTGCTGCTGTCGCTGCTCAACGATGCCCGGCCGCTGCGCGTAATGGGCGCCGCCTACTCGGACCATGCGCGTGGCGAGATCGCGATTTTTGAATCGGCCAAGGTCATGCGCCAGCGCTTCGGCGCACAGGCGATCCGCCACTACATCATCAGCCATACAGAAACCGTCAGCGACCTGCTGGAAGTCCTGCTGCTGCAAAAAGAGGTCGGACTGATGCAAGGCATCCTTAACGACCCCCACGCTCAGCCCTTCGGGTCTGTCGCTGCCCCCCGAGGGGGCGCTCGCGCCTTGGGGCGGCCCGGCGACGCGGTGAATCACAGGTCCACCCACGACCTGATCGTGGTGCCCTTGTTCGAGACGATTGAAGACCTGCGCAACGCCGCGCCCATCATGCGCGAGTACTACGCGCTGCCTGGTATCGCGCAGCAGGTCAAGCGCAGCGGCGGCGAGCAGGACATCATGCTGGGCTATTCCGACAGCAACAAGGACGGCGGCATCTTCACCAGCAACTGGGAGCTGTACCGCGCCGAGATCGCGCTGGTCGAGCTGTTCGACGAGCTCGCGAACTCCCACAACATTCAGCTCAGAATGTTTCACGGCCGCGGTGGCACCGTGGGACGCGGCGGCGGCCCCAGCTACCAGGCCATCCTGGCGCAGCCGCCGGGCACGGTACGCGGACAAATTCGCCTGACCGAACAAGGCGAAGTCATCGGCTCCAAGTACGCCAATCCCGAAATCGGCCGGCGCAATCTCGAAACCCTGGTGGCTGCCACTTTGGAGGCCACGCTGCTGCAGCCGACCAAACCCGCCACCAAAGCCTTTTTGCTGGCCGCTGCCGAGCTGTCGCAGACCAGCATGGCGGCTTACCGCGCACTGGTTTACGACACGCCTGGTTTCACCGAATATTTTTTCAGCGCCACGCCGATACGCGAAATCGCCGAACTCAACATCGGCTCGCGCCCGGCATCCCGCAAGGCCTCGCAAAAAATCGAAGACCTGCGCGCCATTCCCTGGGGCTTCAGCTGGGGCCAATGCCGCCTGACGCTGCCCGGCTGGTACGGCTTCGGTTCGGCCATCGAGCAAATGCTCAGCGCCGGCGGCACGCCGGCCAGTCGCAAGGAAGCGCTCGCGTTGCTGCAGAAAATGTACAAACAATGGCCGTTTTTCCGGACCCTGCTCAGCAACATGGACATGGTGCTGGCCAAAAGCGACCTGGCCCTGGCCTCGCGGTATGCGGAGCTGGTCAACGATACGCGCCTGCGCAAGAAAATCTTCAGCGCCATCGAGGCCGAATGGCACCGCACGGCCGAAGCGCTGGGCCTGATCACTGGTGAAAAACAGCGCCTGGCAGGCAATGCCTCGCTGCAGCGCTCGATTCGCCACCGTTTCCCCTACATCGACCCGCTGCACCACCTGCAGGTTGAACTGGTGCGGCGCTACCGCGAAGGCAAGGCCGATGAACGGGTGCAGCGTGGCATCCACATCTCGATCAACGGAATCGCGGCTGGATTGCGCAACACCGGCTGAACCGCACCTGCGCGCGGCTGAAAAGCCATTGCGCACGCGTGCGGTGTCGTCCCAACGCCCCCTGTAGGCCCAGTCCTAGGTCAACACCAGCGCCGTCCGATGGCGGAGCGTGGCAGCCCAGCCTAGCATCTAATTTCATGGAAAAACGCGCCGGTATGTCGCTGCGCGGCGTTAGCCATGGCTATCGTCGGAGCGCACAGCATGAATACCTTTAAATTCCGGACTGATTCGTCACCCGGCTATGTTGATTCCGTGTCCACAGACGCGGCGGAACTTGCCTCCCACATGAACCATTGCGCCAGCTCGCACAGCCGATTGTTCTTTGTGCACTCCGCGCTGCAGTCGGCACATGGCGCGCTCGGCCCACGCGTTGTGACGGTGGCCGCGCTGGCAACCGGGGGTTTGGGCCTGGCCCTTTTCATTCTGGCATGAGGGTGTGAAAACGATCGTCATCAACCGCCTGGAAACCCTCACCCCATACGCCAGGAAAATACTTCTTGATCGCCACGGCGAAATTCATCAACCCATACGCGCCGAGTTGTTCGGCGCTCACCGTTTTGAACAGCACGGCCGCAGCCTGGCCAAGGCGCAGGCGATCCGTCCCCGCGACCGCAACCGGCGCGGGCTGCCCTTTTTTCCGCGTGTGCAGGAAAACATCACCGGCCTGCGCGAAGCCTACGACTACATCGCCATTACCTCGCGACGCGGTCACTATGTCACGCCGGCCGCCGAATGGCTGCTCGACAACTTTCACCTGATTGAGGCGCAACTCCAGCAGATTCAGGAAGGCGTGCCGCACCGCTACTACGCGGATCTGCCCAAACTCGCGGACAAACCGCTGGAAGGCCTGCCGCGTGTGTACGGCATCGCCTGGGCCTATGTCGCGCACACCGACAGTGTGCTGGACCCCGAACTGTTCACGGCCTTTCTGAACGCCTACCAGGAGGTCAGCGAGCTGACGCTGGGCGAACTCTGGGCCCTGCCCACCACGCTGCGTGTGGTGCTGCTGGAAAATCTGCGACGCATGGCCGACCGGATCGCCTGGAACAAGGTGGCACGGGAAGTCGCGCACGCTGCGTGGGAGGCGGCCGAGGCGCTGAGCCTGCAGGACCTCGACGAACTGCACAGCTACATGCAACACCGAGGCCTGGAGCACAGCTACCTGACCCAGCTCTGGCAACGCATGCCTGCCGAGCGGCAAGAGTCCGAGCCGCCGCTGGTCGCCTGGACCGAACACCATTGCGCGGACGGGCTGGGCCTGATCGGCGAGGCGCAAACCACCCAGGTTGAGGCCAACCTCACGGTGAGCAATATCATCACCACGCTGCGGCTGATCGGCCAGGTCGAGTGGACTGAGCTGATCGAGCCGGTCAGCCACTGCCTGCAGGTGTTGCGCCGTCTGCCGAGTTTTTCCATGGAAAGCGAAATGACGCGCCAGCAGATTACGCGGGCCATGGAAAGGCTGGCGCAGCAAAGCGGCCGGTCCGAGCGCAGCGTCGCCGAGGCTGTGCTGGCAGCGGCGACCCAAGCCGGTCTGCCCGCGGTCGAGCAGACGGCGGGCTACTACCTGATCGGCCCCGGACGAGCGGTGCTGGAAGCGGCACTGCATCCAGCCTCCCCGACAAGCACGCCACGCCGCGCCACCATCAACTGGCACGCCTGGCGTTTGCCTCTGTATGCCGCCGTCTGGGTGGGCGGCACCGCACTGGCCCTGTACACGGCCGTGCATCATTTGTCAGGTCTGCACTGGACGGCCTGGGTGGGGGTGCTGTTGATGGCTTTGCCGGCTTCCGAAGCCGTCGCCGCGCTGATTCACAGGCTGGTGGCCGAGTCGGCCCGCATCCAGCCGCTGGCCCGACTCGATTTCACGGCCGGTATCCCGGCTGAACACCGCGTGCTGGTCGTCATTCCGTGCATGCTCACCTCGCCATCGTCCAACAGCGAACTGGCGCATCGCCTGAGTCTGCACTGGCTGGCCAGCCGGGAAACCCATGCGCAGTTCGCTCTGCTGACGGACTGGACCGATGCCGACTCCGAACATCTGCCCGGCGACCAGGCCCTGCTGGACGACGCGCTCGAAAAAATCCAGGCACTGAACCATGGCTACCCGGCCAGCGAGACAGAGCCCCCCCGTTTTGTGCTGATGCATCGCCCGCGCACCTGGTGTGCCACCGAGGGCCGCTGGATTGGCTGGGAACGCAAGCGCGGCAAGCTCGAAATGTTGCTGCGACAGATTACCGGGCGCACCGCCCCACTGTTTGTGCCTGTTCATCCCGAGATGAGGCTGGCCGAAGGCATACGTTATGTGCTGACGCTGGACAGCGACACCGGCCTGCCGGCCGGCTCGCTGCGCGACCTGGTGGCCATTGCCGCACATCCGCTCAATGCGCCACAAATCGACCCGGTGCGCCGTCGTATCAGCGCCGGTTATGGCATCCTGCAGCCACGCGTGGTAACACCCTTGCCGGCGCTTTATGAACGCTCGCCCTTTCACGCCCTGTTTGCCGGCCAGGGTGGGCTGGACCCCTACAGCAGCGGCGTCTCCGATCTCTACCAGGACCTGTTCGGCATGGGCAGTTTCACCGGCAAGGGGCTGCTGCATGTGCAGGCGGTTCACACGGTGCTAAGCAGCCGAATGCCTGACGGTGCCGTGCTGAGTCACGACCTGCTGGAAGGCAGCATTGCGCGCTGCGGTTACGTGGGCGACGTGGTGCTGATGGAAGACCACCCGCACCATGCCGGCGTTGCCGCCTCGCGCGTGCACCGCTGGACACGCGGCGACTGGCAGTTGTTGCCGCTGATGCTGCGCGCAAGCCACTTCGGCATCGACGCGCTGGGCCTTTGGCGCATGGCGGACAACCTGCGGCGTTCGCTGATCGCACCGGCCAGCGTATTGCTGCTGGTCTGGGTCATCGCTACGCAGGCATTGCCGCTGGCCACCGCGCTGGGTTTTGTGCTTGCAGCCTTACTGGCCGGACCGTTGATGGGAGCACTGGCCGGCCTGGTGCCGACGCGGCGCGGCATCGCCTGGCTGCATTTTTTCGACGTCGGCGTGCGTGAGGTGTTGCGCGGCCTGGCCGCCACGGCCTGGCAGTTCAGCCAGCTGTTTGCACAGGCGGCCATGATGCTGGACGCCATAACGCGTGCGCTTTGGCGCATGGCGGTGAGCCGTCGCAAGCTGCTCGAATGGACCACAGCCGCGCAATCCCAGGCCTCGGCGCGTTACAGCCTGTCAGCCTTTCTGCGCACCCAGGGAGCAAGCTCGTCACTGTGCCTGCTGCTGGCGCTGGCCGCCTGCTGGAGCCCCTACCCCTGGGCCGGTCCGGCGCTGTTCCTGCTGTGGGCGCTGGCGCCTCTGCCGGCCTGGTGGGCCAGCGTTCCCGCAGCTCCACTGCGGGTGCTGACTGATGACGACCGTGAGTACCTTGAACAGCTTGCGCGCCAGACCTGGCGGTTTTTTGAACACTGCGTGGTCGCGCAAGACAATGACCTGCCGCCCGACAACCTGCAGATGGAGCCGGAACCGACGATTGCGCACCGCACCTCGCCGACCAACATTGGCATGTACCTGCTGGCGGTTACCTGCGCGCGCGAGTTCGAATGGATTTCCACCGCCGAATTGATCACTCGCCTGGAGGCCACCCTGGACACGGTCGAGCGCCTACCCAAACACCAGGGTCACTTGCTCAACTGGTACGACACCCGCACGCTGGAGGTGCTGCCGCCGGCCTATGTATCTACCGTGGACAGCGGCAACTTCGCTGGCCACCTGCTCGCGGTAGCGCAGGCCGCCAGACAACTGGGTACGCGCGAGTACACCCCGCCTGACCACGTCCTGCAACTCAATCAGATTGCGGTGCGCTGCGACCAGCTCTGCATGGCCATGGATTTCAGCGGCCTGTACAACCCCAAGCGCCATCTTTTCCACATCGGCCTGCGTGTGCATGAACACGCCCTGGATGCCAGTTATTACGACCTGATGGCGTCCGAATCCCGCCTGACCAGCTTTCTGGCGATTGCCAAGGGCGACGTGCCGCGCCGTCACTGGCAGGCGCTGGGCCGCAGTTTCCTGACTGTGGGCATCACGCCCGGCCTCAAATCCTGGTCAGGCTCGATGTTCGAATACCTGATGCCTTCGCTGGTCATGTGTGAACCCGACCAGGGCCTGCTGCATATCTCGGGGCTGGCGGCGGTGATGGAGCAACAGGCCTTTGGCCGTGCACAGCAACTGCCCTGGGGCGTTTCCGAGTCGGCGTATTTCGGACAAGACCATACACTGGCCTACCAGTATTCACCGTTTGGCGTGCCGCGCCTGGCGCTGCGCCGGACCCCGCCGGGGGACAGGGTCGTGGCGCCTTATGCCAGCGTGATGGCCTGCATGTTCACGCCGCGCGAAGCCGTGGACAACCTGCGCCAGCTGGAGATGGCGGGGGCGCGCGGTGAATACGGTTTTGTGGACGCCATCGATTTCACCGTCGCCCGGCAGCCAGGCGCGCAGGCTTTCAGCTTGGTCAACACCTTCATGGCGCATCACCAGGGCATGTCGCTGGTGGCGCTGTGCAATGTGCTGTGCCGGCACGCGCCGCGCCGCTGGTTCTCCTCAGCCCCGCTGATCCAGGCCCACGAGTCGCTGCTGCATGAAAAAACACCACGCCAGATCATTGAAAGCGCCGACCCGCGCAACCTGCCCGAGCCGGATGAGTTGCGGGAAGATGCGCTGTACCACTCACGCGAGCTCGATCCCACCGCCCCCGGCTGGCAGCCAACGCACTTGCTGTCCAACGGCGCTTACAGCGTGGCACTGCGCGCCAACGGCGCGGGGGTCAGCCGCTGGCGCGGTAAAAACATCACCCGCTGGCGCGACGACCTGCTGCGCGATGCCTATGGCAGTTTCATCTACCTGCGTCCAGCAGGCCAGGACCGGGTGGCGTCGCTGACCTCGCACCCGGCACCCCACCCCGACTGGAGCTACAAGGCCACCTTTCTGGCCGACCGGGTCGAGTTCCAGGCCAAGTCGCTGGCGCTGGAAGCCACCACCACCGTGCTGGTCAGCCCGGAAGACGACACTGAGCTGCGCACCGTCACCCTGCTCAATCAGTCAGAGCGCGAGATCACGCTCGATGTGGTGTCGTGTTTCGAAGCGGTGCTGGCCGATCCGCGTGCCGACGAGGCGCATCCGGCTTTTTCCAACCTGTTCATCGACACACGCTGGCACGCACCCTGGCGCGCCCTGATGCTCACGCGCAAGCCCAGACTTCAGGGTGACCCGGCCATGGCGGTTGCGCATTTTCTGGCGGCGGCCGACGCCAATGTGCGCTCGGTCCACTGCATCGCCGACCGACGCGCCTTCCTCGGGCGCAACCGCCTGCCAGCCCAGCCCGCGCTGCTGGCGCAAGCCACGCAGGATGACGGCGTACCCGTCAACGGACTGGACCCGGTGGCCGGCCTGCGCGTGCGCGTGCGGATAGCCGCTGGCGGCATGGCACGCCTGAGTTTTGCGACCGCGGCAGCCGAAAGCAGCGATGAGCTGGTAGCCCGCATCGACAAGTATTTGCAGCCCATGCACGTTGAGCGCGCTACCCGCATGGCCGCCACGCTGGCGCAGGTGCGCCTGCGCGACCTTGGCGTCGCGCCGGAGCGCAACGTGGCGCTGCAGGACATCAACACCGCACTGATGTACACCGCCACCCGACCGCAGACCGAACGCGCCCTGCTGGACCAGCGCCAGCTCTGGCGCTTTGGGTTGTCCGGCGACAAGCCCATCGTGCTGGTGCGCATTCATTCGAGCAACGGCCTGGCGCTGGTCGATGCGCTGCTGCGCGCCCAGCCGCTGTGGAGTTTTGGCGGGCTGGCGGTGGACGTTGTGATTGTCAATAGCGAGGTCAACTCCTACCTGATGCCCTTGCAGCAGGGCATTCTTGCGCTGCGCGACCGCATGCGCCAGCAGTCGGAGAACAGTTTCCCGCGCAACGACGCCGGCGGTTTTTTCCTGCTGCGTGACCACGAGATTGCGGTCTCGGAAAAAGCCGTGCTGGCCGGCCTGGCACGTTTCATTTTTGTTGCCGACGGGCGCCCGCTCGAGCAGCAACTGGCGGCCTTGCAGGGGGCCACCGGCCTGCGGCGCCGCGCCGTGCCAGCCAGCCTGCCAGCACCGAGTGCGGCTTTGGCCGACCCCTCCTCCGCACCGGTTGCCGCGACCCAGTCGCCCACGGGCAAGTTCGATGCTGCAAGCGGCGAGTTCCGCTTCACGGTGGACAGCCAGCACAGGCCGCCGCGCCCCTGGGTCAACGTGATTGCCAATGCGTCCTTCGGCTTCCAGGTATCCGAAGCCGGGGCCGGCTATACCTGGGCCGTCAACAGCCGCATGCACCAGCTCACACCCTGGTCCAACGACCCGCTGCAGGACCCGGCGGGTGAGCACTACCTGCTGCAGGACGCCGACTCGCTGAAACTGCTGGCCCTGAGTCCGTCGACCGAAAGCCGTTCGGCGCTGCCTTATGCAGTGCGCCACGGCCAGGGCTACACCGTGTTTCTCTGCCGGCACGGCGAGCTGGTCGTGGAAACCACATTTTTTGTGGACCGCAGCGATGCCGTCAAGGTGGTTGCCGTCAAGCTGCACAACCAGGGCAGCGAGCCGCGCCATCTGCGCGCACTGGCCATGCTGGAGTGGCAACTGGGCGGCACGCGCCAGGAACGCCGCACGGTGCGCGGCTGGAAAGCCCCGAACCAGCCCACTGTGCTTGCGCAGCAGCGTGAAAGCCGCGCCGGCTTCGGTGGCAGCAGTGCCTTCCTGTCGCTGGTGGGCCTGACCGACCCGCTGCAATGGACCTGCGACCGCAGCGAGTTTTTCGACGTGGCCGGCCGGCTGGTGCTGCCCGAAGTGCTGGGCCAGCAGTCGGGCAACGCGGCAGACCCGTGCGCCGCTTTGTCAGGTGCGTTCACGCTGGAAGCCGGTCAGCAAATGGATCTTGCCTTTCTGCTGGGCCACGCACCCGATGCCGCGCAGGCCGAACAATTGGCGCGCGACTGGCAAGGCCGGGATCTGGCGCGGGCGCTGGACGGCGTGAAACACCAATGGTCGGACCTGCTCGGCAAGGTCGAGGTGCACACCCCTGACCCGTTGTTCGACGCGCTGGTCAACCGCTGGCTGCTTTACCAGACCCTGACTTCCCGCCTGTGGTCCAAGGCTGGCTTTTACCAGGCCGGCGGAGCCTTTGGTTTTCGCGACCAGTTGCAGGATACGATGGCGTTTGCTCTGATCGAGCCGCGCCGCCTGCGCGACCAGATTGTGCTCAACGCCTCGCGCCAGTTCCCCGAGGGCGATGTGCAGCACTGGTGGCACGCGCCCGGCGGCGAAGGCGTGCGCACGCACTTCTCCGACGATCTTCTGTGGCTGCCTTTTGCCTGCGCGCACTACCTGGAGGTCACCGGTGACCAAGCGCTGCTCGACGAGGAAGTGGCCTTCATCGACGGCGCGCACATCCCGGACGGCGCGGAAGACGCCTACTACGCGCCCCAGGTCAGCGAACAGACCGCCTCGGTGTTTGAGCACGGTGCGCGCGCGATTGACCGCAGCCTGCCCATTGGCGCGCATGGCCTGCCGCTGATGGGCACTGGCGACTGGAATGACGGCATGAACCGCGTCGGCCATGAAGGCAGGGGCGAATCGGTCTGGCTCGCCTGGTTCCTGTGCGCGGTGGTGGAAAAGTTTGCACCGCTGGCCCAGGCCCGGGGCGAAGGCGAACGCGCGAAGAAGTGGCTGGACGCACGCGCCGGCTGGATCAGCGCGCTGCACAGCCACGGCTGGGACGGCGCCTGGTTCCGCCGCGCCTTCTTCGACAACGGCGCGCCGCTGGGCTCGTCGCAGAACGACGAATGCCGCATCGACCTGATCGCGCAAGCCTGGTCGGTGCTGTCCGGCGCATCTTCCGACAAGTTCACCGTGCCCGCGATGCAGGCCATGAACGATCAGCTCGTGGACAGCGAAGCCGGCCTGCTGCGCCTGCTGGCGCCGCCGCTGCAGCACTCTGCCAACAATCCGGGCTATATCCAGGCCTACCCGCCCGGCGTGCGCGAAAACGGCGGCCAGTACTCTCACGCCGGTGTCTGGGCCCTGATGGCCCAGGCCCAAACCGGCGACACCGAGGCCGCCTGGGAAAGCTTCCAGGCCTTGAGTCCGGCCCACCGCAGCCAGCACCCGATACACGGCCCGGCCTACGAACTCGAACCCTATGTGATGGCCGGTGACATCTACGGCTCGCCGCCTTACGTGGGTCGCGGCGGCTGGAGCTGGTACACCGGTTCCGCGGCCTGGCTACACCGTGCGGCGCTTGAAACCCTGCTGGGCCTGTCGGTGCGGCAAGGCGTGCTCTCGCTATCGCCGCGTGTTCCCGCGCACTGGCCGGCGTTTGAGATTACCTTGAGGCTGGACGGCGAACGGGTCGTTACGCTGCGCTGGCAGCGTGCCGGTGTGGCGGCCGATGGAACAGGCGCCACACCTGATCGTGTGCTGGCCGAAGGCGAGACCGTGGTGCTCGCCGAGTTACCGGTACAAGCGCGGCTACTGGTTCGGTCTGCGACATGACCCACAAAATGCTACTAAATAGATAGCTGTTTATTCTTGCTGGATATGGGCTGGAGGCACTTTTTCTTATGAAAACGACGTACGGCACTGCAACGGCGTTGAAGAGGCCCCAGGCGTGCGTCAAATCGCCACAGCTGGATGCCGTGCGACGCCGCCCAGGGCCGCACTTCACAAGGCGCCTCGTCCGCAGCCACAGTTCGACCAGCCCCAGCGCCAGCGCCAGCGCCAGCAAGGATCGCGGCGATTCGTCGAGTGAGCAGGGCAGCATGAACTGTTGCAGTTGTTCGAACCACACCCCCGAGCCACATATCTCAAGCACATCGAGCAGATAGGGTGACAGCGAGCCCGTGGTTCGCGCCTCAGTGCCGTCAACGACCAGACAGGCCTGGCCCCTGGGGGTCAGGCGGTAACAGCAGCAGGCCAGGCTTTTAGGGCAAGCAGGCGTTTTGATCGAGGCCATGGACGTCTCCTTTGACGATCCGGTTTGCGGGCGTGCAACTTTGACGCAGTTGGTCACGCTCACGCAAGGTTTCAGTAGTGACAAAACACCGGTTGCGGGGCAAGTCCACATCGCAACTCTCGGCACCCATGGTGCATCTGGAGCGCCTGAAGTTCTCTTGACTTCCGTCACGAACAAACGCTCACCTGAAGCCACACGCTTGACGACCGTCAAGTTTTGCGTATTTAACCGGGCTGCTTGAGGCAAGGGCGATGGACGGAAGGCACTTTGCCTTCCCCCAAAACGTGAGCGGGCACTGATGGCCGCCCCTGCCATCTGTGGCGTAGCAACCACAAGGTTTACCTCAATCCCCCACGGTGCCCTCTCGCGAAGGTGTCGAAAATCGCACATCAGACGCGACCTACATCCAAATCAGGCCATCACAGGGGACACTTGGGGGTGATACAAAATGTACGAGCGGTGCCCACGCGCCGCCCGTCCTTGCCAACTTACGTTAAGAGCGACAGGCACCATGGACCAGGCCCCTCAAACAAACAGCCGCAAAAAACCCCAGCCCAAGACGAGCTCCCGTGCTTCCAGCAAGAGCCCCGCTGCAGCCAACGGGACATCGTTGCCCGGCCTGGCGATGCCGGACTCTCATCTGGCCGAGGCCCGGTCGCGCCAAATCCTGGCCGCGATGATGGCCTTGTCCGATGGCGACTTCCAGGCCAGGCTGCCCTCTGACTGGTCCGGCACCGACGGCCGAATTGCCGAGGCCTTCAATCAGGCGATCCGCTACGCGGGGCATGTCACTTCAGAAGCCGAGCGCGTGCGCACCACCGTGGGGAAGGAAGGACGTCTGTCGCAGCGCATGTCCGCGCCGGGTGCGATTGGCGGCTGGGCCGACCAGGTCCAGTCCCTGAACACCCTGATGGACGACCTGGTGCGTCCGACCACCGACATTGCCCGCACCATTGGCGCCGTCGCCAAGGGCGATCTCGGCCAGTCCATGGACCTGCAGGTGGATGGCCGCGCGCTCAAGGGGGAGTTTTTGCGTTCAGCCAAGCTGGTCAACTCGATGATCGAGCAGCTTTCGGTGTTCACCTCGGAAGTGACACGGGTGGCGCGCGAAGTGGGCACCGAAGGCAAGCTGGGTGGCCAGGCACAGGTCAAGGGCGTGTCCGGTGCCTGGAAAGACCTGACCGATTCGGTCAACCAGATGGCCGGCAACCTGACGGCGCAGGTGCGCAACATCGCCGACGTGACGATTGCGGTGGCCAACGGCGACCTGTCCAAAAAGATCACGGTGGACGTGCGTGGCGAAATCCTGCAGCTCAAGGAAGCGACCAACACCATGGTCGATCAGTTGCGCTCCTTTGCCTCCGAGGTGACGCGTGTGGCGCGTGAGGTCGGCACCGACGGCCGACTCGGCGGCCAGGCGGTGGTGCCGGGTGTGGCCGGCACCTGGAAGGATTTGACCGATTCGGTCAATTCCATGGCCAACAACCTGACTTCGCAAGTGCGCAACATCGCCACCGTGACCACCGCCGTGGCGCGCGGCGACCTTTCCCGCAAGATCACGGTGGACGTGAAAGGGGAAATCCTGGAGCTCAAGGAAACCATCAACACCATGGTGGACCAGCTCAACGGTTTTTCCTCCGAGGTGACGCGGGTGGCGCGCGAGGTCGGCACCGAAGGCAAACTCGGCGGCCAGGCGGTGGTGCCCGGCATCGCCGGCACCTGGAAGGACCTGACCGACTCTGTCAATTCGATGGCGTCCAACCTGACCGGTCAGGTCCGCAACATCGCCGGTGTGGCAACCGCCATTGCCAAAGGCGATCTGTCCTCCAAGATCACGGTGGAGGTCAAGGGCGAGATCCTGGCACTCAAGGAAACCATCAACACCATGGTGGACCAGCTCAACGGCTTTGCCTCCGAGGTCACACGGGTGGCGCGCGAGGTCGGCACCGAAGGCAAACTCGGCGGCCAGGCGGCCGTACCGGGCGTCGCTGGCACCTGGAAAGATTTGACCGACAACGTCAACTTCATGGCGTCCAACCTGACCGGCCAGGTCCGCAACATCGCCGAGGTGACCACCGCCGTGGCCAATGGCGACCTGTCCAAGACCATCACCGTGGACGTCAAGGGCGAGATTCTCGAACTCAAAAACACCATCAATACCATGGTGGATCAGCTCAATGGCTTCGCGTCTGAGGTCACGCGGGTGGCGCGTGAGGTCGGCACCGAAGGCAAGCTCGGCGGCCAGGCCGCCGTGCCGGGTGTGGCGGGCACCTGGAAAGATTTGACCGACTCGGTCAACTTCATGGCCTCAAACCTGACCGGCCAGGTCCGCAACATTGCCGAGGTGACCACCGCGGTGGCCCGCGGCGACCTGTCCAAAAAAATCACCGCCGACGTGCGTGGCGAGATTCTCGAACTCAAGAACACCATCAACACCATGGTGGACCAGCTGAACGGCTTTGCCGGCGAGGTGAGCCGGGTGGCGCGCGAGGTGGGGACCGAGGGCGCCCTCGGTGGCCAGGCCCAGGTGCCCGGTGTGGCGGGAACCTGGAAAGACCTGACTGACAACGTCAACTCCATGGCCTCCAATCTCACAGGCCAGGTGCGCAACATCGCCGATGTGGCGACTGCGGTGGCCAACGGCGACCTGTCCAAAAAAATCACGGTGGACGTGAAGGGCGAAATCCTGGAGCTGAAGAACACGCTCAACACCATGGTGGACCAGCTGAACGGCTTTGCATCGGAGGTCACCCGCGTCGCGCGCGAGGTCGGCACCGACGGCAAGCTGGGCGGTCAGGCCCAGGTGCGTGGCGTGGCCGGCACCTGGAAGGACTTGACCGACAACGTCAATTCCATGGCGAACAACCTGACCGGCCAGGTCCGCAACATCGCCGACGTGACCACCGCCGTGGCACGCGGCGACCTGTCGCGCAAGATCACGGTGGAAGTGAAGGGTGAAATCCTGGAGCTGAAGAACACCATCAACACCATGGTGGACCAGCTCAACGGCTTCGCATCGGAGGTCACGCGGGTGGCGCGTGAGGTCGGCACCGAAGGCAAGCTGGGCGGCCAGGCTCAGGTGCCCGGCGTGGCCGGTACCTGGAAGGACTTGACCGACTCGGTCAATTTCATGGCCTCGAACCTGACAGGCCAGGTCCGCAATATCGCCGAAGTGACCACCGCCGTGGCGCGAGGCGACCTCTCCAAGAAAATCACTGCCGACGTGCGCGGCGAGATTCTGGAAGTCAAGAACACCATCAACACCATGGTTGACCAGCTCAACGCCTTTGCCGGCGAGGTGAGCCGCGTGGCGCGCGAAGTCGGCACTGAAGGCAAGCTGGGTGGCCAGGCGGCTGTGGAAGGGGTGGCCGGCACCTGGAAAGACTTGACCGATAACGTCAACTTCATGGCCAACAACCTGACCGGCCAGGTGCGCAACATCGCCGAGGTGACGATTGCCGTGGCCAACGGCGACCTGTCCAAGAAGATCACGGCTGACGTGCGCGGCGAAATTCTGGAGGTCAAGGAAACCATCAACACCATGGTCGACCAGCTGCGCTCGTTCGCGGCGGAGGTCAGCCGTGTGGCCAAGGAAGTGGGCACCGACGGCAAGCTCGGTGGCCAGGCCCAGGTGCCGGGCGTGGCCGGCACCTGGAAAGACCTGACCGACAACGTGAACTCGATGGCCTCCAACCTCACGGGCCAGGTCCGCAACATCGCCGACGTGGCAACGGCCATTGCCAAGGGCGACCTGTCGCGCAAGATCACGGTGGACGTGAAGGGCGAGATCCTGCAGCTGAAGGAAACCATGAACACCATGGTCGATCAGCTCTCGGCCTTCGCCTCCGAGGTCACGCGGGTGGCGCGCGAGGTGGGCACCGAAGGCAAGCTGGGCGGCCAGGCGGCAGTGCCCGGCGTGGCAGGAACCTGGAAGGACTTGACCGACAACGTGAACTCGATGGCCTCCAACCTGACTGGCCAGGTGCGCAATATCGCCGAGGTGACCATCGCCGTGGCCAACGGCGACCTGTCCAAGAAGATCACGGTGGACGTGCGCGGCGAGATTCTTCAGCTGAAGGAAACCATCAACACCATGGTGGAACAGCTGCGCTCCTTCGCCTCCGAAGTGACGCGGGTGGCGCGCGAGGTCGGCACCGAAGGCCGCCTTGGCGGCCAGGCCGCAGTGCCCGGCGTGGCCGGCACCTGGAAGGATTTGACGGATACGGTGAACGGGCTGGCCAACAACCTCACGACCCAGGTGCGCAACATTGCCGAAGTGACAACCGCCGTGGCGCGGGGCGACCTGAACCGCAAGATCACGGTGGACGTGAAGGGCGAAATTCTCGAACTGAAGAACACCATCAACACCATGGTGGACCAGCTCAACGCCTTTGCCGGCGAGGTGACGCGGGTGGCGCGCGAGGTGGGCACCGAGGGCAAGCTGGGCGGTCAGGCCCAGGTGAGCGGCGTGGCCGGCACCTGGAAGGACCTGACCGACAACGTGAACTTCATGGCGTCCAACCTCACCGAACAGGTGCGCGGCATCGTGAAGGTGGTGACAGCCGTGGCCGACGGCAACCTGACCCAGCGTCTGACCGTGCAGGCCAAGGGCGAGGTGGCGGCGCTGGCCGACACCATCAACGGCATGACCGACACGCTGGCCATCTTCGCCGATCAGGTGACCAATGTGGCGCGCGAGGTGGGCGTTGACGGGCGGCTTGGCGGCCAGGCCAACGTGCCCGGCGCAGCCGGTACCTGGAAGGACTTGACCGGCAACGTCAACCTGCTGGCCGCCAACCTGACGACCCAGGTGCGCGCGATTGCCGAGGTGGCCACAGCCGTGACCAAGGGCGATTTAACACGCTCCATCCAGGTGGATGCCAAGGGCGAGGTGTCCGAGCTCAAGGACAACATCAACACCATGATCTCGAACCTGCGCGAGACCACCGAGAGCAACCGCGAGCAGGACTGGCTCAAGACCAACCTGGCCCGCTTCACCGGCATGTTGCAGGGTCA
Source organism: Polaromonas eurypsychrophila (assembly GCF_014641715.1). GTDB lineage: Bacteria > Pseudomonadota > Gammaproteobacteria > Burkholderiales > Burkholderiaceae_C > Polaromonas > Polaromonas eurypsychrophila. The sequence continues at coordinate 272,017 of NZ_BMIG01000001.1, read as the reverse complement.
GCGCGAACTCAACACCGTCGGCCGGATGCTGCTGTCCGAGCTGGCGCCCCTGGTCAACGCGCACCAGGGCACGGTGTACCACTGGAGCGGTGATGAGGCGGATGCCAACATGAATCTGCTGTCCAGCTACGCGCAGGCCGGCAACGTCAAGCTGGCACGCAGCATCAAGCTCGGCGAAGGGTTGGTGGGGCAATGCGCCGTCGAAAAACGCCGTATTTTGCTGATCAACGCGCCTACGGACTTTGTCAACATCAGCTCCAGTCTCGGAGAAGCCCGGCGGGTCAGTGTGGTTGTGCTGCCGGTGCTGTTTGAAAACGAAACCAAGGCCGTGATCGAGCTGGCCTCGCTGGACCCGTTCACGGTGGTCAACCTGAACTTCCTGGACCAGCTCGCCCTCAACATCGGTGCGGTGTTCAACACCATCGAGGCGACCATGCGCACCGAGGGCCTGCTGACCCAGTCGCAGCAGCTCACCGTCGAGCTGCAGTCGCGCCAAAGCGAACTGCAGCAAACCAACGAAGAACTGGGAACCAAGGCGCGTCTTCTCGCCGAACAGAACGAAGAGGTCGAGCGCAAGAACCGCGAGGTCGAGCAGGCCCGCGGGGCACTCGAAGAAAAAGCGTCGGAGCTGGCGCTGACTTCCAAATACAAGTCGGAATTTCTCGCGAACATGTCGCACGAGTTGCGCACGCCGCTCAACTCGATCCTGATCCTGAGCCAGCAACTGGCGGAGAATTCTCCCGGCACGCTGTCGGCCAAACAGGTGGAGTTTTCCCGCAACATCAACTCGTCGGGCAGCGACCTGCTGCACCTGATCAACGACATTCTCGACCTCTCCAAGATCGAGTCCGGCACGGTCACGGTCGAGGTGGAGGAAATTCCTTTTGCCAGCCTGCGCGACGACATCGACCGCAACTTCCGGCATGTGGCCGAGGCAAAGAACCTGCCTTTTCACATCCGGTTTTCGGACGACTTGCCGCGCTCCATGGACAGCGATCCCAAACGCCTGCAGCAGGTGCTCAAAAACCTACTGTCCAACGCCGTCAAGTTCACCGCGCAGGGCCAGGTGGAGGTGCGCGTCGACCTGGCCACAGCGGGCTGGAGCGCCGAGCATCCGGTGCTCAGCCAGGCACAGCAGGTGGTGGCCTTCGCCGTGGAGGACACCGGCATCGGCGTCGCGCCTGAAAAGCAGCGCCTGATCTTTGAGGCTTTCCAGCAGGCCGATGCCGGCACCTCGCGCAAGTACGGCGGCACCGGCCTGGGCCTGGCCATCAGCCGCGAGCTGGCCTCGCTGCTGGGCGGTGAAATCCGTCTGAGCAGCGTGCACGGCCGGAGCAGTTGTTTCACGCTTTACCTGCCGCTGCATTACGTCGGCTTAGACGGTGCCATATTGCAGAGTACAGAGCAGGCGGACGCTTCTCGCCCGGTAGTTGTGCTGCCGGCGGCGCGCGAGGAAACCATTGCTGACGACCGCGACAGCATCGCCCCCGGTGAGCCGGTTCTGCTGGTCATCGAGGATGACCCGCACTATGCCCGCATTCTGCTCGGCCTGGCCAGGGACAAGGGCTTCAAGGGCATTGTGGCGAGCCGGGGCGCGCACGGCCTGGTGCTGGCACGCCAATACCGGCCCGCGGCGATTTCGCTAGACATCTTCCTGCCCGACATGCTGGGCTGGACCGTGCTCAACCAGCTCAAGCTGGACCCGGCAACGCGGCACATCCCGGTGCAGATCGTGACACTGGAAGAAGAACGCCAGCACGGCCTGTCACGCGGCGCCTTTGCCTACCTGGTCAAGGAGCCGACGACCACCAACCTGGAGGCGGCCTTCGACCGCATCAAGGAGTTCACCGCGCCGCGCACCAAACGCCTGCTGGTGGTGGTGGAGGACAACACCATCGAACGCAATGCCGTGCTGGAGCTGTTGGGCCATGACGACATCGAGATGGTGGCCGCCGGCAGCGGCGACGAGGCATTGACCGCCATGAAGAAAGAGGCCTTCGATTGCATCGTGCTCGACCTGCGTCTGCCCGACATGACCGGTTTCGAGCTGCTGGAAAAAGTGCATGCCGATCCGGCTCTGGCCGCTGTGCCTGTGGTTGTTTTCACCGGCAAGGACCTGAGCCGGCAGGAACAGTCCCGCCTGCATTCGATGGCCAAAAGCATTGTCCTCAAGGATGTGCGCTCGCCGGAAAGGCTGCTGGACGAAACCGCGCTGTTCCTGCACCGCGTGGTGACCGGGCTGCCGGCACACAAGCAGGAGATGCTCGAGCGTTTGCACAATTCTGCCGAAGTCCTGCGCGGCCGCACGGTGCTGGTGGTCGACGACGATGCACGCAACATTTTCGCGCTGATTTCGGTGCTGGAGAATCACGAGGTCGAGGTTATCAGCGCCACCAACGGCCGCCAGGCCATAGACATCATCAAGAACACGCCCGACATCGTCATGGTGCTGATGGATATCATGATGCCCGAGATGGACGGTTATGAGACCATGCGCGAGATTCGCAAGGACCCGCAGTTTCGCACCTTGCCCATTTTGGCGCTGACCGCGAAAGCCATGAAGGGCGATCGCGAAAAGTGCCTGGACGCGGGTGCCAGCGACTACATTGCCAAGCCCGTCAATACCAACCAGTTGCTGTCCCTGATGCGGGTCTGGCTGTTCCGTTGATGTGCCCCTTAACCTGCCCAGGTCTGATGTGAAAAGCCTTCTCACCCCGCAAGCACCAAATCCGTCGTTCATTGATCAGGTCAATATCCTGATCGTCGACGACGAGCCGAAAAACCTGACCGTGCTGGAATCCATTCTTGACGACCCAGGCTACCGGCTGGTGCGGGCCAACTCGGGCCAAGAAGCCCTGCTTGCGCTGATGGCTGAGGAATTTGCGGTGCTGGTGCTGGACGTGCGCATGCCGGGCATGACCGGGTTTGAACTGGCGCAGCTCATCAAGGAACGCAAGAAAACCTCGCGCGTGCCGATCATCTTCCTGACCGCGTATTACAACGAAGACCAGCACATCCTGGAGGGTTACGGCAGCGGTGCGGTGGATTACCTGCACAAGCCGGTCAACACGGCGGTGCTCCGGTCCAAGGTCGCGGTGTTTGCCGAACTGTTCTCAAAAGGCCGGGCGCTTGAACTGGCGAACCGCACGCTCATGACGGAAGTCGGCGAGCGCCGCAAGGCCGAGGAGCGTCTGCACGAACTCAATGAAACCCTGGACCGTCGCGTCACCGAGCGCACCAACACCGTGGAGCTGCGCGAAGCCGAACTGCGGGACGCCAATCGCCGCAAGGACGAATTCCTGGCCACGCTGGCGCACGAACTCAGGAACCCGCTGGCGCCGGTCCGCAATGCGGTCCAGTTGCTGCGCGTGAAGGGCCTGGACACGCCGGAGCTGCAGTGGAGCACCGATGTGATTGACCGTCAGATTCAGGCCATGAGCCGCCTGATTGATGACCTCATGGACGTGAGCCGCATCAACCAGGGCAAGATCGAGCTGCGCCGGGACTGGGTCACGACAGAAGATGTTCTGCGCGATGCCGTCGAGTCCAGCCGTCCTCTGATCGACGAATGTGGGCATGAGCTGTTGCTGACATTGCCTGAGCAGCGCCTATCGCTGCATGCCGACCGCACACGCTTGACCCAAGCGTTCATGAACCTGCTGAACAACGCCGCAAAGTACATGGACCGCGGCGGGCGCATCGAGGTGATTGCACGAGATGCGGGCAACGAAGTGGTCGTGACCGTGAAGGACAAAGGCATAGGCATTCCCGGTGATCGGCTGCAGAATGTTTTTGAAATGTTTTCCCAAGTGGAAACCACGCTGACGCGTTCGCGCGGCGGCCTCGGCATCGGCCTGTCGCTGACCCAGCGGCTGGTCGAGATGCACGGCGGCACGGTGCAGGCGCGCAGTGAGGGCACCGGGCTCGGCAGCGAATTCGAAGTGCGCCTGCCGCTGACGTCCGAGACGTCCACCGACATGTCGCCGCCCTCGCAAGCTCCTGGGGCCGAACGCTTCATTCCCTCGCAGGAGTTGCGTATCCTGATCGCCGACGACAACCAGGACGCGTGCGCCACCCTGGCCAGTCTGCTGGAACTGATGGGCTACTGTGTCCGCCAGGCGCACGACGGCCAGGCCGCCGTGGATGTCGCCGCCGACTTCGACCCGCAGGTGGTGCTGCTCGACATCGGCATGCCCAAACTCAACGGCTACGAGGCCTGCCGGCACATCCGCGACCAGGCGGGCGGCGCGGCCAGAACCATTGTTGCCTGCACCGGCTGGGGTCAGGCCGATGACAGGCGCAGGTCAGAGGAGGCGGGGTTTGACCAGCATCTGGTCAAACCGGTGGACCCCGCGGTGCTTTTCGAGCTATTGGCTGCGGCGGCAGCCGGCACCAAGCCCAGCGCCTAGTCTTCCCGCCGCTGAGCGGCCTTGTCGTCGCCAGAGCGGGACGGGCGGTTCTTGTCCCATATCGGCCCCTCCGCCAATCAGGCCCGCCCCCATGCTCCAAGTACTCAAGCTGTGTTTTTCCTACCCGAACCGCACGCTGTTCACCGACTGGTCGGCGGACGTCGGGCCCGGCGTCACCCTGGTGCGCGGCGGGGACGGATGCGGCAAGAGCACGCTGCTGCGCTTGCTGGCCGGGCTGTTGGCGCCGGATGCAGGCGAGCTGCATATCCATGGTGTGTCACTGCACGATGCACCCGACGCCTACCGGGCCAAGGTGTTTTTCACAGAGCCGCGGTCAGAGACTTTCGACCGATTGACCCCAGTTCAATACCTTGCAGCGCAACGCCTGCGCTACCCCGCTTTTGACGAACAGTTGCTGGACCGGCTGGTGGACGGTCTGGCGCTGGACGAGCAGATGAGCAAACAGCTCTACATGTTGTCCACCGGCTCCAGGCGCAAGGTCTTTCTGGCGGCAGCCTTTGCCTCGGGTGCCGCCCTCACGCTGCTCGACCTGCCGTTTGCGGCGCTGGACAAGGCCTCCATCGGCTTTGTGACGGGTTTGCTGGAAGACGCATCCGCTCACAGCAATCGCGCGTGGGTGGTCGCCGACTACGCTGCGCCCGCCAGGGTGCCGCTGGCAGGCGTGATCGATCTGGGCGATTAAGCCTCTGGTCAATTTCAGGCCGATCATCACTATCAAATCAATAGCTATTTACGCCCGATGGATATGGGCTGGAGGGCCATTCAACTGTTAAATATCACCCGGAACCAAGCCGGCGATCCTGGTCGTGGCTGCGGGCAGGGACTTGCCCGCCATCTCGTCGGCCCGGCTGATTGCGCAGGGCGCGTACACGTCCAGCGCGCGCTGGTACATGCGCGTCTGTATGCCGAGCAGGCCAAGCACCGAATGAAAGTAGTTGTCGTGCGACACCGGCCGGTCAGCCCGTTCGCGCAGGCAGGCGGTGTTCACGGCCGTGCGCTGCGCGAAGCCAGCGGAGATCCAGGTGATCCACGGCACATGTTTCTGCACATCGGGCGCAATCATGTAGGGCATGCCGTGCAAGTAGAGGTTGTTCTCGCCGAGCGACTCGCCGTGGTCCGCCACATAGACCATGGCGGCGGCGTACTCGGCCTGTTGCCGTTGGAGCCAGGTGATGGTGGACGACAGAAAGTGGTCGGTGTAGGCGATGGAGTTGTCATAAGCGTTGATCAGCGCGGCGCTGCCACAGCCCTGCAGATCGTTGTCCGTGCACTCGGGGCCGAATCGCTTGAACGCGACCGGTGAGCGCAGGTGATAGGCCGGGCCGTGGCTGCCCATCTGGTGCAGCACCACCACCACGCCGCGCGCGCGGCGCTCGGCCGGCAGCGCTGCGATGCGTTGGTCCAGCCCTTCGAGCATGATGCCGTCGAAACATTCACCGCTGGGGCACAGCTGCGGGTGCGCCAGACCGGTGGTGCTGAAGTTGGGTACGCGGTCACAGGCGCCCTTGCAGCCGGACTGGTTGTCCAGCCAAAGCACAGCCAGGCCCGCGTGCTGGATCACGTCGAGCAAACCCTCGGTATTGTGCTTGCGCGCATCAAAACCTTCGCGGCCCAACCCAGAGAACATGCAGGGCACCGATGCTGCGGTGCTGGTTCCGCAGGACCGGGCCTGGCGAAAGCTGCTCACACCCTGGCGCGCCAGTTCAGGCGTGGTGTCGCGACCATAGCCGTTGAGGCCGAAGTTGCCGCTGCGCCCGGTTTCCCCGAGCACCAGTACCAGCAGCGGTGGGCGCCCGACCGGCACCAGCGCTGCCCGTGCGTCCAGCCCCATCGGCTGCAGCGCGGTGTTGCTGCGCCGCAGCGGCTGGCTGGCCAGATAGCCCAGCGCATACACGGCGTTGAGCGGATTGACCAGGTAACGCAGGTCCTTGTGGTTGCGCATGTTGGAAGCCAGGGGGCTGAAACTGGCCAGCACCAACAGTACCAGTGCCAGCAATGCGGCGCCCGCTTGCAGCAGGTTATGTAGGCCGCGGCGCGGCCAGCGACCGTAATCCACCGGCCAGTGCCACAGCGCAATAAAGGGCAACACACCCAGTAGCAGCAGCGAGACCGCCAGCTTCAAACCCAGCAAATCACGCACCTCGCGGACATCCGACTGCAATGCGTTGCTGATCATCGATGTGTCAATCACCACATGGTAGGCCAGCATGAAGTGCGCGCCAAAAGCCGCCGACAGCAGCAGCAAGGCCAGCATTGGCTTGAGCGTCCAGCGCCAGGCCAGCACACTCGCGATGCCGGTCAGGCAGGCGGTGATCATCAATGCAAATTCAAGGGCAAACAGCCAGCTGCCAGCCTGCCGGAACAGGCCCTGATCGCGCATGGCCAGCCACAGCGGCAGATTGGCTGCCGAGGCCAGCCAGGAACTCACGGCGAGGATCAACCAGCCGGGATGCGTGAAGGTGCGCCGCGATGCACCTGGAGTCGGCGCGGCTTCAGCCTTGACCGGATGGCGGCGAAAGGTCGGCATCTTCATGCAGCTTCACCGATGTCCTGGCCCAGCGGACTCAAGGCCAGGCGCGTGAACAGGCCGTCCATGGCCCAGGCCACGCACCAGCAGATAAAGGCTGTCCACAAGGTGTGGCTGGTGAAGTGCGCGCCGCGAATTTGCTGCGCCAAGCCCAGCACCCCGCCGGCCAGCAGCGCCGCGGCCAACCAGCCCCGCGCGATCACAGGCGCGGTCTCGCGAAACGCAAAATAACCGCCGACAAAGGCAAAGCCCGACGCGGCGTGGCCTCCCGGAAAGCACTGTCCGCTGCCGCCGTCGGGCGTCAGCAGATGCTGCCAGTGCGGCGTGTAATGCGCCACGCCGCCAAAGTCGGCCATGCTCCAGGGGCAGCTCGCGGTGCTGAAGGACTTAAGCGCGCCGACAACCAGCACCGCCAACAAGGGAGTGGCCGCCAGTTGCAGGCGGCGATTTACCGGCAGACGCAGCAACCAGCCGACCGGCCACCAGACCGCCACACACAGCCCCAGCGCCAGCAGCCAGGCCAGGCGTCTGGCGCCGTCGTGCAGCACCACTGTCAAAAAAGTGTTGTCACGCAATGGGAAACCGGCGGCCCCACCGAACCCGTGCGCCAACGCGAGGTCCAGCCCCGAGAAGTCCCAGGCCAGCAACAGCAGGGCCAGCGCGGCTGTGAAGGCCGCCAGATGTCTGTTTGAAAAACTTTGCATGGGCGCAGCTTCGGCGTCACGTCTTAAGCCTTCCTTAAGCGCTGTCGCGCACAATGCCGCATGCGTGTACTGGTTATTGAAGATGATGAAGGCATTGCCACCGGGCTGCAGGCCCACTTGAGGCAGCTTGGTTGGGCGGTGGACATGACGAACGGCGTCGAGACCGCCTGGACCGCGCTGCGTGTCGAGCCTTTCGATCTGGTGCTGCTTGACCTGGGGCTTGGCGACGGCGACGGCGCTGAGGTGCTGCGGCGCCTGCGCCAGGCGCCGGTGGGCCGGTTGCCGGACGCGGCCACGCCGGTACTGGTCATGACAGCGCGCGATCAGGTCGCCGCGCGCATTGAATGCCTGGACATGGGCGCCGACGACTATGTGACGAAGCCCTTTGACCCGGACGAGTTGGCCGCGCGCATGCGCGCCCTGCGCCGACGCTCGGTCGGCCGGGCACAAGCGCTGCTCAAGGTCGGTGCGCTTGAAATTGACCCCGCGAACCGCAGCGTGCGGCAGCACGGACAGCCGGTGGAGCTGTCGGCGCGCGAGTTCGGCGTGCTGCTGGCTCTCGTTGAAGTGCGTCCGCGGGTGTTGTCACGCCCGCAAATCGAGGCACGTTTGTATAGCTGGGACAACGCCCTTGACAGCAACGCGGTAGAGGTCCACGTGCACCACCTGCGCAGAAAACTCGGCGAAGGGGTCATCCGCACTCTGCGTGGCGTCGGTTATTTTGTTTCGGAGGACAAGGCATGAAGCTGCAACGCTCGCTGACGCTGAGCCTGATGGCCTGGGCCATGGGCGCGCTGCTGGTGGTCTGGGGCGGCTTTGTGGTGTTGGGCTACCAAACGGGCATCCATGAGGCCGATGAACTGACCGACGGTCATCTGGCCAGCGTGGCCCTGCTGCAACTGGCGCAAAACCCCGGACCGGTGGGCGCGCGCGGCGATGCGGCCAGCCTGCCCGGTCTGTCCAGCCTGAAGAGCCATGATTATCAGCGCTCCATGAGTGTGGTGGTATGGAATGGCGCAGGCCAAGTGCTGCAGCGCACCGGCGAAGCGCCGGAATTCGGGTTCATCAACGTGCAGGAAGGTTTTGAAACCCTGCAACTGGGCACCCCCGCTGTTGCATGGCGCGCCTTCTCCCGCTGGGACGGACCGGCGCGGCAGAAAAAGGTGACCGTGTTGCTGAGCATCAGTGAACGTGATGACCTGGCAAGGGACATTGCCGAGCAAGTCGCCGAGCCCGGCTTCTGGCTGCTGCCGGTGGTCGCGCTGATGCTGGGGCTGGCGATACGCCGCGGGCTGCGTCCTCTGTACGCGCTGGCGCGAGATGTGGACGCGCTGGACATCCACCAACCCACGCCACTGCGCAACCCGCATCTGCAGCGCGAGTTCACGGCGGTTGTCAACTCGATCAACACACTGGCAGCGCGTTACCAGACGGCGGTATCCCATGAGCGGGAGCTGGCCAGCGAACTGGCGCATGAGTTGCGCACGCCGCTGGCCTCATTGACGCTGCAGGCCCATGCCCTGCGTGAGGCCACCCCGGGCGCCGCGCATGACGCCTTGCTGGTCCAGCTCGAACATGATGCCTTGCGGGCCGGTCAGGTACTGTCCAACCTGCTGGCACTGGCCCGTGCCAGCCGCACCGAGCTGGTCGAAACCATGCAAAGCGTGGATCTGGACGTGATTGCCCGCACCGAGATCGCCGAGTTCGGCCAGGCCGCGCTGGACAGCGGCCATGAGCTGGCGCTGACCAGCCCCGGCCCGTTCGTCATACCCGGACATCCGGTACTGCTGGGCCTGGTGCTGCGCAACCTGATCGAAAACGCACTGAGTCACACGCCGGCCGGCACCAGCGTCGAGGTGCAACTCGACCCGCAGGCACGCTGGCTGCAGGTTTGTGACACGGCCGTCCAGGAGGCAGACAGGCCCGCACTAAACATGCGGCGCCATCATTCGCTGGGTCTGGGTTCGGGCCACCGCGTGGTGGAAAAAATTGCGGCGATCCACGGCGCCGGATTTGAAGAAGCGCCCCCGCCTGCCGGTTTCAACCGCTGCTACCGCGTAGTCTTTCGCGAGTCATCGGCACTGGCCCCAAGCACCTCATCGATCGGAGTTCACTATTAAATCGATAGCCACCCAGGCTCGCCAGACATGGGCTGCAGAGCTCTTTTACTTACTGATCACGCAAAACAATGCATTCCCGCATAGGTAATGAGCAGCGATCATGCAAGTCAGCGTAAGAGACCCCAGCTTAATGATCGAACATTTCGACACACACGATGGCTCCATTACAAAGCCAGGGCATTGACCAATTTCGCAACTCAAAGTGATGGACTACCCGTATAATTTTTTTGCTTCGCAGTTCAATCTTAATTTCATCCATGCGCCGGTTCGTAGCAATCCTCCTTCTGCTGTTTGTCTTCGCTCAGGCCTTCGCTGCTAGCGTTGAGGGGTCAGCACTTGCGCATGGCGATACCAAAGACGCAGAACACACCTCGATGCACTGGGACGGCGTCGCACATCATCATGATGCGCAAGGTGCCACGCACCAGGACAACTCCGACGAGTCCGTCCAGCACATCCTTGCCGACATGGTGCTCGGTGCCGCTGCCGTTCTATTGGCAGCGCCCCTTGCATCGTTTTCCCCGGAACGCGCCCCACCTCCACGCGCCGCTTCAGAATTCTCCGGACCCTCTGCGTATCCGGACGGAGTCAGACGACCTCCACGCCTGCTTGCCTGACATCCGCCGCTCTTAGCGCTCTTCGCGAGCGCTGAGTTGTCCATCGGAGCGACCCATCCGCCCGCAAGAACACGCACCCTCTGCGTTCGTATCGGGACCGGTTGCCATTGATTCGTCAGGAGTCTCGTGAAATTTTTCCTCTCAGGCCGTTTGCCGGGTGTTCTCGCAGGAGGCGTGCTCAGTTGCGTTCTGCTGAGCGCCGCGCTTGCCCAGCCTTCATCGTCTGCCCCCCCTGGCGTCACCAGCGCGGGCAACGTCACACTTGCCCAGGCGTCCGAATCGGCTTGGCAACGTGCCGTACAGGCACGCGAAGCCGACGGCCAGATTCTGCGTGCGCAGGCTGAGCGCTTGGCCGCCTCCAGTCTTTGGGCGGCGCCGCCCGCACTGGAACTCTCCCACCGCAATGACCGATGGCAGACCAACCAGGGACGGCGTGAATCCGAGGTCGGTCTGGCCTGGCCGCTCTGGCTGCCCGGACAGCGCGCAGCACGCAACGCAGCCGTTGATGCAGCGCTTGATCTGGGCCAGGCCGCTGTACAGGCCGGCCGCTTGCACTTCGCCGGGCTGGTTCGCGAAGCCTCCTGGCGAATGGCTGCCCAGACCGCAGAAGTCGGGCTGGCTGATACACAAGCGAAGTATTTGAAGGGCGTCGCGGACGATGTGGAACGCCGCGTCAAAGCCGGCGACCTGGCGCATGCGGACGCCCTGGCAGCCAAGGCCGAGCTGCTGTCGGCTACAGCGGCTCAAAGCGCCGCCCGCGAACGGCTTCAAGCCCTGCGGTCTCAGTGGGTCGTCCTGACCGGTCTGCAGGCCATCCCGGATGCGACCGAAACGCTGTCGGCCAGCGGCCCTGACCTGTCGTCACACCCCAATGTGCGTCTGGCCGAACTGACGGTCGATCGTGCCCGCAAGCGCCTGGACGTGGTCAATGTTTCACGGCGTGAGCCTCCAGAGGTGATTTTCCGGCTGCGCCAAGATACGCCCGGACGCGCGGAAGTCGCTCAAAACAGCATGGGCATCGGCGTGAGTATTCCCTTTGGCACGGACGGCCGCAACCAACCCCTTCAAGCGACCGCGCTGAGCGAACTGGACATTGCGCAAACCGCTGTCCAGCGCTTGCGTGATCGCCTGACTGCCGAAGCTGTCGTCGCGCGCGCCGCTGTTTTATCGGCGCAAGAGCAACTGGATGCCGAGCGCACGCGCGCCGGGCTGCTTCGTGAACGCGCCAGCCTCATTGACCGCTCCTTCAAGGCGGGCGAAACCCCCCTGCCCGAGTTGCTGCGCTCCCTCAACGCTGCATCGCAGGCAGAAGCAGCCTTGGCTCGCCAACAGACCGCTGCTGGCCTGACCCGCGCCCAGCTCCAACAAACCCTTGGTATCCTTCCATGAAACATTTCCTCTTCTACATACCGACGATGGGCTGGAAACGGCTTGCGGCTGCCCTGGGTGCCGCGATGCTTGCCGGGGCCACAGCCTTTGCCGCTCCAGGCGCCCATGGTCCCAACGGCGAACACCTTGACGCGCCGGCTGCCTCGGGCGGTGCCGTCAATGCCGCGCCCCGGTTCGAGGCACAGTCCGACATGTTCGAGGTGGTCGGCCGATTGCAGGGCGGTGAGTTCTCGATGCTAATCAACCGTTTTGCCACGAATGAGCCGGTACTCAACGCCAAAGTCGAGATCGAGTCCGGCGCGGTCAAGGCGCAGGCAAAGTTTCATGCCGACCTGGGTGACTACGCCGTGGATGACGCTGCGATGCTCAAGGCCTTGTCGCTGCCCGGCGACCACCCGCTGGTGATCACTGTCCTGGCCGGCGCTGAAGCTGATCTGCTTGACGGCACCTTGCATGTCACCGTTCCAGCCGATGACCATGACAATGGGGTGTCGTATTGGCTCTGGCTGGTGCTGTTGCTTGCCGTTTTGATGGCGCTCGGATTCTATTACCGCCGCAAGGCAAGAAGCTCGCGTAAGCCGGGCATGGGAGCAGTGCAATGAACGCCATGTCTAGACGGTTTTTGACGACTTGGTCCAAGCCGGCCCGTTCCCTTCAGGCGCTTGCCTTGGCGGCAGGCGTGTTTGCGGCCGCAGCCGCCTGGGCGGCCCCCGGCGCCCATGGACCCAATGGCGAACACCTGGACGCGCCTGCCACTGGCAGTACTACTGGCCTGGCCCGCTTGGCCGACGGCAGCGTCAACGTCCCGATGCTGGCGCAACGCCGCATGGGCATACGGACCCAGCTCACCGCTGAATCCGAAGCCGCAGCAAGCGTTGAGCTGTCGGGCAAGGTGGTGATGGACCCGAATGCAGGCGGGCGTGTTCAGGCTGTGCATGGCGGCAGCATCCAGGCCGGCCCGCGCGGCTTGCCGGTCTCAGGCCAGGCGGTCCGCAAAGGCGAGGTGCTGGCTTATGTTCAGCACCATGCCGAGCCCTATGCCCTGGCCAACCAGCAGGCGCTGCGGGCAGAACTTCAGAGCAGTCGTGACCTGGCGGCCAAGCGCGTGCAGCGCCTGCAGTCCCTGGAGGGGACGGTTCCACGCAAGGACATCGAAGCGGCACAGGCCGAACTGCAAAGCCTCACGGCCCGCGAGAAAAGCATTGCTGCCAGCCTGGGAGCGCGTGAAGCGCTGGTCGCACCAGTGTCCGGTGTGATTGCACGGGCCGACGCGGTACTCGGACAGATCGTGGAGGCCCGGGACGTCTTGTTCGAAGTGATTGACCCGGCCCGCGTTTTGGTCGAGGCAACGACGGCCGACCCCGCCCTGCCAGCCCGTCTGGGTGTCGCCAGCCTGCAGGGCCTCGCCGGCGTGAAGCTGCAACTGCTGGGTGCGGGGCGCAGTCTTCGCGACGGCGTGCTTCCGCTGACCTTTCGGGCCGCACCTGACAAGCCCGGCACCGCCATGCCTCTCGCCGTGGGTCAACCCGTGACAGTGGTCGCCTCGCTGAACGAAAAAATCAAGGGCTTCGTACTTCCGGCACAGGCGGTTGTCCGCAACAGCTCGAACGAACCTGTCGTCTGGATCAAGTCGGGCGCTGAACGCTATATTGCGCAGCCGGTGAAGTTCCTGCCTTTGGATGCGACCACCGTCATCGTGACTCAGGGCCTCGGGGCCGACAACCGCGTGGTGGTGCAAGGTGCGCCGCTGATCGCCCAGATCCGCTGAACGGAGCCATGCATGTTCAACTGGATTGTCAGAAACAGCCTGCACAACCGCCTGTTTGTCCTCGCAGCAGCCTTGTTGCTACTGGTCTATGGCGCCATCACTGCTGGCCGCACCGCCATCGACGTGTTTCCCGACCTCAACAAACCGCTGGTGACCGTCCTCACCGAGGCCGGAGGCATGGCGCCTGAGGAGGTCGAACAACTGGTGACCTTTCCGCTGGAGACGGCCATGAACGGCATGCCGGGTGTCACCCGTGTCCGCTCCACTTCCGGCGCCGGACTGTCCATCCTCTATGCAGAGTTTGATTGGGGCACCGACATCTACCGCAACCGCCAGCTCGTTGCCGAGCGTCTGGCATTGGTGCGGGAACAGTTACCGACCGGTATCACGCCGGTCATGGGGCCGGTGTCCTCGATCATGGGCGAGGTGATGTTGATCGCACTGCCACTGACGGCGGGCAGCAGTGGCGCTGCAGCCGCGACACCCATGCAGGCGCGGGAGTTCGCGGACTTCGTGTTGCGTCCACGCTTGTTGTCGATTCCCGGCGTCGCTCAAGTGATTCCCATCGGCGGCGAGGTCAGGCAATTGCGCGTGGAACCGGATACCGCACGCATGGCGCAGTTTGGCGTTTCGCTGTCTCAGATGGAGCAAGCCCTGCGCGGTTTTTCCGGCAACGCGGGCGGAGGCTTCATTGACCTCAACAGCAAGGAGTTCCTGATACGCCACATTGGCCGGACCAACCGCGTGGAAGACCTGCAAGGCATGGCGGTGGCCTGGAAAGACGGCCGGCCCATCCTGCTGGAGCAGGTCGCGACGGTTCGGTTTGCAGCGGCCATGAAACGCGGCGATGCCGGCTACAACGGGGTACCCGCGGTCATCGTCAGCGTCCAGAAACAACCCGCGGCCGACACGGTGCAACTGACGCGTGCCATTGAAACCGCCTTGAGCGGACTCCAGCAAAGTCTACCTGCCGGCCTGGCTGCGCCCACGGTTCTGTTTCGGCAGGCTGACTTTATCGAGGCCTCCGTCGGCAACGTGGCCGAGGCGTTGCGCGACGGCGCCATCATGGTGGCGATTGTGCTGTTTGCCTTCCTGCTGTCGGCGCGAACCACACTGATCTCTCTGGTGGCGATCCCGCTGTCGCTGGCGGTAACGGCGCTGGTGTTCAAGCTGCTGGACCAGTCGATCAACGTGATGACGCTGGGCGGGCTGGCCATTGCCATCGGGGAACTGGTGGACGACGCCGTGGTGGACGTCGAAAACATCTTGCGGCGTCTCAAGCAGAACCTGGCCGCCGGCAGCCCGCTGAGCACGCTGGAGGTAGTGCGCAGCGCCAGTGTCGAGGTGCGTTCCGGCATCGTCTACGCAACGGCCATCGTGGTGCTGGTTTTTGTGCCTCTGTTCGCCCTGCCCGGCATTGAAGGCCGCCTGTTCTCGCCGCTGGGCATCGCCTACATCGTCTCCATCCTGGCGTCAATGCTGGTCTCCATGACGGTCACGCCGGTGCTGTGCCACTACCTGCTGCCGCGCATGAAGCGGCTGGGCCACGGCGACAGCGCGCTGGTCAGCCGGCTCAAGCGCTGGGATGAGAAGGTGCTGAGCTGGTCCTTTCCGCGAGCCAAAGCCCTGATGGCCGTGGCCGCCCTGGCAGTTGCCGTCGCGGCGGCCAGTGTTCCCTTCTTCCCGCGTGCCTTCCTTCCCGCGTTCAACGAAGGCTCGCTGGTGTTGGGCATGGTTTTCAACCCGGGCACGGCGCTGGCGGAAGCCAATCGCATGGGTGCGCTGGCTGAAACCCTGGTTGCCGAGGTGCCGGAAGTGACCCAGGTGGGGCGCCGTACCGGTAGGGCGGAGCTGGACGAACACGCGGAAGGCGTTCATTCAGCGGAGATTGATGTGGACCTCAAGCGGTCCGACCGGGACCGGGAAGCCGTGATGGCCGACATCAGAAACCGCCTGGCAGTGTTGCCGGCCCAGGTCGCCATCGGTCAGCCGATTTCGCACCGGCTGGACCATCTGCTGTCAGGGGTGCGGGCCCAGATTGCCCTGAAAATCTTTGCCGACGACACCGACACCCTGCGCGGTCTTGGAGAGCAGATGCGCCAGGCGCTGTCCGGCATCGATGGGCTGGTGGACTTGACTGTCGAGAAACAGGTGCTGATTCCCCAGATCACCGTGCGCCTGGATCACCGCAAGGTGGCCCAGGCCGGGCTCTCGCCGGGTGAAGCGGTACGGGTGTTGCAGGCCCTCACCGACGGCGCACATGGCGCCCAGATCGTTGACGGTGCGCGCCGCTACGATCTGGTGCTGCGTTTACCCGATGACCGCCGCGGCCCGCAGGACCTGGCACGCACACTGATCGACACCCCCGCAGGACGGCTGCCGCTGTCGGCTATCGCCACCGTGGAGGAAACCGATGGGCCGAACCAGATCGGCCGCGAGAACGGGCGCAGGCGTATTGTTGTTTATGCCAACACCGACGGCTCGGACATGGGGCGGGTGATAGGGGACATCCGCGCGGCGATGGCCAAAACGCCCCTGCCCGCCGGGACCTTTGTCAGTCTGGAAGGCCAGTTTCAGGCCCAGGAGCAGGCGATGCGCCTGATCATCGGCCTGTCGCTGTTGTCGCTCATGATGGTCTTCCTGGTTCTTTACGCGCGCTACACCTCGGCGGTACTTGCCGGGATCATCATGATCAACATCCCATTGGCCTTGATCGGCAGTGTGGCGGCGATGTGGATCGCGGGTGTCAGCCTGTCGGTGGCGTCGATGGTGGGCTTCATCACCCTGGCGGGGATCGCCACGCGCAATGGCATTTTAAAAGTCAGCCACTACATCAACCTGTGCAAGTTTGAAGGCGAGGTGTTTGGACAAGCGATGATCGTAAGGGGGTCTCTGGAGCGGCTCACGCCGGTTCTGATGACAGCACTTGTGGCGGCCTTTGCCTTGACACCGCTGCTATTTGCAGCTGATGCGCCCGGCAAGGAAATCCTCCATCCGGTGGCGGTCGTGATTTTCGGCGGGCTGATCAGCTCAACGCTGCTGGACACTCTGCTCACCCCCGTTATGTTTGGCTTGTTCGGTGAGCACGCCACCCAGCGTCTTCTTGCCGCGGATCCGGACACCGGCCGAACGTCAGGTGCTGCGCAGGAGTCGTATTGATTGACACCTTGCGAACAGTTTTCAAGGCCTTCTGGCGCCGCCCCTCAAGCGCGCCATATTCTCAATAAAGGAATTTAGATGACCATTCAAAAAATCCTGATCAAGACTCTCGCCGCTGCCTTGTTTGTCGGCGTCTCAGCCCTGAGCGCCGGCAACGCCATGGCCCACGGCACCGCCGCTCCGCAATATGGCGGTGTGGTCCAGAGCGCAGCCGACCTGTCGTTTGAACTGGTGGCCGCGCCAGGCGGTGCCTCTCTTTATCTGAAGGACCATGACAATCCGATGGACACCGCTGGCATACGTGGCAAACTGACCGTGCTCAACGGCACCCAGAAGTCCGAGGCCGAACTCAAGCCTGCCGGTGGCCACAAGCTCGAAGCCAAAGGTATCAAACTGAACAAAGGTGCCAAGGTGGTGGCTGTGTTGAACATGGGCAAAAAACCCGTTACCGTGCGATTCACTGTCAAATAATCCGCCTATGCGTCGAGCTCATCTCTCGCTACCGGCTTTGCGCGGCGGACTGCTGGCCTTGCTGGCTGCCGTGCTGTTTGGTGTCAGCACTCCGCTGATTCAGCGCTTCGGTGAGGGTCTGGGCGCGCTGACGACCGCCGCCTTGCTTTATGCCGGTGCAGCTGCCGCTGGCTTGCTGTCCCGCCAACGCGCAACCCACGAAGCAAGGCTGGAGCGCGGCGATTTGCCAAGACTTTTGTCGATGGCATTTCTGGGTGCAGTGATCGGGCCGGTTGCGCTGGCGTGGGGCCTGCAGCATACAAGCGGGACCGGCGCCTCGCTGATGCTCACGCTCGAAGCTTTTTTTACCGTACTTCTGGCGCGTTACCTCTACGGCGAGACGGCGGACCGCCGGGTCTGGGCAGCCATGTTTCTGTTGCTGGCGGGCGGCATCACGCTGGTGCTGGACTTGGGCAGTGCGGGACGCAACCAGCTTCTGGGCATGCTGGCGGTGCTGCTGGCGACCGCCGCCTGGGGTGCCGACAATGCACTGTCCCGTGCCTTGGCAGAACGTGATCCGGGGCAAGTCATTTTGGGAAAGGCATTGCTCGGAGCGAGCGCCACAGGCATGCTGGCCGTACTGTTTGGCGACCCGCTGCCCCCGCTCAACGCTTCACTCGCGCTGGTTGCCATAGGCGCAAGCGGTTACGGTCTGAGCCTGCGCTTTTATTTGCTGGCGCAGCGGGCTTTCGGTGCGTCGCGCACCGGCTCTGTCTTCGCTTTCGCGCCCTTCATCGGTGCGGGCCTGGCGATCGCGCTGGGCGATCGAAGTGGAAGCTGGGTCATGGCACTGGCCGGCGTGCTGATGGTGCTCGGAGTAACCCTGCATCTGGCTGAATCACACGGGCATGAACACGTCCATGAACCACTTGAACATGAACATGCCCACCGGCACGACGACGGGCATCACGATCACTCCCACCCCGACATGCCGGCTGGATCCCACAGCCACCGACATTTACATGAGCCGAGCAAGCATGCACACCCGCATGTGCCTGATGCTCATCATCGCCATGAGCATTGACCGGGTTCACGACAAGCGGAAAGATCATCGTTACGCATGCGGCAACGACCGGTAACACCCAGCAGGTCACGCGTCACTATCAAAATAATAGCTGAATACGACCGCCGTTCATGGGCCAAGGACAGTTTTGACTATGAACATAGCAGCCTGTGCGTGTGAGGGCCGACACTGAGCCTCAAACCAGCGTGAAAATACCAGCCAGAGCTCAGCGACCGACGTCGTGACCATGGTTCCCTGGAGCGAGCGCCACACTGCCATGGCCAGGAACAGGTTGTATGGCAAAAACAGAAAATGCATCGCAACCGCCAAGTCCAGCGACACCCCTTGGGCGATCAGCATCAGGACCACAAAGCCCACAGCGAGATTGGCGCTACTGCCGATCAACAACATGCCGCGCCAGAACTGCACGGGCAGGGGCACGGGGCCGTGCCGGCGAAATGCAAAAAAAACGGTGAGCTACGGCAAATTCACCGTGCTTGTTCAGGAGCTGGCTGTGGTGTCGCAGCTACGCTGCAAGCGCATCAACAAGGACCGCATCTGGACGGCCTCGGCCCACTTTCCAGCATCAAGCACGGGCGCCGTGACAGTCAATGCGACTGGCCAATCCCGCTTGGGAACCAATTCATCCACAACAATTGAAAAGTAGGTAATCACCAGCACCACCAGCGGTCGCACCGTAAGCACTGTAGGTCGGTGCAACCCCGAGCGATGTCAGCCACAAGGCCAGCGGCGCTACGAGCGCCGCTTCGCCAACAATGCCGTTCAGCACGCCGATGGAGGTGATGCCGATCTGGATTGTGGAAGGTACGCACGTGGGGTCCTCGCCGATCTTGACGGCCGCCGCAACGGAAGTGTCGCCATCGTTTACCAATTTTTGCAGGCGGGCCTCGCGCGCCGTGACGAGAGCGATCTCGGACATGGCGAAAGGCCAATCAGCAGAATCAGCGAAAAGAGTATGGCGATTTCCGTAGGGGATTCGGACGGATTGTCAAATCCTGTTTAGCGAGTTTGGGATGGGCAGGCGTGCAAGGCCGTCGGGTCTTGGGAAAACGAAGCGCGTTCACTCGTCGCGGGATCCGGCGATGCCAAGCAAGGCCAGAATCGACTGAAAAATGTTGTAGATGCTGAGATAAACGCCCAGCGTAGCGGTGATGTAGTTGGTCTCATGCCCGTCCTGCACGCGTTTCAGGTCGTAGAGGATGAAGGCCGAAAAAATGCCGATTGCCATCACCGACAGCGTGATCATCAGGGCGCTGGATTGAATAAAGAAGTTGGCGATGCCAACCACCATCAGCATGATCGCCCCGATGAACAGGAACTTGCCCATCGCGCTGAGGTCGCGCTTGATGATGGACGACAGCGACGCCATGCCAAGGAAGATGGCGCCGGTTCCCGCGAAGGCCGTCATGATCAGGCTTGCGCCATTTGACAGCCCCAACACGATGCCGACCAGGCGTGACAACATGACTCCCATGAAAAACGTGAACGCCAGCAGCACGGGCACCCCGGCCGCCGAGTTCTTGGTTTTTTCGATGGCAAACATAAAGCCGAAGGCCCCCACCAGGAACACCATCAAACCGATGCCCGGCGACAAGGCGTTGGCCACGCCAGAGGCCAGGCCGACCCAGGCGCCCAGCACGGTAGGAACCATCGACACGGCAAGCAGCCAGTATGTGTTGCGCAACACCCGGTTGCGTTCGACAAACACGGCTTGGTCAACCGAGCCGGCGGGAAAGTTGTGGAGGTTTTGATTCATCTCGCTGGATTGGGCGGCAAAAGTGGATGTCGGCGGGGTGACCCAGGTACCGGGGTGGTCTGGTTCAGGGCGGCGGTTCACGGCTGCCCCGTTTCCGCAGCCCGTCGCTTGCTGCGCGCGCGGATATTCAGTGCTTCCACCACCAGCGAAAACGCCATGGCCGCGTAGATGTAGCCCTTGGGGACAGCCTGATCAAATGCTTCTGCCGTCAGTGCCATGCCGATCATGACGAGAAAGGCAAGCGCAAGGACTTTGACAGACGGATGACGATCCACAAACTCGCCGATCGGCTTGGCTGCCACAAGCATTACACCTACGGAGGTGACAACGGCGGCCACCATCACGCTGATCTCGTCGACCATGCCCACGGCGGTGATCACCGAGTCAAGAGAGAAAACAATGTCGATCACTGCGATTTGTGCGATCACGGCCCAAAACAGTTTCGCACCCGCTGCCTTGATCGCCGCCGCATCAGCAACGGGGGCGTGAGGCTGTTCACGCGCTTCGACTTCCAGAAAAATTTCGTGCGTGGCCTTGTAGAGCAAAAACAACCCACCCAACAGCAACACCAGGTCGCGACCGCTGATGCCTTGCCCGGCAAAACTGAAAAGGTCGGCTGTCAGGCCTATCACCCAACTCAGGGCGAACAGCAACGCCAAACGGGACAGCATCGCAAAGCCGAGGCCGAGGCGCCGCGCCTTGTCGCGCATCTCTGGCGGCAAGCGGCCAACCAGAATCGAGATAAAGATGATGTTGTCGATGCCCAGCACGATCTCAAGGGCAGTGAGCATCGCAAAGGCTATCCAGATATTGGGGTCGAGAAGGAGGTCCATAGGTGTGTGTCTATCAGCAGGATTGCCGCGAGCGCAAAATCGCGCTAGATGGGAAACGGGGATGAAGACGCGGAAAGCCCGCGTCGGCGTTCACAGGAGAACGACGGATAGGCGTGGGGGATGAAGCGGTCCGTCAAGAAACAGCCACGGGGGACCCGCAAGATCACGCACGTCGTACACCGCCGCCGTGGTGTCGGCAGGCGGCGTCAGCGCCGGAGTTCCCGACAATTCGGGCACTTCGGGCGGCACCTCCGCGAGCAGGGGATCAGCGCCGTGAGGATCGGTATCATCACCCCAACCTGTATCGGCCAGCGAGGATGCAACGGCGACTTGGGAATTGCCGCCCTCGGTTTGCACCGCACTCAGCGTGCGAAGGGAAACGTTCTGACCGCTGGACATCAAAAAGTATGCGCAAACGAACAGGACAAACAGGCGACACATGATTCAGCAAGTGTAACTTTGAAATGGAGCGGCCATTTCAGTCATTGCATTTGAACGAACATGGTCATGTTTTCGGCCAGGGCTGCCCCAGAAAAAAACTGGTGCGGAGCGTGAGGTCCACCTTCACGACCCCAGAAATTCGCCGACCGGCTTTAAATCATCCACCCGGTCACACACCGACTTGACCATCATCATGATCGGGATGCCCAGCAGCAGGCCCCACACCCCCCAGAGCCAGCCCCAGGCCAGCAGCGCCACGAACACCGCCACCGGGCTGAGGCGGCTGGCGCGGCTGGTCAACCAGGGCGTGACGATGTTGCCGACGATGGTGTGGATGACCAAAGAGGCGCCGCCCACCAGCATCGCCATGTTGAGCGAGCCGAACTGCAGAAAACCTACCAGCGCCGAGGCCGCCGCCGTGATCAGGGAGCCCACATAAGGCACCAGATTCAGCACGCCTGCCGCAATACCCCAGACTGGCGCGTTGTCCAGTCCGATGGCCCACAGAGCCAGCCATGTCATCACGCCGACCAGTGCACTGGTCAGCAACTGCACCTGTAAGTAACGCTGGATTTGTTCGGTGATTTCATGCAGGGCATGCAGCGTGATCTTCTTGCTGCTGAGGTTGGGCCCGGCCAGCTTGAGCATCTTGCGGCGGAAGGTGTCGCCCGACAGCATCAGGAAATAGGTCAGAAAGATCACCACGGTGGCCTGGCCGATCAGCGCGATCAGGCCGATGGTGCCGGTCCACAGGTAATCCTTGACGTTGAAGTTTGACTTCTCGATCACCACACGCATCGCGCCGCGTGTGCCGCCGGAGGCTGCGCCTTCCTGGGCGGCCTGCTCGATCTGGGTGGCTGCCTTCTGCACAGTGTCCAGCGTGCTGGTGGAATTGCCGCTGCTGCGTTTCATGGCGTTGCGGAATTTCTGCGCGGCCACCGGCAGCGACTCGACCATAGCAGACGCCTCGTCGCTCAGCGCATACGCCGTGCTGCCAAGGGCGCCGAGGATGGACAGCAGCACGATGGCCGAACCCAGCCAGCGTGGCACGCGGCGGTGCGCCATCCAGTTGACCAGCGGTGAAAAGGCGTAGCTGAAAAGAATGCTCAGCATGATCGGAATAAACACCGCCTTGGCCCAGTGCAACACGAACAGCAGGCCCATCCCCGCCAGCACCATCAGCGACGCATTGCGGATGTCCACCGGCATATGCAGCAGGAGGCGTTCCGGTTCCGGAAAAGTCGTCACCTGGGGCGTATCGGGCGCTGTGTCGGGTTGATGGTTGTCATTCACGGTGGTCTCCTCGTCGGTCCCGCTGAGCTGCAGCGCATTCATCGTTGTGTTCGTATTTCAACAGAGGCAGACCGGGACAGGTGTAGGACGCCTGCGCGGTACCTTACCGGCTGCCGTCCCGCCTGGCGCCGGGTCAGGCAGCCCGGCCCACCGTCAACCCGCAATGGCTTCTCGCACCGCGCTGAGCTGGCGCCGCGACACCGCCAGTAACTCGTCGATGCCATTGAGCCGCACCGCCCAGCCTTCTCCTTCCTCCGGGTCGAAGTGTTTTTCCAGTGCGCGCACGGCACGCCGCGCCACCAGCGCATTGCGGTGGATGCGCATGAACTGGGGGTAACGCTCCTCCAGCTCGTTGAGACTGCCGTCGAGGATGTAGCTTTTGGCGGCTGTCCGCACCGTGATGTATTTGAGCTCGGCCTTGAGGTAAAGCACTTCGGCCAGCGGCACCCGTTCGGTCCGGCCGCGGTCCTGGATGATCAGACATTCTTCCGTCAAATCGGCCTGTAGCCCTTTACCAGACTGCGCGAGCCGCTCTACTTTTTGTAGCGCCTGCTGCAAGCGTTCAAGCCGCACAGGTTTGGTCAGGTAGTCCGCGGCTTCGATCTCGAAAGCCTGCACCGCGTGTTCGGAATGCGCCGTGACAAACACCACAGCCGGCGGCTGCGGTAGCTGGGCAATGGTCTGGGCCAGCGTGATGCCGTCGGCACCGGGCATGCGGATGTCGAGCAACACCACGTCAAACACCTCGCGGCGCAACGCGTCCATGGCCTGCACCGCGTGCGCGGCCTCGGCGACAACACTGGCAGCCGGGGCCGTGCAGTCGCCCAACAAGGTGCGCAGACGCGAGCGCGCCAATGCCTCATCGTCCACGATCAATGCCCTGAGGGTTGTGGTCATAGGGGAATCTCCAGCCTCACCTGAAACATGCCGTCCCGGAACACGGTCTTGAATTGCGCCTGCACATCGTGCAGCAGCGCCAGGCGCTCCCGCACATTGGCCAGCGCCAGCCCGTGGCCGCGCTCGCCTACACCGGCCGGCGTTGAATTTGTGACCTTGATCACCACCATGCTGCCGCGCCGCACCGTCGATATTTTCACCTGCGCGCCAACGGCGCTGGGCTCCACGCCGTGGCGCACCGCGTTTTCCACCAGCGGCTGCAGCAACAGCGGTGGCAGTTTGGCGAGGTCCGCTTCAGGGTCCAGGTTCCACTGCACCTGCAGGCGCTCACCAAAACGGATTTGCTCGATCGCCAGGTAGCGCTGCGCCAGCTCAATCTCTTGCCCCAGCGTGACGGACTCGGTGGCGTCGGCCAGCGCGTGGCGAAACAGCTCACTCAGGTCTTCCAGCACCGACTCGGCCTTGGCCGGTTCGGCCCGCACCAGTGCGATGGCGCTGTTAAGCGTGTTGAACAGGAAGTGCGGCCGGATGCGTGACTGCAGTTCGGCCAACCGCGCCGCAGTGGCTGCCGGCGTGCGGGCCTTGGCGCGCCAGACCAGCCCGGCAACCAGCACCGACGACAGCAACGCCCCGGCAGCCGCGCTGGCGGCCCAGGGCGCGGGCGCCAGCATGCCCAGCATGGTCAGCAGGCCGCAGCCGTACAGCCCTGCCAGTGCGCCCATGGTGATGCCGGCGGCCCACTGGAGCGGCGTGCCCAGACGCGCGAGGTAGCGCTTGAGCAGGCAGGCCACAATCAGCCAGGCCAGCGTGGCCGGCAAGACACCACCGGTCAGCAGCGAAAAGCGCAACAGCCAGTCCACGAAGTGGCCAGCGCTGAACATGGCGCCGACGCCCACCACCGCCTCGGCAAACAGCACGGCACGCAGCACCACGCCGACATTGCAGGCGTCGAACACGATGACGCGGGCCGGCAGGCGGACAGGCTCGTCGCCGGGCTGGCTGAGGCCGCCCAGCATGGTGGACTCGCCAAAGGAGGACAGGTCGGTCTTGAGGCTCATGAAGCGGGCTGCCGGAAGGCTCCTGTTCAGGTCGTTCGGAACAATTTGTACTGCCCGAAGGCCGGCTTTCCAGGCGGACGGGCGCACAGATAAAATCTAGGGTCTAGTATTGCACCAGCAGCAGCCTTAAAACCGGCGCCCACCCCGTACTTTCCCTCAAACCAACGCCTCCTGGCGCCCTTTCCAGCCGCACGCGCACCCCTGACGGCCAGGGGCAGCCCAAAGAAAGCCCGACGTGAGTCAACTCGACAAAAAATCTGAAGCCTGGTCCGCCCTGTTCTCCGAACCCATGAGCGATCTGGTCAAGCGTTACACCGCCAGCGTATTTTTTGACAAACGCCTGTGGCAAGCCGACATCGCCGGCTCGCTGGCCCACGCGGAGATGCTGGCGGCGCAAAAAATCCTGGGGGCCGCCGATCATGCGGCCATTCAGCAGGGGCTGGCCCAGATCAGCAAGGACATTGAGACCGGCGCCTTTGAATGGAAGCTGGATCTGGAAGACGTGCACCTGAACATCGAAGCGCGTCTGACCCAACTGGTCGGCGACGCCGGCAAACGCCTGCACACCGGCCGCTCCAGGAACGACCAGGTCGCCACCGACGTGCGCCTGTGGCTGCGCGGCGAGATCGACCTGATAGATGCGCTGCTGACCGACCTGCAGAAGGCGCTGGTCGATATCGCCGAAAAGAATATCGAAGTGATCCTGCCCGGCTTCACGCACCTGCAGGTGGCGCAACCTGTCAGTTTTGGTCACCACATGCTGGCTTATGTCGAGATGTTCGCGCGCGACGCCGAGCGCCTGCAGGATGTGCGCAAACGCGTGAACCGTTTGCCGCTGGGCGCCGCCGCACTGGCCGGCACCAGCTACCCGCTGGATCGCGAACGTGTCGCCACAACCCTGGGCATGGTCGACGACAAGGGCCTGCCGCAGGTTTGCCAGAACAGCCTGGATGCGGTCAGCGACCGCGACTTCGCGATTGAATTCACCGCCGCCGCGTCGCTGGCCATGGTGCATATCAGCCGCATGAGCGAAGAACTGATTTTGTGGATGAGCCAGAGCTTCGGTTTCATCGACCTCGCGGACCGTTTCTGCACCGGTTCGTCCATCATGCCGCAGAAGAAAAACCCCGACGTGCCCGAATTGGCGCGCGGCAAAACCGGCCGCGTGGTCGGCCACCTGATGGGCCTGATCACGCTGATGAAGGGCCAGCCGCTGGCTTACAACAAGGACAACCAGGAAGACAAGGAGCCGCTTTTCGACACAGTGGACACCCTGAAAGACACCCTGCGCATTTTTGCCGAGATGGTGGGCGGTATCACCGTCAAGCCCGAAGCGATGGAGCGCGCCGCGCTCAAGGGGTATGCCACCGCGACCGACCTGGCCGACTACATGGTCAAGAAGGGTCTACCTTTCCGCGACGCCCATGAGGCCGTGGCCCATGCGGTGAAGGCCGCCATTTCACACGGCGTTGACCTGTCAGAGCTGCCACTGGCCGTGCTGCAGCAGTTCAACCCGAAGATCGAGAAAGACGTGTACGACGTGCTGAGCCTGCGCGGCTCGCTGAACGCACGCAACACCCTGGGCGGCACGGCACCGGCACAAGTGCGGGCGCAGATCGCGCGGCACCGGGCGCGGCTGGGCTGATCAGTCGCAGCGGCGTCAAGCCTGGCACAAGCAGGCCGGACGCATACTGGCTGGCTGTGAGGTCGCACAATGCGCCTATTGCGGGCTGAAGACGACACCCTGATCGGCGAGCCGGTGCTGCAATCCGCGGACCGTGCCGTAGACCGGGTGCGCAAGGCGGTGCCATGGCCGAAACTGCATTGCGCAGCGAGCAGTGCAATCTGCTGCAGTTAAAGCTGGGCCAGGCACAGCGTGACGGGCTCGGTGTCTCGCCAGCCTTGCGCGCGCGGCGCAACCCAAGCCGGTGTTGCGCCGCGCGCGTGATGCAGTCAGCGACCGCATTGCCGGGGGTGAACGCCAGCGCCGGCGACCATGTGGTCAAACCCTCTGTCACCGGCGAATCGTTGGCGCGCAGCCCGCTTTTTTTCGCACAGCAGGGACAAGCACCGGCGCATCAAAATAATTTCATCCCGGTGCCGGCGTAATTCACGTCGCCAAACGCGCAGCCCGCTACCATGCGGGGGATAACCAGGAGACCCCATGCCCGTGATCACCACCATCGAAGACCTGCGCGTTCTCGCCAAAAAGCGCGTGCCGCGCATGTTTTACGACTACGCAGACTCGGGCTCATGGACTGAAAGCACCTACCGCGCCAACAGCAGCGACTTCCAGGCCATCAAGCTGCGTCAGCGTGTGGCGGTCAATATGGAAAATCGCAGTACCGCCACGCAGATGATCGGCCAGAGGGTGGCCATGCCGGTGGCGATTGCGCCCACCGGACTGACCGGCATGCAGCATGCCGACGGCGAGATTCTTGGCGCGCTCGCGGCGAAAAAATTCGGCATTCCATTCACGCTTTCGACCATGAGCATCTGCTCGATCGAGGATATTGCGCAGGCGACCGACCGCCACCCGTTCTGGTTCCAGCTGTATGTGATGAAAGACCGCGGATTCATCGAGCGCCTGATTGACCGCGCCAAGGCCGCCAATTGCTCGGCACTGGTGCTCACGCTGGACCTGCAAATCCTAGGCCAGCGCCACAAGGACCTCAAGAACGGCCTGTCAGCACCGCCCAGACTGACAGTGGCCAACATCCTCAACCTGATGACGAAGCCGCGCTGGTGCCTGGGCATGCTGGGGACGCCGCGCCGCAACTTCGGCAACATCTTCGGCCACGTTGACGGTATCGAAAACATGGGGTCGCTGTCGGAGTGGACCGCCAAGCAGTTCGACCCCGGCCTGAACTGGGGCGATGTCGAATGGATCAAGAAACGCTGGGGCGGCAAGTTGATCCTCAAAGGCATTCAGGATACTGAAGACGCCAGGCTGGCCGTCGATTCGGGTGCTGACGCGTTGATCGTCTCCAACCACGGCGGCCGCCAGCTAGACGGTGCCGAGTCCTCGATCCGCGCCTTGCCGGCCATCGTCGAGGCGGTCGGCCAGCGCATTGAGGTGCACATGGACGGCGGCATCCGCAGCGGCCAGGACGTGCTCAAGGCGCGCGCGCTGGGCGCCAAAGGCACGTATATCGGCCGCTCTTTCCTCTACGGCTTGGGTGCCATGGGAGAAGACGGCGTAACCAAGGCGCTGCAGATCATCCACCGTGAACTGGATTTGACGATGGCCTTTTGCGGCCACACCAACATCGAGACGGTGGACAGAAGTATTTTGCTGCCGGGCACTTTTCCGACCTGATCCGGCCGGGTTTCGGGCTGGGGAATGCCCGATGACAGATGTCCTCCAAAGAAATAAGCTTGCTTATTGATTGTCGAGGCGCTTTTTTCATGACTTCCCCCCAGGAACCCCCTGTCGATACCCCACCGGTGCGCCGCTTCAAGGACCCCGCTTATGTCGAGGTCGCACCAACCCTGGCCGGATTGCGCCAGCGCATCGACACGCTGGACGAGCAGATCGTCGCGCTGCTGGCCGACCGGGCGCTGTGTGTGCGCGATGCCACCCGCTTCAAGCGCGACAGCTTTCAGGTGGCCGCGCCGGCGCGCCAGGCCCAGGTGTTTGCACGCGTGCGCGCCCTGGCCGCGCCGCATGAGGTCGCCTTCCCCGGTCTGTCCGACATCGTTGAGTCCGCCTACCGCACCCTGGTCGCCGGCTACATCGCCGGCGAAGGGGATTTTTTCCATGCCACCGAATTGATCGCGCCATGAACATCCTCACCGCCCCCCGTTTCCCCCTCACCCGTCTGCTGGCACGTTGCGCCGTGGCGGCCACCGTCGCGCTGGCCACTGCCGGTGCCATGGCACAGCAGCCCTGGCCGAACAAACCCGTGCGCATCATCGTGCCTTACGGCGCGGGCTCGTCACCCGACGTGATCGCACGCATCGTGGCCGAAAAACTTTCCCCACGCCTGGGCCAGCCGGTCGTCATTGAAAACCGCGCCGGTGGCGGCGGCAACAACGGCACCGGCATGGTCGCCAAGGCCGCCGGCGACGGCTACACCTTTGTCATCAGCACCAACGGCCCGCTGGTCTACAACACCGTGCTGTATAAAAAGTTGCCCTATGACCCGTTCACCGAGCTGCGCCCGGTGGTGCTGGCCGGTGGCCAGGCCAATATCTGCGCGGTGCGCTCGGATTCCGGCATTACCACGCTCAAGGAGCTGGTCGCTGCGATGAAAAAGGAGCCCGGCAAATTCAACTTTTCGTCCACCGGCGTGGGCAGCCTGTCGCAACTCGGTGTGGAGCTGCTCAAGGTCAAGACCGACACCTTTGCGGTGCATATCCCCTATGCCTCTTCGCCGCTGGCCATTCTGGCCATCCTGCAAGGCGACGTGCAGTTTGCCTGTGTGCCGGCGGTGGCGGTGATCCCGCAGGTCAAGGCCGGCAAGATGCGCACGCTGGCTGTGTCCACGGCCAAACGCAGCCAGCTCACACCCGACATCCCGACCATGAAAGAAGCCGGCCTGCCCGAAATTGAAAACCTCGCCTGGATGGCCATCATGGCGCCGGCGACCACGCCCAACGACATCGTGCAGCGCATGAACATTGAGATCAACGCGGTGCTGGCCATGCCCGATGTCAAGGAAAAGCTGCATGCCCAGTACATGGAACCCATAGGCGGTTCCGAGCAGGACCTGCAGCGCTTCATGCAGCAGGAACTGCGCGTGATGACTCCCATCATCAAGCGCACCGGCATTTCGATTGAATGAACATCGAATGATCGCCGGGCGAGGCGGACATGATCGCCCTGCGCATCGAGCGCAGTGCAGCCACCGCGTCCCAGGTTGGCGAGGCGCTGGCGCTGCTGGAGCAACAGCCCGGCATTTACTTCGGCGTGGACGCCGGCATCCACGGCCTGCACCCGCTGCAGGCCACGCTGCTGAGCGGCCCCGCGCTGGCCCTGCATCTTTACGGCGACGGGCTGGAGGTACAGGTGCACACCGACTTCGGCCACCGTCTGCTGACTCTGCCCGCACTTGCACGCTGGCACGCCGGACTGACACGCGGGCCCGGCGCCTCCACCCTCACCGCGTTGCGCTGTTTCATGGCCTGCTTCGCGCCTTCGCCCGACGTGTTGCTGCTGGGGGCGCTGCCCTTTGCGGCGCATCACCTAGCAACGGGTGGCTACCACGCTGATGCGCTGGGCGTTCTTTTTTTCGGCGAACAATTGTTCAGGCGCGATGCGTCCGGTTTGTGGCAGGCCCTGCGTTTGCGTCTCGATGCTGCACCCACGCAGACCGCATCGCAGCAGCCCCTGCCTGAGTCCATGCCCTCATCCGCCATGTCGGAACCGCAGGACGACCATCCCCCCGGCGCCTATGCCGACATGGTGCGGCGCGCGCTGACTTGCCTGGAAGGCAGCGCACTGGTGTCCCTGACACTGAGCCAGAGTTACCGCCGCCGCGTGCAGATGCCGGCGATTCAGGCCTTTGAACGGCTGCGCGCGGCCAACCCGGCGCCCGTCAGTTTTTTTGTCAATGACGGCAGCGGGCTGCGCCTGTTCGGTGCCTCACCCGACCTCCAATTGATCATTGCCTCGGGCACGGTGCAAAGCCTGCCGGTGTGCGGCACGGTGGCGCGTCGGCCCGGTGCCACCGGCGAAGCCGAGTCGCTGCGCGAATTGCTCAACGAAGAGGTAGACGCCGCTTCGCTTGCGGTCTGCACCGACGCGCTACGCAACGATCTGGCACCGCTGTGCGTTCCCGGCTCGCTGCAACTCCTGAACCGGCGCCACCCGATGTCGCTGGCCACGGTGGTGCATGCGGTGGACCGCCTGGAAGGAAAACTGCGCGAAGGCGTCGATGCCTGGGACGCCATTGCCGCCACGGCCGCGCCGGTGATGGTGACCGGTACGCCGCGCAAGCAGGCGCTGCAGGCCATCAAGCAGCTTGAAGCCAGCCCGCGCGGCTGGTACGGCGGGCTGCTGGTTCAAGTTGCCTCCAACGGCGATGCGCTGGCGGGCACCATTTTGCGCGCGGCGGCGCTCAGCCAGGGCGTGGCAGAGGTCCGGACCGGCGGCGACCTGATGGCCGACTCTTCGCCCGAGCGCGAGGAGCAGGAGTCGCGGCTCAAGGCAGGTTCGCTGTGGCGTGCCTTTGGCATGGAAGCAGCCGCCACCGCATCAGCGGCAACAAACGAGATTGCCGTGCCAGAGGCCGTCCGGCTGATGGCTGCGGACGATCCTTTCGGTCAGTCCATGCGCGACTGCCTGCTGGGCTTGGGCCTGGCCATCCGGGACGACGCTGCCTGCGCCTTGCTTGTCGGAACGCCTGGCCCTTCCAGCCCGCGACAGCAACTGGTGGCTGTCGGGGACGCCGCCCTGCGCCTGCTCGGTCAGTCAGGGTTTGTGGTGCAGGCTATCCGCCCCGAACACGGTCGCGTCATCTCGTGCCACACCACGGCAGATGCGCCATGGGTCAACACTGGCCCGTTTTCTGCTGCGCGTTATGTCAGCCTGGCCTTGCAGGGAAGCGGGTTGCCCGCCGGCTGGCAAATCTGGGGACACGATGACCAGGGCCAGCCGGTGGTACTGGCCCATGCAGGCAGGAGAACTGCCTGCTTGCTGTTCCGTCCCGACTCCTTGCTGTCGGAATCGAAGGCGTTGCAGGTGCTGAGCGCGGCGCTGGCATTTGCGGCCGGCGAGTCGGCGCGCAGCTCTCAGGGCTGAAGACCCCATGCCGTTCGCGAGCAGCCGCTGGAACCTGGTATGCGCTGAACAGGCCCTTGCACAACACGGCAAGAGGACCGGAAGGCGCAAGGCGGATGTTGCAGCCAAGAACAGGCCTTGGGCAAGAAATCCGGAGCTGCACAGCGCTCCACGCCGGGTGATCACGCACCACCAGGGACTGCTTCAGCGCTTTCCTTACTTGCGCATGAACGCCAGCAGGTCCCGGGTCAGTTGCTCTTTGTGGCTGGCCTGCAAGCCATGCGGCGCGCCATCGTATTCAATCAGCGTGGACTGCGCGATACCGCGGGAGGCGGCTCGGGCCGAGGCATCGATAGGCACGATTTTGTCGCCGGTCCCGTGAATGATCAGCGTCGGCACATTGAAAGCCGGCAAATCGCCCCGGAAATCGGTGCTGGAAAATGAATCAGCGCATGCCAGCGTTGCTTTCAGGCCGGCCTGCATGGACACGCTACAGGCCCAGTCCAGCACCTCGTCACTGACCGGGTGCGACACCATGCCCACACCAAAAAAATCCTTGTAGAAAGCTGCGAAAAATTTGGCGCGATCCTCCTTCATGCCTTGCGCCATCTTGTCGAACACCGCCTGATCGGTGCCATCGGGGTTGTCCGCCGTCTTGAGCATGTAGGGCAAGACCGAGGACACCAAAATGGCTTGGGACACCGATTTGCCGCCATGGCGCGACATGTAACGCGCCACCTCGCCACCGCCCATCGAGAAGCCAACCAGCACCGCGTCTTGCGCGCCGGTCTGCTCAATCACTGCCGCCAGATCGTCGGCCAGGGTGTCGTAGTCATAACCGGTCCATGGCTGCGAGGAGCGGCCAAAGCCACGCCGGTCATAAGAAATCACACGATAACCTGCATCGGCGATGGCCATGGCCTGGTCGTCCCAGCTGTCCGAAGACAGCGGCCAGCCATGCAACAGGATGACAGGTCGGCCGGTGCCCCAGTCCTTGAAATAAAGCCTGGTCTGGTCAGGGGTGGTGATGAAATTCATGGTGGAAACGCCTTCATGGTCAGGGTGAAAGATTCGAGTTTTCCTGTTGGCGTATCGCGCCACTGTGGGCAAGCGGGAAAGAAATGCGTCAGCGCAAGCCTACGCCGCGTGCGGCGCTATGCTTGCCGGGTGACAGACCTCCCGCCGCCGTCCGCCGGCAAACTGCGCCGCATTGCCCACCTCGACATGGACGCTTTTTTTGCGTCCATCGAGCTGCTGCGTTATCCGCAGCTCAAAGGCCTGCCGGTGGTCATAGGCGGCGGACGGCGCAAGGTGGACGAAGCGATACGCGCCGACGCCGAACGCGCGCTGCGCTTCATCCCGGTGGCCGAATTTCCGCTTCTCAAGGACTATGTGGGCCGTGGCGTCATCACCACCGCCACCTATGCCGCGCGGCAGTTCGGCGTGGGGTCGGCCATGGGCATGATGAAAGCGGCCAAACTCTGCCCGCAGGCCATCGTGCTGCCGGTGGACTTTGACGAGGTGCGCAAATACTCGCGGCTGTTCAAAAGCACCATCACCGAGATTGCACCGCAGATGCAGGACCGCGGTGTGGACGAGGTCTACATCGACTTCACCGACGTGCCCGGCGGCCAGCGCGAGAGCGGGCGCGTGCTGGCGCGGCTGATCCAGAAAGCGATTTTTGAAGCCACCGGCCTGACCTGCTCCATCGGCGTCGCGCCGAACCGGCTGCTGGCCAAGATGGCCAGCGAGTTCAACAAGCCCAACGGCATCTCGATTGTTCATGAGGCCGACCTGCAGGACAAAGTCTGGCCGCTCAACGTGCGAAAGATCAACGGCATCGGCCCCAAGGCCGGCGAAAAACTCGCGAAGCTGCACATCCACACCATTGGTGAACTCGCCGCGCAGGACGCGGGCTGGCTGGTCGACAACTTCGGCAAGGCCACCGGCGCCTGGATGCACGCTGTGGCCTGGGGCCGCGATGACAGCCCGGTGGTGACCGAGAGCGAACCGGTCAGCATGAGCCGCGAGACCACCTTCGAGCGCGACCTGCATGCGGTGCGTGACAAGGTTGCACTTGGCGCGATCTTCACCGACCTGTGCACCCGCCTGGCCGACGACTTGCAGCGTAAGGGCTACGTCGCCAAAACCATAGGCATCAAGCTGCGGTATGACGACTTCAGAATCGCCACGCGGGATCAAACCGCGGAGTTTTATACCTCCGATGCCAAAACCATTCGCAAAATTGCCGGCCTGTGCCTGAAGCGGGTTCCTTTGAGCCAGCGCCTGCGCCTGCTGGGCGTGCGGGCCGCAACACTGGCGAAAGCCGGCGACGCCCCGGTTGTTGAACCAAATCTGCTTCTAGCCCATGCCCAACGTGTGCAGATCGCTCCTGAATTTATAGCAAACGACCAGCTTTTCTGAGGCCAGCCAGGAGACGGCGCGGACTGTCGCGTTTATTTGAGCGTGGCCAGATAGGCAATCAGGTCGGCCCGCTCCTGCGCATCATTCACCTGGAAACCCATGCGCTGGCCAGCCACCAGTTCTTCCGGGTCCTCCAGCCAGACATTCAGGGTTTGCGGGGTCCAGCGCAGACGCGATTGCGACAGCTCGTCGGAGTATGTGTAACCCTTGAGGCCGCCAACCCGGCGGCCCAACACGCCTCGGTGCGCCGGGCCTGTCTTGTTGCTGTCCACCGCATGGCAGGCCGTGCAGCGGGTCTGGTAGAACGCCATGCCGCGCTGTACATCGCCGGGCGGCGGGGTTCGCCACTCACGCGCGCCGGTGTTTTGCGCCCAGGCAGAACCGGCCGTCAACGCCAGAGCAAGCAGCCAACCCGCCCTCATGCCTGGAACGCCGCTACAGGCCTGGCCAGAACAAAGGAGCAAGGATCAAGTAGGCGCGGCATAAGGTAACTCCTGAAAATTGACCTGAAGGTGGGTGGGGTAGCAGGGAATATACGTAGGGCACACGCTTACAGATTCACCCGATGCCAAAGATGTAACGCAGATAGTCGCAAAAAAAATGCCCTTTTTCTGAATCCAGCCCCAAACACTGCCCGTATCGTTTTGGTACATCTAATTACATTCCCCATTCCCTGATCTTTACGTCACAAAAAAGGAGCGCCCCATGAAGCTTAAATCTGCCCCCCACCTCATCGCCGCCTGCACCGCCATGATCTGTGCCGGTGCCAGCCTGTCTGCCCATGCCGAGACCGGCAAACTGCTGCTCACCGGTGGTGTCAGCAGCATCGACGGCGCAGCGGGCGGCGGCCTGACCCCCTGGGCGGTGATCGGCAGCAACGCCACGGAGGGTGAAATCGGCGGCACCGCCTTTGTCACAACCGCCCGCACCAAGGACTACGGCCTGAACATCGTCGGCGCCTCGGTCGGCATCCATGACCGTTATGAGTTGTCGATTGCCCAGCAGGACTTCAAGACCGGTGTCACCGGCACCGGGCTGGGCCTGCCGGGCCTGCATCTGAAACAAACCATTTTGGGCGCCAAGGTGCGCGTCGCGGGCGACGCCATCCTCGACAGCGACTCGCTGATGCCGCAAATAGCGGTCGGCGTCGAACTGAAGAACCTCGGCTCCACCGGCCTGGATGGCACCCTGCGTGCACTGGGCGCCAAGCGTGAAGGCGTGGACCTGTATGTCAGCGCCACCAAGCTGTTTCTTGGTCAAAGCCTGCTGGTCAACGGCACTTTGCGTGCGACCAAGGCCAACCAGAACGGCCTGCTCGGTTTTGGCAGCACCTCCGACAATTCCTACAGTTTGCAGCCCGAATTCTCAGTCGCCTACCTGATCAGCAAAAATTGGGTGGTGGGCGCCGAATACCGCTCAATGCGGGACAAACTGCGACTTCCGGTTGCTGGGGCAAACGGCCTGCGTGCAGAAGATTGGAAAGATATTTTTGTCGCCTGGGCCCCTAATAAAAATCTCTCGGTGACCCTTGCCTATGTAGATTTGGGAACGATCGTTCCACTGACCACCGCCAGTCGCAAGCAAACGGGTTATTACCTGTCGGCCCAGGTAGCCTTCTAAGCGTCTGCCCACTCACGCTTTTTAAAAACCTTCAAGGAACTGACATGAAAAAAACCCTTCTCTCTCTCGTGCTGGCCGCCTCCGGTCTGCTGATGGCCGGTGCCTCGTTCGCGCAAACTGCATCTAACGACCAGCTCTACAAGGCCTTTGGCGAAAAAGCTGGCCTGGTGTCGCTGATGGACGACTTCATGGTCCGGCTACTGGCCGATCCGCGCACCGGCCCACACTTCAAACCGTCCAACCAGCAGCGCGTCAAAGAGCAACTGGTGGACCAGTTGTGTTCGCTGGCCGGCGGCCCCTGCGTCTACAAAGGTGCCGACATGAAAAGCGCGCATGCCAACCTCGACATCAAAAAGTCTGACTTCAACGCGCTGGTCGAAGTGCTGCAGCAAAGCATGGACGCCAAAGGCATCCCTTTCCGCACGCAAAACCAGATGCTGGCATTGCTGGCACCAATGCACCGCGATACCATCACGGTTCGCTAAACCTCTACCTACCGGATTGCCCTCACCATGAAAAAAACCATCCTCTCCCTGACGCTGGCTGCCCTGACTGGCTGGGCCAGCGCCGGCAATTTGCAGGTGCTGGTGCTGGACAAGGAGGGCAAACCGGTGCAGGACGCTGTGGTGGTGGTCATACCTGCCAACAAGGGAACGCCCAAGACGGCGCTGCCAATGCAGGTGACCATCACCCAGGAAAAAATGCGCTTCATTCCAGCAGTCAGTGTGGTGGCGGTTGGGACCAAAGCCCTGTTTGTCAACAACGATCCCTGGGAGCACCATGTGCGCGCTTCGGCAGCCGGTTTCGCCCAGTTCAACACCGCCAGCAGCGGCGGTTTTGAATTGCGCCTGGATGGCAAGCCCGAGGGCAAACCGGGCAAAACAGCCGAGGCAGTGTTTGAAAAAGCCGGCGCCGTGCTGCTGGGCTGCCACAT
Organism: Polaromonas eurypsychrophila; assembly: GCF_014641715.1. Classification (GTDB taxonomy): domain Bacteria; phylum Pseudomonadota; class Gammaproteobacteria; order Burkholderiales; family Burkholderiaceae_C; genus Polaromonas; species Polaromonas eurypsychrophila. Next base: position 235,789 of record NZ_BMIG01000001.1, on the reverse strand, counting down.
CCACGGCTCCATGCGTGGCCATGTGTATGTCAGTGAGTCGCCCTGGACCCTGCTGACGGGTGCAGATGGCATTGCCAATATCGAGCAGATTCCCGATGGCGGGGCCCAGATCAAGGTCTGGCATGCGGACCAACTGCTGGACATCGCACCGCAGCAGACGACGGTCAGCGCCTCACCGGGGAAAGCCACGATGCAGCTCACCGTGGTGCCGCGCCGACGCCGGATCTGACGCGGACCTGGCTCTCCCAAGTATCGGGCCAAGGCGGTGGCTGAGTACAAGCCAGCCGCCAATACGCCGACTGCCCGCGCCGGGTTGAAAAAACAGCGCTGAACGGAGTTGACAACACCTTTCACGAAACTTACATTGGAGTTTCCAGCACGGAGGCTCATATGCCGGTCCCTGTCAACCACCCGCCGCGGCACATCTCACTCGCGCAAATAGAACGCTTGAAAAACTGGCGCGTTGCCCACCACGCCGCCCAGCCGATGGAATGTTATACGTGGGATGGGGTGCTGACGCTCTGGATGATGGGCTGGGTGGGCTGGGTGGGCTGTTTGCCAGCTTACGCTTTCGAAGCGCCCTGGGCCTATCCGCTGTGCCTGCTCGGCATTTGGATGCCGGTGCTGTATGCCCGCTTGCGGGCACGGGCCCATGCCACGCAGCGTCTCAGGTGTGACTGGCTTGATCTGGTGACCTGAGCGCATCTGGCTTACATTGGCGGGGATGAATCCACTGACCTGCTTTACCCTTTCCACCACCGACCACATCGCGCACCTGGTGCTCAATCGCCCCGAGGCGATGAACACCATGCACCCGATGTTCTGGCGCGAGCTCGATGCGGTGCTGACGCAAATTAACAAGGCCGGCGACGCACGGGTGCTGCTGATCTCCAGCACCGGCAAACACTTCAGCGCCGGCATGGCGCTGGAGACTTTTGGCGGCGCCATCAGAATGGACGACCAGAGCCCGGAAGGCCGCGCCGCGATGTTCGACCTGCTGGCCGGCATGCAGGCGACCTTTACCAAGCTGGAGAGCCTGCGCATTCCGGTGATTGCCGCGATCCAGGGCGGCTGCATTGGCGGGGCGGTCGACATGGTGACGGCCTGCTGCCTCCGTTACGCCACAGCCGACGCGTTTTTCTGCATCCAGGAAATCAACATCGGCATGGTCGCCGACGTCGGCACGCTGCAGCGCCTGCCCAAGCTGGTGCCGCTGGCGGTGGTCAAGGAGCTGGCTTACACCGGCCGCCGCCTGCCGGCGCAGAAGGCGCTGGCTTACGGGCTGGTCAATGAGGTGTTTGAGTCAGCCGAGGCCATGCTCGCCGGCGCGCTGTTATGCGCCAGGGAGATTGCCAGCAAACCCCCGGTCGCCATCTGGGGCACCAAGCAGGCGGTTCATTACGCGCGCGACCACTCGGTGGACGATGCGCTCAAACAAATGGGCTGGCTGCAGGGCGCGATCTGGAGCAACCAGCATGTGCGCGAGTCAGTGACGGCAATGAAGGAAAAACGCGCGGGCGACTTCCCGGCCCTGTCACCGCTGCAGCATTTCAATGAAATCGGGCTCTAGCCTACGTCGAACAAGTGGTAGCAGCTATTGATTTAGTAGCAAATCAAGGAGAGCGCTGTCATTCCGGACGTGATCCGAGATCCATGCTGGTGAACCCACGCTGCAGTTATGCACACATGGATTGCGGGTCGGAGCCCGCAATGACACAAGGTTTCCCTACTGCCGCGCCGTCCGCACATTACCCGGCAGCGCCTGCGGGTGGCTGGTGCGAAACGGGTTGATGTCCAGACCGCCGCGCCGCGTGTAACGTGCATAGACCGACAGCCTGAGCGGGCGGCAGCGCGTCCAGATGTCCATGAAGATGCGCTCCACACACTGCTCATGAAACTCGTTGTGGTTGCGAAAACTCACGATGTACTGCAGCAGACCTTCCTGGTCGATCGGTGCGCCTTCATACCTGATCTGCACACTGCCCCAGTCGGGCTGGCCGGTGACCAGGCAGTTGCTTTTGAGCAGATTGGACGTCAGGGTCTCGCTGACCGCCGGCTCTTCATGGTCGGCAAACAGCAGTTCGGGCGCCGGCGTGTAGTGAATGCATTCGACATCGAGCCGGTCCAGGTTCAGGCCGTCGAGCTCGTGCACCGGCTCTTGGTCAAACAACTCGGGGCCCAGGGTCTTGACGCCGACACCGGCACCAACCGCGGCGTTGAGGTCGGCGCGAATGCGTTCCCGCACCTCGCGTGCGTCCAGAAAACGCGTGTTGTTGAAGCTGTTCAGGTAGAGCTTGAAGGACTTGCTCTCGACGATGTTCGGCGACTCGCAGGGCACGGTGATGTGCGCCAATGCGACTTGCGGTTTGCCGCGCAGGTTGAGCCAGCTCAGCTCGAACGCGGTCCACATGTCGGCGCCCATGAAGGGCAAGGTGTCGCCCAGACCGATTTCTGCACGCTTGACGGCGCGCGGGATCGGGAACAACAGCGAAGCGTCGTAGTGGTCGATGTAGGCAGAGCTCTTGCCGAGCTGGGATTGTTCTGGGCTGTTCATGCGTTGGCCTGTGTTGCTTGTGACGCCTTCAGGTGGGGAACCAGCGGCTCCAGGATGCGCTGCACCACGCCGGCCGGCAGGTCATGGCCCATGCCCTCAATCCCGACCAGCGTGGCGCCGGGAATACGCCGCGCCGTGTCTTCGCCGCAGGCAAACGGCACCAGCGGGTCGGCCTTGCCATGGATCACCAGCGTGGGCAGACACAAGCCCGACAGTTCGGAGGCGCGCCGGCTGTCGGCAACGATGGCCACCATCTGGCGCAACACGCCAGCCGGATTGAAGTTGCGCTGCGCTGCGGCTGTGATGCGCTCACGCAACTCGGCGTCGTCCACCGGAAAACCGGGGCTGCCAATCGCCTTGAAGAGTTTGACGTAATGGTCGGTCACCGAAGAAAGGTCCTTGCCGGCCGGGCGACTCAGCAGCACCCGCATGACCTGAGGCTTGGCCTGCGGCAGGCCGCGTGCGCCGCTCGAACTCATGATGCTGGTCAGGCTCAGCACGCGCTGCGGCGCAGCCAGCGCCACGCGCTGCGCGATCATGCCGCCCATGCTGACACCAAGCACATGGGCTTTTGCCACGCCCAATGCGTCAAGCACCGCCAGCGCATCGGACGCCATGTCGTGCAACGCATACGGCGCCTTCACGCCCAGTCCCAGCCGGTACCGGATACTGGCCCACACCAGGTTCGGCGTGCCGAGGTGATCGAATTTCTGCGACAGCCCGATGTCGCGGTTGTCCAGCCGGACCACCCGGTAACCGGCGTCCACCAGCGACTGCACCAGCGCCGGTGGCCAGGCCACGAGTTGCATGCCCAGGCCCATGATGAGAAGGACCACGGGTCGCCCTGTGAGGTCACCTGCATGGCTGTCCTCGATTTCGATGTCGATGCCGTTTGCTCTTAATTTCATAGTTGTATATGACCGTCAGTCATGGGCTCCGGGGTTATTTTATTCATCAATCAACTGAATTCACGTTCACGCAGCCACTTGGTCGCAATCCACTTTTCGCCGGCCAGCACCGGCATGCCGCCGTGCAGGGTCTGGCTGCAGGGGTGGGCCTGGCTGTAGCTGAAAAACACCGCGCTGCCGCGCCGCGGCACCACCTGCAACCGCAGGTCGGGAAACACCGTGGCGCCACCTTGGTCCGGCTCCTGCAGGTACATGATCAGTGTGGCCAAACGCTGGCCGCCGCGCGCCAGGATGGAAGCCGTGCCAGGTTCAGCCGGGTCAAAATAATCGTAGTGGGGCTTGTACTCGGTGCCTGGACCATAACGCAGCACCTGCAGGCCTTCACCGTTTTCGACCGGCCAGCCCAGCAGCTTTGCAATGCGCGCCTCGATCACCGCGACCACGGCATTTTCGCCGCGCGTGAAAAACATACCGTCGCTGGTGCGGTCGGAATGCACCTCTTCGCCGCCGGTCTCCAGCGCTACCGTGAGTGAGCGCTGCAGCCGTGGTTTGGCCGCTGCTATCAGCGCCAGACATTCCTCATCATTCAGCAGATCCTCCAGCACCAGCACGTCAGGCGTGCGCATCACGGTGCTGATGGCCACCTGCCGGTCGCCGGCATCCAGCCGCAGGCTGGAACAGGCTGCGGCCGGCCAGGGCACGGGCACCGGCGCCGAGGGCGTCTCCGTCAATGCTTCGCTCGCCACCTGATGGCTCCAGCCGGCCGTGAGCATGGCCTGCAACACCGCATCGCGCTCATGGCCGTCGGCGGTCTGCGATGCAATCCACTGGCGCAGCTCGCGCGTGATGGTCTGGTGCTGGGCGGTGGTCGCAGGTGTTGGCACGTTGGCTTCTTCGTTAAGTGCAGTCTCAGGCCGTCTGTTTGCGGCGAAACACCAGCCGGTCCGGCGCGGACACGGCGGGCTCAAAGCGGTAGCCCTCGGCGTCAAAACTTTCCAGCTTTTTGACGCTGGCGATTTTTTTCTCAATCGCATAACGCGCCATCAGGCCACGCGCGCGTTTGGCGTTGAAGCTGATGATTTTGTACTTGCCGCCTTTGAACTCTTCAAACACACAGCTCACCACGCGTGGCTTCAGGGCCTTGCGGTCCACTGCCTTGAAATACTCCAAGCTTGCCAGATTGACCACCACTGGCGAAGTGTCGGCAGCTGCGCGTTGGTTGAGGTAGTCCGCAATTTGCGCGCCCCAGAACTGGTACAGGTTGTTGCCGCGCGCGGTTGCCAGCGCTGTGCCCATTTCCAGCCGGTACGGCTGCATCCGGTCCAGCGGACGCAACACGCCGTAGAGGCCGCTCAGGATGCAGACGTGAGCCTGCGCCCAGCCCAGTTGCGATTCGCTGAGGGTTTTGGCATGGAGCCCGCCATACACATCGCCGTCAAAAGCAAGCACCGCCTGTTTGGCATTTTGGGCGGTGAAGCGCGGCGACCAGGCCTGGTAACGCCCCACGTTCAGGCCGGCCAGCGTATCGGAGAGCTTCATCAGCGTGCTGATTTGCTGTGGCGTTTTTTTCCGCAGCACGTCGATGAGCTCGGCCGACTGGCGTACGAACAGGGGGGATGTGTGGGTGGCCACCTGCGGCGGCGTGTCGTAGTCCAGCGACTTGGCCGGCGAAAGGAGAAACAGCATGGGGAGGGTTCTTGAGGAAAAAGATAAGGCGACTCCCCCACTTTACGACAGCTTGCCTGCCAGGTTGGGGGCGGGCGCGAAGCGCCCTGCTCTTGCGCTTGGCAGCGCTCAAGAGTTACGTTATAGTAAATGCATTATGAATAGGTGAATTCAACCCCTCCAAAAATCGGGCCTTGCAACCCACCTCAACCCCGGAGATCGCCATGGCTGCCCTGATGAACCCCTTGACTGCGCTCCCTGCCATGTCCAGCCTGCCGGCACCGGCGCCTGTGCAGCAACTGCACCACTATGCCTACCGTGCCAAAGATGCCGAAGAGACCCGGCATTTCTATGAAGACATCCTCGGTCTGCCGCTGTACCACATCATCCAGAGCGACTACGTGCCGAGCACCGGCGAATACTGCCCGTACACGCACTTTTTCTTTCGCCTGCAGGACGGCTCCTTCATCGCCTTTTTCGACCTCGGCAACGACGAGGCTGCCCTGCCCTCGCCGAACACGCCGCTGTGGGTCAACCACATCTCGTTTCGCGTCAACACCGTGGCCGACCTGGAGGTGATGAAAGCACGGCTGCAGGCCGACGGTATCGAGGTGCTGGGCGTCACCGACCACCACATCTTCAAGAGCATTTATTTCTTCGACCCGAACGGCGTGCGGCTGGAGCTGACGGCGCAACTGGCCGATGAATTCGAGATGCTGCAAGAGAGCAAGACCGCCCACGCCCGGCTGGCCGAGTGGACGGCGCGCAAGCAGCAATGGCGTCAGGACAAGGCCGCCGGCCAGGCTGCCGAGGTGCTCAAACCGCAACGCAACGACCGCCCAGAGGTCGCCGGGAAAGCCGTCACCTGAAGCCCTCATCGCTATTAAATTGATAGCTGAATGCGCTCGTCCGACATGGGCTAGAGCCTTTAAACACACATAAAATCACGACCGAAGGCAGCAAGCCATGCTGGAGACCCCCCCCGCGCACCCCGTACGTCCTGCGTATGCTGACACGACATTCAGTAACGGTTATGAGTTCACCGAAGGCACGGGCTACACGCTGCCCGAATACCCGTTTGTGGCGCCGTCCGAGCTGGCCACCGGCGAGGTTCGACGCTACCCCATCGTCATTGTCGGCGGCGGCATCACCGGCTTGAGCCTGGCCTGCGCCCTGGCCTCCCAGGGTGTCGAGGCGATCTTGCTGGACGAAGACAACACGGTGGGCGTCAAGGGCGCCTCGTCGCGCGGCATTTGTTACGCGCAAAAAACGCTGGAGATTTTCAAACGCCTGGGCATCTATGAACGGATTGCGGCCAAAGGCGTGCAATGGAGCGTGGGCCGCACTTTTGCGGGCGAGGACGAGGTCTATTCTTTTGATCTGCGCCAGCAGCAAACCCACTCGCTGAGCCTGCAGCCCCCCTTCATCAACATCCAGCAGTTCTACATCGAGGGTTTCCTGGTCGAGCAGATCCAGGCGCTTTCTGCCAGCCAGCCTCGCATTGACCTACGCTGGAGCAACCGCATCACGGCGTTTGCACAGAACAGCGAGTTCGTCACGCTGTCCATCACCACCCCCGCCGGCGACTACAAGCTTGAAGCCGAGCATGTCATCGACTGCACCGGCTCGCGCAGCCCTTTCCGTGCCTGGTGCGGCGCCTCGGTCACCGCCAAAAAAGGCGACGACCGCTGGTGCATCGCCGATGTGCGTTTCAGGGACGCCCCGCCCGTCGAAAGACACACCTGGATAGAAGCGCCCTTCAACGACAAACGCGCCGTCTGGCAACACCTGATGGCCGACGGCGTCTGGCGCATCGACTACCAGATGGCACCCAACTGCGACCCTGAAGAAGTCAGCCGCGAGGACGTGGTTCGGGCCCGCCTGAACGCCCAGTTCAAACGTGAACTCGGCAAGGACGAGTGCGAGATTGTCTGGGTCGGTCTTTACGCCTACCGCAGCGAATGCCTGGACGAGTTGCGCCACGGCCGGGTGTTTTTTGCCGGCGACTCGGCCCATGTGGTCAGCCCCTTCGGTGCGCGCGGCGGCAACTCGGGTGTGCAGGACGCCGATAACCTGGCCTGGAAGCTGGCCGCCGTACTGCAAGGCCGCGCCGGACCCGGTTTGCTGGACAGCTACCACCGCGAACGCCACGAGGCGGCCCAGCAAAATGTGCTGGTCACTAACCGCACCGCACGTTTTTTGCGTCCGGCCGACGGTGCCGAGCGTCTGTTCCGCAGCGCCGCCCTCGGCCTGGCCCGCCAGCATCCGTTTGCCCGTCAATTGGTCAACACCGGCCGCATGTCGGTGCCCAACAGCTATTCGCGCAGCCCGGTTTGTGACAAAAGTGGCGGGGAGGCGACACAAAATGTCAGTTTTTTGTGGGCCGGCGGCCAGCCCGGTGAACTGGTCGAACTGCTGAACTGGGCCGGCAACCGGCTGCTGCTGCTGGTGTTTGGCGAGCTACCGCCGGCCACCGCGAAACGCCTGCGGGTGCTGAGCGGGCAGACCGGGATCGTCTGCGTGCAGGTGCTGGCCCCGCGCCAGCACGCCCAGGCGGTCGAGCATGTGGTCGACCACAGCGGCCAGTTGCGGGCCACCTGCCGTGGCGAGAGCCAGACCGGCTGGGCCCTGCTGAGGCCTGACAGCTATGTGGCGGCCACAGGCGCCAAAATCAACGGCTCACTGGTCAACGCCATCAGCAAGGCGCTCGGCCTGCAAGAGGAAATCGCATGAAAACCGCCCTCAACCTTCAGGACGCCGACGCGTTTTACGAGTGCCTTCTGGACGCCCACCAGGACCTGAGCCGCGAGCAATCCGAACTGCTGAACGCCCGGCTGGTCCTGATCCTGGCCAACCAGATCGGCGACAACGCCGTGCTGAAAACCTGTGTCGCGGCAGCCCTGCCCCCACCGGCAGACTGAGGCGGCGCCAGTCGAATAAAATCGGCCCTCTGATCCACCCCGGCGGCATCTCACAGGATGCCGTTTTTCATTGCCGCCCATGACCGACGCCGCCCAGCCCCTGCCCACCCCACCTGCCGCCGAGACCGCGACCGCGCGGGTTGCCGTGCCCACGCCGGGCCTGGACAGCCTGGCCAAGTCCTTCGAGCCGGCGGCCATCGAAAGCCAGTGGGGTCCGCGCTGGGAAGCCAGCGGCATGTACGAACCCACGCTGGATGCAGCCAAGCCTTCGTTTTCCATCCAGTTGCCGCCACCCAATGTGACCGGCACGCTGCACATGGGCCACGCTTTCAACCAGACCATCATGGACTCGCTGACGCGATACCACCGCATGCGCGGCCACAACACGCTGTGGGTGCCGGGCACCGACCACGCCGGAATCGCCACCCAAATTGTTGTTGAACGCAAGCTGCAGGCCGAAGGCCAGAGCCGGCACGACCTGGGTCGCGAGAAATTTGCCGACAAAGTCTGGGAGTGGAAAGAAGAATCGGGCACCACCATCACGCGCCAGATGCGCCGCATGGGCGACTCGGTGGCCTGGAAACACGAGTACTTCACGATGGACCCGAAGATGTCCAAAGTGGTCACCTCGACGTTTGTGCAGCTTTACGAGCAGGGCCTGATCTACCGCGGCAAGCGCCTGGTCAACTGGGACCCTGTCCTCAAATCCGCTGTGTCGGACCTGGAAGTGGAAAGCGAAGAGGAAGACGGTTTCCTCTGGCACATTCGTTACCCGCTGGCCGATGGAAGCGGCTCGCTGACCGTCGCGACGACCCGGCCCGAAACCATGCTGGGTGACGTTGCTGTGATGGTGCATCCGGAAGACGAGCGTTACAAACACCTGATCGGCAAAAGCGTGAAGCTGCCTTTGTGCGACCGCGACATCCCCGTGATTGCCGACGATTACGTGGACAAGGCCTTCGGCACTGGCGTGGTCAAGGTCACACCGGCCCACGACAGCAACGACTATGCGGTCGGCCAGCGGCACCAGTTGCCCATGATTGGCGTGCTCACGCTGGACGCCGCCATCAACGACAACGCCCCCGAAAAATACCGCGGCATGGACCGCTTCGTGGCGCGCAAGGCGGTGGTCGCCGATCTCGACACCCAGGGCTTTCTGGTCGAGGCCAAGAAACACAAACTCATGGTGCCGCGCTGCGCAAGGACGGGCGCCGTGATTGAGCCGATGTTGACCGACCAGTGGTTTGTCGCCATGAGCAAGGTCAGCGACCAGGACCCCACCGGCAAATCGATTGCCCAGAAGGCGCGTGACGCGGTCGACAGCGGCGCAGTCAAGTTTGTGCCTGAACAGTGGGTCAACACCTACAACCAGTGGATGGGCAACATCCAGGACTGGTGCATCTCGCGCCAGCTCTGGTGGGGCCACCAGATCCCGGCCTGGTACGACGAAGACGGCAAGGTCTACGTCGCCGAGTACGAAGCGGCGGCGCAGGCGCAGGCGCCCGGCAAAACACTGATACGCGACCCCGACGTGCTCGACACCTGGTACTCCTCGGCGCTGGTGCCTTTCTCATCGCTCGGCTGGCCCGAAAAGACCAAAGAACTGGACCTCTTTTTGCCGTCCAGCGTGCTGGTCACCGGTTACGACATCATCTTTTTCTGGGTCGCCCGGATGATCATGATGACCACGCATTTCACCGGCCAGGTGCCCTTCCACCATGTTTATATTCATGGCCTGGTGAAGGACGCGCAGGGCAAGAAAATGAGCAAATCTGAGGGCAATGTGCTGGACCCGGTCGACCTGATCGACGGCATTGAACTGGCGCCGCTGCTGGACAAACGCTCGCAAGGCCTGCGCAAGCCGGAGACCGCACCGCAGGTGCGCAAAAACACCGAAAAAGAGTTTCCAGCCGGCATTCCGGCCTACGGCGCGGACGCCCTGCGTTTCACCTTCGCCTCGCTGGCCAGCCTGGGGCGTAGCATCAACTTCGACAGCAAGCGCTGTGAGGGTTACCGCAACTTCTGCAACAAGCTCTGGAACGCCACGCGTTTCACGCTGATGAACTGCGAAGGCCAGGACTGCGGCCTGGCCGAACACACCAAAGAGCAGTGCGCGCCGGGCGCCGAGTTCCACAACTACCTGACGTTCTCGCAGGCCGACCGTTGGATTGCCTCGACCCTGCAACGCGTCGAAGCCGACGTCGCCAAAGGTTTTGCCGACTACCGTCTCGACAATGTCGCCGGCAGCATCTACCAGTTTGTCTGGGACGAGTTCTGCGACTGGTATCTGGAAATTGCCAAGGTGCAGATTCAGACCGGCACGCCGGCCCAGCAGCGTGCTACACGCCGCACGCTGATCCGCACGCTGGAAGCCATCCTGCGGCTGGCGCACCCGGTGCTGCCCTTCATCACCGAAGAGCTCTGGCAAATCGTTGCGCCGGTGGCTGGCCTGAAAAAAGGCGAGTACATCGGCCAGGCCGCTTACCCGCAAAGCCAGCCCGGCAAGATCGACACGCAGGCCGAGGCGCATGTGGCCAAGCTCAAGACCCTGGTCGATGCCTGCCGCAACCTGCGCGGTGAGATGAAGGTGTCACCCGCGACGCGGCTGCCGCTGTTTGTGGTCGGCGACCATGCCTTCATGAGCCAGTCCGCGCCCGTCATCAAGGCGCTGGCCAAGCTCAGCGAAGTCCAGGTGTTCGACAACGAGGCCGAGTGGGCCAAAGCGGCCGAGGCCGCGCCTGTGGCCGTGGTCGGGGAAGCGAAAGTCTGCCTGCACATGGAAGTGGACGTCGCCGCTGAAAAAGCCCGCCTGGGCAAGGAAGCTACGCGGCTGGAAGGCGAACTGGTCAAGGTCCAGGCCAAGCTCGCCAACGAGGCCTTTGTGGCCAAAGTGCCTCCGGCGGTGCTGGAGCAGGAGCGCAAGCGGCTGACGGACTACACGGCAACCCTGGAGAAAATCCGCGCCCAACTGGCCCGGCTCAATTGACAGCCGCCGAGCGCGGAGAGACTCTTAAATCCAGCAGGGGCCGCGGGTCCGGCTTTGCCGGCCCGCAGGCGCAGCGGCCCCTCGGGGGGCAGCGCAGCACACGAAGTGGCAAGCGTGGGGGCTCTATGACTAGCGGATCATCAGGTCCTTCTCGCCCCACTGCGAGGGCGATATCGCGCCGGGCAGTTCCATGTCCATGGGTGCGCTGGGCACATACTCAACGCCGCGCTGCTCGGCGCTGATGGCTTCATGCATGCGATGCGCCACATACCAGCTTGAGCGCAGGCGCGCCTCGCGAGTGTGTGAGCCGAGCCGGGGTGTGATGAACAGATTTTTCAGTCCATTCAAAGGTGAAGCTTCACCCGTGAAGTTGTCTTCGGCCCCGTCCAGGATGCAGGCCTCGATGCGGCCATCACACAGGGCGGCGGCAAGGGCCTTCTCGTCAAACAGCGCGCTGCGGCTGATGCCCACCCACAACTGACCGCGTTTGCAGGCGGCCAGCAGTTTGTCGTTCACGAACCCGCGAAAACGCGTGGCATACAGCATCTGAACCGACACCGCATCCGCCTGGCTCATGAGTTCGGTCAGGGTGACGGGCTGGATGCGCAAACGCTCCCAGATCGGCGCGGTGTGGTGAACGGCGGGGTCGTAACCGATCAGCCGCACGCCCAGGCTGGTGAGCATGCCGGCCAGGGTGTGAGCGGTTGGAGCCAGACCCAGAATGCCGATGGTGCTGCCATGCAGTTCGCGGCCCATCTGGGCGGTGGGGTGGCGTTTTCCCATCAATGCCGACACCAGCCCGCGCCGGTACAGCAGCAGCAGGCTGCTCAGCAAATATTCGGCATTGGAGCGTACATTGGCGCTGCTCGCATGAATCACCTTGATACCGCGCTCTTTGCAGGCTTCCAGGTCGGTGTTGTCGGTGCCTACATGCAGGCGACCGACAGCTTTGAGCTTGGGCAAAAAATCAAGAAAGTCACGGGTTACCACGGTCTGGCGAGGAAACACAATGCCGCGGGTCTTGTAAGCCGCTTTACGCAGCAGGACCAGATCATCCGCGAGTTCAGGGCGGTATTCCACGCTGTGACGGGATTCGAGCCAGGTCATGGCTTCAGGCACCAACGCATCGAGAAGTAAGATGTCCACCTTAGTATCCTTATTCTTTCAACTCGCAATTTGGCAGGTACCGACACCCGTTAGGGCTCTCGTCCGACGCCAAAATTGTATTAACTACGCAACACTTTAGACCTTTAACTTTTATAAGTCGATGCAAAAAATCACACTAAAAAAGGCCGTATTCCCGGTCGCGGGTTTGGGTACAAGGTTTTTGCCGGCCACCAAAGCCCAACCCAAGGAAATGCTGCCCGTGGTGGATAAACCCCTCATCCAATACGCGGTGGAAGAGGCCTATGCGGCCGGCATTCGCCACATGATTTTTGTCACCGGACGCAATAAACGGGCCATCGAAGACCACTTCGATACCGCGTACGAGCTGGAAACCGAGCTGGAAGCGGCCGGCAAGCAGACACTGCTGGAATTGGTGCGCTCCATGAACCCCAGCGACATGGACTTTTCCTATGTACGCCAGCCGCGCTCCCTGGGCCTGGGCCACGCTGTGCTGTGCGCCGAACACCTCATCGGCAACGAACCTTTTGCAGTGCTGCTGGCCGACGACCTGATGGTTGGCACGCCACCTGTGCTGGCCCAAATGGCCACACAATTTGAACAACTGCAGCAATCCGTGCTAGCGGTGCAGGAAGTGCCTCTGGAGCACACCCGACGATACGGCATCGTCGCCGGTGAAGCTGTCAACACGCAATTAATGAAGATCCGCCAGATGGTGGAAAAACCGGCGCCGGAACTGGCGCCTTCCCGCATGGGTGTAGCCGGACGCTACATCCTCACGCCAGCAGTGTTTCGCCACATCCGCAACCAGCCCACCGGTGTTGGCGGAGAAGTCCAGCTCACCGACGGTATTGCCGGTCTGATGGCCGAGGAATCGGTCTACGCCTACCAGTACGAAGGCAAGCGTTATGACTGCGGCAGCAAGGAAGGGTTTCTGGAGGCCACGGTTGAGCTTGCCCTGCAACACGCCGAAGTTGGCGAGCACTTTCGCCGCTACCTGAAAAACCTTCAGATTCCCTGAGTCGGCCGCATACAGCGCCGATGCTCTTCCTTCAAGCAGGGGCCGCGGAACCGACTTAGCCGGGCCGCAGGCGCAGCGGCCCCCTCGGGGGGCAGCGAACCACACGCAGTGGGGAGCGTGGGGGCTTTTTAGCGTCGCTTGAGCACGTGAATAAAGTCGCCGCCTTCACTTTGCTGCTCCACCAGTTCGTTGCCCGTCTGCTTGGCAAACGCCAAGAAGTCCCGCGTGGAGCCAGCGTCGGTCGAGACCACCCGCAGCAACTGACCGCTGCTCATCTCGGCGAGCGCTTTTTTGGCCTTCAGGATAGGCAGCGGGCAATTCAGGCCGCGTGTGTCGAGTTCTTTGTCGATGTGCATCATGTGTCCTTGATTGCCGCTATTTTAAGCAAATCCGCAAAGGTGGTTTGCACCAGCGCCACGCAAGCACACGCGCGGCGGGCCAATCTGTCAAACAGCCACGTCCGGGAACATCGTCGCTGCCATTTTTTGCGATCAGCAATAACTTTTTTTGCTATTAAATCAGTAGCTATCAGCGCTTAATGGCTATGGGACAGAGGCATTTTTTAATTAAAAAAAATCCCGGGCTTGCTGCACAAACCCGGGACCCGATGAACCATTGCGCCGAAGCGCGCGCGACTTATTTCATACCGAACTTGACCTTGGCATCGTTCTGGCAACCGTCTTTCGCAGCGCCGGCCATGGTGTCGCAGCGCTCCCTGGCTGCCTTGTACAGGGCTTCATTCTTGTCGGCATTGGCATCCTTGCGGGCAGTGGCCATGTTATCGGCCTTGTCCTTATTTGCCTCGGCGTTGACTTTACTGACTTTGGCATCGGCCTTGGCCGTCGTGCGGGCCGCCTTGGCATCTTTCACACAAACATCCTTGGCATTGCCAGCCAGGTCGTCACATTTTTCCTTGGCGATGTCGTAAGCGGCGTTCGCTTTGGTGTCGCGGATCTTTTTGTCATGGCTGGGGCTGGGTTTGTATTGGGCCTCCAGTTCGGCCTTGGCTACTTTTTCCATACCCTTGGCTTCTGCCTGGCAAATGTCCTTGGCATTGGCGCTCAGGGAAAGGCATTTGTCCTTGCCGGCCTTGTAGTCGGCTTCGACGCGGTCTTTTTGCACTTTGTACTCTTCCTTGGTCAAGGCCATGGCGTTGCCGGCGAAAGCGCAAGAGACAGCAAGGGTGAGGATGGCGAGTTTGGTTTTCATTGTTAATTCCTTGGGATAGTGCCGGTGATGCAAATGGCAATGGTGTGATGAGGCTGCTTAATGCGATTCATGCGCACGCTGGCCGATGCGGAGACGCAGCAACGCTCGACTCAATAACGTTCAAAAAAACCAGTGGGGTTGCGCTCCTGAAAGGCCGTAAGCTGTTTTTCAGCTTCTTCCTTGGCGAGGCCATGGCGCTCCTGGATGCGGCCGAGCAACTGATCACGCTTGCCAGCAATGATGTCAAGGTCGTCGTCGGTGAGCTTGCCCCACTGCTCTTTGACCGTGCCTTTGAACTGCGTCCAGTTCCCCTCGATTTGATCTTTGTTCATGAAGACCTCCTGAAGTAAATTTAAGTCTTTGAGTCGCTTGCCAGGCAGCGTTGCGACGAAGGACTTTTACATTAAGGACGGAACTTCATGCCAGGGGTAGGCAGACGCAAAGAAAAGGCGTAGGCGGGTGCCTACACCCGGTGGGCGTTCGCAGACTGACAGAGCGCGCGGATGAACATGCGGGCGCGCAGGTTTATTTAGTGCGCAGCGTGCGGCCCAGCAACAGCACCGGCAGCAAACCCACCAGAACCAGCGTGAGGGCCGGCAGTGCCGCTTCGCCCAGGCGCTCATCGCGCGCGAGCTGGTAGGTCACCACGGCCAGCGTGTCGCTGTTGAACGGACGCAGCACCAGCGTGGCGGGCAACTCCTTCATCACATCCACAAAAACAAGCAGGGCCGCGACCCCGACGGAGCGCTGGAGCAAAGGCCAGTGCACCTTGGCCAGCAAGGCAGCGCCAGTGACACCCAGCATGCGCGCGCTGTCGTCAAAACTGACGGGGATACGCGAGTAACCGCTTTGCACGGACTGCAAAGCCACCGCCGTAAAGCGCACCAGGTAGGCCCAGACAATGCCCAACACCGTCGCAGTGACCCAGTAACCCACTGCGGTCTGCGGCGCGGTGGCCTGCAACCAGCCGACCGGCAGCAGCAGACCCACCACAATGACTGCGCCCGGCACGGCATAACCCAGACTGGCCAGTTGGGCGGCGGCGCGTGTCAACAGATGGGGCCGAAGGCGCAAGGCCAGGCTCAAACCCAGAGCCACGGCTGTGGCCAGTGCGGCGCTGAGACCGGCCAGCCCCACGCTGTTGATGGACCAGCCCACAAATTGCCGCCACGGCAACTCGCCCCAGCCGGCCACCAGCGGGCGCAGCATGAACAGCACCGGCAGGATGAAGCCCAAAGCGATGGGCAAGGCACACACTGCCCATGCCAAAGCCGCCCGCACGCCTTGCAAAGGCGTGGGCGCAGCGTCTGCCGCGCCAGCGCCCGCCCCGCGGCTGCCGGCAAAACGCATGCGCTTTTGCGCCTGGTGTTCGATCCTGAGCAACACCGCCACCACCAGCAGCAAGGCCGTCGCCAGTTGGGCTGCGGCCAGCCGGTTGTCCATGGCCAGCCAGGCCTTGTAGATGCCTGCGGTGAACGTCTGGATACCGAAGTAGCTGGAGACACCAAAGTCGGCCAGCGTTTCCATCAATGCCAGCGCCACCCCGGCCGCCACCGCCGGTCGGGCCAGCGGCAAGGCCACCTCACCAATGCGACGCCGCAACGGCGCGCCAAGCAGCCGGGCCGCTTCCATCAGGTGCACCGCACGCTCGGACAGGGCGGTCCGCGCCAGCAAATACACATAGGGATACAGGGTGACCGTAAAAATCAGCACGGCCCCGCCCAGACTGCGTATCTCTGGCAGCAGACGGCCCTGCAGGCCGAAGGCGGCGCGCAGCCAGCTTTGCAACGGTCCGGCATATTGCAGAAAGTCGGTATAGGCATAAGCCACCACATAGGCCGGCATGGCCAGCGGCAGCAGCAATGCCCACGCAAAAATCCGCCGGCCCGGAAACTCGAACAGTGTCACGGCACAAGCGGTGGCCACACCGACCAGCGCCACGCCGGCCGCTACGGCCAGACACAGCAGCAGCGAGGTCAAGGCGTATTCAGGCAACACCGTCCGCAGCATCTCCTGCAGGATCGGCAGCGACATGCCATCGAGCGTGAGCCATGACAACATCACCGCCAGAACCGGCAGCGTGAGCACGGCCGTCAGTACAAAAAGCAGGGCAGGCAAGACGAAACGAGGAAACATGAAGTCCAGAAAAAAACAAAATACCGGTGACCGGCCAGTGCCACCGGATCCGGCAAGAAGACAGGGCCGCACGAGACCCCACCCCACGAGTGCAAATGAGAATTGTAAGCATCTACAATTGCAAGCATGTTTTTGGACATCTCCCATTTGGTGGTGCATTACGCTGGCCGGTCCCGCCCGGCTGTCAATGGCGTGTCGCTGGGCTTGCTTGCAGGCGAGATCGGTGTGCTGATTGGACCGTCCGGCTGTGGAAAAACCACCTTGCTGCGCGCCGTCGCAGGCCTGGAAAAGGCCCTGTCCGGTAGCATCTCGCTGGCGCAGGTACCGGTCAGCAGCGGTGCCCTCCATGTGCCGGCGGAAGAGCGCCGGATAGGCATGGTGTTTCAGGACTACGCCCTGTTCCCGCATCTGGATGTGGCCCGCAATGTGGCTTTCGGCCTGGCGCACCTGCAGTCGACAGATCGCCAGCAGCGCATCAGCGAGGTGCTGGACATGGTCGGTCTGGGCAACGCACAACGCCGTTACCCGCATGAACTGTCGGGCGGCCAGCAGCAGCGTGTGGCACTGGCGCGGGCACTGGCACCCAGGCCGCGTCTGCTGCTGCTCGACGAACCTTTTTCAAACCTGGATGTGGACCTGCGGGAGCGTCTGGCGCATGAGGTGCGCGGCATCCTCAAACTTGCTGGCGCCACCGCGCTGATGGTTACCCACGACCAGCTCGAAGCCTTTGCCATCGGCGACCGCATCGGCGTGATGCACGACGGCCAGTTGCACCAGTGGGACGATGCTTACGAGCTCTACCACCGGCCGGCCACCCGTTTTGTGGCCGACTTCATCGGCCATGGCGTGTTTACCCGCGCCCAAATCATCCAGCAAGGCGACAACGTGGTGGTGCATACGGCGCTGGGCGACCTCAGCGATGTGTTGGAGTGCCCCCTGCCGGGCGCCTACCCGGACGGCGTGTGCGACGTGCTGCTGCGCGCTGATGACATCGTGCATGACGATGCGGCGCCAGTGAAAGCGCAGATTGTGCGCAAGGCGTTTCGCGGTTCGGAATTTTTGTACACACTCAAACTCAGGACCGGTGAAACCGTGATGGCGCATGTGCCGTCACACCACGACCATGCGCTGGGGGAATGGATAGGCATTCGCGCGGAGGTCGATCACGTGGTGACCTTTCAGCGCGAATAAACCTCTCCTGGAGACTGGCTTCAGGGCCTTTCGCGCAGCAGGCCTGCGACCTCTGCCTGAAGATCGGCCGCCCAGGCCCTGCGGTCGCGGTCATCGGCGCGCTGGGGCTCACCGACCGTCACTTCGGCGCGCAGGTGCGTGACACACAGGGTTTCCCAGATCGACACAAAAATCGAATCGTCATCGATGTAGCGCGGCGCGAAACTGGTTTGCCCGGTGTCCGCGTCGACAAAACGCAGGGCCACCGGCTGCACCGGTGCATTGGCTGAAATGGCGGCCTGCAGCAAATTGGCATGAAACGGTTTCATGGCGATTCCGTCGCCGGTGGTGCCTTCAGGAAAAACCGCCAGCACCTCTCCGAGCTGAAGCCGCTCAACCATGTGATGCACGACGCGATGGGCGTCGCGGCGCGACTCGCGTTCGATGTACAAGGTGCCCGCGCCGCCGGCCAGGGTGCCGACCAGTGGCCAGTGCCTGATGTCGGCCTTGGAGACAAAGCGGCAATAACGCGAGGCATGCAAAACCACAATATCCAGCCAGGACAGATGATTGGCAACCAGCAACGCCGGGCCCGCGGCCACAGGCCGCCCCTGCAGTGCCAGCGTGATGCCCACGCCGCGCAGCATGGCCTGGGCCCAGGCATGTACCCGCGCTTCCTTCTCGTACTGTGCCAGTTTGGGAAACCGGAAAACAATGGTCCATATGCCGCCCGCAATGTGCGACAGCGCCCACAACAAACGCCAGACGGCCCTGGCCTGTCGCACGCGTTCAGGCCTCGTAGGCGATTTGGCCGCCCACCAGCGTCCAGCGCACTCGGGCCGGCAACTGGTAGCCTGAAAACGGCGTGTGTTTGCCCTGGCTGCGCAGCGCGTCGGGCTGGATCGTCCATTCGGACTGGGCGTCAAACACACAGATGTCGGCGACGCCGCCAGCGGCGAGTTGACCCACACTGGCCTGCAGCGTGCCCAGCGCGCTGCCGAGCACGCGAGCCGGCTCACTGGTGAGAACCGCCAGCGCGCGGGGCAGACCGGCGCCGCTGTCCTGGCTCCACTTGCAGGCCAGGCCCAGCAGAAGTTCCAGCCCGGTCGCGCCCGGTTCGGCCTCGGCAAAAGGCAATGTTTTCGCGTCGGCCTCCACTGGGGTGTGGTCCGACACCAGCGCATCGATGGTGCCGTCCAGCAGTCCCTGACGTAGTGCATCGCGATCGCGCTGCTGGCGCAGAGGCGGGTTCAGGCGCATGCGGCTGTCAAAGTAACCGATGTCGGTATCGGTCAGGTGCAGGCTGTTGATGCTGACATCGGCCGTCACCGCCAGGCCTTCAGCCTTGGCGCGGGCCAGCAGGGCAACACCTGCGGCGCTGCTGATGCGGCAAATGTGCACACGTGCGCCGGTCGCACGCATCAGTTCAAACAAGGTGTGCAGCGCAATCGTTTCAGCCGCCACCGGCACCCCGCTCAGGCCCAGCCGCGTCGCGAGTGCGCCGCTGGCGGCCACGCCGCCGCCCAGCCAGCTGTCCTGCGGCCGCAGCCAGACGGTGTAGTCGAAGCTGGCGGCGTATTGCAGCGCACGCAGCAGCACCTGGGTGTTGGCCAGCGGCACATCAGCCTGACTGAAACCGACACAGCCCGATTCGGTCAGTTCCACCATTTCCGTCAGGGCCTCACCTTTGAGCGCCCGCGTCAAAGCGCCCAGCGGAAACACGCGCGACTGGTGCAACTTTTCTGCACGGAATTTGAGCATCTCGACCAGGCCGGGTTCATCAAGCACCGGGTCGGTGTCAGGCGGACAAACCAAACTGGTCACGCCGCCGGCCACCGCCGCGGCGAGTTCGCTTTCAAGCATGCCTTCATGCTCGTAGCCCGGTTCGCGCAAACGCGCCGCCAAGTCGATCAGGCCCGGCGCCACAATGCAACCGGCGGCATCAATGGTTTTGTTCGGTGCGAAATCTGCGGGTGTGCCCTTGAGCGAGACGATGCGCCCAGCGGCGATCGCCACATCACCCACCGCGTCATGGCCCGATGCCGGGTCAATCACCCGGCCGTTTTTTATCAGTATCTTCATGGCATTACAGGATGGTTATCTTGCTCGACAAATCGAAACATTGATCTCAAACCAGCAGGGGCTGCGGAACCGGCTTTGCCGGGCCGCAGGCGCAGCGGCCCCCCAGGGGGACAGGGAGCTAAACGCAGTGAGCGACCGTGGGGGCTCTTGTTCATGCTTCATTCCCGGCAACGATGCTCATGACCGCCATGCGCACGGCGATGCCGAAGGTGACCTGCGGCAGGATCACGCTTTGCGCGCCATCGACCACGGCAGAATCGATCTCGACACCGCGGTTGATCGGGCCGGGGTGCATGACGATGGCATCCGGTTTGGCCAGTTGCAGTTTCTCGTTGGTCAGCCCGAAGCTCTTGAAGAACTCCTGGCTGCTGGGCAGCAAAGCCCCGGACATGCGTTCGTTCTGCAGCCTGAGCATGATGATGACGTCGGCGTCCCGGATGCCCTCTTCCAGAGTGTGGCAGACCCGCACACCCATCTGGGCCATGTCGGCGGGCACAAGGGTCTTGGGTCCCACAACACGCACCTCGGGACAACCCAGCGTCGTCAGTGCATGGATGTCGGAGCGCGCGACGCGGGAATGCAGCACGTCACCGACGATGGCCACTGTCAGCTTGCTGAAGTCCTTCTTGTAGTGGCGAATGGTGTACATGTCCAGCAAGCCCTGGGTGGGATGTGCGTGGCGGCCGTCGCCGGCATTGATCACATGCACGTGCGGCGCCACATGCTGCGCGATCAGGTAGGGCGCACCCGATTCGCTGTGGCGCACTACGAACAGGTCGGCCGCCATTGCACTCAGGTTGGAAATGGTGTCGAGCAGGGACTCTCCCTTGGATGCGGAGGAGCGCGCGATGTCGAGGTTTATCACGTCGGCCGACAGCCGCGTAGCTGCGATCTCGAAGGTGGTGCGGGTTCGGGTGGAGTTTTCAAAAAACAGGTTGAAAACACTTTTTCCGCGCAGCAGGGGCACCTTCTTGACCTCGCGGTCGCTGACACTCACAAAGCTGGCGGCAGTGTCCAGGATTTGCGTCAGCGTGGACTTGGGCAGGCCCTCGATCGACAACAGGTGGATCAGTTCACCGTTTTTATTGAGCTGGGGATTTCGTCGGTAGAGCATGGTCAGGCCTTGCATGCGGCCAGACCGCCAGTGAAGGGGTTCATGGGGTCGCTCCTTGCACCTGGAAACTGAACTGGCCATCGTCGCTGCGCACCAGGGCCAGCGATTGCGCTGCCGGCAAGGCCACGCGCGCTGCTGCAAAGTCGGCCTGAATCGGCAACTCGCGCCCGCCACGGTCCACCAGCACCACCAGCTTGACACTGGCCGGCCGGCCGTAGTCGAACAACTCGTTGAGCACCGCGCGTATGGTTCGCCCGGTGCACAGCACATCGTCGAGCACGATCAGGTCGGCGCCGTTTACATCGAAGGGCAACACGGTCTGGCCGCTCGCCGAAAGGCCACGCCGCGCAAAATCGTCGCGGTGCATCGCCGACGACAAGCTGCCGGCCTCGTCCGCCAGTGCCAGGTCGGTGCGCAAACGCTCGGCCAGCCAGACGCCGCCAGACGCCACCCCGACCAGGCGGGGCACACGGTCATACGTAGCCAGAAGCTGCTGCATGGCGCGAAGCACTTCGCGGTACAGGGCCTCGGCGTCCAGTGTCAGACTGCTCATGTCGGCCCCCACGCTTCGCTACCGCCCGAGAGGGCTTTCGCCGTTTTAAACGGTTCTGCACTGCTCATGAAAAACTCCTTAAAAACTGCTCGAGAATTATGCAGGCAGACGCCGCATCGGCATCGTTGGCGCCCTGGGACAGGGCTTCCGTGGTGCTGTAGCGTTCATCTACCTCAAACACCTGCAAGCCGAAGCGGCCCCGCAACTGGCGGGCAAACTTCAAGGCCCGTGCAGTGTTGTCATGGCTGGCGCCGTCAGGGTGGAAAGGGATGCCGATCACCAGGGCATCGGGCTGCCACTCCTTTATTTTCAGGGCGATGGCCGCAAAACGGGCATCCCCTTCGACGGCAATGCTACCTTGCGGCGTGGCGGTGCCCGTGAGCCGGTTACCGGTCGCCACGCCGGTGCGCTTGAGGCCAAAATCGAAAGCGAGAAATGTTTGCAGATTGGCAGCCATGACAGGCGAGGCCAATGTACTCATGCGTGGCCGGCCTCGGGCGACAGCATCCAGCTCTGCAGACCCAGCAGCAGCAAGGCCTGGTCATAACGCTGCTCGACCGGGGTATCGAAAATCAGCGACAGGTCGGCTTCAACGGTCAGCCAGCTGTTTTCGGAAATTTCGGACTCCAGCTGACCCTCGCCCCAGGAGGAATATCCCAGCGAGACAAACACCTTGCGCGGTCCGGCGCCAGTGGACAGCGCTTCCAGCACATCGCGGGAGGTGGTCATCTCCAATCCGCCCGGAATGGTCATGGTTGAGGCGTACACCGACTCGCTGCCCGCAAGCATGCATTCATGAAGCACAAAGCCGCGCTCGGTCTGCACCGGGCCGCCCTGGAAGACCGGGGATTCGGTCAAATCAGCGCGCCGCAGAGGCAAGGCGACCTTGTCGAACAGATTTTTCAGGTTGATGTCGCTGGGCTTGTTGATCACCAGCCCCAGCGCGCCACGGTCGCTGTGTTCGCACATATAGATCACACTTTTGGCGAAAGCCTCGTCGTCCAGACCGGGCATGGCAATCAGGAAGTGGTGGGTAAGATTGATCGGTGCAGAATCCATGGCCATGCCGTGATTTTACGCGCAGGGTGCTTTAACCGGCAGAAATATCGGCCTGCAGCACTGGAACGCCAGCGGCTGGCCTGCAAACTTCGCCATACAACAAGGTAAAGCCTCCGAACATGAGCAAACAATACGACACTGGCCTGATGTGGTTCCGCCGGGACCTGCGCTGCCAGGACAACGCAGCGCTGTACCACGCGTTGAAGGCATGTCGCCAAATCTTCTGCGTGTTCGTGCTGGACAGCGACATTCTCGACGCCCTGCCCCGTGCCGACCGCCGCATCGAATTCATCCGTGAGTCGCTGGTCGACCTTGCCGGGCAGTTACAGCAACTGGCGAGTCACCATGGCATCGCCGAGGCCGGTCTGGTCACGCTGCACGGCCGGGCTGGCCAAGCCCTGCCGGAACTGGCCCGGGCGCTTTCCATTAACGCCGTCTTTGCCAACCATGACGATGAGCCCCAGTCGCTGGCGCGGGACCAGCAGGTCGTCGAGGCCCTGGCGGCGTCTGGCATGGCTTTTCATAGCTTCAAAGACCATGTGATTTTTGAACGCCAGGAAGTGCTGACGCAGACCGGCAAGCCCTACAGCGTGTTCACACCCTATAAAAACGCCTGGCTTAAAAAAGTGGATGCGTTTTACCTGCGCGCCTATCCGGTGGAAAATCACAGCGCGGCGCTGGCGCCGGTTCCTGCGGCCTGGCGTGCAGCCGTGCCGGAGTTGGCTGCCTTCGGGTTTGAGTCGACCAATCTTGCGGCACTGAAAATTCCAGCCGGTAGCGCCGGCGGCAGGCTGCTGTTTGACGAGTTTGTATCCCGCATGGACCAATACCACGCCACCCGGAATTTCCCGGCCGTCAAAGGGCCGAGTTACCTGGGTGTGCATCTGCGCTTCGGCACGATATCCATCCGCGAGCTCGCGGCGACCGCCTTGCGCATGCAGCAAGGCGGCAGCGAGGGCGCCGCGGTCTGGCTTAGCGAGCTGATCTGGCGCGACTTTTACGCGCAGATCCTGAGCAACTTCCCGCGTGTGGCCACGGCCTCTTTCAAGCCGGAGTACGACGCCATCCAGTGGGAGCAGGGGCCGCACGCCCACGCACTTTTCCAGGCCTGGTGTGAAGGGCGTACCGGCTACCCGCTGGTTGACGCCGCGATGGCACAAATCAACCAGACCGGTTACATGCACAACCGGCTGCGCATGGTCACCGCGTGTTTTCTGATCAAGGACCTGGGCATCGACTGGCGCTGGGGCGAGGCCTATTTCGCCAGGCACCTCAACGATTTTGATCTGTCAGCCAACAACGGCGGCTGGCAGTGGGCGTCCAGCAGCGGCTGTGACGCACAGCCCTATTTCCGGATCTTCAACCCGGTAACGCAAAGCGAAAAGTTTGATGCCGGCGGCAAATTCATCCGAAAATACCTGCCGCAACTGGCCGGACTCACCGGAGCCTCGCTACACAGCCCTTGGCTGGCACGCCCCGTCGAACTGGCTGCCGCCGGTATTGAACTCGGCAGGAACTACCCGCTTCCGGTCGTGAAGCACGATGAGGCCAGGGCCTTGACGCTGTTGCGATATGCACCCGTGAAAAAGTCTACCTAAGCCCATGTCGCTATATTTTTTATAGCTGCTAGCCCATACCAGCTATGGGTTGGAGCTATTTTTTATTTCAAGCTGCAAGCTCGGTGCTGCAATAGTGGCGAATCAGGCTGAGCAACTCGTCTTCAGCGTAAGGCTTGCCGAGGTAGTGATCGACGCCCAGCTCTTTGGCATGTTCGCGGTGCTTCTCGGCAATCCGCGACGTGATCATGATGATGGGCAGGCTGCTCAGGCGCACGTCACCGCGAATGTTGCGTGCCAAGTCGAAGCCGTCCATGCGCGGCATCTCAATGTCCGACAGCACCACCGTAGGCCGTTCTTCCTGCAGCCGCTCCAGCGCCTGCAGGCCATCGGCCGCCATGGAAACGCGATACCCCTCGCGCTGCAGCAAGCGCTGGGTTACGCGCCTCACCGTGATGGAATCGTCCACCACCAGAATAAGCGGGATCTGCGGCGCCACCGGCATGGGCGAGGCTACGGCCAGGCGTGTACCGCCCACGTCACCGTCCGCAGACTGCTCCAGCATGTGCGGCTCGGCACTGTCGGAGCTCCAGCCTCGCGCCTGCTGTCCATACACGGTGGCCAGCGCCACCGGGTTGTAGATCAGCACAACCGCACCTGAAGCCAGCACTGACATGCCCGCCAAACCAGGCAGACGCGAAAGCTGAGGTCCGAGGTTCTTCACCACAACCTCTTGGTTGCCCAACACTTCGTCGACGTGCAAGGCGATCCGCTGGGCCGCGCTGCGGAAAATGACAACCGACGCGGTTTTGCCCTGCGGCTCGCTGCTGCGACGCGAGGCCTGCAGCAGGGCACCTGACCAGAAGAACGGAACGCTCTCGCCGGCAACGTCCAGCACGCCACTGTTATAGGCCTGCTGCAGATCCTTGGCGGAAATCCGGCGCACGGTTTCAACCACATTGGCAGGCACACCCACCGAAGAGCCGCCCGCGCGCAGCATCACCACCTGCGTCACAGCAGTGGTCAGCGGAAGGACCAGCTTGAAGTTGGTGCCCTTGCCCGCCACCGTGGTGGTTTCAATCCTGCCGCCCAGAGCATTGACCTCGGAGCGGACCACGTCCATGCCAATGCCACGTCCGGCGAGCTCGGTGACTTGCGTGGCGGTGGTAAAGCCGGGCATGAAAATCATGTTGGCGGCTTCGTCGTCGTCGATTTGCTGTCCCGGTGCAATCAGACCGGACGCCTGGGCCTTTTCGCGAATGCGCTGCAGATTCAGCCCGGCGCCATCGTCACGGAACTCGACAGACACGTCGTTGCCTGATTGCTGCACGCTCACGGTGATCAGGCCGGAAGCATCCTTGCCGGTGCCGGTGCGGGCCCCAGGGTCCTCAATGCCGTGGGCCACGCAATTGCGCAGCAAATGTTCAAACGCCGGCGTCATGCGGTCCAGCATGCCGCGGTCCATCTCAATGGTGCCACCTTGCAGATCCAGACGCACTTGCTTGCCGGTTTCCTTCGAAGCCTGCCGAACCACGCGGTACAAGCGCTCAGAAATGCCCTCGAACTCCACCATGCGGGTGCGCAGCAAGTCGCGCTGCAACTCCCGCGTCTGACGCGCCTGGGCAATCAAATCGTCCTCGGTCGCTTCAACAGTGCGCTGCAGCGTGCGCTGCACGGTTGCTACGTCATTGACAGACTCGGCCATCATGCGTGTCAGTTCCTGCACGCGGGTGAAACGGTCGAACTCCAGCGGGTCAAATCCAAGCTGCGCTTCCTTGGCCTGCTGCAAGCGCGACTGCATCTGGGTTTCGGAGTGCAGTTCCACGTCGCGCAATTGCGAACGCAAGCGATTCAAGTTGCCACTCAAATCATTGAGCGAGCCGCGCAACTGGTTGAGCTCAGCCTCCAGACGGGAGCGTGTGATCATGACCTCGCCGGCCTGGTTGACCATGCGGTCCAGCAGTTGAGAACGCACGCGGATGGACCCAGAAGCAGACGGACGCAAAGGTTGCAGGGCCGTCGCCTGGGCCATGGACATCATGACCTTGCGGCCACCGGCCGGCGCCAGGGCTGTGCCCTGCGCGTTTTCCAGCGCTTCAGGACCATCGCCTGCGGCCGGCTGCAACAAAGGCTGCAGCGGTTCAAATGTTTCGGACGTGCCGGGATGTCGCAAGGCCTCAAAGTTCGCCTGCATGGCATCAAACGTCGCCAGCAAGGTGTCAAAGTTCTGCGAAGCAGCGGCGTCGGAGCCCATATGCTCAATGTCCGACTCGATGCGGTGGGACATCTCCCCCAGGCGCATCGCCCCTGCCAGCCTGGCACTGCCCTTGAGGGTATGCAAGGCGCGCAAGACCTCATTTCGTGCGCCCAGATTATCGGGACGAGCGGACCACTGCCGCAAGGCCGCGCCCAGTTGCGGCATCAGCTCAGCACCTTCTTCCTCAAAAATCGGAAACAGGTCGGGATCAATCGCGTCAACCGCGTCGAACTCATCGTCCAGGTCTTCATTGAAAATGGCAGGAACGAAAGACTGCGCGACAGCGACCACCGGAGCGAAAGCAGGTGGCGGTGGCGGTGAAGGCGAAGATGGAAGAACGACCTCGAAAGACGTTGGTTCTGGAGGCGCTGCAGACACGAAAACGGGCGCACTTGTCACTGCCT
Organism: Polaromonas eurypsychrophila; assembly: GCF_014641715.1. Taxonomy (GTDB): domain Bacteria; phylum Pseudomonadota; class Gammaproteobacteria; order Burkholderiales; family Burkholderiaceae_C; genus Polaromonas; species Polaromonas eurypsychrophila. The sequence goes on along the minus strand of NZ_BMIG01000001.1, from coordinate 209,069 downwards.
TGATAACGAATCTGGCGGCAGGTGCTACCGGCACAGTTGATGGCGGTGCTGACGCGATCGACGCCACGGATTGGACCACAGGCTGAGTGGGGTGTCCGCCAGACCGGACAGCCAGGCTGGCGGCAACCGGCGCCGGGTCGCTGACAGGGTCTGAAAAATCGATTTCGCGAAGGGCTTGAAGGATTCGCGGGTCCGACTGCTTGAGGAAACCGGCCGCAAACTGGTGCAACAGACGCCGAATGTCTTCAGCGGCATCAATGAACAATTGATCGTGCCTGTTACCGCCATGTCCCTGCTGAATTTGCGACTGCTGAAGCGCATGCTCGAGCGCGCGCGCCATTTCGGAGAGCGCGTCAAAGCCCACCGTGGAGGAACTGCCCGCCAGTGAATGGGTGAGCGCCAGGGCCGAATCACCAATGGACTGCCCCCGCTCCATCGTCCATTCCGTGACTTCAGTCACCAGGCGGCGGGACCATTCATCGGCCTCATTCAGATACACGTTGTAAAGCGGGATGCCAATGCGCAGCGAGCCGATCACCTTGATCTGCTCGTCCCCGCTCAAGTCCAGGGACAAGGGCTCGGCCAGGTCGTCCAAAGGCGCAGGAATTTCGAATTCAATGTCCAGTTCTGATGACGCAACGATGGGCGCCGGCTCAACCACCATCTCGGGAACAAAATCAAAAACATCGTCCACCTGAACTTGCGACGCCTCGGGCAAGGCATTGGTCACTGGAAGGGGATCGGGTTGCGAACTTGTGGAATTTAGGAAATGGGCGTCAAAATCAGTCGTCGATAGTTCAAGCGAATTGGCCTCCGTCGCCAGCGTCGGGGCTGAGGCTTGGCCAAGATCCAGTTCGAACATGCTCGCAGCGGACGCCGGTCCCGCAGCCGGTGCATCGACGCCCAGTCCCGACAAGGCTGACAAACTGTCGAAGTCAATGCCCTGGATATCGGCCAGCGGCTGCTCCGACGGCATGGCAGCAGGGGCGACGGGGGACAGGTCATTCAACGAGAAGTCGAAGTCAAAATCGGATGGTGCTTGAGCCACCGGCATATCGGGGCCGGGCCGTGAAAGATCCGCATCGGATCCAGTTCGCTCCGGCATTACGATGGCGTTGAAATGCCCTTCCGTTCGCATGGCATCGGCGCTCGCGCGAAACGGCCCAGATTTCCATTGAGCATCGCGGTTGGCTGCGATATCGTCGATCCAGACAACAAATCCATCCATGGCCTGAACGCACAAGGCCTGAAACGAGTCGTTCGACGATTTTTGCTCAGCAAGCCAGCCATTAAGTAGCTGCTCCATCGACCAAGCCGCCTCGCCAAACTCGTTAAGCCCGACCATGCGGGAACTGCCCTTGAGTGTGTGAAAGGCGCGGCGCAGTATCGTCAGTTCGCCAATATCCCCGGGTTGGTTGTTCAGAGCCGAAATAGCGCCTTGCGCTTGCCCGGCAACCTCGCGTGCTTCCTCCAGAAAAATATCGCGCAAGTCGTCTTCTTCAAAATTTTCCTCACTGACTGGCGCAGCAAAGGGCATGGCCGCCTGCGCAGTGGCCGCCACCAAATCGGTCAATGAACCGGAAGCGGCCTGGGTATTTCCGGCAACGGCCATCGCAGCGTCTCGCGCGGTTTGTGCCAAGCCCGGCTGATCCGCCAATGCCGCATGGGTCGCAAGAACATCAAGCTTGACGCTCAGATTTGCCGCCGAAATTCCTGCCTCCGCATCCTGTACAACGGACAGCACTTCCTGAGAAAGTTCGCTGTGCGCCGTCGCTGCGGCCGCATCAGGCGGTGCTTGGCTGCGCCCCATCAATGGTTTGAGTTCGCCTTTAACTTCATCGTAAACAAAAAGTTTTTTGGCCAACGCAGGTTGGTAATTGAGCATATCAATCAGGAAGCTCAGGGCGCCCAGGTTGTTACCCAACTGGTCAAACGTCCCTGCCGAACGGGCCAGTTGCTCATCAACTTCAGTCACCAGCATCTGTTCCACGCTGTCGCGCATGCGCAGCACGGCGTGAGAGGCCTGATCGAGCCCCAGAACCGACAACACACCCCGCATCTGCGATAACTGCCCAGGCACCGCCACCAGAACAGCTTTCTCCTGCGGATTCCGGAAAAACAGGTCCAGCGATTTTTCGAGTTCGCTCAGAGAGATGCGCAACTCGCCCACCACACTGCCCATGGTCTGTTTGTCGCTGACGTGGCGATAAAGCTCTTCCATCCAGGGCTCAAGTGGCTGAGCTTTGCCGCCGCTACGCACACCTTCGAGCCGCTCCGCCAATCGGGCTGTCCGGACAGTCAATTGCGGGTCATTGGGATCGAGGTCATCAAAGGCCGCTTCCAGGTACAGAACGGCTGTCGCCGCTTCAAGAGCCAGCTCGATGGGCGGCGCCTGCCCGGAGCGTACCGTCGTCTCGATCACACGCGTCAGCGCCAGCGCGAGCGGCTCGCTGGGAGGATGCAGCTTGACCAGCGAATCCGTTACCAGACTGAATTGGTCGGCCAGCGTTTTGAACTTGCCAAGTTCACCGGCGCTCAGTGATGACCAGGTTTCCTTGGCCGAGACAATGCGCTTGCGGGCTTGCGCCAACAACGCCGGGTCAAAGCGGCCAAATTGCACCGCCTCATAGTCCACCGGCTTGAAACGGTCCAGTCCATAACTCGCACGGACCGCCGACAGCACCGGAGCACCGCTGGCAGGGTTGGCGACCGCCTGCGAGCAGAAAAATAACAAATCCTGTACCAGCCGGTCCGAAGCGTTGGTACTGCCTTTGGCAAACGACGCGTATTGCAACAGGATCCGCGAAGCCGCGCGCTTGACGTAAATATCGACACGCAGGAGGCCATGCGACAAAGCCTCAAAATAACCAGCCGCGATTTTCCAGAACACGCGGGGCTCGCCGCCCGGCTGCGCCTTGGCAAAACCCAGGCACATATCCCTGAAGCTTTGCGCCGCCTGCGCGTCACCGGTGCGCATGATTTTCAGGATCAGCTGATCCAGCAACTGTCTGGACGCTTCGTCGTAAGCCCGCGCGTTGATTGACAAATCCGTGACCGGCTCAATCCAGCGCAATTCGAATAGCCAGAGATCAGCGGGATGGATGCGATCAGCCCCTACCAAGCCTTGTACATCACGGTACTGCGGAAACAGGGAGACGGCGGACACCGGTCTGTCGGCCAGGACACCTTCGAGATATTCCGACAAGGCAAAACTTGCGAGCTCAACTTTGGCAGCTGCGTCCTGGCTGCATTGCTCGGGACGCTGGATAAATCGTTGCACTGCCGCTTCCATGGCACGCAACACCAGCGCGGGCGCGCCCAAACCCACCATCTCAAGCGCACCCACGGCCTGATGCAACTGCTGACGCGCAATACGCAACTGGCTGGCATCCAGCGCGGCAAGGTCAGAACCCCGCGCCAATTCTGCATCCCGCACAAAGCGCTTTAGGGCCTTGGCAGAGCCATCCAGCGACTTCCGCAGTTCGTCCAATACCCAGGCCAGTGGGCCCAGGTCATTGACAGCCAAATCAAGTTCAGCGGCTGTTGAGTTCAGGGCGTTCGATTGCATAAATGGCAGGCCGGTTCATAAATCGGAGTTCACGGACAAGGACGATGCAACCTGCCATCAAGCAATCTTGAATCGCGACACAGACTGCCGCAACTCTTCCGCCATGCGCGACAGATCACGCACCTGCTGTGCCGTCGAACGTGTACCCTCTCCGGTCTGCTCGGTCACTGCAAAAATGTGCTGGATGTTGCCGGCCACGACGTTGGCCGATTCGGCTTCGCGGGATGCGGAACTGGAAATCTGCTCAATCAGGTCAGCCAGCCGGCGCGACACCTGGTCAATTTCAGTCAGTGCGGTACCCGCGCTGTCGGACAGCTTGGCCCCTTCGACCACACCCTGCGTGGAGCGTTCCATGGCGGCAACCGCATCCTGGGTGTCGGTCTGAATCGCCTTCACCAGCGCAGAAATCTGGCGCGTCGCATCTGCCGAACGCTCGGCCAGACGCTGCACCTCCTCGGCCACCACCGAAAAGCCTCGCCCAGCTTCACCAGCAGACGCGGCCTGAATGGCGGCATTGAGCGCGAGCACATTGGTCTGCTCGGTAATGTCTGAAATCAGTTCGGTAATTTCACCAATCTCCTGGGAAGATTCACCCAGACGTTTGATCCGTTTTGAGGTTTCCTGAATCTGGTCTCGGATCGAGTTCATACCGCCGATCGCGTTCTGCACCGCCTGCAATCCGGATTCGGCAGCGGTCAGTGACTGACGCGCCACCTGGGAGGATTCCTGAGCCTGGGTGGACACCTGGTTGATTCGGGTCGCCATGTCAAGCACCGATTGGCCGGTTTCACGAATTTCGCGCAATTGCTCGGTTGAAGCTGCCAGCAGCTCGGTCGAGGTACTTTCCACCTGCGCTGTGGTTTGTGCCACCCGGGTCGCCGTGTTTTGCACGTTACCAACCAGCTGTCGCAACTCTTCCACCGTGTAGTTCACCGAGTCAGCAATGGCGCCGGTAATGTCTTCGGTCACTGTCGCCTCCTGGGTCAAATCACCCTCGGCCACTGTCTGCAACTCATTCATCAATCGCAAAATGGCTGCCTGGTTGGCGTCATTGACACGTTTGGCGTCCTGCTCCTGGCCCTTGGCTTCCAGCCGTTGACCCTCGGCAACACCTTGACGCTGCCGGCTGTCCAGCACCTGCAAACGGGCCAGGCCCGCCGCGCATAGCAACGCAAATGCCGCCGCCACTGCCAGCGTAGTCAGGGCGCCAACACCCAGGCCGGTCTGCGATGACAGCTTGCCCTGGATGTCTTCCAATCCGCGGCGCAAGGGCTCGCTGTCAGAAATAATCGACGCCTGCGCCTCGCGCGCGGAGACCAGCCCCTGCAAGTTGCCCAGGATGGCACCGGCCTGCACCCGCGTCTGCTCATACAGCGCCATCAAGGCCTCAAGCCGCTCGCGTGTCTGCGGGTCCTTGGAGCCCGTCAAACGCAACTCGGGGCTGCCTTCCTGCAGGCCCTGGGCGATCTCCTTGAACGAGTTCAAGTCCTTACCGAGCAGGAAAACAGCCTCGGGGCTCACGCCTTCCATGGTAAGGAATTCATTGGCTGATTTACCAATACGCTGCGTCAACATCACTAGCTGGCCGGCCGCAGAGATTTCTGCGGGAGCCGCATTCTGCTGAAGCTTGAGAGAAGAAACGGTTTCGGCAATTTCCAGCAGGTCTGACGACTGCCGGTTGATGGTGCGCAACGCGTTACCCACCTGGGTCAAAATCGCTTGCTGACTCATCACCGTTGACGCGTTCTTTTCAGCGCGCTCCATGAGCGGCGTCACGGTATCTACATCGGGCTGCAATTCGGGAGAAACAGGCTCAAGACGCAGTGACGTTTCACCGGCTTTCAGGCCGCGAACGGTTTTGGCCAGCACATCGGAGCTTTCCTTCACATCCGGGAAAGCCTGCGCACTGCCCACCAGGGCCTGCGAAACCGACTTGGCAAGACGCTGCGACTGCATTAGCGACTGCCCGGTGGCGGCCACCTGTTGCGCCACCTGATCCGCCTGATTCAGCGCAACAAAAGTCACAGCACCCAGCACGATCACCGCAAAACCCAACAACACCACCAACACCTGCTGGTGCGCGCCCATACGCCGGCGACCCAAAACCGGGAGCGACAACAACTCGCCGTCTTCGGACCTGTCGTCGTCGTTCTGGCTTTCAGGCCCGGTGCTGTCTTCTCCCTGCTGCGCTGCAGCCATAACGCTCGGCGAATTCATGGCACTCGTCGCGAGCGGATCGACCGACATGTCGAGCGAAACATCATCCATGCTGTCCTGGGATGCAGCGGGCTTTGTTTTGAATAGCTTCTGGATATTTTCAATGACAGACATGATGAGCCTTCCGGGGGAAAAAACTGAAAGCGCTAGGCGCTGATGGTCAAAAAATGGGCTTGCTGCGCGAGCGACTGCAGGTTGATCTCCTGCCAGGTGGCGCCGCTGGCATCAACATAACTGTGGCCAAAAAATTCCGGCGCTTCGGGCGACTTTTCGGCGAAGTCTGTAAACGCTTCCGGATTACGCAAGCCGGACAGCTTGTCGATCTGCAGCGCGCAATTGACCTCAAGCGCACTGTTGAGCGCGACCAGCCGGGACTCCGTGCGCGCCATTTCATTGCGCGGAGGCGGGATTTTGCCAGTGACAAAACTTGCCAGATCGACAATGCCGTACAAACCACCACGCAAATTGGCAACCCCGGCAAACCAGGTCTGGGTATAAGGCACGTTTTGCGCACTGACCCAGGGGAAAATTTCCCCAGACTGGTTCAGGGGAAACAGGTATTTGTCGCCTCCCGCCTCCACCGCCAGCCAGGAAGCAGAAACACCCTGCGTTTTTGCGGCTTGCAGCCTGTCGGCCAGGCGGCTTTGCAGTTCTCTAAGTGCTTGTCGGTTGGCCATGCTTTAGTGATGTCGGTGAAGCGTCAGCCCAGCGCCTTGATTTTCGCCATCAAGTCCTCGGCATCCACCGGTTTGGTGATGTAGTCCTTGGCGCCCTGGCGCATGCCCCAGACACGGTCAGTTTCCTGGTTTTTGCTGGTACACATGATGATGGGGACATCGGCATACAAGGGATCCCGCGTGATGGCGCGCGTCAACTGAAAGCCATTTTGCCCAGGCATCACCACGTCCATCAGGATCAGGTCAGGTTTTTCCTCGGCAAGCCGACGAAATGCATCTTCGGCGTTCTCAGCGGTTTTCACCGAAAAACCGTTCTTGCCGAGCAGATCGGTCATGAACATCAGTTCCGTTTTGGAATCGTCCACGATAAGAATTTTTTTGATTGCCATTACGCTACTCCTTGTTTTGCACTACCCAGCTCCTGCACGGTCTGCAGCAACTGGTCTTTGGTAAACGGCTTGGTCAGGTAGTCTTGAGAACCGACCATCCTCCCCCTCGCCTTATCGAAAACGCCGTCTTTTGAGGACAGCATCACAATCGGTACGGTTGAAAATTTCGGGTTGCGCTTGATGATCGCGCAGGTCTGATAGCCATCCAGACGCGGCATCAAAATATCGCAAAAAATCAGATCCGGCAGGTAGTCGTTGACTTTGGAGAGGGCATCAAAACCATCTTCAGCCAACAGCACCTCGTGGCCGCCTTGCTTCAGGAATATCTCTGCGCTGCGCCGAATGGTGTTGCTGTCGTCAATGACCAACACCTTGAGCCCTGAACTGGGAATACTCACTGAATGTGCTCCTTATGACACGTAGCCGACAGACAGTCGTCCGCTGCGTGCTTGTTTAGACAACCGACATGGTCATTCAGATTTGAACCATTTCAAAGTCTTCTTTTCTAGCCCCGCATTCGGGACAGGTCCAGTTCATTGGAATCTGGGCCCACGGCGTGCCTGCCGCAATACCGTGTTCCGGCGCTCCCGTCGCTTCGTCGTAAATCCACCCACAGATTAAACACATCCAGGTCATTGTTTGAGTCACAGCTTAAGTTGCCTTCGAATAGAATGCAACAATTGTATCGAGGCGGCGTTGCTTATTCGCGTACAGGTCAAAATCCAGCTTATGGCAAACCCCAACCCACCTCCTCTGAACAGTCCGCAAATGGAAACAGAGGACGGCGATACAGCCCCCGCCTGCGTGATGACTTTTAATGCCAACGACCCCAGTGGTGCGGGTGGCTTGACGGCCGACATCAGCGCTATCATATCGGCCGGAGCGCACGCGCTGGCAGTCGTTACAGGCGCCTATGTGCGCGACACCGCCGAGATTTTCGATCACATCTCCTTCGACGAAGAGGCCGTCACCGAGCAAGCGCGCACTGCGCTTGAAGACATGCCCGTCAGCGCCATCAAGGTCGGCTTTGTCGGCAACCCGGAAAACATCAGCGCCATCGCGGAAATTGCATCCGACTATGCCGATGTACCCCTTATCGCCTACATGCCCAACCTGTCATGGTGGAACGAAGAGGCCATCGACAATTATCTCGACGCCTTTCGCGAACTGTTGCTGCCACAGACTACCGTGCTGGTAGGCAACCACAGCAGCTTGTGGCGCTGGCTGCTGCCGGACTGGGCCGGCGACAAAAGCCCATCGGCGCGCGATGTCGCCAAGGCTGCGGCCGAATTCGGTGTGCCCTACACCCTGGTCACCGGCATCCCCCTGCCCGATCAGTTCATTGACAACGTGCTGGCCACGCCGCAGGCCGTGCTCTACAGCGAAAAGTTCGAGCGTTTTGAGGCCGTGTTTGCCGGGGCTGGCGATACGCTGACCGCCGCCGTCACGGCACTGCTGGCCAACGGGCACAACCTGCAGGCCGCCACCAGCGAAGCCCTGGCCTACCTTGATCACAGCCTGGACGCCGGTTTCCACCCCGGCATGGGCCATATCGTGCCCGACCGCATGTTCTGGGCCCAGACAGACGACACCCCTATCGAAGACGATGACGATGGGGATGAAGCCTCCAGCGCTAACACAGTCCCCGCTCTGCCCTCCTTTGACCTACCCCCCAATGGCACCAAGCACTAATTCAAATATTTCCTCAGATACATCCCGAAATACCGTCCTGTTTGAACGCGCCCGGGCGCTGATTCCCGGCGGCGTCAATTCCCCAGTGCGCGCCTTCAAGGCCGTAGGCGGCACGCCACGCTTTGTGCAACGCGCGCAGGGAGCCTACTTTTGGGATGCCGATGGTAAACGCTATATCGACTACATCGGCTCCTGGGGCCCCATGATCCTGGGGCACGGTCATCCCCCCGTGGTTGAAGCCGTTCAGAAAGCGGTGCTGGAAGGCTTCTCATACGGCGCCCCGACCGAGCGCGAAGTCGAGCTGGCCGAAGAAATCGTCAAGCTGGTGCCCTCCATCGAGATGCTGCGCCTCGTCAGTTCCGGCACTGAGGCCAGCATGAGCGCCATCCGCCTCGCGCGCGGCGCCACCGGCCGCAGCAAGATCATCAAGTTCGAGGGCTGCTACCACGGCCATGCCGATGCCTTGCTGGTCAAGGCCGGCTCCGGCTTGGCCACCTTCGGCAACCCGACCAGCGCCGGCGTGCCACCCGAAGTGGTGCAGCACACACTGGTGCTCGAATACAACCACATCGCACAGCTCGAAGAAGCCTTCGCCCTGCACGGCAGCAACACAGCCTGCCTGATCATTGAGCCGATTGCCGGCAACATGAACTTTGTGCGGGCCAGCGTGCCTTTCATGAAACGCTGCCGGGAGCTTTGCACCCAGCACGGCGTGTTGCTGGTATTTGATGAAGTGATGACGGGGTTCCGCGTCGCGCTCGGCGGCGCGCAAAGCGTTTACGCAAGGAGCATTCCCGGCTTCAAGCCCGACATGACGGTACTGGGCAAGGTCATAGGCGGTGGCATGCCACTGGCCGCTTTCGGCGGCACCCGCGCCGTCATGGAGCAACTTGCACCGCTTGGCCCGGTTTACCAGGCCGGCACGCTGTCAGGCAACCCGGTGGCTACCGCCTGTGGCCTGGCCACGTTGCGCGAGATTTCCAAACCCGGGTTTTATGAAGCTCTGGGCGAACGCACCCGCAGCCTGGTCAGCGGACTGACCCGCGTCGCCGCACAGGCGGGCATACCCTTTTGTGGCGACAGCGAGGGCGGCATGTTCGGCTTTTTCCTGATGGAAAAGCTGCCGCAAAACTACGCCACGGTCATGACGACCGACAGCCCGGCCTTCAACCGGTTTTTCCATGCCATGCTGGACAAGGGTGTGTACTACGCCCCGGCCTTGTATGAAGCGGGTTTTGTCAGTTCGGCGCACACGGCGGAAGACATCGAAGCAACTGTCGAGGCGGCTGCGCAGTTTTTTGCGGGCCGCTGAGCTTTTACAAGCGTCACGCTGCGTTCCTGTCTTGCCCGGGATAGTAGTAGCGACTCCCCACTCCCACCCCTAGCCCCTCCCTCGCCCCGCTGGGCGATGGAGGGGGACTTCATTTGGCCGCGTGTGCTGCGCTCGCGTGCATGACTGACAGTCTCTGGGAAGTCCCGACGAAGACGCGCTTTGCGCGTCTTCGTCTCCGGAGTTTTGCATTCGGTATCTGGAATTGGTTTTCTCTACCCCACCCGTCGGGCTGGGCCGAGGAGCGCAGCCGAAAACGGATCAGGGCGAGCGATTGTTTGAGCCGAAGGCGAGTTCGAGCTCGACCCCGTTTTCGGCGAGCACCGCAGGTTGCCCGCAGCGAAGCGGAGGGACCCGGACCATCGGGTCGCCTTTCTTTTCCTTAGGTTTCTTTGGCGACGCAAAGAAAAGTAAGTCGCCCGCCGGGGCGAGACCCGGCTTGTTGGTGAACCAAAATGTGCGAGTTATCCAACATGGATCCCGGATCAAGTCCGGGATGACAGATGAGCCGAAGAGGTCGCTATGAATTCAGTAGCTACTAAATCCCACTGGATATGGGCCAGAGCCACTTTTTTCTTGAAAAAAGCCGAAGTCAGTGCCGGAAGTGCCTGACCCCGCTCAGCACCATCACCACCCCGCGCTCATCGGCCGCCGCGATGACTTCCTCGTCACGCATGCTGCCGCCCGGCTGGATCACACAGGTGGCGCCGACATCGACCACCACGTCGAGCCCGTCGCGGAAGGGAAAGAAGGCGTCGCTGGCCACGGCCGAACCGGCGAGATCGAGGCCCGCGTTGGCCGCCTTGATGGCCGCGATGCGGGCCGAGTCGATGCGGCTCATCTGGCCGGCCCCCACACCCAGCGTCATGCCGCCACCGCAGAACACGATGGCGTTGGACTTGACGTACTTGGCCACCTTCCAGGCAAACAGCAGATCTTGCAGCTGCGCCGGCGTCGGCTGCAGCTTGCTGACGACCTTGAGATCGGCCAGCGCGAGTTCATGGTTGTCGGCGGTCTGCATCAAGAGGCCAGAACCCACGCGCTTGACGTCCATCAGGTTGCGGCCCTGCTTCCACGCGGTGTTGCCACCGGGCGGCAACGCGATATGCAGGATGCGCACATTGACCTTGCTTTTGAACACCGCGAGTGCCCCGGGCGTGAAGGCCGGGGCCATCAGCACCTCGACAAACTGTTTGGCGATCTGCTGCGCCGCGGCCTCGTCCAGCGTGCAGTTCAGCGCAATGATGCCGCCAAAAGCAGAGGTCGGGTCGGTCTTGAAGGCCTTGCTGTAGGCTTCAAGCGCATCGACGCCCACCGCCACACCGCAGGGGTTGGCGTGTTTGACGATGACGCACGCGGACTCGGTGAAGGTCTTGACACATTCCCAGGCGGCATCAGCGTCGGCGATGTTGTTGTAGCTGAGCGCCTTGCCCTGCAACTGCGCAGCCGTCACCAGCGAGCCCGGCGCGGGATGGAGGTCGCGGTACAGCGCGGCCTGCTGGTGCGAATTTTCGCCGTAGCGCAAATCCTGCAGCTTGATGAAACGGCCGTTGGCCTGACCCGGAAACAAGCTGTGCGCGCCGTCGGCCTGAATGCCCGACAGATAGTCGCTGATCGCGCCGTCGTACTGGCTGATGCGGTTGAACGCAGCCACCGACAGGGCGAATTTGGTCGCCTCAGTGAGCTTGCCTTCTGCCTTGAGCTCATCGAGCACACCGGCGTACTGCGAAGCGTCGGTCAGCACACCCACGTCCTTCCAGTTTTTGGCGGCCGAACGCACCATGGCCGGGCCCCCAATGTCGATGTTTTCGATGGCGTCCTCCAGCGTGCAGCCGGGTTTGGCCACGGTCGCTTCAAACGGATACAGGTTGACGACCAGCAAGTCGATTGTGTCGATGGCGTGCGCTTTGAGAGCGGACATGTGCTCGGGCACATCGCGCCGGGCCAGCAGGCCGCCGTGGATTTTCGGGTGCAGCGTCTTGACGCGGCCGTCCAGCATTTCAGGAAAGCCGGTGTGGTCGGCCACCTCAGTTACCGGCAGGCCGGCGTCAGCCAGCAGCTTGGCTGTGCCGCCCGTGGACAGCAGCCTGATGCCCAGGGCATGCAATGCCTGCGCGAATTCCAGGATGCCGGTTTTGTCGGAGACAGAAATCAATGCCTTCAGGACAATCACGTCAGAGGCTGCAGGCGGGGTTGCGTTCATGTTTTTCTTTGGGACGGATGCGGAGTAGCGCTTACTTGATCAGCTTGTGCTCAAGCAACTTTTTGCGCAGCGTGTTGCGGTTCAGGCCCAGCCATTCGGCGGCCCGTGACTGGTTTTTGTCGGCATGCTGCATCACCACCTCAAGCAGGGGTTTTTCAACCACGCGCACCAGCATCTCGTACATGCTGCCATCGGGTTCGGTGCCGCGCAGGTCCTTGAAATAACTCTCAAGACTGTTGCGCACGCATTCTTCGATCTGCTTCTTGCTCATGCGAGCTCTCCCTGCCGGTCCTGTTGTTGTTCATTTGCTTCACCGGAAACCGCGACTGTCATGCGGTCCATGCGAGCTCCCAGCTCATCAAAAAAATCGGCAACCGCCTGCCACTGCGCCTCGCTGTCCTCCAGCAAGTTCATGCGGCTGCGGAAAGCGTCACCGCCCGGCAGCGTTTTCACATACCAGCCAATGTGTTTGCGCGCACTGCGCACGCCACTGAACGCGCCATACAGTTCGTAATGGTCGAGCAGGTGATCAAGCAGTAAACGCCTGACTTCGGCCACCAACGGCGGCGCAAGATGCGTGCCCGTCGCCAGGAAATGCCCGATTTCCCGAAAGATCCAGGGCCGACCCTGGGCCGCCCGGCCAATCATCACCGCATCAGCGCCGGTGTAGGCCAGCACATCGCGGGCCTTTTCGGGGGTCCTGATGTCGCCGTTGGCCACCACCGGAATGCACACCGCGGCCTTGACCGCGGCAATCGTGTCGTATTCAGCCTGACCCTTGTAGCCTTGGGCCCGCGTGCGGCCATGCACCGCCAACATCTGCACGCCGGCACTCTCGAAGGCGCGCGCCAGCGTGACGGCATTTTTGTGCGACTCTGCCCAGCCGGTGCGCATCTTCAGCGTGACCGGCACGCCGCGCGGCGCGCAGGCGGCCACCACCGCTTCAGCAATCGCGAGGGCCAGCGGCTCGTCCTGCATCAGGGCTGAACCGGCCCACTTGTTGCAGACCTTCTTGGCCGGGCAGCCCATGTTGATGTCGATGATCTGGGCGCCGCGGTCAATGTTATAGGCCGCGGCTTCGGCCATCATCTGCGCATCGGTGCCGGCGATCTGCACCGCGATCGGCGCCACTTCCCCATCATGGTTGGCACGGCGCGAGGTTTTCAGCGTGTCCCACAGGTCACGGCGCGAGGTCACCATCTCGCTGACCGCATAGCCGGCGCCCAGGGTTTTGCACAGGCGCCGGAACGGCCGGTCGGTAACGCCGGCCATGGGCGCTGCAAACAAATTGTTTGCCAAAACGTAAGGGCCGATGTTCATGGACGTGCGGGGATGGTGAAAGCTGAAAACGAGGGGTGATTGTAGCTGCCCAAAATTTCAGCAATCGAAATTTGCACACGGCGTTACAAGCGTCCGCCCTACAGCGCCGGCCGGGCCGCGCTCCCTATACTCGCTGCAGATGGAACTCTGGCTACAACACCTGACACAAGCGCTGGCCCTGCCCGAGTACGGCCTGAGCACAGTGTTTGTGGTGTCCTTCATATCGGCAACGCTGTTGCCGCTGGGCTCTGAACCGGTGGTCTTCGGCCTGGTCAAGCTCAACCCCGACATGTTCTGGCCGGCGGTCCTGGTCGCCACCGCAGGCAACACCCTGGGCGGCGCACTCGACTGGTGGCTCGGTTACGGCGCGCACAAGGTGGTTGACAAGTATTCGCACTCCTCGCACCACGGCCGGGCCATCCGCTGGCTCGAAAAGCTGGGGCCCAAGGCCTGCCTGCTGGCCTGGCTGCCGGCGGTCGGTGACCCGCTGTGTGCGGTGGCAGGCTGGCTCAAGTTTCCGTTCTGGCCCTGCGTGGCCTACATGGCGATTGGCAAGTTCGCACGATATTTCATGATGACGGGCGCGTTGTTATGGGCCTTCCCGGGCGGCTTCAAATTCCTGGGCGGCTAGCACATGGCCCCCACGTTCGTTCACTTCGTGTAACTCTCTGCCCCTCGAGGGGGCGCTGCGCCTGCGGGCCGGCAAAGCCGGACCCGCGGCCCCGGCTTGAACGGACCTGTCGACGGACGCCAATGCTCAGAAGCGCTCAGTGGGTAGCAGATAACGCCACTGGCCCACTGCCAGGCTGCTCATGGGCACACGGCCGACGCGGATGCGTTTCATGGCCTGCACGCTGAGACCCACGGTCTCACACATGTAGGCGATCTGCCCCGGCCGCTCGCCCTTGAGGGCAAAACGCAGCCGCGTTTCGTTTTGCCAGCTCACCTTGGCCGGCGGCAGCAGGATGCCATTGAACGTGAAGCCGTGCTCGACGCGGTTGAGCCGCTCCAGGCCGCCGGGCACCAGCTGGCCGGCGACCTCGACAATCACTTCATGCTCCATCACTGAGGCGTCTTCGCCGAGCTTGCGTGCCACACGCCAGTCCTGGGTCAACACCACCAGGCCGCTGGCCGACGTGGCCAGCGGTGTCGCCAGCGCCTGCGAGCTGAAGTGTTTTTTAAGTGGCCGGATGCCGGAGCGGTCGTCCGCCGACCGGTTCGCTGGCGTCAGCAGTTGCAGGGCGGGCGCAGCGGGTTTGCCTGATGCACCATCGAGGCCGGCCTCGTAAGCAGCCGGCTTGTGCAGCAGCAAGGTCACCGGTGTCAGCGCCAGCAGGCTGGCGTCGCGGTCCAGTTCTATCTTCTGATTCCCCACGCGGAACTGCGGTTCTTCCACCACCACGCCGTCGACGCGCACCCAGCCACCTTCGATATACTGCTCGGCTTCGCGACGCGAGCAGTTGAGCATCTGGGCCAGGGCTTTGGCAAGGCGGACGGTTTCTGTCATGGACAAGGGCCTCTGGGGAACGAATAACTTGCTAGCAAATCAATAGCTGATTTCGCCCGAAAGTGATGGGGTGGTGGCCTAAAACATCATCAAACCGGCGGAAAGCGCGGTCAATCGCCGGTTTAGCTGCTGAACAGGAAATTCATCACGTCGCCATCCTTGACGACGTATTCCTTGCCTTCGCTGCGCATCTTGCCCGCGTCCTTGGCGCCCTGTTCGCCCTGATGGGCGATGTAGTCGTCGAAGGCGATGGTCTGGGCGCGGATATAACCTTTTTCAAAATCAGTGTGGATCACGCCAGCCGACTGTGGGCCGGTATCACCGACGTGGATGGTCCAGGCGCGCACTTCCTTCACGCCGGCGGTGAAATAAGTCTGCAGGCCCAGCAGCTTGTAGGCCGCAACGATCAAGCGGTTCAGGCCGGGCTCGTCCTGGCCGATCTCCGCAAGGAACATTTTTTTGTCCTCTTCCTCCATGTCGGCCATCTCGGCTTCCATCTTGGCGCAGATCGCGACCACTGGCGCCTTCTGCTCTGCGGCATAAGCCTTCAGGCGGTCCAGAAAAGGGTTGTTCTCGAAGCCGTCTTCGGCCACGTTGGCCACAAACATCGCGGGCTTGGCGGTGATCAGGAAGAACTGCTTGAGCAGCGGCAGCTCTTCCTTGCTGAAATCAATCGTGCGCACCGGCTTGGTATCGTTAAGCGCCACCTGACATTTTTCCAGGATGGCTACCAGCTTGATGGACTCCTTGTCGCCCGAGCGCGCCAGCTTGGTCACCCGGTGCAGGGCTTTTTCAACGGCAGTCAGGTCGGCCAGGCAAAGCTCGGTCTGGATCACTTCGATGTCGGAGATCGGGTCGACCTTGCCGGCGACGTGGATCACGTTGTCGTCTTCAAAGCAGCGCACCACATTGACGGTGGCGTCGGTCTCGCGGATGTGGGCCAGAAACTTGTTGCCCAGGCCTTCACCCGTGCTGGCACCGGCCACCAGGCCGGCAATATCGACAAATTCGACGATGGCGGACTGGATCTTTTCCGGATTGACGATTGCCGCCAACTGGGCCAATCTCGGGTCTGGCACTTCCACAATCCCGACATTGGGCTCGATTGTGCAGAAAGGATAATTTTCCGCCGCGATGCCCGCCTTGGTCAGGGCGTTGAACAGGGTGGATTTTCCAACATTAGGCAAGCCTACAATACCGCACTTCAAACTCATGAGAAACCTTAGAAAACAGGCTGAGAAGTGTATGCGATGCGCGGCGGGACAAGGGGCACGGCTTGTGGTGGCCCTGCTGCTAGGCGCATTGTTTGGCCTGTGGGGCACGGCCAGCCAGGCCCAACCCGTGGTCGTCCTCCATGACCAGAACCTTGTCGCGGACCTGCAGGGCAGCGCACGAGTATGGGTGGACGCCAGCGGCGAGGCCACGATAGAGCAGGTGGCTGCCGACAAGCACCTTGCGTTCATGAGCCCCGGCCGGGCCAACACCATCTACACCCTGGGGCCGGAGACAATTCTGTGGCAACACTACCGCTTTCTTGAGCCGACCAATTCCCGGCTCAAGTGGTTGCTGGAGTTTCCTCTTCCGCTGCTCGACAAAGTCACCGTTTTTCAGAAGAGCCGGAATGGGGACTGGACCAGCCAGACGGCGGGCGACACCGTGCCCGTCTCTAGCTGGCCCGAGCCCGGCCGCTATGCGCAATTTGATCTGGTGCTACCAGAAGAAGGCATTCTCGACGTGTATGTGCGGATCCAGCACGTCACACAGGTCAACATACCGGTCAACGTGATCTCCGCACCAGCGAGGGTTCATCGCCTACAGGTCGACTACATGGTCATCGGGGTGGTGATAGGTGCGCTGCTGCTGTTGATCGTGGTTGGCGCGGTGCAGGGCTGGGCCTACCGCGACCAGGCCTATGCCTGGTACTCGGTTTACGCCACCATCATGACGCTGGTGGTGGCCTCCCTCAGCGGGGTTGCCGGCCATTTTCTCTGGGGAGATTTCCCGGCCTGGAATAATTTCTCCAAGGGCTTTCTGGGCTTTCTGGGCGGCAGCTCGGCCTTGCTGCTGATTCGCAACCTGTGCGGCATGGTGGGCCGTCACCGCTGGTTTGATCACCTCGTGTACGGGGTCGGTCTGGCCGGCCCCGCTTTCGCGGTGGCCTATATCGGGCTGGATCGGCAATGGGGTGTGCGCCTGATTGGCGCTTATCTGGTGGTAGTGATCATTCTGGGGATAAGTACCGCACTGATGGCCTGGCGGCGCAAGGACGTGATTGGCGTCTGGGTGCTGGGCGGGTTCACGCCGCTGGCGCTGGCCACCTTGCTGGTGGTAGCCCGCATTTTCGGCTGGGTGCCAACGTCCTGGCTCTCCCAATACGCGTTCATGCTGTCGCTGGCCTTCGAGGTGCCTTTGCTGCTGGTGGCGCTGAACGTACGCTCGCGGGAGCGCCATGGCATCGAGGCGCGCGAGCAGGCCATGGTCAGCCACGACGCATTGACGGGGCTGCTGGCTGTTCATTTGTTTGACGACCGGCTCAAACAGATGGTGTCTCGCGCCACACGCTACAAGGAACCGGCCGCCGTGGTGTACGTCGAGCTCGTGAACTACGGCTACGTCAAGCGCACCTACGGCATCGCCGTGGCAGAACAAAGCCTGCTGCGCAGCGTGATCAAGCTGCGCCGTATCCTGCGCGACGTGGACACGGTGGGCCGGGTGGACGAGGCATGTTTTGGCCTGATCATTGAGGACGTGTCAACGCGCGGGCCGGTCAACGAGCTGGCTGCGCGGTTGATCGCGGCGGGCCTGATGCCGCTCAAGGGCCTCAAACCAGAGGTGCTGCTGCAATTTCACGTGGCCGGTGTGCTTCTCAGCGAGCGTCTGATGGAAGGGCCTGCACTGTCGCAAGCCCTTTCCGACCTGTTGGCCGGCATGGCGGAGCGTACGCGCCGCCCTATCCGTTTTTTGGAGCCCGAGTTGACCCGTCCGTCGCCTCTGGCATTGGACTCCCGCCGGGGTGACAGCGACACCCAGTCGCTTGCCAGCTCCGGCTGAAAATACTCAGTCGAAACGGTAGTCGGCGCTCACCGCCTGCCCCACCCGAAGCAGGTGGTCGTCCCCATCGAGCCGGATCAGGTTCATGCCAAAACTCAGTGCGCCGTTCAGGCGCGGGTCTTGCCGGTAGGTCTGCAGCATGTCGTTGACCTCGGGGCTGCTGACGGCGGTGGCCGGGTCGATGTTGGGGATGGGGCAACGCGCGCAGGGCTTGACCGGTTTGAGCCGCGCCAGACCCTGTTCTGTGCTGATACGCAGTTCACCCAGCCGGTCTTCATCGTGGGCGGACAGCGCGACCGCAGCGCCAGTGGACGCAGGGCCCAGCACAATGTTGGGCCGAAAACGCTCCATGCCGACGGGCGTGCCGCCTGCGGCCTGCAGCTTGTCATTGAGCCCGATCAGCGACGCCTCGCTGAGCACCAGCAACGGGTAACCGTCGCTGAACTGATTCAACGCTTCCACTGCCCCGGTCCAGCGCACGCTGGAGCGGCGTTTCTGCTCGGGGTCAAAGCGCACCAGGCGCAGCTTCTCACCCAGAAAATCACTGAACCACTGGGCTGCAATGGGGCCCATGTCGTAGGCCTTCACCTCGTCGTCCCAGACCCGCACGCGAACCGGCTCCTGCACCTGGTCAAGTGCGATGTGCAAGGCCAGCATGCCGGGCGCGCGCAGCACCATGTCCTGGGTCTTGAGCTGCGGGCGGATCAGCGCCATGCGCGGCAACTCGCGCTGGGTCACAAATTCACCGTGTTCGTCCACCACCATCCATGCGCGGTCAAACTCCAGGCCGGTTTCGGTCAGGATGGCTTCCTCGACTCGCACGCCGGCACAGGATTTGACGGGGTATACCCACAGTGCGGTGATGACCGCGTTGACGTCGGCAGGATCAGAGGGTTCCCTCGATGTTTCGCTCATTTTTCGCTCACTTGATGTGCCCTTCAGAATTTCAATCAATCCCTACAAGCGGGATATTTTGCACCGCCTTCTAAAATGAGCCATGTCCAAACCGTTTGATGTCTGTATCCGCGGCGGCGGGGTGGTCGGCCGGAGCCTGGCCTTGCTGCTGGCCCGCGAGCGCCTGCGCGTGGCGCTGGTCGCCCGTCCCGTCCCCGACGCCGACCTGGCTGTCCCGCCCCCCCAGGATGTGCGCGCCTATGCACTGAACAGCGCGTCGCGGCAATTGCTGGAGTCGCTCAGGGCCTGGCCTGACGCAGCTTCGGCAACCGCTGTCAGGCAGATGCTGGTCTGGGGCGATGACGGCGGGCAGCTCGATTTCAGCGCAGATGGCGGCAGCGGCGCAGCGCTGGCCTGGATCGTCGATGTACCGGCGCTTGAGCAGCAACTCGCCGAGGCCGTGCGCTACCAGCCGCAGATAGAAATCGTGCCGGCATCGGTCCAGGCCGCGCTCAGCGTGATCTGCGAAGGCAAGGCCAGCAGCAGCCGCAACGATTTCGGTGCGGCCTGGACTGTCAAGTCCTACCCACAAAAGGCCATCGCCGCCCGCCTGCTGAGCGACTTGCCGCACTCGGGCGTCGCGCGCCAGTGGTTCATAAACGGCGAAGTGCTGGCTCTTTTGCCGATGGGTGGCGAGCACGGGAACTCTGTAGCGCTGGTTTGGTCTGTCTCAGTGGCGCGTGCAACTTCGCTGGAAAAATTGTCCCCGGAAGAATTTTCGGCAGCAGTGCAACTCGCCTGTGGTGCCGGGGCTGGACGCCTGCAACTGGCCAGCAACCGGTCGAGCTGGCCGCTGGCGCTGTCCACCGCTGATCGCTGGGTCGGGGCGGGCTGGGCGCTGGCCGGGGATGCCGCCCATACGGTGCATCCTCTGGCCGGCCAGGGCCTGAACCTGGGGCTGGCCGATGCGGCGGAGCTGGCAGCGGTGGTGCATGCGCGTGAGTATTGGCGCGGCCTGGGCGACGAGAAATTGCTCCGTCGTTACGAGCGTGCGCGCAAGGCCGATGTCGCGGCCATGGGCGCAGTGACCGACGGCCTGCACAGCCTGTTTGCGCAGACCGATGTGCGCTGGCAGGCGCTGCGCAATTGGGGCATGACGGGTTTCGCAAAAAGTGGCCCGCTCAAGCAATGGGTCACACGGCGGGCAATGGGTCAGATTTAACAAAGACGGGAAAAACAATGAAATTACTCAGAAACATCGCGGCCTGCGGCTTGCTGGCATGGGGCTTGGGCGCCGCTGTCGCGCAGGAAGCCGTGATCCGCAAAAACCTCGCAGATCGGTTGCCTAGCTTGCCGCCCATCGAAGAAGTCAGCAAAGCGCCGATGAACGGTCTGTATGAAATCCGGGTCAATGGCAACGATATTTTTTACACCGATGCCGAGGGTAACTTCCTGATACAGGGCAACCTGATAGACACCAAACAGCGGCGCAATCTGACCGAGGAGCGCGTGGACAAGCTCAACGCAGTGGCCTTCGACGCCCTGCCGCTGAAAGACGCATTCACCCTCGTGCGTGGCAACGGCAAACGCAAGCTGGCCGTGTTTGAAGACCCGAATTGCGGCTACTGCAAACGTTTTGAGCGCGACATGCAGAAGGTGACGGATGTAACGGTCTACATGTTTTTGTACCCGATCCTGGGTCCTGATTCAGCCGAAAAATCGAAAAACATCTGGTGTGCCAAAGACAAAGGCAAGGCCTGGCAGGATCTGATGGTGCGCGACCAGCCGGTGGCGCCAGCAAGTTGCGACAGCAGTGCGCTGGCGCGCAACATCGAGTTTGGTAAAAAGCACCGCATCACCGGCACTCCCACGCTCATCTTTGCTGACGGTACGCGTGTGCCCGGCGCCGTCAGCGCGCAGCAGGTCGAAAAATACCTGAACGACGCCAAAGTGCAATGAGCACCGCCGCAATAAAAACCAGCCAAAAATGCCCTTTGCCCTTTTCTGACGGGCGTTAGAAGCTCTTTTTTTGATAGCGTGACAACGCCACCGGTGACACAGCGCACCGCAGCAAAAAGTTGGCTGTGTATTCAGGTATTCTTTCCATCCATATGCCCAAGCAACGCGCCACGCCGCCCCCGTCCGAAGCCATTCGTTACCGCATCGAGATTGCCGACTTTCATGCCCATCTGTTTCGTGTCACGCTGAACATAGCCCGGCCAGCCGCGTTGCAGCGGCTGGCCCTGCCGGTGTGGATTCCGGGCAGCTACCTGGTGCGGGAGTTCTCCAAAAATCTGCAGGGCTTGCGTGCCAGGCAGGGAACAAGGGCGCTGCCGGAGACGCAACTGCGGCAATTCGACAAATGCAGCTGGGAGATTCGCTGCAACCCGGACAAGCCACTGCAGCTGATCTACGAGGTGTATGCCAACGACAACTCGGTGCGCACTGCCTGCCTGGACGCACATCGCGGTTTTTTCAACAACAGCTCGCTGTGTCTGCGCGTCGAGGGCCAGTCACAGGCGCCGCACCTGCTCGATGTGGCGCCATCGCCTGCCACGGCAGGCTGGTCGGTCGCCACCGGGCTCAGCCCACTGAAAATCAACAAGCTGGGCTTTGGCAGCTACCTGGCTGCAGACTACGACGAACTGGTGGACTGCCCGGTGGAGATGGGCCCCTTCTGGAGCGGCGCCTTCAACGCCTGCGGCGTGCCGCACCGCTTTGTGGTCGCTGGCGCCGCCGCCGGTTTTGACGGTGCCCGCTTGCTGGCCGACACGAAGAAAATTTGCGAGACGCAAATCCGTTTCTGGCATGGCAATAAAAAACCGCCCTTCAAAAACTATCTGTTCATGCTCAATGCGGTGGACGACGGTTATGGCGGCCTGGAGCACCGCAACTCCACCGCACTGATCTGCAACCGCAAGGACTTGCCACGCCTGGGTGATGGCAAGTTGCCCGAGGGTTACACCACGTTGCGCGGCCTGATCAGCCACGAGTATTTCCACACCTGGAATGTCAAGCGCCTGCGACCGGCGGAATTTGCCAGCTACAACTACGGCAGCGAGAACTACACCGGATTGCTCTGGTTTTTCGAAGGGTTCACGAGTTACTACGACGATCTGCTGCTGCGCCGCACCGGACTGCTCGACAACGCGGGCTATCTGCGGCTGCTCAACAAGACCATCAACCAGGTGATGCAAACGCCGGGACGACTGGTGCAGTCGGTCGCTCAGGCGAGCTTCGACGCCTGGGTCAAGTATTACCGCCAGGACGAAAATACACCGAACGCCACCGTCAGCTACTACACCAAAGGTGCGCTGGTGGCCCTGTGTTTCGACCTGAGTCTGCGCAGCGAAAGTGGCGCCGGCGGGCCGGCGAATCTGGACGAGGTCATGCGCACGCTGTGGCTGCGCTGCAAGGCGGGACCCATGAGCGAAGCGGACTTTGCGGCCGCGTTGCAGGAGGTGAGTGGCCGTTCCTACTTGGCGGAGATCGCTGCCTGGGTACACGGCACCGGTGAGCTACCCGTGGAAGAGCTGCTCAAGCGCCACGGTGTGGGCGTGTTGCAGGAGCCGGCGCAACTGGCCCAGGCGCTGGGGCTGCGCGTGCAGGAAAACAGCAGCATCCAGGTCAAGACGGTGTTGCGCGGTGGCGCGGCCGAGAGCGCCGGTTTTGCTGCAGGCGATGAATGGCTGGGGGTGGAAACGCCGGCTGCTGTCACGGGCAAAAAATCGGCTGCGGGCCCAAGCGCTGGCTGGCGGCTGGGCAAGCTTGACGAGCTGCCACTGTATGCCGGTACCAGTAAAAAGGTCGTGGCGCTGGTGGCGCGCGACAAGCGCCTGCTGCGCCTGTCTCTGGTGATGCCGCCCGCCACGACCACCTGGCGCCTGGTGCTCAGGGACCAGGTCCTGGCGGACAAATGGCTGGGTTCGGCGGACTGAGGCGGTTCAGCCCGCGGCCATTTGCGCCTCGATCCGGGCCACGAAATGCCTGGCTTCAGCGCTGCCACAAGCTGTCGCAAGACAGCGAGCGCGAAATGCCGCGTCAACCAAGCGCAACGCCTTCACGCCCTGTGGTCCAGCACCCGTTTGGCTTTGCCCTGGCTGCGCTCCACACCGCCTTCGGCGCGGAGTTCGATCTCCGCCGTGGTGCCGACGTAGGCCTTGATCTCATGCTGCAGCAAGCGCGCTGCGGTCTGCGCATCAGCGCTGTCGGGGCTCAGGCCAGGCCGCGTTTCCACGGCCACACACAAACAGTCCAGCACGCCCTCCCGCGTGAGGATGCACTGGTAGTGCGGCGCAAGTTCGACGCGCTTGAGAATCAACTCCTCGATCTGCGTGGGGAACACATTGACGCCACGCACAATCATCATGTCGTCGCTGCGGCCGGTGATTTTTTCCATGCGACGCATGCTGCGCGCCGTACCCGGCAGCAGCCGCGTCAGGTCCCGCGTGCGGTAACGGATGATGGGCAATGCCTCTTTGGTGAGGCTGGTGAACACCAGCTCGCCGAGGTCGCCATCGGCGACCAACTCGCCGGTTTCCGGATCGATGATCTCGGGATAAAAATGATCCTCCCAGATGGTCGGGCCGTCCTTGGTTTCCACGCACTCGCTGGCCACGCCAGGGCCGATGACTTCGCTGAGGCCGTAGATATCCACCGCGGCTATGCCCATGCGTTTTTCTATCGCATGCCGCATGTCGTTGGTCCACGGCTCGGCGCCGAAGATGCCGGTGCGCAAACTGGTGTCCGCAGCGCTCATGCCCTGTTTTTCAAACTCGTCGGCAATCGCCAGCATGTAGCTGGGTGTCACCATGATGATGTCGGGCTTGAAGTCGGTGATCAACTGCACCTGGCGCTCAGTCTGGCCACCGCCGAAAGGCACGACCGTCAAGCCCAGTTTTTCGGCGCCATAATGCGCGCCCAAACCGCCGGTGAACAGGCCGTAGCCATAACTGATGTGTACGAGATCGCCGGGCCGCGCGCCGGCAGCACGAATGCTGCGTGCCACGCAACCGGCCCACATGTCCACATCGTTTTTTGTGTAGGCAACAACCGTTGGCTTGCCGGTGGTGCCGCTGGACGCGTGCAGGCGCACACACTGCTCGCGTGACACCGCCAGCATGCCGAAAGGGTAGCTGTCGCGCAGGTCGCGCTTGGTGGTAAAGGGGAACTTCGCCAGATCGGCCAGCGATTTGCAGTCATCAGGATGCACGCCGGCGGCCTCGAACTTGGCGCGGTAGACCGGCGAATGAAGCCAGGCATGCCGCAGCGTGGCCTGCAGGCGCTTGAGCTGCAGCGCACGCAACTCATCCAGGCCGGCTTTCTCGATCGGCTCCAGGGGAAAACTTTTCATGCGGCCTCCGCATCCGGATCAGTAATCACATGGCCGGCAATCTGCGCACTTTTGCCGCGGAACATGGCGACCACCTCGCCGCGCTGGTTGCTGACCTTCATGTCATAAATGCCGTGCCGGCCCTGCAGGATCTGCTCCACACCTTCGCAAGTCAGTATGTCGCCGGGCTGGCCGGGCTTGAGGAACTCGATGCTGCAGCCGGCGGCCACCGTGACGCGGTTGCGGCTGTTGCAGGCAAAGGCAAAGGTCGAGTCGGCCAGCGTGAAGATGAAGCCGCCGTGGCAGATTTTGTGGCCGTTCAGGTGCCGTTCAGCCACCGTCATGCGCATCAGCGCGCGGCCGGGCTCGCAACTCAGCAACTCCATGCCCATGGTGTCTCTGGACGCCGTGTCAGCGGCAAACATAGCTTCGCCAACGCGGCGCGCCAGTGTTTGGTCGTCCATCATTCGCCCCTGAACGCTGCAGGGCGCTTTTCAAGAAAAGCCGTCACACCTTCGAGGTAGTCATGCGTGCGGCCGAGGGCTGACTGGGTATCGCGTTCAGCATCAAGCTGTTGGTCCAAGGTACGGCTGGAACTCTCGCGCAGCATCTGCCGCGTCGCCACCAGCGCTTTTGTCGGCATGCCGGCCAGCCGCTGGGCGAGCGTCAGGGCGGCGGCCACGCAGTCGTCGGCAACATCCCAGATCATTCCCCACTCCCTGGCTTGCGCGGCGGAGAGTTTGTCGCCGGTCATGGCCAGCGCCATGGCGCGCGCCAGGCCCAGGCGCTGCGCGAGGAACCAGGTGCCGCCAGCGTCGGGAATCAGGCCGATTTTGCTGAAGGCCTGGATGAAACTCGCGACAGGCGCGGCGATTGCGATGTCGCAGGTCATGGCCAGCGAGGCGCCGGCACCTGCGGCAACGCCATTGACTGCAGCGACCGTCGGCATGCGCAGCGCCTGCAGGCGGCGCACCGTGGGGTTGAAGGCCTGGTCTATGACCGGTCCGGGGTTGGCGCGTTCCATCAGATCAGGGCCGGGCGAAAAATCGAACTCGCCGAGGTCGGCGCCAGCGCAGAAACCACGGCCAGCGCCAGTGATGACCAGGGCGCGGATCAGCGGATTGCCTTCGGCCCGGTCCAGCGCGGCCCACAAGTCGTGATGCATTTTCCGCGTAAAGCTGTTGAGCGCCTGCGGGCGATTGAGCGTGAGCAGCGCAACCGCGCCGTGCTCCGCATACAAAACCGCGGGGTCGTCCGCCATGTCGGGGGGGGCTTGTGTCATGAATGGTTGTCTCCTGTCCTGAATTTATCATTAACCGACCCATCGGTCGGCTAATGTTTTCCCTTGCTTGGGCTTGCCGTCAGCATGGCATGATTCAGCCACAAAAGGACGCCTGCCATGACTTACGAATTGATTCTGACCCGAACTGAAGGCCGCGTGGCCATCATCACGCTGAACCGCCCCAAACAGCTCAATGCACTGAACGACCAGTTGATGGACGAGTTGGGCAGCGCGCTCAAGGCCTTCGATGCCGACGACGGCATCGGCTGCATCGTTCTGACCGGCAGCGAGAAGGCTTTTGCCGCCGGCGCCGACATCGGCGCGATGGCGACTTACGGTTTTGCCGACGTCTACAAAAATGACTACATTACGCGCAACTGGGAACAGCTTCGCAGCGTGCGCAAACCGGTGATCGCGGCCGTCAGCGGCTTCGCCTTGGGCGGTGGCTGCGAGCTGGCCATGATGTGCGACTTCATCATTGCGGCAGACAACGCGAAATTCGGCCAGCCCGAAATCAAACTCGGCATCATTCCGGGCTCGGGCGGCACGCAGCGGCTGCCGCGCGCGGTCGGCAAGGCCAAGGCCATGGACCTGGTGCTCACCGGCCGCATGATGGACGCGGCGGAGGCCGAACGCAGCGGCCTGGCCAGCCGCGTCGTGCCGCTGGACAAGCTTATGGAAGAAGCCCTGGGGGCGGCACTGCAGATCTGCGACTACGGGCAGATCGCCGTGATGGCCGCCAAGGAAGCGGTGAACCGCGCATACGAGGGAACGCTGGCAGACGGCATCATGTTCGAGCGGCGCCTGTTCCACGCCACCTTCGCCACCAGCGACCAGAAGGAAGGCATGGACGCGTTTGTCAACAAGCGCAAGCCGGTGTTTACAAATCGATAAGCTGCCGAAGGCCGCCGGCTCTTTCAGAAGTTTGATTACCGGGATGCAGGGCAAGGCGCCCGGAGCGCAGGACACCGGAATGCACTTGTGTGGATGAGGATTCCGGGCACCGCCGAACGCCTGTGTTCGCTTACGCTTTGGGCCGCCATGCGCCCGGCAATCAGACTTATGGAAGAGCCGCTATAATTCTGGTCGCGCGGTGATATAGCTCAGTTGGTTAGAGCGCAGCATTCATAATGCTGATGTCGGTGGTTCAAGTCCACCTATCACCACCAGATTTCCTAAGCCTCAGAGATCCATTCTTCTGGGGCTTTGTCACTTCACAGCCTCTGGATAGACACCATGAAACGCTGCCTGAAAACGCTTATCCTCGCCCTTCCGGCCGTTTGTGTTGCCGTCTGGATGACACTGGCCTTGCCAGCAAACGCGCAAACCACCGGCAGCGACGGCAGCCTCGGCGTGCGGCAATTTCCCAAAACCGCCCTGCGCGGCATGCTGGTGGTCAAGGCGCCGCCCGAAGTCAGCCTCAACGGCAAGCCCGACCGCCTCTCGCCCGGCGCACGTCTTCGCAACCTCAACAACAACTTTGTGACGCCTGGCGCACTGGTGGATCAGGAGTTGCTGGTCAACTACACCCGTGACAGCATGGGCCAGATTTATGAGGTCTGGATGCTCAGCGCCGAGGAAGCCAAGGAAAAACGCGCCGGCCTGCCTTCACGCGGCTTCAATTTCGGTTTCGAATCCAGCGCCGCACCGCAGGACAATGGCAAGACGCCGTACGACCAGCTACCGCGCTACAAGCAGTAAATCTCCGGCTTCTTCAAGCCAAATCTGGCCTCAGCCCATATCCATCGGGCGTGATCAGCTAGCAATTCGATAGCAAACACCATGAGCAAAAAAGTCTTTATCAAAACCTTCGGTTGTCAGATGAACGAGTACGACTCGGGCAAGATGTCCGACGTGCTGCACGCGGCCGACGGTTACGAGCCCACAACAAATGTCGATGAAGCCGACCTGATCCTGTTCAACACCTGCTCGGTACGCGAAAAGGCACAAGAGAAAGTTTTCAGCGATTTGGGACGGGTCAAACACCTGAAGAAAAAAGGTGTGCTGATCGGTGTCGGCGGTTGTGTCGCCAGCCAGGAGGGCGATGCCATCATTGCCCGCGCGCCCTATGTGGACGTGGTGTTCGGCCCGCAGACGCTGCACCGCCTGCCCGACTTGCTGAGCAAACGCATCAGCCTGGGCAAGTCGCAGGTGGACATCAGCTTTCCGGAAATCGAAAAGTTCGACCATCTGCCACCGGCGCGGGTCGAAGGCGCCAGCGCCTTTGTCTCCATCATGGAAGGTTGCTCCAAGTACTGCAGTTATTGCGTGGTGCCCTACACCCGCGGCGAAGAAGTCTCGCGCCCCTTCGAGGACGTGCTGGTCGAAGTCGCCGGCCTGGCCGATCAAGGCGTGCGCGAAGTCACCCTGCTGGGGCAGAACGTCAATGCCTACCGCGGCCCCATGGGCGACAGCGCGGAGATCGCCGACTTCGCCACCCTGCTCGAATACGTCTCCGACATTCCCGGCATTGAGCGCATCCGTTACGTCACCAGCCACCCCAACGAGTTCACGCAAAGCCTGATCGACGCCTACGGCAAGTTGCCCAAGCTGGTCAACCACCTGCACCTGCCGGTGCAGCACGGCTCGGACCGCATCCTGATGGCCATGAAACGCGGCTACACCGCGATGGAGTACAAATCCACCATTCGCAAGCTGCGCGCTATCCGGCCCGACCTGGCCATGAGCAGCGACTTCATCGTCGGCTTTCCGGGCGAGACCGATGACGACTTCAACAAGATGATGAAATTGATTGATGACGTAGGTTATGACACCTCGTTCAGTTTCATCTTCAGCCCGCGGCCCGGCACGCCGGCCGCCAACCTGGTGGACGACACGCCGCACGAGGTCAAACTGGCGCGCCTTCAGCGCCTGCAGGCCGCCATTGACAACAACGTGCGCGCCATCAGCGCCAGCCGCCTGGGCACGGTGCAGCGCATCCTGGTCGAAGGCACTGCGCGCAAGGATGCCTCCGAGCTGATGGGGCGCACCGAATGCAATCGGGTCGTTAATTTCTCCGGCCCCAGCCGGCTGATCGGGCAGATGATAAACGTCACCATCACGGAAACCTCACAGCGCTCGTTGCGCGGGCAGGTGCTGCTGCACGAAGAAGCCGCCCTGACGGCCTGAGTCCGGAGCCTGCGTCGGCGTCGGTCGGGTCATGCGGGCCAGGGACTAGCTGCTGACTCCGAAGGAGACCTTGTCACCGGCGGTGCTGGATCGGGCTTGGCTACATGCGGGATTGTTGCCAGCGCCTCGGTTGCGTGTCGCCTGACTTCCATTAGGCATCACGCTGCGTCTGCGGCTTGCCCACAGTAGTAGTTCAACTCCCCACTCCCACCCCTAACCCCTCCCTCGCCCAGCTGGGCGATGGAGGGGGACAACATGCGGCCGCGTGCGCTTCGCTCGCGTGCACACATGACCGCCGCTTGGGATTCCCGCGCAGGAAGCGCTGCGCGCTTCCTGCACTCCGGATTGAATTCGGTCTTGGTGTTGGTATTTGGTCTTCTCCCCCACCCGTCGGGCTGGGCCGAGGAGCGCAGCCGAAAACGGATCCGGGCGAGCGATTGTCTGAGCGCAGCGAGTTCGAGCTCGACCCCGTTTTCGGCGAGCACCGCAGGTTGCCCGTAGCGAAGCGCAGGGACCCAGACCATCGGGTCGCCTTTTCTTTTGCTTACTTTTCTTTTGGCGACGCAAAAGAAAAGTGAGTTGCCGCCGGGCAACCCCCGGCTTGTTGGTGATCCACGAACAGTGGTGCTTGCCCACGCATGGATCCCGGATCAGGTCCGGGATGACATTCACGGCAGGAATTAGCTATGAATTCAATAGCTTCTCATGCATACCAGACAAGGGCTGTAGCCCCAAAATACTTATAAAACCCGCGACTGAACAGCAGCCGCAGCAGACTCGGCCTGCAAGCGCTGGTACTTCTGCCAGAGCGTTTCCCGGTTCTCGATAAAAGCGGGATTCAGGGGGATGCAGGCCACCGGACAGACTTGCACACACTGCGGTTCGTCAAAGTGCCCGACACATTCGGTGCAGCGCTGCGGGTCGATCTCGTAGATTTCGGGGCCCATGTAGATGGCCTGGTTAGGACACTCCGGCTCGCACACGTCGCAGTTGATGCACTCGTCGGTGATCAGCAGTGCCATGGTCAGCCCTTTTTCTGCACCTGCCGCAGCGCGATGGCAACAGGGGGACTGACCATCTGGGCCACATCACCGCCCAGCTTGCTGATCTCACGCACCAGGGTGCTGCTGATGCATTGCAGCGGCGCATCGGGCAGCAAAAAGACAGTTTCGACCTGGGGCCGCAGCTTGCGGTTCATCGCCGCCATCTGGGCCTCGTAGTCGAAGTCGGTGAGGTTGCGGATGCCGCGCACCACAGCGACAGCCTGCTGGGCGGCGCAGAAATCCATGATCAGCCCGTCGAAGGGCAGGACGCTGACCTGGCTCATGCCGCGCGTCTCGGCCTGCACCTGCGCGATGCGTTCCTCGAGGCTGAACAGTGTTTTCTTGTGGTGGGCCGCTGCCACGCCGATGATCAACGCATCAAACAGGCCTGCGGCGCGCCGTACCACATCGGCGTGACCGAGCGTGAAAGGGTCGAAGGTGCCGGAATAAACAGCAATGCGGGAAGGGGTCGCCATGGACCAATTATGCCCGGCCCCCTGCGCCGCCGCGTGTCCCTGCGGCCCGCAGGGCTACGCAGCGGTGTTGCCGCTGCGGACCAGCAAATGGAAATGCACCGCGCCGGCCTTGCCGCTGCGATGCACCCTCAAGCCGTAATCTGCCAGTGCCTCGTCGTCCCAGGGATGGGGCGCTTCCAGGTAGACATAACCCGGCTCGGCCACCGCCTGGGCCGCCGCCTTGAGCGCGCCCTCGAACAGCGGCGAATCAAAGGGCGGATCGAGAAACACCAGTTGCTGGCTGCCCGGGGACTGTCGCCTGAGCAACGCGATGCCGTCGCCACGTTCGACCTTGACCATGGCCGCCTGCAGCTTGAGCTGCGAGGCCTTCAGGCGCGTGATCAGGCCCGGGTCCTGCTCGCAGAGCAGCACCTCGGCCGCGCCGCGCGAGGCGGCTTCGAAACCCAGCGCGCCAGTGCCAGCGAACACATCCATACAGCGCCAGCCCGTGAGGTCCTGGCCCAGCCAGTTAAAGACGGTTTCGCGCACGCGGTCCGGCGTAGGCCGCAGGCCGGGCTTGTCGGGCACCGGCAACTTCGTGCGTTTGTACTGCCCGCCGATGATGCGGATCTCGCCGGGCGGCACCGACTTGCGGGCAACCACCTTGCCCGATTTGGCGCGTGCGGCAGGCTTTTTTTCAGCAGCCGGCGCGGCTTTGGCAGGGGTGTATTTCATGGCGCGGCTCCGACGGTCACGGTCACCATTTTTCCGGGCTGCAGCTTGCGTGCAAAAGCGGTCTGGATGTCTGCGGCGCTGACTTTTGCGATCCGCGCGGTCCAGTTGTCCAGGTAATCGAGTGACAAATCGTTCCAGGCGATGTTCGACAAATTGCCCAGCAGCTTGAGGTTACTGTCGATCAGCAGGGGGAAACCGCCGATCAGGTTGTCTTTCGCAGCCTTGAGTTCGGCAGCGGTTGGGCCTTCGGCCACAAACTTCGCCAGCACCTGGCGCGACACTTCGATGGCCTGCGCGGCCTGGTCAGGCCGGGTCTGCAGGCCGATGGTGAAAGCGCCGGCATGGCGGCCCGGCGAAAAGCCGCTGTAGACGCTGTAACTCAGGCCGCGTTTTTCGCGCACCTCCTCGGTCAGGCGCGAAACAAAACCGCCGCCACCCAAAATGTAGTTGCCGACCGTGATGGCGAAAAAGTCCGGGTCGTTGCGTTTGAAGCCGGGTTGGCCCATCAGCACATGCGCCTGCGCGGAATCGAAGGGAATGCGCAGCTCTCGCGCGGCCTGCAGCGGCTGCACCTCGACCACCGGCCGCAGTACTGCTGCCGCGGCGCAATCGCGTGCCGGCAGACGCGCCAGCAACGCGGCCACCAGACCATCGGCCTGCGCGCGCGTGACTGCGCCGACGATACTGACACGGGCGTTGCAGCGCGTGAAGTAGGCCGCGTGAAAAGCCCGCATGTCGGCCACGCTGATGCGCTCCAGGCTGGCCGGCGTGACTTCATGGCCATAGGGATGGTCACCATAAACTGCCTTGCCGTAGGCGCGAGAAGCCACGCTGCCCGGCCGGGTATAGGACTCCTTTAATTGCGCCAGCAATCGCTGCCTGTCGCGTTGCCAGACATCGGCGGGAAAGGACGGCTCGGCAATTTGCCGCGCTGCGAGCGCCACCGCCTGGTTCAGTAACTCCAGCTCGGTCAGGCTGCGCAGTGAAAAGCTGAAGCGGTCGGACCCGGCCGACGCGCCGAACGCCGCGCCCAGATCGGCCCAGGCCTCACCCAGTGCGTTTTCATCGAGGGCAGGCTCGCTGCCGCGCGCCGCCACACCTTTGGAAAACAGACCGGCCGCTGCACTGGCCAGGCCGGCCTGGTCGGCACCCACACGCCGGCTTCCGGCATCGAAATCCAGCTGCACGTCCACCATGGCAATCGCCGGGCTTTCCACCAGGTAGACCCTGGCTCCGCCAGGCTGCGTCCACTGCTGCACGGGAATGGCCGCCATCGCCGGCATATAAGAAAAAAAGCCTGCAGCCCATGACAGGCATGCGCAAACAGCTCTTGTTTTGATAGCAAATTTCACAAACATGTCCCGGAAAATCGATGAAAAATAAGCCTGCAGTTCAATGGCGGACCGCTGCGGCCGGTGCACGCATCTGGCGCGACGGGTCCGGCGGCTGCGGCAGCAGGGTCGCAATGGTCAGCTGGTCGTCGCCGAAATAACGCGCGGCCACCGCCTGGACTTCAGCGGCCGTGATGCTGCGCAACTGGCTGATCAGGCGTTCGTCGGTGTCCAGCGGCAGGCCGTTGATCCAGTAGGAGCCGAGCTGGCGCGCCTGGTTGAACACCGCGTCGAGCTTGTAGGTCTCACTGGCGATCCACTGCGTCTTGACGCGTTTGAGTTCGGCCTCGCTGACACCTTCGCTGGCCACGCGCGCAACCTGCGCGCGCAGGGCATCGCTGACCTGCTGCGCGGTCTTGCCCTCGGCCGGCACGCCGTCAAGCGAAAACAGCTGCGGCCCGCGACCGATCAGGCCGTTGGAAGCGCCGGCGCTGTCAGCCAGGCGCTGCTCGCCCTGGGTCAAGGCGCGGTCCAGGCGCGCTCCGCTGTAACCATCGAGCACCGCCGACAGCACCGTCAGCGCGAGCGCATCCCGGTTGAAGGCGTCACCCGTGCCGGCGCCCGCCCCGGGCGTGCGCAGGCCAGGCACCTTGAAGGACAGGCTGACATAGGCCTGGCTGGCAGGCGCCTTGAAGTCGAGTCTGCGCAAGCCGGTCTGCACCGGCTCCACACGCGGCTTGCGTGCAGGCACCGGGCTGGCCGCGATGCCACCGTAATATTTCTCGGCGAGCAGCCGCACTTGCGCCACATCCACATCGCCGGCCACCACCACCGCCGCGTTGGCAGGCACATACCAGCGCCGGTAAAAGGCGCGCGCGTCATCAGGTGTCATCGCATCCAGGTCGCTCATCCAGCCCACCACCGGCCGCCGGTAAGGCGAGGCCAGAAAGGTGATGGCGTTGGCGTTTTCGTACATCAGCGCGCGCGGCGAGTCTTCGGTGCGCAGGCGGCGCTCTTCCTTGACCACTTCGAGCTCGCGTTTGAACTCCTCGTCCACCCACTGGTTGCGCGCAAAGCGGTCGGCTTCCAGGCGCATAACGTCTTCAAGTTTGTCCGAGGGAATTTGCTGGTGGTAGCCGGTGGCGTCGCGCGAAGTGAAGGCATTGTCGCGGCCACCCAGCGCAGCCACACGGCGCGAAAACTCGCCGGGCTTGAGGCTGGGCGTGCCCTTGAACATCATGTGTTCGAGCACATGCGCCACACCCGTGCTGCCATCAACCTCGTCCATGGCGCCGACCCGTACCCAGAGCATGTGGGCCACAGTCGGGGCGCGCCTGTCGGTCTTGACAATCACGGTCAGGCCGTTGGTCAGCTGGAACTGCGTGACCGGTGCCGCCAGGGCGGTCTGCGACCGGGCGGCAGGGGTAATAACAGGGAGAAGAAAAAGGCACAAGACTAGCGGAAGACAAGCGCTGCGCGATGACGCGGAAGATCGGAAAAATAACCCCATGAAGTGCTGTCCCCTGTGTTTCATAGAATAGTGTGACTCCAAAGCTCACTCAATGTTCAGTTTCTTCAAGAAAAAAAAACCTGCTGACGCCCCCGCTGCCGCACCGGCAGCGCCCCTGCCGTCCCCCTCCCCCGACATCACCGCACCCCGCCCGGGCGGCAGCCTTATCGGCAGTGCGCTGGTCACGCCGATTGAGATCCCGGTGCCCGGTGCCGCGCCGGCCGTGCGCGAACACTGGGTCAGCAAACTCCGATCCGGTCTGAACAAGACCGGCGCCAGCATCTCGGGCGTATTCACCGGCACCCAGATTGACGAGGCGCTGTACGAGGACCTGGAATCTGCCCTGCTGATGGCCGACAGCGGCACGGGCGCCACGGCCTACCTGCTCGACGAGGTCAGGCGACGCGTCAAGGACAGCGGCGTGACCCATCCGGTGGCCGTCAAGAACATCCTGACCGATGCCCTCACCCAATTGCTCAAACCGCTGGAGCAGGCGCTGGTGATCGGCGAATTCAAACCCACGGTGATCATGGTCGCGGGCGTCAATGGCGCAGGCAAAACCACCTCCATCGGCAAGCTCACGCGGCACCTGGCCAACGAAGGCGCATCGGTGCTGCTGGCGGCGGCAGACACCTTTCGCGCGGCCGCACGCGAGCAGCTTGAGGTCTGGGCCGACCGCAACAGAGTCGAAATCGTCAGCCAGGAAGGCGGCGACCCGGCGGCCGTGAGTTTTGACGCGGTGAGTGCCGGCAAGGCCCGGGGCAAGGACGTGGTGCTGGTTGACACGGCGGGCCGGCTGCCGACGCAACTGCACCTGATGGAAGAGCTGCGCAAGATCAAGCGGGTGGTCAGCAAAGCTGACAGTACAGCTCCCCACGAGATTATTCTGGTCATTGACGGCAACACCGGCCAGAACGCGCTGAGCCAGGTCAAAGCCTTTGACGACATCCTGCAACTGACCGGCCTGATCGTGACCAAGCTCGACGGCACGGCCAAGGGCGGTGTGCTGGCCGCCATTGCACTGTGGGCGCGCGAGCGCGCAAAAGCCTCGCCGGGCCTCAAGCCGGTGCCGGTGTATTTCATCGGTGTCGGCGAAAAACTTGAAGATCTCGAAACCTTTAACGCACGCGAATTTTCGCAGGCCCTGCTGGCATAGAGCCACCGTGGCTCAGGCTGTGCCCAAGCCCAGCAGCAACACGCCGGCCACCACAAAAGCCACGATAAACACCGTCTCGCCCAGCAGCAAGGCCACTGGTTTCCAGCCAAGCTTGAGCAGGTCTTCAAAACTGGTTTTGACACCGGCTGCGGCAAT
Source organism: Polaromonas eurypsychrophila (assembly GCF_014641715.1). GTDB lineage: Bacteria > Pseudomonadota > Gammaproteobacteria > Burkholderiales > Burkholderiaceae_C > Polaromonas > Polaromonas eurypsychrophila. The sequence goes on along the minus strand of NZ_BMIG01000001.1, from coordinate 174,092 downwards.
CGCCGTCACCAGCATCCAGCGCGAAGCATCGCCGGCAAACTGCGCCATGTCGGCAGTGATGGTGCCCACGCTGGCCAGCATCACCAGCACGATGAAGGCCAGCAAAAAGCCGGGAATCAGCGGGACTTCGGTGTCCGGCGTCTTGACGCCCGGATGATTGCGGTACAGCACGGCGATCACCAGCACCACCGGCATCAGCAGCATCACGCGAAACAGCTTGACCAGCGTCGCGGTATCACCAGCCTGCAGCCCCAACATCATGCCCGCAGCCACCACCTGGGCCACATCGTGGATGGAGCCGCCGAGCACAATGCCGGCCTGCGCCGGCGTCAAGCCGATGGCATTCAGGCTGAACGGGTAAATCACCATGGCCACGGTGGACAGCACGGTCACGCCGACCACGGCCAGCAAGGTGAAGCGTTCGTTCTCGCGGGTTTGCGGCAACACCGAGGACACCGCCAACGCAGCCGACGCGCCACAGATGGCCACGGCACTGCCAGTCAGCACGCCTTCATCGCGCGCGCAGCCGAGCCAGCGCGCCAGCAGCAGGCCAAACACCATCGTCAGCAGCACTGCCAGCACCATCAGCAACGCTGTCTTCGGGCCCAGTTCAGCCACCTGCGCAAACGTGATGCGTGCGCCCAGCAAGGCCACGCCCACGCGTAGCACGGTGCGACCGCAGAAGTTGATGCCCGCGACCACCCGCGCATCGTCGTTGAGAAAATGAAACGCCAGGCCGATCAGCAGCGCATACAGCAGTTGCGGGCCGCCGTAATGTTCGGACACAAAGGTGGCCGCCAGCGCGATCACCCCACACACCAGCACGCCCGGAAAGTGCAGGCCCAGTTTCGCGCGCCAGCGGCGCGGCAGTTCACGCAGGGCCGCACCCCGGCTCATGGTGTCTTCGACAACATGCTGACGTAGTCGTGCGCCTGGGTGTTGATGGTGGAGATACGGTACTCCACCGGCCGGTCACCAAAGGTCAGCGCCAGCCGGTGCACCTCCATCACCGGCGCACCAGCCGCCACACCCAGTACGCGCGCCACTGCCCTCCCCGCTGCGACCGCGCGGGCCCGCTCCTGGGCGCGCAGCACCGTGATGCCAAAATCGGTCTGGAACAAGGCGTAAATCGTGCTCGGCCGCTCGGAAAAGCGTTTTTCGGTGAGGTGGCGGAATATGGCTGCGGACAGGGCCAGCCGGTCGTGCAACACCACGCGACCCCGCAGCGCCAGCTTGTTTTCTATCCGGAACACGGCGTCGCCGGGTTTGATGCGCAGGGCCCGCGCCTCGGCCTCGTCGGCCTTGTCACGCGCAAAGGCGATGCAGTCGATATCGGGGAAAACCTGCTCGCGCGACATGTCATCCTCCGGGTCCCAGCGCGGCTCCACGTGGAAAAACTGGAACATGAAGCGCGCGCGGTTGTGCGGCGCCACAAAGGTACCCTTGCCCTGGCGCCGCACCAGCACATGCTCATGCACCAGTTCATCGACCGCATGGCGCAGCGTGCCTACACTGACCTTCAGCGCAAGCGCCAGCGTGGCCTCGCTGGGCAGAGGTTTCCCCGGACCATAGTGGCCGTCCTCGATGATTTTTTGCAATTCGCGCTTGACCTGGCGGTACAGCGGCAGCGAATCGTTCGCCGGCGAAGTTTTTAATGGAACCGTTTTGTTTTTGACCTGCACCGCACTATTGGAACATTGCCGTCCGGCATTGGACAAGTCATTTATATGAGTTGATTGACAAGGTTTTTCGGGTGCCTAGACTGGCGACTCGATTCAACTTCGGACTTCTGGAAAAACCAATGATTCATTTTGTATTGCATGACGCCAAGGACACCGTTGCAGTCGTCGTTGTGGAAGGTGTGAAGTCCGGCATGGACATGACCGGCTGGATCATGGACGAAGACCGCATGATCAATGTGAAGGCACAGCAGGACATCCCGATTGGCCACAAGGTGGCGCTCAAGGACATGACCACCGGCGATACCGTCTGGAAGTACGGCATCGACATGGGCAAGGTGGTCGCCGACATCAAGGCCGGTCAGCACGCGCACGTGCATAACATAAAAACCAAGAGATGGTAACCCCCCGAAGCGGCCTGCGTCCGCCTCCCCCCAGGGGGCATCGCCAGTGGCCTGGCAAAGCCAGATCCACGGCGATCGCTGAAAAATAATTCATCAAGGAACCATTCATGTCAGTGATCGATAAAAACACCACCTTCCTCGGCTACCGCCGCGAAAACGGACGCGTCGGCGTTCGCAACCACGTCATCATTCTTCCGCTGGACGACTTGTCCAATGCCGCCGCTGAAGCCGTGGCCCACAACATCAAGGGCGCGATGGCCATTCCGCACCCCTACGGCCGCCTGCAGTTCGGCGCCGACCTGGAGCTGCATTTCCGCACCCTGATTGGCGCCGGCTGCAACCCCAACGTCGCGGCCGTCGTGGTCATTGGCATCGAGGACAGCTGGACCAAAAAAGTGGTGGACGGCATTGCCACTACCGGCAAACCGGTGGTGGGCTTTGGCATTGAAGGCCACGGCGACCACGAGACCATCATGCGGGCCTCCAAAGCGGCCCGTGAGTATGTGCAGTGGGCCAGCGAAAAGCAGCGCGAAGTCTGCCCGATCTCCGAACTCTGGGTCTCCACCAAATGCGGCGAGTCGGACACCACCTCCGGCTGCGGCGCCAATCCGACCGTCGGCAACGCCTTCGACAAGCTGCATCCGCTGGGCAACTACCTGTGTTTCGGTGAAACCTCCGAGATCACCGGCGGCGAAAAAATTGTGGCCGAGCGCTGCGCGACGGACGAAATCCGCGACCAGTTCATGTTCATGTTCAACCGCTACCAGGCCATGATCGACCGCCATAAGACCAGCGACTTGTCGGACTCGCAGCCGACCAAGGGCAACATCGCCGGCGGCCTGACCACCATTGAGGAAAAGGCGCTCGGCAACATCCAGAAAATTGGCAAGAAATGCACGGTGGACGGTGTCATCGACAAGGCCGAGATGCCAACGCATCCCGGCCTGTGGTTTATGGACTCGTCGAGCGCCGCTGCCGAGATGGTCACACTCTGCGCCGCCTCCGGTTATGCCGTGCACTTCTTCCCCACTGGCCAAGGCAATGTCATCGGCAACGCGATTGTCCCGGTCATCAAGATCTGCTCCAACCCGCGCACCGTGCGGCTGATGAGCGAACACATCGACGTGGACACCTCGGGCCTGCTTCAGCGCGAGATCACGCTGGACCAAGCTGGCGACAAGCTGCTGGAAAGCATGCTGCGCACGGCCAACGGGCGCTTTACGGCGGCCGAAGCGCTGGGCCACCGCGAATTTGTTTTGACGCGTCTGTTCGAAAGCGCGTGAATATGGCCCCCACGCTTGTCGCTTCGCGAGCCTCCGGCGATACGCTGCCCCAGTCCTTGTCAAAAGGGGCTGTGCCTGCCCGGGGCGGCCCTTCGCTGCGCACACGGGCCTGAGCCATGGCCCACATGTCCATTGAAGAAGCAAGCCGCCTTGCGGCGCGCGCTCTGCGCAACGCGGGCGCGGGCGAAGCCATGGCAGGCAGCACCGCGCGGGCGCTGGTGCGCGCCGAAGCGCAGGGCCTGACCTCACACGGGTTGAGCCGCGTGGTGCAGTACGCCACGCACCTGCGCAATGGCCGCGCCGACGGGCAGGCGTTGGCGGTGATCGCCCGCCACAGGGGTGCAGCGCTGCTGGTCGATGCAAAACAGGGATTGGCTTTTCCAGCTTGCGATCTCGCTGTCGCCACCGCCATCACCACGGCGCAATCACTGGGCGTGTGTTTTGCGGGTGTGACCAACAGCCACCACTGCGGTGTGCTGGTCGATCACCTGCGCGCGGTGGCCGATGCCGGCATGGTTGGCCTGGGCTTTGCCAACTCGCCTGCAGCCATGCCGGCGGCTGGCGGCAAACACCCGATTTTCGGCACCAACCCGGTGGCTGCAGCATTTCCGCGCCGCCATGCCGCCCCCCTGATGATTGATCTGTCGCTCAGCGAAGTAGCGCGCGGCAAACTGATGGTCGCGGCCAAAGAGGGCCGGCCGATTCCTCTGGGCTGGGCATTGGACAGCCAGGGCCAGCCGACCACCGACGCGAAGGCCGGGCTGGCTGGCTCCATGCTACCGCTGGGCGCCGTCAGCAGCTCCAAAGGTTCGATGCTGGCGCTGATCGTCGAGTTGCTGGTGACCGCCGTTGTAGGCGCCCAATTCGGCTTTGAAGCGTCCTCGTTTTTTGTTGATGAAGGCAATGCGCCCCGCATCGGCCAGGCCTTTGTGGTGATCGATCCCGGCGCACTGGCCGGTCGCGATGTGTATGACGAACGCATGGAGACGCTGATCAGCGAAATGCTGCTTGACGACGGGGTGCGCCTGGCCGGTGCACGCAGAACCAGTCTGGAGCAACAGGCAAATCAGGCGGGGCTGACGATTGCGGACGCCCTGAAAAACCAGCTCGACCTGCTGGCGGCATAGGGCAGCCGCCCCGACGGACGGTGATTCCCCGAATGGCAGCTGCCACCTGAATGCTTTAAAGTGACCTCTTCTCCGGACCCTTATACCGGCTGTGGAGGCCACCATGAACACCACCGTTTCTCCCAATGCCCACGGCGTCCGCCGGGTTGACCAGTTGCTGGCGCACTACGAAGAAAGCCACCGCAATCCAAAAAACGAACTGATCCATTTCATCGCCATCCCGCTCATCATGCTGAGCCTTGTCGGCATGATGTTTGCGCTTCACCCCTATGTCGCTTATGCCTTCATCGCGGCGAGCATGGTGTATTACATGCGCCTGTCGCTGGTATTCCTGGTCACGATGGTGCTGTGGTCGCTGTTGATTGTGGCGCTGGTGTTTGCCATGGGGCCTTGGGTGCTGGAACTGTCGGTTGCGATTTTTATCGGCGCCTGGGTGCTGCAGTTCGTTGGCCACAAACTGGAAGGCAAGAAGCCTTCGTTCTTTGAAGATATTCAGTACCTGTGGGTCGGCCCCTTGTTTGTGCTGAGCAAACTTTTCACCAAACTCGGCCTGCGCTGGTAACTTGAAGTGCAAGCATTCAGCCACATGTAATCCAAACTGGTTTTATCGGGAATAAACACTTGCCTTCTTTCATCAACCGCGTCCTGCGGTTTGCCCTGCGTCTGATCCTGTGGGTATGTGCGGCCGTTTTTGCAATCAGTCTGCTGGCGGCCAGTCTGGTCCTGATTGCCCTGGGCCTGCTCAAGGCCCTGATCACCGGCAAGAAACCCCAGCCCATGGTGTTCGGACGCTTCCGGAAGGTTTCTCCTGGCGCTTTCTGGCCCGGCGCCGGCGCACGGGGCGCAGCCCCCGTGCGCGAGGCCGATGTGGTGGATGTTGAAGTGCGCGAAATACGCGACGACAAACGCCTGCCCTGAGGCTCCCGTCTCTGCCTCTGCCTCCCTCACTTCCCTGTTTGTACTGCGTTCCAAACGCATTCCGCATGATCACGGCGGGTGGTCTTTTTTGTAAGTATTTTCGTATACGATATATCAAATCTCAGATTGATCCCATGCTGCCCTGGCTCACCGAATCTTCCGCCGACCGTTTTAACGACGTTCGTGACACCTCCTTGGCCAAACTGGTCAAGGGTGACATGTTGTCGCTGATCCTCAAGGGAGTGCTGGTGCCCGGTCAACGCATCAACGAGCCCGATGTCGCTGCCCGTCTCGGCGTTTCACGTGTGCCGGTGCGTGAAGCGCTGCGCGAGCTCGAAAGCTCCGGCCTGGTCGTTGCGCGCAAACATGCGGGCGTGTTTGTGCGCCAGCTCGACGCACCCGAGATCCGCGACCTCTACCAGATGCGCAGCCTGCTCGACGGTTTTGCCGGGCGCCAGGCAGCGCAATTACCTGCTTCTGACAAAACCGCTTTGCTTGAAATTCTTGAAGACGCCGCCCTGGCCATGAAAGATGCTGAGAGCCGACACGAAGTCCAGCGTTATTACGGCGAGAACCTGCGTTTCCACTGGGCGCTGATCGAAGCCACCGGCAACCAGACCCTGGCCGACAGCTACCGCGGCATCGTGCAAAAGCTGCACCTGTCGCGCCTGAAAAACCTGTCGCACGACTACGGCATGCAGGCTTCGATTGCCGAACACCTGGAAATCGTCCAGGCCGTGCGTGACGGCGATCCGCAGCGTTGCGAAGCCCTGATGGCACACCATGTGAGTGATGCCTTCCGGCGCCTGGTCGATGCGGCACCAGCGCCCTGATTTTTTTACCCGCTTTATAAAAACCACCCCGGAGACACCTCATGAAACGACGCACCCTTCTTCAGGCAGCGCCAGCGCTGCTGGGCCTGCCCAGCCTTTCCCGTGCGCAGGCGGCCTACCCCTCCAAGGCCATCCGCTACATCGTGCCGGTATCGGCCGGCGGCGGCAGCGACATGGTCGGCCGCACAGTGACCGAGCGCTGGGGCAATCTGCTGAAGCAAAATTTTGTGGTGGACAACCAGGGCGGCGGCGGCGGCGTGATCGCCTGCCAGGCGGCGGCGCGTGCGGCGCCCGACGGCTACACGCTGCTGCAGGGTTATGTCGCCACCCACGGCACCAGTCCGGCGACCCGCAAGCTCCCCTATGACGCCATCAAGGACTTCACGCCGATCGGCATGATTGGCGGCACGCCCAATGTGCTGGTGGTCAATGCCTCGCTGCCTGTGAACAACATCCGGGAATTCATCGACTACGTGAAAAAGAACCCTGGCAAAGTCAGCTACGGCTCGGCCGGACAGGGCTCGCTCACCCACCTGACGATGGAGTTGTTCAAGCAGCAGATCGCCTCCTTCATGGTGCACATTCCCTACCGCGGCATTGCGCCGGCGTTCACCGACCTGATCGGCGGCCAGACCCAGGCCATGTTCCCGGGCCTGGCTGCCGCCGTGCCGCACATCCGCTCGGGCCGGGTGCGCCCATTGGCCGTGACGGGGCTGCAGCGCCACCCTCAGTTCAAGGACCTGCCGACGCTGGACGAGTCCGGCTTCAAGGGTTTTGACGCGCAGCAGTGGTACGGCGTGGTTGGCCCGGCCGGCATGCCTGCCCCCATCGTGAAGCAGCTCAACGACACCCTGGCCACGGTGCTGCGCGCACCTGACCTGCGCGAAAAACTCTCGGTCGAGGCGATCGAGCCGCAGGTGATGACGCCGGAACAGTTCGGCAACTTCATCAAGGCCGACATTGCGCGCTGGACCCAGCTTGCCCGCGCCCGCGGGATTCAGCTCGACAGCTGACATTACAAGCAAAACAGACCTCTAGCCCATGTCCCATGGGCGTGAGCAGCTCCTTTTTTTATAGCGCTTTAAACCTCTGGCAGTTTTGCCGAAAGAACCCATGGCCCGCAATACCCAGGTCGTCGCCGACCACAACGCCCCGCCCGTCACCCAGATCCTGGCCAAACAAGTCGCCACCCATCCCGGCTTTCTGGCCGGCGGCTGGAGCGCTGCTGTAGATCACGAGGCGCACCGCACCTTCATGAACTGGTTCGGCTGCGCCGTCGGCGCCGCCAAGCACGAAGCTGCCGACGCGGCGCTCGCCGCCGTCAACATGCTGCAACCCGCTCCGCAGGCCAGCGTGCTGGGCCGCGCCGGCAAGGTCGACATGGCCAGCGCCGCCCTCATCAACGGCATCACCTCGCACACCTTTGACTTCGACGACACCCATCTGAAAACCATCATCCACCCGGCCGGGCCGGTGGCCTCGGCGGTGCTGGCACTGGCCGAACACACGGGCGCTTCAGGCCGCGAACTGATCGACGCGCTGGTGCTGGGAATTGATGTCTCCTGCCGCGTCGGCAACGCCATGTACCCTGAACATTACGACCGTGGCTGGCACATCACCGGCTCGACTGGCACGCTGGGCGCCGCAGCCGCCTGCGCGCGCCTGCTCAAGCTCGATATGCAGAAAACCGCGATGGCGCTGGGCATCGCCGCCTCGCAGCCGGTCGGCATGCGCGAGCAATTTGGCACCATGACCAAACCCTTTCACCCCGGTGGTGCGGCACGCGCCGGCCTGATGTCGGCGCTGCTGGCCAGCCAGGGTTACACCGCCAGCCCGAAGGCACTGGAAGCGCCGCGCGGCATGATGCAAACGGTCTCGACCAAAAACGACTGGCGCGAAATCACCGATGAGCTCGGCCAGCGCTTTGAAATTTCCTTCAACAGCTACAAACCCTTTGCCTGCGGCATCGTGATCCACCCCAGCATCGACGCCTGCGCCCAGTTGCGCGCGCAAGGCGTGACGCCGGAACAGATCGCCAGCATCGAGCTCAAGGTGCATTCGCTGGTGCTCGAGCTCACAGGCAAGAAGGAGCCGCAGGACGGCCTGCAGGCCAAGTTCAGCGTTTACCACGGCTGCGCCGCCGGCCTCACCTTCGGCCGCGCGGCCGAGGACGAGTTCTCCGACGAGATCGTCAACCGGGCCGACATGGTGGCGCTGCGTCGCAAGGTGGTGGCCACGGTGGACGATTCCATCGACGAAGCCAGCGCCGACGTGACCGCCGTGCTGACCGACGGCCGGCGCGTGCATGTGTTTGTCGAACATGCCATCGGCTCGCTGCAGAACCCGATGACTGACGCCATGCTGGAAGCCAAGTTCAGCGGCATGTCGAACGCGGTCATCGGTGCGACTAAAACAGTCGATCTGATCCAGGCCTGCTGGGCGGTGGGCACGGCCACGGATGTGCAGACGCTGACCGCGCTGGCGCGTCCCTGAGAAACCCTCGCGCCGCCCGGAGCCTGGGCGGCAAACGGAACGTCGGCTGCAAAGCGGCCACAGCGGTCCAATTTTCAACGCCTTCTGCCGCCCAGTCTCCTGGCCCAGCCTTGCCACGCAAAGCCAAGGGAGACTGAGCGCCAGTACGCGCGGGTTTGGACGCCGCGCGGTCTGGCTGCTTTCCTACACGGCTTGGCTGAACCAAAGTTCAGGATCAGGTCTCCAACAGGGGACGGTTAAGCGGTTACGCGCATAGCCTGACCCTATTCAAGTCATTGAACCTATTGCTTAGCACTCTCTCCAACAGAGTGCTAATATTTGACTTCAGAAAAGGAGTTTTGCCTCATGTCCTATGCGCTTTCCCCCAAAGTGACACCCGCCAGCACGGCCTTGGCGAGCGCCAATCCGTGGTCGCTGCTGCCGCCTCTGGGCAATCTGGACGCTTATATTTCGGCGGTAAATCGCCTGCCCATGCTCACTTTGGAGCAGGAGCAGGAGTTTGCGCGCAGTCTGAAGGACAACAATGACCTGGACGCAGCCGGTAAGTTAGTGCTCTCTCACTTGCGCCTGGTGGTGGCGACTTCCCGCAAATACCTCGGTTATGGCCTGCCCCACGCCGACCTGATTCAGGAAGGCAATATCGGCCTGATGAAGGCGGTCAAACGCTTCGATCCCGACCAGGGCGTGCGCCTGGTCAGCTATGCGCTGCACTGGATCAAGGCCGAGATGCACGAGTACATCCTGAAAAACTGGCGCATGGTCAAGGTCGCCACCACCAAGGCCCAGCGCAAGTTGTTTTTCAACCTGCGCTCGATGAAGCAGGGTTTCAAGGACGACGCCGATGTGGCGACACACCGCGACACGCTGACGCAGGATCAGATCAACTCGATGGCGAAAACGCTGAACGTCAAGCGTGAGGAAGTCATAGAGATGGAGCAACGCATGTCGGGCCACGATGTGCTGCTGGACCCGAGCCCAAGCGACGACGGTGAAGAGGCCTATGGCCCGATTGCCTACCTGTCGGACGCGACGCAGGAACCGACCCAGTTGATGGAGTCGCGCCAGCGCGACTACCTGGCCAGTGACGGCATTTCAACTGCGCTGGAAGGGCTGGATGATCGCTCACGCCGCATCGTCGAGGAACGTTGGCTCAAGGTCAACGACGACGGGTCCGGCGGCATGACGCTGCACGACCTGGCGGCCGAGTACAAGGTCAGTGCCGAACGGATCCGCCAGATCGAAGTAGCGGCCATGAAAAAAATGAAGAAGGTCCTGGCCGCCTACGCGTGATGGCCTGACACCTTTTGATTGCTGCGGTCACCACTGGCCGCACCCAAAGCCTGCATACGACCATCGTGTGCAGGCTTTTTTTTGCCGGTCAGGGGAGGACTTAGCTTCCTTTGAGCAGGAGCTTGACGTCGGCCGCCAGTGCCGGCGCACCGCTCCCGTAACGGCTGTACAGGCGCACCCGGCCCTGCGGGTCGAACACATAACTGCCGGCCGAATGGTCCAGGGTGTAGGCCCCCGGGGTCTTGCCGTCGACCTTTTTGTAGAAAATCTTGAAGTCTTTCGCGACTTGCGGGAGCTTGTCCAGCGCCGGGCGCAAGGCCAGAAAGCTCGGGTCGAAGTTGGTCATGTAGGCCTTGAGCACCTCGGGCGTGTCGCGCTCGGGGTCCAGCGAAACAAACAGCCCCTGCAGGCGGTCGCCGTCGGTACCCAGCATCTTTTTGATCTCGGCCAGCTCGGCCATGGAGGTCGGGCAAACATCCGGGCACTGGGTGAAGCCGAAAAACACCACCACCACCTTGCCGGCGAAATCCTTGATGCTGCGCATCTGCCCGTTGTGGTCGGCCAGCGCAAAGTCTTTCGCGTAATCGGCGCCGGTGATGTCGATGCTGACGAACTGCGGTTTGGTCTCGGTGCAACCGGATAACAAGCCAAAAAGGCCTCCAGCCCCTGTCCAGAATGCACCACCAGCTATTAACTTGATAGCATTCCGTTTGCTGGAAGAAGTCGGGGAGAAGCTCATACGAGGTAGTGGTCCAGCAGCAGCGCCGCAAACAAAACAGACAGGTGAATCAGCGAAAAGCGGAAGGTCTTGCGCGCCAGCGCGTCCGAATAATTGCGCCACAGCTTCCACGCATACCAGCTGAAGCCGAAGCTCAGCGCTATGGCCACCACCAGGTAGAGCCAGCCGCTCATCTTGAAGACAAAGGGCATCAGGCAGGCCGCAAACAGCACCAGGGTGTAAAGGAAGACCTGCAGGCGTGTGAATTCGTTGCCGTGGGTCACCGGAAGCATCGGCAGGCCGGACTTGCGGTAGTCTTCCACCCGATACAGCGCCAGCGCCCAGAAGTGCGGCGGCGTCCACAGGAAGATGATCAGGAACAGGATCAGCGCCTCGGGCGTCACGCTGCCGGTCATCGCGGCCCAGCCCAGCACCGGCGGCATCGCGCCGGAAGCACCGCCGATCACGATGTTTTGAGGTGTCAGCGGTTTCAGGATCACGGTGTAGACCACCGCGTAGCCGACAAAGGTGGCAAAGGTCAGCCACATGGTCAGCGGGTTCACCCAGACATAGAGAATCACGGAACCGGCGGCGCACAGCAGGCTGGAAAAAGCCAGCGTCAGCGGATTGCTGATCTGCCCCTGCGCGGTGGCGCGCCAGGCCGTGCGTTTCATTTTCGAATCGATTTTCTGCTCGACCAGGCAGTTGAAGGCCGCAGCAGCCCCGGCCACCAGCCAGATGCCGGCGCAGGCAATCACGGCCAGCTTGATCTCAGCCCAGCCCGGAACACCGGGCACCGCCAGCACCATGCCGATCAACGCGCAGAACACAATAAGCTGCACCACACGCGGCTTGGTCAGCGCGTAGAACTGCGCGAACTTCGACGGCACAAACGCCGGAATTGCCACGGAGGCGGAAGAATCTGAGGAGTTCATAAAGGGGAAGCCCTCAATTTTGACGCACTTGCTGCCTGCGGGACGCGCTGGCTCGAAAAAAGAGCGCCCGTCAGCACCACCACCAATGCGGCCGCGCCGCCGGTGTGCGACACCGCGGCAACCAGCGGCCAGCCCAGCACCACATTGCTCAGGCCGGTGGCGAACTGCCAGAGCGCCAGGCCGCCTACCCAGTTGCCATAAGAACGCATCGCGGGAATCCGCCGCAACTGCCAGGCCAGTGCCAGCAAGGCGGCAAACACGATATAAGCGGCGAGCCGGTGCACATAGTGAATGGCGGTCAGCGCCTGGAAGCTGATGTTGTTACCGTCCAGCCCAGCGCCCAGCGCGCGCCAGAAGGTGAAGCCTTCGCGGAAGTCCATGGCCGGCCAGAAGCTGCCCTGGCAGGCCGGAAACTCGCTGCAAGCCAGCACCGCATAGTTGGTGCTGACCCAGCCGCCCAACGCAATCTGCAGCCACAACAGCAAAAAGGTTGCTGTCAGCAACAGCCAGACGCCCTTTGACAAAAGCACCGTCCGCGTGGCGTCATGCGCCTGCGCGTAACGCACGGCTTGGGCCTGCAGCAAGGCCAACAGGATCAGCCCGCCCAGCAGGTGCAGGGTCACGATCAGCGGAAACAGCTTCATGGTCACGGTCAAAGCGCCGAAAGCCCCCTGAATGCAAACCCAGACCAGTGTGGCCATCGGCCACCAAGCCGACAGAATACTTGCGTTCTGCTGCCCCTTTCGACGGCTCAGCCAGGTGGCCACAGCCAAGGTCAGGATCAACACGCCGACACCGGTGGCCAGGTAGCGGTGGATCATTTCTATCCAGGCCTTGGAATGCGTGACCGGTCCGCTGGGCATGGCGGTCTGCGCCGCGCTGATGGGCTGGCTGGCGCCCACCGGGCTGGCATGGCCGTAACACCCCGGCCAGTCCGGGCAACCGAGCCCGGAGTCGGTCAACCGCGTGAAAGCGCCGAACAGCACCAGGTCAAAGGTCAGGAACAAGGTGAGCAGGGTCAGCACACGCAGGCGCCGCGCCATCGGCTGGTTCTTGTTGCGCAGCCAGACCCAGGCCAGCGGCCCCAGCGCCAGCACCAGGCCCATGCCCATCAGCCGCAGCGCCGGGCTCAGGTTGTAAAGCTCTTGCGTTTCCATGTTTAACAGAAGCGGGTTATTGCGGGTTTCCAGACCAGCAGGAGCCGCGGGTCCGGCTTTGCCGGCCCGCAGGCGCAGCAGCCCCCTCGGGGGGCAGCGTAGTACGCGAAGCGACAAGCGTGGGGGTCATATCTAGCGGCCGGCTTTGTCCCAGGAGGCGGACGCGCGCAGCAGGCGTTCCAGATCGCGCTTGGCCTGCGCCGCACCGGCAGCGTCCATGTCGGCCGGAAAACGCATCATCCAGTTGCCGATCGGGTCCACCACATACAAGTGATCGGAGAGCTTCTGACCAGGCGCGGGCTGCAACCATTGCGCCAGGCCGGCGATGCGGAGCACGGTGGCGCCCTGCAGCGCCGTGTTGAGCGCTGCGGGAATGGCGGTCTCGTCACTTACCAGCCAGACGCGGTCCAGCCGGTCTTTCTCGCGGCCCAGCGACTCGCGCAGCTGGCGCTGAAAATACAGGTGCTGCTGGCAAGCCGCATCGCAGGCGCCGCCGGCCACACTGACGAGCAACCACTGGCCCTTGAGCGCTGGCAAGGCCAGGCGCTGGCCGTCGGTCGTCACGGCGTCCAGGGCCGGCAGCGGCCGTTGCGGATCAATCAGCTCACCGTAGTTGCGCCGACCGTCCGGACGAATTACGTAATAGGTGAAGTAGGAGGCGATCACCGGCGCCGCGCAGACCAGCAGCACGGCCAGCATTTTCCAGCGGCCGGCACGCGTATCGGGCCGCGCGATGGCGGCAGCCGCATCGGCTTGCGGCAGGCTGTGCACAGTCAGATCCAGCGGCTGGTCACGGCCGTCGGGCACGGAGGAAGGAGGCTGGGAAGGTGTCACGGTAAATCGCTATCAAGAACAGAAGGAGGGACAGAAGACCTGCGGCGCGGAAGAAGCAGCTGGAACCAGACATACAGGCCGACCAGCAGCGCGCACAGCGCAAACCACTGGAAGGCATAACCGTGGTGCTTGTCCACGCCGGTGTTGGGCGCCGGCCAGTTGCGCAGCAGGCCCCCACTGGCTGCTCCAGACTGCAGCAGTGAAGCCGGCAGCAAGCGCAAACCGGTTTCGGCGCTGAAGGCCGGCAGATCGAGATTTTGCCGGATACGGCCCTGCACCGCCCCTTCAAACTCATAAAGCTTGGATGGCGGCGGGGCCATGCGGCCGTAGACGGTGACCACACCGGGGGGCGTATCCACCTCGGGCAGCCGCGTGCGGTCGGTGAAGTCGCGCAGCACCCAGCCACGCTGTACCAGGACGGACTGCGTGCTGCCGGCCAGCAGCAAGGGCGTCACCACCCAGAAGCCGGACTTGCCGTCCATGGGCCGGTTGTCCAGGTACACCGTATGCGCGGCCTGCCAACTGCCGCGCACCACGGCCTCACGGTGCATCATATTTGCTATATTTTCAATAGCTGGCAACGCCCGTTCGTCAAGGGCTGGAAGCCTTTTTTGTGCATCAATGGCAGCCTGCAACGCTTGTTTTTGGGCAGCACGACGCATTTGCCACTGGCCCAGCGAAAAGGTCAGTACGACCATCAGCACGGTCGCAAGCGTCAAAACCACAAAACGCGGCTGGAGCAGGCGTGAACTCATGCGCCGATAATCCGGTTCATGAATTACCTCGTTGCACTTGCATTTTTGGCCATCATCGCGAGTCTGGCTTCCGCGCTGTTTTTCATGCTGAAGGACGGTACGGGCGGGAAGGCAAAAACCAGCAACATGGCGCGCGCATTGGCGTTTCGTGTCGGCTTTTCCATCCTGCTGTTTGTCTGCATCCTGATCGCCTGGAAAATGGGTTATATCCAGCCTACCGGCATCCCGGCAGGCAAGTAAAAAGAAAAAGGCCGCCTCAGCGACCTTGCATCCAGAACGGCGTAGCGAGAGCTTGTCAGCCGAGGCGCGGGTGGCCGGGAACCGGAGTGGACTTGAGGTCCATGAGGATTTCCGGACGGGCCCCGCAACGACGGATCACGAACTCGCAGTAACCGTCACATCCAGTACACAAGGATGTACAGGCCCAGCCACACCACATCCACAAAGTGCCAGTACCAGGCCGCGCCCTCAAAACCGAAGTGGCGGTCCGCAGTGAAGTGGCCGCTTTGCAGGCGCAGGGTGATGAACAGCAGCATCAGCATGCCGACAAACACATGGAAGCCGTGAAAACCGGTCAGCATGAAGAAGGTCGAGCCGTAGGCGCCGGACGTCAGTTTCAGGTTGAGATCGCTGTAGGCATGAAAATATTCGTAGCCCTGCACACACAGGAAGATAATGCCCAGCAACACGGTGGCCCACATCCAGGCGATGGTCTTGCCACGGTGGTTTTCACGCAGCGCGTGGTGGGCAATCGTCAGTGTCACGCCCGATGTCAACAGCAAGGCGGTATTGATGGTCGGCAGCCAGAACGGACCCATGGTCGAAAAAGGTTCGATGATGTCGGCGGGCGAACCGGTCGCGCCGACCGCGGAACTGGGCCAGACGGCCTTGAAATCAGGCCAGAGCAGCGCGTTTTCCAGGCTGCCCAGCGCCGGCAGCGAGTGGGAACGCGCCCACCACAGGGCCGTGAAGAAAGCGCCGAAAAACATCACTTCCGAGAAGATGAACCAGCTCATGCTCCAGCGGTAGGACAGGTCGATCTTGTGGCCGTAAAGGCCGCCTTCGCTTTCACGCGCTGCGGCGCGGAACCAGAAGAACAGCACGGTAAGCCACCAGACCATGCCAAAGGCCAGCGAGTACGCGCCCCAGCCGGATCCGTTGATCCACTGGCCTGCGCCCAGAACGACGAAAAACAGGCCAACAGCCGTCATCACCGGGTAGGCCGAAGGCGCCGGGACAAAATAATACGGTGTGCCTGTATGTGCTGCTGAAGACATTTCCAACTCCTGTTTCGCTAAATTCTTGAATTCATTATTCGATCAACGACGTGGCGCGCCCTGCGGCTACTTGCCGACCACCCAGGTAGCCAGAAGAATCAGGCTACCAACAAACACCAGCACGCCCACCAGACCCACGATGACGATATGCACCGGGTTGAGCTGCTCCACGTCTTTCTCATAGTCACCGCGCGCGCGCAGGCCAACAAACGACCAACTGACCGCCTGGATGGTGCGCCAGATCGATCCCTTGCGTTGCGCGGGGGGGCGGGTGCTCACGCGCCCGGCTCCCGCACGGAAGCCGCCGCGACTGGCGCCGGCGGCGTTTTGCCACCGACCTCGAAAAATGTATAGGACAGCGTGATCGTCGTCACGTCTTTGGACAGCTTGGGATCAATCACAAAAGCCACCGGCCACTGTTTTTTCTCGCCCGGCGCCAGCGTGTACTGGCTGAAGCAGAAACACTCGAGCTTGTTGAAATGCGAGCCGGCCTGCATGGGCGCGTAACTCGGAATGGCCTGAGCCGACATGGTACGGTTCTGGACATTCTGGAACTCGTACATGACCGTGGCCAGTTCGCCCGGATGCACCTGAATCGACGTCACCGCCGGCTTGAACATCCAGGGGCCGCGCGCATTGGCGTCAAACTCGACCGTGATGCTGCGGCTGGTGTCGATCTGGGTGTTGGGCGACGTTTTGGGCGTGGCGCCGGGAATCTGCCGGTCGCCGAGCGCCAGCACATTGATGCCCGTCATTTCGCAAATCGCCCTGTAGATTGGCACCAGCGCATAACCGAAGCAGAACATGCCGAGCACGATCACGCCCAGCTTGCCCACCATCCGGAAATTTTCGCGCTTCAGGCCCATGCTTCAACCCCGGCCGAAAAACACAAGCTTGGCCATGAAGCCGAGAAAAAACACGACCGCAATCGAGGCCAGGGTCAGGCCCAGCCGCAGGTTGCTTTTTTTCTGTTCAGATGTCATGACGCGTTGTGCTTCTGTTCGGCAGACGATTAACCGATCACCTTGGTCGCGGTAGCGTCCAGGCGGGGCGGCGTTTCGAAGGTGTGGAAAGGTGCGGGCGACGGAACTTCCCACTCCAGGCCTTCGGCGCCGGCGCCGTCAGGATCATTCCATGGACGCTGCGGTGCTTTCTCGCCCTTGCCGCGCATCGTCGGCAGAACGATAAACAAGAAGAAGTAGACCTGCGCAAAACCGAAGAAGAAGGCACCGACGCTGGCGATCGCGTTGAAGTCGGCGAACTGCATCGGGTAGTCGGCGTAACGGCGCGGCATGCCGGCCAGGCCCAGGAAGTGCATCGGGAAGAAGGTGACGTTGAAGGAAATCAGCGACCACCAGAAATGGATCTTGCCGCGTTTTTCGTTGTACATCACGCCAGTCCACTTCGGCGCCCAGTAGTAATAACCGGCGAACAGCGCGTACAGCGAGCCGGCCACCAGCACGTAATGGAAGTGGGCCACCACGTAGTAGGTGTCCTGCAGCTGAATGTCAATAGGGGCCACGGCCAGGATCAGGCCGGTGAAGCCGCCCATGGTGAATACGAAGATGAAACCGACCGCAAACAACATCGGCGTCTCGAAGGTCATCGAGCCCTTCCACATGGTCGCGATCCAGTTAAAGATCTTCACGCCGGTAGGCACCGCAATCAGCATGGTCGAATACATGAAGAACAGCTGGCCGGTCACCGGCATGCCGGTGGTGAACATGTGGTGGGCCCATACGACAAAACTCAGGATCGCGATGGAGCCAGTGGCATACACCATGGAGGCGTAGCCGAACAGGCGCTTGCGGGCAAAGGCCGGAATGATCTGGCTGACGATGCCGAAGGCCGGCAAGATCATGATGTAAACCTCGGGGTGACCGAAGAACCAGAAGATGTGCTGGTACATCACCGGGTCGCCGCCGCCAGCGGGGTTGAAAAAGCTTGTGCCGAAATGGCGGTCCGTCAACGTCATGGTGATGGCGCCTGCCAGCACCGGCATCACGGCGATTAGCAGGTAAGCGGTGATCAGCCAGGTCCAGCAGAACATCGGCATTTTCATCAAGGTCATGCCGGGCGCGCGCATGTTCAGGATGGTCACGATGATGTTGATCGAACCCATGATGGACGAGGCGCCCAGGATGTGCAGGGCAAAAATGCCGGCGTCCATCGAGGGACCCATCTGCAGGGTCAGCGGCGCGTACAGCGTCCAGCCGGCAGCCGGCGCGCCGCCAGGCATGAAGAAGGAACCGACGATCATCAGGCCGGCCGGAATCAGCAGCCAGAAGCTGAAGTTGTTCATGCGCGCAAAAGCCATGTCGGCTGCACCGATCTGCAACGGGATCATCCAGTTCGCAAAACCGACGAAGGCCGGCATGATGGCGCCGAACACCATGATCAGGCCGTGCATGGTGGTGAGCTGATTGAACAGCTCGGGGTTCACCAGTTGCAGGCCGGGCTGGAACAACTCGGCACGGATGCCCAGCGCAAGTACACCGCCCACCATGAACATGGCAAAGCTGAACAGCAGGTACAGCGTGCCGATGTCTTTGTGGTTGGTCGCAAAGACCCAGCGCCGCCAGCCCGTGGGGGCATGGTGGTCGTGGTCGTCATGCGCGTGATCATGATGGTCGAGAACTGCACTCATCTTGGCTTCCTTTGGTGGCTTGTGCCTGTAGCTTTGTCTTTGCGGCTGGCCCGGAGGCCTGCCTGAATCGGGAGAAGTGGCTTACTTGCGTGCGGCCTGGAATTCAGCGGGCTGCACGATATCGCCGGTCTGGTTGGACCAGTTGTTCTTGGTGTAGGTGGCGACGGCCGCAAGATCGGTGTCGCTGAGCGTTTTCCACGCAGGCATCGCGCCTCCAGCTGCGCCGTTGAGCAGGATCTGGATTTGCGGGCCATGGTTCTTGTCGAGCACGATGGCCGAGCCGTCCAGCGGCTTGATCGGGCCGGCACCTTTGCCGGTGGCCTGGTGGCAGGCAGCGCAATTGGCAGCGTAGACTTTTTCGCCGCGAGCCTTCAGTTCGGGCAGGGCCCAGACCTTGGAAGGATCGTCGGCCTTGGCGGCAGCTTCCTTGACCTTCACACTCACCCACTTGGCATAGTCCTCGCCGGATACCACCTTCACATGGATGGGCATGTACGCGTGTTCCTTGCCGCACAGCTCGGCGCACTGGCCGTAGTAGTCACCAATTTTTTCGGCACGGAACCAGGTGTCGCGCACAAAGCCCGGAATCGCATCCTGCTTGATGCCGAAAGCCGGCACCATGAAGGCGTGGATCACGTCGTTGGCGGTGGTGATGATGCGAATCTTGCGGTCCACCGGCACCACCAGCGGGTTGTCCACTTTCAGCAGGTAGTTGTCGAGCTCTTCGCCTTTTTTCGGGCCGCCATTGTTGGATATTTCGCGGTGGGTGCTGTCCAGGGTGGACACAAAACCAATGCCTTCGCCCTCGCCCTTGATGTAGTCATAGCCCCACTTCCACTGCATGCCGGTGGCCTTGATGGTCAGGTCCGCGCTGGTCGTGTCCTTGGAAGCTACCAGCACCTTGGTAGCCGGCAGGGCCATCAGGATCACGATGACAAACGGAACAATGGTCCAGATGATCTCGACCGTGGTGGACTCGTGGAAGTTGGCCGACTTGTGGCCGACCGACTTGCGGTGCTTCCAGATCGAATAAAACATCACACCGAACACTGCCAGGAAAATCACTAGGCAGATGATCATCATGAACCAGTGCAGCCACTGCTGCTCTTCGGCAATTTTGGTCACCGCGGGATGCAGATTGAGCTGGTTGACGGCCGGGCCACCGGGCAGGTCGTTGACCGCATAAGCCGCCGTGCTGAGCCAAGCGGCCATCAGGGCCATCGCAGCGGCCAGCTTGCGATTGGCCTGCTGAGCCAGGGACTTGAAAACTTCACCTGCGTGCTTCATTCCTGGCCCTATCGTTGTACGTACGTTCATCGTGATCACTTTTATTGCCTCAATTACCGACAGATTAGCTGCTGATTATAAAGTTAGCCATTACACCCACGCAGTGCGCGCCGGATTTCCCGAGCCAGCGCCGGCCTCAATTCAGGGCGCACATGCCGCCCCACCCTGACCGAGCGGCCCTGCCCCGAAACCTCGATCAGGGAGCCGTCGCCGCTTTTAGGCTCCACACGCACCCATTGCCGGTTGAACTCCGCCCGCTCCAGGTGCCCGGCATTCTCCAGCTCCACCAGCAGTTGCTCGCCCTGCAGCACAATGCGCTCGCCGTCCGTGGCATGGCGGGCGTACACCGAAAAGGCCGCGCCCACCACCAGCAGCTCCAGCCATACAAAAGGCATCACCAGGGTAGCGCCCTGCCACCAGAAAAACCCGGCAATCCCGAGCGAAACCACGCACAGCGACGCATACAACCACGCCAGTTGTGCCGGTGACACTGAACAATTGCGCTTGAGCAGCCATTGAACCGCCTGCGGCCCCTGACCACCTGTGCCGGATGCTGCAGTGAAACGAAATGTCGGGGAGACGTTCGACACGAGGCAAGACTCGAAAAATTGCCGCCGAACAAACACTTTCGGCCGCGTGGTGCGTGGGAACATACCCAAAATTCGTGACTGGATTGTAGCCGGGTTTACCCCGTGCAATGCCGCCAGCGGCCGCAACGCCCGCCTGCTCAGGAGCCGTTGCGCGGGCTCTGCAACATCGCGCGCATGTCAGCGACCGAAACCGCGCTCATGGGGCTGACCTTGACTCTGGGCTGCGCTTTCAGCGCGTGTCCGTAAATAATTTCGAAGGTCAACGCCAGCCGGCCGTCGGCCTGGCGCGGCAATTGCGCCTCCAGCGCCTCGAGCAGGCGGGCTTTCCAGGCGCGTCCGCGCAGGGCGGGAAACCGCTGTGGATGGAAATTGCGACCGAGTTCTCGCAGTTCCTGCAGCAGGCGCTCGGGCGTTTCGTAAGTCAGGGTGATGCGCTCCATGTCCATCACCGGTTCGGCAAAGCCGGTTTGCACCAGCATGTCGCCCCAGTCGTGCATATCGGTCAGCTCATGACCCGCCGGGGGCCAGCCGAGCGCAGCATAAAGCACACGCAGTTCGCGCACGGTGTCCGGGCCCAGGCATGAAAACATCAGGAAGCCGCCCACTTCAAGCAATTGGTGCCACTGCCCCAGCAGCGCCTGCGGGTCGGCCGCTTCGTGCAGCGCCATGTTGGCCCAGAGCATGTTCACCGCGGCCGGCGGCGTCTCGACACGCACGACAGGCCCCAGCCAACGCTTCGGATGCCACCATGGTTTAGCTATGCTTTTAATAGCTGCTTGCACCTGCCGCGTATGGGCTTCAAGCACAAAACATGCTGAATCCGGATACCTGCCAGCAAGCTGGCGATGCCCCTGCAAGCCACCGCGAAGCGCACCCCAGTGGATCCAGGCTTTGGGTTGCAGCCTGATCCACTGCAGCCGATCCAGCATGCGCTCGGCCACTTCTTCATGCAGCCAGGGCGAAACAAGCGGTGCCACCCGCTGCCAGCGCTCTGCGGCTATTGGATCGACGGTAGGGGGACGTTGGGTGGGCATCAATGAAGCGGGAGACGAAACGGGAGAGGAAGCGCCGAGTATATTGACACGATGTTGCTGCGCCCGCCCCATCCGGCCACCTTGTTGCATGCACTGGCCAGCCAATGTGCCGTCTGCCACAGCTGGCCGGCGCGGCGCGTGTGCGCACCTTGCGTGGCGCGCTTTGGGCAAGCGCTGGCGCGATGCGGCACCTGCGCACTGGTCCTGCCTGCAGATTTGTCAGACGGCCGCGGCTCACCTTCGTTGCAGTGCGCGGCCTGTCTGCGCCAGCCGCCGCCGCTGGACGCCTGTTTTGCAGCGATGCCTTACGCCTACCCGTGGTCGGATCTGGTGGCCCGCCACAAATTCGGCGGCGACCCCGCCTGGGCCGCCGTGTTTGCCAGCCTGCTGCTACAGGTGCCTGGCGCGCGCGCGGCCCTTGAGAGCCTGCAGTCGGGCGACTGGCTGGTCCCGCTGCCGCTGTCAGGCCAGCGGCTGCAGTCACGCGGATTCAACCAGGCCTGGGAACTGGCCAAGGCGCTGGCACAACAGAGCGGCACGTCAGCACGCGCCGACGCCAGGCTGTTGCTGCGCATCAGAAACACGCTACCCCAAACCCAGCTCAAGCGCGAAGCCCGACTGCGCAACGTCAGGGGCGCGTTTGTTGCCGACCCATTGCGCGTGCAAGCCATCCAGGGCCACCGTGTGCTGCTGGTCGATGACGTGATGACCAGCGGCGCCTCACTGTTCGCCGCAGCACAGGCCTTGCGCGAGGCCGGTGCCGCCGCAGTCAGTGCGGTGGTTTTTGCCCGGACTGAATAGGGCCCCCACGTTCGCGCACTGCGTGTCGCTCTTTGCCCCCCGAGGAGGCGCTGCGCCGCGGGCCGGCAGAGCCGGACCCGCGGCCCCGCTTGAAAAGACAGTTGCCCGGCAGGCGTTCACGGCGTCTCTCTCTGCATCAAAGCGTTCTCATCCCGGCCTTCGCCACAGGCGACAATCGGGTCATGTTTAATATCGTTCTGGTCGAGCCAGAAATCCCCCCCAACACCGGCAATGTGATCCGCCTGACCGCCAACACCGGCTGCCGGCTGCATCTGATCGAACCACTGGGCTTTTCGATGGACGACAAACTGATGCGGCGAGCCGGGCTGGATTACCACGAGTACGCCGATCTGACCCGCCACGCCGACTGGGCCGCTTTTTTGGCGGCCGAACAACCCGATCCGCTGCGGTTGTTTGCACTGACCACCCACGGCACGCGGCTGGTTCATGAGGCGGTGTTTGCACCCGGTGACTGGCTGGTATTCGGCTCGGAAACACGTGGTCTGGCCCCGGAACTGCGCGAAGCTTTTGCGCCCGCGCAGCGCCTGAGACTGCCCATGCTGGAAGGACAACGCAGCCTCAATTTATCGAATGCCGTGGCGGTGACGGTGTTCGAGGCGTGGCGGCAAAACGCCTTTGGCTCCCCCACCAACCCGCGCCCTTAACGCACCGTCTGGGTCTGCGGCGCAAATTCCGCGAGAAAGTCCAGAAAAGCGCGTGTTCGCGCCGGCATGAACTTGCGCGTAGGCAAGGCCGCGTAAATCGTGAAACGGCCGAAAATCCACTCCGGTAGCACCTGCACCAGGGTGCCGCGCGCCAGATGCGGCGCAACCAGCATGCGCGATAAAAAGGTAATGCCCGCACCGTCCAGCGCGGCGCGCAGCAGCACATCAAAACTGGTGGTTTGCAGTGCCGGCTTGACATCCACCTCCACCGCGTCGCCACCAGCCAGCGGGTGCAACCGGGCCTGCCGGCCGTAGTGGCCAGAGTTTTGCGGCCACTGGAACTTCAAATAGGTGTGCTCGCGCAGCGCTTGCGGCGTGGCCGGCGTGCCGGCGCGCTGGAGGTAGTCGGGTGACGCGCAAACAATCCAGTCGGTGGTCGCCAGCGGGCGGGCCACGATATCGGCATCAAAACCCTCGTCCACCACAAGGAAAGTGACATCAAACTCTTCGATGCGCGGCTGTGGAAAAGGGTCGATGGCCAGATCCAGCAGCACCTTGGGATGGCGCGTATGCCAGGTCGCGATGCGCGGCGACAGAAAATACGAGGCCAGCACCGGCGTCGCCAGTACATGCAGGGTGCCCTGCAGCTCGCGCGTGTGCGCCGCCGCCGCCGACTCAGCGTCCTCGACCTCGTAAAGAATAGTGCGCACCCGCATCAGGTAGGCCTCGCCCGCGTCGGTAAGCGACAGCTTGCGTGTAGTGCGCTGCAGCAGCCGCACCCCCAGATGATCCTCCAGTGCCGCCACCATGCGCGTCACGCCCGCTGGCGACATGTCCAGTGCGCGGGCTGCCGCCGCGAAGCCCCCCTCGTCGATGACGCGCTGAAAAACTTTCATTGACTGCAATCTATCCATGAAACAAATTGTATTCCTACGTCTTTATTATTTCAATAACTGAAATGGTTAATTGATGACTTAGTAGTTTTAAATTGATCTCAAGCGTTTTAAAGTTCACTCCATCGATGAGCCGAAACCAATTAACGACTCACCGAGGATGGACAGACGAGGAACAAGCTCCCCGCCATGCCCTGAATGTCTCATTAACTTTTTCAAGGATTTTCATCATGAACACGAAATTTTTCACTTCCGCCCTGATCGCCGTTGCCAGCCTGGCTTCTGTCAATGCTTTCGCCGCTGGTGCTGACAACGCGCCAGAACAGAAAAGCACCTTTGTCAGCAGCCTGACGCGTGCCGAAGTTCGTGCAGAAGCCGCCAAGGTCCAAAAAGGCCCGGTGACTGCCAGCAACCAGGTCGACGGCGGCATGTCTGTTTCTGCATCGGTGGTCAGCGAGCGCAGCCGCAACGCAGTGCGTGTGCAGTCTTCGCAAGGCAATACCGGCTCGATGTTCAACCCAGCTCCCGGCCGCGCTTAAGCATCCCTGGCCTGCGCAGCAGGCAACCGCAATATCTCAATAACTTTTTCTAGGATTTTCACCATGAACACGAAATTTTTCACTTCCGCCCTGATCGCCGTTGCCAGCCTGGCTTCCGTCAATGCTTTCGCCGCTGGTGCTGACAACGCGCCAGAACAGAAAAGCAACTTTGTCAGTAGCCTGACGCGTGCCGAAGTTCGTGCAGAAGCCGCCAAGGTCCAAAAAGGCCCGGTGACTGCCAGCAACCAGGTGGACGGCGGCACCATGCTTGTTGCCACCCCTGCAGCCGGCGAGCGCACCCGCACTGATGTGCGGGCAGAGGCGGTCCAGACCCATCAGCGTTTCGACTCGGCGCCTGGCCGCGCCTGATCGGACGGGGCCGCGCTGCTACAAAGTAGCGCGGCGCGCGACACAACCCGCCCGGGTCTGACCCCGGCGGGTTTTTTTATGGGTAGCAACAACAAAACCATGGCAATTTGACGGCTCCGATGGGCTGCAACCATTCCGGCGCTCTAAAACTTCAGAACACACTTGCTTTAGGCATCTCAAATCACTCAAAACAAGGGTAAACCCTATAAACGTAAGCTCCCCATGCCCGACAGACGCGACCCGCCAACTGCAGCGCATTTTCAATGCCCTCAGCAATTCACAAGATTGCGGGCAAATCTACCGATCATCATGGTTATCAACTTTTTTGCCCGGCGGCAGACTGCCGCACCGGACCGCCTGCCGCTCGAGCAAATCCGCGAGCGACTGTATGCGGCACTGCTGGACTGCAAGGACATGGGTGCCCAGCGCGTCATCTACAGGATCAATGTCGCCGCCACGCCGTCTGAACTCTGGCTGTTGCGCAGTGATTTATACCAATGTATCGCGCGGGTACATAACCAGGCTGAAGCGGCCCGGCGAACCAACAATTTGCTTGACGCGTTTGACGGCTGGGTGCCCTCAAATCAGTTAACGCCGATACCGGAGTCCGTCAGCGAGAGTCAGACATAGCGCCTGACCAGCGATTCGGCGATGCAAACCGGCTTGGCCGCGCCCTCGCGCTCGACGGTCACCTCCCAGGCCATCTGCACACCGTTGTCGGCGATGCTTTCGCAGCTCAGCAACTTCATGCGTGCGCGCAGACGGCTGCCCACCGGCACCGGCGCGGTGAAGCGCACCTTGTTGAGTCCGTAGTTCACGCCCATGCGGCTTTGCACGATCTCGAATGCAGACTCGAAAAATTTCGGCAGCAGTGACAAGGTCAGAAAGCCGTGCGCGATCGGCGCGCCGAAAGGCCCGGCTTTTGCTTTTTCAGGGTCCACATGGATCCACTGGTGGTCGCCGGTGGCGTCGGCAAACAGGTTGACCTGGGCTTGGGTGACCGTGAGCCAGTCGCTGACAGCGACTTCCTGGCCAACACAAGCCGCCAGTTCGGAAAGAGTCTGGAAGGTTTTCATGCGCCGACTGTAACGCCCGCCTGAGGGCGGGCTTGTCCAGCCAGCGACATCAGCGCTGTGCGCCTACTGGTCCAGCCAGCGGCAGATGCGGGCCCATTGCTCCAGGTCTTTTTCCACCCGGCTGGGCGCCACATCGAACAGCGTCAGGCCGCGCGCCGCCAGGTGGATGTAGTTCTGCGTGTCACGCACATAACCGAGCACCGGCAGACCCAGACCGTCGACAAAGCTGCGCAGCTTGTCGGCAGCGATGGTGCGCGAATCAACTCGCATGCCGACAATGCCGACTTGCATCTTGCCGGCATTGCGGTGTTCAGCCAACTGGTCCAGAAAGGTTCGGGTGGCAAAAATGTCAAACACGCTGGGCTGCAAAGGCACGATGATTTTGTCGGCCAGCTTGATCACATCATTGAAGCGCCAGCCGTGAAGCCCGCCCGGGGTGTCCAGCACCACATGGGTCGTGCCCTTGGGCGGCTTGACAATCATGTCGGCACTGACATCCCAAGTGGTGATCGGCCGCGCGGCCGGGGGACGCAAGCCGAGCCAGAGCCGTGACGACTGCTGGCGGTCGGCATCGCCAAGCATGACCGCATGGCCCTGGCTGGCGAAATAACCGGCAACATTGGTGGCCAGCGTCGTTTTACCGACGCCGCCTTTCGGATTGGCAATCACAACCACAGGCATGAATAACTCCCGATGTTTGATCACTATGGTAACGGCAGCCGCGCCGTCAGCCAACCAGAGGCCCGGATGGTCCAGAGCGCCCGCGCCAGGCCGGCATCCTCTCCAAACCCAAAAATATCAATCAAATCCAGTTCGAGCCCTTATCTGGCGGGTTTCAGCAGCTTCATTTTTGATAGCGCTGAAACAG
Source organism: Polaromonas eurypsychrophila (assembly GCF_014641715.1). Classification (GTDB taxonomy): domain Bacteria; phylum Pseudomonadota; class Gammaproteobacteria; order Burkholderiales; family Burkholderiaceae_C; genus Polaromonas; species Polaromonas eurypsychrophila. Next base: position 147,620 of record NZ_BMIG01000001.1, on the reverse strand, counting down.
CCCCGATCAGGCGCGGCGGCTCACTGACGCCCGTCCCGGATCTCCTGGCGCTGCTTGTCCTGTTCGCGGCGCTCCACGCAAGTCGGGTGATTTTGGAAGCGCTGCCTGGCGCACTGCTCGTTCATGCAACTCTGGAAGCCCAGCAGGACACGGTTTTCACAGGCCTGTTTGGGATGGGTGGGCCCGCCCTGTGCCGCAGCCGACTGCTCAAGCGGCAAGACCGGGGAGGTTTCCACGGTCACGGGACTGACCACCGCAGGGCGGGCCAAACGGCCTTTTCAACAGGGGGCTTGACCGCTGCCCGCTTTGGGGCAGGCGTGACTGCTGCCGCTGAAGACGCGCCGCCGGAAGGTGCACCTGCCGCCAGCGCTGACACGGTCGGCAGCGGCGCCGGGCTGTCGTCCGCTGCGACGCTTGCGGCAGGAGCGGTCTGCTCAGCGTCGCTACCCGTCGCGGGCGGGTCCGATAAAAACTTGAAAGCCAGGCTGGCAAGCACCAGGACAGCGACACCGGCGGCAGCGTACACCGGCATTTTGGAAGCGGCGGAGGGTGTCGCGGTTGGCGCAGGGGAAGGTGAAGGAGGTCGCGGAGCCGAAGTCGGTACCGGCGTTAATGATGGCGTTGGCGGCAAAGCCGCTGCCCGTGTTGCAACAAACGCCTGCGCAACAGGCACGGGCACGGGCACGGGCGTCGGGGTCTGTTGCGTTGTCGGTATCGTTGATGCGTCAGCAGGCAGCGCATCGGACGCAGCCAGGCGCGTCGCTTCCGCATCGGCCGGAACACCGGCACCTGGCGCGGCAGGGCGCAAAGCTGTGTTGCGTCTGCAGACAAGTCCATTCGGTTTCACCGGTCAGGACCATGGTGCTGGTTCCCGACGCCTAAGCAACACTGCCGCCAATGAAGAAAACAGCAGCGCGACCCGTTTCGGGCATCAACATTAAAGCATTTGTTTTCATGCGCGATTCACCCAAAAGCAGGCAGGTCCGCTGTGAGGTTTTTACCGGGTTTGCCGCAAAGTTGTCAGGCGCAAGGCTGACTAGCGAAAACCATCCCAGAGCAGTTTGACGCCGGTGAGGAACATGCCGAAGTAAAGAATCCGGTAGAACAACACCGGATCAATGCGGCGGGCCAGACGCACACCGACCCACACCCCGAGCGGCGCCAGCGGCAACAGCACCACCGAGGTCGCCATGTTGCGCATGTCCAGCAGGCCCAGCCAGGCATACGGGATCCACTTGGACAGGTTGATGACAAAAAAGAAAAACGCCATGGTGGCAGTAAAGGTCACCGGCGCCAGCCTCAGGGGGATCACATAGGCGCTGAGGGGCGGCCCGCCGGCGTGGGAGATAAAACTGGTGAAGCCCGACGTCACCCCAAGCAGTGCGCCGAGCCAGCGCGGCGGCGGCGGGCTGTCGGGTTTGGGTGGGAACGCGAGCCGCTGCGCCAGGAACAACAGCGTGACGGCGCCGACGATGCCGGCCACGATGTTGGCTTGCATGATGCTGAAAAGCAGCGTGCCGACCAATGTACCCAGCAGGCCGAAGGGCAGCAGGAACTTCACCAGCCGCATGTCGAAATCCTTGCGGAAGGCGGCCATGCCCAGGATGTCGATCAGCAGCAGGATGGGCATCAAAATGGCCGCCGCCTGCGGCACCGTCACGGCCAGCGCCATCATCGGCACAGCCAGCGAGCCAAAGCCGGCGCCAAAGCCGCTTTTGCTGATGCCCATCAGGAGGACGGCGGGGATCGCGAGAGCGTAGAAAAAAGGGTCGGTGATGAGGGGAAAGGTCACGGGCAGCTCAGAAAAAAGAACAGCCCGCCGGAAAGGCGGGCTTGCAACAGCAGCCGCAGGACAGAAGCCGCCGATTATCGGGCCTGCGCGGCGTTGCCACACCGCCAGGCTGATGTTCAAGCCTCATATCGGCCATGCGCCCTTGTCAAATAAGCTCAAACAGCTATCGTTTTGTTAACAAACAGACACTGGGAACACAGGGCGTCACTCGTGGGTTTCCAGCCCGAGATAGGCCTTCTGAATTTCCGGACGCGTCAGCAACTCGCTGGCGCGCCCTTCGGCGACGATGCGGCCCTCTTCCATCACATAGGCACGGCTGGCGATTTCCATGGCCATGGCCACGTTCTGTTCGACCAGCAGCACCGAGGTGCCCTGTGCATTGATCTGCCGGATCGCGCGGAACATGTCCAGCACGATGGCCGGCGCCAGCCCCAGCGACGGTTCGTCGAGCAGTAGCAGCTTGGGCTGCGCCATCAGCGCACGGCCTATGGCCACCATCTGCTGCTGGCCGCCCGACAGCGCGCCGGCCGGGCTGCCCAACTTGACTTTGAGCGCCGGAAACAGCGACAGCACCTGTTCGAGCGAGGCCTTGCGGTGGACTTTGGCCTTGCGGATGAAGCTGCCGAGTTCGAGGTTGTCCAGCACCGTCATCTGGGTGAACAGCCGCCGGCCTTCCGGAACGATGGCGATGCCTTCGTCGCAGAAGCGGTGGCTGGCCAGTTGCGTGATGTCCTTGCCGTTGAAATACAGGCTGCCTTCGCGCACGCGGTGCATGCCGGCAATCGCATTGATCAGCGTGGTCTTGCCGGCACCGTTGGGGCCGACCACACACACCAGTTCACCGGGCTGGACGGTGAGCGTCACGCCCCACAGCGCCGGCGCTGCGCCGTAGTTGACCAGGATGTTGTTGACTTCAAGCATGGGGTGTCCCCAGGTAGGCGCTGACCACGTCGGCGTTTTTCATGACTTCCTGCGCCGGGCCGACGGCAATCAGCTTGCCGTGATTCAGCACCGCCACACGATCGGCCAGCGCCATCACCGCGCGCATCACATGTTCAACAAACACGATGGTCGCGCCGCGGTCGCGGATCTTGCGGATCAGCGTGATCGCCTCGTTGATCTCGCCCGGCGTCAGGCCCGACAGCACCTCGTCGAGTAGCACCAGGCGCGGGCGTGAGGCCAGCGCGCGCGTAAGTTCAAGAAACTTGCGCTGGTGCAGGTTCAAATCGTCGGGCAAGGCATCGGCCTTGTCCTGCAGGCCGGTGAAGGCCAGCCACTTCCAGGCTTCCGCCGTGGCCTGCTCATGATTGAGCGCAGCGCCGCCGAACATCGCCACCAGCGACACGTTCTGGAGCACCGACAGGTGCGCGAAGGGCCGCGGGATCTGGTAGGTTCGCGCAATGCCGGCCTGCGCAATGCTGTGTGCCTCCAGGCCGGCCAGTTGTCGACCTTCAAAAAACATTTGTCCGCCGGTGGCCGGGAAATGCCCGCTGACCACATTGATGAAGGTGGATTTGCCCGAACCGTTGGGGCCCAGCAGGCCGAGGATTTCACCTTCAAAAACCTGCAGCGTCACGCCATCGAGCGCCTGCACGCCGCGAAACGCCTTCGACAGTTCACGCACGTCCAGCAGCACCTTGCCAGTGGACACCGGCGCTGCGGCCTCGGGGGCGACGGCGCTCGGCGCCGGCGGCACCGAACGTCTGCCTGCCGTGCGTTTGAGAAAATAACCGAGGATGCCGTTGGGCATGAACAGGATCACCAGCACCAGAATCACGCCCACCGCCGCCTTGCCGGCAATCGGGTTGTTGCCCGCCGTGAAGAAATACATCAGGCAGGTGATCGCCACCGCGCCCACCGCCGGGCCGGCCCAGTGCCGCGTGCCGCCCAGCACACTCATGAGCACCACGGTCAGCGGCACCACGATGGTGAAGGTTTCACCGGCCGTGACGTAGGAGACAAACAGCGCGTGGATGCCGCCGGCCAGGCCGGCCAGCGCGCAGGAGATGCCGAAAGCCAGCAGCTTGTAGCGAAAGGTCGGCACGCCCATGACCTCGGCCACGTCCTCGTCGTCGTGGATGGCGAACAGCCCCAGGCCCAGCCGCGATACATGGATGCGGTAAGAAATCAGCAGGGTGGCGACCGCACCGATCAGCGCCATCAGGTAGATCGAGGAGGACGCCGTCGGGCCGATAGCCGGAATCGCAACCGCGTTGAGGTAGATGCCGGGCCCGCCGTCGATGCGCGTGTTCAGCACGATGGTGCCGACGACAAAGGTGATGGCCAGCGTCAGCAGCGCAAACAGTTCGCCGCGCACCGACTTGACGCGGAACACCACCGCGCCGAGGGCCATGCCCAGCAGGGCCGCCATCAGGGCGGCCGCCGGCAAGGTCCAGAGAAAGGGCCAGTTGAGATTGGCCGACAGCCCGGCCGAGGTGTACATGCCGATGCCGAAAAATGCGCCATGGCCGAAGGAAAAATAACCGGAGTAGCCCGACAGGATGTTCCAGGACAGGGCCAGGATCATCCAGTGGCACAGCAGGTACAAGAAGGATTCGTAAAAGGCCGGCAGGCCCAGCCAGGGCACGCTGGCCAGTAGCGCCCCCGAACCGAGGATGCCGATAACGGTTTTGTTCATGACTACAGCTTTCCGGGACGAAACAGCAGCATCACGATCAGCAACGAGAAGCTCACGATGGGTGCCCACGAGGGTGCGGCCACGGCCATGGTAATGGCCTCGCTCACGCCGATGATGATGCCGGCCACCAGCGGTCCCAGCGCGCTGCCCAGGCCGCCCAGCATGACCGCGGCGAAAACCACGCCGACCCAGGCAAAAATCTGCGAAGGTGTCAGAGTGAAGGTCAGCGCCAGGCAAATACCGGCGACAGCCGCCAGCGCCGCGCAAATGCCCGCCAGCATCAGCGACATGCCTTTCTGGTTGATGCCGAAGGCCGAAGCAATCGGCCCATCCTCGGCCATGGCGCGCAAGGCCTTGCCGAGGTCGGTGTAGCGCATGGCCGCCCAGATCAGCAGCGACAGACTCACCGCAATCACCAGGGTCACCAGTTCCGGCACCGGAATGTAGAGCGAGCCGACGGTGAATTTCTGGTCGTTGTAATGCGTCTCGAGCCGGCGAAAGTCCGCGGTCCAGATCGCCTGGATCACGCTTTCGATCACGACGGTGATGCCGAAGGTGACCAGCAGCGAATTGAACGGTGAGATCGCAAAACGCGACAGCACCCACTGCATGCCGACACCGAACATGAAAAACAGCGGCGGCAGGATCAGCAGGGTCAGCAGCGGGTCCACATGCCAGACCGTGGCCATGTGGTAACTCATGTAGGCCGCCAGGAACACCAGGCCGAAGTGAGCCAGGTTGATTTGGCGCAGCATGCCCCAGGTCAGGCCCAGCCCGAGACCGATCAGGCCGTAGAGGCCGCCGATGAATATCCCCGAGAGGATGGACTGGGCGAGCAGGTTGAAACTCGGGAAACTCATGAGCGGCTCGCGCTGTCAGTTGACTTGCAGCTTGGCGCCGCCAGGGGCGAACTGCGCCGGATGGACCACCACCCACTTGCCGTTTTGCACCTGCTTGATCTTCATCAGGTCGTCGCCGTAGTTGCCGGGGCCGTCGAAACGCAGACGGCCGTGGATGGTGTCCACACGGTTCTTGCGCAGAAAGGCGGCAATCGCCTTGTCGTCAAAACTGTTGGCGCCACGCACGCCGGCTTCCAGGATCTGCCAGGCCGAGTAGGACGCTGCGGCCTGCACTTCGACCGAGGTGTCAGGCAGGTTGGCCTTGGTGGCACGTTCGTTGAAGAGTTTGACAAATTCGGCCGCTACCGGATTGGCGGTGAAGGGCGCATGCTCCTCGAAGATGGTTAGCGACAGTGCGTTTTTTCCGTCGGGCGATTTGGTCATGGGGCCAGGCGCGGGATAGGTGTGGAAGTGCAGCGGCGGCACGTAGTCAATTTTTTTCATCGCGTCGAGCAGCATGTTGCCCTCCAGGCCGATGTCACCAATCCAGACCAGGTCCGGCTTGGCGTCCTTGACACGCGCGGCAATCGGTCCGAAATCGCGGTTGCCGAAATCCCATTCGAGAAACAGCACTTCCTGCAGGCCGCGCTTTTTCGCGACCTCGCGCGCGCCCAGCGACATGAAGTGGATGGACGGGAACTTGCTGGTCACGAAGGCCACGGTCTTGGGCGGCTTGGGGGATGCGGCCAGCGCGTCGAACACCGAGTTCGGCACCGTGGTGCCGGGATCAGAGCCCAGCGACCAGGCCGGAAAGGCCATGTCGTACTTGGACAGCGAGGGAATGCCGAAAGTGTGGTGCACCAGCACCTTGTTGTAACGCTGGGCCACACCCATGGCAGAGAGAATCGCCCCGGTCGCGTAGGGACCCATCAGCAGGTCCACCTTGTCCGAAGTCACCAGCTGCTCGTACAACGTACGGGCCAGCTCCGGTTTGGACTGGTCGTCCTTGACGATCCACTCCACCTTGCGGCCCAGCAGGCCGCCCTTGGCATTGAGCTGCTCCACATAAATTTCGCCGACCAGCTTGTGCGTCAGCGCCGTGGTGGCGAGCGGGCCGGTCAGCGCCAGCGTGCTGCCGATGCGCAGGGGCGCGGGCGCTTGCGCCGAAGCCGGCAAACCAGCCAGAAGTGCCGCGCTTGCGGCAGCCGTGCTTAACAGTGCTTTCAGGAATTTCATGATTTGTCTCCAGTTGATTTATAGGTAGGTCGCGGAAAACTTGTCTCTCAGTCGATCTGCGCGCCAGAGCGCTTGACGAGTTCAGACCACTTGCTGATCTCGCTGCGGTTGAAGGCACTCAGTTCCTCGGGCTTGAAGTCGCGCATCTCCAGTCCCTGGGCGGCCAGCCTGGTTTTGAGTTCGGGCGTGGCGAGCACCTGCGCGGCCGCAGCGCGGAGCTTCGCCAGCACCGGCGCGGGCGTGCCGGCAGGCGCATACAGCATGAACCACGGAACCAGGTCGAATTCCCCAAAGCCCTGCTCGGTGATCGACGGCACATCGGGCGCTGCGATGCTGCGCCGCACGCTGGACACGCCCAGGGCGCGCAGCTTGCCGGACTGGATGTGCGGCATCACGGCGGCCGGGTGGTAAAACATGAACTGCACCTGTCCACTCATGACGTCGGACATGGCGAGCCCGCCTTCCTTGTAGGGCACATGCACCATCTCGCCGCCCAGCCTCGCCTTCAGCAGTTCGCCAGCCAGGTGGCCGGAGGTGCCGTTGCCGGCGGAGGCAAAACTCACGCCACCGGGCTTCGCGGCCTGCGCCTGCAAATCCTTCAGCGCCTTGAGAGATGAATTGGCCGCGACGACCAGCAGCGTCGGCGTATAACCCGCATAAGCAATCGGCGTAAAGTCCTTGATGGCGTCGTAGGGCATGCGCTTGTACAGGCCCGGATTGATGGCGTGGGTGCCCACCGTGCCCATGAGGATGGTGTAACCGTCGGGCGTGGACTTGGCCACCAGATCCGAGCCGATATTGCCGCCCGCACCCGCGCGGTTCTCGACAATGAGACTCTGGCCCAGCGGCCTGGACAGCGCCTCGGCAAAGATGCGGCTGATGATGTCGGTGGTTGTGCCCGCGCCGAAAGGCACGACGAGTTTGACCGGCCGCGACGGGTAGTCCTGGGCCAACACGGCCGCCGGCGCCAGGCCAAGGGCGGCAGAAACCAGGGCCGCCAGCACGGTGCGGCGCGCCAGCACCTGGCCTGAACCAAAAGAAAGGTGTTTCATGATGTTGTTTCCTGATGCGGTTTGGCGGGGCGGGGGGCCCAGCCGTTCCGAAGTTCTGCGTTGTGCGCGCCCAGCAGCGGTGGCGCGGTGATCTCGAGTGAGCGCTGGCCATCGAAGGAGACCGGCGAACGCACGGTGCGGTAGGTGCCGGCTACCGGGTGAGGGGCTTCGACAAAAAGCTGCAGGTGCCGGGCCTGCGGGTCCTCTGGCACCTCGGCCGTGGTGTACATGGGTGCGTGCGGCACGTCCTGCGCCTCCAGGCGGCGGCACCACTCGGCACGGTCACGCCCGGCGAAGATGGGGCCCAGCACGGCAATCATGTCTTCCTGTTGCGCGATGCGCGCCTCGCGTGTGGCAAAACGTTCATCCTCAAAAATGTCCGGCCGTTCCATCGCCGCGGCCAGGCCCTGCCAGAACTTCGGTGGCGAAGACATGTGCAGGGCAAGCCATTTGTCGTCCGAACATTTCATCACGTAGGACTGCGACACGCTGGGCCGGCTGAACGGGCCCATGATTTCGTTCTCGGAAAACAGGTGCTGGAAGGCGTCAATGTTGAAGTGGGTCATGGCCTCGAACATCGAGACCTCGACCTTGCGGCCCACGCCGGTGGTATGGCGTTCATGCAACGCCCCGAGAATGCCGTAGGCCGCGTAAAAGCCGGTCAGCGAATCCGCCATGGCTGGGCCCAGCACGCGCGGATCCTTGGGGTTCACCAGCAGGCCGAGAAATCCGCTGACCGCCTGGGCGACGGTGTCGTAGGCCGGCCGTTGCGCCGAAGGGCCGGTGGCACCGAAACCGCTGATGGCGCAATAAACCAGCCGCGGGTTGAGCTTGCGCAGGCGCTCCTCGCCGGCGCCTATCTGTTCGGCCACGCCGGGCCTGAAGTTCTGGATGTAAACATCGGCGTCCCGGATCAGCGCGTCGAACTGCGCCAGGTCCTCGGCGCGCTTGGTGTTCAGCGTGATGCTGCGCTTGTTGCGGTTGTAGGTCTGGAAGTGCGGGCTGTAGAGGCCGCCCTTGAAAGCCCGGAAGGGATCGCCCGTGCCCGGCAGCTCGACCTTGACGACATCGGCGCCCAGGTCGGCCAGCAGCATGGACGCGGCCGGCCCGGTGATGAAGGTGCCGTGCTCGACCACCCGCACACCCGCGAGAACCTGGCTCATACCTGACGCTCCACCGGCATGTCGCCGGTGTATTCCTGCTCGCGCGTGGCCTGGTAGGACAGCGCAAAGCCGATGGGGTCGGTGAGTTCCTCATTGAGGTGGGCGATCAGGCTGGCCGTGCGCGCCAGCATGGGCACACCCTTGAGCGCATTGACCGGGAAGTCCACGCCCAGCAGCACGGCCGGAATCGCACCCGAGACATTGAGCCGGAGCGCCTTGCCCACGACCTCGGGGATCACCGCCTCGATGGCGCGCGCAATCTCCACATAACGCTGACCACCGCCGGCTTTGGCCGACACCTCGAACAGCTTGCCGACACGCGGGTCCAGCGTCTTGTGCTCCGGGTGGCCGTAACCGGCAATCGGTTGCTTGCGGGCACGCAGGTCAGCGACCACCGCGCGTGCAGCTGCGGTGATGTCGCCCTGGTGTTTCGCCGCTTCCTGTTCCACCGCCAGGAACAGGCGGCCGGCGCTCTCCGACGCACCGAGGATCACCGAGCCGGAGCCCAGGATGCCGGCGGCCACCGCGCCCTGCATCGCATCGGGTGCGGCAGCCAGCGTCATGCGCGCGGCCTGCACGCTGGGCACCAGGCCGTGTTCGGCAATGGCCACCAGCGTGGCATTGAGCACGGCGCTGGTTGCGGCATCGGCGCGGCGGCCGGTGACCAGCAGGAAGAAGTAGTCGCCGAAGTTGATCTGTCCGATCAGTTCGTGCGCGAGGTCGGCGCCGCGAACCACAATGGTGTTTTCGTTCGAGGTGCAGATGGCGGAGCGGGGCACGGTGGCCTTGCCGATTTTCAAAGAAGTTCTCCAGTCAAAAAGGATGCGCGAGGGATTTCAGGCGCTGGCCACCAGCCGGAAGTCGTACTTCGCGCTGTGGAAGGGTGTGTCCAGGGTGCGGCCGTCCGGCGCCTTGCCGGCCGGGTGTGCATCGAAATCCACGATCAGGCTGTTGCGCACGCCGAACACGGCGTCGGAATCGATGTAAGGGCTGTCGGACACAAAAATGTGGGTGGTCAGCCGCTCATGGCCGGGCGCGCTCAGCATCATGTGCATGTGGCCGGGCCGGTTCGGATGCCGGCCCATGCGGTGCAACATGCCACCCACCGGGCCGTCGGCCGGCACCGGATAAAAAGAGGGTTTGATGGACCAGAAGCGGTAGTTGCCGTCCGCGTCCGTGTAAAAGCGCGCACGCAGCGCCATGCCGGCATCCTCGCCTTTTTGCATGTCGTAAAAACCTTCGCCGTCGCCCGACCACACGTCCACCGCACAGCGGGCCAGCGGTTTGCCGGCCAGGTCGGTGACGCGGCCGTGGTAATAACAGGGCTCGCCCGAATTACCCGCGCCGATGTCGGCACCGAGTTCGAGTTCGGGCGCGCCTTCCCAGTAAAACGGGCCCTGCACCGTGGCTTCGGTCGGCGAATCGACACCGCTGCGCGCCTTGTGTGCGGCCGCGCCCTTGGCCTGCTCAATCGCGACCACCAGCATGGAAATGCCGAGGGTGTCGGACAGCAGGATGAACTCCTGGCGTTTTTCGTCGCACATCTTGCCGGTGGCGGTCAGAAACTGGATGGCGGTCATCCATTCCTGCGGCGTGAGCTGCACGTCCTGCACAAAGGCATGCGCATGTTTCACCAGCGACGTCATCACCTGCTTGAACCGCGGGTCGGCGCAGTCCGCCATGCGGTCCACCACCGCTTGCGCGAGGTCCTGTGCTTCTAGTTGTGCCATGTCTTGTCTCCTTTTATTCATCGTTGGCCCTGAGGGCCTGGCATGAGAAAGCCCCGCGAGTCTAGGATGTCATGCAATGCCACGGAAGTGATTAATTTGCACCGTTATGATCGATGCGATCAATGATTGAATTCGGGGGTTTTTTATGGAACTTCGCCATGTCCGTTACTTCGACGCCATCGCCGAAACCCTGAACTTCACACGCGCGGCCGAACGCCTGCACGTCACGCAGTCCACGCTCTCGCACCAGATCCGGCAGATGGAGGACGAGCTCGGCGTCGAGCTGTTCGACCGCAGCGCCAAAAAGATCCGCATGACCGAATCCGGCGAAATCCTGCGCACCTACCTGACGCCCGCGCTCGAGCAGATCGACCGCGGCATCCAGGCCCTGCGCGGCGAGGTGGAAGTCCTCACCGGCAGCATCCGGCTGGGCACCACGCCGAGCTTCAACACGCGCATGGTGCCGCACTGCGTGTCGTCTTTTTTGAACCACTACCCGGGCATCCAGGTAACGGTGGAAGAACTGTCGGCCGCCGCCATCGTCAGCCAGTTGAAGTCCGGGCATCTCGACTTGGCCGTGTCCTACCGGCCCGAGGGAACCGACCTGTGGTTCGAGCCGCTGTACAACGAGGAGCTGCGCCTGGTGGTGGCGACATCGCACCCGCTGGCGAAGCGGCGGCGCGTGCGCATGGTGGAACTGCATCATGTGCGCATGGTGCTGCTGCATCCGCAGTTCCAGACACGCCAGTTGCTGGACGACTGCTTCGAGGCTGCCGGCGCGGAGCCGCTGGTGGTCGTGCAGCTCAATTCCGTCGCGTCCATGATCGAGCTGATCCGCCAGACCGAATTGGCCGGCATCATTGGCGAAACTGCTGTTTCGCCCTCCGACGACCTGCGGGTGGTGCCGCTGGAAGACCCGACACCGATACGCACACCCGGCATGCTCTGGCAAAAAGGCGCGACCCGCTCGCCGATGATCAAACACTTCGCCGACATCATCCGCCGGGCCGCAAGCCAGGGCGGCTGAGTGCCGCGCTGGTTCAAAGCAGCGAACATGCCTGTTCAAACGACAGCCGCGGATTGCGGTCGAACAGCTTGCTGTCGTCGCCATAACCGAGGTTGATCAGAAAGTTGGCCTGCAGGCGGCCATCGGCAAAAAACTCGGTATTGACCTTGGCCAGGTCCACCCCGCTCATCGGTCCGCAGTCCAGCCCCAGCGCGCGCGCGGCCATGATGAACCAGGCGCCGCCCAAGGTGCCGTTGCGGGTCGCCGTGCCTTGTGCCAGGCCCGGGTTGCCCTCGAAATTTTCCTTCGCGCCCGGCTTGTGCCAGACCTGCGGCATGTGTTCGTAGAACCTGGTGTCATTGGCGACGATGACCGTGACCGGCGCCTCACGCGTCTTGTCGAGGTTGCCGGGGCTCAAGGCCGGCAGCAGGCGCGCTCGCGATTCCGGGGTGAGCAGAAAAACAAAACGCGCGGGCTGCGTGTTCATCGAGGTCGGGCCCATGCTGGCCAGTTCGTAGACCTGCTGCAACAAGGCGGTCGGCACCGGCCGGCCGTCAAAGCCGTTGGCGGTGCGCGCCTTGAGAAACAACTGGTCAAGGCAGGGAGCGGGAATTTGCATGATGGTTTTTTCTTGATGAAGTGAAGTGGCGTGGAAAATCAATCGGCCGTGATGCCCATGTCGCGAACCAGTTTGGACCAGCGATCAACATCGCGCTTGACCAGGGCCCGCGTCTCGGCCATCGACAAACTAAGCGAGCGGCCACCGGCCTTGCGGAAGATGTCGCTGACTTCGCGCGAGGCAATCACGGTTTCGAGGTCGGCGCGCAGCCGCTCCAGCACCTTGGACGGTGTTTTGGCCGGTGCAAAAAGCCCGAACCAGGACTCAAGTTCCAGCTTGGCCACGCCGGTCTCGGTGATGGTCGGTACATCCGGCAGGGTCGGCTGGCGTGTCAGGCCGGACACCACCAGCGCGCGCGCATTGCCGGCCTCGATCTGCGGTCGTGCCGTGGGCGATAGGTCAAAGAAAAAATCAACCCGACCGCCCAGCAGGTCCTGGTAAGCCGCTTGCGCGCCACGGTAGGGTATGTGTGTAAGCTCCACACCGGCCAGCCGCCACAGCGCTGCGGCAATGACGTGCTGGCCCGAACCGTTCCCGGCCGACGCGTAGGTCAGCCGCCCCGGATTGGCCTTGGCAAAGGCAATAACTTCGCTGAGCGACTTGTAAGGCAGATCCTTGCGTCCCATCAGCGTGTAGGCGTAGGCGACAGCCAGGCCCAGTGGCTCGAAGTCGCGCAGGCTGTTGTAGGGCGGATTGCGATACAGGCCCATGTTGATCGCAAGGTTGGACACCGAGCCGACCAGCAGCGTATGGCCATCGGGCTCGGCCTTGGCGGCCAGATCGGTGCCGATCAGCGTGCCTGAACCGGTGCGGTTTTCAACCACCGCCGGTTGGCCCAGCGACTTGCCCAGCCGCTCGGCCAGCACGCGCCCGACAAAATCGAAACCGCCGCCCGGCGGTTGCGGCACGATGATACGCAGCGCTTTGTTGGGAAAAGCACCTTGCGCAAATCCGGGGGAGGTGCTGCACACGGCGATGGCGGCAAGTGCCGCCCGACGGGTGATTGTCGAATTCATGTTTGTCTACTCTTTGTTGGAATGGATCATCGAACGATGGGGCCTGTGCCCGGATCTGCCGGCCCTGTGCCGACTCTTCAGCGCTCCAGCGCCCCACCGGCCAGCCAGCGGGCGCCACGCTTGTACAGCTCCTCGACCACTGGCCCCTTGAGCATGGGCATGTCAAGCTTGACGGTGTAACCAATACGCGTCTGGATATAGGCCAAGTGCCGGTAACCTTCGGGAAAAGCCTGCAGCGCCTGCGCATCGAGCGCCACGCTGGCGGCCGAATCCACAGGGTCGATGCGGTCTTTCTCGTAAATCGGCTGGCGGTGCAGCAGCTTCCACTGGCCTTCGTGTTTTTGAACGAAGTCGTAGAAGCGGCCGGTGCAGACCACGTCGCACAGCACCGGGCCATTCGCGCCCTCGACCATGCCGCGCTGGGAAATTGTCATCTTGGTCTGCGCAATGGCGCGCTCGTCCGCCACTTCGACGGCGGAGCCGCCCAGGAAGTGCAGGATGCTAACGCCCTTGGCCCAGCCTTCCTGGGTCACGCGGATGAACTCCGCGAACGGGCCCTGGAACCAGGTCGCCATCATGACACCGTCCGGGTGCCAGACGGTGGCAAAACGCTCCCAGTCGCCGGCGTCGCGCCAGACCGCCCAGCGCTCGATCATCTGGCGGATCTGCAGTTCCTTATTCATCTCGTCGTTCATTCGCTGGTTTCCTTGTGTTGATGGGCAGTGGGCACGCGGCGCTCGTGCGGGTCTTCGTAATCCACCTGGTAACGCGCAACGCGCAGGTCGGCCAGTTCATGTTTGACACGCAGATGCTCGGGGTGGACCGCATAGGCATCGAGCGCGGCCTGCGAGTCAAACTCTGAATACAGCACCACGTCACAGGCGTAGTCGATGCGGCTGATGTCCACGCCGATTTCAAGATTCAGCAGGCCGGGCACCTTGCCGCGCAGGCTTTCAAACGTCTGTTTGAGTTTGGCCACCCCGGTGGCTTTTTCAGCCACCGTGTCGCCGCGAACATTCCACATGACGATGTGTTTGATCACGCTTTCACACCCGTTTTTCAGACTTTGGCGGTCTGCTTGACCGGGTTGAGCACAAAGTCGTAGTCGAGGTCGTAAGTGCCGTCGGGGTTTTTCTTCCAGTCTGCGACCAGCGATGAACGCACGCCAAAAACCACGTCTGATTCAAGGTACGGGTCTTCCTCACGAAACACATGCGTGATGAGTTTTTCGTAACCCGGTGCATCAATCATGAAGTGCAAGTGGGCGGGCCGCCACGGATGGTTGCTGGTCGCCTTCAGCATCGCGCCGACCGGGCCGTCGGTCGGTATGGGGTAGGCCTCGGCCAGGATGGTCTTGAAGTGGAAGTTGCCGTTCTCATCGGCATTGAGGATGCCGCGCGCCTGCGGTTTGGCCAGGTGCGCGTACTGCACGTCGTAATTGCCCTCGGCATCGGCCTGCCAGACATTGATGAGCGCGTTCGGTACCGGTGTGCCATCGAGTGCCTTGATGGTGCCATGCACCAGGCAGGGCTCGCCACGGGCACCGCCTGCAACGTCATCGCCCAGATTGAAGCGTGGTGCGCCTTCCAGAAAGAAGGGGCCAAACACTGTCGCTTCGGTGCAGCCAGCCGGTTTGTTGTTGTTCATGGCCACCGTCAGCATGGACAGGCCCAGCGTGTCACTCAGCAGGATGAATTCCTGGCGCTTGTCATCGCACTTCTGGCCGGTCGCGGTCAGGAAATCGATGCCGGCCAGCCATTCGGACTCGGTCAGCTTTACCTCGCGCGCAAACGCGTGCAGATGCTGCACCAGGCTGGTCATGATTTCCTTGAGGCGGGGATCGGGCGTGCCCGCAAAACGCGCAATCACGGCCTGGGTGATGGTGTCCTGGTTGAGATTTCGCACGCTGGTTTTCCTTCCGGTAGTCTCTCTGTGCGACAAATATAGAGGGGAGCGACGGTTTGTAGAAGCCAACTGGCGAAAATGACTTTTTCGCGGTGTGGAAGAAACTGGTCGCCATCTGCCCCACAATGCAAGCCACGACAAGAGGGCTGGCAAATGGAGACTGGGCTTGGACCGCTGGACTGAAATCGAACTGTTTGTGCAGGTGGCCGAAATTGGCAGCCTGAGCCGCGCTGCGGAGGTGCTGGACCTGTCCAACGCTGCTGCGAGCCGGCATCTGTCGGCTCTGGAGGAGCGGCTGGGTGCGCGCCTGGTCGAACGCAACACGCGCCGCCTCTACCTCACCGACACCGGCCAGGAGTTTTTCAGCCGGGCCAAGGGCATCCTGGCCGACCTGAAGGATGCGGAGTCTGCGGTCAATGCCACTGCGCTGAACCCGACCGGCACGCTGCGCATTACCGCCTCGCTGTCGTTTTCGCTGCACCACGTTGCACCGCTGCTGCGCGAATATACGCAGCGCTACCCGAATGTCAGCGTGCATGTGGAAGCCGCCAACCGCTACCTGGACATCATCGACAACAACATCGACGTGGCGATTCGCACGCGCGAGATCGAGCCCGACTCGAACATCACCATCCGCCGCCTGGCCGAGACGCGCCGCATCCTGGCTGCGTCGCCACGCTATTTTGCGCAGCACGGTTTTCCCAAAACGCTGGAAGACCTGCAGCACCACAAGCTGCTGATCTATACCTATGCCAACAACCCCAACGAGCTGCGTTTCACGCGGGACGGTGCCTCCACCACTGTCACGGTCAAAGGCCTGCTGGAGTCCAACGACGGCCAGATTCTGCGCACGGCGGCCCTCGACGGCCTGGGCATCCTGGTGCAGCCCAGCTACATCGTCTACAACGACATCGTGGCCGGCCGCCTGGTGCCGGTGCTCGATGACTGGGACCTGCCGCGCCTGACCATCAACCTGGCCTACCCCAGCCGCAAACATCTGTCGGCCAAGGTGCGCACCTTCATCGACTTCGTCGCCGAACACTTCGACAAGCAGGACTACGAACGCAAGTGGACCGGGCGTTTCGGCGTGTATTGAGATGGCCGACCTTTTGCACACCGACGTCCTCATCGCCGGCGGCGGTCCCTGCGGCCTGATGCTGGCCAATGAACTCGGCCGCCGCGGCGTGTCCTGCCTGCTGGTCGATCCGAAACCCGGCACCGCGTTCAATCCCCAGGCCAATGCCACGCAAGCACGCACCATGGAGCATTTCCGGCGCCTCGGTTTTGCCAGCGAGATCCGCGCCCAGGGCTTGCCGGCCGACCACCCGACCGACATCGCCTACTTCACGCGTTACACCGGCCATGAACTGGCGCGCCTGCAGCTGCCGACCGCCGCGCAGGCGGTGACCAACATCAAGGCCATGGGCGGCTCCTGGAGTGCGGCCGAGTTGCCGCACCGGGTGTCGCAAAAGTTTGTCGAGGCCACCCTGCGCCGGCATGCCGAAGCCCTGCCCGGCGTCGATGTGCGCTACGGCTGGGCGCTGGAGAATTTTGAAGACCGCGGCAGCGATGTGCAGGCGCAGGTGCGTGCCAGCACCGGCGGCGAATCCGTGCAGGTACAGGCGTCTTATCTGGTGGGTGCCGACGGCCCGCGAAGCGGGGTCCGCACCAAGCTGGGCATCGGGTGGGACGGCGTCAGCGGCGTCAGGCGCGAGTTCATGGGCGGAAAAATGTTTGCGGTCTACCTGCGCGCGCCGGATTTTTACAGCGCCTTTCCCCATGACCGCGCCTGGATGTATGTCTCGGTCAACCCGCAACGCCGCGCCTTCATGGCCTCGGTGGACGGCCAGTCGGAATTTGCCTTTCACGCTGCCGTGCATGAGGGAGAAGATGCCGACGCGTGGACCGCCGTTGACGCGCAGCGGATCTTTAATGAAGCCATGGGCGCACATATGCCCATCGAGGTGCTGTCGCTCGGCATCTGGACCGCCGGCCATTCGCTGGTCGCGCACGCCTTTCAGCGCGGGCGGGTATTCATCGCCGGCGACGCGGCCCATCTGTTCACGCCGACCGGCGGACTCGGCTACAACACGGCGGTGGAAGACGCCGTCAACCTCGGCTGGAAACTGGCCGCTGTCATCCGCGGTCAGGCGCCGCCGCAACTGCTGGACAGTTATGAGCCTGAGCGCAAACCGCTGGCCGAACGCAACACTGCCTATGCGCAGCGTTTTGCCGACTCGGTCGGCAGCTTCGGCGCCTCCGCCTTGCTGGAGCAGGCCGGTACCGATGGCCAGGCCGAGCGCGAACGCGCCTCGGCGTACTTGAACCAGCATGTCCGCTTGGAATTCAACATCCCCGGCGTGACCTTCGGCGGTCGGTACGACGGATCAAGCCTGATCGTGAAAGACGGCAGCACACCACCACCCGATGAGGCCGGCAACTACCAGCCCAGCGCCAGTCCCGGCGGCCGCGCGCCGCACGCCTGGCTGGAGGACGCATCCTCGCTGTATGACAGTTTCGGTTTTGAATGGACCTTGCTGGTGCTCGGGCCCGACGCCGCTGGCAGCGGCGGTTTCAGGCAGGCGGCTGCGACGCTGGGCCTGGATCTCAAGGTCGTCGTGCACTCATCAGCGACCTTGCTGGCGCTGTATCAGGCGCCGCTGGCCTTGATCCGCCCTGACCAGATCGTGGCCTGGCGCGGCAGCAACGACAGCCAGGCGCAGCAGGTGCTGGTACAAGCAAGCGGCCATCACGGACCCCCGATTTGCTCCTGATTTGATAGCTAATAGCCCATACTTGACATGGGCTGGTGTCCGATTTTGTCTGTCAACTCTGTCCAAGAGCCGGGAAAGCCATTTGCTGCGCCACAAATCCGTCAAATGCCTCCAGCAGGGGCTGGAAGCGGCCACTGCCGCCTTCGAGTTGTGCCAGCGCGGCACACACTGCCTCCAGCGTGGACACTTGGTCTGGCCGGTGCGCGCGGCGGATACGGTAATTCGATGCCGGCAGGTCCTGCAGCGACAGCCGGGGCAAGTGCTGCAACGCCGGGTTGAGGTACAGCATCCGGCGGCTTTTGCGCCAGGTGCCGTCGAGCACGATGAGCCGCAACTTCGACGGGTCCTGCAGCAGGCTGGGCGCCGGCATGGGCGGTGGCGGCAAACCGGCGGCACGGTCCAAAGCCGGATCGGGGTACAGCAGCAGGTTGTGCCGGGGGTCGCCGGGCGCCTGCCACTGCAGCGCATCAAACACTTCTCCTGTCAGCAGCCGGCTCGACGGAAGGCTCAGCTGCAGCAGGCGAGCCGTCCCCTTGGGATTGCCCGCTTCCAGCGGATGCTGCAGGATCAGCACGTCGACCGCATGTGGGACCGGGGTGATCCAGCGGCAGATACAGGCGCTTTGCGGACGCAGGCAGGTTTCGCAGCGCTGGCGTTTGTTCAAGGCCCGACCAGCGCGGCGTAGGCCTGACGCGTTTCCACGCTCACCGATGCCAGCAACTGCGCATACGAGGTCTGGTGCCGCACCCGCACGCGTCCGGAAGCAACGGTTTTTGACCGACAGTACCAGTGACAACTGTGCTGCATCAGAAACAGCTCGGCCGACAGCATGAAGGCCCGCGCCTTGGGCGACAACTGCAGGTCTTCGGTGGCGACGCGGCGCAAGCCCTGGCCATGCACGGCCAGCAACTTGCGCATGTCGAAGGTGCTGTCCGGGAAAAAGCGGTGTGCCTCAGGAATGAAGACCGCAAAGGTGCTGACACGCGCATCTTCGTTACCCACCTTCGCGAAGTCGGCAACAAAACGGTCGAACTGGTCGCACAGCTCCTGCTCGGACGTCGCCAGAAAACTCCACACCTGCACCTGCCGCTCTGCATCCTTTTCACCCAGTGCGCGCAGATAACCCTGGGTCAGGGTCTCCATCAGTTTTTCAACCTGGTACTGGCCGAGATGTGTGCCCAGCAACGCGATGCGCCGCTTCTGGGTTTTCGATTTCAGCGTGTAGGCGCCGTAGCCGGCCAGCATGATCAGGAGCAGAACAATTTCAATCACGGGGGGTCGCAGGTCTGGAGAAACAAGACCCCAGTGTAGTGGCCGCCGCGTTTTCTTCAGGCGCCGGGCCGCTCCCCGTCAAAAGCCTGCTGCAGCAACTGCCGGATCGCTCGGCGCTCCAGCGGGCGCGGATTCGGGTACTGGTTCTGCATGGCCATGTCGCAAGCCCTGTCCAGGTCAGCCTCTTTCATGCCGATATCGCGCAGCGCCACCGGTGCACCATTGTTCTTCGCCAGGTCAAACACCGCCTGCGGGCCATGGACCGCACCGAGCGCCACGGCGATATCCGCCATCGCTTCGGGCGCAGCGGCCGCGTTGTAGGCCAGCGCATGCGGCAGCACGATGGTGTGGGTCTCGGCATGTGGCAGATTGAAACTGCCGCCCAGCGTGTGGCATAACTTGTGGTGCAGCGCCATGCCGACATTGCCCAGCACGGTGCCGCAGAGCCACGCACCATACAGGGCATCACTTCTGGCAGCCGCGTCGCTTGCTACTTTTTTGATAGCTGGCAGCGCCCGTCCCATGGCGGCTATGCCCTCTTTTGCCATCAGGCCCATGATGGGGTTGCAGTCCACCGAATACAGGCCTTCGGCGGCGTGGGCAATCGCATTGATGCCGCTGGTGATGCTCATGCCCACCGGCAGGCCCAACGTCAGCTCGGGGTCGTAGATCACGGTACGCGGCAACACGCGCACATCCTTGCCGGTTTTTTTCATTCCGGCTTCGGTGATGCCGTAAATCGGCGTCATCTCCGAGCCGGCGTAGGTGGTGGGAATGGCCAGGATGGGCAGGCCCGAGTCCAGCGCCATCGCCTTGCCCAGCCCGGTCGTGGAGCCGCCGCCAATCGCCACCGCACAGTCGGCACCGAGCTTGCGTGCCAGCTCGCGCGCCTCGCGGGCAGTTTCGATGGGCACATGCATGACCGCACGGTCGAACACGCCGACTGCACGTGACCCCAACAGGTCGGCGATCATTTCTGCCGAGGCACGCTGCTCAGGGGTGGAAAGCACCAGCGCCTTGCGCGCACCCAGCGCATCAATTTCGCGGACCAGGTGCTGCAGGCTGCCGGCACCAAAAATCACGCGGCCCGCCTGGCCGTTGTAGATAAAACTTTTCATGAATTTAAGGGGAGATCGGTGTCCAGCCCGGCGCTGCGTTCGACGGTCTTGATGATGGCCGCATAGTCGTCCTGCCCGTTCCCCTGGGCCATGGCCGCATGCATCAGTTGCTGCGTCAACGCGGTCTGTGCCAACGGCGCGTGAACAGCCCGGCCGGCGTCCAGGATCAGGTCCAGGTCCTTGATCATCTGCTCGACTGTGAAGGTCGGCGTGAAGTCGCGCGCACTGAGCTGCACAGCCTTGGCCTTGACAATGGGCGAGGCCACCGCACTGGCGCCCAGCACCTGCCACATGTCGCTCCAGTCCAGCCCGCCCTTGCGGCCCAGGGTCAGGGCCTCAGACAACATCGCGCTGGTCTGCGCAATCATCAGGTTGACCACCAGTTTCATCAGGCGCGCCTGTTCGGCCTCCCCCAGATAAAACTGGTGCGGACCCAGCAGCATCAGCACAGGCAGCAGCGCGTCGTAGGCCGCGCGTGGGCCGGAGGCCATGACCGTGAGTTGTGCTGCTTCGGCCATCTTGTTGTTGCCCGAGACAGTGATTCGCAGATACTGCAACCCGGCAGCCGCGCACAGTACCGCAGCGCCGGACGATGCCTGTTGCGACACTGTGCTGGTATCGACAAAGATACTGCCCGGACGCGCCGATGCGGCAACCTGCTTCGCCACGGCAAGCAGGGCCGCATCGTCTGGCAGTGATGAAACAATCACATCGGCGTTAGCAATCGCAGTGGTTGTATTGTCCGCCACCACCAATCCCTGCGTTCTGGCCAGATTCAGCCTGTCCGCGTCTGGATCGCTAACGCTCACCACGTGCCGCGCCGCCAGAAAATGCTGGGCCATGGGCAGGCCCATCTTGCCAACACCCATGACATGGATCCGGCTGCTCATGGCATGGCCTTGCGGGTTGCGGCTATGGGAGCCAACCCTCCCGAAGCACCCGCCATGAACTGGCTGTGCTGCATGCCAATGAGTCGGTTCCAGCGTTGCTGGCCCATGGTCAGACCAATGAAAAAGCCAAGTTCGACAATGGAGGCAGTTTCAAAATTTTCATACAGACCATCCCACAACGCGTCGGTGGACTCCAGGCCCCAGGTGATGGCTTCGGCCAGACGCAATGCAGCCTTCTGGCGCGGCGTGAAGCGCGCCGACTTGTCGAAGTCGAGCAGGTCCTTCACATCGTCTTCGAGCAAACCTTGCGCCTGCGCTTTGGCCGAGCGCTGGTTTCCACAGTAGTTGCAGTTGACCGCCTGCGACACGTAGAGGCGGCACAACTCCTTGATCGCGTGATCACACACGCCGTTGACAAAGGTTGCGTTCCAGGCGTTGGTGAAAGCCCAGAAAACATCGGGCACATGGGCCCGGATCGCATGGCTTTCAGGCCGTGGCGCTCCTTCTCGGGCGGCACGCTGGAACTCCGCCATCATGGCCGGGTCGGTGATGAACACCGGATCGACATATGGCAGTCGCTGGGGATGATTCTTGGCGTGCTCCATTTTTATATTCAAGTCATGCGCGCTGCCGCAAAGGCGCGTTCGTAAAAAGAGAAGTCCAGGTATCTCCCGGATGCTGGTGGCACACTCCCCGTCGGGCCTTCCATCTCCGCACGTATCGCCAGCACGCTCTCAAATCCCTCCCCACTGAAACCCGCATCGGGCGCCAGACCGGAGCCCGGTGCAACCAGCGCCTCATAAGTACCAGCCGCCACCTCGGGAGACAGTTTGAAACTGCGGACCAACAAGGCGACCGTGGCGTCGCGATTGGACGGGTTCATCACATGGCGCTGTCCTTCGACGTAGGCCGTGAGATAACGGATCAAAGCGTCCGCATTGTCCCGAGCCCATGGTCGCATAACAAACGCGCCGGTTGCCTGGTAAGGGCCCAGCAGGCTGAACTGGCTGCCCAGGCTCTTCAGGCCCTTTTCGCGTACCAGAAATGAAAAGGGCGGGTTAATCATGCCAGCCGCCAGTTGCGCATCCGCCACCATCGCTGCGGAGCGCGGTCCAGTCCCGCCGGCCAACTTCACGTCGTAGTCACGGCCCTCCAGCAGTCCATGATTTTTGAGGATCTTCTTGGCGGCCAGCGCATACGCGGTATGGGGCGCATCCACCGCAAGCAGTTTGCCGCGCAGGTCGGCCATGCAATCAATCTCGGCGCGCACCATGAACTCATTCATGCCAGCGTCCCCACCGCAGACGATGACCACGTCCTTGCCTGCCTCGATCATGGCTACTGCGTTGTCCACCGCCGCGTGCGCTATCTCGAACCTTCCTTCAGCCAGTCCGGCGCGCTGTTGGTCCGAATTGGGCGTGGTCTGCAACTCAATCACCAGCTCGCGCTGCGCAAAGTAGCCATTGGCGATAGCGGCCAGCAGCGGCAGGTTGCTTGATGTGTTAAAGATATTGACGCGAAGCAGCATTGAAAAAACTCCTCGGAAACTTTCGGCAAGACATACAGCAGCGAAGTGTTTTCCCCGACCGGCAAGGCGTGCGCTGCCGTTGCATGAAGCTGAAAACTGACGAACTGCCGTCAGGTTCTTGCGACCTCCCCATCAGCCTGCGCGATATTCACTTGGGTGCTGCCTTCATCACAGCACCCAGCGTGGTGAACTCTTCCTTGATATAGGCGTCGAAACGTTCAGGCGTCATGGGCATGGGTTCAGCTCCGAGCTTGGCCATCCGCTCAAGCACGTCGGGCTGGGCAAGCGCCTTGCTTACTTCCGCGTTGAGCTTGTTGACAATGGCGCGTGGCGTCTTGGCGGGGGCCAATAAACCGATCCAGAAATCGAAGACAAATCCCGGCATGCCAGCCTCGGCCACCGTAGGCACATCGGGCAATGCCGACGAGCGCTTGGCAGTGCTCACGGCCAGCGCCCGCATGCGGTTGTCGCGAATGGTCGGGATCGACGCAAGCACCGGTGTAAACATGAAGTCGACCCGGCCGGAACTGGTCTCGACAATGGTTTCAGGTGTTCCCTTGAACGGAATATGGGTCACCTGAATATCTGCCGCGCTGCGAAATTTCTCGGCATTGACGTGAGTAGCACTTCCTACCCCGGCCGATGCATAGTTAAGCTGCCCCGGTTTTGCCTTGGCGGCGGCGATCAGTTCGCGCACCGACCTGATCGGGCTCCCGGTGCCCACGACCAGCACGCTGGGCAGCGCCGCCAGCGGGACAACGCCCGCAAAGTCGCCCACCGTGTCGTAGGGCAGGCCGGGGTAGAGAACCGGATTGACCACATGGCCGGTAGACACCACCAGCAAGGTGTAGCCATCAGGATCACTCTTGGCCACCTGGGCTGAACCCAGCGTTCCACCGGCGCCGGGGCGGTTTTCCACCACCACGGGCTGTCCCATGCTCGCGCTGAGCCGCTCGCCGACGATGCGCGCCATGATGTCGGTCGCACTGCCCGCGGTGAAAGGAACCACAATTTTGATGACCCTGACAGGATAGTCCTGCCCAGCCGGCGCCTGGGCCCAGGTGGTGGTGAATGCCAGCAGGGTGGCCGTGGCAATGAAAAAACGTTTCATGGTTGTCTCCAAGGTTGAATAATGACCAGACCGGTCTTGTGCCTTCTGAATATCCGAATACTTTGCTATGTTTTTTACAACGCAAGCGCCTGCATGATCTTCCCGCCCGACGCTCGCAATGCAAGCAGTTTGGGCGGCAGGTCCACGTCCAGCAACTGGCCATGGCGCTTCTTCCAGCGCCCCGCCACCATCACGCTGTCGATATTGGCCAGCGAGGCCTGCATCACGACCGAGCTGACCGGGTCGTGCACCGGCTGCATGTTGAGGTCGCTGGCGCGGATCATCACCAGATCGGCCTGTTTGCCGGCAGCCAGTGAGCCGATGCGGTGCGATTGCTTGAGCATGCGTGCGCCTTCGACCGTGACCCAGGACAGCGCCTCGCGCGTCGTGATGGTTGAGGTCGGCGGGATGCTGCCGTGGGTTTCGCGATAGGCGACGTTGTCCAGCGAGCGCTGAATGCCCAGCGCAATCCGCGCCTGCGACAACATGTCGCCGCTCATCACGCTTTCGAGGTCCACGCCCAGAGAAGGCGCGCGGCCGAAAGCGCGCAGGCGGCCGGTCAGCGGGTGACCATGGCCCTGGCTCATTTCGCTTTCGGCGGCCGCAGAAAAACTCATGCCGAGTTCACAGAAGCGCTGGAGCTGTACATCGTTGAGTGCATGGCCGTGCACAATGTTGATGTGGTCGCCAAGCAGGCCGGCCGCTTCGAGTTTTTCCCAGCCATCGGGCGTGCGCGCCGGCCCGCCACCCTGGTGCAGCGAGGCGATCAAGCCCAGGTCCTTGGCCATGGCGAAATCGTGCATCGCCACGTCCAGCGTCGAGTAATGTGGGCCCAGCACCGCCGCCTGGATGCTCAGCAGCGGTTGGCCGAGCTGCGCCTTGAGCAGGCGTTCGATCTCGGCGCGCGGATGCGGCACTTCCCAGAACGGCTTTTGCCCCGGCTGCGGGTCCGGCTTGGGCGTGCCATGGAAAAAAGCAGCGCGTATGCCCGAGGCCAGCAGCCCGGCAATTGCCGCATCGTTGTGCGGTGGCGTCGGATTGTTGTGGCACCAGTCGGCCAGCGTGGTGGTGCCGCAGTTGAGCTGGTTCAGCGAGCCCATCAGCGTCGCGATGTAGAGGTCATCGGGTGTGAATACGGTGGCCAGCCCGGCGTGCATCTTCCTGAAATATTCAAGCAAGGTCCAGTTCGCGGCCAGCCCGCGCAGCGCGGTCTGCCAAGTGTGCATGTGGGCATTGATCAGGCCGGGGATGATGATGTGGCCGGTGGCATCAACCACTTGCGCATCATCGGCATGAATGCGTGGCGCGATCTCGGTCAGCGTGTCGCCGGTCACCAGAATATCGCCCACGCTCAGGTCGCCCTGCGCATCCATCGTGATGATGGTCGCGCCTTTGATCAGCGTCTGGTTCGTGCTCATGGCCAGCGCAGGCCGGCAAAAAACGGTCGCCGCGCGGTACACCCTTTCAAGCCGGGGCCTCGGAACTGGCTTTGCCAGGCCGCAGGCGCAGCGGCCCCCTCGGGGCTAGAGCCTGCGGCTCCCGACCTGCCTGCGCAGGTTGGGACGGGCGACAGAAACGAAGCCTCTGGCGAGCGGCGGCCTGCAAGGTGCCGCGCATTACACGCAGTGAAAAGCGTGGGGGCCATATCCTAGCTTTCCAGTCCGTCGCTCATCTTCATGTTTTCGGATGTCAACTCCAGGCCGGCATCCCTGGCCGTTTCCAGCAGCAGCACGGCAAAGTCAATGTCCTCGTGACCGCGTCCCACCATGCGCGCCACCGACTCGCGCGTGGCCGCCGCCGCAGGCATGGCCACACCGTACGCACGCGCTGCGCCCAGGCCCAGGTCCATGTCCTTGAGCAGCAGCTTGGGCGTGAAGGTCACCTGGTCGAAACTCAGGTTGGTCAGCATCGGCGTCTTGTACTTCGTGTACATGGATCCGAGCACCGAATCGTTGATGCTCTCGAGAAAGATGTGGCGCGGTATGCCGGCCTTCTCCGCCAGCACCGTGATCTCGCAGAGGTTTTGGATGATCACGCCGAACATGGTGTTGTGCGCAATCTTCCAGATGCGGGCGAGTTCGCCCTCACCCACCCACATTACCTTGCGCGCCATGGCCTGCAAATAGGGCTCGACCTCGTTATACAAGGCCTTCGGGCCCGAAGCCACCTGCAGCAGCTTGCCAGCCTTGGCCACCTTGGCATTCCCCGACACCGGTGAACACAGGTAGCCGACACCCATGGCTTCGAGCCGCGCGCGGATCTCGGCCGAACCCTCCTGAGAAATCGAGGAGCTGTCCACCACGATTTTCGGTTTGACAGGACCTGCCACCAACCCGCCTTCTTCAAACAGCACCTGTTTCAAATCGTCGGTGGTGGAGACCATGGTGAACACGATGTCGCAGGACGCCAGCGCCTGCTTGCTGCCGACGATGGTGGCGCCGTATTCGGCCAGCGGCGCGGCCTTGGAGGCGGTGCGGTTCCAGACGCTCAGCTCGTTACCCGCTTTCACCAGGCGCTTGGCCATCGCCTCGCCCATGCGTCCCAACCCTATCCATCCAATGCGCACCGTCATGCTGTCTCCTTGTTCATAACATCTGGCGCTAATGTGCCGCAGCCGCTCCCCTGGTTCAAGAAATACAGAGGAAATCAGTTTTCCCGTTGGCGGAAAAAAGGTTACCCCTTGGAGCCGGCCGGGATCCTGCTCCCAGAGGAGGCGTGTTCTGCAGACCCCCCAAAACTCAGGCAATATGGTTCTCATGAACGTCACCCCGCCCTACACCCCCCCCGCCATCTGGTCACCACCGTCTTCGAGTGGAGGCCGCTTTGCCAACATCAACCGGCCTGTGGCGGGTGCCACCCACGACAAGGAACTGCCGGTGGGCCGCCACCCGCTGCAGCTGTATTCGCTGGGCACGCCCAATGGCGTCAAGGTCACCGTCATGCTGGAGGAGTTGCTGGCGCTGGGTCACACGGGCGCAGAGTACGACGCCTGGCTGATCCGCATTCACGAGGGCGAGCAGTTCAGCAGTGGCTTTGTGGCGGCCAACCCCAACTCCAAGATTCCGGTGCTTGTGGACCGCAGCGGCGTCACCCCTGTGCGAATTTTCGAGTCGGGCGCTATCCTCCAGTACCTGGCGGAGAAGTTCGGTGTGTTTTTGCCCGCAGGCGGCGCCCCGCGCGCCGAGTGCCTGTCGTGGTTGAACTGGCAAATGGGCAGCGCGCCTTTTCTGGGCGGTGGCTTCGGCCACTTCTACGCCTACGCCCCGAGCAAGATGGAATACCCCATCGACCGCTACGCGATGGAAGTCAAGCGGCAGCTCAACGTGCTGGATCGCCGCCTGGCCGAGGTGCGCTACCTCGCAGGCGAGGACTACAGCATTGCCGACATGGCGGTGTGGCCGTGGTACGGCGCTCTGGTCAAGGGCCAGCTGTACGAAGCCGGCGAGTTTTTGCAGGTGCAGGCCTACACCCACGTGCTGCGCTGGACCAACGAAATTGCACAACGACCCGCCGCCAGACGCGGGCGCATGGTCAACCGCACCTGGGGCGAGGCGTCCAGCCAGTTGCATGAGCGCCATGAGGCGAGCGACTTCGACACCCGCACTCAGGATAAATTGAGCTCATGATCATTCTGTACGACTGCGCCACCGCCCCCAGCCCGCGGCGTGCGCGCATCCTGCTGGCTGAAAAAGGCGTGGTCCACGAAACCGCGCAGATTGACCTGCGCGCCGGCGAACAGATGGGCGAGGCCTACCGCCAGATCAACCCGCAGTGCACCGTGCCGGCACTGCGCACCGCCGAGGGAGTGATGCTCACCGATAACGCTGCAATTGCGGCCTGGCTGGAAGCACACTTCCCCCAGCCGCCCCTGCTGGGCAGCACCGCACTGGAAAAAGCCGACATCGCCAGTTGGCAATGGCGCATCGAGTTCGAGGGCCTGATCGCGATTGCCGAATGCCTGCGCAACAGCTCCCCGGGGATGGCGAACCGCGCCCTGCCCGGACCGGTGGACTACCCGCAGATTCCCGAACTCGCCCAGCGCGGACTGGCGCGCGTGCAGCAATTTTTTGCGGTACTCAATGAACGGCTGCAGGGCCGCGATTTCGTGGCGACAGACCGGTTCAGCCTGGCCGACATCACCGCCGTGGTGGTGGTGGATTTTGCCCGCATTGTCAAGGTCAAGCCCGGCGAGCAGCACCCGAACCTGCTGCGCTGGCGTGCAGCCATGGCGCAGCGGCCGTCGATGTCGCTTTAAACGCCTTGGGCGGCCTCATAAACGAAACAGCTGCGCCGGTTCACACGCGTTCGATCACCACCGCAATGCCCTGGCCCACACCAATACACATGGTGCACAGCGCGTAGCGACCGCCGGTGCGATGCAACTGGTTCACCGCGGTGGTGATCAGCCGCGCGCCGGACGCGCCCAGCGGGTGGCCCAGCGCAATCGCGCCGCCGTTCGGGTTGACGCGGGCATCGTCGTCCTGCAGACCGAGCAGGCGCAGCACCGCCAGGCCCTGGGCAGCAAAGGCTTCGTTGAGTTCGATCACATCCATCTGCACCAGGCTCAGGCCGGTCAGCGCCAGCACTTTTTCGGTGGCCGGCGCCGGGCCTATGCCCATGATGCGCGGCGGCACGCCCGCCGTGGCCATGCCGACGATGCGCGCGCGTGGCGTGAGGCCGTTTTGTTTCGCAGCTTCCTCGTTGGCAATCAACAGTGCGCAGGCGCCGTCGTTGACACCCGAGGCGTTGCCCGCGGTGACACTGCCGTCAGGCCGCACCGCACCCTTGAGTCTGGCGAGCGCCTCGATCGAGGTTTCACGCGGGTGCTCGTCCTTGCCCACGACAACCGGGTCGCCCTTTTTCTGGGGGATGGTGACCGGCGTGATCTCGGCGTCGAAGAAACCCGCCTTCTGCGCAGCGACCGCCTTGAGCTGGGACGCCAGCGCCATCTTGTCCTGGTCTTCGCGGCTGATCTTGTACTCCGCAGCGACGTTTTCCGCCGTCTCTGGCATGGCGTCGGTGCCGTATTTTTCATTCATCAGCTTGTTAACGAAGCGCCAGCCGATGGTGGTGTCGTACATCTGCGCGGCGCGGCTGAAAGCACTTTCGGCCTTGCCCATCACGAAGGGCGCGCGGCTCATGCTTTCAACCCCGCCGGCAATCATCATGCGCGCTTCGCCCGACTTGATGGCGCGTGCCGCCGTGCCCACCGCGTCCATGCCGGAGCCGCACAAGCGATTCAGCGTGGTGCCGGGCAGCTCCAGCGGCAGTCCGGCCAGCAGCGTCGCCATGTGGGCCACGTTGCGGTTGTCTTCACCGGCCTGGTTGACGCAGCCGTAAATCACATCGGTCACGGCCAGCCAGTCCACGTTGGGATTGCGCGCCATCAGGGCCTTGAGCGGCACTGCGGCCAGATCATCGGTGCGCACGCTGCTGAGCGCGCCACCGTAACGGCCGAAAGGGGTACGAATGGCGTCGCAGATAAAGGCTTGAGTACTCATGTTGGTTTTCCAGTGACAGGGGTTCTGATGATTCGGGATTCCGGCGGCTCAGAGCGCGATAGGCAAACCGACAAGTTTTTCCAGCTCGTCATGCGTCAGCCCGTCGACTTTATCAACCAGTCTGAGGCCTTGCGGCGTGCATTCCAGCGTGGCCAGGTCGGAGTAGATGCGCTTGACGCAGCCCATCCCGGTGAGCGGGTAGCTGCAAGTGCTGACCACTTTGCTCTCTCCTTTTTTGGACAGCAGGTCCATCATGACCCAGGTTTCCTTCGCGCCGATGGCGAGGTCCATGGCGCCACCGACGGCGGGAATCGCGCCGGGCTCGCCAGTGCTCCAGTTGGCCAGGTCGCCCGTAGCCGAGACCTGGAAGGCGCCCAACACGCAGATGTCCAGATGGCCGCCGCGCATCATGCCAAAGCTGTCGGCATGGTGAAAAAATGCACCGCCCTTGAGCAGGGTCACCGGCTGCTTGCCAGCGTTGATCAGGTCGAAGTCTTCATCACCTTCGGCGGGTGCAGGCCCCATGCCGAGGATGCCGTTTTCGCTGTGCAGCAGCACTTCGCGGGTGGACGGAATGTGGTTGGCCACCAGCGTCGGCATGCCGATGCCCAGATTGACAACTGCGCCTTCGTGGATGTCCTGGGCCACACGCGCGGCGAGCTGATTTTTGCTGCGTTTTTGATAACTCATGGTCAGACCGCCTTCTGAAAGCCGCCGGCCTGCGTCGCAACGCGGTCGATCTTCACAATCTGATGCACATAAATGCCGGGCGTGATGATGTGCTCAGGGTCCATGCTGCCGAGTTCGGCAATCTCATGCACCGTGGCCACCGTGAGTCTGGAAGCCGTGGCCATCACCGGGCCAAAGTTGCGCGCGGCCTTGCGGTACATCAGGTTGCCCCAGCGGTCGCCGCGCTCGGCCTTGATCAGCGCCACGTCGCCGTAAATTGGCATCTCCAGCACGTAGCCCTTGCCATTGATCTCGCGCGTTTCCTTGGCCGAGCCGTCGCTGTTTTTTGCCATCTCGGTTCCATAACCGGTCGGTGAGAAAAATGCGCCTATGCCGGCACCGGCAGCGCGTATGCGCTCGGCCAGATTGCCCTGCGGCACCAGCTCCAGTTCCAGCTTGCCGGAGCGGTAAAGCGCATCAAACACATGACTGTCGGCCTGCCGCGGGAAACTGCAGATGATTTTGCGTACCCGTCCGGTATTGAGCAGCGCCGCCAGCCCTGTGTCGCCATTGCCGGCGTTGTTGTTGACGACGGTGAGGTCTTTCGCGCCCTGCGCGATCAACCCGTCTATGAGTTCATTCGGAATGCCGGCAGTGCCGAAGCCGCCGATCAGCACGGTGGCCCCGTCCTGCACACCGGCCAGCGCCTCGGTCACGGACCGGGCTATCTTGTTGATCATGAAAAAGTGTCTCCAGCAAGAAATTTCAACGACTTAATTTGTTCGTATGTAGAACAAACGTTCGTATAATGAATTTTAGGAGATTTTGGCAACCATGGCAATTGCGGCATCCCCCCTGAACACCCAGAACACACCCGGCCCCCTCCCTGGCGACAGCTATGTCCAGTCGTTTGCGCGTGGGCTGGAGGTAATTCGCTCCTTCAGTGCCCAATCGCCCCGGCAGACGCTGAGCGAAGTGGCAGCACGCAGCGGCCTGAGCCGCGCCGGCGCGCGGCGCATTTTGCTGACCTTGCAGACCCTGGGCTATGCGGACAGTGACGGTAAACATTTCTCGCTGACCGCGCGCATTCTGGACCTGGGTTTTGCCTACCTGTCGTCGATGCCGATCTGGAGTTTGGCCGAGCCGGTCATGGAAGATTTGGTGGAGCAAGTCCGTGAATCGTGTTCAGCGGCTGTGCTGGACGGCACCGACATTGTTTATGTGCTGCGCGTGTCCACCCACAAGATCATGAGCATCACGCTGGGCGTCGGCTCGCGGCTGCCGGCCTATTGCACGTCCATGGGCCGGGTGTTGCTGGCCGCGTTGCCGGAGGAGCAGGCCATGGCTTGTTTGGAAGCCTCTCTCCCCGAAACGCTGACGCGCCATACGGTGACGGACCTAGACGCCTTGCGGCAGAAACTCGCGCAAACCCGCAAACAGGGCTGGTGCCTGGTCAATCAGGAACTGGAAGAAGGCTTGGTGTCCATGGCCGCGCCGATTCATGACCGGGCGGGCCGCACGGTGGCAGCTCTCAACATCAGCGGCCAGGCCAACCGCACCAGCGCCAAGATGATGCAGGACAGCATGCTGCAGCCCCTGCTGCAGGCCGCGCAGACGATTTCGCGCCTGCTGGCGGTTCAGAACAAGGGCTGAGTCGGAAAGGAAGCCCTCCCTGTGAGGTGCAGGGAGCTACACGCAGGAGCGAGCGACGGGACTAGGGCTTGCGGGAGCCCATCACCAGCACGACCGCGCCCAGAAGCACGGCGCCTATGCTCAGCCACTGCGGAAAGTTGACGGTTTCCTTTTCCTTGACCACCAGCTCGAGCGGGCCGAGCTTGGCTGTGGATGTGTCTTTGGTGAAACTGAAGCCACCGGTGAAAAACCCAGCCAGGCCCAGCACGATCAGGACGATGCCGGTAATTTTCATTGCGTTCATGGAGTTCTCCTCGCCGGATGTTTGGATAAGCCGGCGCGCGCTTGCCGGTATCACGCTGCCGTGGCTGGAATTTAATCGAAGTGCCATCGCAGCCGCGTAGGACATTGCCGCCTGAGGGCCGGTCGTGCCGGAAACACCACAGTCCCGGCGGGAAAACAAGCCGTGCTACGCTTGCCCCATGTTCACGCCTTCACAAGCCGATGTCCGCCGGTTTTTTTGCTCTGTTTATGCCAAGACCCGCACCGGTCAACCACTGGAAGCTATTGAAACCATAGCAAGCCAGTGGTTGGAAGATCACCCCGAATACCACGGCGACTTTGCCGACGCGGATGCCGCCCTGGCAAAAATCTACGAGGTGGAAGCCGGCAAAACCAACCCCTTTTTGCATCTGTCCATGCACTTGTCGATCAGCGAGCAGTGTTCCATCGACCAGCCGCGCGGTATCCGCCAGGCAGTGGAATTGCTGGCCGCCCGGCGCAACTCCCTGCACGACGCCCACCACGAAGCCATGGACTGCCTGGGCCAGATGGTCTGGGAAAGCCAGCGCGGCGGCCGCCCACCCGATGGCGACGCCTACATCGCCTGCGTGCAGCGCCACGCTACAAGGGATTAAGCCCTCACGTTCACTCGTTTCGCGTAGCTCTCGCACCTTGCAGGCCGCCGCTCGCCAGAGGCTTCGCTTCTGATGCCTGTCCAAACCTGCTCAAGCAGGCTTGGAGCCGCAGGCACCAGCCCCGAGGGGGCGCTGCGCCTGCGGGCCGGCGGAGCCGGACCCGCGGCCCCTGCTTGAAAAGAGAACCAGCCACGTCGCTCTACTTGCGTGCGGCGGCACTTCACAAAGATCGGCCCACAAAGACAAAGCCCCGCAGAGCGGGGCTTTGTTTACTTCCGGAGCGAAGCGGCCTAGCGGAACTTGCTCTGCGGGATCACCTTGAGGTCGCCTTCGACGGACGCAAGGTAATTGGCCAACTGCTTGAGTTCTGCGTTGGTGTACTGCTTGGCCATGCCCGCCATGATGGCGTTGCTGCGGCCGACCTTGGGGTTGTTCTCGACCTTGTAGGCCTTGAGCGCCACAAACAGGTAGTCGGCATGTTGGCCGCCAAGTTTGGCGTAGCTCGGATCAATCGGTTTGCTGAAGTCGGCGCCGTGGCAAGACGCGCAATTGGCCTTGGCCAGCAGGGCAGCGACGGCAGGGCTCGGCGTTTTGGCGGTCCGGGCCGCAGGCGCTGCGGCGGCGTTCACGCCGTGCTGCTCGTAATAGGCGGACAGGTCGGCAATATCCTGATCGTTCAGCGATTCGGCAATGCCGCGCATCGTCGGATGTTTGCGATCACCTTTTTTGTAAGCCTGCAGGGCAGCAGCGATGTATTTGCCGCTCTGGCCCGAAATCATCGGCACCTTGTACACCTCGGGGAAGCTGGCCTGATAACCCTTGATGCCATGGCAACCGATACACATGGCGTTTTTTGCTTCGCCGGCTTTGACATCACCCTTGATGTCCTGGGAATGGGCTGCAGCGGTCGCAAGAGAGACAGCCAGAGCGAATATCGTGGTGAACAGCTTATTCATTTTTCGCGCACAATTCAGGTGAGGATTCGTTATATCAACAGCCAACGATTATATCTGGGCCTGCCGGTCTGGCGCCCGGACCGGCCGAATCCATACCCATTCACCCGTCTTCCCCTTCACCGCTGCTGCCCACCATGAAATTCCAAGGCTCCAAAAACTACGTTGCGACCCAGGACCTGATGCTTGCCGTCAATGCCTCCGCCACTCTGAAAAAGCCGCTGCTGGTCAAGGGCGAGCCCGGCACCGGCAAGACCATGCTGGCCGAAGAAGTGGCCGAAGCCTTGAAGCTCCCCCTGTTGCAATGGCACATCAAGTCCACCACCAAGGCGCAGCAGGGGCTGTATGAATATGACGCGGTATCCCGCCTGCGCGACTCGCAGCTCGGTGACGAGAAGGTCAAGGACATCCACAACTACATCATCAAGGGCGTGCTCTGGGAAGCGTTCACGGCCGACGAGCCGGTTGCCCTGCTGATCGACGAGATCGACAAGGCCGACATCGAGTTTCCGAATGACCTGCTTCGGGAGATCGACCGCATGGAGTTCTACTGCTACGAAACGCGCGAGCTGATCAAGGCCAAGCACCGGCCGCTGGTGTTCATCACTTCGAACAACGAAAAAGAGCTGCCCGACGCCTTTTTGCGCCGCTGCTTCTTCCACTACATCAAATTCCCCGATGCCGATACGATGAAACTCATCGTCGACGTGCACTTTCCCGGCCTCAAGAAAGAGTTGCTGGCTGCGGCCATGAAGACTTTTTATGACGTGCGCAACCTGCCCGGTCTGAAGAAGAAGCCGTCCACCTCAGAGTTGCTGGACTGGCTCAAGCTGCTGGTGGCCGAAGACATTCCGCTCGAGGCACTGCAAAGCAAGGATGACAAGGTGGCAGTGCCGCCTCTGGTAGGCGCGCTGCTCAAGAACGAGCAGGATGTGACCTTGTTTGAAAAACTGGTGTTCATGCAACGCCACAACCGTTAACCGAGGCTGCCGTACCATGACCCAAGAAATCCGCAAACTCCTGCTCGAAGGCGTGTCCGACGCCGTCGGTTTTATCGGCGGTGCGCTGATTGCTTTCTGGTTAGGCCGTTTCTTCGGCTTTGACATCTTTGCCGAAGGTTATGGCAACAGCGCCATCGCCGGCATTGTGATGGTGGGCATAGGTGGCGGTCTCGGTCTTCAGTTGGCGCGGCGCTGGCGCCGCGTGCGGGAAAAAGTCCAGAGCGAGGAGCCATGAGTTTTGTTCAGGCAGCCACTCTTTCAGGTCGCGGTGTGGAATTGGTGCCGCTTGCGCTTGAACATGAAGCCGGCCTGCGTGCCGCCGCCGCCGACGGCGAGTTGTGGAAACTGCGCATCACCTCGGTGCCTGAGCCTGACCAGACCCAAGCCTACATAGAAGACGCATTGAAAGCCCGCGAAGCCGGTCACCGGTTTGCGTTTGCCGTGCGCGACGCCGCGACCGGCATGGTGCTGGGCAGCAGCAGCTACCACGACATCCTGCCGGCCGTGAAACGTGTAGAGATTGGCTACACCTGGTACGCCGCACGCTGCCAGCGCACCCACATCAACACCACCTGCAAGCTGCTGCTGCTGAGCCATGCCTTCGACACCCTGGGCTGCAATGTCGTCGGCTGGCGCACCGACAACTTCAACCATGCCTCGCAGCGCGCCATCGAGCGCCTGGGCGCCAAAAAAGATGGCGTGATCCGCGGCCACGCACTGCGCCGCGACGGCACGATTCGCGACACCGTGATGTACAGCCTGCGCTCGGGCGAGTGGCCGGAAGTGAAGGCCCAGTTGCTGTACATGCTCGACAAATCCCGGTCCGCGAAGGAATAAGGGGCCACGCATGCTGATTGACTTCTTCTACACCCTGCGTTCGGCCAAGCTGCCGGTTTCGGTCAAAGAGTATTTGATGCTGCTCGAAGCGCTGCAGGCTGGCGTGGTCGGGCCCAACAGCGGCAAGCTCGACGATGGCGAGATCGGCGAGGGCGAGGAAAGCCGCACCGGCGAAGGCGCCTGGAAGATCGACGACTTCTATTACCTAAGCCGCACCGTGCTGGTGAAGGACGAAAAGCACTACGACAAGTTTGACCGCGCGTTTGCGGCCTACTTCAAAGGCGTCGAGATGATCGCCGACTTCACCAAAGATATTCCACTGGAGTGGCTACGCAAAAACCTGGAACTCGAACTCAGCCCCGAAGAAAAGGCCAAGATCGAGAAGATGGGTTGGGACGAGCTGATGGAAACGCTGAAAAAGCGTTTTGAAGAGCAGAAAGAACGGCACGAAGGCGGTAGCAAGATGATTGGCACCGGCGGCACCTCGCCGTTTGGCGCGAACGGCTTCAACCCGCAGGGCATACGCATAGGCCAGGAGAAAAGCCGCAACAAAAGCGCGGTCAAGGTCTGGGACCAGCGCGCCTACAAAGACTACGACGACACCCAGGAACTTGGCACACGCAACATCAAGGTGGCACTGCGCCGCCTGCGCAAGTTTGCACGCCAAGGTAACGTTGAAGAGCTCGACCTGGACGACACCATCAAGTCCACAGCAGCCAATGCCGGCTGGCTGGACATCAAAATGGTGCCCGAGCGCCACAACAATGTGAAAGTGCTGCTGCTGATGGATGTAGGCGGCACCATGGACGAGCACATCGCGCGGGTGGAAGAGCTTTTTTCAGCCACCAAGACCGAGTTCAAACACATCGAGTTTTATTACTTTCACAACTGCGTCTATGACTTCATGTGGAAGAACAACCGCAGGCGCTTCAGTGAAAAGTTTGCGACCTGGGACATCATCCGCAAGTACAACAAAGACTACAAATTGATCTTTGTCGGCGACGCCACCATGAGCCCGTACGAAATTCTGCAGCCGGGCGGCAGCGTGGAATACAACAACGAAGAAGCCGGCGCCGAGTGGATGCAGCGTCTGACCAACGCCTTCCCCAAATTTGTCTGGATCAACCCGGAGCCGCAAGGCGTGTGGCAGTACCGCCAAAGCATCAGCGTCATCCAGCAACTGGTGAGCCAGCGCATGTACCCGCTGACCATCAAGGGGCTGGAAGAGGCGATGCGGCTGCTGTCGAAGTGACGCGGCCTGAAGCGGCATCGCCATTCAGCGCCTGATCGCCGCTGCAGCGAAAAAAATGGTGCCCTTGGCAGGAATCGGACCTGCGACCTATCCCTTAGGAGGGGATCGCTCTATCCACTGAGCTACAAAGGCAGGCCTGTAGTTTACCAAGGCGGGTCCGGCAAGCCCGGCAACTGGTTCAGCACCTGAGTTTGCTACTTTTTTGATAGCTGCTTACGTACGCTGAATAGGGGCTGAGGGTAGAAAATGCCTATGACCTGCCCCTTCCGGCACTTCACAGGCCAATGCATGCGGCCATCCCTGGCGCCTCATGTCGATAAAACCCGAAAAAATCGACACATCCCGCTGATGTGTCGATCCGGCGGACATACATACCGCCCGGCCCAGGCTGCGGCCAGGTCACTGGTCACCCTACACTCGCAGCATGGCAAATCCCTCTCTTTCTTCCTTCATCTGGTCCGTCGCCGACCTGCTGCGTGGCGACTATAAGCAGTCTGAATACGGCAAGGTCATTCTCCCTTTCACGGTGCTGCGCCGTCTGGACTGCGTGCTGGAGTCCACCAAAGAAACGGTGCTGCTTGAGAAAGCCAAGCGCGAGAAAGCCAACCTGAACCCCGAATCTTTTCTGCTCAAGAAGTCAGGTCAGTTTTTCTACAACACCTCACCGCTCGACCTGAAAAAGTTGATGGGCGACCAGGACCACATCGGTGAAAACCTGGGTGTCTACCTGCAGGGCTTCTCGCCCGCCGTGCGCGACATTTTCGAGAGCTTCGAGTTTCACACCCAGATCGACAAGCTCGCCAAGTCTGGCCTGCTTTACATGGTGACGGAGAAGTTCTGCACCATCGACCTGCACCCCGACGTCGTCAGCAACGCCGAAATGGGCGCCGTGTTCGAGGAGCTGATCCGCAAGTTTGCCGAGCTGTCCAATGAAACCGCTGGTGAACACTTCACGCCGCGCGAGGTGATTCGCCTGATGGTCAACCTGCTCTTCATTGAAGACGACGAAGCGCTGACAAAACCCGGGGTAGTGCGCTCGCTGTACGACCCGACAGCGGGGACGGGTGGCATGCTCAGCGTGGCAGACGAGCAGCTCAGCAGCCTGAACCCCCAAGCCAGGCTGGTCATGTACGGGCAGGAGCTGAACCCCGAGTCTTACGCCATCTGCAAGGCCGACATGCTGATCAAGGGCCAGGACATTGCCAACATCATTTTTGGCAACACCCTGTCCAACGACGGCCTGCCGGGCAAACATTTCGACTACGCGCTCTCAAACCCACCTTTTGGTGTGGAGTGGAAGAAGATCGAAAAAGACATCCGCAAGGAGGCCGAGCAACAAGGCTACAACGGCCGCTTCGGCCCCGGCCTGCCGCGCGTCAGTGACGGTTCGCTGCTGTTTCTGCTGCACCTGATCGCCAAGATGCGTCCGGCGGTCGATGGCGGCAGCCGCTTCGGCATTGTGCTCAACGGCTCACCGCTGTTCACCGGCGGCGCCGGCAGCGGCGAAAGCGAGATTCGCCGCTACGTGCTCGAAAACGATTTGGTCGAGGCCATCATCGCCCTGCCCACCGACATGTTCTACAACACTGGCATCAGCACCTATGTGTGGATTGTCAGCAACCGCAAGCCGACCGCGCGCAAGGGCAAGCTGCAACTGATAGACGCCAGCGGCTTCTGGCAGAAGATGCGCAAAACCCTGGGCAGCAAACGCAAGGAGCTCAGCCCCGCGCATATTGAAGAGATCACCCGCCTGTTCGGCAACTTCGAGGAGTTGATACGTGACGGCGTGCCGATCAGCCGCATCTTCAGCAACGAGGCCTTCGGCTACCGCACCATCACCGTCGAGCGCCCCGAGCGCGACGCGGCGGGCAAAGTCGTGCTCGGTAGCAAAGGCAAGGCCAAGGGCAAGCCCCTGGCCGACACCAGCCTGCGCGACACCGAAAACGTGCCGCTCGGTGAAGACATCAGAACCTACTTCAAGAGAGAGGTGCTGCCGCATGCGCCAGATGCGTGGATCGACGACGAGAAAACCAAAACCGGTTACGAAATTCCCTTCAACCGCCACTTCTACGTTTTCAAGCCACCGCGCCCGCTGGCCGAGATTGACGCCGAACTCAAGGGCGTGACCGACCGCATTTTGACCATGATTGGAGGGCTGAGCGCGTGAACAAACCTCAACATCCCGTCCCGACCGATGGCTTTGTGCACATCACTGAACTGATTCAGGCCGCGCGCGGGCGCGCCTACCAGGCTGTCAACACAGTGCTGATTGACTTGTACTGGCAGATCGGCGAGCACATCAGCCACAAGATTGCCGCCGCCGAATGGGGCGATGGCGTGGTCGAGCGACTGGCCGCCCACATTGCCCAAACCCAGCCGGGGCTGCGCGGCTTTACCCGACGCAACCTGTTTCGCATGCGGCAGTTTTACGATACCTACCAGGGCGAGGCAAAAGTCGCACCACTGGTGAGACTCTTGCCCTGGACGCACAACCTCATCATCCTCAGCCAGAGCAAACGCCCCGAAGAGCGCGAGTTCTACCTGCGCATGGCGGTGCAGGAAAAATGGGCCAGCCGCGACTTGGAGCGTCAATTCCAAGCCGCCTTGTTCGAGCGGGTGGTGCTGCAGCCTGCAAAAGTGTCAGCAGCGCTGACACAAATACAGCCGCAGGCCCAAAACGTCTTCAAAGACGCCTACATGGTCGAGTTTCTCGGCCTGCCCGACGGCCACAGCGAACTGGACCTGCACCGCGGCCTGCTCGACAAGCTCAAGGCTTTTCTGATCGAACTGGGCCGCGACTTCTGCTTTGTCGGCTCCGAGTTTCCCCTGCAGGTGGGCGGGCGCGACTTTGCACTGGACCTGCTCTTTTTTCACCGAGGCCTGAACTGCCTGGTTGCCATCGAACTCAAGGTGGGCCGTTTCGAGCCCGAATACCTGGGCAAGCTGTCGTTTTACCTGGAGGCGCTGGACCGTGACGCGAAGAAGCCGCACGAAAACCCCGCCATCGGCGTGTTGCTGTGCGCCAGCAAGGACGACGAAGTGGTCGAGTACGCCCTGAGCCGTACCGCCTCGCCTGCGCTGATTGCTGCGTATGAAACCCAATTGCCAGACAAGGCTTTGTTGCTGAGCAAGCTGCACGAGTTTTATCTGCAGGATGCCGGTGATGCGGCCAGTGCCGGGGAAGCCCCGTGAGTTTTCCGCGTTACCCGAGCTACAAGGACAGTGGCGTGGAGTGGTTGGGGGAGGTGCCGGGGCATTGGGAGGTACTGGCTCTCAAGAAGAGCTTCCAAATCGTCGGTGGATCAACGCCAAAATCTGACACCGAGTCATTCTGGGATGGCGATATTCTTTGGGCAACGCCGAGCGACTTGAGCAAGCGCGAGTCTGTCTACATGAAGGATACCCAGCGCAAAATCAGCGCAGCAGGTCTTGCTTCTTGCGGAACCACATTGGTTCCAGCGGCTTCAATCATCCTGTCTACGCGTGCCCCAATCGGCTCATTGGCCATTGCCGAAGTGGAAATGTGTACGAATCAAGGCTGCAAATCACTCATACCGTCAAAGGGTGCCAGCACAGAGTATTTCGCGCATTTGCTCAGCATCAGCTCGACCGAGCTGAACATTCGTGGAAAGGGAACGACATTTCTTGAGCTATCGGGCGACGAACTCGGAGCCTTCAAGATACCAGTACCCCCGCCTCAGGAACAAACCCAGATCGCCGCCTTCCTGGACCGCGAAACCGCGAAGATTGATGGGCTGGTGGCCGAGCAGCGGCGGCTGATGGACCTCTTGAGAGAAAAGCGCCAGGCCGTCATCTCCCACGCCGTCACCCAGGGCCTGAACCCTGACGCCCCCATGAAGCCGTCCGGCATCGAATGGCTGGGGGATGTGCCGGCGCATTGGGATGTTGGTCCGCTGAAACGCTATTGGAGCGTGACGGATTGCAAGCACATCACGGCTGAGTTCGTGGACGAAGGCATTCCTTTAGCCAGCATCCGTGAAGTTCAAAGCCGTTGGATCTCACTTGAAAATGCCAAATGTACAACTGAGTATTTTTATGAACTACTCATTGAAGGCGGTCGTCAACCACAGCCAGGCGATCTGATTTTTTCCAGGAATGCCACTGTGGGGGAAGTTGCTCAAGTCAATGTCGAGCATCCTCCATTTGCCATGGGGCAAGACGTGGTTCTGCTCCGGAAACAGTCACAAGACTACTCTTCCGACTATCTTCAGCATGTCATTCGCTCGCCAATCATCATTCTTCAACTTGCCAACATGATGATCGGTTCTACCTTCAAACGAATTAACGTTGAAGAAATCCGGTCCTTTGTGACGCCCTGTCCGCCGCCCTCTGAGCAGGTGGAAATAGCGACCTTTTTAGAGGGTGAAGTTGGAAAATTCGACACCCTTACCACCGAAGCCCAACACGCCA
This sequence comes from Polaromonas eurypsychrophila, assembly GCF_014641715.1. GTDB lineage: Bacteria > Pseudomonadota > Gammaproteobacteria > Burkholderiales > Burkholderiaceae_C > Polaromonas > Polaromonas eurypsychrophila. The sequence continues at coordinate 106,738 of NZ_BMIG01000001.1, read as the reverse complement.
TAAACCTGCTGCAGGAACGCCGCACCGCCCTGATTTCCGCCGCCGTCACCGGCCAGATCGACGTGCGGGTATCTAATAGCTATGATTTCAATAGCTGCTAACGCCCGTCGAATAAGGGCCAAAGGTCAATTTGATGTTTTACTTCGATGAAAAAAGTCCTGATCGCTTGATCGACAGTACGATTCACCGTATGATTTAGCGCACGACTGGCCATTTTTCTGGAGTCTTCCCATGTCCCACATCAGCGCCAACGACCTGAAAACCAAAGGCATTTCTGCCATTGAGCTGGCCCTCAGCAACTCGCCCGAGGCGATTGTGTCAGTACGCGGCAAGGACAAGTTTGTAGTGATGGACATGGCGCATTACCACTACCTGCGCGAATGCGAGCTTGACGCCGCACTGGCCCAGACCCGCGCCGACCTGGCCGCCGGCCGTGCGGTGCAGGAGTCGCCCGAGGCCCACCTGGCGCGGCTGGACGCGATGTGAGCCAGGCCGGCGCGCCGCCCATGCCTCTTGCGCCTTTCGCACTGGTCTTCACCGAGCAATACAACCGCCGGGCGGCACGCTTTCTGAAACGCCACCCCGAGCTACGCCAGCATTACCTCAAAACCCTGCAGTTGCTGCAAGCCAACCCGGCCCACCCGTCGCTGCGCCTGCACCCCCTGCGTGGCAAGCTCAAGGGCCTGCATTCGGTGTCCATCAACTTGTCTTACCGCATAAAGCTGGAGCTGCTGATCCAGGACCGGCAGATCATTCCGGTGAATGTGGGCGATCATGATGCGGTGTATTGATTTGCTATGCTTTTCGTAGCTGTCTGCGCATATTCCACGGGGGCTGGATGCCAATTTCTTGCGTGGATTGATCCTGATTGCCATAGGTGTTACCATCGTGTCACCTTTTGGAGGCCATGATGTCCGCAACCACTTCTCTCAAAATTCCCGACGCCTTGAAGACCACCATTGCCCAAGTGGCTGCATTCGAGGGCAAAACCGCCCATGCGCTGATGGTGGACACCCTGCAAGACGCCATGGAAGACGCACTGGTACGCCAGCAGTTTTATACCGAGGGTGAGGCGTCTTACCAGGACACCCTGCGCAGCAACGCCGTCTTTGGCGGTGCGGATGTCAAAGCCTATGTCATGGCCCGCGTCAAGGGTGGCAAGCCGGGCAGGCCCAAGGCCCTTCCACTGGACGCGGCCAAGCCGATAACCGCCAAATAGCCCCGGCGCATGGTTGAGCTGGTCTATACAGAACATGCGCTTGTTGACCTGGAAAGGCTGAGCGATTTCCTGGTAGAAATCGACCCGCAAGCGGCACAGGACACGGCGGTTCTGATTTTTGAAGCCCTGGAGATTCTGGCGATACACCCTGAGATCGGCCGCAAAGTCCACTTCGGCCAGCGCGAGCTGGTGATCTCCAGGGGGCGAACCGGCTACCTGGCGCTCTACCGGTTTTTGCCGCATATCGACCGCATACTGGTGCTGGCACTGCGCCATCAGCGCGAGTCGGGCTACAAGGGCTTGTAAGCGGTCACTGCACCAGCCTGCAACAACAATAGACGGGGAGCGCCATGAGCCTGCACAAGGAAATCAGCTTCGAGACCGAGATCTGCGACCACCTGGCCGCCCACGGCTGGCTGTATGCGGAAGGCGATGCGGCCGGCTACGACCGGGCCCGCGCCCTGTTCCCTGCCGACGTGCTGGCCTGGGTGCAGGCCACGCAGCCCGCCGCTTGGGAAACGCTGGTCAAGAACCATGGCAGCAAGGCCGAGGAAACCCTGCTGGGCCGCTTGCGCGACCAGCTTGACCAGCGCGGCACGCTGGACGTGCTGCGCCACGGCGTGGAACTGCTGGGATTGAAAACGCCCTTGAGCCTGGCGCAGTTCAAACCGGCGCTGGCGATCAACCCCGACATTCTGGCGCGCCACGCGGCGAACCGCCTGCGCGTGGTGCGGCAGCTGCGTTATTCGCTGCACAACGAGAACAACATTGACCTGGTGTTGTTTCTCAATGGCCTGCCGGTGGCCACGGCCGAGCTGAAAACCAACTTCACCCAGAACATCAGCGACGCGATCTGGCAGTACAAGACAGACCGGCTGCCACGCCCCAAGGGCCAGGCGGCCGAGCCGCTGCTGTCTTTCCCCAACGGCGCGCTGGTGCACTTTGCGGTGAGCAACAGCGAGGTGGCGATGGTGACCCAGCTCAACGGGCCGGCCACGCAGTTTTTGCCCTTCAACCAGGGCAACGAGGGCGCTGCCGGCAACCCGGTCAACCCGGCAGGCGGCCACCGCACCGCCTACCTGTGGGAGCAGGTGTGGGCGCGCGAAAGCTGGCTGGAGATTCTGGGGCGCTACCTGATTGCCCGCCGCGACAGCAAAAAGCAGATCGAGCAGATCATCTTTCCCCGCTACCACCAGCTCGACGTGACACGCAAGCTGCAGGCGGCGGTGGCCAAGGAAGGACCCGGCGGCAAGTATTTGATCCAGCACTCGGCAGGATCGGGCAAGACCAACTCGATTGCCTGGACCGCGCACTTTCTGGCGGAGCTGCATGATACGCAGCACCACAAGGTGTTTGACACGGTGCTGGTGGTGTCGGACCGCAACGTGATCGACGCGCAGTTGCAGGAGGCGCTGTTTGACTTTCAGCGCACCAGCGGTGTGGTGGCCACCATCAACAACTCCGAGGGCAGCAAAAGCAGCAAGCTCGCCGAGGCCTTGTCGGGCGACAAGAAAATTGTGGTTTGCACCATTCAGACCTTTCCGTTTGCACTGGAAGCCGTGCGGCAGCTGGCCGCCACTCAGGGCAAACGTTTTGCGGTGATTGCCGATGAGGCGCACAGCTCGCAGACCGGCGAGGCGGCGTCCAAACTCAAAGCCGTGCTGAGTCCGGAAGAGCTGCAGGAGCTGAACGACGGTGGCGAGTTCAGCACCGAAGACATCCTGGCGGCGCAGATGGCAACCCGCGCCGAAGAAGGCGGCATTACCTTTGTGGCCTTCACCGCCACCCCCAAGAACAAAACGCTGGAGCTGTTTGGCACCCGACCCGACCCGGCGCGCAAGCCGGCGCCAGACAACGTGCCCGCGCCCTTTCATGTGTATTCGATGCGGCAGGCGATTGAGGAAAAGTTCATCCTCGACGTGCTGCAGAACTACACGCCTTACAGCCTGGCCTTCAAGCTGGCCCACGACGGCAAGGAGATGGACGACAAGGCGGTGGAACGCAGCGCCGCCATGAAGGGCATCATGGGCTGGGTGCGGCTGCACCCGTACAACATCGCGCAAAAGGTCGAGATCGTGGTGGAGCACTTCCGCGAATTTGTCTCGCCGCTGCTGCAGGGCAAGGCCAAGGCCATGGTGGTGGTCGGCAGCCGGCTGGAAGCGGTGCGTTGGCAACTGGCGGTGGAGCGTTATATCAAGGAGCACGGTTACGCCATCGGCACGCTGGTGGCGTTTTCTGGCGAGGTGAACGACAAGACCTCCGGGCGGGACAGCTTCACCGAAAACAGCGCGGCGCTGAACCCCGGGCTCAAGGGTCGCGACATCCGCGAAACTTTCAAGGGTCTGGAATATCAACTGCTGTTGGTGGCCAACAAGTTCCAGACCGGGTTTGACCAGCCGTTGCTGTGCGGCATGTACGTGGACAAACGCCTGGCCGGCATTCAGGCGGTGCAGACCCTGAGCCGCCTGAACCGCGCCCACCCCGGCAAAAACACCACCTATGTGCTGGACTTTGTCAACGACCCGGCAGAAGTGCTGGCCGCCTTCAAGACCTACCACACCACAGCAGAACTGTCGGCCACCACCGACCCCCACCTGGTCTTCAACCTGCGCGCCAAGCTGGACGGTGCCGGGCACTACGACGACTTTGAGGTGGAACGTGTCGTTGCGGTGGAGCTGAATCCCAACGCGAAGCAGAGCGAGCTGATCTACGCGCTGGAGCCGGTGCTGGACCGCCTCATGAAACGCTACAAGGCCGCGCAGGAAGCCCTGAAGCTGGCGAAGGACAAGGAAGACACCAAGGCCACCAAGACCGCGCAGGACGAGCTGGACGCGCTGGTGCTGTTCAAGGGCGACATGGGCGCTTACATCCGGCTCTACACCTTTCTGTCGCAGATCTTCGACTACGGCAACACCGCCGTCGAAAAGCGCGCAATCTTTTTCAAGCGCCTGCTGCCGCTGCTGGAGTTCGGCCGGGAGCGCGAAGGCATCGACCTTTCCAAGGTGGTGCTGACGCACCACCACCTGAAAGACAAGGGAAAACGAACGCTGCACCTGAACGATGGCGAGGCGATAACGCTGGCGCCCATCACCGAGGCCGGCAGTGGCATGGTGCAAGAGCAGCCGAAGGTCTACATGGCCGAGCTGATCGAAAAGCTCAACGAACTGTTCGGCAACGAAACCACCGACAACGACCAGCTGAGCTACGTCAACGGCACCATCTTCGGCAAGGTGGTGGAGTCCGGCACGCTCCGGCAGCAGGCGGCCAGCAACACCAAGGAGCAGTTTGCCAACTCACCGGACCTGAAAACCGAGCTGCAGAACGCGATCATGGAGTCTTACGACGCGCACACGTCCATGAGCACCCAGGCGCTGAACTCGCCGGTAGTGCTGCGCGGCATCCTGAATATCCTGCTGAACCACTCGCAGCTTTACGAAACCTTAAGGGCAAGAGCCGGGGCATAGGCAAAGCTGCTTTCAGGCGCAACAACAAGCGGTTGATGGGTCTTGTTATTAAAGCAAGACCCCCTTTCCTTTTACAAGAAATTTCTTGTTAAAGGATATCATTGCTCCTGTTTTAATAGCAGACTATCCATTCTGTCCGGGGGCTGGAGGCCTAAAGTACTTGCGATGTCAGGCGCAGCTCCCAGACATGCTCAGCGCGGGTTCAACCGGGCCAGCAGGGCCTGCATGTCGGACATGCCCTGATTAAGCACATCGTCGGCGTCGCCGGTCACATCGCCCTGGGGGGTCAGCTGGTTCACCACCTCGGGCAGAAGCTGCGCAAAACCGTCGGCCACTTGCTGCTCGGGCACGCCCAGTTGCTGCGACATGCGTGTCAGTTCGTCCAGCCCGACCACCTCGTCGATGGCATGTGGCGGCATGGCCTCGTTTTCACCGGTCGAGACCCAAGACGCCGCCTGCTGGCTGTAACCTTTTTGCTGAAACTTGCCCAGCACCGCGCCCAGGCCGCCATTGCGCTGCACCCACTGCATCGCCAGGGGCAGCAGCACGGCCAGCAGCGCGCCGCCGCCACCACCACCACCACCGCCGAAGGGGGATCTGCGTTCCGGTGTGGAGCCCGCCGATGCGCCACCACCACCGAGTATCCCGCCCAGCAAATCCCCGAGACCGCCACCGGCGCCCCCGTCCAGCGACGGGCCCTGCGCGCCGGACTGGCCGCGCCCGCCCATGGTGCTGGACAACACGCCTGCCAGGATTTGTTCAATCAAATTGTTTGCCATGTGAAATCCTCTCGACGAATGGAAGCCCAGTTTAGGCCCTGCAGCGCCTGCACTGTGTAGGCCGGAATGCCAACCCGGCGCAATTGCCGCCCATCCAAAATGCTATCTTTTTTATAGCTGCTCGCGCTCGTCAGCTAGGGGCTAGAGGCCAAAAAGTCTTACAACTATCGGCAACTCACCGCATCACCAGACCGCCATCGACAAACAGCGTCTGCCCGGTCATGAAGCCGCTCCAGTCGGAGGCGAGGAACAGCACCGGCCCGGCGACGTCGTCGGGTGTGGCGATGCGGCGCAGCGGGGTCTGGGCGGTCAGCATGTCCCTGACTTCTTCTTTCGTCTGGCGGCTCGCAGCCGTCGGGTAGACCAGTCCCGGCGCCACGCAGTTGACGCGTATGCCCAGCGGGCCCAGTTCGGCCGCGAGGTTGCGGCTGAAGCCGACGAGGGCCGACTTGGCGGTGCTGTAGTCGTGGTAGGGCACGCTCGGACGATCGACCAGATCACTGGCGAGGTTGACGATGGCGCCCTGGCTGCGCTGCTTGAAATGCGGCAGCACCGCCTGGCAGACGTTGAAGGTAGCGCGCACCGCGCCGTCGATCTGGCGCTGGTAGTCGGCCCAGTCCAGCTCCCAGAACATCTTGCGCTGCTCCGGATCAAAACTGTAGGACGCAAAGGCGTTGTTGACCAGCACATCGATGCGCCCCATCTCGGCCAGCACCTGCGCAACCATGGCCGTGACGGCCGGCTGCGAGCTGACATCGGCCTGCAATGCCCAGCCGTCACCGCCCAGCGACTTGCATTCAGCGGCTACAGCTTCCGCCGAGGCGACGTCCTGCAGGTAGTTGATGACCACCGACGCGCCCTCACGCGCGAAGCCGCGCGCGATCGCCGCACCGATTCCGCGCCCGGCGCCGGTGACCAGCACCACCTTTCCCTTGAACTTCATGATGGGTCTTCCTTATGAATGGTTTCACAATTCATGACGCCCCCACCGTTCGGGCTGAGCCTGTCGAAGCCCTTCGACAAGCTCAGGGCGAACGGCAGTGAGTTGACCGTCATGGGTTATGGAAGTCTATTGTTTCGGTGGCAGCAGGTCCTGCATGACCACATCCGAGGCCTTGATCTCGCGCTGGATCATGCCGAGTTTTTTGTAGCTGTCTGCGGCTTTCTGGAACATGGCCATGTCGAGGGCGCCCAGGCCGCGTGCCTGCGTGACGGCCGACACGCTGGAGGCATTGCGCAGATTAATGATCTCGCGGTTGACGGCCGGGTTCTTGCCGTCGATCGCGCGTTTGACCGCCAGCGCGGCGGCCTCATCGGGGTTGGCAATCATCCAGGCCATGCTGTCGCGGTAAGCGGCGAGAAAGCGTTTGAGCACGTCCTTCTTGGTCTGGTAGGTGGCTTCGGTGACGACAAACATGTCGCTCGAAATATTCAGGTACTCACGCACGGCCATCACGTTGACATCGGCCAGTCCCCTTGAGCGGCCGACCAGCAGGCCGGTGTCAGTCGCGGCAGTTGCATCGACCTGGCCCTGCATCAGCGGCGCGAAGTTCAGCAGTCCGGTGACCACAATGGTGACATCGGCTTCGGTGAGGCCGGCCTGCTGCAGCAGCACCAGCAGGTTTTGCCGGGTGCCGCTGGACAGGCTGTAGACGCCTATCTTCTTGCCCTTGAGGTCAGAAGGTCGGGTGATGCCACTGGATTTGAGCGCAACCACATTGAATACATTTTGCGGATAGATGTCGTAAATGGCGCGCAGCTTTTCGCCCTTGTCGAGCGCCGCGAAGAAGGAGCCCGGGTCGGTGAAGGCCACCGTGGCCTGACCGGTCAGCATGTTGCGGATGGCATCGCCTCCGCCAGCGCCCGGAACGTAGCCGAGATCGATACCACGCGCCTTGAAGAAGCCCTTGTCTTCCTCGACCAGCAGGTTGGTGATCTCGGTGATCGGCTGGCTCCAGCCGGCCACCACCACCTTGTCGGCGGCATGTGCCAGGCTGCCCGCAAGCAGGGCCGCAGCGGCCAGACCGCGAAGAAGGGAAGTGAAGTTTTGCATGCTTAGTCCTTTGTCGTTTCTTTTAAATGCGGCCAGAGCAGCAGACGCTCCAGGCCTATGGCCAACTGATACATCACCAGTCCCAGCACAGTGATGAGCAGCAGCACGGCGAACATCAGTGGCGTGTCCATCATTCCCTGCGAGGCAATGATCAGCGCGCCCAGCCCCTTGCTGCCACCTATGAACTCGCCGACCACGGCCCCCACCAGCGCCAGCACCACGGCCACGCGAAAGCCGGCCATGATGACCGGCAGGCCCGAGGGAATTTTCAGGCGCAGCAGGGTCTGCACCGGTGTCGCGCCCAACATGCGAAACAGCTCCAGCTTGCGCGGCTCGACCTGTTGCAGCCCGGTCAGCGTGTTTTCCATCAGCGGGAAAAAGCAGATCAGCGCAGTGATTACCACGGCCGATGTCATGCCAAAGCCGAACCAGACAATGAACAGCGGGGCCAGCGCGAGTTTGGGCACGACCTGGCTGACCAGCACATAGGGAAACAGCAGGCGGCGCAAAAAGGCCGATTCGCCCAGCAAGATGCCGCCCAGAAAACCGGCGGCGCTACCAAGCGCCAAGCCCAGCACCAGCTCGGAAGCCGTGTGTATCAGATGTGGCCAGAAGTAGCCGCTGCGCAGCCCGCTCCAAAGCGCCTCCCAGATCACCGAAGGCGCAGGTAGCACCAGTGCCGATACCCGCGAGCCGCGAGCCATGGCTTCCCAGCCCAGCACGATCAGCACCAACAGGCCCAGGCTGGCCAGCCGGCCCCATGCCGCCCGGCTCAGCATGTTGCCACCTTGTCCATGGCATGACGCACTTGCGCGCACACCGCGTTGAAAGGCGCGCCATAACGCAGCGCGCGCCGGCGCGGCCAGGACAGATCCACCACGAGGTCGTCGGTGATTTTTCCTTCGGCCATCACGGCCACGCGGTCGGCCAGGTAAACAGCTTCGCTAATGTCGTGTGTGACAAAAAACACCGTGGTTTGTGCCAGGCGGCAAATGCGCAGAAAGTCGTCCTGCAGTTCTTCGCGCGTGATCGCGTCCAGTGCAGCAAAGGGCTCGTCGAGCAGCAGCAGTGTGGGCGCCAGCAGCAGGGCACGCGCAATCGCGACGCGGCTCTGTTGCCCGCCCGACAGCTCGGTCGGGAAACGCCGACCCAGGCCGGACAGGCCCATCAGCGCCAGCAGTTCGTCGGCACGCGCACGGTCGGCTGGCAGCGGCGTGCGCTGCAGCGCGACCGGCAACAGCACGTTGTCTAGCACGGTTTTCCATTCGAGCAGGGTCGGCGCCTGAAATACGAAGCCGAGCTGGCTGCCCGGCTCACGCAGGGCCTGGCCATCCACTGTGATCGTGCCGCTGTCGGGCAGCAACAAGCCGGCCGCGAGTTTGAGCAGGGTGGTCTTGCCGCAACCGCTGCGGCCAACCAGGCTGTGCACCTCGCCGCGCCTTATCTGCCAGTCCACCTGGTTTACCACCCGGGGGTAGGCCGGGAAGCTGTAGCTGACCCCGCGCATGTCGAGAAAGGCCTGTGCTTCAATCAACATAAGGTGCCAGGGTTTCAGCCGCGGCTTCGGCCGAGCTGTCGATGTCCACCATCTGAACCATGTCAAGCAGGCTGAAGCGTCCGTCGTGGTGCCAGCCGGCCTCGGGCGACGTCATTTGACCCAGCGCACAGATGCGTGTGACGCCGGCGCGGCCGAGTTGCTCTGCAATTTCAAACAGTTCGCGCGGTGCTGCAGCGACGCCGACGGTCTGCAAAAAAGCGCGGTGCGGCGCGAGCAGCGGTATCACGTCAGCGAGCTGATCAACCGCGACCACACGCACGCTGCGGTTCAGCGCGCCGGGGGCCAGTGCCTGCAGGCTGGCGTTATAGACCACGGTCCAGTCGCCCTCGCCCGCCACCTGCGGGCCACCCGGTGCCAAGCTGCGGATTTCTTCGGCGCCGCGCCATGACGCCAGATCGGCCGCTTCACCCAGGCTCAATACGCGCCGCGGGTATTTCTTCTCAAGCGCCGACAGCTCATGCGCGAGGTAACGCGAGAATTCATCGGGACTGATTTTTCCGCCGCGCGCCACGTAAAACACATGCGGCGAATAACAGCCCTGCTGGTCGTAACGCACCACATCGTAGGCCGCCTGTTGAGCCGTCTTCAAGGCCTTGCGCGCATCGAGTGCAGTTTTTGAAACCAGGCCGAAACTGAGCTTGTGGCTGAAAGGCAGAAAACGTGTGGTCACTGGCACCTGACGCCGCACATCGGCCAACGCGGCATTCCCGCCATAAGCCAGCACCAGATCGGCGTTGCTGAAGAACGCTGTCTCCTGCGCCGCGTCGCCGCCCTTCCACCAGACCACCGCCAGACAGTCGGCGAGACCCGGATCGATCTCGACCAGCAATTGTGCGAACCAACCGGCCAGCAACGGCTCGGCGCTCGCCACCTTGCCGATGGTGCCGGACTTGACCAGCAGGCCCGAGATCAAACTCCACAGGCACAGGCCGGGCACGTTGCCGGCCCAGACATGCACCGCAACATCCGGGCCGAAGGCCTTGGAGAAACCGCCCTTGATACGCGGCACAAAATCATCAAGCAGTTGCGGGTTGCCGAAATCTTCGGCAAGGAAACGTTGCAACTGCGGCTTGCGGAAAGTCTTGAGGTAGCCGCTCAGGCCCAGGCGCACCATCTCGGCGTCGTAACCGGTCACGAGCGGCAACAGCGCGTCCGCCTTGCGCCGCCACGGGTCCTGCGGGTCCAGCAGACGGTGAATGGCTTGGTCGATGGTGTCCACGATCTGCGCCACCGTCAGCGATTTCAAATAGCCGCGGCTGGCGCGGCGCACACGCAACGAAAGCGCGACGATCTGCGCTTCGGTCAGCACCGGCACGGCCACCTCGACGCTGCCCGCCTGGCCCTTGAAGGTCAGCGTCTGCCACGCGACTTCATTGGCCCGCAGGCCCGGCAAATAGCCGGCGGTTTCGCGCTGCAGTGTCATGCCGCGGCCGCCTGCAAAAATTCCTCGACCGCCAGCGAGCAGCCCTTGGCCGCACTGCCCTGGGCGCGGCCCAGCAGCAAAAAGCCGCCGTCCACCGCGATACCCACGTCTTCCGTGAGGATGGTGGTGACCGAGTTGAAGTTCGCGAGATCGCAATGCGCGAGGATGCCCTGCTGGCCGCGCGGCAACTCTTCACCGCTCAAGGGTTCGACCACGCGGGTTCGTATCCAATGTGGGCCGGACTTGACCGAAGGCGGGGTCGAATTGCCGTCGTCATAAAACTGCGTGCTCAGTTCGGTCATACCGTACATGTTGATGCACTGGTCGGTACTGATGCCCAGCGTGCCTGAGAGCTGCGCATAAAACTCTGTCATGGACAACTCGCGCGACTGGCCCTTGAAGCCGCCGGTGTCGAGCACGCGGCTACCGGGAGGCAAGTGAAATGTTTTTCCCAGACGCTGCAACTCGTCGAGCAGATGCACAAAGCTGTAGCTGGCACCGAGCAGCGCATAAGGCTCGCCGGTCTGCTGCGCACGCTCCAGCTCAACGATCACACGCGCCGTGTCCAGCCCCTGCTGCGTCAGCAGACAGTGGCTGGCGTCGGTGCCGAACTCGCGCACCGCCAGCGCGAGGTAATGCGCCAGTGAGGAGTTTGGCAGCAGTATTTCGTCAGGAAAAAGAATGCCCATGCGGATACGGCCGCCACCGGCCATGAAGCGCTGGCCAAAATTGCAGATCATGGACGCGTCGTACACAGCCAACGACGGGTGGTGGTGTTTGCCTTTGACCTCGGCCTGCGTGGTGCCGCTGGTCATGAAGACTCGTTCCGCCTGATCGGGCGGAATGCAGCTCAGGGTGAGGGCCTTGAAGGCGCTGATCGGCACGGCGGGAATGTCACGCCAGCTTCTGACGGTGCGCAGGGTTTTACCGCGCTGCTGGCAAAAACGCTGAAACGGCAGGTTGTGCTGGAACTGGTGCGCAAACAGCGCAAGCGCCTGCCGGTCGAAGGCCTCGCCGGACGGGTTGTTGTCGGCCAGGAAGGCCAGCAAATCAGCAATCAACGCAGGGGGGGCCATTCGTCACGCTTTCGGTTGCCTGTTGAACAAGTGCTCCGAAAGATGTGACAGCCCCGCACCGGGTTGCTGACAGCTCTCCTTACGTCGGTATGAACCGATTCAAGTTCGCGGGTTTGGTTCTGACCATCTCAGCCACCCTTGCTGTTACCAGCAAGGCTGCACCCCGGAGCAAGGCAAATTCTAGCGGAACAGCCTGGGCCCCGTCCACATGCAACATCCAGGTCTGTTTTTCGCCAACGGACATTTTTGGACGGCTCACCGGAACCTCACGGAAAACCCGCCCACAGTTGTAAGCTCATGGGGACCGGGATGCACGCAAAATTTGTCACGCGTAGCGCCAGACTCCATGACTCTCAATCCACAAGGGAACAACAATGACCTCGATGCGCATGATGCTCCTGCTTGTTCTGACTGCCGCTAACGCGGCGATAGCGCAAGAAAAAGTAGTTTTTGAATCCCATCGCACCCGACAAGCCGTAGACGGCTATTTTTTCAAATGCGCTGTTGAAAACTGCAAGTCTGCACTTGTCATGACGCCCACTTGTGCGGGGACAGTCAACGCCAGCGGAGTGCTCAATCCCGGCTACCAGGCCATGGGGATCAACGGCAGCCAGCGACTGAACGTGCTTGTCATCGATCACTTTTCAAGCCGCGGGCGGCATCAGGACTGCGGAGCCGGGGCCGGCGTGAAGGTTTCCGAAAACGACCGGCTCAACGACGTGCTGGGTGCCTACGAAATGCTCGCCAAACGGAACGACATTGACCCGTCGCGTATCGCCTATACGGGGTTTGGCGGCGCCTCGCCCATCCTCGCCTTGCAAAAAAGCACCCTGAAAAAATTGAACGGCCAGCCGGGCTTTGCGGCCGCGGTTGCGTTTTATCCAATCTGCAATGAATTGCCGCATCGCCTTTACGATGCCTACGCCCCTCTACTCATCCTTCATGGCGAGGCCGACAACTGGAACCCGATCCGGACCTGCCGCAACCTGGCGGAGCAACAATCTGCAGCACCACAAACTGGCAAGGTGGAACTGGTGGGCTATCCGGGCGCCCATCACGCATTCACCGTCCTCAATACGCCGACCGGAAACTGGCCGGGCACCAATTTCACGGTGGGCAGCGATCCTGCAGCGCGCGCAGATGCATTCATGCGCTCAAGAGAATTTATCGACAAGGCCCTGGCAACCGACGTTGTCGAAAAGAACTGATCCCCACGGCGGGAACCGGAGGCCGCAGTTCTGAAGCCCATAACAAACAAGCAGCTTTAATCGCGTTTGGACCACTCGACAAACTGCGGCGAGTAGCCTCTGGATTTCAGAAAGTCGGCCATGGCATAACCGGTGCCGGCCGGCCAGCATTTGACGTCTTCGTGGGCGTAGAGTTTGTAGTCGACCAGTTCGGGCGACAGCCGGACCTCGCCGTGGCCGACCGCACTGTAGGCAATGATGATCTGGTTCATGCGCTGGAAGTCGTAGACACCGATCAATTGGAGGTCGGTGACGTCGAGGCTGGTTTCTTCCTTGATCTCGCGCGTGATGCCGCCTTCGGGCGTTTCTCCGGCCTCCATGAAGCCGGTAATCAGCGCGTACATCTTGGCGGTCCAGGCGGCGTTGCGCGCCAGCAGGATCTTGCCCTGGTGCTCGATCACCGCAGCCAGCACCGGCACCGGGTTGTTCCAGTGCGTGTAGTCGCAGGCCGGGCAACGCAGGCGCGCCTTCTCGCCGCCGTCTTCCATCTGGCTGACCATCGCCAGCGGTGTCGCGCAGTTGGGGCAAAACTTGAATTCATGGCTCATGGAATGGCATCCTCATCTCATCAAATTTCAAATCTGTCATCCCGGACTTGATCCGGGATCCATACCCATGTGACCCCACTGTCTGGTCAAAACCGCATGGATTGCGGGTCGAGCCCGCAATGACAAGGGAAAAGAATCAGGCCGGAAAAACGCCGGTGGACAGGTAACGGTCGCCGCGGTCGCAGACGATGAAGACAATTACCGCATCCCTCACGGTATTGGCGATCTCCTGCGCCACCCAGCAGGCGCCAGCGGCTGAGATGCCGGCAAAAATGCCTTCCTCGCGCGCCAGGCGGCGGCACATCTCTTCGGCGTCCTGCTGACTGACCAGCACGGTCTCATCGACGGTGCTAGCGTCATAAATTTTCGGCAGGTACGCCTCCGGCCATTTGCGGATGCCGGGAATGCGCGAACCTTCGCTCGGTTGCGCGCCGATGATGCGGATCGCCGGGTTCTTTTCTTTCAGGAAACGCGAGACACCGGTAATGGTACCGGTAGTGCCCATGGCACTGACGAAGTGCGTGATCTTGCCGTGCGTGTCGGCCCAGATTTCGGGGCCGGTGGTTTCGTAATGGACGCGCGGGTTGTCCTGGTTGGCGAACTGGTCCAGCACCCGGCCCTTGCCGTCCCGCTGCATCTGGTCGGCCAGGTCGCGCGAATGCTCCATGCCGCCGCTTTTCGGCGTCAGGATCAGCTCGGCGCCGAAAGCCTTCATGGTCTGGGCACGTTCGATCGACAGGTCCTCCGGCATGATCAGCACCATGCGGTAACCCTTGATGGCAGCAGCCATGGCCAGTGCAATGCCAGTGTTGCCCGAGGTCGCCTCGATCAGCGTGTCGCCGGGCTTGATGTCGCCGCGCTCCTCGGCGCGTTTGATCATGGCCAGCGCGGGCCGGTCTTTCACCGAGCCGGCCGGGTTGTTGCCTTCGAGCTTGCCGAGGACCACGTTGTTGCGTTGGGTGTTGCTTTCAGCCTGGATACGCTGCAGCGCAACCAGCGGCGTTTTGCCAATCGCGTCTTCGAGAGTCGGGTAGTTCATACCCTGCACTGTGCCATAATTTGCCTCTTCGCTTCTTGCAGCCCGGGTGGTGAAATTGGTAGACGCAGGGGACTCAAAATCCCCCGCCGAAAGGCGTGCCGGTTCGATTCCGGCCCCGGGCACCAGATACAGGCCCTTCCTTCAACGGAAGGGCCTTTTTTGCTCCATGAACACACACTTTCTGCGCACCGCGCTGGTTCTGGGCCTGCTGTCGGCCATCGGCCCCTTCGCCATTGACATGTATTTGCCGGCTCTGCCGTCCATCGGTCAGAGCCTGGGCGCATCCGTCGGTGCGGTGCAGGCCAGCCTGATGGCCTTTTTCATTTCACTGGGCATCGGCCAGATCATCTACGGCCCGGTCTCCGACATGGTGGGCCGCAAGCCGCCCCTGTACTTCGGCCTGCTGCTGTTTGCGGTGGCCAGTGTCGGCTGCGCACTCGCACCGGATGTCGAGACGCTGGTGGTGCTGCGGTTCATCCAGGGCCTGGGCGCTTGTGCTGGCATGGTGATCCCGCGCGCCGTGGTGCGCGACCTGCACACCGGCACCGACGCTGCGCGGTTGATGTCGTTGCTGATGCTGGTGTTCAGCGTGTCGCCCATCCTCGCGCCGCTGGCCGGCAGCCTGCTGATCGAGTCGCTGGGCTGGCGCAGCGTGTTCTGGGCCGTCACGGTGGCAGGCACGCTCGGGCTGGTGCTGCTGGCGACCAGCCTTCCCGAAACCCGCCCGCTTGAACAACGGGTGGACAGCAGCGTCGGAAGCGCCCTCACCGCCTACGGACTGCTGCTGCGTGACCGCCGCTTCATGGGACTGGTGGCCACGGGCGCCTTCGGCATCTCCGGCTTTTTTGTCTACCTGGCCAACTCGTCCTTCGTGCTGATCGACCACTACGGCCTGAGCTCGCGGCAGTACAGCATTGCCTTCGCCGTGAACGCCGCCTCCTTCATCGGTGTCTCGCAGTTCACCGCCAGACTGGCCGGTCGCTTCGGCATGGTGCCGGTGGTCAAGGTGGCGGTGACCGGTTATGTGGCCATGATGGTGCTGTTGCTCGCCTGCAACCTGCTGGGGCTGGATCAGCTGTGGTTGATGATCGCCCTGCTGCTGGTCGGTAACGGCTTTCTCGGCCTGGTGATTCCCACCACCGCGGTGCTGGCGCTCGACGACCACGGCGACATCGCCGGCACGGCGTCGGCGCTGATGGGCACGCTGCAGTTCGTGACCGGCGCAGCGATGATGGCGCTGGTCGGTCCTTTCACCGACGGCACGGCGCGGCCCATGGTCGCGGGCATCGCCGGTTGCGCGGTGGTGACTTTTGTGATTGCGCGCGTCACACTGAGTACGCGCAAGAGCTGACAGCGCAGCGGCGCAGGACCTGCGGAAAAAATGGATACTCGCCGCATGCCTGTTTCCTCCACCCCTCCCCTGCATCAACTCCACGCCTGGCAAGCCGCCACGCTGCTGGCCCGCCGCGAACTCAGCGCCGTGGACCTGGTGCGTGCTTGCCTGAAGCGCATCAGCGAACGCGAGCCGCAAGTCCACGCTTTTGTGCAACTGGGTGCCGACGCCGCGCTGGCCCGCGCGCGTGAACTCGATGCCGGCGCCGTTCACGGCCTGTTGCACGGCCTGCCGCTTGGCGTCAAGGATTTGTTCGACACTTTTGACCTGCCGACCGCTTATGGCTCGTCGATTTATGCCGAGCAGCAGCCCACAGTTGATGCAGCGGCTGTGGCCTTGTGCCGCGAAGCCGGCGCGGTGCTGCTGGGTAAAACCGTGACCACCGAGCTGGCCAATATGTACCCCGGCGAGACGCGCAACCCGCACAACCCGCAACACACGCCGGGCGGCTCGTCCAGCGGCTCGGCCGCTGCGGTGGCCGACGGCATGCTGCCGCTTGCGCTGGGCACGCAGACGGCCGGCTCACTGATCCGGCCGGCGGCCTTTTGCGGCGTGGTCGGCTACAAGCCCAGCCACAACCGTGTGCCCAAAGCCGGTGTCAAAAGCCTGTCGGAAACACTGGACACGGTCGGCGGTTTTGGGCGCAGCGTGCGCGACGTGGCGCTGCTGGGCGCGGTGCTGACCGGTGATGCCCGGCTGGCTGACCCGACGGCGTTCGAGCAGAAGGCTGCACCGCGCATCGGCTGGTGCCAGACCCCGGAATGGGCACAGGCCGACGCCGACACTCAGCAGGCCTGGGCACAGGCCGAGAAGCTTCTGGCCGGGCACGGCACGCCCTTGGTACTGCCGGACAGCTTGACAGGCCTGATCGCCGTGCAGAAAGCGGTGCAGGCCTTTGAGACCGCTCGCTCGCTCAGCCACGAACGCCTGCACCACCGCCATCAGCTCAGCACACCGCTGCAGGCGCTGATCGCCGACGGCATGGCCATCAGCGGCGAGACCCACGCGCTGAACCTGCAAGTCACGGCCAGCGCACGGCAACGGGCCCAGGCGCTGTTCGACGGTTGCGACGTGATCATCGCACCCAGCAGCATCGGCGAGGCCCCGGCCGGGCTGGACGGCACTGGCGACCCGCTGTTCTGCCGCAGCTGGACATTGCTGGGCCTGCCCTGCGTGCACCTGCCGTTTGCGCGCGGGCAGAACGGCCTGCCGGTGGGCCTGCAACTGGTGGGCGCTTACGGCGAAGACCACCGGCTGCTGGCCGCCGCGCATTGGGTGCACCAGCGCCTGACGGGCTGAACCGGGCAAGCTCTTTTGATCCCGGTGCTTGCAAGGGCTTTGAATTAGGCGCATTCTATGATCGCAGCCATCTGCTGCATCAGGAGTCCGTCATGCGCTCACTTTATCGCTGGTTCCCCCCCCTGCTGGGCGCTTGCCTGATGCTGACCGGGGTCCACGCGGCCACCGTACAGCCTCCAGCGGCGCAGGTCATGATGGACGCACTGGCGCGGGCCAATGCTGCCGTCGTTGGTGTCAAGGTCACGGCCGCAGACGGCGCGCGTTCTGCCGAAACCCTGGGTAAGCGCCGCAGCGGCTCCGGCGTGGTCATCGGTCAGGATGGTCTGATCCTGACCATCGGTTACCTGCTGCTCGAAGCTGAGCAGATCGAGATCGTCACCCAGGACAACAAAACCCTGCCGGCGCGCGCCGTGGCTTACGACCTGGCAACCGGCTTCGGGCTGCTGCGGCCGCTGTTGCCGCTGCGTGGTATCAGCGCCGCCGCGCTGGGCAGCAGCCAGGAGCTCAAGCCCGGTGAACCCTTGATGGCGATGACCGGTCCGCAGGGCAATGAGGATGGCGAGGTCAGCATGACGCGGCTGGTCAGCAAACGCGCCTTTTCCGGCAACTGGGAATACCACATCGAGTCCGCGCTGTTCACCAGCCCTCCGGTGTTGGCCAGCGGCGGCAACCACAGCGGCGCGCCGCTGTTCAACAGCCGCGGTGAACTGCTGGGCATAGGCTCACTGCTGGTCTCGAATGCGGCTGCCGAAAATGTGCGGCTGCCGGGCAACATGTTTGTGCCGGTCGATCTGCTGCGTCCCATCCTGGCCGAGTTGCAGCAATCGGGCACCAGCGTCAAAAGCCGCCGCCCCTGGCTGGGCCTGACTTCCAACGACCAGAGCGGGCGCGTGCAGATCATGCGTGTCAGCAAGGACAGTCCGGCGCAACTGGCGGGGCTGGAGGCCGGTGACGTGGTGCTGGCGGTGGACGGCGCATCAGTGGCAACACTGGAGGCCTTCTACAAGAAGCTCTGGGACCGCGCCACGCCCGACACCGAGATCAGCTTGACCGTGCTGCAGGGTGCCGAGGTCAAGACGGTTGTACTCAAGGCGCAGGACCGGCTGCTCACGCTCAAAAAGCCCTCGGGCATCTAGGGAAGCCCTAAACTTCAAGCCAAATCAGACTTCAGCCCACGGCTGACAAGGGCAAACAGCTCCTGATTTAATAGCAACTCACGGCGCCAGCACCACCAGCCCTTGCGCCACTGTCGGGTACCGCAGTGTGATACGCAGTTCCTGCTTGAGACGCGTGTTGGCCAGCCGGCGTGATTCGCTCATGAAACTCAGCAGCATCAGCGGCAGATCGGCCTGCGCGCTGCTGCGCGCCACACGCGGCGGGCGCGGCAAGCCGTAGAGGCCCGCCGCCAGGTCAAAGTAGTCGCCCATCTTTAGGTAAGTGTCGTCGCTGGCATTGGTGACGCGCTGCGGCTTGCCACGCCACAGCGCCGCCAGGCAGGCGCGCGCCAGATCGTTAGCGTGGATGTGGTTGGTGTACACGTCGTCGGCCTGCTGCAGCACCGGCGTGCCCTTGAGCAGGCGCGCGCGCGGCGTGCCGCCCTCGCGGTCTGGCGCGTAAATACCCGGAATGCGTAAGGTGTGTACCGACACGCCGCTGGAGCGGCCAAAAAAACGCAGTTGCTGCTCGGCATCGACGCGGCGCTGCGCGCGCGGCGTGTGCGGGTTCACGGCCCGCACTTCGCTGGCCCAGTCGCCGTCGCAGTTGCCATAGACGCCGCTGGTCGAGCCGTAGACCATGGACTGCGGCAAGCCACGCAGGCGCAAGGCGCGCAGCAACGCCAGCGTGCGCGGATCGCGCCGCCAATCGGGCAGGTCGCCCGGAGGCGGCGCCAGGTGGATCACCCGCGTGGCCAGTCCGGCCAGGCGGCGCAGGGTGGCGGGTTGGTCCAGGTTGCCGGCCAGCGGCGTGATGCCACGCGTGCGGAAGGCCGGCCGTTTTTCGTCGGACGAGGTCAACGCCAGCACACGCACACGCGGCGGCAACTGGCGCGCCACACGCAGCCCAACATCGCCGCAGCCGATGATGAGTACACGCTGGCGGCGGAAACGCGAAGGCAGGGCGCCTAGGGGACTTTGGTTTGAGGGCAAAATTGGGGATCTGCTGAAAACAGCACGAGTTATAAAAAAACAGGATTACGTCAGAGGATAACCAGTATGACTTTTACCGTCACCGTGCTGCCCAGCGGCCGCGCCTTCACAGCCAACCCCGACGAAGCCCTGCTCGCCGCCGCCATCCGCCAGGGTGTCGGCATGCCCTACGGCTGCAAGGACGGCGCCTGCGGTTCCTGCAAGTGCAAAAAGCTCGAAGGCACGGTGGTACACGGCCCGCACCAGCTCAAGGCACTGAGCCATGAAGAAGAAGCCGCCGGTTTCATCCTGACCTGCTGTGGCGTGCCGCAGACCGACATCGTGCTGGAGTCGCGCCAGGTCACCGACGAAAGCGCCTTCCCGATCAAGAAAATGCCGACCCGCGTGAACACCATGGTGCGCGCCTCGCACGACGTGATGATCATCCGCCTGCAACTGCCGGCCAGCGACGTCTTCAAGTACCATGCCGGTCAGTATGTGGAGTTTTTGCTGCGCGACGGCGACCGCCGCAGCTACTCCATGGGCAACGCGCCGCACACGCAGCTCGACAACCCCGGCGTCGAACTGCACATCCGACACATGCCCGGCGGCAAATTCACCGACCATGTCTTCACCACCATGAAGGAAAAGGAAATCCTGCGCGTCGAAGGTCCGTACGGCAGCTTCTTCCTGCGCGAAGACAGCGACAAACCGATGGTGCTGCTGGCATCCGGCACAGGCTTTGCGCCGATCAAGGCACTGATCGAACACCTGCAGTTCAAGGGCAGCACACGCCCCGCCGTGCTGTACTGGGGCGGCCGCCGGCCGGCCGACCTGTACATGAACGACTGGGTCATAGCCAAGGTTGCAGAGATGCCCAACCTCACTTACGTGCCGGTGATCTCCAACGCGCTGCTCGAGGACAACTGGCTAGGGCGAACCGGCTTCGTGCACAAGTCGGTATTGGAAGACTTCCCCGACCTGTCCGGCCACCAGGTGTATGCCTGCGGCGCGCCCATCGTGGTCGATTCAGCCCGCGCTGATTACACAGCGACCGGCGGCCTGCCGGAAGAAGAGTTTTTTGCGGACTCGTTCACGACGGAAGCGGACAAGGCGAAGGCGCTGGCCTAAGAGCTCCTGCTGAAGTCCGGGATTCGAGGCATCACGCTGCGCCTCGGGTTCGTTGTTGACAGCAGTTTCAACTCCCCACTCCCAACCCCCCACCCTTCCCTCGCCCCGCTGGGCGAGAGAAGGGAGCCTCATCTGGCCGCGTGCGCTGCGCTCGCGTGCACACATCACCGTTCGTTGGGATTCCCGTGCAGGAAGCGCTTCGCGCTTCCTGCACTCCGGAGGGGTTCGGTATTTGTATTGGGAACTGGTTTTCTTCCCCCACCCGTCGGGCTGGGCCGAGGAGCGCAGGCAAAAGCGGATCAGGGCTCGCGATTGTCTGAGCCGAAGGCGAGTTCGAGTGAGACCCCGCTTTTACCGAGCACCGCAGGTTGCCCGCAGCGAAGCGCAGGGACCCAGACCATCGGGTCGCCTTTTCTTTGGTGACTTTCTTTTGGCGAAGCAAAAGAAAGTTACTTGCCGCCGGGCAACCCCCGGCTAGCTGGCGAACTACAAACAGGCGAGGAGCTGAAGTAGTTGGCGCACATGGATCCCGGATCAAGTCCGGGATGACAAGCGGAGAGCTTGGCACCCCATTTCCTCACCCTTGCACACACTCATTTGCTATGATTTCAATAGCTGTCCACGCATACTTGATAGGGGCCATAGCCCGAAAAGGCTCATAGAAATCAATCTACCCGTGCCCCGGAAGCCTTCACCACCTTCTCATACTTGGCGAGCTCGGCTTTCATGAAAGCGCCAAACTGCTCGGGCGAACTCGCCACCGGCTCGGCCAGCAAGGTGGCAAAACGGGCTTTGGCCTCTGGCGAATTGAGCGCGGCCACAAAGGCCTGGTTCAGTTTGGCGACCACCTCCCTGGGGGTTGCAGCAGGTGCCACCAAGCCCCACCAGGTGTCGATGGCAAAACCCTTGAGCATCTCGGCCACAGCGGGCACCTCGGGCAGCACGCTGCTGCGCTCGGCCGTGGTGACGGCCAGAGCCTTGAGCTTGCCGGCCTTGATGTTGGCGGCCGCCGTCGCCAGGTTGTCAAAGTTGAAATCGACCTGCCCGCTCAGCAGGGCCAGTTGCGCCGGGTTGCCGCCGTTGTAGGGAATGTGCAGCGCGAAGATGCCGGCCTGCGCCTTGAACATTTCACCGGCCAGGTGCCCGGCGCTGCCGTTGCCGCCGCTGCCGTAGTTGAGCTTGGCAGGGTTGGCTTTGGCGTAGCGGACCAGGTCGGCCAGGTTGTTGATGTTCAGCCGCGCCGCGGTGTCAGCGTTCATGACCAGCACATTGGGCACGCGCAGCATCTGCGTGATCGGTGCAAAGTCGGTGGCGGCGTTGTAGGGCATCTTGCTGTACAGCCAGGGGTTGATGGCGTGGGTGGCCACGGCGGCGATGCCGATGGTCAGGCCGTCAGGGGCAGCCTTGGCCACCACGTCAGCACCGATGTTGCCACCGCCACCGGGGCGGTTTTCAATGATCACGGTACCCAGCGTGTCCTTGACGCGTTCGGCCATCAGGCGTGCCGTCACGTCGATCGGGCCGCCGGGCGCATAAGGCACGACGATGCGCATGACTTTGGGCTGGGCGTGCACGGCTGATGCGCTGAAACAAAGGGCCAGCACCGCAACCGACGAGACGGTCAGCTGGCGGGCTGTCCGCAAAGGAAAGAAGGAAAAAGAGTTTGTTTTCATGGCACCGATTGTGCAAACAACCGGCGGCGGCGTCACCGTGGCATTCCCTAGGAGACTGGACGCCGGCTCACCCGCGTGGCGGCGAAGGTAGCGCAATCTGCTATGAATTAAATAGCTGCTGACGCTCGCCATTTATGGGTTGGAAGCCCAAAAAGCTTAAATTATTCGCCGAGGTAGGCAGCCCGCACTCGCGGGTCGTTCAGCAGCTCTTTGGCCGCGCCGTTCATCGTGACCACGCCTGATTCCATCACATAACCGCGGTCGGCAATGCCCAGCGCCCGGCTGGCGTTCTGCTCGACCAGCAGCACCGTGACACCGCGTGCCGACACGTCTTTCACCACCTCGAAGATCTTGTCGACCATGATGGGCGACAGGCCCATCGACGGCTCGTCGAGCAGCAGCACGCGCGGGCGGCTCATCAGCGCACGGGCCATGGCCAGCATCTGCTGCTCACCGCCGCTCATGGTGCCGGCCAACTGGTCCTTGCGCTCGCGCAGGCGCGGAAAAATCGTGAACATCTTCTCGATGTCTTCGGCAATGCCGGCCTTGTCGTCGCGGATGTAGGCGCCCATCTGCAGGTTCTCGGTGATGGTCATGCGAGTGAACACGCCGCGGCCTTCGGGCACCATGGCCAGGCCGTCCTTGACCAGGTCCCAGGCGCCCTTGCCCTTGATGCTTTTGCCCAGGTACTCGATGTCGCCGTCGGCCATCGGCAAGGTGCCGGTGATGGCTTTCATGGTGGTGGTCTTGCCCGCGCCGTTGGACCCGATCAGGGTGACGAGTTCGCCCTCGTTGACTTCAAAGTCAACCCCCTTGACGGCCTTGATGCCGCCGTAAGCGACCTTGAGCCCAGTCACTTTAAGAAGTGTGTTTGCCATGCTGCTGTTTCCCTTCAATGACCTGTGCCCAGATAGGCGGTGATCACTTTTTCGTTTTTCTGCACCTCGGAAGGCAGGCCCTCGGCAATCTGCTTGCCGTAGTCGAGCACCGTGACGCGGTCACACAGGCCCATGACCAACTTGACGTCGTGCTCAATCAGCAAAATCGTGCGGTTGTCCTTGCGGATCTGGTCGATCAGTTCGCGCAACTGCACCTTCTCGGTCGCGTTCATGCCGGCGGCCGGCTCGTCGAGCGCAATCAGTTGCGGATCGGTTGCCAGCGCGCGGGCGATTTCCAGGCGACGCTGGTCACCATAACTCAGCGTGCGCGCCTTGAAGTCGGCGTATTTGCCGATGCCCACATAGTCGAGCAACTCCTGCGAGCGTTTGGCAATCGCTGCCTCTTCGGCCTTGAAGCCTGGCGTGCGCAGCACCGCGCCGATCAACCCGGACTTGGTGCGGATGTGGCGCCCAACCATGACGTTTTCGAGCGCCGTCATGTCGGCGAACAGACGGATGTTCTGAAAGGTGCGCGCAATACCGGCCTTGGCCACTTCATGCACCGCCGACGGCTTGTAGGGTTTGCCGGCCAGTTCGAAGCTGCCGCTGTCGGGCGTGTACAGCCCGGTCAGCACGTTAAAGAAGGTGGTCTTGCCGGCGCCGTTGGGGCCGATCAGGCCGTAGACCTGGCCGCGTTCGATGTGGATGCCAACATCGCTGAGGGCTTGCAGGCCGCCAAAGCGTTTGGAAACGCCGGAGACTTTGAGAATGGTGTCGCTCATGGCCATTCCTTAAGGGTTGATGGACTGGATGGGGTCTTTGCCGGCGACCTTGTTCAGGGATTTGCCGTGCTCGGGGGCAGGCCACAGACCGCGCGGACGCGACAGCATGATCACAATCATGGCCAGCGCGATCAGCAACTGGCGCAGGATGGCAGCGTCAAGGCGCCCGCCGGTCATGGCCTGCAGCGGTCCGGCCACATGGCGCAGCACCTCGGGCAGCGCGGCCAGCAGCAGCGCGCCGAGAATCACGCCCGGCAAATGGCCGATGCCGCCCAGCACCACCATGGCCACAATCATCACCGACTCCATCAGGCTGAAGGACTCGGGAGAGACAAAACCCTGAAACGCGGCAAACATCGAACCCGACACGCCGCCGAAAGTCGCGCCCATGCCGAACGCCAGTAGCTTGAGGTTGCGGGTGTTGATGCCCATGGCCTTGGCGGCGATCTCGTCCTCGCGGATGGCCATCCAGGCACGGCCTATGCGCGAGTTTTCAAGCCGGTGGCAGATCACCACCGACACGATCACCAGCGCCAGGAACAGGTAGTAATACATGGACACCGAGGCCACCTCGATGCCAAAGAAGTTGTGTGTCTTGCCAAGGTCGAAGCCAAAAACCTTGATCGAGTCGATCTGACTGATGCCTTTTGGCCCGTTGGTCAGGTTGATCGGGCGGTCCAGGTTGTTCAGGAAGACACGGATGATTTCGCCAAAACCCAGTGTCACTATCGCCAGATAGTCACCGCGCAGCTTGAGCGTGGGTGCGCCCAGAAGGACGCCGAACAGCCCGGCTAGCGCCGCCGCCAGCGGAATCACGGCCCAGATCGGCAGGTGCAGACCGTTCGGAAATGCAGCCTTCACTGCCGGGAAGGCGTCAGCCAGATGCGGCGAACCCAGCAGGGCAAACAGGTAGGCGCCGACCGCAAAAAAGGCGACGTAGCCCAGGTCCAACAGGCCGGCGTAACCAACAACGATGTTCAGGCCGAGTGCCAGCAGCACATACAGCAATGCCATGTCGACAATGCGGACCCAGGCATTGCCGCCCTGCTGCAGCAGCAGGGGCAGGATCAGCATGGCGACCGCAACAACCAGAAACGAAAGGAGTCTGTGTTTTTTCATCATGGTGCTCTCCCTCTTCTAGGCCCGGTCCGCCACACGTTCACCGAGCAGTCCCGAGGGCCGCAAGGTGAGCACAAAAATCAGCACGACAAAGGCAAAGATATCGGAATACTGGCTGCCCAGCACGCCGCCGGTCCAGGTGCCGAGGTAGCCACCGCCTATGGCTTCGATCAGTCCCAGCAAAATGCCGCCCAGCACCGCACCGCCGAGGTTGCCGATGCCGCCAAACACCGCTGCAGTAAAAGCCTTGAGGCCGGGCAGAAAGCCCATGGTGTGCTGCACCGTACCGTAGTTGGAGGCGTACATCACGCCGGCCAGCGCAGCCAGCACCGCACCGATGATGAAAGTCGCCGAGATCACGGTATCGGGCTTGACGCCCATCAACGCCGCCACGCGCGGGTTTTCGGCCGTGGCGCGCATCGCACGGCCCAGCTTGGTGTAATTGACCAGGTACATCAGGATCGCCAGCGACACAGCGGTGGCGCCCAGGATGAAGATTTGCGTGACGGTGATCACGGCTCCGCCGAACTGCAGCGGCTCGGAAGGCAGCAAGGTCGGATAAGGTTTGTAGTTGGGTTTCCAGATGATCATGGCCAGGGTCTGCAGCAAGATGGACATGCCGATGGCGGTGATCAGAGGCGCCAGTTTGGGCGAGTTGCGCAGTGGCCGGTAGGCGATCTTTTCAATCGCAAAGTTGAGCGCACCGCACACCACAAAAGAAATCAGCAGCGAAACGACCAGAATCACCCAGCCCGGTGTGCCCGGCATGGCCTCCTGCATCCAGATAATGATGGTCCAGCTCGTCAGGGCCCCCACCATCAGCACCTCGCCGTGCGCAAAATTGATCAGGTTGATGATGCCGTAGACCATGGTGTAGCCCAGGGCCACCAGCGCATACATGCTGCCCAGCACCAGCCCGTTGATGATTTGCTGAAGCAAAACTTCCATATTCGCTCTCCCGTTTTAGTTCAGTTGCCAGCTCCGCCCCGCACCATGCAAGGCCGCGTTACATGGGATCACCATGAAATCGCATGAGTTAACAAAAAGCCCGCCCATCAAAACCAGCGGACTGGATTGGGTGGCGAGCTAATGCGCAAATTGTAGCCATGGCCCTCTAGCGAGAATCGGGCCAACGCAGCCGTTTTTGCGGGGTTTACCCTTGAGGAATTTTATTTCCCGGGTGGACGAACTGATCGGTACCTATTCGTTCTGGTCAGGTCTTTTTGTCGTTTTTTAACTTCAGCTCGTTGAGCTTGTCGGCAATTCGGATTTCAAGGCCGCGGTTCACCGGGCGGTAGAAACCCGGCGCCGCCATGCCCTCCGGCAAGTAGGAAACACCGGCGGCAAACCCGTCCTCTTCATCATGGGCGTACCGGTAATTTTTGCCGTAGTCCAGCTCTTTCATGAGCTTGGTGGGTGCGTTGCGCAGGTGCAGCGGCACTGGCCGGGTGCCGTCTTTCTTCACAAAAGCCTTGGCTTCATTAAAAGCCTTGTAGACGGCATTGGACTTGGGTGCCACCGCCAGATACACCACACACTCGGCCAGCGCCAACTCGCCCTCGGGGGAGCCCAAGCGCTCGTAGACTTCGGCGGCGTCGAGTGCCAGCCGCAAGGCGCGCGGGTCGGCCAGGCCAATATCTTCGCTGGCCATGCGAATCAGGCGCCGCGCCATGTATTTGGGTTCGGCCCCGCCGTCGAGCATGCGCACCAGCCAGTAGAGCGCCGCATCAGGGTCGGAGCCACGCACCGATTTGTGCAGCGCCGAGATCGTGTCGTAAAACTGCTCGCCGCCCTTGTCGTAGCGGCGCATCTGCTGGCCCAGCACCTTGATCAGCCAGGCTTCGGTCACGTCAACACTGCCGCCTTTTTTCTCGCGCCTTGCGGCGACATCGAGCGACTCCAGCGTGTTGAGCAGGCGCCGGGCATCCCCGTCGGCATAAGCCACCAGCTTGTCCACGGCTTCCGGCGCTATCGTTTCTATAGCTGGTAATGCCCGTTCCGCAAGGACCTTGGCGATGATTTTCTTGAGATCGTGGTCGCCCAGCGGTTGCAGCACATACACCACGGCGCGCGACAGCAAGGCAGAGTTGACCTCGAACGACGGGTTTTCAGTGGTAGCGCCTATAAAGGTGAACAGCCCGCTTTCGACATGCGGTAAAAACGCGTCCTGCTGCGACTTGTTGAAGCGGTGCACCTCATCGACAAACATGATGGTGCGCCGGCCCTGGCCCTGCCAGATGCTGGCCTGCTCGACCGCTTCGCGAATGTCCTTGACGCCACCCAGCACCGCCGAGATGGTGATGAAATGGGCATCAAAGCTGCTGGCCATCAGCCGGGCAATGGTGGTCTTGCCGACACCCGGCGGTCCCCAGAGGATGCAGCTGTGCGGCTGGCCCGACTCGAAGGCAATGCGCAGCGGCATGTCTTCACCCAGCAGGTGTTGCTGGCCAATTACCTCGCCCAGCGACTGAGGCCGGAAACGTTCGGCCAGCGGAGCCGCAACTTTGGCGTCCGCGCCGGTGCCGAACGAGGTCTCAGCGCGTGTGGCCATTTACTGGCGAATCACGTCCGCACCGGCTGGTGGTTTGAACTGGAAGCCGGCGGTATTCAGCGACGGGTTGACCTCGAAATTGCTGAAAGTCATGACTGAACGCTGACCAAAGCTGTCAAGGATTTCCAGCCGGGCCAACTCGCTGCCTTTGGCGCTTTCCTTAAAACCCACGGTAATGCTTTGCACCTGACCATCTTTGGTTTTCGGCATGGCCTGTATCCATTCGAGGCCGTCCTTGTCGGGCTGCGGCACCAGCGTGAAATCGTTCTGCAGCGCCTTGATATCAGCGGCCGCAGCAATCACGGCGGCGGGCGTTCCGCCCAGCATCTGGCTGAGCTTGCGCGCGGTGACCTGGTTCAGGTCCACGTCGTGCAGCCACAGGGTCTGGCCATCGGAGACGATGCTTTGTTCAAACGGCTTGGTGTAGACAAACTTGAAGCGGTTGGGCCTAAGGAACTCGAAACTGCCACTGGAAGATTTGGTTTTTGCAGCCTGCCCATCACGCGCCGGGCTGGTAACCACCTGGGTGAAGGCGGCGCGGCCGCTTTTGGTGTTCTTGACAAAAGCTTCAAGGCTTTCCAGACCGCTGACCGTGGAAACCTGGGCGCTGGCGGCTAGAACGACGAAGGTCATCAGGCCAGCCAGCGTCACGCGTACTGCGCGGTAGACAAGGGGAGCGACGGGCGCTGAAAAAATATGCTTCATGGTGTTCCAGGTGATGGCAGGCTGCAGGCGATACACATGTCTTTGAGACACCGCTGCGCCGAAATGGTTGCCAGAACAATGTATCTCGCCCGTAAAGGCCAGCCTGTCATCCTTCGGCGCGTGCGGGCACCAGAATTTCTCGCTGGCCGCTGCCCGACATGGCGCTGATCATTCCCGATTTTTCCATCTCCTCCAGCATGCGGGCGGCCCGGTTGTAGCCTATCTTCAGGTGCCGCTGTACCAGTGAAATCGAGGCCTTGCGGTTTTTCAGCACGATCTCGACCGCCTGGTCGTACATCGGGTCCTTGTCGCCATCGCTGCCGCCGTTGCCATCACCAAGCAGATCGCCCTCGCCGTCAACGGTGCCGCCTTCAAGCACGCCGTCAATGTAGTTGGGTTGGCCCTGTTGCTTGAGATAAGCCACCACGCGATGCACCTCGTCGTCGCTGACAAAGGCGCCATGCACCCGGATTGGAAAGCCCGTACCGCTGGGCATGTAGAGCATGTCGCCCATGCCCAGCAAAGCCTCCGCGCCCATCTGGTCGAGGATGGTGCGGCTGTCGATCTTGCTGCTGACCTGGAAGGACAGGCGCGTCGGGATGTTGGCCTTGATCAGGCCGGTGATCACATCCACGCTGGGGCGTTGCGTGGCCAGCACCAGATGGATGCCGGCGGCGCGCGCCTTTTGCGCCAGCCGCGCAATCAGTTCCTCGATCTTCTTGCCAACCACCATCATCAGGTCGGCCAGTTCGTCGATGACCACCACAATGTAAGGCAGGCGTTCCAGCGGTTCGGGCTGCTCGGGCGTCAGGCTGAAGGGGTTGTAGATGAACTCGCCGCGCGCCTTGGCTTCATCGATCTTGACGTTGTAGCCGGCCAGGTTGCGCACACCCATCTTGCTCATCAGCTTGTAGCGTTTTTCCATTTCAGCCACACACCAGTTCAGGCCGTGTGCAGCCTGGCGCATGTCGGTGACCACAGGCGCGAGCAGATGCGGGATGCCTTCGTAAACACTCATCTCCAGCATCTTCGGATCGATCAACAGCAGGCGCACATCGCGCGCGTCGGCCTTGTATAGCAGGCTCAAAATCATGGCATTGATACCGACCGACTTGCCGGAGCCGGTGGTGCCTGCCACCAGGCAGTGCGGCATCTTGGCCAAGTCGGCCACCACCGGCGCGCCACTGATGTCCTTGCCTAAGCCGATGGTCAGCATGGACTTTGCTTCGTTGTAAACCTGCGAGCCGAGGATCTCACTGAGCTTGATGGACTGGCGTTTGGCGTTGGGCAGCTCCAGCGCCATGAAGTTCTTGCCGGGGATGGTCTCAATCACGCGGATGGACACCAGGCTCAGCGCGCGTGCCAGGTCCTTCGCAAGATTCACGATCTGGGCACCCTTGACGCCGGTGGCCGGTTCGATCTCGTAACGCGTGATCACCGGGCCCGGCGCTGCGGCCACCACGCGCACTTCGACGCCGAAGTCCCTGAGTTTTTTCTCGATCAGGCGCGAGGTCATCTCCAGCGTCTCGGGCGCCACGGTCTCCTGCCGCGTCAAAGCGCCGTCGAGCAGGTCGACCTGTGGCAGCTTCGAGTCCGGCATCTCACTGAACAACGGTTTTTGCCTCTCCTTGGCCACACGTTCACTCTTGGGGATGTCGGCCAGCGTCGGCTCGATCAGCACCGGCACTGGATGATGCTCTTTGATCTCGATACGTTCATCATGCAGGATTTCCTCACGCTCGCGCGCCGCCACGCGGCCGACTGCGAGGTCTTCGGCAATCTCGCGTTTTTCCCGGCGCGACTCGATCAATTCGTCGATCCAGGCGCCGATGCGCTGGGCGGTATGAGCCCATGAAAAAGAAAACACCACCGAAACCGCGATCACGCCGATGGCAATCCAGACCAGACCCGAGCCGGTAAAACCCAGCCACTTCACGCTGGTTGGACCAACCAGGTAGCCCAGCACGCCACCCGCCTGACCGCTGGGCAACATGGATTCAAAGCGATAAAGACGCGACCATTCAAGCCCCGAACTGGCCAACAACAGCACCACGAGGCTGGACCAAAACCTGAAGCGTCCGATGGCCGAAGCGGACGCGGGTTGGCTCCGCAGACCCCGCGCAAGCGAGCCCAGCCAGGCACGTACCCCTGCAGCGAATGCCCACCACACCGAAAATCCGCACAAGAAGTAACTGGCGTCAGCCAGATGGGCGCCCAAACGACCGCCCCAGTTGCGGGCAGCAGCGTCAACCACTTCCCGGCTGCCGGTGGTGGACCAGGCCGCGTCATGGGGCGAGTAGCTGATCAGCGCACCCAGCCAGAAGGCCAGTGCCAGCAGGCCGAGAATCAGGCTGACTTCATGGGCAAAGCGTTTCACGCCGCCCGCAGCAGGCGCAGTGGCAGAGGTTCGGGTGTTCAAGGTGTCGAGGGAGTAAGTCATAAAACCAGGGCTGAGCTTACCTCAGTTGAACACGCACCCATGCCCCGAAAGGCGGCGAAAATTGGCGGCTCAACCCAGCGTATTGAGCCGGTCCTTGACCCACATCGACCCATCAGCGCGTGTCTCGATGTAGCCGCGTTCCTCCAGGTCTTTCATCACGCGGCTGACCATCTCGCGCGAGGCGCCGACCATCTTGGCCAGATCCTGGCGCGACACCTTGTCTCGAATGACGGTGTTGCCCTCCCGATCAGGAACGGCAGACTCCAGCAAGGTTCTGGCAACCCGGCCATACACATCCATCAAGGCCAGTGATTCGATCTTGCGGTCGGCATGGCGCAGACGCTGCACCAGGCCTTTCATGACCGCATACGCCATGGAGCTGTTTTCGGGCAGGCAACGGGCAAACTCCGGCCGGCCAACCACCAACACATCGGTTTGAACTTCGGTCCGGACCGTGGCCGAGTGCGGTTCACTGTCGATCAGGCTCATTTCACCGACATAGTCACCGGGGTGCAAGGTCGCCAGAATGACTTCCCGTCCGCGGGCATCGGTGGTCACGACGCGCGCGCGCCCCGTCAGCAAAATAGCCAGGGCATTGGACTGTTTTCCCTGCTCGACAATGGCTTCGCCGCGCTTGTAGCGTCGCTTGATCACGGCCGCAGCAATCGCCTCAGCCTGCGGAGCAGTCAACATCGAAAACAGGGGCACCCGGCGAATCAGCTCCAGGTTGGACACCATGGTGGACATATCAACTTCTCCTGATTGCGCCGCCAACGGGGCTTCGCTCGAGTTCTTACAATACTTGCGTTGTGCCCGGCAAATTTTCCGGCCGCAGGGTTTTAAACCCCCAAGCCAGCCCCAACTATTTACGACTCTAACTGAGTTCTAATACTTTCCGAATCAGATTTTCACTTATGAACCACTCTAAAGTACTCATTTTGGGTTCAGGCCCCGCCGGTTATACCGCCGCAGTTTATGCAGCCCGCGCCAACCTCAACCCGGTGCTGATCACCGGCATTGCACAGGGCGGTCAGCTCATGACAACCACCGACGTGGACAACTGGCCCGCGGACGCCATGGGCGTCCAGGGACCTGATTTGATGCAGCGTTTCCTTGAGCACGCGGAGCGCTTCAAGACGCAAATCATTTTTGACCACATTAACAAGGTCGACTTCAGTCAGCGCCCCTTCACGCTGACGGGTGACAGCGGCACCTATACCTGCGACACACTGATCATCGCCACCGGGGCCTCGGCGAAGTACCTGGGCTTGCCTTCGGAGACCGCTTTCATGGGCCGGGGTGTATCGGGCTGCGCCACTTGCGATGGTTTTTTCTACCGCGACCAGAAAGTCTGCGTGGTCGGCGGCGGCAACACGGCCGTGGAAGAAGCGCTGTACCTGTCGAACATTGCCAGCAAGGTTGTGCTGGTGCACCGGCGCGACAAATTCAAGGCCGAGGCCATCCTGATTGACAAGCTCCATGAAAAAGTCGCCGCCGGCAAGATCGAACTGAAACTGCATCAGATCCTGGACGAGGTTCTGGGGGACGGCGCCGGCGTCAACGGTGTGCGGCTCAAAAGCACCCAATCAGGCACGACTGAAGACATCGCCTTGCAAGGATGTTTCATCGCTATCGGCCACCAGCCCAACACCGACATTTTTGCCGGGCAACTGGAGATGAAAGACGGCTACATCATCACCAAAACCGGGCTCCAGGGTTTTGCCACGATGACCAGCGTGCCCGGTGTGTTTGCTGCTGGTGACGTGCAGGACCATGTCTACCGCCAGGCCATTACAAGCGCGGGAACCGGTTGCATGGCGGCTCTGGACGCCCAGCGCTTTCTCGAACAGAGTTGAGCCCCTACGCTTTTCACTTCGTGTAATGCGCTGCCCCCAAGGGGCCCACTGCGCCTGCGGGCCGGCAAAGCAGGACCCGCGGCCCCCTGCTTGAACTTGAGAGCCCCCACGGTCGCTCACTTCGTGTAGCTCCCTGCGCCCCGAGGGGGCCGCTGCGCCTTCGGGCTGGCAAAGCCAGACCCGCGGCCCCTGCTGGGTGGGAGAGCCCTCACAGCCGCTCGTTTGTTAAACCGTCGTCCTTTACATGTCGAGGCGTGCCCTCTCAAGTGAGCATCCGAACCTGAGGCTTGAGGGCGGTTGGTTTTCAGGCTATAATCTATGGCTTAGCTGGGAATCCTCATGGGTCTCAGCATTCCGATTTCTATTTTTTACGGAGAGTGCTCATGGCACGCGTCTGTCAGGTAACGGGCAAAGGCCCGATGGTGGGAAACAATGTTTCTCACGCCAACAACAAAACCAAGCGCCGGTTTTTGCCTAATCTGCAATACCGCCGTTTTTGGGTTGAAACTGAAAACCGCTGGGTGCGCCTGCGCGTCACCAGCGCCGGTTTGCGCCTTGTTGACAAGCTCGGTATCGACGCGGTCCTGGTGGACCTTCGTGCCCGCGGTGAAATCTAAGGAGCATCATCATGGCTAAAGGCGCACGCGAAAAAATCAAGCTGGAATCAACCGCCGGCACCGGTCACTTCTACACGACCACCAAAAACAAGAAGACCACTCCTGACAAGATGCTGATCATGAAGTTTGATCCCAAGGCACGCAAGCATGTGGAATACAAGGAAATCAAGCTGAAGTAATTCAGATTGGTCAGGCGCTGTCCGCAGCGCTTTTTGAAAAACCCGCTGCTATCCAGCGGGTTTTTTTATGTCCACGTCATCCGCTTCCCAAATACGCGCTCTGACGGCAAGCCTCCCCCACCCTTTGCAAATATCAGGATGACGGGATCGCCAGCGACACGCGCAAGGCGCCACTACCCCCCCTCCCAGCAACAGGCGAAAGAAAGGCTGCAGCAGCGATGAAGCTGGTGCAGCCGGATGGAGGCCCGCGGGAGCAGACCCAAAATTCTAAGCTTAAGCGCGTGCGGCGCGCAGATTCATCGAAAAGTCACGCAGCGCCGTGATACCGCTTTCTTCAGCACGGCGGCACCACGCCTGCAGGTCACCGGCGAGTTGCTCGCGCGAGGCTGAGGTTGACAACCACATCTGGCGCAGCTCTTCGCGCATGGTGACCATCTTGTCGAGCACCGGATGCTCGGCACGTGCCTGGGCAATGTGCGGCTTGACCGCCGCAGGAACCTTGTCATCGTCGCGGTGCAACCAACGGTTGGCAGCCTTGAGCACCGAGATGTCGGCCTTGCGGGCTTTAAGCGTCTCAATCTCGATCTTGCCGGCGCGGCGCAATTCACGTGCGAACCCGGCCATCACCTCGTAACGATGGGCGATCAGGGCTTCCAGCGTTTTCTCGTCAGCCACCGGCTGGATGGAACCGAGCGTCAGCTTGGGCGGCACCTTTTTGACAGTAGCCAATCCAACTTTCTCCATCGCGCGGATATAAATCCAGCCAATATCAAATTCGTAAGGCTTGACCGAAAATTTGGCCGAGGTTGGATAGGTGTGGTGGTTGTTGTGCAACTCTTCGCCGCCGATCATGATGCCCCAAGGCGAAATGTTGGTGCTGGCATCAGGTGCCTCAAAGTTGCGGTAACCCCAGTAGTGACCAATACCATTGATGATGCCGGCCGCCGTCACGGGGATCCAGATCATTTGCACCGCCCACACGGCC
This sequence comes from Polaromonas eurypsychrophila, assembly GCF_014641715.1. Lineage (GTDB taxonomy): Bacteria > Pseudomonadota > Gammaproteobacteria > Burkholderiales > Burkholderiaceae_C > Polaromonas > Polaromonas eurypsychrophila. Next base: position 72,598 of record NZ_BMIG01000001.1, on the reverse strand, counting down.
AGACCGGCCGCGCCGAACAACGCCAGGTTGATGATCATCATCAGGCCCACACCCTGCCAGCTGTAACGCGTATACAGATTGCGCTCAATCCAGTCGCTCGGCGTGCCATGGCCGAACTTGACCATGGTCTCTTTGTTTTTGCTTTCCGCACGGTACAACTCGGCGCCTTGCCAGAACACTTTCTTGATGCCGAGGGCTTGCGGGCTGTGCGGGTCGTCAATGGTTTCGCATTTGGCGTGATGCTTGCGGTGAATCGACACCCACTCCTTGGTCACCTGGCCGGTGCCCAGCCACAGCCAGAAACGGAAAAAGTGTGAAGGGATGGCGTGCAGATCCATGGCGCGATGCGCCTGATGGCGGTGCAGGTAAATCGTCACGCTTGCAATCGTGATGTGAGTCGTCACCAGCGTGTACAGCACAATTTGCCACCAGCTGGCAGCAATCAGGCCATGGGCCAGCCAGTCAAGGGCGGCGTCAAACAAAATCATGAAGGTCCTTTAAACAATCTGTAACATTGCCCTGCATACCATGCTGAAACCGTGCTGGACAACCAACTATTGTAGACGGGGGCTGACCGAATCACAAACTGCAGCGGTGAAGAAACATGCATTTCCGGTAAAACTGCGGTAAATCCCGAAAAAACCTCTAAAAATGTGACATTTAACGGCTTCGCGCTGCTAATTGTTTCAAATCTTTTGCCAAACGGCGGCGAAAAAACCGTCAGTTTGATGCAGATATGGCCACAGACGCAAATAAGGCCCGCTGCATAACTTTGCAGCACCCTCAACCCCAAGATGCGTTAAAACGTCACTGGCTTCAAGGGGTGTGAAATCTTTATTCGCGTCACCGAAGGCCTGGGCAATGGCTTCATTTTCATCACGCAACACACTGCAAGTCGCATAAACCAATCGCCCGCCGGGCTTGAGCAGTCGCGCCGCGCTTTGCAGGATGGCGGCCTGCTTGGCCGTCAGTTCTTCAATCGCCTTTGGGCTTTGTCGCCACTTCAGGTCCGGATTACGCCGCAAGGTGCCCAGTCCGGAACAGGGGGCATCAATCAGCACGCGGTCGATCTTGCCTGCGAGGCGCTTGATGCGGTCGTCGCGCTCATGGGCAATTGCCACAGGATGGACGTTGGACAGGCCACTGCGCGCCAGCCGAGGTTTCAGGGCATCGAGCCGGTGGCCCGAGGTGTCAAAGGCATACAAGCGCCCGGTGTTGCGCATACTGGCGCCAAGGGCCAGGGTCTTACCGCCGGCACCGGCGCAGAAGTCCACCACCATTTCGCCGCGTTTGGCATCCACCAGCAGGGCCAGCAGTTGCGAGCCTTCGTCCTGCACCTCAATGGCGCCGCGCGTGAAGGCGTCCAGCTTGTTCAGGGCCGGTTTGGTGGTCATGCGCAGGCCCCACGGGGAATACGGGGTGGCGACTGTTTTAATCGCCGCTTTCGCAAGCTCTTTCTGGACCTCGGCCCGCTTGTCCTTGAGTGTGTTAACACGCAGATCGAGGCCGGCGGGCGCATTCAGGCTTTCAACCAGCGGCCAGAAGTCGTCGCCGAGCTGCGCTTTCAACGGCTCAACCAGCCAGGCCGGAAGGTTGTGCCGGTGCAGCTCCATCAGGTCCTCAGGCTTGACCTGGTCGCAGCGGGCCAGCCAGTCCTTCTCCTGATCGGTGAGGGCGCCCAGCAGGAAATCGCGCTCTGCAGCAAACCCCAAGATGGACAGTCGCCGCTCGGTTGGTCCGCTGCCGTGCTGGGCCAGGTAGGTGAAGAGGTTTTTCTTGCGCAGCACGGTGTAAATCGTCTCGGCCACGGTGGCGCGCTCGCGCGGCCCCAGGCGTTGCTCACGAAAATGGCGCGACACCACCATGTCAGCGGGGTGGTCGAAACGGAGAACCTGCTTGAGGAGAACGGTACAGCTGTCGAGTAAGGCGTTAGGATGCATGCCCCATTGTCCCACCGCAGGCCCCCAGGCCGACCCGGCAACCAGGAAGACCATGTCCGACGAACTCCCGACGCTGATAACAACGCCCCCCGGCCTGTACCGTCACTACAAGGGCTTGATGTATGAAGTGGTCGGCACAGTGCGGCACAGCGAAAGCCTGGCGCCCATGACGCTGTACCGCGCGCTGTATGGCGAACAGGGCCTGTGGGTGCGCCCGGCAGCCATGTTCAATGAAGAGGTCGTTATAAACGGCATCCGCCAGCCACGCTTCGCCAAACAGCCGCAATAGCCAGGGTCGGCCCCGTCGCCGATAATCGTGGGTTATGTCCTCACCCCACGAATTTTCAGAAATCGAAAAACAGGTCAAGCGCCGCCGCACGTTTGCCATCATTTCCCACCCTGACGCCGGCAAGACCACGCTGACCGAAAAGCTGCTGCTGTTCTCGGGGGCGATCCAGATTGCCGGTAGCGTCAAGGCCCGCAAGGCCGCGCGCCACGCCACCTCCGACTGGATGGAGATAGAAAAGCAGCGCGGCATCTCGGTGGCCAGCTCGGTCATGCAAATGGAATATCGCGACTGCGTGATCAACCTGCTCGACACGCCCGGCCACCAGGATTTCTCGGAAGACACCTACCGCGTGCTGACCGCCGTGGACGCCGCGCTGATGGTGATCGACGCGGCCAACGGCGTCGAGCCGCAAACCCGGCGCCTGCTGCAGGTCTGCCGCGCCCGCAACACGCCCATCCTGACCTTCGTCAACAAGATGGACCGCGAAGTGCAGGACCCGATGAGCGTGATGGACGAGATCGAGCGCGAGCTCGGCATGACGGTCGTGCCTTTTACCTGGCCGGTCGGCATGGGCAAGCTGTTCCACGGTGTCTACGACCGGCGCGAAAAACGCATGCGTGTGTTCAGCCCCGGCGAAGACAAGGCCGGCGGCGACGATGAAATTTTGTCCGGCCTGGACAACGCAGAAGCGGCCAAACGCTTTGGCGCCGAGTTCACGCAGGCGCAGGGCGAGCTGGAACTGCTGGAAGGCGCCTCGCCGGAATTTGACCGTGCCGCCTTTCTGGCCGGCAAGCAGACGCCGATGTTTTTCGGCTCGGCCATCAACAACTTCGGCGTGCAGGAAGTGCTGGACGCGCTGGTCGACCTGGCGCCGGCGCCGGCCGAGCGCGCGGCCTTGCAACGGGTGGTGCAGCCTGAAGAAAAGAAATTCTCTGGCGTGGTTTTCAAGATCCAGGCCAACATGGACCCGGCGCACCGCGACCGCATCGCCTTTTTGCGCGTTGCCAGCGGCGAGTTCACACGCGGCATGCGGCTGAAAGTCGTGCGCAGCGGCAAGGAGCTGCGGCCGAATACGGTGGTGAGCTTCATGAGCCAGCGCAGGGAACTACTCGACACCGCTTTTGCCGGCGACATCATCGGCATCCCGAACCACGGCGTGCTGCAGCTTGGCGATACGCTGACCGAGGGCGAAGCGCTCCAGTTCACCGGCCTGCCCTTTTTTGCGCCGGAAATGTTCCGCGCAGTCGAAGTCGCCGATCCGCTACGCAGCAAGCAGTTGCGCGCCGGGCTGACGCAGCTGGGCGAAGAAGGCGCGATCCAGGTGTTCCGACCGATTGCCGGCTCGCTGCTGCTGCTGGGCGCCGTCGGGCAGTTGCAGTTTGAAGTCGTGGCGCACCGGCTGGAGCATGAATACGGCGTGAAGGCCCGTATCATGGGCAGCCAGTTCAACTTGGCGCGCTGGGTCACCTGCGAGGACCCGAACGAACTGAAGAAATTCATGGACGCCAACTCGCACCGCGTCGCGCTCGACGCCGTCGATGCGCCCACGCTGCTGGTGGACCACAGCGCCACCCTGCGCGCGGTGGAACAGCAGTGGCCCAAGATCAAGTTCCACGCGCTGCGCGAGCACGCCGGACTAGTGTTCCAGTCCAAGATCTAGATTTTTTAAGGCTTTTTTGGCCTCCAGCCCATATCTGACAAGGGCAAGAAGCTATCAATTCAGTAGCATTGCGGCAGCCGGCCGACGCCCGGCTTTCCCGCCTCAGGAGGAAATCTGCAGTTGTCCGGGCTCCAGCAGCACGAAATGGGCTAAGCGCCCTTTCTCGCGCTTGCCGTCATCGCTGACGAGAACGATGTGCGCCACACCGTCGATCAAGGCGGTACTCACCCCTTCGGCCCGATCGAAGTGCTGCAAGCCGGGCACTCCGACGCGGCGCGCAGCAGACTGTGGCTGGCCGCTCCAGAACCAGAGCCCGAATACCTGGGCCGCCAGCGACGCAGGTCCGCTGATGATGAGGTAGCCGTCGAGCGCCGCGATCCAGGCCATGCCGCGAATGCCCTGTCCGCCGAGATCCAGCGTCAGCAAGCCGCTGGACAAGCGCGGCGCCTCGCCGGCTTCAAACATGGCCGACGGGTTGGCTATGCTGGCAATGATGGCTGCGCCGCCCAGCAGGGGGGTGCGAAACCCGACCAGCAGTTGCTGTCGGTCCGGCGTGATCTCCAGCGCCTCGATATTGAGACCGCCATCCGACTTGACGTCCTCAATCCCGGCTGCGGCTGCCAGCACCGGGTGCGCTGCGATCAGGGCTGGCTTGAGCCCGCTGACCACAACCGGCTCACGAACGCGGTCGCCCTCGATCCGGAAACGCACCAGCTTATCGCGCGATTTCTTCTGGTCCCCATCGTCGTTGCGCGAATGCGAGGTGAGCGCGTAGAGGTAACCCTGGGTGTCGGCCGTCAAACCCTCCAGGTCATCGAGCTTCCAGAATGCGCTATTACCCTCGAACCAGCCGGGGCCCATGGCCTGGCTTTTGACCGTGCCGTCGGCGCTCAGAGTGACCAGACTGAAGGGGTGCTCCTGTTCGTCCTCCACCACCAGGAAACGTCCGTCGGCGAGCTGCTGGATCGCCGAAGGCTCGTAGAGACCTGTCAACGGCAGGAACTCAGGCGGGACAGGCATGGCCGTTCTCCAAAAAGTGTGAAGCCTTCACTGTATCGACAAACGGACGGGGGTGGAGGTGACAGGCGCGGGTGGGTCAGCGACCCACCCGTAGCCGCCAGCTCGCCAAACACGGCTGGCGGCGCTCCACCTCAATTGGCCCTCAGAAAGTCCGCGACTTCCAGCAGGACCAACTCGTTGTCGTCCGCCTTGTTCGGCTCCCGGCTGCTGGAAAACGGCAGGTTGTTGTCGTTGCCCACAACGATGTGCGTCGCGTCCACCACGTCCACGTTTTCGATGGTGAAGAAAGGAAAGGTCAGCACGCCATTGTTCAGCGGCTTGCGCGCCAGCTTGTTGGGGTCGGCAATCGCCATCAGGTCGATGTAGCCAATCTTACGCACGGCCGCGCCGACATTGGCCTCGCTGAGTTCAATCTTGTAGATACGCTTGAATTTGGCCAGGTCATGAAAGCAGTCGCTTCGCTTCTGGCCTTCCGGGCAGGCTTTGTCCGCCGTGCCTTCGCCGTTGTCACGTTCGATGATGAGCCCTGTCGTGCCGTCGATCATGTTGAAGTCGCCAATCGCATGGCTGGCGCCTTCGAGCACGTATTTCCAGTGGCGGCCGGTCCAGCTCTCGCTCTTGACGTCGAACTCAAGCACGCGCAGGTAGTCCTTGCCGTCGAGTTTTTCATTGCCCTTGGTGGACGCGTCCCACAAGGCACCTTCGAGCAGCGCGTACAGCTTGCTGCCGTCTTTTGATGCGGCCATGCCCTCATAACCCTTGGAGCGGCGCACCTGAAAATCCACCGCGCCGCCGGGCACGCCCGGTGTGGTTACGGCCGGGTGGTCGGGCGAGCGCACCAGCTTGCCGTCCACCTGCGTTTCAAACACGGCCAGCACCCGGCCCTTCATGTCGGCCTTGATCAGGAAGGGACCGAACTCGTCACCAATCCACAGCGCGCCGCCGGCGATCTGGAAGCTTTCGGTGTCGAAATCGCTGCCGGTCAGGTAGCGCTGTTTCGTGCTTTCATGAACGATGCGAAACGGCACTTTTTTGTTCGGGTCGCTCAGAAAAATTGTCTCCAGCCGCTTCATGCCGCCGCCTTTGAAGTCCACGGCATAACGGTTCAGGTACAGCATGGAGTCAGGCGAATTGGCTTTGGCGCCGGAGCCGTTGTCGGTCAATATCCAGAAGCTGCCGTCGGGCATTTTCTTGATGCCGGAGTGGCCCTGAACCGGCTGGCCCCTGAACGGCAGCGAGACACCGGTGGGGCGGCCGGCCGACAGGCCTTCGACTGTGCCCAGCGCTTCGACACGTTTGCCGGTGGTGAATTTTCCGGCGTTCTTGAGGTCCTGCGGCGCGTCCTTGGGCGCGGCGATGAAAGATTGCGCCGGCAGCAGCGCGTGGCCGGCCAGCGTGGCCGGGAAGGCGGTCTGCGCGTGTATCGGCGCGGCAAGCAGCACAGTGGCCAGCGCAGGAAAAACCGTGGCGATAACAAGGCGGCGGGTGGCGATTAGGCGGGAATAAGACATGGGGCATCCGTTGTTGTTGGAAGACGCATGGTTGTCAATTGTTGTGACATCGTGATGACCGGACGGCTGGCGGCCGGACAACACACACTTCTGCAATAAGCTATGCGGATGGACAGAAAGACAAGCTGGCGCGGTTTTTTGGGGGTGCTGCTTTGCCTGGCGCTGCCCCCAGGCCAGGCGCAGGACTTTGGCCGCCTCTATGGCGACAGCGTCACCATCACGCTGGCCGAGCCACTGCAGTGGGTGGCGGTGCCCAAAGGCAGCATCGCGTCGCCGGATGCGTTCACCGCCGCCGGCCCCTGGCGCCTGCAGCCTTACACCGGTACCACGGCGCTTCCCACCTCCGCCAGCCAGGACGTCTGGGCTACCTTTGCGCTGCCGCCTACCGAGTCGCTGCAAACCTGGTTCATCCGGCTGCCGGGCCAGGCGCTGGTCAAGGCCAGCCTGTTTTCGCGCGGTCCCCAGGGCGAATGGCTGATCCAGTCGGCCGGTCTCGCGCTGGCGCCAGTCGACTGGTCCTTGCGTACGCGGGTGCCCAGCTTTGAACTGCAAACCCGCACCGATCGCATGCAGACCTACTACCTTCGCTTCGAAAACAACCGGGCACTCACGGGGCCACCGATGCTGCTGTCTCCGGTTGAATACGTGGATGGTGCATCCCGCGTGGGCGTGGTGATCGGGCTGATGTGGGGCATGTTCAGCGTGCTGGCCGCGCTCAGCCTGGCCGCTTTCGCGATGGCGCGCAACCGCGTCTTCCTGTGGTTTTTCGCCGTGGTAATAACGCTGATGTTCACGCAGCTGGTGCTGATCGGTTACGGAGGCTGGCGCATGTGGCCGCAGAGCGCCTACCTCAACCAGGTCATGGGCTGGGTCTCGTCCGCACTGAGCATGGCTGCAGGCGCCTGGTTTTGCGCCCACGCCAGCTACGCGCGCAGCGGGCACCCGTACATCTACAGGTTGCTGGCCGCCATCACTGCAGGCAGCCTGCTAATGGCCGGCCTGATGGCTATCCCCGGCCTCATTCCGCGCGACCTGCGCAACCTTTGGCTGGCGCTGGCCACACTGACGATTCTCAGCAGCCTGGTATGGATGTCTGTACGCGGGCAGGCCTGGAACCGGCTGCTGCTGCTGGGCACGGCGCCCATAGCCCTGGCGGCACTGGCGCGGATTTTCTACAACGCGGGCTGGGTCATGAACCTCGAATCGGCCCAGGCGGCCGGCGTGCTGTCGGCCATGGTCGGCTTGCTGTGGATCTTTTTTGCGCTGGCATGGCGCAGCCGGGCGGCGCTGTTTTCCAACCATCGCATCGCCGCGCTGGCGACCTATGACCCGGCCAGCGGCTTGATGCTGCCCCGCGTGATGGAGGGCAGGCTATCGCAAATGCTGCTGCGCGCACGTCGCAGGCGTTCGGAGTGCGGCGTTGTGTTGCTGCGCTGGTTGAACCAGGCGCCCAGCCCTGACGAGCTGAGCGACCAAAAGCGCAGCATCGCCCTGTCGCGCATCGGCGAAATCATGCGCCGCGCGGCGCGCGATATGGACACGGTGATTCGTTACGAGGAGAACCTGTTCCTGATGCTCGTCGAAGGGCCGGTCAACCGCGAAGCCGTCTCCGAGGTCTCCACCAAAATTCTGGCTGACTGCATCCGCCTGTCCGACAAGCTGGACGAGCCCGACGCATTTAATCTGCACATCGCCATCTGGCATGGCACGCCGGGCGAGCAGACCTGCCAGCAGGTGATCGACAGTCTCAAGACCCGGCTGCGGCGCATGAGCTCAGGTCCCCGGCGTTACGTCCAGTTCATCGATGCGGCTGGCGAGCCTGCGAGCCTTCCAGCCGAAGAAAGCTCCCGGCGGGAAGGCTTGGTGGCCAAAATCAATGCGATTGAAATCTCGCACCCGGCATTACACGACGAACAGCCTCCAACGCTGGACACGCCGGTCCGTTGAGCTGCCTCACCCACGCTTTTCACAGTGCGGGCAGCGGCAAAGCCGTCTTGTACCGGACCTGCTTGAGCGCAAAACTGGAGCGTATCTTGTCGATACCGGGAATCGGGGTGAGCTGCTCCAGGATGAATTTTTCCAGCGCACCCATGTCGGCCACCGCCACGCGAATCAGGTAATCGCTGTCGCCCGTCATCAAATAGCACTCCATCACCTCATCGTGCTCGGCAATGCGCCTCTCGAACTCGGCCAGCGACTCCTTGCTTTGCGAACGCAGGCTGATCGAAATGAAGACCGTCAGGCCCAACCCCAACGCGGCCGCATTGGTGATGGCGACATAACGGTCGATCACCCGCGCAGCTTCAAGTGCCTTGACACGCGCCAGGCAGGGCGAGGGGCTCAGATGGACGCGCCGGGCCAACTCCACGTTGGACAGCGCGCCGTCACGCTGCAGTTCATCAAGTATGCGTAAATCGATAACATCTAGTTTCATGGTCAGAAAAATCCTCTATTTGCAGAATTTTATGCCGTCTTTATCTCAATTAGCAGCTCATATTGGCTACTTATGTCGGGAATCATTCCGTATATTGAAACCATGAATGCACCCTTGCCCCTGCACACCCCGTTGCACGACATGCCCACCCCCACACGGCCCGACAACGATCCCCAGGAAACCGCCGAATGGCGCGAGGCTTTCACCGCGCTGGCCGCGGCACAGGGGCCGGCGCGCGCGCGTTTTGTACTCGATGAACTGGCGCGGCTGGCGCGTGAGCAACGCGTCGGCTGGACGCCCGAGCTGTCCACGCCCTACGTCAACAGCATAGGCGTCGACGAGCAGCCGGTATTTCCAGGCGACCTGGCCATTGAGGAACGCCTGGCCTCGCTGATGCGCTGGAACGCGCTGGCGATGGTGGTGCGCGCCAACCAGGCGGAATCCGGCGGTTCCGCCGAGCTCGGCGGCCACATCGCCAGTTATGCCAGCGCGGCGGATTTGTTTGAAACCGGCTTCAACCATTTTTTCCATGCGCGTGAGGGCCTGGGCGAGGGACAACACCGCGGTGACCTGGTTTTTTTCCAGCCGCACAGTGCGCCTGGCGTGTATGCCCGCGCATTCCTCGAAGGCCGGCTTGAAGAAAAAGACTTGAGTTTTTACAGGCAGGAACTGTCAGCGCCCAGTCATGGCGCGCAAGGCTTGTCCAGCTACCCGCACCCTTACCTGATGCCTGACTTCTGGCAGTTCCCCACCGGCTCCATGGGGATCGGTCCGATCAGCTCGATTTACCACGCGCGTTTCATGCACTACCTGACGCACCGGCGCCTGCTCGACTGCACCGGCCGCAAGGTGTGGGGCGTGTTCGGCGACGGCGAGATGGACGAGCCCGAATCCATGAGCGCGCTGACGCTGGCCGCGCGCGAAGGCCTGGACAACCTGGTCTGGGTCGTCAACTGCAACCTGCAGCGGCTGGACGGGCCGGTGCGCGGCAATGGCCGCATCATCGACGAGCTCGAAAAACTGTTCTCTGGCGCCGGCTGGAAGGTCATCAAGCTGGTCTGGGGCAGCGACTGGGACGGCCTGTTCGCGCGCGACCTGACCGGCGCATTGACACAGGCCTTTGCGCACACGGTTGACGGCCAGATGCAGACTTTTGCTGCCAAGGACGGCCGCTTCAACCGCGACAACTTCTTCGGTCAGAACGCCGAACTCGCGCGGCTGGCCCAGGGTATGAGCGACGAGCAGATCGACCGGCTCAAACGCGGCGGGCATGACCTGGTGAAAATTCACGCCGCGTATGCAGCAGCGGCCAACCATGCCGGCCAGCCGACGGTGATCCTGGCGCACACCAAAAAAGGTTATGGCATGGGCAGCGCCGGCCAGGGCAAGATGACCACGCATTCGCAGAAGAAGTTCGATGGCGAAGAGTTGATCGAATTCCGCAACCGCTTCAACCTGCCTCTTAGTGACGAGCAGGCGAAAAACCTCAGCTTCTACAAACCCGCCGCCAACAGCGCGGAGATGCAGTATCTGCACGCCAGGCGCCAGGCCCTCGGCGGCTACCTGCCGAAACGTGCATCCGTCGCCGACACGGTGGCTGTGCCCGCCCTGGCGACCTACGCGCAGTTCGCGCTGACCGCCAGCGGCAAGGAGATGAGCACCACCATGGCCTTCGTGCGCATGCTGGGTGGCCTGCTCAAGGACGCATCGCTGGGGCCAAAAATTGTGCCCATCGTTGCTGACGAAGCGCGCACCTTCGGCATGGCAAATCTGTTCAAGCAGGTGGGCATTTATTCCAGCGTCGGGCAGAAATACGCGCCCGAAGACATCGGCTCGGTGCTCAGCTACCGCGAGGCGCTCGACGGGCAGATCCTCGAAGAAGGCATCAGCGAAGCCGGCGCGCTGGCGAGCTGGACGGCGGCCGCCACCAGCTACAGCGTGCACGGGCTGGCCATGCTGCCGTTTTATATCTATTACTCGATGTTTGGTTTCCAGCGCGTCGGCGACCAGATCTGGGCCGCCGCCGACCAGCGCGCGCGCGGCTTTTTGCTGGGCGCCACCTCGGGCCGCACCACGCTGGGCGGCGAAGGTCTGCAGCACCAGGACGGCTCCAGTCACCTAGTAGCCGCAACCATTCCGAATTGCAAGGCTTACGACCCTGCGTTTGCCTGCGAACTCGCGGTCATCATGGCCCAGGGCATGCGCGAGATGATGGTGGAGCAGCAGGACGTGTTTTATTACGTCACGTTGATGAACGAGAACTACGCCCAGCCGGATTTGCGGCCCGGATCGGAGCTCGGCATTACCCGTGGATGCTATCAATTTAATAGCTATGTACGCCCACTGGCCATGAGCCCACGCTCTGAAAAGCTTGAAAAAATCACACTATTGGGTTCAGGCGCCATTTTGACCGAGGTCATCAAGGCGGCGCAGCAACTGGCCGCACAAGGGATTGAAGCGACGGTGTACAGCGTGACGAGCTGGAGCGAACTCGCGCGTGACGGCGCCGCCTGCCAGCAGCGCGCGCTCGCCGGTGAAACTGCGCCCGAGGCCTTCATCGCGCAACAACTCACGGCCAGCGAAGGGCCAATCATCGCCGCCACCGACTACGTACGCGCCGTGCCGGAGAGCATTCGCGCCTTTCTCCCGCCGGGACGCAGCTACCTGACGTTGGGCACCGATGGCTTTGGCCGCAGCGATACACGCGCCGCGCTGCGCGGCTTTTTTGGCGTGGACGCGGCCAGCATCGTCAGTGCAGCACTGCACCAGCTGAGCCTGTCATTGCGGGCTTGACCCGCAATTCATGGCCCCGGTGTCATCCAAAGGAGTGCGCAGAAATCAGAAGTCATGGATACCGGGTCAAGCCCGGTATGACAAAAACAAAAGCCCCCGCGCGGAGTAAACCGTGCGGAGGCTTTTCATTCCAAGCAGGCCTCCCATGAGGCCACCAGAAATTATTTTGGCAACAGCACCTTGTCAACCACGTGGATCACGCCGTTGGACTGGTATACATCAGCAATCGTCACGGTCGACGAGCCGCCTTTTTCATCCGTCACCATGACTTTGCCGCCCATGGCCTTGGCCGTCAGCGTTCCGCCGGCCACGGTTTTCAGGGATGCGGAACCCTTGCCATCGGCAATTGCCTTGGTCAGTGCGGCGGCGTCCATCTTGCCGGCCACCACGTGGTAGGTCAGGATGCCGGTCAGCATGCCCTTGTTCTCTGGCTTGAGCAGGGTGTCCACGGTGCCGGCAGGCAGCGCTGCAAAAGCGGCGTTGGTCGGTGCGAACACGGTGAAAGGACCGGCGCTTTTCAGGGTATCAACCAGGCCAGCGGCCTTGACGGCTGCAACCAGCGTGGTGTGGTCCTTGGAGTTGACGGCGTTGTCGATGATGTCTTTGGAAGCCAGCATGGGTGCGCCACCAACCATTACCTGAGCGAAGGAAGAAGCCGCTGACATGGACAGCATGACCGCGAGACCGATGGAAGCCAGTTTGTGTTTCGTTTGCATGTGAATACCTTTGATGAGTTGAACAATCAGCCGACATCCAGGATGGGACATCAACGGCTGTCTTCAATACGGGTCGGACGCGCGGCTGGATTCAACCGCGTTCGCGACACGGGTATCTCTTTGTATCTTCAGCAGTTCAAGGCTGGTCCTGCAGCCAGCCGCGCACCGCCTGCGGATAAAGCCGGTGTTCTTGTGCCAGCACCCGCGCGGCCAGCGTGTCGGCTGTGTCATCCGGCAGCACCGGCACCGCCGCCTGCGCGAGGATGGGACCATGATCGAGTTCGGCCGTCACCTGGTGCACGGTGCAACCGGCTTCAGCACATCCGGCATCGATGGCGCGCTGGTGGGTGTTCAGGCCCGTGAAAGCCGGCAGCAGCGACGGGTGAATGTTGATCAGGCGACCGGCATAGTGGCTGACAAAGCCGGGCGTGAGGATGCGCATGAAGCCGGCCAGCACCACCAGCGCGGGCTGGTAACGGTCTATCCCTTGCATCAATGCGGCGTCGAAGGCTACGCGCGTCTCAAAAACGCGGTGGTCCAGCACCTGCGTCGCCACACCGAGCGACTGTGCGACTTCCAGGCCGGCAGCGCCGGGCCGGTTGCTGATTACCGCACTGATGCTGGCGCCGAACGCCTGGTGCCAGTCCTGCTGCTGCGCGGCCTGGACGATGGCGGCCATGTTGGAGCCGCTGCCCGAAATCAGGATAACGATGTTTTTGGTGCTGGGCATAAGGCTTAAAGAGTGCGCTGATTATCTCAATCACGAACGGGGCTTGGGCCGCCGCGCCAGTGCAAACAGCCCCAGCGAAGCCAGGCCCATGCCGACCAGCCCCCACAACAGGCCGGTGTAGCCGCCTATCGCGAGCAGGGCCCAGGCGGTCAAGAAGGGGGCGGCCGCGCGTGTGCACAGCGCAATGCCCGACATGGCACCGGTGATGCGGCCCACATGTTCGCGGCCGTAAAAGTCCGGCACGATGTTGCTGCGCACAATGGTGATCAGTCCGTTGGCCACACCGAACAGCACCGCAAAAGCGACCAGCACCATGGGCTCGCGGCCCAGGGCAAACAGCACCAGCGACACCGGAAACAGCGCCAGCACCATGAGCCCGAGTGCGCGCTGGTTCAGCGAGCGGCCCAGCCACAAAAAGGCAAATCGCCCCGCCACCTGCGCCGGGCCGAACCAGACCATCACGGCCACCGCCTCGGCCTGGGTCATCCCGCGCGACTCAAACGCCGGCATCAGATGCGCCCAAATGGTCGAGATCGCAAAAATATAAAAAGTGAAGGCAGCGGTCAGCAGCCAGAAGGTGCTGCCCTGCATGGCTTCGCGCAAGGTCGCCTGGTCGTGCTTGGCCTGCAACGGCAAGGCATCGGCCACCAGCGGTCGCTTCCAGGCGCCGCGCAGCACCCAGGCATGGAGCGGCGCCACCAGCAGCAGGGCCAGCGCCATCACCAGCAGCGCGGGCCGCCAGCCGAGGCGCGCCTGCAACCAGGCCACCACCGGAAACGACAGCGTGCTGGCAAAACCACCGACCAGCGTGATGGTGGTGATGCCCTGACGGTAACGCTCGGGAAACCGTTTGGTAATCTCCATGAAGGCCGGTTCGTACAGCGTCATGGCCATGGCCAGCCCCAGCAGGGCCCAGGCCGCGTACAGGACCGGCAGACTGTAGGCCTGCGACCAGAGCGCGCAGCCGGCCGCGCCCAGCAACGCGCCGCCGGTCAGCACCGCGCGCCCCCGCCCGCGGTCAATTGCAGCGCCGACTGCATAGGTGGCCAGGCCCCAGACCATCAGGCCCAGCGTGAAGGCGCCCATGATGTCGGGCTGGCTCCAGCCCATGTCACGCTGCATCGGCAGCACAAACGAGGAGAAACCGTAATACAAAACCGCCCAGACAAGAATCTGGCCGACACTGAGGGCGCTGATGAAGGTGCGGTACGAAGGCAAGATGTTCTGATTATCCTGGCCTGGCCTGCTATCGATTCACGTCTTGATTCTGCAAGGTGGAATCGCTCGCTATTTGTCCCAACTGGGACATAAAATTCCGAACGACCGTGCTAAAAATGCGGGGTTACCGGAACCGATTGGAGACATGCCGTTTATGGACTTAGCTTTCACCCCTGAAGAACAGAAATTCCGCGAGGACATTCGCGCCTGGGTCGGTTCCAACCTCCCGGCCGACATCTCGCACAAGGTCCACAATGCCTTGCGCCTGAGCCGTGAGGACATGCAGCGCTGGGCCAAAATCCTCGGCAAAAAAGGCTGGCTGGGCCACGCCTGGCCCAAGGAGTTCGGCGGCCCCGGCTGGAACGCGGTGCAAAAGCATCTGTTTGAAGAAGAATGCGCACTCGCTGGCGCGCCGCGCGTTGTGCCCTTCGGCCCGGTGATGGTGGCGCCCGTGATCATGGCCTTCGGCAGCCCCGAGCAGCAACAGCGCTTCCTGCCGGGCATTGGCAGCGGCGAGGTCTGGTGGAGCCAGGGTTACAGCGAGCCGGGCTCCGGCTCCGACCTGGCGTCGGTGAAGTGCAAGGCAGAACGCCAGGGTGACAAGTACATCGTCAACGGCCAGAAGACGTGGACCACACTGGGCCAGTACGGCGAGTGGATTTTCTGTCTGGTGCGCACGAGCACAGAAGGCAAACCGCAAACCGGCATTTCCTTTTTGCTGATCGACATGAAGTCGCCCGGCGTCACCGTGCGACCCATTGTCTTGCTCGACGGCGAGGCCGAGGTCAACGAGGTCTGGTTCGACAACGTCGAAGTTCCGGTCAACAACCTGGTCGGTGAGGAAAACAAGGGCTGGACCTATGCCAAACACCTGCTCAGCCACGAACGCACCAACATTGCCGACGTCAACCGCGCCAAACGCGAGCTGGAGCGACTCAAGCGTATCGCCAAGGCCGAAGGCGTCTATGACGACACGCGCTTCCGCGACGAAATTGCCAAACTCGAGGTCGATGTGGTGGCGCTGGAGATGCTGGTGCTGCGGGTGCTGTCAGCCGAGAAATCCGGCAAGAACTCGCTGGACATCGCCGGCCTGCTGAAAATCCGCGGCAGCGAGATCCAGCAGCGCTACAGCGAACTGATGATGCTGGCTGCCGGCCCCTTCAGCCTGCCCTTCATCGAAGAAGCCATGGAAGCCGGCTGGCAGGGCGACTTCCCGGGCGGCGTGGCCGCCAATGCGCCTCTGGCCTCGACTTATTTCAATCTGCGCAAAACCACGATTTACGGCGGCTCCAACGAAGTGCAGCGCAATATCGTTTCGCAGTTTGTCTTGGGCTAAGCCCACAGCCTTTGTCATTGCGGGCCTGACCCGCAATCCATGGATCCCGGGTCAGGCCCGGGATGACCCCCAACAGGAGCATCACAATGGATTTTGATTTCACTGACGACCAGGAACAGTTGCGCGACGCAGTCCGTAAATGGGTGGACAAGGCTTACGACTTCGAGCGCCGCCGCGGCATCGCCAAAGCCGGGGGTTTCTCGCGCGAAGCTTATGGCCAGCTTGCCGAACTCGGCTTGTGCGGCCTCTACATTCCTGAAGCCAACGAGGGCCTGGGCATGGGCCCGGTTGAAGGCATGGTGGTGATGGAAGAGCTGGGCCGCGGCATCGTGGCCGAGCCTTTTGTCCAGACGCTGGTCGCCGGAGCTGTGTTGTCCGGCTATGCACCAGAAGCCGTCAAAACCGCCTGGCTGCCAAAAATCGCCAGTGGCGAAGCGCTCGTGGTGCTGGCCTCGCAGGAGCGCGCCGCCCGCTACCAGCTCGATGTTTGTGAGGCAAAAGCTTCTTCGGCCCTCGCCGGCTGGACATTGTCTGCTACTAAAACCGTAGTCCCTGCCGGTGACCAGGCCGATGCGTTCATCGTGCCGGCGCTGGCCGGCGGCAAAATTGCGCTGTTCCTGGTGGAGCGTTCGGCCGCCGGTGTCACCACCCGCGGCTACGGCACGCAGGACGGCGGCCGTGCGGCCGACGTGGTGCTGAAGGACGCACCCGCCACGCTGATCACGCTGGACGGCCTGGCCGCGCTCGAACATGCGGTGGACATCGGCATCGCCGCCACCTGCGCCGAAGCCGTCGGCGTGATGGACAAGACCTTGGCCATCACGGTCGAGTACATGAATACCCGCAAACAGTTCGGCGTGGTCATCAGCAGCTTCCAGGCGCTGCGGCACCGCGTGGCCGACATGAAGATGCAGCTTGAGCTGGCCCGTTCCATGAGTTATTACGCTTCGCTCAAGCTTAATGCGCCGGCCCCGGAACGCCGCGCCGCCATGGCCAGGGCCAAGTACCAGCTCGGCAACTCCATGCGTTTTGTCGGCCAGCAGGCGGTGCAGTTGCATGGCGGCATCGGCGTGACCGACGAATACATCGTCAGCCATTACTTCAAGAAATTGACGCAGATGGAGATGAGTTTCGGCGACACGCTGCATCACCTCGGTGAGGTATCGGCCCGCATGCAGGACACCGCCGGCGTCTTTGCCTGACTTGCCCTCGACATATTGAGAAACGATGCTCCGTGGCATGAATCACGGGCACTTTTAATTCCAGGAGACAAACCATGTTGATGCAACGCCGCCTTCTTCTCGTGATTGCTGCCGCCGGCCTGACGCTCGCCGGTTGCGCCACCTCACCCGCGCCTGAACAACACCCGCCCATCGTTTTTGTGCACGGCAACGGCGACACCGCCGGGCTGTGGCAGACCAGCATATGGCGCTTTGAGTCGAACGGCTGGCCGCGCGAGCGCTTGCACGCCATCGACCTGCCCTACCCGATCGCGCGCGACGAAGACGGCAAGGCGCAACCGGGCCGCACTTCAACCGCAGAACACATGGCCTACCTGAAATCCGAAGTCGACAAGCTGCTGCAGGCCACTGGCGCACGCCAGGTCGTGCTGATTGGCAACTCGCGCGGCGGCAATGCGATTCGCAACTACATCCAGAACGGCGGCGGCAGCAGCCGCGTCAGCCACGCCATTTTGGGTGGCACGCCGAACCACGGTGTCACGGCCATCAAAGGCTTTCGCGAGGCCAATGAGTTCTCGGGCACCGGCCCTTTCCTGACTGGGCTGAATGCCCCCAAAAACGCCGCTGGCGACGAAGTCATCGGCCCGGTCAAATGGTTGACACTGCGCTCGGACAACAACGACAAGTTTGCCCAGCCGGATGGTGTCTGGGTAGGCGCCAAAGGCACCGCCACCAACGTGACCTTTGAAGGCCCTGCGCTCAAGGGCGCGACCAATGTCGTGCTGCCGCGCGTCGATCACCGCGAAACTTCTTTTTCGCCCGCTGCGTTTGACGCGACTTACCGCTTCATCACCGGTAAAGCCCCGCAGACCACGGCAGTGCAGCCCGCCAGCCCGGTGGTACTGAACGGCAAGATCACCGGCCTGGGCCTGAGCCCGGCGGACGCAGCTTCGGGCAACTACGCCAACAACCTGGCACTGCCCGGCGCGCAACTGGCGGTGTACGCCACCGATGCCGCAACTGGCGCACGCATCGGCAATGCGGTGCACACCAAAACCGTGGGCGCCGACGGCATCTGGGGGCCCTTCAGCGCACAAGCCGGCACTCCCTACGAGTTTGTGATCACCGCCCCGGGATATGCAACCACACACATTTACCGCAGCCCGTTTGCACGCTCCAGCAACCTGATCCACATGCGTGCAGACCGTCTGGCCGAGGCCGACAAAACCGCCAGGTCCAGCGTCACCCTCACGCGGCCACGCGGCTACTTCGACGCCGAGCGCGACAAGATGCTGTTTGACGGCAAGGCGCTGCCGGGGGTTCCGCCGGCGGGCGCGGGCGTGTCCAGCGCCAAGATCAACTTGGCGGTGGACGGTGTGCGTCCGATTTCAGCGGAATTCAATGGCGAAAAA
Source organism: Polaromonas eurypsychrophila (assembly GCF_014641715.1). Taxonomy (GTDB): domain Bacteria; phylum Pseudomonadota; class Gammaproteobacteria; order Burkholderiales; family Burkholderiaceae_C; genus Polaromonas; species Polaromonas eurypsychrophila. The sequence continues at coordinate 54,358 of NZ_BMIG01000001.1, read as the reverse complement.
ATCACCGGGCGGACGTGGCCTGTGGCTGAGAACCGGCTGGTGGTGCTGGAGCTGACTTACTGAGGGATCAAGTAATTGCAAGATTCTGTCGGTAAGACGAGTCCTCATTGAGGTCGCAACTCGCCGCCACGGTTATGACAACTTGCGAGGGCCAGCAAAATGCTCAATCCGGATTACTAATCGCCTACTGGACTTCGGATAGAGATAACGCGTCTTGTACGACTTGGGCCACAGTAAATTCGGTTATGCCTTTTTGTCTGCAATAGTTTGACGCAAGCCAAACCCGCAATTCTTTTGTTCCCTTGCTTGAATTGCAGGACATACAGCACCTAGTGATATTTTGGAGAGTAACGATTTTCTCGTCATTGACGATATGCTCCCACGAAGCCTTGGCCCCACGCGTCTGCGTTGGGATCGAGAAATCGATTCGGCAGTAAACGCATGATGCGTCTCGCGCCAGGACTTCTTGCTCCAGCCAAGCAGGAATGTTCCAGCGATTCACGTCAGCCCTGCGTTTGGAATTTCGTATTGAAGAACAAAATTTGATACGCCTGTGTAAATGCGGACATATCCTCGCCGCATCTGATGCACAGAGATAGCCAGCCGCGCAAGCTCAAACCAGCAGCCGCGAAGTCCTAGGCACATGCGCCATCAAGAACTCCATCTGGTCCGCCAGGATGCGGCGGTTGCGCAGGATGAAGTCTTCCCACAGGCTGGGCACATAGGGCGTGTACAACAGCGGCATGTTGGCCTGCTCGGGCGTGCGGCTGCTCTTGCGGTGGTTGCAGGCCCGGCAGGCCGTGACCACGTTCATCCAGGTGTCGATACCGTTTTGCGCGAACGGGATGATGTGTTCACGCGTCAGCACTTCCTCGTGAAAATGGTCGCCGCAGTAGGCGCAAATGTTGCGGTCGCGCGAGAACAACTTGCCGTTGGTCAACCCCGGCTTGAGGTTAAAGGGGTTGATGTTGGGCACGCCCTTGGTGCCGATGATGCTGTTGATATTGATGATGGACTGATTGCCGGTGACGGCATTGTGGCCGCCATGAAAAGTCGCCACCCGCGCACCCATCTCCCAGCGCACTTCATCCGATGCATAGTGCAACACGGCTTGTTCGAGGCTGATCCACGACTGTGGTAACCCCTGGGCTGAGAGCTTCAAGACCTTCAAACGAACCTCCAATGGTTTAAAAACGCATGGAACCGGACTCAAAAATGCCTGACGCCTCAATATACAGCCAATTCATGACAAAGCTCACCCTGCAGGGCCTTTGACCGCTTCAGCCCGCATCCGGCCGGCCTGTGACGCTATTAAAACGATAATTGGCGGCATGAAGGTTTCGCAATGAAAATTTTTCGCGGCTACCACGATGCCCGGCTTGCGGCGCAGTGCGCGCTGACCATCGGCAACTTCGATGGCGTGCACCGCGGCCACCAGGCCATGCTGGCGCTGCTAAAAAACGAGGCCCAGCACCGGGGGGTGCCGAGTTGCGTGATGAGCTTCGAGCCGCATCCGCGCGACTACTTTGCTGCGGTGGCACGCAAGCCGGAACTGGCGCCGGCGCGTATCGCCACCCTGCGCGACAAACTCACTGAACTCGCGCGCTGCGGCATCGACCAGTGTGTGGTGTTGCCCTTTAATGCCCGGCTGGCAACGCAACCTGCCGAAGCCTTCATCGAGGATGTGCTGGTCAGGGGCTTGGGCGTGCGTTATGTGCTGGTCGGCGACGATTTCCGCTTTGGAGCCAAACGAACCGGCGACTACGCCATGCTGGATGCGGCCGGCGAGCGCCTCGGGTTTGACGTTGCCCGCATGAACAGTTATGAGGTGAGCAATACCCGCGTTTCCAGTTCGGCGGTGCGCGAAGCGCTGGCCCAGGGCCAGATGAGCCGCGTGGCCGGCCTGCTGGGCCGGCCCTACAGCATCTCAGGTCATGTGGTGCATGGCCGCAAGCTCGGGCGCGAACTCGGCTTTCGCACCCTGAATCTGCGCTTTTCGCACTGGAAACCGGCGGCCAGCGGGATTTTCGCGGTGCAGGTGTTTGGCTTGGGGCCAGCCCCCCTGCCCGGCGTGGCCAACCTGGGCATCCGGCCCTCGCTGGACCCCGACGATGTCAACGGCGGGCGGGTGCTGCTGGAGACCCATTGCCTGGACTGGCCCGACAGCCTGGGCCCCGAGGAGGCATACGGTAAAATCATTCGTGTGGAACTGGAGCGCAAACTGCACGACGAACTGAAATACGACGGTCTGGACAGCCTCAAGGCGGGCATCACCAGGGACTGCGAGGACGCGCGGGCGTTTTTTGCCTCCATGCACACGGAAACCAGCCGCCAGACGACGCGCGACCGAATTTAGACGATCTCGTCGCCTCTGGCCCCGCCCCCCATCCGGCGCAAGGCTTGTCACCCCGAACAGCATTCCGGCGGCCCTGCCCCAGCAGTCTGCCTCAACAGAAGTTTTTCCATGTCCGACACAAAACCCGATTACCGCAGCACCCTGAACCTGCCCGACACCCCGTTCCCCATGCGCGGCGATCTGCCCAAACGCGAAGCGGGCTGGGTCAAGGAATGGGACGACAAAGGCATCTACAAAAAGCTGCGCGACGTGCGTGCAGGCAAGCCGAAGTTTGTGCTGCACGACGGCCCGCCTTACGCCAATGGCCAGATCCACATCGGCCACGCCGCCAACAAGATCCTCAAGGACATGATCGTCAAGGCGCGCCAGCTCAAGGGGCTGGACGCGGTGTATGTACCAGGCTGGGACTGCCACGGCCTGCCGATCGAAAACGCCATCGAAAAACTGCACGGCCGCAATCTTTCGAGAGACGACGTGCAGGCCAAAAGCCGCGCTTTTGCCACCGAGCAGATCGCGGCGCAGAAAGAGGACTTCAAACGCCTGGGCGTGTTAGGTGAGTGGGCCAACCCCTACCTGACCATGAACCCCGGCAACGAGGCCAACGAGATCCGCGCGCTCAAACGCATCATGGAACGCGGTTTTGTGTATCGAGGCCTGAAACCCGTCTACTGGTGTTTCGACTGCGGCTCTTCACTGGCCGAGTTCGAGATCGAATACGCCGACAAGAAGTCGCAGACGCTGGACGTTGGTTTCAAAAGCGCCGAGCCAGAAAAATTGGCCGCAGCCTTTGGCCTGAAAACCCTGGACAAAGAGGCATTCGCGGTGATCTGGACCACCACCGCCTGGACCATTCCCGCCAACCAGGCGCTGAATCTGAATCCCGAACTCGAATACGCGCTGGTCGATACCGAACGCGGCATTTTGCTGCTGGCCGCTGTGCTGGTAGAAAAATGCATGGCGCGTTACCAGCTCACCGGCACGGTGCTGGCCACCACGGCCGGCAAAAACCTGGCGCTGCTCAACTTCAAACACCCGCTGTCTGACGTGGACCCTGGCTACGCGCGTTTGAGCCCGGTGTTTCTGGCCGACTACGCCACTGCCGACGACGGCACCGGTATCGTGCACTCTTCGCCAGCCTACGGCGTGGAAGACTTCAACTCCTGCGTGGCCAACGGCATCGCCTACGACGACATCCTGAACCCGGTGCAGGGCAACGGCCGCTATGTCGATGAACTGCCGCTGTTCGGCGGCCTGAACATCTGGAAAGCCGCGCCGCTGGTGATTGACGCCCTGCGTGACGCCGGGCGCCTGTTTGCCACCGAAACCATCACCCACAGCTACCCGCATTGCTGGCGCCACAAGACGCCGGTGATCTACCGCGCCGCGGCCCAATGGTTTGTGCGCATGGATGAAGGCGAAGGCGTCTTCACAAAGGATAAGGCGCCGCAGACCCTGCGCCAGCTGGCGCTGAACGCCATCGAGGAAACCAGCTTCTACCCGGAAAACGGCAAAACCCGTTTGCAGGGCATGATCGCCGGCAGGCCCGACTGGTGTATCAGCCGCCAGCGCAACTGGGGCGTGCCCCTGCCGTTTTTCATCCACACCGCCACCGGCGAGTTGCACCCGCGCACCATGGAAATCATGGACCAGGCCGCCGCCATGGTGGAGGCCGGCGGCGTTGAAGCCTGGAGCAAGGCCACGGCCGAGTCCATCATCGGCAATGATGCGCCGGACTACATCAAGAGCACCGACATTCTCGACGTCTGGTTTGACTCGGGCACCACGCATGACCATGTGCTCAAGCACAGCCATGCGGCCCAATCCACTTGGCCTGCTGACCTGTACCTGGAAGGCCATGACCAGCACCGTGGCTGGTTCCATTCCTCGCTGCTCACCGCCTGCGCGATGTACGACCATGCGCCCTACAAAGGTCTGCTGACACACGGCTTCACGGTGGACGGCAAGGGCCGCAAGATGAGCAAGAGCGAAGGCAATGTGGTGGCACCGCAAGAGGTCTCTGGCAAGCTGGGCGCAGAGATCATCCGCCTTTGGTGCGCCTCGACCGATTACTCAGGCGATCTGGCCATCGACGACAAAATCCTGGCGCGGGTGGTGGACGCTTACCGCCGCATTCGCAACACCCTGCGTTTTCTGCTGGCCAATGTCAGCGACTTTGACCTGACCCAGGACGCCGTGCCTTTGGCGCAGATGCTGGAGATCGACCGCTACGCGCTGAGCCGCGCGGCGCAGTTGCAGGCCGACATCCTGGCGCATTACGAGGTCTACGAATTCCACCCGGTGGTCTCCAAGCTGCAGATCTACTGCAGCGAAGACTTGGGCTCCTTCTACCTTGACATCCTGAAGGACCGCCTCTACACCACGGCGCCGAAATCACTGGCCCGGCGCAGCGCGCAGACCGCGCTGCACCAGATCACGCAGGCCATGCTGCGCTGGATGGCGCCTTTCCTGAGCTTCACTGCCGAAGAGGCCTGGAAGGTCTGCGGCGCGTCGGAGTCCATCTTCATGGAAACCTATGCTGCGCTTCCAGCACAGGACGACATTTTGTTGGCCAAATGGTCTCGCATCCGAGATATTCGCGATGCGGTGAACAAGGACATCGAGACCCTGCGTGCTGACGGCCAGGTCGGCTCGTCCCTGCAGGCCAATGTGGCGCTGCAAGTCGCGCAGGCGGACCATGTACTGCTGGCCAGCCTGGGCGATGACCTGAAGTTTGTTTTCATCACATCCGCTATTGAATTAGTAGCTGCTGACGGACAATCCATAAGGGTCAAAGCCAGTTTAGATATCAAATGTGAGCGCTGCTGGCACTATCGGGCCGATGTCGGACAAGACCCGGCGCACCCAAGCATTTGTGGACGCTGCACCAGCAACCTGTTCGGCGCCGGTGAAACCAGGAAATTCGCATAATGGCCAAAACCACCTTCGGAACCACCTCGGCAAACCTGCTCCCCTGGCTGGGCCTGGCGCTGATTCTTTTTATTGCCGACCAGTTCACCAAGGTGTTGATCCTGGGTTACTACCAGCTCGGTGACGCCACCTACGTGACCAGCTTCTTCAACATCGTGCGGGTACATAACAGCGGCGCAGCGTTTTCGTTTCTGGCCAATGCGGGCGGCTGGCAGCGCTGGTTTTTCACTGCCATCGGGATTGCGGCCACGATCTTCATTCTGTGGATGCTCAAGTCGCATTCCGGGCAAAAGCTGTTTTCGTTTGCGCTGGCCTGCATTCTGGGCGGCGCAGTCGGCAATGTGATCGACCGCATGCTGCATGGTTATGTGGTGGACTTTCTCGATTTTCACTACGCGAGCTGGCACTTCCCGGCCTTCAACATCGCCGACGCCGCGATCAGCGTGGGCGCGGTCTGCCTGATCCTGGACGAGTTGCTGCGCGTTAAAAGAAGTTAGCCCCCACGCTTTTCACCGCGTGTCATGCCCCCCCTGAGGAGGCGCAGCGCCTGCCGTTTGGTGAGCCGGTTTTGCGGCGCCTGCTTGCTGGGGACTACCATCGTTGTTCCCCGAACCGCCACTTGGCGTTTCGAAGATTGCCTCTCAGGCAGGACGCGGCGTTATAGTGATTGTTAGTTTATGAAGCATCTGTTGAATCTGCTGGCGGCCATAGCGTTGCTGGTCTGGGGCACCCATCTGGTCAGAACCGGCATCCTGCGCGTGTTCGGGGCCAGCTTGCGCCATGTGCTGTCGCGCAGCATCAGCAACCGCTTCAACGCAACCCTCTCGGGCGTGGGCGTGACGGCGCTGGTGCAATCGAGCACCGCCACGGCGCTCATCGTTTCTTCTTTCGTCGGCCAGGGGCTGATCACGCTGCCGTTGGCGCTGGCCGTGATGCTGGGCGCCGACATCGGCACCAGCCTGATGGCGGTGGTGTTCTCATTCGATTTGTCCTGGCTGTCGCCGCTGTTCATCTTCGCCGGCGTGGTGCTGTTCATCTCGCGGCAATCGACCAACGTCGGGCGTATCGGTCGCATTCTGATCGGCCTGGGTTTGATGCTGCTGGCCCTGCGCCTGGTGACGGACTCGACAGGCGTGTTGACCTCGCACCCGGCCGTCAAGGCCTTGCTGGGCACGCTCAGCAGCGATCTGCTGCTGGAGATTACTGTCGGCGCCGTGCTCGCCGTGGTGTCCTACTCGAGCCTGGCGATCGTGCTACTGACCGCCACACTGGCGGCGTCCAATGTGATCCCGCTGGATGTCGCGCTCGGTCTGGTGCTGGGCGCCAACCTCGGCAGCGGCCTGCTGGCGGTGTTGACCACGGCCAAGTCCGCCGTCGAGGTGCGGCAGGTCCCGCTGGGCAACCTGGTATTCAAGCTGCTCGGCGTGGCCATGGCCGCGCCTCTTGTCGGCCTGTGGCTGCGCCATGTCCGACCCTACCTCGGCGACATCGCCACCACCGTGGTGCTGTTTCACCTGATATTCAATCTGCTGGTGGGCCTGGTCTTCATCGGCTGGACCCAGGTGGTGGCACGCTGGGTCGAAAAACTCCTGCCGCGCCCGGTCAAGGGCGCCAAGGCCGGTGGCCGGCCGCACCACCTGGACTCTTCGGCGCTGGCGACGCCCTCGCTGGCAATCTCGTGCGCGGCGCGCGAAGCCCTGCACCAGGCCGATGTGGTCGAAAGCATGCTGCTCGGCATGCTGGAAGTCATTCGTAAAAATGACCTCAAGCTCGCTGAAGACCTGCGCAAGATGGACGACACGGTCGACGAGCTGTACTCGGCGATCAAGTATTACCTGACCAAAATCTCGCGCGAGGCGCTGGGCGAGGAAGAAAGCCGGCGCTGGACCGACATCATCAGCTTCACCATCAACATGGAGCAGATTGGCGACATCGTTGAGCGTGTACTGATCGACATCGAGGACAAGAAGATCAAGCCGGGCCGCAGTTTCTCGGAAGCCGGCATGGCCGAAATCTGCGAACTGCATCAGCGCCTGATCGACAACCTGCGCCTGAGCATGAGTGTGTTTCTCAACGGCAGCGTGCGTGACGCGCAAAAGCTGCTGGAAGAAAAAGCGCGTTTTCGCGACCTCGAACGTGCCTACGCAACCACCCACCTGGGCCGGCTGTCGGACCGTACCATGCAGAGCATGGAAACCAGCTCGCTGCACATCGACCTGATCAGCGACCTCAAACGCATCAATTCGCACATCTGCTCGATTGCCTACCCAATTCTCGACTCGGCCGGCGCGCTGGCACCGAACCGGCTGCGCCAGAGTGTGCTGCTGGACGACGTCTCCCGCTAGGGCCTGTCACACTATTGATGCAAGTGCGAATATGGTTAAAACAGCGCCAATCTAGGCGCGCGACGACGCTCAGCCTGGGCGGCTGGGTTAGGAGTGCAACAACGAGTGGCGTTGTTTTAACCATATTCCCTTCGGGTTGCGGCCAAAAAGGCCATGCGCAGCGTTGCAAAGCCTTGCCGGGCGCCAGCCCGGCTGCATTTTGCGCCCCGCGCATGACCTTTTTGACTCGCAACGCATCTTGCATAAATAGTGTGAACAGGCCCCGAGCATGAACCCCAACGCTGACCAGCTCTGGAAGGCGCCGCGCTGGGCCCTGGCCGTGCTACTGGCCCTGCTGGGCATGCTGGGGCCGTTTTCCATCGACACCTACATCCCGGCGTTTTCGGGCATCGCGCGTTCGCTGGGCGCCACACCGGTTGAGATGCAGCAGACGCTGTCGGCCTATCTGTTCGGCTTTGCTTTCATGAATTTGTTTCACGGGGCGCTGGCCGACAGCTTTGGCCGCCGACCCGTGGTGCTGTGGGGGATCGCGATGTTCACCATCGCCTCGGCCGGCTGTGCGCTGTCGCAAAGCATTGAGCAGCTGGTGTTTTTCCGGGCGCTGCAAGGCCTGTCCACCGGCGCCGGCATTGTGGTTTCGCGCGCGGTGATCCGCGACATGTTTCCGCCCGCGCAGGCGCAAAAGGTGATGAGCCAGGTGACGATTTATTTCGGTGTGGCGCCGGCCATTGCGCCCATCATCGGTGGCTGGCTGTTTGTGCACCTGAACTGGCACGCGATCTTCTGGTTCCTGACCGGCGTCGGCGTGTTGCTGTGGACCGCCAATTACCGGCTGTTGCCGGAAACCCTGCATATCACGCAGCGCCAGCCGTTCAACGTGAAACACCTGATGCGCGGCTACTGGCAACTCGGCTCCAGCCCGCGTTTTCTGCTGCTGGCGCTGGCCAGCGGCATCCCCTTCAATGGCATGTTTTTGTATGTGCTGTCGGCGCCGGAGTTTCTGGAGTTGCACCTAGGGCTCGCGCCCACCGAGTTCTTCTGGTTTTTTGTGCTGACGATTGCCGGCATCATGGCCGGCGCCTGGGTCAGCGGGCGCATGGCCGGCAAAATTGCGCCCAAGCAGCAAATCCGCCACGGCTTTGTGATCATGCTGGTGGTCGCGGTGCTGAACCTGCTCGCCAACCTGCTGTTCAAGGCGCATGTGTCCTGGGCGCTGTTTCCGATTGCGATTTTCGCCTTCGGCTGGGCCCTGATGGTGCCGGTGGTGACGCTGCTGGTGCTGGACCTTTACCCCGAGCGGCGCGGCATGGCCTCGTCGCTGCAGGCCTTCATCGGCTCGACCGCCAACGGCATCGTGGCCGGGGTGATTGCGCCGCTGATCATGCACTCCACGGTGGCGCTGGCCGCCGTCTCGCTGCTGATGATGGGCATCGGCCTGCTGGCCTGGCTGTATTTGCACCACCGCTGGCCCGAAATTGGCCGCGCGGTTTCTGAGCTGGAATGAACCCTGGCCTGTCATTGCGGGCCTGACCCGCAATCCATACATGCAAACAACGGTCGGTGGTCAGTGCCACATGGATCCCGGATCAAGTCCGGGAAGACATACCAGGACCGACGTCCAGCAGTGCCGCCTGGATCAGCGCCGCCTCGCTGGTGAATTCGCCGGCGTACATCTTCTGCAGCATTTCGCTGGCATCCATCAGCACAAACTGTTCGACCTCGCCGTCCTGATTCACTGGCACCTGCCCGTCCGGCACAGTGCAGTGGTACCAGTCGATGCGCTCGACCACGTAGCCGGCGCCGTGGCCGTCGTCGCAGGGGCGGCGAATGTCGACGTGGCCGCCGCGAACGATGCGCTGCAGCGCTTCAAGACGCAAGCCGGCTTCTTCCCAGGTTTCGCGCTCAAGTGCGCCGGCCAGGGTGTCGGCGTCGCTGATCATGCCGCCCATCAGCGTGTCCCACATGCCGGGATCGTTGGTCTTGCTCCAGGCGCGTTGCTGCACCCAGAAACGGCCGTCTTCGGCCTGCCCGATCAGGTGTACCGCCGCGGTGGTGATGCCCAGCACACGGACCACGGCCCGTTCCACGGTGCCGATACGCCGACCCTGCGCATCCGTCACCGCAAGCTGCTCGTCGCGCCAGGCGTGGGCCAGGCCAGCGTCGTGCAGGGCCAGCGCCAGGGCGCCCAGTGCGGCCGTCGGCTCACCCAGCAGGCGCCACACCGGGATGTCAAAATGCTCTGTTTTTGATAGCTGTTCCCGCCCGTCTGACAGGGGCCGAAGCCTGATTTTGCTTAGAAAGTCGGGTTCCACCGAGCCAACCACCGCATCCGCCACCAGCAGCGGCATGCGCGGCCGCGCTGGCGCGAGTTGGCCGCTGGCGCGCAGGGCGTCAAGCCATGGCGGGTCCATCCCGTTCATCAGACCTACAGCGTCAGGATGGTGCAGCCAGTGGTCTTGCGCGCTTCCAGCGAGCGGTGCGCTTCGGCCACATCCGCCAGCGCAAAACGCTGGTCGATGCGGATGTCGATCTTGCCGCTGCTGACCATGGCAAACAGATCGTCGGCCATGGCCTGCGTGCTTTCGCGGGTGGCCAGGTGGGTGAACAACGTGGGGCGCGACACGTAGAGCGAACCCTTGGCCGCGAGCAGGCCAATGTCCAGCGGTTCGACCTTGCCGGAGGCGTTGCCGAAGTTGGCCAGCAAACCGAAGGGGCGCAGGCAGTCGAGTGACTTCAGAAAGGTGTCCCTGCCAACCGAGTCGTAAACCACCTTCACGCCCCGGCCCCCGGTGATCTCCTTGACGCGCGCGACAAAGTCTTCCTTCGAGTAATTGATGGTGAAGGCCGCGCCATGTTCTCTGGCCAACGCACATTTTTCGTCCGAACCAGCCGTACCTATCAGTTGCAGGCCCAAGGCTTTGGCCCACTGGCAGGCGATCAGGCCGACGCCGCCGGCGGCGGCATGGAACAACACATGGTCGCCAGCCTGGAGTCCGCCCTGGGGCTGGGTGCGGCGCAACAGGTACTGCACCGTCAACCCCTTGAGCATCATGGCCGCGCCGGTGTCGAAGGAGATGTCGTCGGGCAGCTTGCAGACACACTTGGCCGGCATCACGCGCACTTCGCAGTAGCTGCCGGGCGGCTGGCTGGCGTAGGCGGCGCGGTCGCCGGCCTTGAGATGCGTGACGCCCTCACCGACGGCCTCGATCACGCCGGACGCTTCCATGCCGAGCTGCAGGGGCATCGGCAGCTTGTACACGCCGGCACGCTGGTAAATATCGATGAAGTTCAGGCCGACCGCCTTGTGGCGGATGCGAATTTCGCCGGGACCGGGTTCACCGACCTCCACGTCCACCAGCTTGAGCTCTTCGAGCCCCCCGTGCTGGTCGATACGGACGGCTTTGGAGCGGGTCATGGCCATGGCGAATTCCTTGAAATGCGGTTGAAGAGATGTGCGGCCTGCATCCTGCCACGAAACCGCCGGTCTTGCAGGCCGCGCGGCACCGACCGACATGGCGCGGGACGTTCAGGCATGGATGGGCATGGATGGGCAAGGCGGCAGGCACGGGGGTAAAGTCCCCGCATGACTGCCGGACTGAATTTTCGCACCGCGCTGCTGCTGCTGGTGCCGCCACTGCTGTGGGCCGGCAATGCAGTGGTTGGGCGTTTGGTTCATGATCTGGTGCCTCCGATCACTCTGAACTTCCTGCGCTGGGCCCTGGCCTTTGTGTTCATGCTGCCGCTGGCCGGCTGGCTGCTCAGGCCCCACAGCAGCCTGTGGCCGCATTGGAAGCGCTTCGCGGTGCTGGGCTTGCTGGGTGTCGGTTGCTACAACGCGTTGCAGTATCTGGCGCTGCAGACCTCGACGCCGCTGAACGTCACCCTGGTCGCCTCCAGCGTGCCGGTCTGGATGCTGGCGATAGGCGCGCTGTGTTTCGGCCAGCGCATCTCGCGGCGGCAGGTGCTCGGCGCGCTGCTGTCGATCACCGGCGTGCTGGTGGTGCTGTCGCGCGGCCAGTGGTCGCTGCTGGTACAGATCCGGCTGGTGCCGGGTGATGTTTATGTGCTGCTGGCCACGCTGGCCTGGGCCTTTTACAGCTGGATGTTGTCGCAGCCGAAAGACCCGCCCGACATTCGCAATGATTGGGCCGCCTTCCTGACGGCGCAGATGGTGTTCGGCCTGGGCTGGTCCGGGCTGTTCGCGGCCGGTGAGTGGGCGCTGACCGACGCCCGCATCGTCTGGGGCTGGCCGCTGGCCGCTGCCCTGTTCTACGTGGCCATTGGCCCGGCCATCCTGGCTTATCGCTGCTGGGGCGTGGGCGTGCAGCGCGTGGGGCCCAACATCGCCGGTTTTTTCTCCAACCTCACCCCGCTGTTTGCGGCGCTGATGTCAGCGGCCTTCCTCGGTGAGCTGCCGCAGCCGTATCACGGCATCGCCTTTGTGCTGATCGTCGGCGGGATTGTGGTGTCGTCGCGCCGCCCGCCAGGGCGGTGAACGGCTTGCGCGACAGCGCACGCGCAATCGGGTAGATTCTGCGGATAAACAAGGAGACAAACAATGAACTTTCTGAAACTGATGGCCCGCGCCATCTGCTGCGCCGGCCTGACACTGGCCGCTTTTTCGGCTGTTGCCGCCGACTACCCGGCGCCCCAACAAGGTAGCTGGGTCGTCAAGAACTTCCGTTTTCACACCGGTGAAGTCCTGCCCGAATTGCGGCTGAACTACAGCACGGTAGGCGCACCGACGGGCGAGCCGGTGCTGGTGCTGCACGGCACCGCTGGCTCAGGCGCCAGCATGCTGACACCGGCCTTTGCCGGTGAACTGTTCGGCGCGGGGCAGCCGCTGGACGCCAGCCGCTACTACATCATCCTGCCGGACGCCATCGGCACCGGAAAATCCACCAAGCCCTCGGACGGACTGCGCGGCGCCTTTCCGAAGTACAACTACGACGACATGGTGGATGCGCAGTACCGGCTGGTGAAGGAGCATCTGGGCGTCAAACACCTGCGCGTGATCATCGGCAACTCCATGGGCGGCATGCAGACCTGGATCTGGGGCGTGAAGTACCCGGACTTCATGGATGCGCTGGTGCCTATGGCCTCGCAGCCCAGCGAGATGTCCAGCCGCAACTGGATGATGCGCCGGCTGATCACCGACGCTATTCGCAATGACCCCGAATGGGCCAATGGGAACTACAGCAAGCAGCCGCGCAGCGCGCAGTTCGCATCGGTCTTTTTTGCCATTGGCACCAATGGCGGCAACCAGGCCCTGTACAAGGCTGCGCCGACGCGCGAAAAGGCCGACCAGTTGCTCGACCAGCGCCTGAAAGCGCCCTTCACCGCAGATACCAACGACGTGCTGCTGCAGTGGGACTCCTCACGCGACTACAACCCCTCGCCGGGCCTGGAGCGCATCCAGGCCGCCGTGCTGGCCGTCAACGCCGCCGATGACGAACGCAACCCGCCAGAGACCGGCATCATGGAGCGCGAGATGAAACGTATCAAAAACGGCCGCTATGTTTTGATCCCTGCCAGTGAGCAGACCGCCGGGCATGGGACCACCGGCCAGGCGAAGTTCTGGAAACACGCGCTGGCCGAACTGCTGCAGAGCACACCCCGAACCGGCAAGTAAGCAAAGCGCAGACGCGACCAGGCAGGCCTCACGCGCAGAGCGCGGCGCGTCAGCCCGCAGCCATGCGCACCCGCCGCGCTGCGTCTTCAGCGCGCGCGTCGTCGATCTCGCGCAACACGCTGCCCATGTCCACCGGTGCAGTCCGGCGCTCGAAGCGGCCGGTCAGCGGCGTGTCAACATGCAGCGCGCCGCGCTGGTAAAGGTCCCAGATTTCCAGGCCGTAATCGGACGCCAGCAGTTCGGGCGCAACCCGGCCGAAAAAATGGCGCAGGTTGTCCACGTCGCGCAGCAACATGCGGGCGGCGTGGTTGTTGCCGGCCGCATCAATGGCCTGCGGCAGGTCGATGATCACCGGTCCGTCCACGCCGTCCTGGTGGCCCAGCAGGATGTTGAACTCGGACAAGTCGCCGTGCACCACACCGGCACAGAGCATGCGCACCACCTGCCGGATCAACATCGCATGGTGGGCCAGTGCCTGTTCGCGGGTCAGCAGCACATCGTTGAGGCGCGGCGCGGCATCGCCGTGTTCGTCGGTCACCAGCTCCATCAGCAACACACCGTCGTGAAAGTTGTAGGGCGTGGGAACCCGCACGCCGGCGGCGGCCAGGCGGTACAGCGCATCAACCTCGGCGCTTTGCCACGCAGCCTCCTGGGCCTGCCGGCCAAACTTGGTGCCCTTGGCCATAGCGCGGGCCTGGCGGCTGTTCTTGACCTTCCGGTTTTCGGTGTAATCCACCGCCTGGCGGAAGCTGCGCTGTGTGGCTTCCTTGTAGATCTTGGCGCAGCGTGTTTCGTCGCCGCAGCGCACCACGTAAACCATGGCTTCCTTGCCACTCATGAGCTGGCGCACAACGGTATCGATCAGGCCTTCTTCGATCAGGGACTGCAGTCTGGGAGGTGCTTTCATAGCTCTCATTGTGCCCCGCCGCAGCGGCGGCGTCAGACGGGCGGGTCGATGCTGGCCAGCGCCTGAACAATGACCGCCTCTCCGGACGGGCGCACCAGCCGCGCCAGTTCACGGCCATCGCGCAGAAACACCAGGGTCGGCCACAGCTTCACGCCAAAGGAGCGGCCCAGACGCCGCCCGCTGCCGTCCTCGACCTTGATGTGGCGCACGCCGGGGTGGCGGGCAAAGGCCGCCAGGACCAGCGGCTGGGCGGCGCGGCAAAAGGCGCACCAGCCGGTGCCGAATTCCAGCACGATGGGACCGGGCAGCGCATCGATCTGAGTACGCTGCGGCTCGGGATCAGTGAAGCTGTCTGAAAAACCCATGGTTCAGGCGTGCAGGTCCTGCGGCGCGGCGGCCAGCGTGTCGTCCCAATGTTGCAGCAAAGCCGGTTTGGGCCCGGCGAAGCTGCCCAGCAATTGGCTGGGGGCGATGGTGAGTCGACCCTTCTTGAATTTCATCTTCACGAACACCTCGGCGTGCAGCAAGGTGCCCACCGTGAACACATGGTGGAAGTAAGCGCACTTGTCATCGGCATAAATCACCTGCGACGCCACCGCCACGCGGCTGAAAAGACGGACGGGCCGGGCGAAGCGCACCAGTTGAGAGGTATTCACAAAGCTGTAGCCCCGGCTCAACATGTCCCGCATCAGCCCGGTCCTGATCACGTAATCCAGCTGGGCGGACTCGGCCATCTGCAGGTAACGGTCGCTTTTGAGTGTGGCGATACCGGTATCGAACGGTGTAACCAGAAAAATTACCTACAAGCGGGACTGCAGGCTGGCGCTGCGGTAATGCCACAACGCTCTGATGATCGTCAGCAGGTTTCGCAGCAGGCCGGACATCAGGTGCTCTCAGGAAAATCCGGGCTGACCACCCTCAGTAGGTGCCGGGATAAGCCCCGCCGTCGAGCAACACATTCTGGCCGGTCAGGTAAGCGGCCTGCATGCTGCATAAAAATGCGCACATCGCACCGAACTCTTCCGGCGTTCCAAAACGCTTGGCTGGAATAGTGTTACGACGCGCATCCATCACGGCATCGATGGGCTGGCCGGTCTTGGTGGCCGCGCCCTGCATGGTGCCGCGCAGGCGGTCGGTGTCGAAGGCGCCGGGCAACAGGTTGTTGATGGTCACGCCCTGGGCCGCGAGTTTGGTGCGCGCCACGCCAGCCACAAAACCGGTCAGACCGCTGCGCGCGCCGTTGGACAGACCCAGGATGTCGATGGGCGCCCTGACCGAGCTCGAGGTGATGTTCACGATGCGGCCAAAGCCGCGCGCGGCCATGCCGTCCACCGTGGCCTTGATCAATTCAATCGGTGTCAGCATGTTGGCATCGACAGCCTTGATCCAGGCCTCCCGGTCCCAATTGCGAAAGTCACCCGGCGGCGGACCACCGGCGTTGGTGACCACAATGTCGAAGTCCTTGCGCTGCGCGAACACTGCGGCACGGCCGTCGGCTGTGGTGATATCTGCAGCCACAAACTGCACCGCAGCCCCGGCCGGCCGATCCTTATCAGCTATTAATTTTGCAGCGGTGGCCTCCAACACGTCCACGCCCCGTGCGACGATCAGCACATTCACGCCTTCGCGCACCAGCGCCTGGGCGCAGCCCAGACCCAGCCCTTTGCTGGCGCCGCATACCAGCGCCCATTTGCCTGCGATACCCAAATCCATAATAATTCCCGCTTCATATCCGTGAAAGAGACCGGCCATGATACTGAGTAAATTCAACCGCCTGCATGGGCTGGTCTCTTGTGCGCTGCTGCTGGCCGGCGGTTTGGTCCAGGCACAAACCGAATCGCTGCTGGTCAAACGCGCGTCCGAATTGCGCGAAGCGCCTGGCGAGAGCGCGCGTAGTCAGGCGGCACTGGCAGTACTCACACCGGTCACCCGCTCCGGCGGGCGGCAAGGCGCCTGGATTCAGGTGCGGACCGCCGAGGGTGCATCCGGCTGGGTCCATATGTTTGACATCGGCTCCGCCGCCAGCGCCGCACCTGCCGGCGTGGGCGCCAATGCATTGCGCGGCCTGACCAGTTTTTTCAACAAAGGAAGCGCCGGGGGCGCAACCGTCACGGCCACCTCCACCGTGGGCATACGCGGGCTGGGTGCTGAAGACCTGGCGCGGGCCCAGCCCAACCCGGCCGCAGTGGTGCAAGCCGAGGCCCTGCGGCAGGATGCCGATGAGGCACGCCAGTTTGCGGTCAGCGCGGCCCTCACCAGCCGCGCGGTGGAGCCGCTACCGGTCCCGGCGCAGACCCAGCCGCAAACGGTGAACTCCGGCGGCTTCGTCAACAACAACTGAGGAGCGGCGCATGAACAAACCACACCCCCGCATGCGCCGGCTCGCAGCCTTCTCCGGACTGGCGCTGGCTGCAGGCCTGGCCTGCGCACCCGCTTCCAGCCAGGACGGCGCCAAAGCGCTGAACCTGCTGGGCTCCTTCCTGCGTCAGGCGGCACCGGCCGAGGCGACGACTCAGCCCCAACCAGCTTCGCCGGCGGGTGTGCTCGGCAATCTGCTGGGCGCCGGAATCCCCTCCAGTGGCGGCCAGGCGTCCAACGCTGGCAACCTGATCGGCCTGCTGTCGCAGTCGCTGGAACAAATCGACGAGCCCAAGGAAATCGAGATCGGCCGCCACCTCGCAGCCGTGCTGCTGGGAAGCAAACCGCTGCACCCGGACCTGGCATTGCAGCGATATGTGAACCAGCTCGGCCGCTGGATCAGCCTGCAGTCTGCACGGCCGCAATTGCCCTGGACTTTTGGTGTGCTCGACGACCCCGGCTTCAACGCTTTTGCCGCACCGGGTGGCTATGTGTTTGTGACCAAAGGCCTGGTGGACCGGGTGGCCGACGAGGCCGAGCTGGCCGGCATCCTGGCCCATGAAATCACCCATGTCACCGGCAAGCACCATTTGCAGGCCATGGCCAAATCGGCGCGTTCGGGCCTGCTGACCCTGGCCATCGGCTCACAGGTCAGGGGCGAGTTGGCTGGCGCGGTCTCGGCCCAGTTTCTGAGCCTGGGGCGGGACCTTTACTCGCGCGGGCTGGACCAGGGCGACGAGTTCGAGGCCGACCGCAACGGTGTGGCACTGGCAGCGCGCGCCGGTTTCGACCCCTACGGCTTGCTGGCGGTGCTGCATCAGTTGCGCACCGCCACGCCCGACAACCCGCTGTTTGCGCTGTCGCTGGCCACGCATCCCCCCGCTCAACAACGGCTGGACCTGCTGGAGCAAGCCATGGGCAAACGCATGGACGGCCTCAGCGGGCAAAGTGCCATCACCGTGGCCCAGCGCATGGAGCGGCTGGCGGCTACACGCACGGCCAGCCGTACCGATGCGCCCGCTGCTGCTGCGCCGGCCGGGCGGCGGGTGCCGGTGAAAAAGTAAGGCCCTCTTTTCCGCGTTCGGATGAGCCTGTGCAAGCTTGCACGACTGTGGGTCTTCAGGCAAGCCGGGTCTCGCCCCGGCGGGCGACTCACTTTCTCTTGCTTCGCCAAGAGAAAGTAAGCAAAGAGAAGGCGACCCGATGGTCTGGGTCCCTCCGTTTCGCTGCGGGCAACCTGCGGTGCTCGCCGAAAATGGGGTCGAGCTCGAACTCGCCTTCGGCTCAGACAATCGCTCGCCCTGGTCCATTTTCGGCTGCGCTCCTCGGCCCAGCCCGACGGGTGGCGAGGGGGAAAACAAACGCGAACTCCGCATACCGAACTCAAATCCGGAGTGCATGAAGCGCGAAGCGCTTCATGCGCGGGAATCCCAAGCGGCTGTCATGTTTGCACGCAAGCGCAGCACACGCGGCCTAATGAAGTCCCCCTCCATCGCCCAGCGGGGCGAGGGAGGGGCTAGGGGTGGGAGTGGGGAGTTACGCCTACTGTCGAAGACGAACCGGGAACGCAGCGTGATGCAAAAATCGATCGTAAATTATTTGCCCGATCGGCTGAACACAAAAATCCCCGCAATGACCAGAACCGTCCCCGCCGCCACCCAAGCGGTGAACGGCTCACCGAGAATCAGCACGCCCATCAGGATGGTGGACATCGGGCCGACCATGCCGGCCTGCGAAGCCATGCTGGCGCCTATGCGTTCGATCGCCATCATCACCATCAGCACCGGCGCCACCGTACACAAGGTGGCATTGAGCAGCGACAGCCAGATCACCTCGGGCGCCACCGCTGCGGCACTGAGCGGCCTGAGCAGTACAAACTGCAGCAGGCAGAATAGACAGGCCACCGTGCTGGCCAGGCCGACCAGCCGCAGGGCGCCCAGGCGTTTGACCATCTCACCGCTGTAAACCAGGTAAAGCGCATAACTGACGGCACTCAGGATCACCAGCAAGGCGCCCCAGGCGGTGTCCGGCCCGCTCAGCGTGACTTCCTGGCCGAACACCAGCACCACGCCGCCGTAACTGATGGCCATGCCGATGATTTGCGCGCGGGTGACCGGCCTGCGGTAAAGCACCAGCCCGAGCAACAGCACCAGGGTCGGGTTGAGATAGAGGATGAGCCGCTCCAGCGAGGCGGTGATGTAGGCCAGGCCGGCGAAGTCGAGAAAACTCGCCAGGTAATACCCGGTGAAACCCAGCCACAGCACGCCCAGCCAGTCTTTCCGCGTCAACGCCGCCTTGCCCCGGCTGGCCCACCAGGCCATCAGCGCGAAGATCGGCAGCGCAAACAGCATGCGGTACATGATCAGCGTGACGGCATCGACGCCATAGCGGTAGGCGAGCTTGACGATGATCGCCTTGCCGCTGAAAAAGATCGCGCCCAAGGTCGCCAGCAGCAGCCCGGTCGCTATGCTTTTGGTAGCTACTGGCGACCGTTGGGCATGGGCTGGAGGCGGTTTTTTCTCTTGATTGTCGGGCAAGGCGATGGTTTAGAAACCGACGGCCTGGCCGTCGCGCCGGGCGTCGCTGGCCGCGATGTAACCTTCAACGCTGGGGTCTCCGGCGCGCCAGATAAACTGGCCGGCGCCGAAGTCCTGGTAGGAGTCGTTGATGACTTCCATGCGGTGGCCGCGATCGGCCAGGCCCTGCACGGTCCGCGGGTCCATCGCCGCCTCGACATTGATTTCATAACCGGCGTTGTAGCGCCAGCGCGGTGCATCACAGGCCACCTGCGGGCTTTGTTGGTAGTCGAGCATGCGCACCAGCGTTTGCATGTGGCCCTGCGGTTGCATGTTGCCGCCCATCACGCCATAAGACATGACCGCCTGGCCGTCTTTGGTGAGGAAAGCCGGAATGATGGTGTGGAAAGGCCGCTTGCCCGGCGCGACCTGGTTGGCACCTTGCTGCAGGCTGAAAGCGTGGCCGCGGTTTTGCAGGCTGATGCCGAACTCCGGTTCGACGCAGCCTGAGCCGAAACCCATGTAGTTGCTCTGGATGAAACTGACCATCATGCCGTTTTCATCGGCAGCGGTCAGGTAAATCGTGCCGCCCTTGACCGGGTTGCCGGCGCCGAAGTCCTGGGCTTTTTTCATGTCGATGAGTTTGGCACGCGAGGCGAGGTAGGCGTCATCGAGCATCTGATCGACACTCACCGCCATGGCCGATGGCTCGGCCACGTATTTGTAGACATCGGCAAAAGCCAGCTTCATGGCCTCGATCTGCAGGTGCTGTGAATCAACACCATCGATCGGCAAGCCGGCGACGTCAAATTTTTCCAGAATGCCCAGCGCGATCAAGGCAGCGATGCCCTGGCTGTTGGGCGGGATCTCGTGCAGGGTGTAGCCGCGGTAGTCCTTGGCGATGGGTTTGACCCACTCCGGCTTGTAATTCTCAAAATCTTTGGCCGTGATGCTGCCGCCATTTTGCGCAGAAAATTTTTCGATGGCATGAGCGATCTCGCCGCCGTAATAGGCCGAGCCCTTGCTCTGCGCGATGGCGCGCAAGGCCTTGCCGGCCGCCTTGAACTGAAACAGCTCGCCGACATTCGGCGCGCGGCCCCAGGGCAGAAAGGACTGCGCGAACCCCGGTTGGCCTTTCAACTCGTCGGTCGCCGCCGCCCATTTTTGCTGCACCACCGGCGGCAGCAGGTAGCCGCGCTCGGCGATCTCGATGGCCGGCTCCACCAGGTCGGCAAAAGGCAGCTTGCCGAAACGCTCGCTCATCGCTACCCAGCTCGCCACCGCGCCGGGGACGCTGACCGAATCCATGCCGCGCTTGGGCGGAGTTTGCGCGTCGGCGCCGTATTTCTTGCTGAAATAGTCCGGGGTCCAGCTCTGGGGCGCGCGACCGGAAGCATTGAGTCCGTGCAGCTCCTTGCCGTCCCAGATCAGCGCAAAGGCATCGCTGCCCAGACCGTTGCTGACCGGCTCGACCATCGTCATCGCCGCCGCGGCGGCTATCGCTGCGTCCACCGCATTGCCACCCTTGAGCAGCATGCGCAGACCGGCCTGCGCGCCCAGCGGATGGGAAGTGGACACCACATTGCGTGCGAAAAGCGGAAGCCGGGTTGAGGTGTAGGGGTTGGTGTAATTGAAGTTCATGGTTGCTTGAAAAGTAAGCGGTGCCTGGTCAGACACCGTGTGCACGGTCACTCGGTGCTGATCTTGCGTTCTGAAATGATTTTTTTCCACTTCGCGTTGTCGGCCTTGACCATCGCGGCAAAGGCCGCAGGCGTGCCGCCGGTGGGCTCGGCGCCCAGCCGGGCAAAACGCTCTTTCACGTCAGCATCGGACAGCGCCGCATTCATCGCCTGGTTCACCCGGGCAGTCAGCTCGGCGTTGAGGCCCTTGGGGCCGTAGACGCCAAACCAGGTTACCGACTCGAAGCCCGGAAGGCTCTCGGACACCGTCGGCAGATCGGGCGCCAGCGCCGTACGTTTGAGGCTGGTCACCCCCAGGGCACGCAGCTTGCCATCCTTGACGTGCGGCATACCGGTGACAAAAGAGTCAAACAGCACATCGAGCTTTCCGCTGATCAGGTCCGGCATCGCCAGGGCCGTGCCGCGGTAGGGAATGTGAAGAATGAAGGTGTTGGACTGTGCCTTGAAGTACTCGGTGGTCAGGTGCACGATGGTGCCATTGCCGCTGGATGCGTAATTCAGTTGCCCCGGATTTTTACGCGCATGGGCCATGAACTCCCTCATGTCTCTGGCCGGCGAAGCGTTGGGTACCAACACGATGTTGGGCGAACTAGCCACATAGGCGATCGGGGTGAAATCCGTTTCGGCGTTGTAAGGAATCTTCGGGTTGATGGCCGGGCCTATGCTGTGTGTGCTGGAAGTCGCCAGCAGCAGCGTATAACCATCGGGCGCCGCTTTGGACGCAGCGTCGGCGCCTATCGTGCCGCCAGCGCCGGGCCGGTTATCCACCACCACAGTCTGACCGATTTTTTCTCCGAGCTTTTGCGACAGCGCGCGCGCCAGGATATCGGTCGCGCCACCGGCTGGAAACGGAACAATCATGCGAATGGGCTTGTTGGGATAAGCCCCACCGCCCAACGCCGTCTGCGCGGACACTGAAGAAGCCGTGGCAACAACCAGGACCGCAAGAATAATATGTATACGTTTCATCCGTGAGATTGTGAACCATTTCGAGATTTGAAGGAGACACGGGTGCATCGCAACAGCCGGCCCTTGGGTCATGAAAAAAGGCGCCCGAAGGCGCCTTTTTAGGCGAGAGAGAACATCATTCCTCGACGAAGGCCTCTTGCCGCTTGTTCTTCACGGCCGGCAGCAGCACGATCACCAGAAGCAGCGCCCCGACCGCAAGCAAACCCGCGGAAATCGGACGTGTCACAAACACACTCCAGTCACCCCGCGAGAGCAGCAGCGCACGGCGCAGGTTTTCTTCCATCATCGGGCCCAGGATGAAGCCTAGCAGCAAGGGTGCTGGTTCCGCACCCAGCTTGATGAAGATGTAGCCGATGACACCAAAAATCGCGACCATCCAGATGTCCCAGGTGTTGTTGTTGGTCGAATAAACACCAATCGCGCAGAACAGCACAATCGCAGGAAACAACAAGCGGTAGGGGATGGTCAGCAACTTGATCCAGATGCCGATCAGCGGCAGATTCAGAATCACCAGCATGGCGTTACCGATCCACATCGAGGCGATCAGGCCCCAGAACAGCTCAGGGTTGCTGGTCATCACCTGCGGGCCCGGCTGGATGTTGTGGATGGTCATGGCACCGACCATCAGCGCCATGACGGCGTTGGGGGGAATGCCCAGTGTCAGCAGCGGAATAAAAGAGGTTTGCGAGCCGGCATTGTTGGCCGATTCAGGCGCCGCGACGCCGCGAATATTGCCCTGACCGAAAGGTACTTCGCCCGGCCTGCCCTTGATTTTCTTTTCCAGGGTGTAGGCCGCAAAGGCCGACAGCAAGGCACCTCCGCCAGGAAGAATACCGAGGGCCGAACCCAGCGCCGTACCGCGCAGCACAGCAGGCGCCATGTCCTTGAAGTCCTGCTTGGTGGGCATCAGGCCTGACACCTTGGCGGTGAACACTTCGCGTTCATGCTCGGGTTGGGCCAGGTTGCTGATGATCTCACCGTAGCCGAACACACCCATGGCAATTACGACAAAGCCGATGCCATCAGTCAATTCAGGAACGTCGAAGCTGAAACGCGCCACGCCGGAGTTCACATCGGTGCCGATCAGGCCCAGCAGCAAGCCCAGAACAATCATGCCCACCGCCTTGAGCAGCGAGCCAGAAGCCAGCACCACGGCGCCGATCAGGCCCAGCACCATCAACGAGAAGTACTCGGCAGGGCCGAATTTGAAGGCCAGTTCGGTCAGCGGCGGGGCGAACGCCGCAATGATCAGCGTACCGACGCTACCTGCAAAAAACGACCCCAGACCTGCCGCAGCCAGCGCTGGCCCCGCTCGCCCTTTTCGGGCCATCTGGTAGCCGTCGATACAGGTCACCACCGACGACGATTCGCCCGGCAGGTTGACCAAAATGGCAGTGGTAGACCCACCATACTGCGAGCCGTAATAAATACCGGCCAACATGATAAGCGCAGACACCGGCGGCAAGGCATAGGTGGCGGGCAGCAGCATGGCGATGGTCGCCACTGGGCCGATGCCGGGCAATACCCCAATCAGCGTGCCCAGCACGACACCGAAAAAGGCGTACATCAGGTTGATTGGCGTGAAAGCAACGCCAAAACCCAGGGACAAATTTGCAATCAGATCCATTTTCTTTTCCTTAGCCGGTGATGAAAGCAGGCCACACCGGGAACTGCAGCTTGAGCGCCATGACAAAAGCCGCGTAACTGCCGACGGCCAGGACTGTGGCAAGAATCAGGGTGGTCCTGAATTTCCAGCCGGCCTCGGCCATGCTGGCGACAAACACCAGGGCGTAGATGGCAATCACCATGCCAAACGCCGGGATGCCGAGCGCGGGAACACCGGCCAGCAAAATGCCGAAAATCACGTTGGCACCGATCACGTAGACCAGCGGTTTCCAGGCGATTTTGCCGATCTTGCCGCCGCCTTCAGTCTCCACCACCAGCGAGGTGAAGGTGACGATGGCGCCGATCACGGCCATCAGAATGCCCAGCATCAGCGGAAAGTAGCCTGGCCCCATGCGGGCGCCGGTGCCGACGTTGTAGGTGCTGGCACCCCAGGCAAACGCCAGGCCCAAGCCCATGAACATCAGCCCGCAAAAGAAGTCTTTTTGACTCTTGATATGCACGGTTTGTCTCCTGTAATAGAAATAATGGATCGATGGATTGTGCATGGGATCGACCCTGCGCGGCATGTGGCTTTCACTTACGCAAAAAAGTGGAAAAATCTGTACGAGTCGCGGCCGGGACAGGCAAAACCTGTCATTGTTCTTCTTCAGGACATCGGCGGTGTGGTGGAAAGGATCTCCTCGATCGTGGTCACGCCCCCGGCCACCTTGAGCGCACCGGCCAGCCGCAGTGGTCGCATGCCGTCCGTCACCGCCTGACGCCGCAGCGCGTCAATGTTGGGTTCTTTGGTGACCTTGTCTTTGAAAGCTTCGGTCACCGTCAGCAGCTCGTACAGCCCCATCCGGCCCATGAAACCGGTCATGCGGCAATCGACGCAGCCCACGGGCTTGTAAGGCTGGTAGCCACCGTTGATCTGCCAGGGTTTGACGATTTCCGCCAGCGCTTCGCGCGAACTGCCTTCGTCTTTTTCGCGGCATTGGGCGCACAGGGTGCGCACCAGGCGCTGGGCCAGCACACCCAGCAAGGTGGCATTGATCAGGTATGACGGCACACCGAGCTCCATCAGGCGCGACACCGCCGAGGGCGCGTCGTTGGTATGCAGCGTGCTGAACACCAGGTGCCCGGTCAGTGCGGCCTGCACCGCCATCTCTGCAGTCTGCAGGTCGCGGATCTCGCCGACCATGATGATGTCCGGGTCCTGCCGCATCAAGGCCCGCAGCCCTTCAGGGAAATCAAAATCCAGGTGCGCCTGCACCTGCGTCTGGTTGAAGGCCGGCTCGATCATCTCGATCGGATCTTCAATGGTGCTGACGTTGACTTCTTCCGTAGCGATGCGCTTAAGGGTCGAATACAGCGTGGTCGTTTTGCCGGACCCCGTGGGCCCGGTAACCAGCACGATGCCGTAAGGCCGTTTGACGAGTTGCTCCCAGCGGGTCGCATCGTGCTGCGAAAAACCCAGCGCATCGAGGTCCTTGACCGTGGTGTCGGGGTCAAAAATCCGCATCACCATTTTTTCGCCAAAGGCCGTCGGCAGGGTCGACAAACGCATCTCGACCTCGTCGCCGCGCGGGTTGCGGGTCTTGATACGGCCGTCCTGTGGGCGGCGCTTTTCGACCACGTCCATGCGGCCCAGCAGCTTGATGCGCGCGGTCATGGCGTTGTGCACACCCATGGGCATCTGGTAAACCGGGTGCAACACGCCGTCAATGCGGAAGCGGATCACGCCCTGGTCGCGCCGCGGCTCCAGATGGATGTCGCTGGCGCGCTGGTCAAAGGCGTATTGCCAGAGCCAGTCCACCACCTGCACCACGCCCTGGTCGTTGGCGTCTAGCTGCTTGTTGCTCTTGTTGAGCTCCACCAGCTGTTCAAAACTCGCGGCACCGCTGCTGCCGCCGGCCTTCATGGCCGCCTTGACCGACTTGGCCAGCGCAAAAAATTCTGCCGTGTAGCGCGCAATCTCCGTCGGGTTGGCCACCACCAGCCGCACGCTGCGTTTGGCCTGGCGCTCAACCTCGGACACCCAGTCGGTGATGAAGGGCTCGGAGGTCGCAATCACCACTTCGGACGTGGTTACCTGCACCGGCAGCACCTTGTGGCGCTCGGCATACACGGCCGACATGGTGTCGGCCACCTTACCCACGTCGACCTTGAGCGGATCAATCCGCAAATAGCTTAGCCCGGCGCGGCCAGCCAGCCATTGAGCAATGGTCTCGATGTCCAGCGGTTTGCCGTCAGCCACCCGGGTCATGCTGACACTGGCCAGCCGGATCAGCGGATGCTGGGCGCTTTGCACCTGCGCGCAACGAGCGATGGTGCGCTGCGCCTCGGCGGCCGAGATCACCCCGTCTTCACTCAGCCATTCGACCAGGCGGCGCCAATCCAGCGGTCCCACCGGGACGGGTTTGCCAGTCGTTTCAGGGCGGGGTTTGGCGGGCGTGGCGGGCGTGGCGGGCGTGGCGGGGCGCATGGGGGCACTTTAACTCAGCACACGGGCTTGAACAGCCGTAGCCATTTTTTGGCGGGCAGGCAAAAGCGCGATTCAATTTCGTCAGCTCTCTGCACCAATTCGGGGCGATCAGGCCGACTCGGCTCGCGCTGCGCCGCAACAACCGTGTTGCCTTCACGCGTTGGCTTGAAGGCCCAGACCGACTCCGGGCCGAAAACTTCGGCAATTTTTTCAAGAGAGCGCAAGTAGCTGGAATCGCGGCCAAACAGGTTGACCGTCATCACGCCGTCCTCGCTGAGCGCCTCGCGGCAATCGGCATAGAAGGCCTCGCTGTCGAGCACCGGCGCCGCAGCCTCATGGTCGTACAGGTCTACCTGCAGCACATCAACCCGGCCCTGGTGCAGGGGGTGGCGAATTTCCTGCGCCGCATCGGCCAGGATGACCTTCAGGCGCGCATCGTCCTTCGGCAGCTTGAACCAAAGCCGGCACGCGGCAATGACCTGCGGATTGAGCTCCACGGCGGTGGTTTTCATCTTCAACTTTTTGTAGCAGAACTTGGTCAGTGCCGCTGAGCCCAGGCCCAATTGCATCGCGTGCCGCGCGGCCACCGCCGTCGGCTCGACAAACAGCAGCCAAGCCATCATGCGCTGGACGTACTCAAGTTCGATGTCAAAAGGTTTGTCCAGCAACATCGAACCCTGGACCCACTCGGTGCCCAGATGCAGGTAACGGACGTCGCCGAAGTCGGAAAAGTTGACCTCAGGCAGGTCAAGCGGGGGGTCGGTGTCTTTGCGGGCCATCGTCAGTCAGTCGGTCAGTTGGTGTTTTTCAAAAATCTCACGCCAGGCCGCGAGTTTGCGCGCGAAGGACCAGGAAGCGTTGGCCGGGCTGGTGGATGGCAGCCTGTAGACCGGCACACCCAGCAGCGAAGTGTGGCGGGAATGTTTGAAGCTTTCTCCACCATTGTGGGCGATCGCTTCAAGCTGCGGGCACAGCTGCTGCAGCGCCGCAAAATCATTGACCACCGGCTTGCGGATGCGACTGTCCAGGCTGCCCTCACGCTCGCAGGCCGCGTACACGTCCCAGACGCCGAGCTTTCTGTCCAACAGCCATTCGCTACGAATTTGATAGCTATCCACGCCCGCCGGACATGGGCCGGAGGGCCAAATGGCTTGCAAAATCCGCCAGAACTGGTTTTGTGGGTGGCCGTAGTATTGCTGCGCCGCCAGCGAAGCCACGCCCGGAAAACTGCCCAGAATCAGCAGCCGGGTCTGGTCGGACACCAGCGGTGGCAGGCCGGTCAGCATGCCAGCAACTGCTTCAACCGGGGCAGTGCCGACAGGGCATTGGCGGTGCTGGCTGCGGCCAGTTCATCGACAGTCAGGCCGCGCAGTTGCGCCAACACAGCAGCAATCCGCGGCAACTCGGCCGGCTCGTTGCGGCCCTGGGCCTGACCTTGCGCGCGCTGTTCAGCGGTGGTGTACAGCCAGTGCGGAGGAATATCGGGCGCGTCCGTTTCAAGCACCAGTGCGGACAACGGCAGTTCAGCCGCCAGGCGTCGCAACTGCAGCGCGCGCTCGAAAGTCACCGCACCGCCGAAACCGAGCTTGAGGCCCAGCTTGATGAATTCGCCGGCCTGCTGCGCGCTGCCATTGAAGGCGTGGCCTATGCCATGCCAGCCCAGGCCTGGCGGAGCCAGTTCACGCAGATGTTTGAGCAGCCGGTCGGCCGAACGCCGCACATGAAGGATCACCGGCAGGCCATGTTTGCGCGCCAGCAAAAGCTGCTCACGGTAAAAATGCTCCTGGCGCTCGCGCAACGGGCTTTCACTGAGCTCGGGCACAAAATAGTCGAGCCCGATTTCGCCCACCGCCACCAGCCGCGGGTCTGAGCGCCGCAGCGCCAATTCAGCGTCCAGCAGGGCCAGGTCACCGTCCTCCGCCTGCTTGACATAAAGCGGGTGAATCCCCAGGGCATAACTGTCGCCAAACTGGTGCGCCAGTTCCCGCACCGCCGCAAAGTTGAACACCCCGACCGCTGGCAGCACGCAAAGTGCCACCCCCGCAGCGGCAGCCCGTGCGCGCATGGCGGCGCGGTCGCCGGCAAACTCTGCAGCATCGAGGTGGCAATGGGTATCTATCCAGACAGACATGAACCAATGATGCCTCAATCGTCAGGGGCATCTTCCGGGAAAATGCCCCCGCGCATGACCGAACAATATGCAGAGATGCACAAGACGTGATACCGTGCATCGTCAGTCCAGAAAATAATATTTACAGGTGACAAGGATGCGCAGGCCAGTCCGCTACAGCAGCTCCAGCAGACCCTCCACGGACACGGCGCGCGAACCGCCCGCCGCTGTGGCCGCGCCGGCCACGCCCCCGCCGGCCCTGTCGCCCGCCTCCCGCTTCTTCTCGCTCTCCAATCCGCGCCTGCTCTGGTCGGCACTGTTGATGATGACCGCCCTGCTGTGTCTGAGCCTGTCGCTGTCGCTGCGGACCATGCCGCGCAAGCTGACCCAGGACGACATCAACGCCGCCGTACTCAAGACCCTGGAAACCACACAGCTGCCGTCGGCGGTGGCCAGGGCCTATGACGCGATCCGTCCCTCGGTGGTGCGCGTGATGTCTTACGGCAAAAGCAAGGACGGCAAGGAAGACGTGGAATTCGGCGTCGGCACTGGCGTGGTGATCGTTGACAAGGGCATCATCCTGACCAACCTGCACGTGGTGCAGGGCGCGCATACCATCAAGGTGGTGTTTGCCGACGGGCTGGAGTCCACGGCGCACATCACCGGCCTGCAGCCGGAAAACGACCTGGCGGTGCTGCAGGCGCACACCATCCCCGACGACATGATTGCGGCGACAATGCGCTCGACCGGCGACCTCGCGCCCGGAGACCATGTGCTGGCTGTCGGCTACCCCTTTGGCATCGGGCCTTCGGCCTCGTCCGGCGTGATCTCCGGCCTCAAACGCACCTTCCGCTCGCCCGAAGGCAAGCAGGACATCCGCAACCTGATCCAGTTCGACGCGGCCGCCAACCCCGGCAACTCGGGCGGACCGCTGGTCACCATGGACGGTGAGGTGGTCGGCATCGTCACCGCCATCCTGAACCCCAACCAGCAGCGCAGTTTTGTCGGCATTGCGTTTGCGGTACCAATTGAAAACGCCGCTGCGGCCGTCGGCCTGACCCCTTTCTAAGGACCCGCACCCATGCAAGCACAGTCACCCTCGCAGGACGCCCACACCGCGCAACTGATGGAGCAAATCCTCTACGAAGTCAAACGCGTGGTGGTCGGTCAGGACCGTTTCCTGGAACGAGTAATGGTCGCCATCCTGGCCCAGGGCCACCTGCTGGTTGAAGGGGTACCCGGCCTGGCCAAGACCCTGACCGTCAAGACGCTGGCCAACACTATCCAGGGCAATTTCAAGCGCATCCAGTTCACGCCCGATCTGGTGCCGGCCGACCTGGTGGGCACACGCATCTACAACCAGAAGACCGGTGACTTCAGCACCTCGCTGGGCCCGGTCTTCACCAACCTGCTGCTGGCCGACGAGATCAACCGCGCGCCCGCCAAGGTGCAAAGCGCACTACTGGAAGTGATGCAGGAGCGCCAGGTCACGATTGCTGGTGAAACGCACAAGGTGCCCGAGCCCTTCCTCGTCATGGCGACGCAGAACCCGATCGAGACCGAAGGGACCTACCCGCTGCCCGAGGCGCAGGTGGACCGCTTCATGATGAAGGTGCTGGTGGACTACCCGAGCGACGAGGAAGAGTTCGTGATTGTCCAGCGCGTGATCGGCCCGGCTGTCGCGGTCAGCAGCGTAGCGACCACCGAGCAACTCGCCGAGTTGCAGCGCGAGTGTCGCCGTGTTTATGTGGACCCTTCGCTCATTCAATATGCGGTGCGCCTGGTGTCGGCCACCCGCACGCCTGAAAAACACGGTCTTAAGGAGCTGGAGCGCTTCATCACCTTCGGCGCCAGCCCGCGCGCCACCATCAACCTGACCGAAGGCGCACGCGCGCTGGCCATGTTGCGCGGCCGCACCTATGCGCTGCCTGAAGACATGACCGACCTGGTTCCCGATGTGCTGCGACACCGGCTGGTGCTGTCTTACGAAGCGCTGTCCGAAGGACTGGACGCCGACACCGTGGTCGCCAAAATCATGGCCAAGGTGCCGGCGCCAGCAAGACCGCTTGAACATGAAAAACTGGTGGCGTAGATATGCGGCCCCCACGATCGCTCGCTGCGCGTAGCTCTCTGCCCCCCGAGGGGGCGCTGCGCCTGCAGCCCGGCAAAGCCGGTTCTGCGGCCCTGGCTGGTCTGGATCGAAGCCCACATTCGCGCAACTCCGTTCGTCCTGAGACTGTCGAAGGATGGCCCTGAAGGGCGTGACTTCCATTGATCATGAAAAATTGGTTTCGCAAATCTGAACAACCCGAAGCGGCCGAGGCCTCCGTCCGGGCATCGGCGCAGCCACTTGTGGGCGCCGAACATGTTTTGCGCCGCCTGGAGTGGACCGTGCTGCGCCGGCTAGACGGCCTGCTGCAGGGCGACTACCGCACGCTGATGCGTGGCACCGGCATGGACCTGGCCGACCTGCGCGAGTACCAGCATCACGACGACGTGCGCCACATCGACTGGAACGTCACTGCGCGTTTGCAGCTGCCGCATGTGCGCGTGTTCACCGAAGACCGCGAGATGGCCAGTTGGTTTTTGCTGGACCTGAGTCCTTCGGTTGATTTCGGGTCCGGCAACCAGCGAAAAAGCCAGGTCTCGGCTGAATTCGTCACCGTGCTGGCGCGCATGCTCACGCGTCACGGCAACCGCGTCGGCGCCATGCTTTACGGCAGCGGCGTGGACACCGTGCTGCCCGCGCGTGGCGGCCGGCCACATGTGCTGCACATGTTGCATGCGATGCAGACACGCCCCGAGCCCACCGGCAGCACCACGACGCGGCTGGACGACCTGCTGCGCTCGGCTGCCAGACTGCTGCGCCGGCGCTCGACGGTGTTTGTGGTGTCGGATTTCATCAGCGAGCCGGGCTGGGAAAAAACCCTGGGCCAACTGGCCCAGCGTCACGAGGTGGTCGCCGTGCGCCTGCTCGACCCACTGGAGCTGGAACTGCCCGACCTCGGCCTGATCCCGATCCGCGATGCCGAAACCGGCGAGCAGTTGCTGGTGGACACCCACGATGCGGGCTTTCGCAAACGCTTCACGCGTATCGCCGCGCAGCGTGAAGCCGATCTGCGACAGGCGCTGATGCGTGCCGGTGTCGATGCGCTGGAGTTGTCCACCGACGGCGACCTGGTGGACGCCATCATGCGTTTTACCGAACTTCGCAAGCGCCGCGGCCAGTCGTCCGGCGCCGCCGGCAAAGGCCAGCGCAAGCTGCCCGACCATCTCAAGGCGGCCGCCTGAGCGCGGCCCGCAGAAGTCCCTTCCATGAACTCACCCGTCAACTTTCTCTGGCCCCAGTTTCTCTGGTTGATGCTGGCGCTACCGCTGCTGATCCTGCTGTATGTCTGGCTGCTGCGGCGCAAGAAAAAGATGGCGCTGCGTTATGCCAGCCTGTCCATCGTGCGCGAAGCCATGGGCGCCGGGCAGACCTTCCGGCGCCACATCCCGCCGCTGCTTTTTTTGCTGGCCATGGCGGCGATGCTGCTGGCCGCGGCACGGCCGTTTGCGGTGATTACCCTGCCATCTCAGCAGGAAACCATCATCCTCGCGATGGACGTGTCCGGCAGCATGCGTGCTACCGATGTTCTGCCGAACCGGCTGGTTGCTTCGCAAAACGCAGCCAAGGCCTTTCTGGTCGAGCTGCCGCGCAGCGTGCGTGTCGGGATCGTGGCTTTTGCCGGCACCGCGTCAGTGGTGCAGCCGGCCACCCTGAGCCGGGAAGACCTGGTGACGGCGATTGACAAGTTCCAGATGCAACGCGCCACCGCCATCGGCAATGCCATCGTGGTGTCACTGGGTGAGTTGCTTCCCAACGCCGGTATTGATCTGGCGTCGCTGACCTACGGGCGCAACCGCAGCAGCGGCGTCGCCATCGATCAGGTGCCCAAGGAGCCCAAAAAGGACTTCACCCCGGTCGCACCCGGCTCCTACGGTTCCGGCGCCATCATCCTGCTGACGGACGGCCAGCGAACCACCGGCGTGGACCCGCTGGAGGCGGCGAAGATTGCCGCTGACCACGGCGTGCGTGTCTACACCGTGGGGGTGGGGACGGTTGACGGCGAAACCATCGGTTTTGAAGGCTGGTCCATGCGCGTCAAGCTCGACGAGGAAACCCTCAAGGCCATCGCCACCAAAACCCAGGGCCAGTACTTCTACGCCGGTACTGCGGCTGACTTGAAAAAGGTTTATGAAACTCTGAGCTCGCGGCTCACCGTCGAGAAGAAAGAGACCGAAATATCCGGCCTGCTGGCCCTCGCTGCGGCGGTGCTGGCTTTGCTGTCGGCCTCGCTGTCGATGCTGTGGTTTAACCGGGTTCTTTGAATCCGCTTCCTGCCTGCTCCGGCATCACGCTGCGCCTGCGGTCCGTTCTGGACAGTAGGTCTGACTCCCCACTTCCACCCCTAACCCCTCCCTCGCCCCGCTGGGCGATGGAGGGGGACTTCATTTGGCTACGTGTGCTGCGCTCGCGTGCAAACATGGCTGTCTGTTGGGATTCCTGCAGAAGAAGCGCTGCGCGCTTCTTCTGCTCCGGATTCTGTCTCTGGTATTTGGTTTTCTCTGCCACCCGTCGGGTTGGGCCGAGGAGCACAGTCGAAAACGGATCAGGACGAGCGATTGTTTGAGCCAAAGGCGAGTTCGAGCTCGACCCCATTTTCGGCGAGCACCGTAGGTTGCCCGCAGCGAAACGGAGGGACCCAGACCATCGGGTCGCCTTCTCTTTGCTTACTTTCTCTTGGCGAAGCAAGAGAAAGTGAGTCGCCCGCCGGGGCGAGACCCGGCTTGTTCGCAAACTCGCATGCTACGAAGTAGATAAGTAGTTCGCCCATATGGATCCCGGATCAAGTCCGGGATGACAGTCAGCGCAATGAATTCGCTATAAATTCAATAGCTTCTCACACATACGGGACAAGGGCTGGAGCGCGAAATACCTAATGAAAAAACGTGTTTCGCCACCCCAGCCGCAAATCGTCTATGTCACATGACATTCCCGCCGCAGCAGCGCCAGCGCGTCGTTCAGCGCGTGTACCGCATCGCTTTCCAGCGTGGCCTGCGCTTCGTCCACAAAAGCCTCCCACAAGCTGGCATACGCGTCCTGGTGCTGCACCGGCGCATGGTCCGCGATGTACTGGTGCGCCAGCGCCGGGTGGAAGCCGGACTTGCGGATTTTGCGCAGCAGCGCCGTGGCACTTTTTTCGGCCAGCATGGTTTTGGGCGTGGAACCGGCCGCCACGCAAAGGAACAGGGTCAGCAGCGAACCGTCGTCGGCATTGCCGCCGGTGACCTTGTTCCAGGCCGTGGATGCCGCGCGGTCATGGTGATCGACCTCGGCCAGAGCATCTTCGATCCAGAAGTAACGCCCCATGAAAGCCGGGCTGCGGTCGAACAAAATGCGCACCGGCAAGGCGGCATCGAGGATTTTGGGCGCGTCGGCCATCACCGACTGGCGCGCCGCCTCCACCACCGCCCGCAGGTGGGCTGGCAGTTTTTTAGGAACGGCAAGCGGTAGCGCAGCCGGCTCCGCCGCGTGTTTTTTGCGCAGGGCGACGATCATTTTTTCAAACGCGGGCCAGTCGGGCATCTCGGTGCGGCCAGAAGCCAAAACCAGCAAGGCGCTGCGAATGACGGCCTCGGCATCCTTGCCCGCCTCTTCGAGGTCGGCCGCATCCATGCCGAGCTCGCCGGCCAGCCACAGGGCCGCATCCACCACCTGCGCTACCTGGCTGCGCCGGGCGAGTTCGGCCTGGTAATCGGTCAGGCTGCGCAGCGACCATTTGGCCAGCAGCGGAATGTGTTCGTCGCTGAAGCCGCCGCGCTCATTCATGCCGAAGTGGCTGTTCTGCGGCATGGCAATCAGGGCCTTGAGCATGTCCGAACCGCCCTTGGAGCGCGACAACAGCGAAAAATCGCGCAGCGACTCGGCCCCCTGCTGGACGTCGCCGTCGCAACTGCTTTCCAGGTACAGGCTGATCAGGTTGACCATGCGGTCGCGGGCTTTTTCAAGCTCAGGGCGCAGGAACTCGTTGCCGAAATAACGCGCAATCTGCACCAAACCCTTGGGGCCCTCGACCCGCATGGCCTCGATTTTTTCGGGGCCGATGATGCCGTGTACCACGCCATGCTGCAACGCCTTTTCGAAAAAAGGTCGGGCGTCGTAAAGCGAAACGGCAGAAGGCGAAGACATGGGAGGGTGCAAGTTCAGATCGCCGATTCCTCGTCGGACTCACGCGCCGTCGGTGTGGCCTTGCCCCGATCGGTGTCGCCGGTCTCGACCTTGCCGTCGTCCTCGCTATCTTCTTCATCTTCCTCGTCGGAAGCGGCTGCCTGGTGCGCACTGACCTTGGCCCGCAGCACCATCAGCATTTCAATGAACAGGTCCGGCAATTCGTAACGCAGTATCCACGCGAGCTGCATCCAGTCGCGGTCGGCGATTTCATCCTGCTGAATACGCGGCCGCTCGTAGGCAGAGGCCAGCAGCGCAGACTGCGACAACATCTTGCCGTACTCGTCGGCCGGATCAAAACTGCCGCTGCGCGCAAAACCCTCGACCCGGCTCCACTGGTCGGAGAAGTAGTCGGCCAGGGCTTCAGCGCCACCATCGAGGTCACCAATGGCCGTAAGGAATTCCACCGGCTCCGCATCCTCCCGAAAGATCACCGCATTGACCATGCCGCGCAGATGGGTGCGGGTCAGGTCCTTGTAGAGTTTTTCGATCACCACGGCGCGGGCGAACTGGGCGGGCGACACCAGCAGGCCGACCACAGACTCGCGGGAGTTGTCGTACTCACGGATCACCGCCAGCACGTCCTTGGGCGGCAACTGCTCCAGCACCACCATCAGCGCGCCATCCCCTTCGGCATCGGCCAGTTCCACCAGGGCCGACTCGGCACCCACGATATCGCCGGCCGCAATCAGGCTTTGGGTTTTTTCGATCAGGGCGAGATGTTTGCTCATCAGGGTTTCACTTTCTGGCTCATGGCGCTTGCTTCAGTCTTTCTGGTCGAAGCCCTGCTGGACCAGCCAGTCGGCACCGGCTTCCTGGCGTGCGCGGGCATCGCTGCCCTGGCCGCCCTCGCCATCGTCCTCAAAAATCACCAGTTCATCGTCGCCATCCTGGTCGCTGTTGTCGTCCTCATCCTCATCCTCATCGCCGTCTTGGTCGCTGACGATGATGCCGGCAGCGACCGGCAGGCCGGCCATGTATTCCAGACCGGCAGCCAGCGTCAGGAATTTGTCACCACCGGGCGCCTGCAAAACGATATCGGCCAGGTCCTGGGCCCAGGGCAGGAGGGCAAAATCGCCGGCCAAACTGTTCAACGACGGAAAGCTGGCCTCGTCATGCGTGAGCAAGTGCTCCATCACGGACTTGTTTGTGAAGTCGAAACCCCGGTGAAACACGACAGCGACCATCTCCGGACTGATGTCCATCATCTGGACGAGAAAGGCGATCTGCTGGCGTTTACCAGCCAGTCGCTGCTGCAACACGTCGCGCCCTTCGGAGTCGAAACGCAGGTCATCAATTTCGGACTGGTAGGCCGAGCGCAGGTCGAGAAAATAGGGAGAGATGCTCATGCAGCCGAGTGTTTCATCAATTTTTCCTTGCCAGGGCGGCTCACACGAGCGGGTTCAAATAATCGGCCCAGATGACACGCGCCGTGTCTATCGGGCTGTCGAGCAGGTTGCGACGGCGGTTGTCGTCATAAGCCTCGCGCTTGTCCGCGTCAGCCAACACTTCATAGGCCTGCTGCACCGCCCGAAAACGATCAGCCGCCTGGGGATGGGAGTTTTTGTCCGGGTGCCAGAAAGAGGCTTGCTGGCGAAAGGCTTTTTTGACGTCGGCCAGCGTTGCTGCACTGTTCAGGCCGAGGGCGGTGTAATGGTCGGTCATGCGAGGGTGGCTTGTCCTGGACCGCAGGCAGGAAGCTGCACGGCATGTTGAAAAACTGGTGCTCCCGGGGACGCGAGGGCGTACCGGGAGACTGTCGGATTATGCACTTCCGGTCGTTTTGGCGATCAGCAGCCGCAAATTGACCCTGCCGCAGGCCGTCCCGCCTTATTCCCAGGCCGACAGGCGCCCGGACACCAGGCGGAAACGCCGTCCACAGCGCGCCGCCAGCGTTTCATCATGCGTCACCATCACAAAGGCCGTGCCGTGTTCACGCGCCAGTTGCAGCATCAGCTCGAACACACCGTCGGCGGTAGAACGATCCAGGTTACCGGTCGGCTCGTCGGCCAGCACGCAAGCCGGCCGCGTGACCAGTGCGCGCGCAATGGCCACCCGCTGGCGCTCGCCGCCCGACAGTTCTGCGGGGCGGTGGTGAATGCGGTCTTTCAGGCCCACGCTGGCGAGCATGGCCGTAGCGGTTTGCGCCGCCTTCTCGCGATCCTGGCGCCGTATCCACAGCGGCATGGCGACGTTGTCGAGCGCGCTGAACTCCGGCAGCAGGTGATGGAACTGGTAGACAAAACCCAGGTGCTGGTTGCGCAGCTCGCCCTGTTCGGTGGGCGAGAGCGAAGACATCAACTGCCCCTTGAGCTCGACCTGCCCACTGGTCGGCGCATCCAGCCCACCCATCAAGTGCAGCAAGGTGCTTTTGCCGGAGCCGGAAGCGCCAACGATGGCCAGGGTCTCGCCGGCCATCACCTGCAGGTCCACACCGTGCAGCACGGTCAGGTCGATCGGGCCCTCGTGGAAACGTTTGGTCAGACCTTGCGCCTTCAAAACTGCATCACTCATACGCGCACCCAAAAATTCTTTTATTCATATCTCAAAGCCTCTGCGGGGTTAACGCGGCTAGCGCGCCAGCTCGGATAAATGGTCGCCAGGAAAGCCAGCACCAGCGCAATCACGGCAATCGGCATGATGTCGGCGTATTGCGGGTCGCTGGGCATGCGGCTGATCAAATAGATGTCCTTGGGCAGGAAGCTGGCGTTGAGCGCACGCTCCAGCGCCGGCACGATCACATCAATGTTGAGCGCAATGCCCAGGCCCAGCAGCAGCCCCGACAAGGTACCGATGACACCGACCATGGCGCCCTGCACCATGAACACGCCCATGATGCTTTTCGGGCTGGCGCCCAGGGTGCGCAGGATGGCGATGTCGGCGCGTTTGTCGGTGACGGTCATCACCAGTGTGCTGACCAGGTTGAAGGCCGCGACCGCGACAATCAGGGTCAGGATGATGAACATCATGCGTTTTTCAAGCTGCACCGCGGCAAACCAAGTGCGGTTCTGGCGCGTCCAGTCGCGGATCAGCAAATCACCGCTGAGGCTGCGCGACAGCTCGGCCGCGACTTCGCGCGCCTGATGCAGGTCCTTGAGCTTGATGCGTATGCCGGTCGGGCCTTCGAGGCGGAAAATTTTTGCGGCATCGTCCTGGTGCAGCATGACCAGCGCCGAGTCGTACTCGAAGTGGCCGGAGTCGAAGGTGCCGACGACAGTCATCTGTTTGAGGCGCGGCACGACACCGGCCGGTGTCACCTGGCCGCTGGGGGCAATCAGGGTCACCAGGTCACCCTCGCGCACACCCAGCGCACGTGCCAGCTCGCCGCCCAGCACCACCCCAAAGCTGCCGGACACCAGCTTGGGCAAGGCGGTGTCCTTGAGGTCCACCGCGAGGTCCGTGACCTGACCCTCCAGCGCCGGGTCAATACCGCGCACGATGGCGCCTTTCATGTCTTCGCCGCGCGCCAGCAGGGCCTGCGCGGCGATGAAGCTGGCGGCGCCCACCACGTTCGGGTTCTGTTTGATCTCCGCCAGCGTTTGCGCCACATTGGGCAGCGCCGCACCGTTGGGCGCAAACACCTCGATGTGCGAAATCACGCCCAGCATGCGGTCGCGCACTTCCTTCTGGAACCCGTTCATCACGCTGAGCACAATGATCAGCGCCGCCACACCGAGCGCAATACCGAGCATAGAGACGCCAGAGATGAAGGAGATAAAACCGTTGCGCCGCGTCGCACGGCCTGCGCGGGTGTAGCGCCAGCCCAGAATCAGTTCGTAGGGGATTTGCATGGTGCCAATTGTGGCATCAGGCCCGCAAGCCCTCTCGACCGCCCGTGCAATCCCGGACAATAGGCCCATGCCGGACAAACTTCATCTGATCATTGCCGGGGCTGTGCTGCCCCAGGACGCCGGCGAAGCTGCGCCGCCCTTGCCGCCGCTGACGACCAACTTGCGCGCGCTGCTGGCGGCGATGGCGCCGGACGGCCGCATCGAATGCGGCGAG
The DNA here is from genome assembly GCF_014641715.1 of Polaromonas eurypsychrophila. Taxonomy (GTDB): domain Bacteria; phylum Pseudomonadota; class Gammaproteobacteria; order Burkholderiales; family Burkholderiaceae_C; genus Polaromonas; species Polaromonas eurypsychrophila. The sequence goes on along the minus strand of NZ_BMIG01000001.1, from coordinate 16,168 downwards.
GACGACCCGTCCACGCCTTTTGAACTGGCACTGGCGCAGGCCAACAGCCTGCCGGGCGGCCCCGGTGAGATTCCCTGGGCAGCCTTCGAGACCGGCAGCATCGGCCTGCCCTGCGCCTTCATCAAGCTGTGCCACTGGCAGGTCGGCGCCGACCATGTGCGGCTGTCGCCGCCCGAAGATCTGGCCCTGGACGAAGAAAGCTCCGGCACGCTGCTGGCGGCGATGGCGCCCTACTTTCTCGAAGACGGCATCACGCTGGCACCCTATGGCTCCTTGCCCGGTACCTGGCTGGCCACCGGCGAGGTGTTTCGCGGCCTGCGCAGCGTCTCCATGGACACCCTGATGGGCCGGCACCTGACACGTTCGCTGCTGGACGGCGCCGGCACGCCGGCCGCCACCCTGCGCCGCCTGCAAAACGAGATGCAGATGCTGCTCTACACCCACCCCGTCAACGAGGTGCGGCAGCAGCGGGGCCTGGCGCCGGTCAACTCCTTCTGGGTCACTGGCGCCGGGGTGCTGGACCATGCCATGGCCCTCGTCGGCGAAGTGCAGGTGGAATCGCGCCTGCAGGCGCCCGCCTTGCGCCGCGACGCGGCCGCCCATGCGCAGGCCTGGCAGGTCGTGGACGCCGATACCTGCGCCGCGTTGCTGGCCGTTCTGCGGGCCGGTGGGAGCGCACGACTGACGCTGTGCGGCGAACACGCGGCGCAAAGTTTTGTTCCCACTAGAGCCGGTCCCTGGTCCCGGTTCAAGCGTGTTTTAGGCCTTCAGCCCTTATGGGACGGGCGGGAGCAGCTATGAAAATAATAGTACGTGAAGCCCCGCCCCGCAGCGTCTGGGCGCTGGAGCAGACCGGCGTGCACCCCTTGCTGGCACAGCTTTACGCCGCGCGCGGCGTGTTGACCGCCGACGAACTGGACGACGGCCTGGCCCGGCTGCTGCCGCCGGCATCGATGAAGGGCACGCAGGAGGCGGCGCTGCTGCTGGCCGATGTTATCGCCGCGAACAAAAAAATCTGCGTGGTGGCCGACTACGACTGCGATGGCGCCACCGCCTGCGCCGTCGCGCTGCGCGGCCTGCGCCTGCTGGGCGCAAAGCAGGTCAGCTACATCGTGCCGGACCGTGTGGTGGACGGCTACGGGCTGACCGCACCGATTGCGGAGCGTGTCAAGGCCACGGGCGCCGACCTGCTGGTGACGGTGGACAACGGCATTGCCAGCATGGACGGCGTGGCGCGCGCGCGTGAACTGGGCATGCAGGTCCTCGTCACCGACCATCACCTGCCGGCATTGAAGGACGGTGCCATCGTGCTGCCCAACGCCGATGTGATCGTGAACCCGAACCAGCCCGGCTGCGCTTTTGAGAGCAAATCGATGGCCGGGGTCGGTGTGATGTTTTATGTGCTGCTGGCCCTGCGTGCCGAGTTGCGACAGCGTGGCGTGTTTGTGGCCCCCACGCTCGCCACTTCGTGTGCTTCGCTGCCCCCCGAGGGGGCTGGCCTTGCTCGGGGCGGCCCTTCGCCGCGGCCGCTCGCGACCGTTGAGCCGCGTCTGGACGTGTTGCTGCCCCTCGTTGCCCTCGGCACTGTCGCCGACGTGGTCAAGCTCGACGCCAACAACCGCCGCCTGGTGGCGCAAGGCCTCAAACGCATACGCAGCGGCGCCGTGCCGGCCGGCCTGGCGGCGCTGTTCACTGCGGCAGGACGTGTCGCTGCTGTGGCCACCAGTTTCGACTTCGGCTTTGCTGTCGGTCCGCGCATCAACGCCGCCGGCCGGCTCAGCGACATGACGCTGGGCATTGAATGCCTGCTGACCGACGACGCGGGCCGCGCCGACGAGTTGGCGAAGACGCTAGACGGCATCAACCGCGAGCGGCGGGACATTGAGGCCGGCATGCGAGAGCAGGCGCAGTTCGCGGCCGACGCAATGATCGATGAAGACGAGGTGCCACCACCGGCGATAGCCATCTTCGACCCCGACTTTCACGAGGGCGTGGTCGGCATAGTGGCCTCGCGCATCAAGGACAAGCTGCACCGTCCGACCTTTGTGTTTGCCGCCAGCCAGGCGCCCGGCAAGGAACACGAGCTCAAGGGCTCGGGCCGTTCGATCCCCGGCTTTCACCTGCGCGACGCGCTGGACCTGGTGGCCAAACGCCACCCCAGCGTGTTGCTGCGTTTCGGCGGCCACGCCATGGCGGCCGGCTGCACCATCCATGAGGAACAGTTCGAAGTCTTCGAGCAGGCACTGCAGCAGGTGGCACACGAGTGGCTGGATGCCGCGACGCTGACACGCCGGCTCGACACCGATGGCCCGCTGGCGCCGCAGTACCGCCGCGCCGACCTGGTGGACATGCTGCACAAGGAGGTCTGGGGCCAGGGTTTTGCGGCGCCGACTTTCAGCGAGGAAGTTGAAGTCGTGTCGCAACGCCTGGTCGGTGAAAAACACCTGGCACTCAAGCTCAAGCATCAGGGCCAGCCGGTGGACGGCATCTGGTTCGGTCACACCGAGTCACTGCCAGCGCGCGTCAAGCTGGCGTTCAGGCTCGATGCCGACGAGTGGCAGGGCATCAAGCGGGTGCGTTTTCTGGTCGAGGCTGCGGAGCTTTAGGGAAGCGCTGACTAAGTCCTTGCGGATGCGCGGCAGCCGGATGGGGATGGGATGCAAGGCGGATTTCGCAGTCAATAGCTGGCTAGGGCCTGTTAACGCTGTTTTTGCAAGATGCGTTGCGAGTCAAAAAGGCGCTGAGCAAGGCGCAAAACGCAGTCGGGGTCAGCCCCGACAAGGCTTTGCAACGCCGCGCAGGGCCTTTTTGATCGCAACCCGAAGGGAACGGGGTGAAACCAGCGCCACTCTGCGTTGCACTCCTAGCCCAGACGCCCAGTCTGGGCGTTGTCGCGCGCCTTGATTGGCACTGCTTTCACTCCTTTCGCATTTGCAAAAACGGCGTTAACAGGCCCTAGGCAAGAAATTCAACGCAGCAGCCCGCCCTAGCCCGGCTGATGGCGCGCCGCAATGGGCTTATTCAGCGCTTCCTCAAGCGCTTTTGTCCGACGGCGCCTGGCAGGCAGGGCCTACAGCTGTGGACCAGGCTTCCCGCCATGATCTGGTGTCAGAAGGCAAGCCAGTCCGGCACGCCAACAAAAAATCCAGAGGACACCATGAACACCATCATTTACATCGTCGGCCTTATCGTCATCATCGGCTTCATCCTGTCTTACTTCGGCTTCCGCTGAAATTCAAGCCTTCAAGCGTTTCAGGCCTACAGCCCATATAGAACGGGCGTAGAAAGCTATTTATTTAATAGCGAAATCGCCCAACTCCAGCCTCAGGTAAGGATTGAATACTCGCCGCCGCGCTCGATGGCGCGCTGGTAGGCCGGGCGCGCATGAATACGCTGCAGAAAATGCATCAGCTGCGGCCGACTCGCATCCAGTCCACCGCGCGCTGCTGCGGCCTCCAGCGGAAAGCTCAGCTGAATATCGGCACCCGTGAATTCATCACCGGCAAACCACGCACTTTTCCCAAGCTCGCCTTCAAGGTAGTCGAGGTGCTGCATGATCTGCGGCTCTACGAAACTGCTTTTGACCTTGCCGCTGATGGCTTTGGCAATCGGTTTGATAAAAAACGGCATCGGCGCTTTTTCAATCTTGTCGAACACCAGTTTGAGCAACAGCGGCGACATCGCCGAGCCCTCGGCATAGTGCAGCCAGTAGGTGTAGCGCAGGCGATCCGGCGACCCCGCCGACGGTGCCAGCCGCCCCGCGCCATAACGGTTGATCAGGTAGTCCACAATCGCGCCGGACTCGGCAATCGTCAGCTCGCCGTCGGTGATCACCGGCGACTTGCCCAGGGGATGCACAGCACGCAGGGAGGTCGGCGCCAGCATGGTTTTGGGGTTGCGCTCGTAACGCTTGATGTCGTAGTCCAGCCCCAGCTCTTCCAGCAGCCAGAGGATGCGTTGCGAGCGGGAATGGTTGAGGTGGTGCACGGTAATCATGAAAGGCCCCGGTCAAGTGATGTCAAAGCAAGTTGCCATGGTAGGCCATGGCGCGGCGGTCGGTCCAGGCCAGCCTCGGCAACAAAAGGGCAGAGCGCCTAAAATGTATTGGTGATCTCCAAAAACATCCTGAACGCCGACCTGCATTGCCACTCCGTGGTGTCTGACGGCACCATGACACCGGAGGCGCTGGCTGAACGCGCCAAAACCAACGGTGTCGAACTCTGGGCGTTGACCGACCACGACGAGACCGGCGGCCAGCACCGCGCGGCTGCCGCCGCCAAAGCCCAGGGCCTGAACTACCTGACCGGCACCGAAATCTCTGTTACCTTTGCCAACGAAACCGTGCACATCGTCGGCCTCGGGTTTGACCCGGATGACGCGGCCATGAAGCGGGGCCTGTACGACACGCGCGGTGGTCGCGGGCAGCGGGCCATGGAAATGTCGGACGGCCTGGCCAAAGTCGGCATCAAGGGCGCGTATGAAGGCGCGCTGAAGTTTGTCGGCAACCCGGAGCTGATCTCGCGCACCCACTTTGCCCGCTTCCTCGTGGAGTCTGGCGTCTGCCGGGAAACGTCGGAGGTGTTTCGCAAGTACCTGACCGAGGGCAAGCCCGGTTATGTGCCGCACCGCTGGGCCAATCTGCGTGATGCCGTCCAGTGGATCACCAGCGCCAAAGGCGTGGCCGTGATTGCCCACCCGGGCCGCTACAAGTTCACCCCAAATGAAGAATACGCGCTGTTCACCGAGTTCAAGGCCCACGGCGGCCAAGGCGTTGAGGTGGTGACCGGCAGCCACACGACGCAGGAGTATGTGAAATACGCCGAAACCGCGAAAGAGTTCGGCCTGGCCGCTTCGCGCGGCAGCGACTTCCACAGCCCCGATGAAAGCCACACCGATCTGGGCACCCTGCCCTTTCTGCCGGGTGACCTGACACCCGTCTGGGCGCTGCTGGAAGATCGCATCCAGTGAGCCGCACGCCGTCTGCGCTGGCGGGCATCGCCTTGGTCATCGCGGCGGTCGCCTGTTTTGCGACGCTGGACACCACCACCAAATTTGTCAGCGCCAGCGTGCCGCTTCTGATGGCGCTGTGGTTTCGCTACTTCTTCCAGGCGGTGGCCACCACGGCCGTGGTGTTGCCGCTGCGCGGCCTGAGCGTGCTTCGCACGGCTCACCCGAAGTTCCAGTGCCTGCGCGGCCTGCTGCTGCTGCTGAGCAGCCTGTTTGCCTTCCTGAGCCTCAAATACATGCCGGTGGCCGAGTTCACCGCCATCGGCGCCATCGTGCCTCTGCTGATCACGCTGCTGGCCGCCACTGCACTGGGCGAAAAAGTCTCTGCGCTGCGCTGGTCGCTGGTGATAGGCGGTTTTGTCGGCACGCTGATCATCATCCGTCCCGGTGGTGAAGACTTTAACTGGACATTGCTGCTGCCGCTAGCCATGGTGGCCACCAACACCGGTTTCCAGGTGCTCACCAGCAAGCTGGCCAAAACGGAAGACCCGATCACCATGCACCTGTACACCGGCTGGGTGGGTACGCTGCTGGCCGCGCTTGCTCTGCCCTTTGCCTGGGTTTCGCTGCCCGCCTGGTCGCTGTGGGGCTGGTTGCTGCTGATGGGCGTGGCTGCCACGGTCGGGCATTTCATGCTGATCCTGGGCTATATGCGTGCGCCGGCTGCCACCCTGACGCCTTACCTGTATGCCCAGATCGCCTTTGCGATGGTCGGTGGCTGGATTGCCTTCTCCCATGTGCCGGACGGCTGGTCCCTGCTTGGGATGCTGATGATTGCCATCTGCGGCGCGCTGGGGGCCTGGCTGACGGCGCGTGAGAGCCGTGCGCTCAAAGAATTCCGCATTCTGCCCGCCGAGTCCTGAACCAGCCACACCGCCATGGCCCAGTTCTTCGACATCCACCCCGAAAATCCGCAAGTGCGACTGCTCAGGCAGGCCGCAGCGCTGCTGGCCCGAGGCGCGATTGTGGCCGTGCCCACCGACTCCAGCTACGCCCTGGTCTGCCACCTCGACGACAAGACCGCTGCCGACAAACTGCGCAGCATCCGCGGGGTGGACGACAAACACCACCTGACCCTGCTGTGCCGCGACCTCAGCGAACTCGCCAACTACGCGCGCGTCGACAACAAACAGTTCCGCCTGATCAAGGCCGCCACGCCCGGGCCCTACACCTTCATCCTCGAAGCCAGCAAGGAAGTGCCGCGGCGCCTGAGCCACCCCTCGCGCAAGACCATCGGTCTGCGCGTGCCCGACCACAAGACCCTGCAGTGCCTGCTGGAGATCCATGGCGCACCTCTGCTGGCAACGACCTTGATCCCGCGTGGACAAACCGAACCACTGAATGACGCGCAGGACATCCGCGACCAGCTCGAGCACGAACTGGCCGCCGTGATCGACGCCGGCGCTTGTCCACAGGAGCCGACCACAGTGATTGACCTGACGGCGATGGGCCAGGGCGGCGAGCCGGTGGTGGTGCGGCAGGGGCGCGGTGACCTGGCCGCACTCGGCCTGTAGCTGTCCGGTCCCGGCCGCGCCTTTGACCGGTCTGAGACAATCAACGGATGGACTTTGCCAATCTGATTCAAACCGTCGCCATCTACGCGCTGCCCGTGCTGTTTGCCATCACCGTGCATGAAGCGGCGCACGGCTACGTGGCCCGCCATTTTGGTGACAACACGGCCTGGGCGCTGGGCCGCGTCACGCTCAACCCGGTCAAACACATCGACCCGCTGGGCACCATTGCGATGCCGCTGCTGCTGTACATCGCGACCTCGGGCGCGTTTCTGTTCGGTTATGCCAAACCGGTGCCGGTGCAGTTTGGTAACTTGCGCAACCCCAAACGCGACATGATCTGGGTGGCCCTGGCCGGGCCAGGTGCCAATCTGATCCAGGCCGTATTCTGGGGCATCGCTTTTTACCTGCTGCAGGGCGCTGGCGTGACGGAGCCGTTTTTCATCAAGATGTGCCAGGCCGGCATCCTGGTCAATATCGTGATGATGGTCTTCAACCTGTTTCCCTTACCGCCACTGGATGGCGGGCGCGTGCTGGTGGGCCTGTTGCCCTGGCGCCAGGCCGAGCTGGTGTCACGCATCGAGCCCTGGGGCTTTTTTGTGGTGATGGCCCTGGTGATTGCCGGCGTACTGACCGACTGGTGGATGCGTCCCCTGATGACCTTGTCTTACGCCCTTCTTGAAATTGTATTGACGCCACTGGCGATGCTGGTTCGATGATGATCATGACAAACAAACAGACTTCCACGCCGCATCGCTTTCTGACCGGAATCACCACCACCGGCACGCCGCACCTGGGCAACTATGTTGGCTCCATCCGGCCCTCTGTCGCGGCAAGCAAAGGAGACAGCGCGGAAAGTTTTTACTTTCTGGCGGACTACCACGCGCTGATCAAATGCGATGAACCGGCCCGCATCCAGCAGTCCACACTCGAAATTGCGGCAAGCTGGCTGGCCGCCGGGCTGGACCCCGAGCGCGTTACCTTTTACCGGCAGTCAGACATTCCTGAAATTCCTGAGCTGACCTGGCTGCTGACCTGCGTGACGGCCAAGGGAGTGCTCAATCGCGCCCATGCCTACAAGGCCTCGGTGGATAAAAATACCACAGCCGGCAACGACCCCGATGCCGATGTCAGCGCCGGCCTGTTCATGTACCCCGTGCTGATGGGCGCGGATATCCTGATGTTCAAGGCGCACCAGGTACCGGTCGGTCGCGACCAGATCCAGCACATCGAGATGGCGCGCGACATGGCGCAGCGTTTCAACCACCTGTACGGAGAACACTTTGTGCTGCCGCAGGCGCTGATCGAGGAATCGGTAGCGTTGCTGCCCGGTTTGGACGGCCGCAAGATGAGCAAGAGTTACGACAACACCATCCCGCTGTTCACGCCGCGCGATCAGCTCAAAAAACTCATTGCCAGCATCCTCACTGACTCACGCGCACCGGGCGAGCCCAAGCAGACCGAAGACTCGGCGCTGTTCCAGATCTACCAGGCGTTTGCCAGCGCACCGGAAACGGCCGCGCTGCGCAATGCCTTTGCCGAAGGCATCGCCTGGGGCGATGCCAAACAGCTGTTGTTCGAACGCATTGACCAGGAGGTCGCGCCCATGCGCGCGCGCTATCAGGCGCTGATGCAGGACCCCGCAAAAATCGAGGCCACCTTGCTGGCCGGCGCCGACAAGGCGCGGCGGCTGTCGACACCCTTCATGGGCGAACTGCGCCAGGCCGTGGGCCTGCGCAAACTGGTTGCCGCGCCCGCAGTGGCAGCCGCCAAATTAAAAACCGCCAAGACCAGCGAGCCCGTCTTCAAACAATACCGTGAAGCAGATGGCAAATTTCACTTCAAGCTGCTGGATGGTCAAGGTCAGTTGTTGCTGCACAGCCTCGGCTTCGAGTCGCCCAAAGAGGCCGCCAAAGCGATTGCCCTGCTGCAGACTCAAGGCGAAGCCGCACTGCCCATGCTGCGGCAAAGCCTGCAAGCTGTGCCCGGTGTCACAGCCGACGCCATCGCGGCCGCTCTGCAGCTATGGAGCTCAGCCGCGCCGTAACACGGCTGTACTGGGCTTTCCAAATACACGACGCGTGAATTGGACCGCTTTCACCCTTGTCTTGTGAGACAGGGCCGGGGTCAGCGTTTGAGCGTTCGTGCTGTCATGACTTTTTAAGCGCATAAGAGGCAGTAAGTACTACGACATTTTTTGACATAGCAGGGATGTGAATCAATGCCCAACTTAATGTTTATAGTTGGCGCACCAACCTGTCACACACCGGGTATGCTTCCTTTTGAAGTCAAAACTCACACCAGTTCCCACCTCACAACGGCTCCCATGCGCATTTTTGTCATTGACGACCACCCCCTCATGCGGGAAGCCGTGGTCATGCTGATCCGCCGACTGCACAGCAAGGCCAGCGTCATTGAGCTGGACCGGCTGGCCGCGATCGGCGCGGCGACTGAGCAACACGGCATTCCGGACTTTGTCTGCCTGGACCTCAAGTTGCCCGATACCCACGGCGTGTCAGGGGTGCGCGAACTGCGCCAACAGTTTCCCGAAGTTCCCATCGTGGTGCTGTCTGCAGCCCCGGCGCAGGACTACCAGGAACTGTCGCTGGAAGCCGGCGCAGACAACTACATTGAAAAATCGGCCGGTGCCACCGAAATCTCCAGGGTACTGAAAACCTTTCTGGACGACGGCCCCGATTCCGAAAGCGGCATCGAGCCGGAAAAACTGTCCAAGCGCCAGAAGCAGTTGCTGGTGATGCTGGACAAGGGCATGAGCAACCGCGATATTGCCGCCGAACTGCAAATCAGCGAACACACGGTCAAAGTCCATTTGTGGCGTTTGTTTCGCAGACTCAATGTCAAAAGCCGCTCGCAAGCCAGCCACCTGGCCCGAACACAAGGCTTGCTCTGATTCGACGATTGAGCGTTTTAAAGTTCCTGCCCGCTGGAACGCTCAATCCCTCACCCCCACCCTCTCCCAAAAGGGCGAGACTGAGAGCGGCCCCATGGACCGTCGTGTCGTTGGAAAAATCAACACGCAGATGATCCCGGAGCGCCGGCCGCGTCATCAAACGGTTCCAGCATCAGCCTGAACACCGTGCCCTTGCCGGGACGGGAATGCATGGTCAGCGGGTGTTTCAAGGTTTCGCAAAGCCGCGAGACAATCGACAGGCCCAGACCGAACCCCTGTTCCGTGCCGTTGTGCGCGGCCACCCGGTAAAACTCCTGAAAAATCGCCTGCTGGTCCTCAGGCGCCACCCCGACGCCGGTGTCCCAAATTTCGATACACAGACCGCTGGGTCTGCGGCGCACGGCAATCAACACGCCGCCCCCGACCGTATGCCGAACGGCATTGGAAAGCAGGTTGCCCAGCAAACGCTTGAGCAACACCCTGTCGGACAACGCCCTGCACTGCACTACACGGGTACGCAGTTGCAGACCTTTTTCGAGGGCCACTGGGGCGTACTGCAACTCCAGTTCGGCAAGCACCTCCGACAGCTCGACCGCCTGCCAAGCCACCTCGACGGCACCCGAATCCAGTTTGGCCAGATCAAACAGGGAATTGAACAACTCATTGACCGCCTGCGTGGACTGGACAATTTTCGGTGTGATCTGCGCCACCAGTTCAGGCTCGGCCCGCAACCAGTCGGCGTACAGGCTCAGCGCATGCACCGGCTGGCGCAAATCGTGCGCGGCACTGGCCATGAAGCGGTTTTTGGTTTGCACCGCCTCCAGCGCGGTGCGGGTTTTTTCGGTCAGCGAAGCAATCAGCATCGTATTGGCGAACTGGAGTTCCAGCGTTTTGCGCTGGCCTTGGTGAAACCGCCTGCCCGCCATGCGTATGGCGGCCCAATAAATCAACACCAGCACAACCAGGCTATAGGTTTGTACCGTGCCCATGAACGGGCGCTCCAGCCCCACGCTATAGACCACGGCGGCCAGCGTGCTGTAGGCCAAACCGTTGATGTAGCCCACAAAGCAGCGCCAGGACGCGGAGAAGGCGCCCACTGCAAAACCCGCCATCCCGGCCAGCACCAGCAGGCAGATGAACTGGTCGTACACCGGTGCCTTGCGAAAATGAAGAAGCATCGAAGCACCCCATATCGCGGCGCTCATGGTCCAGGTCCAGCTATAACGCGACATGAATTCACCCAGCCGCGCGGCGTCTTCACTGGCGAAGTCGCGGTGATAGATAGCGATCACCCGGTAACGCACCAGCGTCATCACCACCGCGGCCAGCCCCCAGCAAAGCAAGGCTGTGTTGTTGACATCGTTGTAGAGAATCGCGAGGAAGACCGGAATAACCATCGAGGCCGAATGCAGGGCCGGCCGGCCATTGCGCATGAAACTGCGTGTCAGTCTGACTTCCACCCAGTCGTCCCGCGCATCCATGTCGGGCTCGGCATGCGAGCTGTCGCCGGGAGGGGAATGAACCGCAAAACTCATGGCTGGAGTTTAGCGTCCACCTCGGCAAAAACAACGCGCGCAGGGAAAGGCGCAGATGGCGCCAGCAGAGACAGGGTATTCAAAGACCGGAAAAACAAAACCAGGCTTTACAAACCCTCAGCGCGGGCTGTTAGTAGCTTCGACCTTTTTAAGATCAACAATGTCCTTGATCAGTTGAAGCAGGCGCTCACAGTTTTTCCTTGCGAATTCAACCGCGGCGCTAACGTCTTCGGGACGTCGCCCGACGATCCCGCCGGAAATTGAGTTCAAGGATCCGAGAATCGACATGAGTGGCAAGCGTAACTCGTGACTCACCGTCGTTAAAAATTCGGTTTTCATGCGGTCAATGCGCTTTAACTCTGTGACGTCGGTACCCAAGGAGTAAAACCCTATAACTTTACCTTCGTCCTTACCTTCCCCGTAGCAAGGAAAGTAATTAACGATGAAATCACGGAAGTCACCTTGCGGCGTTTTGCGATGGCGTTCGAAACTCACTGGATAACCAGAAAGCACTTCTTTTATCCAGGGGAGCGCAAGCTCATAACCCTCCTGGCCCAGCACCTCCACCATTTTCCTGCCGTTGATTTGATCGCGGGAGAGACCCAAACCCTCCGCATAGGAACGATTGTGGAAGCGGAAGCGCTGCTCAGCATCGACGTAGGAAATAATTGCAGGCAGGGTATCTGTGATGTCTCTTAGCTGAGCTTCGCTGAGTCGCAGTGCCTCATTGACACGGCGCATCTCCGTGGTGTCACGGCCAGTTCCCCGATAGCCCTTGAAGAGACCTGCGGCGTCAAAAATTGGCACGCCGCTGATCGACACGTAGCGCATTTGTCCGTCCCGGTCCAGCCGCGTCACCTCGAAATCACGAAAAACCTCATGCCGCATGAGCTGCGATTTATGCCGATCCCATACGCTTTCGGGCATAAGTACATGATCAAGCTCCCAAGGTGTCTTGCCCATTGCCTGTCCTCTGGCATCCCCAGACATTGATTCATCCCCTGCGTTGCCAGAGACTTGAATAAATCGGAAGTTTTGATCTTGTTCCCAAAACCAGTCGGACGCCAGAGCTGTGAGTGTGCGAAACCGCTCCTCACTTTCACGCAATACAGATTCAGTCAACTTCCTCTCTGTGACGTCCTGGACCTGCATAATGAAATGCAGCGGCTTGCGGTCTGCATCTCGAACCAGTGAGCAAGTCAGATGGCCCCACACGACTGCGCCTGAGCGATGGATATATCGTTTTTCCCACTGATAGGTTTCAATTTCCCCGGACAGCGCTCTGCCTCTTTGTACCAAATCCCATTCAATATCCTCAGGGTGAGTGATTTCATAAATGGTGCGCGACAACATCTCAGCTTCCGAGTACCCCAACATCTTGCAAAAGGCACTGTTCACCCGCAGTCGCTTCGAATCAGTTGCAATCAAAGCCATCCCGATGGCAGCATGTTCGAAAGCATTGCTGAATTGCTTGTCGTTGTCCAAAGAAATGTCGTCGACGTCATTTGGCACGGCTGCATCATTCCTCACTGGGGTTGCCTGATTGTTGAACTGCGGCAAGGCACGCGGGGCTTGTGCCAGGGTAATTCTTCCAGTAATTTCGTCTGATTTGCTGCTTTGCTTGAGCAGCACATTGGTCAGGTCGCTTCCAAGGGTGAAGTAAAAAGTGCTTCCTTCACCAACGACTGACTTGGCCCAAATTCTTCCTCCGTGGCGCATCACAATGCGTTTGACAGTTGCCAGACCAATGCCTGTACCAGCAAATTCTCCAGGGGAATGAAGCCGTTGAAAGGTGCCAAAGAGCTTGTCAATGTAGGCCATGTCAAACCCCGCGCCGTTGTCCCGCACGAAATATGAAGGTTCATCGCCATCAGCGAGAAGTCTGCCAACGGAAATCTCTGTTGAAGATTTCTTGGAACTGAACTTCCAGCCGTTGGCAATCAGGTTTTCCAGGACCTGACGCAGCAGCAACTTGTCAGCTCTCACCAAGATTGCAGGTTCAACGGAAATTTGAATATTGCGTGTCGGTTCATTTTCCCTGAGCTGAGCAACAATTTTGCCGGCTTCAGCGCTCAGGTCCACTGTTTCCCAGTTGAGGCCGGTGCGTGACAGCTTGGCCAGGGAGAGCAATCCGTCGGTAAGGTCCCCCATCCGTCGCACACCCTCACGTATGCGGACCAAGTAATGGCTGGATCGGGAGTCCAACGTACCCGACAAAGCTTTCTGCAGCAAGGCACTATAGCCATCGATGCTGCTCAATGGGGAACGCAGATCGTGGGCCACAGAGTAGGAAAACGCCTCCAACTCCTTATTGGCGGCTTCGAGCTGGGCGGTTCTGCGGAGCACCCTGTTTTCGAGCTCTACATTAAGTCTGACAATCTCGGTTTCTGCCCGTTTTCTCTGAGTGATATCAGTGATGGTGGTGACGTAACCTGAAGGTGGTTTGGAGCTTTCGTCATACAAAGGCTGCACATTGAGCAGCGCCCAAAACACGCTGTCATCAGGTCTTCGGTATCCAATAACCACGTTGGACTGTGGCAAACCTGTGCGCACGGAGACGGTGATGGGTCGCTCTTCATCCGGCATATATGATCCGTCTTCCCTCAACATTTGCCAAGACGAGTCGATGAAGGTTTCCCCCTTCATATGCTGCAATGATCTTCCAAGGACGCGTTCGGCGCTGGCATTCCCGTCCACCACACGTCCCTGACCATCACGCAGCAGAACCCCTTCGGCCATGGCGGCCACGACTGTGCGAAAGCGGGCTTCACTGGCTCGCAAAGCGATTTCGGTCTGTTTGCGTTCAGTAATATCGCTTCCCACACCGCGGTATCCCTTGAAGCCCCCGTCTGCATCGAGGATGGGTTCACCACTGATGGACACGATCCTCAAACCATCGCTGTCCTGATGTGCATATTCGAAGTTCCGGAAAGTCTCGTGGTGCTCCAGTTGCTTTCGGTGTTCGATCCAAAACGCTTGATTGCCATCCACACCAGTGGTTTCCCATCTGGTTTTTCCCAAAAATTTTTCCGCAGTGGCCTTGGTTCTCTCAGGCTTGTCACCTGACAACAAGGTGAACCGAAGTTGATGATCCATCTCCCAGTACCAGTCGGATGACAGCTCGGTCAAACTCCTGAACTTTGCGTCGCTCTGCCGCAACCGGGTTTCAGCTTCCAGGCGCAACGTAATATCTTCGGCCGTAATCAGGATATGGGAGGGGCGCCCGTCGGCATCCTGAATCAGGACTTTCCGCATGTGCACGTGAATACTGCCGCGATGCCTGGTGTGGGTGATTCGATCAGGAAAATCATGCATGACGCCCTGCTTCACCAATTCCTCATCGGCCTCGTGCATCCGGTCCGCATATTCCTTCGGCCAAAGATCGTGAACCGAATGCCCTACCGCTTCCTCGCGTGACACGCCGTACAAAGCTTCAGCCGCTTTGTTCCACAGAACTATTTTGTAGTTCTGGACAGACGTCAGGTGAAACGCGATGGGAATGTTGTCGACTATGTCGTCAAGCAGCCGGACAGCTTGTCTCTGTGTTTCTTCGGAACGTATCCGCTTGGTGATATTTCGAGTGGTTCCTCTGTATCCAATGAACTGTTTTTTGTCATCAAACAAGGGAACGCCACTCACCGAAAAGTAACGCGGCGGCTCGTTTTCCGACATATGTTTGTATTCAAAATCGCAAAAAGGTTGACGAGCATCGAGCGTTTCACGATGAGCGTCCCAGGGCGATGTCATTGGCATGACTCCAGTCAGCTCCCAGGGACACGCACCGACTGCACCATCAAGCAGTGCAGCACGGATCATCCCGGAATTTTGCTCAGTGAAAAAACAGGTGAAGCGATATTCACTGTCCTGTTCCCAATACCAATCGGCCGAAATAGTCGCCAAGCTGCGTAACCGCTGCTGGTTGTCTTGCAAGGCAAGTATCACTTCTCTTTGGGCCTCGACTTCCCGCTTAAGAGACTCCAACTCAGCTTTACCTGCGTACTCGCAAGCGCTCGCTTTCTCCGGCTGAGGACCGCTAAACTTCGTCATGCTCCCGTTCCTCAGGTTATGTCTGGTACAAATGAAGCGGTAGCCGCCATATTTTGAGCCTGTTGACTGAATTTCACTGGTGATGCAGCTAGCGTGTTTACCACCTATTCCTTCTGATGGGTATCAGGACATATGCCGTACAAAGCCATGAGGAGATTGGCTTTCAACCTGTGGAGCAGTTGCTCTTTCCTCCTCAGGGAGAGGTGGGGGAAATGCGCACCATTGTCGCCTTGCCGGCGGCGGTCAATTGAAAGAAGGTGGCGTGCTTAGCGTTGTCCTGGTCTAATGAATTCGTACACATAGATAGGTGTAAATCACCTGGATAATAAAAGTGACGAAAACGAAACGAAGAGTATTTGACGCGAGCTTCAAGTTGCAAGTGGTGCAGATGATCCGTGCCCAAGGACTGAGTATTGGCGAGGTTTGTGGGGACATGAAGCTGGGCGAGACGGCGGTGAGACGCTGGCTGGCACAGGTCGATGCTGAACAGCTAGGGCAGCCTGGTATCGGCAAACCATTGACCGCTGAGCAGCAGCGTATACGCCAGCTCGAAGCCGAGAACCGGCAACTGCGAGGCGACGTCGATATCCTAAAAAAAGCATCGGCCTTCTTTGCCCGGGAACTGCGATGAGCTTTGAGCTTGTGCGCCAGTTGCAACAGAGGGCCGTGGCGGTGGAGCAGATGTGTCGCGTGCTGGAGGTCAGCCGGTCTGGCTATTACGCGGCCCGCAAACGCAGCCAATCTCAAGCTGCGGTGTGCAAAGCCAGCGTTCATTTGAAGGCGGCGTTTGCCGCCAGTGAAGGCGCTTACGGCAGTCGGCGCTTGCGCACGGCAGTGGCGTCCAGAGGCGTTGTGATGGGCATCTACCGCTTGCGCCGTTTGATGCGCCAGCACGGTCTACGCTCGACGTGGAGGCGCAAATTTGTGCACACGACCGATAGCAAACACGTGCTGCCGATATCACCCAATGTGTTGAACCGGCAGTTCAACCCGACGCAGCCCAACCAGGCGTGGGTAGCTGACATCACCTACATCCGAACGCGCAGTGGCTGGCTGTATCTGGCAGTCGTGCTGGACTTGTTTGCGCGTAAGGTGGTGGGCTGGGCGATGGCCCCGGACATGCAGGCGGCTCTGGTGTGCCGGGCACTGCAACAGGC